>NZ_JAAXDD010000020.1:0-104983 GCF_019798305.1 Rhizobium leguminosarum
GCAAGGCCGGCGCCCGATTGTTCTTCCTGCCGCAATACTCTCCCGATCTCAATCCGATCGAAAAGCTCTTTGCCAAGATCAAGCACGAGCTGCGTAAGGCGCAGGCCCGAACCCGACAGGCTGTCGATGACGCGCTGGCAGCCACCCTTCAAACCGTCTCGCCGAAAGAGTGCCAAAACTACTTCAGGGAAGCCGGATATGAACAGACCTAAAACAATCCCGCTCTAGCGCAATTCCAGGAAAAGTGCGAAGCGGTTTTCCGTCCGGAATTGCGTAAAAACAAAAGGCTAGAGCGGTCCTGCGCTCCCGTTAAAAGCTGAACCGCTCTAGCGCATCGGCCCGAAAATGGGAATCGATTTTCGGAAAGCACGATGCGTAGATTCAAAGTGTTAGTGCGTCCGAAAGGACGCACGGCGCTCCAACGTCGCGGCTTTTTTATTGATGCCGTGGGCACTTCCGGTTAACCGGAACACTCACGGCAAAACGGGGAACAGATCATGCGATGCCTCATTACCGGCGCGGCCGGCTTTGTCGGTGGGCCTCTCGTCGAAAGACTGCATGGGGAGCGGATATGCGAGCTTGCGGTAACGACGCGATCTGCAGCCGCCAGCTTCCCGACATCTGTGCGGCATTTTCCCGTCGAGATAACAAGCGAAACCGATTGGACAGCGGTTCTCGAGGGTATCGATGTCATCGTCCATCTCGCCGCTCGTGTTCACATCATGAACGACCGCGCAGCCGATCCGCTTGCGGAATTTCGTCGGATCAACACCGCCGCTACGTTGAACCTCGCCGAGCAGGCCGCCCGCGCGGGCGCAAAAAGGTTCGTCTTCATCAGCAGCATCAAGGTCAATGGCGAGGAAAACGATCGACCCTTCCGGCACGACGATACGCCAATGCCGATCGATCCCTATGGCATTTCAAAGCTGGAAACTGAAATCGGACTGCATGAAATCGCCGCCCGAACAGGCATGGAAGTCGTGATCATTCGCCCGCCGCTCGTCTATGGACCCGGCGCGAGGGGCAACTTCGCCCTGCTCGTCGGACTTGTCGGGAAGAAGATACCGCTCCCTTTCGCGTCGCTGAAGAACCGCCGGACATTGGTCGCGCTTCCAAATCTCGTCGATCTGATCATCACCGGGATGAAGCATCCCGGCGCAGCCGGCCAGACCTTTCTCGCGGGTGATGGAGTAGATCTTTCGACTCCCGGGCTTATCGAAGGGATTGCCGCAGGATTGGGCGTCAAACCGATGCTGCTCCCCTTCCCCCCCGCCTTGTTGCAGATGGGCGCGAGGGTCACCGGAAAGGCCGCCGTCTACCAGCGTCTTTGCGGTTCCCTGCAGGTCGATATATCCCATGCCCGCGACGTGCTCGGCTGGTCGCCCGTCGTCACGCCGCGCGAGGGCCTGAAGCTTGCGGTGACGTAACCGCTACTCGCTCGTCACGCCGTGGAACGGACGCACTTCGCGGCCGGGCATGAAGACGCCGAGGCGTTTGATTTCCCATTCGAGCTTGATGCCGTCTTTTTCGAAGACCTCGCGACGCACCTGTTCGCCGAGATATTCGAGGTCGTAGCCGGTTGCCTGCCCCATGTTGATCATGAAGTTGCAGTGAAGCGACGACATCTGCGCTCCGCCGATGACGAGGCCACGGCAGCCTGCCTCGTCGATCAGTTTCCAGGCCGAATGGCCGGTCGGGTTCTTGAAGGTTGAGCCGCCGGTCTTTTCGCGCACTGGCTGCACCGTCTCGCGGTGATTGCGCACGGCGTCCATCTCGGCGCGGATCTGCGCGCGCTCTTCCGGATAGCCCTCGAACAGCACGGAGGTGAAGATCAGATCTGTCGATGCGGTCGAATGCCGGTAGGAGTAGCCCATCTCGGCATTGGAAAGCACATGCTTGTCGCCCTTGCGGTCGACCGCATGGACTTCGATCAGCCGCTCGCGCGTCTCCACGCCGTTGGCCCCGGCATTCATGCGCGCCGCGCCGCCGATGCCGCCGGGAATGCCGTAGAGGAAATGGAAGCCGCCGATGCCGTTGTCCATCGCCATCGCCGCCAGATGTTTATCAGGGCAGATGGCGCCGGCGAGAATCCGGTTTTCGCCGGTAAGCTCGACGAAGCCGAACCCCTTGGCCGACAGGCGCAGCACGACGCCGGGAATGCCGCCGTCGCGTACCAGGATGTTGGAGCCGACGCCGACCACCGTCAGCGGCACCTCTTCCGGCAATATCTTCAGGAAGGCGACGAGATCGTCGATGTCATGCGGCTGGAACATCAGCTCGGCCAGACCGCCAGCCCTGAACCAGGTGACACGGTCCATAGGGGCATCCGGCGTGATACGGCCGCGGATATCCTTTACACCGTCTCCGAGAGACGCGAGAAGCTTTTCTCCATTCACCTGTTTCATACGGACTTTCCCGATAGGCCTTCCAGTTGCTTGGGCAGCGCCGCCGCCCAGGATGTGATGCTCCCAGCCCCCAACAGAACCACGAAATCGCCAGGCTTTGCAACCTCCGCGACCATCTGCGGCAAAAGCTCCGCCGAGCTTAGAAAGCGGGCGTCGCGATGGCCGCCGGATTTGATGCGCGAGACCAGCGACACGGAATCGATACCCTCGATCGGATCCTCACCCGCCGCATAGACGGGTGCCAGGAAGATGCTGTCGGCATCGTTGAAGCAGGCGGCGAATTCCTCAAACAGGCTCGCAAGACGGCTAAAGCGATGCGGTTGGTGGACGGCGATGACACGCCCCTTGCAGGATTCTCGGGCGGCGCGCAGCACTGCCTTGATCTCGACGGGATGGTGGCCGTAATCGTCGAATATCTGCACGCCGTTCCACTCGCCGGTCAGCGTGAACCGGCGCTTGACGCCACCGAAGGAGGCAAGCCCCTTGGCGATATCTGCGCTCGATATGCCGAGCCGGTTGGCAACGGCGATCGCCGCCGTTGCGTTGGAAATATTATGGCGCCCCGGCATCGGCATGACCAGCCCCTTGAGCTCGATAATTTGGCCGGTGCGGCGGCGACGGATTTCGACGTCAAAGATCGAGCGCGTGCCGTCGATGCGCACATTCATGAAACGCACGTCGGCTTGCGGGTTTTCGCCATAGGTAATGATCTTGCGGTCCTCGATGCGGCCGACCAGCGACTGCACCTCAGGATGGTCGAGGCACATGACGCCGAAGCCGTAGAACGGCACATTCTCGACGAATTGCCGGAAGGCGGCGCGCACAGCATCAAAATTGCCGTAATGGTCGAGATGTTCCGGGTCGATATTGGTGATGACGGCGACATCGGCCGGAAGCTTCAGGAAGGTGCCGTCCGATTCATCGGCCTCGACCACCATCCACTCGCCCTCGCCCATGCGGGCATTGGTGCCGTAGGCATTGATGATGCCGCCATTGATGACAGTCGGGTCGAGCCCGCCGGCTTCGAGCAGCGCGGCGACCAGCGAGGTGGTCGTCGTCTTGCCATGCGTGCCGCCGATGGCGATCGCATTGCGGAAGCGCATCAGCTCGGCCAGCATTTCGGCACGGCGCACCACCGGCAGCAGCTTTTCGCGCGCGGCGATGAGCTCCGGATTGCTCTTCTTGATCGCCGTAGAGACGACGACGACTTCAGCGTCACCCAGGTTTTCGGCTCGGTGGCCGACGAACACCTCGATGCCCTTGTCGCGCAGGCGCTGGACATTGGCACTGTCGGCCTGGTCCGATCCCTGCACCTTGTGGCCGAGATTGTGCAGCACTTCGGCAATGCCGCTCATACCGATGCCGCCGATGCCGATGAAATGGACGAGACCGATCGTCTTCGGCAGTTTCATGCGCGTGTCCTCTTGAATTCCGCAATTGTATGTCTGGCGGCAATAGCCTCAACCATGTCGGCAAGCAAGTTCGCGGCATCGGGTTTCCCGGCGAGTTTCGCCGCCGCCGCCATGTGCGAAAGCTTTTCCGGATCATTCATGACAGCCGTCAGTATCGCCGCGATCTTCTCCGGCGAAAGCTCCGACTGGGCGATCACCTTCGCCCCGCCGGTCGCCGCGAGTGCCGCCGCATTCGCCGCCTGGTCGTGATCGAGAGCGTGCGGGTAAGGCACGAGCACGGCAGGCCGGCCGATGACGGAGATTTCCGAAACCGTTGAGGCGCCCGATCGGCAGATGACGAGATGCGCCCTCGCCAGCCTCTCGGCCATGTCGGTAAAGAAGGGTGCAATGTCGGCCCCCATCTCGAGCTTGGCGACGCAGCCGCTGACCATCTCCATGTCCTCAGGACGCACCTGCTGGGTGATGCGCAGACGCACGCGAAGCGCGTCGTCGAGCAGGCTGATCGCCGTCGGCAGCGCCTTGGAGAAATATTGCGCGCCTTGGCTGCCGCCGAAGACGACGAGGTTGAAGGCCTCACCCGGATGCGACGGCGTGTAAGGCACCTCGGCCGCGGCGATGATCGCCGGCCGGACCGGATTGCCTGTCGTCACCGTCTTGTCTGGAAAGGCAGCGCCCCCCTCCGGCAGGAAGCCGCCGGCAATGGCCTGCACGCGGGTTGCCAAGGCTTTGTTGGCGCGCCCCATCACCGCATTCTGCTCGTGGATCATCGAGGGCACGCCGAGCCGGGTGGCGGCAAGCAGCGGCGGCACGGTGGGATAACCGCCGAAACCGACGACGATAACGGGCCGCAGCCGCTGGATCAGCTTCTTTGCCGCCCGCATGCCGCTCCAGAGTGTCCACAGCGAACGGGCGACGGCGATCGGGTTCTTCGAGCCTATCGTCGCCGACGGTACGACATGGATCTCCTCGGCCGGGAACTTGCCGGCATAGTGCTCGGCCCGGCTGTCCGTGACGAGATGCACCGAATAGCCGCGCTCCTTCAGCTTGAAGGCCAAAGCCTCCGCCGGGAACACATGGCCGCCGGTTCCCCCGGCGGCAAGCAGCGCGATGCCTTTGCTCATGGTCTCCTACTCCGCCGGCACGCCGTGCGGGACGCGGAAGAGGCTCCGGTCCTGCGCGCGTTTTTCCGGTCGATGGCGCGTCAGCGCCAGAATGAAGCCGGCGGTGACGCAGATCGCCACCATAGACGAGCCGCCATAAGAAATCAGCGGCAGCGTCATACCCTTCGCCGGCAGCAGTTCGAGATTGACGCCGATATTGATGATCGACTGGATGCCCATCTGCAGCACCAGGCCGGCGACGGCGAAGCGGTTGAAGTCGTTGCGCTCGCGATAGGCATGCGAGAGGCCACGCAGCACCAGCACGGTAAACAGCGCGACGAGCGCCATGCAGAAGACAATGCCGAACTCTTCGGCCGCGACCGAGAAGATGAAGTCGGTATGCGCATCCGGGATGATGCGCTTGACGATGCCTTCGCCCGGTCCCTGGCCGAACCAGCTGCCGCGGATGATCGCCTCGCGCGCAGTATCGATCTGGAAAGTATCGCCCTCGCCGGTCATGAACTTGTCTATGCGCAGCGCAACGTGCGGAAAGACGTAATAGGCGCTGAGCAGGCCGCCGGCGCCGCCGATGCCGAGCAGCATGATCCAGATCCACGGCATGCCGGCCATGAAGAACATCCCGCCCCAGACGGCAGTGGTCAGGATGGTCTGGCCGAGGTCCGGCTGCGCGATGAGAAGGGCCGCGACGATGCCGAAGAGGATGATGGCAAAGAGATTGCCGGGGATCTCCGGCTGGCGCGCATGTTCGGCAAACAGCCAGGCGCAGACGACGACGAAGGCGGGCTTCATGAATTCCGACGGCTGGATGGAAAGGCCGGCGATCCAGATCCAGCGCCTGCCACCCTTGACCTCCTGCCCGACGAACAGCACCAGCACCATCATCGCGACCGAGACGATCAGGATCAGGATCGCGGTGCGCCGCACCTGACGCGGCGTCAGGAACGACAGCCCGAGCATGACGCCGATCGAAGGGATCATGAAGGCGGCATGGCGTTTGACGAAGTGGAAGGGCTCCAGCCCGATGCGCTCGGCGACCGCAGGAGATGCCGCAAACGACAGCATGAAGCCGATGCCCATCAGGAAGATGAACATTGCCAGGAAGAAGCGGTCGATGGTCCAGAACCAATCGGCCAGAGGCCCACGTTCCGCGCGGCTTACCATGTCATTTCTCTCCTGTTGCCGGACCGATCAGCATCGCAATCCCGTCAAGCGCCGCCACGTGGCCGACGAAGGCTTCGCCCCTGACTTCGAAATTCTTATACTGGTCGAAGCTTGCGCAAGCCGGGGATAACAGTACGGTCGAAGCGGCGCTCTCGTCGCGTTCGGCATCGGCGGCCGCATGCGCGACGGCGCGCTCCAGCGTGTCCGAGATTTCGTAAGGAACAGCCTCGCCGAGCGTCGCGGCGAATTCCGCCGCCGCCTCGCCGATCAGATAGGCCTTGGCGATGCGCGGAAAATAGGGAGCGAGCGTCGTGATCCCGCCAGCCTTCGGCAGGCCGCCGGCAATCCAGTAGATGCGATCATAGCTCGAAAGGGCCGGCGCCGCGGCATCTGCATTGGTCGCCTTGGAATCGTTGACGAAAACGACGCGGCCACGCTGTCCGACCGGCTGCATGCGGTGCTTGAGGCCGGGGAACGAGGCAAGGCCGGCGCGGATGTCTTCGGCGGAAACCCCGACGGCGAGGCAGGCAGCGACGGCTGCAGCTGCGTTCTGCGCATTGTGGCTGCCGCGCAGCGTCTGGATGCCGTCGAGATCGACGAAAGGCAGCATCGCACCGCCGGCAGCCTGGATGAGTTTGGTGCCCTCGGCATAAATGCCGTCGGCCAGCACATTGCGGCGCGAAATACGGACCACCTTGACGCCTGCCCGCTCGACACGGTCGGCGATCAGCGCCGAATGGCTGTCGTCGACGCCGACGATCGCGACATCGCTGCCGGCGACCATCCTTTCCTTGATATCGGCATAATGCTGCATTGTGCCGTGACGGTCGAGATGATCGGGCGTCAGGTTGAGCAGGATGCCGGCCGAAGGGTCCAGTGTCGGCGCCAGATCGATCTGGTAGGAGGAGCATTCGACGACGTAATAGCGCTCGGCCTTCGGCGGATCGAGCGTCAGCACCGCCGTGCCGATGTTGCCGCCGAGCTGCGTGTCGTAGCCGGCGGATTTCAGGATATGGGCGATCAACGCCGTCGTGGTCGACTTGCCGTTGGTGCCTGTTATGGCGATGAAAGGGCAATCCGGCGCATGGGCGCGGCGCTCGCGCACGAAGAGTTCGACGTCACCGACAATATCGACGCCGGCCGCGCGGGCAAGATCGACAGTCCAATGCCGCTTCGGATGGGTGAGCGGCACGCCGGGCGACAGCACGAACAGCGCCTGCTGGCTCCAGTCGATGCTGTGCAGGTCTTCCGTCCTGATGCCTTCGGCCGCGGCCTTGGCGACGCTGTCGGGATTGTCGTCCCAGGCGGTCACCTTGGCACCGCCGGATATCAGCGCCCGGGCGGTGGCAAAGCCGGAGCCGCCGAGCCCGAAGAGCACGACCTTCCTGTCCTTGAGCGTCGTGACCGGGATCATCGCCGCCTCACCGGAGCTTCAGCGTCGAAAGGCCGAGCATCGCAAGGCCGACGGCAACGATCCAGAAGCGGATCACCACCTGGCTCTCGGTCCAGCCCTTCTTCTCGAAGTGATGATGGATCGGCGCCATCAGGAAGACGCGCCGGCCAGTCATCTTGAAGAAGCCGACCTGGATGATGACCGACAGCGTCTCGATGACGAAGAGGCCGCCGATGATCGCCATGACGATCTCGTGCTTGGTAGCGACGGCGACGGTGCCGATCGTGCCGCCGAGTGCCAGCGACCCCGTGTCGCCCATAAAGATGGCAGCCGGCGGTGCATTGAACCAGAGGAAGCCGAGACCAGCGCCGATGACGGCGCCAAGCACGACGGCGAGTTCGCCGGTGCCGGGCACGAAATTGATCTGCAGGTAATTCGCAAAGACCACGTTGCCGGCGAGATAGGCGATGACGCCGAAGGAGGCGGCGGCGATCATCACAGGTACGATGGCAAGTCCGTCGAGACCGTCCGTCAGGTTGACGGCATTGCCGGCGCCGACAATGACGAAGCCGCCGAAGACGACGAACATGATGCCGATATTGATCATGAAGTCCTTGAAGAAGGGAAAGGCAATCGAGGAGCCGAAGGTCGAGCCGGCAATCCCCGAGGCAAGGGCGGTGCGCATCATGAAATAGACGGCGATGCCGGCGATGAGGAATTCGATGCCGAGACGCGCCTTGCCGGAAAAGCCCATATGGCTCTGCTTCGTGACTTTAAGGTAATCGTCGTAGAAGCCGATCGCGCCGAAGCCCAGCGTCACCAGCAGCGTGGCGACGACATAGACGTTGGAAAGATCGGCCCACAGCAACGATGCGCCGACGATGCCGGCGAGGATCATCAGCCCGCCCATGGTTGGTGTGCCGGCCTTCTTGAAATGCGTCTGAGGCCCGTCGGCGCGGATCGGCTGGCCCTTCCCTTGGCGGATTCGCAGCGAATTGATGATCGTCGGCCCGAACAGGAAGACGATCAGCGCTGAGGTGAAGAGAGCGGCGCCCGTGCGGAAGGTAATATATCTGAACAGATTCAGAAATTTGAAATATTCCGACAGTTCGACAAGCCAGATCAGCATTCAGGGCCCCTTGTTTACCCGATCAAAATTCGCGTTGCGTGTCGGCAAATGGCGGGAACTTGTCAAGGAGCGCGGCGACGATCTTGCCGAAACCGATGCCCAGAGACGATTTCACCATCAACACGTCGCCTGGCGCGACCGAGTTCAATACATAGTCCGTCAATTCGCTCGTGTTCTCGCGATATTCGACATGGACGATTTCCGGCAACGATTCCTTGAGCGCAGCCATTTCCGCTCCGGCCAGCCAGACATGTTCGATACCGGCGGCAAGCAGCGGCACCGCAAGGTCGGTATGGACCTTCTGCGCATAGTCGCCCATCTCAAGCATGTCGCCGAGCACGGCGATACGGCGTCCGCGGCCGGTCGGCTCGGAAGCCGCCAGCAGCGCGATCGCCGCGCGCATCGAGGCCGGATTGGCATTGTAGCTCTCGTCGATCAGCGTGAAGCTGCCGCCGCCGATCGAAAGCCGGTGGCGCTTGCCCCTGCCCTTTTGCGGCCTTAGCGTCGCAAGCGCTTCGATCGCCTTCTCCATATCGGCGCCGACAATCCTGACGACGCCGAGCGCTGCGAGCGCATTCTCGGCGATATGGCGGCCCGGCGCGCCGAGCGCAACTTCCAGCGTCTCGCCGCCGATCGTCAGCCACAGCGTCGAATTCTCGTCGGAGCCATTGAATTCTGCGAGCCGGAATTCGGCTTTGGCATGCTGGCCGAAGGAATGGATATGCTCGATGCCGTGCGATTGCGCCGTGCGGTCGAGGAAATTGAACTGGTCGTTATCGCGGTTGAGCACCACATGCCCACCGGATTCGAGCCCCTCGAAGATCTCGGCCTTGGCGGCGGCGATTTCCTTGATGTTCTTGAAATTGCCGAGATGCGCCGGCGCGATCGTCGTGATGATGGCGACATCGGGACGAATCATCGCCACCAGCGGCCGGATCTCGCCGGGGTGGTTCATCCCGACTTCGAAGACGCCGTAATCCGTATCCTCAGGCATGCGTGCCAGCGTCAGCGGCACGCCCCAATGATTGTTGAAGGAGGCGACGGAGGCGTGCACCTTGCCGGAGGGCGACAGCACATGCCGCAGCATTTCCTTGGTGGTCGTCTTTCCCACAGATCCCGTCACCGCGATGATCTGGGCCTTTGAGCGCTCGCGCGAGGCAAGGCCAAGCCGGCCGAGTGCCGCGAGCACGTCTTCCACGACGATCATCGGCACTGTCAGCCGACCCATCGCGGGAAGCCTCGCCTCGCTGACGACGAGAAGGGAGGCACCGTTCGCCATCGCCATCGATGCGTAGTCGTGACCGTCGACACGGTCGCCCTTGATCGCGAAGAAGACTTCGCCTGGGGCGATCGAGCGGCTGTCGATGGAGATGCCGGTGATGCCTTCGGGCGGAGTGCCGAAGGGGCGCCCCGCCATCGCCGCGATCATGTCTTCGGTCGTCCAGAGCCAGCTCAAGATTTCAGGTCCTCCAAGGCCTTGCGCACCTCCGCATGATCGGAAAACGGCAGAGTGACGTCGCCGATCGTCTGCCCTTCCTCATGCCCCTTGCCGGCGACGATCAGCGTATCACCGGATCTCAGCATACCGACTGCCTCGCGGATCGCCGTGGCGCGATCGGCAATTTCCGCGGCGCAGTTTGCTGCCGCCATGATCTCCGCCCGGATCGAGGCCGGCTCCTCCGAACGCGGATTATCGTCGGTGACGATCACGACGTTGGCAAGTCGGCAGGCGATTTCGCCCATGATCGGCCGCTTGCCGCGGTCACGGTCGCCGCCGCAGCCGAAGACGACGATGACGCGGCCGGTGGTGAAGGGTCTGACCGAGCCCAGCACGTTTTCCAGCGCGTCCGGCTTGTGGGCGTAGTCGACATAAGCGAGCGCGCCGTCTTTCGTATGGCCGACAAGTTCGAGACGGCCGGACGCGCCGACGAGCTTCTCGAGCGCGGCCATCGCAACCTTCGCCTCAACGCCGGTCGACATGGCAAGACCCGCCGCGACCAGCGCGTTGGCCACCTGAAAGTCGCCGGCCAGCGGAATGTCCACCTCGAAGATCTCGCCGCCGATATGGATCTCGGCCATTTGCTTGTGGCGGAAGTGCTCGACGCGCTTCAACGAGAGGTAGTTGCCCTTTCGCCCGACGGTACGAACGTCGTGACCGGCATCGGTCGCGGCCTTGATCGCCTGCGCCGACCACGGATCGTCAGCGAAGATCACCGCCGGCGATCCCTTCGGCAACAGCGTATCGAAAAGCCGCATCTTGGCGGCCATATAGGCCTCGATCGTCGGATGATAATCCATGTGGTCCCGGCCGAGATTGGTGAAGGCGGCTGCCGCAAGCTTGACGCCGTCGAGCCGGCACTGGTCGAGGCCGTGGCTGGAGGCCTCCATCGCGGCATGCGTCACGCCTTCTTCGGCAAGTTCCGCCAGCAGCGCATGCAGCGACACAGGATCGGGCGTCGTCAGCGAGCCATATTCGTTGCGCGTCGGCGAGACGACGCCCGTCGTGCCGATCATCGCGGCCGCGTGGCCGGCATGCGCCCAGATCTGCCGGGTGAAAGAAGCGACGGAGGTTTTGCCCGCGGTGCCGGTGACGGCGACCATAGTATCGGGCTGCCTGCCGTGGAAACGCGCGGCGGCGATGGAAAGGAAACGGCGCGGCTCTTTGACCGCAAGCACCGGGATCGAAGCAGCGACGGCTTGGGAAGCGATCGCGACGGCAGCGCCGCGGCCGGCGGCATCCACGATGAAGCCCACACCGTCCGCCTTGGTGCCGGCGACCGCGACGAAAGCATTGCCCGGCGCCACCTTGCGGCTGTCCGAAGACAGGCCTGAGATATCAAGCAAGCCTGCCGGGCCTTCGAGCTGTGCTTCAAGTTCCGGAAACTGATCTCCGGCCAGGTCTCGCAATTTCATCGAACGCACTTTTCTCTCTTGAATCCGGTTCACCCCTCGCGAATCGGCGTCGATATTCATTCACACTCAATAAGACACCAGCAAGGCCGATCCGCCCTCTCCGAATTTCGGCTCGATACCGAGAATGGGAGCCGCGCGACTGATGATCTCGCGGGCGATCGGGCCTGCGGTACCGGCAGAGATCGTTCCGCCATAGGCCTTCTCACCGGTCTTCGGCTCGTCGCAGAAGGTGATCACGGCATATTTGGGATCGTTGATCGGGAATGCGGCAATGAAGGAATTGAAATTCAGGGTCGCCGAATAACGCCCGTTCACCACCTTGTCGGCCGTGCCGGTCTTGCTGCCGACGGCAAAGCCCGGCACACGGGCGACACGTCCGGACCCCTTGTAACCGTTGAAGTCAAGCAGATAGCGGATATTGTCGCTGGTCGACTTCTTGATCACCTGCGTGGCGATCTCATCGGCCTGTTCGCGCGTGCGCGGCAGGAATGTCGGCTCGATCAGCTTGCCGCCGTTGACGAGAGCGGCAGCCGCCACCCCTGTCTGCAGCGCCGTCGTCGAGACGCCATGGCCGAAGGAAATCGTGATCGAATTGATCTTCTTCCAAACGCGCGGCTGGCTCGGCATCTTCACTTCGGGCAGCTCGGTCTGCATCTTCGTCAACAGGCCGAACTTGGTGAGATAGTCCTTCTGCGCATCGATGCCGACGATGTCGATGACGCGCGCCGTACCGATATTCGAAGAATATTGGAAAATCTCGGGAACAGTCAGCCAGCGGCGCTGCCCGTGAAAATCGTGGATCGTGAAACCGCCGATATAGATCGATTTACTTGCATCGAAACTGTCGGTCATCTTCACCTTGCCGCTATCGAGCGCCATGGCCAGCGAAAAGGTCTTGAAGGTCGAGCCCATTTCGAAGGTGCCGTTGGTCATCCGGTTGAGCCAACCCTCCTTAGCGCCTTCCTGCGGATCGTTCGGATCGAAATCCGGCGCCGATGCCATCGCCAGCACTTCTCCCGTATGCACGTCGATGACCGCAGCACCCGCGCCCTTGGACTGGAAGTTGTTGACGGCGTTGACGACCGCGTCCCGCACGATGTTCTGCACGCGCAGGTCGATCGATAGCCGCACTGGCTCGAGCGGCTGGTCGCTGGTCATGCCGACGGAGGCGAGATCGGCCAGCCCCTGGTCGTCGATAAATTTCTCCATGCCGGCGACACCGCGGTTGTCGATGTTGACGTAACCGAGGATATGCGCGGCGGTCGAGCCGCCCGGATAGAAGCGGCGCTTCTCCGGCCGGAAGCCGATGCCGGGAATGCCGAGCGCCAGGATCTGGCTCTGCTGCTTCGGCGTCAGCTGCCGGCGCAGCCAAGCGAAATGCGAGGTCTTGACCGAGAGTTTCTTGTAGGTGTCCTTGACGTCGAGCTCGGGCAGCACCGTCGCAAGCTTCTCGACCGCCTCGTCGGCGTCGACGATCTTGTTCGGTTCGGCAAACAGCGAGACGGTACGGATGTCCGTCGCCAGCACCTCGCCGTTACGGTCGAGAATGTCGGGGCGCGAGGCCATCAGCCGGTCGGGCGGCAGGATGCTGGAGACGACCTCCTGGTCCTTCATCGCATATTCGACGAGACGGCCGCCGATGACGGCGTAGACACCCATGAAGCCAAGGATCAGCAGGCCGACGCGGCTTTTCGCCTGCCCCGATTTTTTCTTGCGCGATCCCTCGATCGCCAGGCCGGCGGGGGAAGGACCACCGAAGCGGTTATAGACGCCGGCGGAGAAATGCGCCTGGCTCTTCAAAACCATGATGCGGGAAAGAAACGACATTATTCCTCCACCGATCCGGTTTCGATCTGATCTGCATCCTCTGCCTCACCGCGTGGCGCAGGCATTGGAACGGGTTGCGCCTTGGCGGTGGCTTGCGCGCCCTTGGCAGTGTCTGGCGCGCGCTTGGCACTGGCCTCGATCGCGCTCTTGGCGCTGGCCACGGTCGCGCCTTTGGCGCCGGCCTCGGTCGCGCTCTTGGCGCTGGCCTCGGTCGCGCTCTTGGCGCTGGCCTCGGTCGCGCTCTTGGCGCTGGCCACGGTCGCGCTCTTGGCGCTGACCTTGGCCTCCGTCACATCAGGCACGGGCATCTCGGATTTCAGCATCGGCAATTCCTTGGCATGCACCAGCGCCGTCGATTCCGTCGGCTGCAGCTTCAATTCGTCATTATAGGCTCTGACTAGTCGCTCCAGCCGGTTCGGCTGCGATTGCAGCGCCCAGTCGGCCTTGAGAAGGTCGATCGTGTCCTTCTCGAGCTTGATCTCGGCTTCGAGGCGGTGAACCTCCTCGAGCTTTAATTCGGCGCGGTGCTTGATCGTGTAGGTTACGGCGGCAGTGGCCGTCATGACGCCGATGAGCACAAGATCGAACGTTTTCAGCATATCAACCACCAAGCTTTCCGAGGCTGGCAAGATTGGGAAACCCGAAGAGCGACATATCCGCGGCCTCGGCGGCAGCGTCCGTCCTCAGGCCGGCACGCAGCTTGGCGGAGCGGGCGCGCGGATTGATCTCCGCCTCAGCCTCGCTTGCCGAAACCATCGGCTTGCCGATGATCTCAAAGGTCGCTGCCCGCTCGTGTGCGACCGGCAGGTGCCGCGAACCTGACGCCTTGCCGGCGCGGTCGGAGAAGAATTTCTTGACGATGCGGTCTTCGAGCGAATGGAAGGTGACGACGACGAGCCGCCCGCCTGGCTTCAGCGACGTTTCCGCCGCAAACAGCGCCTGCGCCAGCTCGCCGAGCTCGTCATTGACGAAGATGCGCAATGCCTGGAAGACGCGCGTTGCCGGATGGATCTTGTCCTTCATCTTGCGCGGCGTGACGAGTTCGATGAGGCCGGCGAGATCGCGCGTCGTTTCGAACGGCTTTTCGGCGCGGCGCTTCTCGATCGCATGGGCGATGCGCGGCGCCTGGCTTTCCTCACCGAGAAAATGGAAGATGCGGATGAGATCGGCGACCTTGGCGCGGTTGACGACATCGGCGGCCGAAACGCCTTCCGCCGACATGCGCATGTCGAGCGGCCCTTTTTTCTGAAAGGAGAAGCCGCGCTCGGCCTCGTCGATCTGCATGGAAGAGACGCCGACATCGAGCACGACGCCGTCGAGCCCGCCTGGCGGCGCATGATCGCCAAGATGCGAGAATCGCGAATGAACGAGCCTGAGATGGCCGCCATGGGCAGCGACCATCGCTTGGCCCGCCGCAATTGCCGTCGGATCGCGGTCGAGCGCGATCATGTCGGCGCCGGTCGCCAGGATGGCCGAGCTATAGCCGCCCGCACCAAATGTGCCGTCGAGGATGAGTTTGCCGGGGGCGGGCGCCAGCGCCGCAAGGACTTCGTCGAGAAGAACCGGAATGTGGCGAACCGGTCCGCCACCGGCATCAGTTGAACCTCCGCCAGGATTCGCCACCATTCCGTTCCCTCGTTCTTTCAGGAACGCTTGCCCGCCAGCTTGCGCTCCCCTCGTGCCTGCGCCTGTGCGGCCACAAAAGCCTGCGGCTGCCAGAGCTGAAAATGATCTGCCCGACCGACGAAGGTCACTTCGTCCGAGATGCCAGTGAAGCCCCGAATGAAATCCGTGACCATCAGCCGCCCCTCGGCGTCGAGCTTCATGAAGACCCCGCCTCCATGAATGAGAAGCGACATCTCGTTCGCATCCGGCGAAAACGGATCCTCCGCAGCAATCTGCCGTTCGAATCTTTCGAGAAGATCCGGACCGCCGACGCTGATCGCCGGAAACACAAAGTCCTGAAAGCAATAGAGCTCCTGGACGTTGTGCTGCGCCAGCACAGAACGGAAAGCCGAAGGCACGGAAACCCTGCCCTTGGCGTCGATCCTGTTGGTCGCGTTCGAAAGGAAGCGGCTCATCACACGAAACATCCGTTCCCGCGGGGATCCGGACCAAAAGACGCCCGAAACTCCCGATATCAGGCACAGCTTCGCAAGCCGGATGAGCAAAAACCCCTCCGACGCTTCCGGAGAGGAAGACGCCTTTGCTTTGCGATGAATGGGCAGATGATTGCCCTGGTGCAGTGCGCATTTGGGATAGCATGGGACCATATGGGCGTCAATGGGATGCACCCATTTTGCAATGGACGCATGATCAAAAATTTATAAGCCGTTAAGTTTAACAAAGGGTTAGCGGCGTCATCTTCAAATGACACGCATTGGTACAACTACAAGAAAAATCCATCCTCTGGATGCATAAACATCCGCTTGAAAACAGCCGGTTTCAGCGACTTACGCGGAAAATCCGGCTGTCGCGCCATTAAGATGGTAATCGCCAGTTGGCCTGTAAGCCGGGTTCTGTATGGCTCCGGCGTGAACCGGAACGTGGCAGCCATTCCTCTGGGACAGCGTTCGCACGCTGCCTCACGCAACCCACCCGGATGACTGGCCTGGAAACCGGCCGGAAGGCCTTTCGGCCTGCCACGTCATCCCTATTCGGTCTTGCTCCCGGTGGGGTTTACCGTGCCATTTCCGTTGCCGGAGATGCGGTGGGCTCTTACCCCACCCTTTCACCCTTACCTGTCATGACAGGCGGTTTGCTTTCTGTGGCACTTTCCCTGAGGTCGCCCTCGCCGGACGTTATCCGGCACCGTGTTTCCGTGGAGCCCGGACTTTCCTCACCCTACCGCCTTTCGGCATTGGTAAAGCGCGGCTGCCCAGCCAACTGGCAGGGCTCCCATAAACGAGAGAGATCGCAATTGCTATCGAAATAAACGATATCGCCCAGAGCAATTCCAGCAAAACTGCGCAGCGGTTTTGCGCTCGGAGTTGCGGAACAACAAAAAGAGAGAGCACCTCCGTGATGCGGAGAAAAACGGAAATGCTCTAGCGAAATTGCGGTGTGAAATCTGTGGAATAGCCCTGTTCGCCGACTCCGCCTGACAACAGCAGCTCGGCCCCAAGCCGGCCGATTTCGTCCGAGCTCTTGGCCGAGGTGCCGGCACAGCCGGTCAGCACCGCGATTTGTGGTGATGAGGTGTAGCCAATCATCGGGTAGCCACTTTCCGTATGCGACACGACGCAGGCGGCCGTCGAAATCGAAAGCGGCACGATATCGGGCACCAGACCTTCAACGATGCGTTTGAGATGCGCGCGCACCGTATCGCGGCCCTCGGTCTTGAACCAGGCGCGTATATCGGCGTCGCCGCTAAGTGCCAGATCGTCAGGATCGCCGCCGATCTTCAGATAGAATTTGCCATCGGGATACCGGATCGGCGGCAGCAGGTAGATATCGATGCCGGGCGCCCGGAGAATGAGCGACGGCATCGCGGCCAGGCGCGCAGCATCGGCCTCGCCCACCTCGAAAAGCGCCACGGTCCGGGCATAAACCGTCATGGCAACGGGCCGCGGCAACAGATTCTCCGCAATGGAAAATCCGCCCGCGGCCAGCAGCACCTTTTCACCGCGGCAGGTCCGGCCGCCTGAAGTCTCGACGACAGCCACGCCGCCCTCGCTGCGGATCGAAACGACATAGTCACGAATGACGGTTGCGCCTGCCTTTTCGGCGAGCAGCGACTGCGCCTTGACCAGGCTGCGCGGACTGATGTGGCCGGCCCCCCTCGCCTCGAAGACGCCGCCACCATCGGGAAAGGCGAAAAAGGGAAAAGCGGCCTTCAGGCCGGCCCCATCGAGAAGGCGGGTCTCGACACCGAGCGAGATGGCGGCCTGTCGGGTTCTCTCGAGATAATCGCTCTGCGTCGGCGCCACGACGACGCAGCCGACCTCGCGATAGAAGTCGATGCCGCTGTCGCGGGCAATCTCGCCATATCGGCCGATCGAACGGTTGGCGAGCAGCGCCCAATTGCGGTCGGGATCGATGGTACGGGTGATGCGCCCCTCGTCGTAATGGCTGGCGAAGACGCCCTGATGCGCCTTGCGGTCATCAGGCTCGTCCGGACCGATCACCGCGACACCGTCTACTTGGCGCGCCAGATGCCGCGCCGCCGCTGCCCCCATCAGCCCGCGGCCGACGACGATATATTTGAAATCGACTGCCATGCTTTTCCTCTCTACGATGCCGCGCGTCTTTGCGGACCCGCAAAGGACGCTGCATTATATTGAATTGCTGCGAAGACCGGCGTTAGTTCGCCACCGAAATCCTGATCGCCGAGCCGTCCTTCCGCCAGAAGCACCGCTCCCAGCCGCCCGAGTTCGTCGGAGGATTTGGCCGCGACGAAATTACCCCCAGTCAGCACCGCGATGCGTGGCGACTGCGTAAATCCGGCATAGGGATAACCGGTCGGCGTGAAATTCGCCACGCAGGGCGTCGAAGTCACGCGGCAGCCGGCAAGCTCCGGCAGCAGCTGCAAGGCGACACGCGAGAGATGATCGCGCTCGGCAGCACTGCCGTCGGAACGAAACCACGCGCCGGCATCCTCCAACCTCTCGAAGCAAATTGCCTCGGTGTCGCCACCGAGTTTCAGATAGGTCTTGCCGTCGGGATAACGCACCGGCGGCAGGATATAGATGTGATCCTCTTCCCGGTCACCGAGTACGATCGTCGACGGCATATCGCCGAAAACCGCCATCTCGCGCTCGCCGATTTCGTAGAAGGCGACGGTACGCGCCATAACTCTGGTATCGACGGGTCGCGGCAGAAGGGCATGGAAATTGCTGAAACCGCCGGCGGCGACCAGCACACGTTCGGCGCTGTAGCTTCTGCCGTCGGCCGTCACCTCGACATGCGAACCTGCGTCGTGCACGGATGTCGCGGTTGCCTCGATCAGCGAGACACCACCCTGTTCGGCAAGCTTGATCTGCGCCCGCACCAGCGCCCGCGGATTGATGTGGCCCGCGCGCTTACGCTCGAAATATCCGCTGAAATCAGGGTCAACGGCAAGATAGGGAAAACGTTGGGGAAGCTCCGACGGTGTGATGGTCTCGATATCGCTGCCGAGCGACCGGCTGACGGCCAGTGCCCGGTTGATATAGTCCTGCTCGTCCGTCGAGGTCGGACCGGCAAAGAGGCAGCCGACCTCCGAATAGAAGGAAATGCCGCTCCTTGCCTCGATCTCGCCGTAGCGGTCGAGCGCGCGGGCGGCGAAGGTTCCCCAGGCAAGATTGCCGTCGAAAGTGCGGGTGATGCGCGCTTCGTCGTAGTGGCTGGAGAAGACGCCGTGATGGGCCTTGCGCTGATCCGGCTCACGCGGGCCGATCAGCGCGATGCCGTCGGCCATCGAGGAGAGATGCCGTGCGGCGGCGGCACCCATCATGCCGCATCCGATGATGATGAACCTGAAATCGACCGCCATATCCCACCTCGTTTCAAGGCGGAATATCACGGCAAGCGTGCTGATTCATATCCGTAAAAATGCCGCAAGGGAATTTCGTCCCGACGCGACTGGCTATGCTCAGTCGAGCATCGCTAGGACCTTGCCGCAATAGGTCTTCGACACCGGGTTCATGCGCGTGGCGGCATGACCGGCATTGTATTTCAGGATGGTGTTGCAGGTCTCGCCACCACCGAGATCATGGGCGGCAGCCAGATATTTCATGCCGTACTTGATGTTGGTTTCTGGGTCGAACAAGCCCTTGGCGCTGCCGGAATAGCCCATCATGCGGGCAGTTGCAGGCTTTATCTGCATCAGGCCGATTTCACCGTGGCTGCCGCGCGCATTCGGATTGAAATTGCTTTCGATGCGGATGACCGCGGTCGCAAGCGCAACCGGTACATTATATTGGTTCGCATATTTGCTGATCAGTGCGGAATAGGAATTGCCGGAAACATTGGCGACGGGATAACCGCTCTGGCGCTCGACCGTCTTCAGCGGGCGTTCCGCCGTCTTGAGCGGACGCTTCGCGGGCTTGACCGAACGCTCCGTTTTTTTCAACGGACGCTCTGTCTTCTTCGAAGGACGCTCGACTTTCTTCACCGGCGCATCGGCTCGCACACCCCAACCATTCGCAAAGGCAAAGCTATTTCCCGCCAGCACCATGCCAACGCATGTTGCAGCAACAACAATCAGTTTTCTCATGTAGTCTTGAACACTCCGACCCAAAGAATTTCCGGACGGCGCGCCTCGCTGTCATAATGAATACCAGATCAAGGATGGATCTGGATTCGCGGTAATTCTTATCGTTTCACATAGCGCCCGTGGTTTAACTTGAAAACAACCCCCGGCACCGCTTAGCGGCGTTCTTAGACCATCGTAATGAGGAGATAATAGGGAAATGATGTGGCGAGGCGGTTTTCTCGCCGGTCGCCAGAAAACCGTCCTGATATCTGGCTCTTCCGCTCAGGAATAACGCGGCAGCGCCGACAGCAGCCGGTGCAGCGTGTCGATCGTCGAGAAATCGGCAATGCCATCCACCCGTTCGGGCCGGAAATGGCGCTGGAAAGCTTCCACGTCGCCTGCCGTTTTTTCGGAGAATTCACCCGTGATTTCAGTGCTGTAACCATAAAGAGACAGCATCGATTGCAGCGCTTCCACAGGTTGGCCGGTATCGCCGCGCTGGAAGAAGCGTCCACCGGTGATCGTTGCCGGTTCGACCCAGTGCCCGACGCCTGCCCGGTGAAGCTCGGCCCAGGGGAATTTCTCGCCTGGATCGACCTTGCGGATCGGGGCGACATCGGAATGCCCGAGCACCCGCTCCGGCACGATCGACCAACGTTTGACACAGTCGCGACACAATTCAATCACCGCGGCGATCTGCTCTTTCGGATAATCAGGGAGCCCGCCGGGGTGGCCGGCATTGGCGATCTCGATGCCGATCGACAGCGAATTGATATCGGTCTCGCGGTGCCAACTGCTTTTTCCCGCATGCCAGG
This sequence comes from Rhizobium leguminosarum, assembly GCF_019798305.1. Lineage (GTDB taxonomy): Bacteria > Pseudomonadota > Alphaproteobacteria > Rhizobiales > Rhizobiaceae > Rhizobium > Rhizobium leguminosarum_U. Next base: position 20,352 of record NZ_JAAXDD010000020.1, read on the forward strand.
CACGTTGCATTTCCGGCACGAGCTGCACCACCTCGCCGTTCTCATGCACGAAATAATGGCTGGAAACCTGGCTTTCGGCACGACAGAGCCAGTCGAGCGCACCATCTGCCGTCGGCATGCCGGTATAGTGCAGCAGGATCATGTCGGGACGGCGCCCATCCGCCCGTTCGCCATGGTTCGGCGAAGGCTGCACGCGGGCGCTTCTGCAGTCGGCCTCGAAAGAGGTCATGCGGCGCGGCGTTCCTTCTCGATCGCCTCGTAGGCCGCGTTCAGCGCCGCCATGCGCTCATTGGCGATCACATGGAATTCCTTCGGCACGCCACGCGAGATCAGCCGATCGGGATGATGTTCGCTGACGAGGCCGTGGTAACGGCGGCGGATCGTCGGGAAATCGTCCGAAGGCAAGACGCCGAGCACCTTGTAGGGATCGCCGCCGGACGAGACGTGGCGGGCGGCAATCTGCTCGAAGCGGGTCTCGCTCATCTGGAAGATCTCGCCGATATGGCGCAGAAAATTCAGTTCCTTCTCGTGGATCAGCCCGTCGGCCTTGGCGATGTGGAAGAGGCCGTCGAGCACGTCTTCCAGCACCGGGCAATTGGCCGCGCAGGTGACGCACAGCGTGGAGAGCCGTTCGGCATAGGCTTCGTAGCCGGCAACGTCTTGGCGCGCGAGGTTGTAAAGCCTGGCGACGTTCTTTGCCTGATCCTGCGGGAATTCGAAGATTTCGCGGAAGGCTTCGACCTCCTTCTCGCTGACGATGCCGTCGGCCTTGGCCATCTTGGCCGACAGCGCAATGATCGCCACGGAGAAAGCCACCTTACGCCGGGTCTCGGGATCCCCTTCGAAAACCGTGCGGATAGCCTCGACCACCGCAGACAGCGCATTGCCTGCAGTATTGCCAATGGCATTCAACAGTTTTTCCCAGAAGGACATCGAAAATCTCACACACTTGTCAACTTATAGGCAAACAGCTTGACCAAAGAATCGCAGCCTTTGCAAGGCGACTATTGGTCGTAGGGCCGAACACAGTTTTCACGATTTGGTAATTGTCGCACCGCAGCAAACGATTCATTGCGCCCGCTTCATCTCGTATAAGGCGACCGGCCGACACTCGCCGGCATCGCCCGGCACTTTGGCTCCGGTGCGCGCGACGGAAATTTCCACAACAGTTCTTGGCAAGCAGATCGGGCTTGAAACGATTATATCGCACTTCCAGTCGCCTTTGCAGTCCAACGCGGCAGAAAGGCGCGTTTTTCGCAAATTCTTTACTTTACAGGCCCCTTTCCCTGCCGCATCCATGCGCTACCTAACGCCGCCGCACCGAAACGCCATAGGAGGGATCATGGCCAAGCAGAAAGTCGCAATGCTGACCGCCGGAGGCCTGGCGCCCTGTCTCTCTTCCGCTGTCGGTGGTCTCATCGAACGCTACAGCGACGTCGCGCCCGATCTCGATATCGTCGCCTACAAGTCGGGCTACCAGGGTGTGCTCATCGGCGACAGCATCGAGATCACCCGCGAGATGCGCGAAAAAGCGCCGCTGCTGCACCGCTATGGCGGCTCGCCCATTGGCAATAGCCGCGTCAAGCTCACCAATGCCGCCGACTGCGTCAAGCGGGGCCTGGTCAAGGAAGGCGAGAACCCGCTGCGGGTCGCCGCCGAACGCCTTGCCAATGACGGCATCACCATTCTCCACACGATCGGCGGCGACGACACCAACACCACGGCCGCCGACCTTGCGGCCTATCTCGCCGCCAACGGCTACGATCTGACCGTCGTCGGCCTGCCGAAGACTGTCGACAATGACGTCGTACCGATCCGCCAGTCGCTCGGCGCCTGGACGGCCGCCGAAGTTGGCGCGCATTTCTTCGACAATGTCGGCAATGAGCAGACGGCTGCCCCCCGCACTCTCGTCATCCACGAGGTGATGGGCCGCCATTCTGGCTGGCTGACGGCCGCCACCGCCCGCGCCTATCTCCAGCGCACCAGCCGAAACCAGTATGTCGATGGCCTGATGATGAACGCACATCTGAAGAGCATCGACGCCGTCTACCTGCCCGAGATGGCCTTCGACCTCGACGCTGAGGCCGCCCGTCTGAAGGAGAGCATGGACCGCAACGGCCACGCTACCGTCTTCGTCTCGGAAGGCGCCTGCCTCGACGCCATCGTCGCCGAGCGCGAAGCCTCCGGCGAGACCATCAAGCGCGACGCCTTTGGCCATGTGAAGATCGACACGATCAATGTCGGCGCCTGGTTCCAGAAGCAGTTCGCCAATCTCTTGAATGCCGAGCGTTCCCTCGTGCAGAAATCGGGCTATTTCGCTCGCTCCGCGCCTGCCAACGGCGACGACCTCAGGCTGATTCAGAGCATGGTCGATCTCGCCGTCGAAAGCGCTCTCAATAAAGTCTCCGGCGTCACGGGCCACGACGAAGGCCAGAACGGTAAATTGCGCACTATAGAATTCCCGCGCATCAAGGGCGGCAAGACTTTTGACCTTTCGACGGGATGGTTTGCCGAAGTCATGGACAATATAGGCCAGAAATACAAAGAAGCGTGATTGACGGATGGTTAATATGATGTCTTTGCTTATTCCTGAGGAATAGGAGGAGACACCATGTCACTTGAAGCTTGGCTCGCTTTTGCGGCCGCATCCGCCATCATGCTGGCCATACCGGGGCCGACGATACTGCTCGTCGTTTCCTATGCGCTCGGTCATGGACGCAGGACGGCGTTTGCGACGGTGGGCGGCGTGGCGCTTGGTGACTTCACCGCGATGACGGCTTCTCTCTTCGGCCTCGGCGCCGTTCTGGCCGCCTCCGCGACCCTCTTCACCGTCTTGAAGTGGATCGGCGGCGCCTACCTGATCTGGTTGGGAATCAAGCTCTGGCGGGCTCCCATCATCGGCGAACCGGTTGCCGATAACGACAATCTGCCGGAGGAGAAGTCGCTCAAGATCTTCCTCCACACCTATGTCGTCACCGCCCTCAATCCGAAGAGCATCATCTTCTTCGTCGCCTTCGTGCCGCAGTTCCTCAATCCTGCCCTGCCCTTTGTCGGGCAGATGGCGATCATGGAAGCGACCTTCCTTGTGCTGGCGATCCTCAACGCCTCCACCTATGCTTTTCTCGCCCATACCGCGCGCGGATTGATTCGCAAGGCGAGCATCCAGCGCGCCGTAAATCGCACCGGAGGCACTCTGCTGATCGCTGCAGGTGCCGTAACGGCCGGGTATCGCCGTATTGCAGCTTAGAGCCTTTCCCGGTCAGATTGCAGCATTCTGCCGGAGCAGGTTTTCGTCAGGGCAGAGGCGATTGGCGAAGGGCATACCTCTTGGTACGTGCGAGCCGATCGCCTCTGATCCTGGCGCAAAGATGCCCGGCCCACCGGCCGCACTGCTTCGCCATGCGAAGCAAGAGGTGCGTCCGGCGATTCTAAAGTCTTGCAGATTTGCCAGGCAAATCTGCGGGAGGGTTGGCTGAAACGGGCCGCCTGATCGACCGGCAGGCTTGGCCGTAGAACTGGGCTACGACGCGCGCCGGCCGGTCGAACATACGACTCCGTTTAAGCCAACAGAATGCTGCAATCTGACCGGGAAAGGCTCTGATAATATTCCGTGGTTGCCGGAATGTCACGAATAGGTTAATGGGGTCACCAGGGCTTAGGGGTTTTTGGTAACTTTTATACGCTGCCGGGGCGGCGCGATTTTACGAAAGTGGCGGAATGGTAGCGATCGGATTATCCGGCCTCAAACGCAGTCTTGTCGTTTCCACGATACTCTGCGGCGTGATGACGGGATGCACGAGCGTCGAATACACGTCCCAAGCCGAACTGACAGCCGCCCAGACCGTCGTACCGATGCCGAAGCCGGGCGAAGATGCAACGCTCGCCGCGATCCCGACAGCCGAAGGCGCAGCTGTCGCTGGCGCCACCATTCCTCAGGCATCGGCCCCCTCCCTGACCGCAATGGCGATGCCGGCCGTGGCAACCTCTCAGGCTGCCGATCTCGCCATGCAGGCAGGCATACAGCCGGCAGCCTATGCGCAGATTCCGCTGACGCCCGAGATGACGGCGATCCAGTCCGTCGTGCCGACGCCGCGTCCGGGAGCGCCCGCACAGCCGACGACGCAGCTTGCCTTTGCCGCGACACCGCAAAACAGTGCGCTTGCAGCACTTGCCGCAGTTGACACCACGCCACGCGCCAGCATGGATTATGGTTTCGACGAATCCGGGCCGATCGATCCGCCGACGGCGCCCCCGATGTTCAGCGACGACGACAAAGACGATGCGCCGACGGTCGAGAAGAGCTTCGTCACCAAGCTCATCGCCAAATATTCGAAGGTCTACGAGATTCCCGAGACGCTGCTCCATCGCATCGTCCATCGCGAGAGCCGCTATAATCCGAAGGCTTACAACAAGCGCGGCTATTTCGGCCTCATGCAGATCAAGTACAACACCGCCAGGTCGATGGGCTATGACGGCGCTCCGGGCGGCCTCTTCGATGCCGAGACCAACATCAAATATGCCGCGAAATATCTGCGCGGCGCCTGGCTCGTCTCCGACAATAAGGAAGACGATGCCGTCCGCCTCTATGCGCGCGGCTATTATTACGACGCCAAGCGCAAGGGCATGACCGACATCGCCCAAGGTAATTATTGAAACCTGGAGATAACGGCTGAAGCCCCGGCCTATGGCTGTGTCTGCCGTTGCGATCCCGCCTGCTGTTGCGACCCACCCGGTTGCGGCAATGCCGCCAGGATCGCCTTGAGCAGCATCTGCGGCTGGTAGTCGAGCCGGCTTGGCGTCAGGCCAAGCCTGACGACGACCAGATTGGCGGAAGGCACGATCGCCATGCTCTGCCCGTCATGCCCCGTCAGCCAGAACGTATCCTCCGGCAGACCGAACGCGGCGCTTGAGCCGCCAGGAGCGAGCCAAGCCTGACCCTGCGTATAGCGGTTCGACGCTGCCGTCGGGGTGCGCATGGCGCCGACGAAGCCCTCCGGCAACAGCCGCTGGCCATTCCACACGCCATCCTGCAGTAGAAACTGCCCGAAGCGCGCCCAGTCATGCGCCGTCGCATAGAGATAGGAGCTTCCGGCAAACGTGCCGCGCGCATCGAGTTCGAACACCGCGCTCGTCATGCCGAGCGGCGAAAACAAGGCGTCGTGCGGATAGGAAAAGGCTGCTTGCGCATTGCCGACCCTGTCCATCCAGATGCGCGAGAGCAGCACGGCCGTGCCGCTCGAGTAGCGGAAGAGTTGGCCAGGTGCTGCCTCCATCGGTGCATTGGCCGGCAGCGATACCATGTCGGGATCGAGATAGAGCATGCGCGTCACATCAGCGACGTCGCCATAGTCCTCGTTGAAGGCAAGGCCGCTCTCCATGCCGAGCAGGTCGGAAACCTTAATCCTGGCGCGCGCATCGTTCTTCCACTGCGCCAGCAGCTTATCATCGTCGAAGGAGATCTTGCCCCCGAGCATCAGCCGGCCGAGGATCGTCGCATTCACCGTCTTCGTCATCGACCAGCCGATCAGCGGCGTCTTCGCCGAGAAGCCGGGGCCATAGGCCTCAGTGACGATGCGGCCATCGCGCACCACCACGATCGCCCGCATTGCCGGGCCGGCAACTCCGGTATCGGCAAGCAGCGCGACGATCTTTCCGTCCTGCCGATCGCCGGTGCCCTCACCCTCCGGCCATAATGCATCATTCGCCTGCACCTTGGCCGGCGGATCGAAGGGCACCGCATTCGCCGCCGCCTCGAAATTGCCGTCCGGCACGCTCGTGCAGCCGAAAGCGCCGCGATAGAGCGCATAACTCGGCGCAAACAGCCCCATGAAGCGCGCCGTCACACGGTCGTTGTCGCGGTCGACGCTGACGCGCACCAGCCGCAGCAACGGATTTCCGGGCGCCTGGACATCGTCGTGGAGCACATCCTCAGCCTCTCGGCCAGCAATGAAGACGTTGGAGCAGACGATCTTGGCGGCATAACCGTCGCCGACGCGCAGCAATTCCGGCGGCCGGATGAAGAGCCAGGCGGCAGCAGCGATGACGACGAGAACGAGAAGGAGAGCGAGCGCCTTCAGGATACGCAGGACAAATCGCATGACATTCCTCCCTGCCGGGAGAGAAGCAGGAATCGCACGCGCCGGAAAGGGGCCGGAACGAAGAAGGCTCGTCATTGCGATCACTTTCCCAGGAGTGCGAGCGATCGCTTTTCGCGAGAGCAAACGATCGCTCTCCCGGGGAGTTCGAAGTCTCCGAAGAACGGTGCCCCACAGCCCGCGTCATCAAACTGTAGCAGAGGCGCGTTACACGCCCTGAACGCTAAAAAGGTGACAGACTCATGTCAGAATTTGCACCGGATGCCGGCTTCCGCAAGAACCGGAAACTCAAGGACGCCCTTCTCCGCCACAAGGCTTTTTCGAAGGATGGCTTTTCCGAGCGTCTCTTCGGCCTTCTCTTTTCCGGCCTCGTCTATCCGCAGATCTGGGAGGATCCGGATCTCGACATGCAGGCGATGGACCTGAAGCCCAACCATCGCATCGTCACCATCGGTTCTGGCGGCTGCAATATGCTCGCCTATCTCTCCAAGGCGCCGGCCTCAATCGACGTCGTCGATCTCAACCCGCATCACATCGCCCTGAACCGCCTGAAGCTTGCCGCCTTCAAACACTTTCCCGGCCATGCCGATCTCGTCCGCTTCCTGGCGATGCCGAACGAGAAGTCGAACAGCCGCGCCTACGACCTGCATCTCGCCGCCCGCCTCGATGAGGCGACCCTCAGCTACTGGAACGGACGCAAGTTCGGCCGCCGCCGTGTCACCGTCTTCGACCGCAACATCTACGAAACCGGTCTGCTCGGCCGCTTCATCGGCGCGGCCCATCTTCTTGCCCGCCTGCATGGTGTCAAGCTGCGCGAGATGACCAAGACCCGCTCGATCCGTGAGCAGCGCCAGTTCTTCGACGAGCAGATCGCGCCGCTCTTCGAAAAGCCGGTGGTGCGCTGGATCACCGGTCGCAAGAGCTCGCTCTTCGGCCTCGGCATTCCGCCGCAGCAATATGACGAACTTGCAAGCCTTGCCGCCGATCATTCGATCGCGCCGGTGTTGAAGCACCGCCTGGAAAAGCTCGCCTGTCATTTCCCGATGAGCGACAACTATTTCGCCTGGCAGGCCTTCGGCCGCCGCTACGGCACCGAAGCGGAAGGCCCACTGCCGACCTATCTGAAGTCGGAGCACTATGAGGTGATCCGTGCCAATGTCGACCGCGTCAACGTCCACCACGCAAGCTTCACCGAGCTTCTCGCTCGCGAGCCGGCCGCCTCGCGCGACCGCTACATCCTGCTCGACGCACAGGACTGGATGACCGACGAGCAACTGAACGACGTCTGGACTGAAATCACCCGCACGGCGCGCGAAGGCGCCCGCGTGATCTTCCGCACCGCCGCAGAAAAAAGCATTATCGAAGGCCGCCTGGCGCCTGTGATCCGCGACCAGTGGGATTACTTCGAGGAGAAGTCGCATGAACTGACCGCGCTCGATCGTTCGGCTATCTACGGCGGCTTCCACATTTATGGGAAGAAGGCGTGAGCAAGGTCGGCACTGAGTCGGCAGGAACGAGCGATGAACATGCCAGCCTCATGGATGGCATGTATCGCTACCAGCGGCACATCTACGACCTGACCCGCAAATATTATCTTCTCGGCCGCGACAGCACGATCCGCAATCTCGACGTGCCCGAAGGCGGCACCCTGCTTGAAGTCGGCTGCGGCACCGGGCGCAACATGGCTTTCGCTCACCGGCATTTCCCGACCGCCAAACTGTTCGGCCTCGACATATCCCAGGAAATGCTGATTTCGGCGCGCAGGACCTTCGCGACCAAGGCGACGATTCCGGAATTCCGCGTCGCCGACGCCACGGCGTTCACACCGCGCGAATTCGGCGTCAGCGGCTTCGATCGCATCCTGATTTCCTATGCGCTGTCGATGATCCCGGACTGGGAGCGCGCCGTCGATGCGTCGATCGCCGCACTCAATCCCGGCGGCCAGCTGCACATCGTCGATTTCGGCCAGCAGGAAGGCTTGCCGGGCTGGTTCCGGCGCATGCTGCAGTCCTGGCTTGCGAAATTCCACGTCACCCCGCGCTCCGATTTACGCGAGGTCCTGGAGGCGCAAGCCCATGAAAACAACGCGAGATTGTTGTTTGACACCGTTGGCGGCGGCTATGCCTGGCGGGCGTCCATAATAAGCAAGCGCTCATAATTCGCTTGAAACTAACCGATTTTTTACGTTGATATGGTGAAAAGAGGATTATTCCTCTGCTGGGCTCGTCATCTTCGAAGGTCAGGCTGTGGGGCAAAGAGATCATTCGAGTTACGACAGGACGCCCATGCGCCGGTTTTTGTTTTGCGTTTTGCCCCTGGCCATCCTGCTGGCCGGCTGCAGCTCCTCCGGTCATGACTATCTCGAAACGGCGTCGATCAAACCGAAGACACGCTTCAAGGATACCGATCCGCAGGATTTCGGGGCGAAGCATCCGCAGCAGAACGCGATCCACGGCATCGACATCTCCAAATGGCAGGGCGATATCGACTGGGGCACGGTGAAGAATTCCGGAGTGGCCTTCGCCTTCATCAAGGCGACGGAAGGCAAGGATAGGGTCGATCCGCGCTTCGACGAATACTGGCGCGAGGCCCGCGCCGCCGGCATCCCGCACGCTCCCTATCATTTCTATTATTTCTGCTCCTCCGCCGACGAGCAGGCCGACTGGTTCATCCGCAATGTGCCGAAGGAGGCCATGCGCCTGCCGCCGGTGCTTGACGTCGAATGGAATGCCGAATCGAAGACCTGCCGCTACCGCCCCGACGCCGAAACGGTGCGTGCCGCAATGCAGCGTTTCATGGATCGGCTGGAGGCCTATTACGGCAAGCGCCCGATCATCTATACCTCGGTCGATTTCCATCGCGACAATCTCGCCGGCTACTTCCAGGATTATCATTTCTGGGTCCGTTCAGTGGCAAAACATCCCGAGGTGACCTACTCCGACCGGCGCTGGGCCTTCTGGCAATATACCTCGACCGGAGTTATTCCCGGCATCAATGGTCCCACAGATATCAATGTCTTCGCCGGCAGCGCAAAGAACTGGAACAATTGGGTCGCGGCCGTTTCCAAGGATAGAAATTCTTAGTAACGTCTTGCGATGTTTCTTGCTTCCGTCACATTCGTCTGTGAAAGCGACGGCAATCTGTTTGATATAAGGACCGCATCCATGCACCGCTCGCTCGCAAGCCGCTCTGCACTCGCCCTTCTGCTTGCCCTCGCCATCGCAGGCGGCGCGGCCGCCCAGCAGGCGCCAGACGCAGCCCCGGCAGCGCCCTGCGGCGGCGATCTATCCGCCTTCCTCGACGGCGTCAAGAAAGATGCGGTCGCGGCCGGCGCCAGTGCGGCAGCCGCCGACGAGGCCTTCGCCGGCGCCGAGATCGACCCCAAGGTGCTGAGCCGGGACCGCGCCCAGGGCGTCTTCAAGCAGACCTTCCTCGAATTCTCCCAGCGCACCGTCAGCCAGGCCCGCCTCGACATCGGCCGCCAGAAGATGAAGCAATATGCCGACGTCTTTGCCCGCGCCGAGCAGGAGTTCGGCGTCCCGCCGGGCGTCATCACCGCCTTCTGGGCGATGGAAACCGATTTCGGCGCCGTCCAGGGCGATTTCAACACCCGCAACGCCCTGGTGACGCTGTCGCATGACTGCCGCCGCCCGGAACTCTTCCGCCCGCAACTGATCGCCCTTGTCGAGATGGTTCAGCACGGCGACCTCGACCCCGCCACCAATACCGGCGCCTGGGCCGGCGAGATCGGCCAGGTGCAGATGCTGCCGCGCGACATCATTGCCTATGGCATGGATGGCGACGGTGATGGTCATATCCGCCTGAAGCAAAGCAGCCCGGACGCAATCCTGACGGCGGCGAAATTCATCCAGCATCTCGGCTTCGAGCGCGGCCAGCCCTGGCTGCAGGAAGTGACCCTGCCCGTTAACCTGCCCTGGGAAAAATCCGGCCTCGGCGGCACGATGAAAGCGGGAGAATGGTTCGCGCTTGGCGTCAAGCCGCGCGACGGCAATACCGCCTTCGGCAACCTCGAAGGCGACCTTGTTCTGCCGCAGGGCCGCATGGGACCGGCCTTCATCGCCTATCCGAATTTCAAGATCTATCTCGAATGGAACAAGTCGTTCATCTACACCACCTCGGCTGCCTATTTCGGGACGCGCCTTTCGGGCGCCGAGCCCTATCTCAAGGGCGTCCCGGAACAGGGGCTCGCCAGCGACCAGATGAAGGCGCTGCAGACCAAGCTGCAGTCGCTTGGTCATGATGTCGGCGAGATCGACGGCATCCTCGGCTCCGGCACGCGTGTCGCGATCCAGAAGGAACAGCAGCGCCTCGGCATGCCGGCCGATGGCTGGGCGACGCCTGCCCTTCTCAATGCTCTCTGAGCCCCGCTGACTTTTTACCGCCGCCCGCATCGCAAGAAACGGGTGGCGCGATCCGCCACCTGCGCTAAAGCATCAAGTCGAAATCCGGTGCCGGCTTTCGGCAAGACGAGCGGCTCACGGTGGAGGAATCGACGTGGACAGCAGGATGAATGCCTGGACCTGGGGCCTGCTGGTCCTGCTCGGCCTGATCTGGGGCGGCTCCTTCTTCTTTGCCCGCATCGCCGTCCAGCATGTGCCGCCGCTTACCCTCGTCTTCTTCAGGCTGCTGCTCGCGGCGCTGGCGCTGCATATTTATATCGCCGGCCGTTTCGACTTCTATGCGATCCTCAAGGCCCGCTGGCGCGAATTCCTGATCCTCGGGCTCATCAACAATGCCCTGCCGCATGCGCTGATCTTCTTCGGCCAGACCCGCATCGGCGCCGGTCTTGCGGCGATCCTGAATGCGACGACACCGATCTGGACCGTGCTGATCGCCAACTACTTCACCTCAGACGAGAAGCTGTCGCCGGCAAAGATCGCCGGCTGCCTCGTTGGCCTGATCGGAACGATCGTGCTGATCGGGCCCGGCATGTCGGCCGGTGGCGAAGCCCCGCTCTGGGCACTGCTTCTTCCCGTGCTTGCCGCCATCTCCTATGGTTTCGCCGCCACTTACGGCAAACGCTTCAAGAATGTTCCCGCCCCTGTCACCGCAGCCGGCCAGTTGACCGCCTCCTCGCTGACTGCGCTGCCGCTGTCGCTGCTGGCCGACCATCCCTGGGCGATTGCCGCACCGCCGCTCGATGCATTCCTCGCCATCCTGGCACTGGCGCTGCTGTCGACGGCCTTCGGCTATATCCTCTATTTCCGGATCATGGCGACCGCCGGCGCCACCAACGCGTCGCTCGTCACCCTGCTGGTGCCGCCGAGCGCCATCCTTCTCGGCGTGCTTTTCCTCGGCGAAAGGCTCGCACTTGGCGAATTGGCCGGCATGGCGCTGATCGGTTTCGGCCTCATCATTCTCGATGGCCGCGCCTATCGCCTGCTGGCGAAAGCTGTTTGACCCGGTTGCGAATTTCGTATGTTTTCAACCGGTTGCCGATCCGCCATGTTTTGGACGCATAGGTAAATCCACAATCGCCTGATTTAACCGCATGTTAAATTGTGTGAACAAAATTTTGTCGAAAATTATTGAGTTATTTCAGAGGCTTGCAAGAGCACTATTCGACTTATCCACCAAACCGTTCTGCAGCGCAGCATAAGATCTGCTTCCCAACCGACATATTTCAGACATATTATCCGCCGGTTAACGCGAGGAGACAGACATGGGACTCACGCAATCCTTGAATGTTCTGTTGGTCAGTGCAGCGTTTGCTTTCGTCTTGTCCATGCTCTTCATCTGAGCTGGCCGGCGAAAGTGTAATGACTGATAGTGCCTAAACTCCTGAATAGCTGATCAATCCGCCAACGAAAAAGCGCATGTCCCGCCCGACATGCGCTTTTCACTTTTATAGCGCCGCGCGTCTTTCAGACACGCAAAGATCAGGCGGCTGCGCCCGCGCTTTTTGTTTGCCGGCGGGAGAGGCCGAGATTGTCGAGCACGGCGGAAACCAGCGGCGCACGGTTCATCGTATAGAGATGGAAATCATGGATGCCGCGCCGGACGAGATCTTCGATCTGTTCGGCCGCGACTTCGGCGGCGACCTTCGCCCGCTCCTCGGGCTTGTCGTCGAAGCCCGCAAAGCGCTCGTCGAGAAAGGCGGGGATAACAGTGCCGCAGGCCCCGGCGAAACGCTTCAGCTGCGTCAGGTTCTGGATCGGCATGATGCCGGGCACAACGGGGATCGAGATGCCGGCACCGCGCACCCGTTCCAGGTAGCGCTCGAAATTATCGTTGTCGAAGAAGAACTGCGTCAGCGCCCGGTCGGCGCCATTGTCGGCCTTGCGCTTCAGCATGTCGATATCGGCCGCCGTGTCGCGGCTTTCCGGGTGTTTTTCTGGATAGGCGGAAACCGAAATCTCGAAATCGCCGATTTCTTTGAGGCCGGCCACCAGCTCCGCCGCATTGGCATAACCGCCGGGATGCGGCTGGTAGGGCGCGCCGGCACCGCCGGGCGCATCGCCGCGCAGCGCCACGAAATGCGTCACGCCGGCCTTGCGGAAGGTGTCGACCATCTGATGGGTCTCCTCCTTCGTTGCACCGACGCAGGTGAGATGCGAGGCGGTGGCAAGCGGCGTCTGCGAGAGGAAGCGCGTGACGGTGGAGAGTGTCGGCGCCTTGGTGGTGCCGCCGGCGCCATAGGTCACCGAGACGAAATCCGGGTCCCAGTCCTGCAACAGGCTGACGGCATGCCAGAGCTGTCCTTCCATCTCTTCCGATTTCGGCGGGAAGAATTCGAAGGAGACTCTGATGTCGTTGCGGCCGCGTGCTTCGTTCTTCAAAGCCATGTCATACCCTCCCGGCAAATGTAGGTTCGGCGCCTTCGCTCGTCTGCGAAGCCATGAGGCGCCTCGGATCGCGCGCGAGCCAGACGGTGACCGTCAAGCCTTGCCCGCTTTGCTGACCCGGATGAAGATCGACGGCCTGCTCGACGTCGAGCCCGGCCTTGCGCAGCCAATCGGACATCGCCTGGTGCGAAAAGCCGAGACGGACATGCGCATGCTCGTCGCGGAGATATTCAAGCGTGTGCGGCGCCAGGTCGATGACCACGAGTCGACCGCCCGGCCGGAGCATGCGCGCCGCTTCCGCGATCGCAATTTCCGGCTGATCGAAGAAATGCAGCACTTGATGGATCGTCACCAGATCGAAATCCTGTCCCTCGAACGGCAGGTTCAGGATATCGGCGTGGCGCACGGTGGCCTTGGTGATGCGAGACTTGTCGAGATTGGCGCGCGCCACGCTCAGCATGTCGCGGCTGGCATCGACTCCGATCGCCCGGCGGTAGAGGCCGGACAGGAGCTCGAGGATACGGCCGGTGCCGGTGCCGAGATCAAGCAGCGAATCGATCGACTGGTTGCCGAGCAGCCGGATGACGGCGGCGTCGACCTCTTCATCGGCAGCATGCAGGCGGCGAAGCTCGTCCCATTCGGCCGCGTTGCGGCTGAAATAGGCTTGCGCCCGCTCGGCGCGCTGACGCTTGACCTGCGACAGCCGCTCGCCGTCGCGAAGGATGGTCGGATCGTTCTCGGAAACATGCTTGAGCAGCGACCGCACCAGCATGGCGGCCTTGCCGTCCTGCTTGAGGCGAAAATATGCCCAGGCGCCCTCCTGGTAGCGTTCGATCAGTTCGGCTTCGCCGAGCAGCTTCAGATGGCGGGAGATGCGGGGCTGGGACTGGCCGAGAATTTCGGTAAGATCGGTGACCGTCAGGTCGCCGCCGTCAAGAAGCGCCAGAAGACGCAGGCGCGTGGGCTCGCCGGCCGCCTTCAAGACGTCCACCAGCGCATCCAGTCCAAGCTTCAACGGTTCGCTCATCTCTAATCCAATCAAGACATAAACATATCTTTATGTGATTTGAAAAGCAGTAGCAAGCGGCAATTCGCTCTCTCCACGAAATTGCCTGCTCAGATTGCGACAGAGCCCGACATGAAAAAGCCCCAGCGAACCGGGGCTCTCGCAAACGAAAAATGGGTGACATCAGCGTGTCAGGCGCTTATGGGCCTGGCTGCCCGGGTTAAGGGCGTCGGGGCCGAGGCGACGAACCTTGTCCTGTTCATAATCTTCGAAGTTGCCTTCGAACCATTCGACATGGCCGTCGCCTTCGAAAGCGAGAATATGCGTCGCCAGACGGTCGAGGAACATGCGGTCATGGCTGATGATGATGGCGCAGCCGGCGAAGTTTTCCAGCGCGTTTTCCAGGGCACCCAGCGTTTCCGTATCGAGGTCGTTGGTCGGTTCGTCGAGCAGCAGAACGTTGCCGCCGGCCTTCAGCATCTTGGCAAGGTGAACGCGGTTGCGCTGACCGCCGGAGAGATTGCCGACCTTCTGCTGCTGATCGCCGCCCTTGAAGTTGAAGGCGCCACAATAGGCGCGGGAGTTCATGTCGAACTTGCCGAGCTTGATGATTTCGGCGCCGCCGGAAATTTCCTCCCAGACCGTCTTGTCGGCCGCAAGGGTGTCACGGCTCTGGTCGACATAACCGAGATGCACGGTTTCGCCGATACGGATCGAACCCCCATCCGGCTTTTCCTGGCCGGTGATCATCCTGAATAGCGTCGTCTTGCCGGCGCCGTTCGGGCCGATGATGCCGACGATGCCGCCGGGCGGCAGCTTGATCGACAGGTCGTTGATCAGCGTGCGGCCTTCGAAGCCCTTGGTGATGCCGTCCATCTCGATGACCACCTGGCCGAGGCGCTCGCTGACCGGGATGATGATCTGCGCGTCGCCGGGCCGCTGCTTTTCGGCGGCATCCACCAACTGCTCGTAGGACTTGATACGGGCCTTGGATTTGGCCTGACGGGCCTTCGGGCTGGACGCGATCCATTCCTGTTCGCGGCTGATCGCCTTCTGGCGCGACGCGTCTTCGCGGCTTTCCTGCAGCATGCGCTTGGCTTTCGCCTGCAGGTAGGCCGAATAGTTGCCCTCGTAAGGAATGCCACGGCCGCGGTCGAGTTCGAGGATCCATCCGGTGACGTTGTCCAGGAAGTAGCGATCGTGGGTAATCATCATCACGGCGCCCGGATAGTCGCGTAGATGTTTTTCAAGCCAGGCGATGGTTTCGGCGTCCAGGTGGTTGGTCGGTTCGTCGAGCAGCAGCAGATCCGGCTGCGAAAGCAGCAGGCGGCAGAGCGCGACACGGCGTCGCTCACCACCCGAAAGGCTGGTGACATCGGCGTCGCGCGGCGGGCAGCGCAGCGCTTCCATTGCCATTTCGACTTGGCTTTCCAGATCCCAGAGGTTCTGGCTATCGATGACGTCCTGAAGCTTGGCGCCCTCTTCCGCCGTCTCATCGGAATAGTTCATCATCAATTCATTGTAGCGATCGAGGACAGCCGTCTTCGAGGCAACGCCTTCCATGACATTCTCGAACACCGTCTTGTTTGCATCGAGGTGCGGCTCCTGCTCGAGGTAGCCGACCGTTGCACCTTCGGCGAGCCAGGCTTCGCCGGTATACTCCTTGTCTTGGCCTGCGATGATGCGCAGCACGGTGGATTTACCCGCGCCGTTCGGACCAAGGATACCGATCTTGGCATCCGGGTAGAACGAAAGGTGGATATTCTCCAGGATCTTCTTGTTGCCATAGGCCTTGTTAAGGCCGGACATATGATAGATGAACTGACGTGCCATGCTGCGCTGCTCCGGGCGGGAAACTTCGATTGTGCCGCTATGTAGGCGAAACAGCGCCTGCGGGCAACGCCGAAACCCGGTTTACTCAGGATTTCCGGTCAAAAGCCCGCAGCATCGACGACGCCCTCGTCGCAGCCGAACGACGTTTTTCCAGCACCTTGGATCAGATCGGCAAGCCCGGCACTTTTCGCCGATGCCGCTCCGGCGGCTTCCGAAAGCCCGATCGTCAGCTCGCTGATCATCCTGATATTGCCGGCTCGCCGGCAGCTCATCTTGACGCGGTCGCCGGCACCGGGCCCGAAACTCTTGTCGAAAGCCGCCTTGATCGCTTCGGACTTGACCGGCTTGCCGATATTGGCAGCGAAGAGATCGCGCACGGCCGACGCGTTGAGTGCGCCCACCAGGTGCACGCCGACGCCGAAATAGTCGTCGGCGCTCATCTTCGTGCAGGTGCCATGCTTCACCCACTCATGCCGTTCCAGATCGGATTGGGTGCCGGGCATTGCCTTTGCGAGCGCCGCCTGCGTCTCCGCCGCAAGCGTGACCTCCGGCAGCTTGTTCCAGTCGCCATCCTTGTCGGCGGACTTCTGCTCGGCGCTCACGCCGCAATAATCCTCTCGCATCGGCCAGAGCCCGTGCAACGAGAAGTTCGTCGCGTCGGGGCGCTCGCCGGTCTGGCTCGCACACTCGGCCTTCTTCTGGTTCGTCTGACAAAAGGCCGGCTGCCAGCTCGCCGCCAGAATGAAGCGGGTGCGCCCGCCGGCCTCCTGCGCCACGCCAGCGCCGGCAACAATCATCGACACGGCAAACGTCAAGGTACGCAACTGCATGCTGCTCATTTCAACCCCCAAAAAAGAACAATACAGGAACAAATAAGCACGAAGATCGAAAGGCCGCAACCCTGAATCGCAACGGGGCCGCAATTTATTGTCGGATAATCAAGCATCCATGTTGCAATTACCCAGCGATCTGGTCTGTTGCCGCCGAGAGGATCGATATGTTTGCTGAAACGCAAAGGCTGGCCGTGCCTGGGGCGTCGCTGGCCTATCACCATGCCAAGGCCGAAGCTGCAGCACGCGGCATCCTGTTGATATCGCACGGCTTGGCCGAACATTCGAAGCGATACCGCTCCTTTGCCGAGGCAATGGCGGTGCGCGGCTATCAAGTCTATGCCCATGATCACCGAGGCCACGGCGAGACGACGGCACCCGATGCGCCGATCGGTCGCTTTGCCTGGCGGGGTGGGGTCGAAAAGGTGGCCGGCGACGTCATCGCTATGCGCGGCTATGCGGCCTTCCGCCATCCCGGCCTGCCTGTGATCCTCTTCGGCCATTCGATGGGCGGCCTCATCGCCCTCAACGCTGCCGTCACGGCTCCGGCCGACTTCGACGCCGTCGCCATCTGGAATTCGAATTTCTCCGTCGGTCTTGCCGGCCGAGCCGCCCAGGCGATGCTGCTTGCCGAGCGCATGCTGAAGGGCTCCGACGTGCCGAGCGGCCTGCTGCCGAAGCTTACCTTCGGCACCTGGGGCAAATCCATTCCCGGCCGCCGCACCGAGTTCGACTGGCTGTCGCGTCTTTCCGATGAAGTCGACAAGTATGTCACCGATCCGCTCTGCGGCTTCGACGCCTCAGTCTCTCTCTGGCTCGATCTCTTCGAGCTGACCTTCCGCGCGCCGCAGAAAACCCACCTCGACCGGCTGCCGCGGGACATGCCGATCCATCTCGTCGGAGGCGGGCAGGATCCTGCGACGAAGCGTGGAAAAGCCCTGCTCTGGCTGTCAAACCATTTGAAAGGACAAGGCTTCTCCCGTATCAGCACTGAGATATATCAGGACATGCGTCACGAAACACTGAATGAGATCGGCGCGGATGCGGCGATCGCGGCCTTCGCGGACTGGTGCGACAGGGCCGTCGCAGGATCCTGAGCGACCAATATCCTGAGTGACAGGGATTTCATCATGAACAGCACCTCCGCCCGCCCTGTTTCGTCCGCCTCCGACGTGACGATGGGGCTTGCGCTGATGTTTATCTCGGTGATGTTCTCGCCGATCATCGATATCTTCGCCAAGCTTGCCATCGTCACCGTCCCGTCCGCCGAAATCACCGCCGCCCGCTTCGCCGTGCAAGCGCTCTGCATGCTGCCAATCGTCGTGTTGCGGCGCAGCTTCGCCGATTTTTCCTGGCGCCAGAGCCTGTTCCACGCGATCCGCGGCGCGATCATCACGATCTCGATGATCTCCTTCGTCACTACGCTGAAATACATGGCGGTCGCTGACGCAATAGCGATCTTCTTCGTCGAACCGATCATGTTGACGATCCTCGGCGGTATCTTCCTGAAGGAGATGATCGGTTGGCGGCGTTACACGGCCTGCGGCGTCGGCTTCTTCGGAGCGATGCTGATCATCCAGCCGAGTTTCGAAGAGGTCGGCTACATCGCTCTTCTGCCTGTCGTCAGCGCCTTTTGTATTGCGATCTTCGCGCTGATGACCCGCGTCCTCTCGCATAGGGAAGATCCTTGGTCGATGCAGTTCCAGATGGGCATCTGGGGCCTGCTTTTCTGCATCATCCTGCTCTATCTCAGCCGGGGAACCGGCTCCGACGTCTTCGATCCGGTCATGCCGGAAGGCCGCGCCTGGTTCTATCTCGCCGGCGTCGGCGCCATGGCCGCGATATCGGGCATCCTTGGCGTCTATGCTTATCGCGCAGCACCGGCTTCAACGCTGGCGCCGCTGCAATACTTCGAGATCGTCTCGGCAACGATCTTCGCCTGGCTGGTCTTCGGCGACTTCCCGAACGCGCTCAAATGGCTCGGCATCATAATCATTATGGCGTCTGGCTTCTATATCCTCTGGCGCGAGCGGCGCTTTGCATCGAAACCGGTATCCGATACATCAGAGGCGACGTGGACGCCGTAAATCTAAGAACGAGAGTACAATTCCGAAAACCGCTCACACTTTTCGGCACTATGCTCTGAACCTGCCGGAGGAACATGACGGAGACCGTGACGAAAAAACCGCCGCTTGCCGGCATCCGGGTGATCGAGCTTGCCCGCGTGCTCGCCGGCCCCTGGGCGGGACAGATGCTCGCCGATCTCGGCGCCGACGTCATCAAGGTCGAAAATCCAGACGGCGGCGACGATACGCGCCAATGGGGGCCACCCTTCGTCGAGGGCGCCGACGGCAACAACCTCTCTGCCGCCTATTACCACGCCGCCAATCGCGGCAAGCGCTCCGTCACCGCCGACCTGAAGAGCGCCGAAGGTCAGGATCTCGTCCGCCGCCTCGTTTCCACCGCCGATGTGGTGATCGAGAATTTCAAAGTCGGCGGCCTCGTCAAATACGGGCTCGATTACGACAGCCTGCGCAAGGTGAACCCGAAGCTCGTCTATTGCTCGATCACCGGCTTCGGCCAGAACGGCCCTTATGCCAGCTTCGCCGGCTACGACTACATCGTCCAGGGCATGTCCGGCTTCATGTCGATCACCGGTGAACCAGGCGGCCAGCCGATGAAGGCAGGCGTCGCCATCGCCGATATCTTCACCGGCATCTATGCCGTCGCGGCGATCGAAGCCGCCCTGATCCACGCCCTGAAGTCAGGTGAAGGCCAGTTGGTCGACATGGCCCTGCTCGATGTGCAATCTGCCGTGCTCGCCAACCAGAACATGAATTACCTGGTTTCCGGCGAGGCACCGACCCGCCTCGGCAACGCCCATCCCAATATCTCGCCCTATGAGGTCGTGCCGACGGCGGACGGGTACCTCATTCTCGCAGTTGGAAACGACGGCCAGTTCCGCCGCCTCTGCACCATCCTCGGCCTGGAGACCATCGCCGGTGACGAGCGTTTCGCCACCAACAAGGCCCGCGTCGGCAATCGCGGCGAAGTGCACCGCCTCGTCTCCACCGAGACGCTGAAATGGCAGAAGGCGGATCTGCTGAAGGCCTGTGAAGAGAACGCGGTTCCATCAGGCGCAATCAACACGATCGATGAAATGTTCGCCCATCCGCAGGTGCAGGCCCGCGGCCTGCGCATCGACCTTGAGGATGCCGTCGGCACGCTGATCCCCGGTGTCAGGACGCCCGTGGTGCTGTCGGAGACCCCGCTGCATTATATCAGGCCGAGCCCGCGTCTCGGCGAACACCAGGCAGAAATTCTGGCGGAACTCGCCGAGCGCGAGAGGAAGGCATCGTCATGAAGAAGACGGGAGGAGAACTGATCGTCGAGGCGCTGAAGGCGAACGGCGTCAAGCGTCTCTCCTGCGTGCCCGGCGAGAGCTTCCTTGCTGTGCTCGACGCGTTGCGCGACAGCGATATCGACGTCCTCGTCTGCCGCCAGGAGGGCGGAGCGGCGATGATGGCGGATTGTTGGGGCAGGCTGACCGGCGAACCCGGCATCTGCATGGTGACCCGCGGCCCCGGCGCCACCAACGCCTCCGCCGGCCTGCATATATCAAGGCAGGACTCGATCCCGATGATCCTGTTCATCGGCCAGGTGCAGCGGGAAGCACGAGAACGCGAGGCCTTCCAGGAGGTCGAATTCCGCCGCGCCTTCACCGAATTCGCCAAATGGGTGGGCGAGATCGACGATGCCGCCCGCATTCCCGAGTTCGTCACCCGCGCCTTTGCGGTCGCAACCTCCGGCCGTCCCGGCCCAGTGGTGCTGACGCTGCCGGAAGACATGCTGCGCGATGAAGTCGAGGCACCCCGCGCCAGGCACTATGCCAACGTCGAGGCCCATCCCGGCCGCCGCCAGATCGAGGATCTCTATGCAAGACTGCTGAAGGCCGAGCGGCCGATGGTGATCCTTGGCGGCACACGTTGGGATGCCGATGCCGTCGCAGAATTTCAGAGCTTCGCCGAGCGTTTCCAACTCCCCGTCGGCTGTTCCTTCCGCCGGCAGATGCTGTTCGATCATCTCCATCCCTCTTATGCCGGCGATGTCGGCATCGGCATCAATCCGGCATTGGCAACAGAGATCAAGGAGAGTGACCTGCTGATCCTGCTTGGCAGCCGCATGTCGGAAATGCCGTCCTCGTCCTATACGCTGATCGACATCCCCTACCCCCAGCAATCGCTGGTGCACATCTATCCCGACCCTTCCGAGCTCGGCCGCGTCTACCGCCCGGATCTTGCCATCTGCGCCGCACCTGCCGATTTCGTCGCCGGGCTCGCCGATTTGGAAGCGCCAGCCAAACCACATTGGACCGAGCGCACCGAGCGCCTGCACCAGGCCTATCTCGCCTGGTCGAAGCCGCCCTTGAGCGGACCGGGCGCCGTCCATATGGGGCCGATCATGGAATGGCTGGAGGCCAATACCGGACCGCAGACGATCTTCACCAACGGTGCCGGCAACTACGCCACCTGGGTGCACCGCTTCCATCGTTTTCGCCGCTTCAACACTCAGGCCGCCCCCACCTCCGGGTCAATGGGTTACGGCCTGCCGGCGGCGGTGGCCGCCAAGCGGCTGTTTCCCGAGCGCGAGGTTATCTGCTTTGCCGGCGACGGCTGCTTCCTGATGCACGGCCAGGAATTCGCCACCGCCATCCGCTACGGCCTGCCGATCATTGCAGTCGTCGTCAACAATGGCATCTACGGCACGATCCGCATGCATCAGGAGCGCGAGTATCCCGGCCGCGTCAGCAGCACCGATCTGACCAATCCCGACTTCGCAGCCCTTGCCCGCGCCTATGGCGGCCACGGCGAGACGGTGGAAACGACGGCGGATTTCGCCCCGGCCTTCGAGCGAGCACGCGCCAGCGGCAAGCCGGCAATCATCGAGGTCAAGCTCGATCCCGAAGCGATCACACCGACGCGCACGCTCTCCGAAATCGCGCAAACAAAAAGCCGGTGAGCACGCGCAGCGCTCACCGGCTTCAGGCAATAGGAATGGTGCGACTTAGAGCGGTTCAGCTTTTCATAGAAGCGCAGAGCCGCTCTAACCTTTTGTTTTTGCGCAACTCCGGACGGAAAACCGCTTCGCACTTTTCCTGGAGTTGCTTTAGTCGAGTGCCGCCGTAATGATGAACTCGACCTTGTATTTCGGCGCTGCGAGCTTGGCTTCGCTGGTGGCGCGGGCCGGCGGATTGGCCGGATCGATCCAGCCTTCCCAGACGGCGTTCATCTCGGCGAAATCGGCGATATCGGACAGGTAGATGATCGTCTGCAGGATCTTCGACTTGCTGCTGCCTGATGCAGCCAGCAGGCGGTCGACTTCGGCAAGCGATGACTTGCACTGATCGGTAACGCTTTCGCCCTCGCCGACCTGGCCTGCGAGATAGACCGTGTTGCCGTGAATGACGGCGCCGCTCATGCGCGAGCCGACGTCGATACGCTTGATGCTCATTATAGTCTCCTGAGTGAATGGAAGGTGGCGGCGCTGAGGTTCAACGCCGGAAAATCGGTCCCTCGGAACGGGCTCAATTACGAATATGGTGGGTCTTCTGGTAAATCGCCGTCGAGCGTGCGCCAGAGCGGCAATAGCCAAGCATCGGCCGCGGGAATTCATCGAGCGCGTCGACCATGCCCTGCACGGCTTCCTCGGTCACGCCCATCGGTCCAACCGGCACATGGGCGATCTCGAGGCCGAGCTCCTTGGCGCGCGCCTCGATGACGGAGAACGACGTCTGGTCGGGACTTTCATGGTCGGGGCGGTGGCAGACAATCGATTTGAACCCCAGCGCCTTGATCTCGTCGAGCTCCTCCAGCGTGATCTGGCCCGAAACCGAATATTCATCGTCGATCTGGCGAATATCCATCGTCTTGTCTCCTCAAAAATCGTGGGCTGAAGGTCTACGACGGAGGTCTGCCAGCGTCAACAACACTTCGCTCACAGGAAGGCAAAGGTCAACGCATAGCTGCGGCTCTCTCCGGGCGCCAGCATATTGAACTCACCGGCTGCCTCAAGCTCGTCGCGCGAGATCCAGCGATGTGAAACCGGCTCGATGCCGATGATATCGGCCGGCTCCTTCTGGTTTCGCCAGACCTGCAGATGGGGTAGCGTGTCGGCGCGGAAGCGCACGCGCAGCGTCCTGCCTCCGATTGCGGCGATCGGTCCGAGGCGGACCTCCGCGAAGCCCTCCTCCGTCGCCGGCGCCGCGACACAGAAGATACCGCCGGGCTCTTCACCAAACGCCCATGGGAAACCGCCATTCTCCATCATCCGGCCTTCGAGCCGCGTGTCGTCGTCCAGCCATTTGCCGCCGGTGTTCATGTGGTACATGAGGAAGGTCGGCACCGTCCGATCGCTCGTATTGACGACCCGATCCTCGAGCCGCACCTCGCCGGTCGCCCCATCGATCCGCCACAGCCGCTCGATGCGCTGCGGCAATCCCTCGACGGTGGTGATGTCGATATCGGCGCGGCATTCGGCGTTGCCGTTCTCGAATTTCGTCCACAGCACCTTTGCAGCATGGCCGGAGGCCGATCCGTGCAGCGGATAGACCTTGCCGTCATCCCGGCCGGGGATCGGCTGGCGGTGGCGGATATGATCAGGCCCGCATGTGAAGAGAAAGCCTTCGAGCGAGTGATCGATTCGCGCATCACCGTCGTCGGGGATGGCGCGTTTCGGCGCGATATCGACGCCGTCGACGATGCATCCGCCGATATCCAGCACCGATGTTTCGTCCAGCATCAGGCGCGGCCCGCTTGCGGCGGCAAATTCGATCATCACAGTCTCCTCGGGGAATTGTCGCTTTTAGAGCCCGTGCGTCCTTTCGGACGCACAAAGGACGCTAACACTTTGAATCGACGCATCCTGCTTTCCGAAAATCCAATCCGATTTTCGGAAAGCAGGATGCGCTAGCGTTAGGTTTCGCGTCGCCATTCGTCAACCGGCGTCATCTCCATCTTGTGCTTTTGCAGCAATCGTGGATTTTGCGGAACTGACACAAGGACGCAAACGTTTATGAGTAAAAGGAAATCTTAGTGATTTTCATATTTTGTTCAGTACGCTTTCATAAATTCCACACTAGCGTCAAAATTCGCAGGTGTGTGTCTGCCAGTCACTGTTCGAGGTATGAGACGTGAATCGCTTTTTGAAGTCGGCATTTTGCCTCGCGGCCGTCCTGGCTGCCCTTGCGGCTAAAGCGCCGGAGGCAGGCGCGCAACAGTTCCGCGACCGCCGCCAGAGCGATATCGTGCTTGTGACGCCGAGCGGCGAAATCCTCGATTATGTTCCAGCTGGCTATATCTACGCCCGCGACCGTAGCGGCAATCGCGTGCTGATCGACGACTATGGCAATGTCGTCGCCACCGAGATGCGCGCCCGCGGCTACTATCCGCCGCGGCCCGGCCCGCGCGAGGTCTATAACGACCAGTACGGCAACGATCCCTATTATCCCGACAACAATCCCGATGGCGATACACGTTATTCCGAGCGCGGCGCCGTCACCGGCGGTATTCCGCGAGATGCGGCGATCGAACGTCAGCCGCTCGGCGACGAGCCCTATCCCGATGACAACAGCATCGGCAATCCGCAACCTGGCGGCGACTATGCGTCGATCGACCCCGACCAGCAGATCCCGCCCGCCGATCAGCCGAAGGCCGCGCCTGATGAGCCCGTCATCACGTTGAAGAACAAGTCGAAGCCCGAGATCGTCGCATTGCAGGTCTTCCTCGATCGCGCCGGCATCTCTCCGGGCGTCATCGACGGCCATATGGGCTCGAACGTCACCAAGGGGATCTATGCCTATGACCAGATGACCGGGTCGAAGCTCGATCCCAACGACACTGATGCCATTCTGGAAGAGCTGCGCATGAACGGCGGCCTGCCCGTCATCAGCTACACGATCACGCCGGCCGATGCCGCCGGTCCCTTCGTCGCTGAGATCCCGGAAGATTATTCGCACAAGGCGCTGCTGCCGTCGCTCGCCTACACCTCGACCACCGAAATGCTGGCCGAACGCTTCCACATGGATGAGGCCTTTCTCAAGGAGATGAACCCCGGCGCCGATTTCAGCGTTCCCGGCACCGTCATCAAGGTCGTCAATCCGGGTGAGCCGAAGAGCGGCGAAGTTGCCCGCATCATCGCCGACAAGGGCCGCAAGCAGGTCTTCGCCTATGACGGCGCCGGCAATCTCCTCGCCGCCTATCCGGCGTCGATCGGCTCCACCGACACCCCCTCTCCGTCGGGCTTGGTGAATGTCGAGCGTGTCGCCCTCAATCCCGGTTATACCTATAATCCGAAGATCAATTTCCAGCAGGGTGCCAACGATAAGATCCTCAACATCCCGCCCGGCCCGAACGGCCCCGTCGGTACCGTCTGGATGGCGCTTTCCAAGCCGACCTACGGCATTCACGGCACGCCCGAACCCTCAAAGATCGGCCGCACCCAGAGCCACGGTTGTATCCGCCTGACCAACTGGGATGCGACAGAGCTTGCCAAAATGGTCAAGCCGGGCGTGACGGTCGAATTCGTCGATTGAAATCATTCTCATGATAGAAACGACAAGGCCGCCGGAGCGATCCGGCGGCCTTGTCGTTTCATACAGGAGATATTCAGGCGGCGGAGCGGACCATCGGGCTCGTCACGCGGGCGGACGCCACCAGCCTCACCGGCAGTTTGCGCATCATTTCTTCGGCAAAACAGGTGGCGTTTTCACGGGCCTTGTCGAGGTTGCTGACGCGCGTCGGATCAATCGTGTGCAGCGTGCCGCCACAGTCGAAGATGTCGCGAAAGGCGGAGCGTTCGATAATCGCGGTGTCCAGCACCGGCACATGCCGCTCGCTGAGCAGCGATTTGACGACTTGCAGCGCCCGCGTCGTCACCATCGAGTTGACGCGGGTGAGCACCACCGAATGGCCGATCTTGATGCCGGCCTTCTCATCCAGATACTGCAGCAGTTCGAGCACCTGCGCGCCGCCCCGCGCATCCATCGCACAGCCCTGGATCGGGATCAGCACGTGGTCGGAAAGGCCGACGGCGGTGGCAAGCAGCGGATTGCGCGCACCGGGCAGGTCGACGATGAAATAGTCGGTATTGTGCTTGTTCTCGCTGATATGCAGCGGCAGTGACGCAGTTGTGACGAAATCGATCACCGAAAGATTGGCCACATGACCTGATATTTCGTGCCAGCGCGAAATCCAGTGTTGCGGGTCGGCGTCGAGAATGGTGACGCGATAACCTTTGCGGGCAAGCTCGGTCGCGAGCAGCAGAACAGCGGTCGTCTTGCCGGCGCCGCCCTTGGTATTTGCGAAAGTGATGACAGGCATGTTCGGTCCTCGGAAGAAATGGTGCGCGAGCCGGAATCGCTCTTTTACGCACCCTCAGAGCATCGTGCGGTTAATTCATTCTTTCTAATCATGGTTAACAAATTCGAAACACGCGCGGCGAAATTGCAGCCGGTATTTTTCACATCCTAAAAATAGGGATGCCGCCGGAACGAAAAAAGGCCTGGAAACCGAGGTTTTCCAGGCCAGTCTGTTGGTCCGCTCTTATCTTGTCAGAAGCAATCCCTGAAAAGGGCCTTGGTATTTTCGAGCGTCATTGCAACCGGGTTGCCGCCGGCGCTCGGATCTTCGATCGCCATGGCCGACAATTCGTCGATGCGGTCGGCAGCGATTCCCATCGCCGACAGCGTCTCCGGCACGCCGAGTTCCGAGCGGAGCTTCAGCACGTAGTCGTAGAACCCGTCGAAACCGCCCGAGATGCCGAGATAGGCGGCGGCGCGGCCGATCTTCTCCTCGATCACCTTGCGGTTGAAGCGCAGCACCGCCGGCATCACCACCGCATTGGTCATGCCGTGATGGGTGTTGTAGACGGCGCCGATCGGGTGCGATAGCGCGTGGATGGCGCCGAGCCCCTTCTGGAAGGCGACCGCGCCCATGGCGGCGGCGGCCATCATGTTGGCGCGGGCTTCCAGATCGGTGCCTTCCCGATAGGCGCGCGGCAGGAACTCCTTGACGAGACGCATGCCTTCGAGCGCGATGCCGGCCGACATCGGGTGATAGAAGGGCGAGGAATAGGCCTCCAGGCAATGGGCGAAGGCATCCATGCCCGTGCCGGCCGTGATGATCTTCGGCATGCCGACCGTCAGTTCCGGATCGGAAATGACGACGCCAGGCAGGAACTTCGGATGGAAAATGATCTTCTTCACATGGGTTTCGGAATTCGTGATGACGCTGGCGCGCCCGACTTCCGAACCGGTGCCTGCCGTTGTTGGCACCGCAACGATCGGGGCGATGCCCTCAAAGCTCGCACGCGTCCACCAGTCGCCGATATCTTCGAAGTCCCAGACCGGCCGCGTCTGGCCGGCCATGAAGGCGACGCACTTGCCGAGATCGAGGCCGGAGCCGCCGCCGAAGGCGACGACGCCGTCATGGCCGCCGTCCTTAAAAGCCCTGACGCCGGCTTCGAGGTTCTTCTCGTTCGGGTTCGGATCGACATCGGCGAAGATCGCCCGGCCGAGACCGGCATCTTCGAGAATATCGAGCGCAGTCTTGGTGATGGCCATCGAAGCAAGCCCGCGGTCTGTGACGAGCAGCGGCTTCTTGATGCCGAGGCTCTTGCAGGCGTCGGCCAGTTCCGCGATGCGGCCCCGGCCTAGCTTAACCGATGTCGGATAGCTCCAGTTTGCGGTGATGTTGCTGCTCATGCTGTGACTTTCTTCAGATGGAAGGATTTCGGACGCGTCAGATTGTGGAAGCCGATGATCGACAGCGAGCCGCCGCGGCCGGTCTCCTTGACGCCGGTCCAGCAAAGCGCCGGGTCGAGATAGTCTGCACGGTTCATGAAAACGGTGCCGGTTTCGATCTCGCGCCCAAGCCGCCCTGCCCGCTCGACATCTTGGGTCCAGAGCGAGGCCGTCAGCCCGTACTGGCTGTCGTTCATCAAAGCGAGTGCCTCCTCGTCGCTCTTCACCTTCATGATGCCGACTGCCGGACCGAAAGTCTCTTCGCGCATGAAGGCCATGGAGTGGTCGACATCGACGAGGATCTGCGGGGCGAGATAGGCGCCGCCGTCATCCTGAGGGAAAAGCTTGGGATCGACAAGAGTTTTGGCGCCCTTGGAAACAGCATCGGCGATCTGCTCGCGCACCACCTTGGCGAAGCGCTTATGCGCCATCGGCCCGAGCGACGTATCGGGATCGAGCGGATTGCCGAGCTTGTAGTTCGACACCCAGGCGACCGATTTCTCCACGAAGGCATCGTAGAGCGATTCATGCACATAGATACGCTCGATGCCGCAGCAGCATTGGCCGGAATTGTAGGTCGCGCCGTCCATCAGCGTATCGACGGCCGCCTCGAGATCGGCGTCCTCCATGACATAACCCGGATCCTTGCCTCCGAGCTCGAGGCCGAGGCCGGTGAATGTGCCGGCAGCCGCCCGCTCCATTGACCGCCCGCCTTCGACCGATCCGGTGAAGTTGACGAAATTGAAGCTGCCGGCGGCAATCAGCGCAGACGTCGTTTCATGATCGAGGAAGACGTTCTGGAACACATCCTCGGGAACGCCGGCCTCGATGAAGGCCTGCACCAGCCGCTCACCGACCAGCAGCGTCTGCGAAGCATGTTTCAGCACCACGGTATTGCCGGCCATCAACGCCGGCGCGATCGTGTTGATCGCCGTCATATAGGGATAGTTCCACGGCGCGACGACGAAGACCACACCATGCGCTTCGCGCTCGATGCGGCGCTCGAAACGCTCGCTCTCCTCGACGACGACAGGCGCCAGCGCATCCGCCGCAATCGAGGCGACATAGTTGGAGCGCTCGTTGAAGCCTTTGTATTCGCCGCCATATTTGACCGGCCGGCCCATCTGCCAGGCAAGCTCCGGCACGACGACGTCGGACATCTCGTTCAGTCGCGCGGCACCCTTCAGCACCAGTTGCACACGCTCTTCGAGCGGCCGTTTCGCCCAGGCTTTCTGCGCCTTGCGGGCGCGCGCCACCACGTCCTTGGCGGCATCGAGGGAAAGGGCTGCGCGCTCGGCATAGACCGACCCGTCAACCGGTGAAATGCATTGGATCATTGCCATGATCTGTTTCCTGTCCTCGTATTCTTCAAAATCTTTGCGAAGGCCGTAGCCCCTCATCCGCCTGCTGGCACCTTCTCCCCGTAGACGGGGCGAAGGGGATATACCGCACCGGCTTTCCCTAACATTGACGCTGCGTTGGGCACGTCCCCTCTCCCCGTTTTTACGGGGAGAGGGTTAGGGTGAGGGGCAAGCAAATCGCAAATGCCTATTAAGCTCTTTCGAAACCGCGCGCCACTTCCCAGTCGGTGATGCGGCGGTCGTATTCTTCCTGCTCCCATTCGGCGGCGCGGGTGTAATGATCGATCACGTCGTCGCCGAAGGCTTTGCGCAGCATTGCTGATTCCGTCATTTCGGTCGCCGCCGCGCGCAGGGTGCGTGGGATTTCGCGAACGCCCTTGCCGCCATAGGCGTCGCCGACGAAAGGGGCTTCGAGTTCGAGCTTGTTTTCGATCCCGTCAATGCCGGCGGCAAGCAGCGCGGCGAAGGCGAGATAGGGATTGAGATCGGAACCGCCGACGCGGCACTCGATACGGATTCCCTTGGTCTCCTCGCCGCAGAGCCGGTACCCAGCGGTACGGTTGTCCTTGCTCCAGATCGCCTTGGTCGGCGCAAATGTGCCCGCCATGAACCGCTTGTAGGAGTTGATGTAGGGCGCCAGGAAATAGGTGATCTCGCTCGCATGGGCGAGAAGCCCGGCGACGTAATTGTGCATCAGCGGCGACATGCCGTATTTGCCCGTATGGTCGAAGAACAGCGGCTTTTCCTCCAGGCTCCAGAGCGACTGGTGGATATGCGAGGAACTGCCGGCGGCGTTGTAATTCCACTTGGCGAGGAAGGTGATGGCTTTGCCCTTCGACCAGGCGATCTCCTTGCAGCCATTCTTGATGATCGCATGCCGGTCGGCCATGGCGAGCGCATCGGCGTAGCGCACATTGATCTCCTCCTGGCCGGCCGAAGCCTCACCCTTGGAGTTTTCCACCGGGATGCCGGCGCCCTGCAGCCCGGTGCGGATCGCCCGCATCACCTCTTCCTCCTTGGTGGTCTGGAAGATGTGGTAGTCCTCGTTATAGGCGCTGACGAGCTTGAGGTTGCGGTAGCCGGAAGCCTGCGCCGCTTCGTAGCTCTGGTCGAACAGGAAGAATTCGAGCTCGGAGGCCATGTAGGCCTTCATGCCCATATCCTCAAGCCGCTTCACCTGCTTCTTCAGGATCGCGCGCGGCGAGTGGGCGACCTCCTCGTGCGTATGATGATCGAGCATATCGCAGAGCACCAGCGCGGTGCCTTCGAGCCAGGGAATACGACGCAGCGTCGCAAGATCCGGCTTCATCGTGTAGTCGCCGTAGCCCTTCTCCCAACTCGTCGCCTTGTAGCCGGAGACGGTCTCCATCTCCATGTCGGTGGCGATCAGGTAGTTGCAGCTGTGCGTTTCCTTCCAGGCGCTCTCGACGAAATATTCCGCCTGGAAACGCTTGCCCATCAGCCGGCCCTGCATATCCACCTGGCAGGCCAGAACCGTGTCGATGCGCCCTTCGGCAACATCTTTCCTGAGATCGTCTATCGTGTAGCTGCTCATTATTGACCCGCCTGAAAGAGAAATGGGAAAATCGAAAATCGGGGCAACGAAACGGCATGCCATCGCCGGAATTGGCCGGCCGGATGCCTTTTCGTTGGACCGCTGATGGGGCCGCAGGATGCGGCCCCGTTTGTTCGCAATGCGCCCGATTATTCGCCGGGAACGGCGACAGCACCGGTTTCGCCGACAGCCGCTTCCGCGGCGGCGATCTCGCCCTTTCGCTTGGCGATCATGTCGCCGATCGGCGGACCCTGGAAGCGTCGGTTCTCAACCGCGAACCAGATGACGATCGCCAGCACGATGAGGCCGAGGGTTACGCCGAGGACCTTGTCGTTCGGCGGCTGGATCGCGATGTAGATGATCAGGATCATGCCAAGGGTTGCGAGAACGCCGACCGCCTTGTAGACGCCGCTGCCGAGGTTCCACGGTCCCGGTGCCGGCCACTTCTTGGTGCCATAGGCGAAGATGCCGAGCACGATCGGGAAGAGGAAGGACAGGAAGAGGAAGATCAGCGTCGCGTTGACCACGGTGACATAGAGGCTCGCCTCGCCGACCGAGATGAACAACGCGCCCCAGACGAACAGGCTTTCGAGAGCCGCGCCCGTCCAGATCGCCGCAACCGGTGTGCGGAACTTCGGGCTGACGCTCGCAAGCGTCTTCGAACCGACAGGAATGCCGCCGTCACGGGAGAAGGCGAAGATCATTCGCGAGCAGGAGGTGACCGTCGCAAGGCCGCAGAGGAACTGCGAGATGAAGATAGCGACATAGAGAAGCGTCACCAGCCACGCCGGCATGATGGCGTTGACGGTCATGAAGAACACGCTCCAGCCCTGTTTTGCGCCTTCGGCCATATCGGGAATGGCGATGACGAAAGCCGAGAGCATTACCCAACCCGCAAGTGACGACCAGATGACGGCTGATACCATCGAGCGCGGCACGGAAAGAGCCGCCTTCTTGGTCTCTTCCGACGTGTGAGCGGAAGCGTCGTAACCAGTGATCGTATAGATCGGCAGAAGCAGGCCAAGGCCGAAAATATACCACATGCTGTCCGACTGTGGCCAAACCGAGCCGCCGGCCTCGCCGGAATAATTGGTGAACGTCCACAGACGCGAGAAATCATGCGTCGG
Organism: Rhizobium leguminosarum; assembly: GCF_019798305.1. Taxonomy (GTDB): domain Bacteria; phylum Pseudomonadota; class Alphaproteobacteria; order Rhizobiales; family Rhizobiaceae; genus Rhizobium; species Rhizobium leguminosarum_U. The sequence goes on from NZ_JAAXDD010000020.1 coordinate 51,763, forward strand.
AGCGAAGTAGAAGCATGCGATCGTCAAAACGGCCGCGGTCACGAGGATCAGCGTACCGGAGAAATCGGTGAGCTTTGCCGTCAGGCCGATGCCGAAATGGTTGATCGCCGCCTGGAGGATCGTGAAGAGCACGACTAGGACAACCTGCATGCCGGGCGAGACGACGCCGCTGGCATCGGCGATACCGAGCTGGGCGCCGAACGTACCGCCGAGGAACAGGGCCGTGCCGATGTTGATGGCGCCGAGAACGGTGATGAGGCCGAGCAGGTTCAACCAGGCCGTCAGCCAGCCCGTGAAGCGGGTGCCGAGAATGGAGCTCCAGTGGTAGAGCCCACCGGCCGTCGGATAGGCCGAAGAGATCTGCGCCATGCCGAGGGCGAAGAACAACGAGATGATGCAGCCGACCGGCCAACCGATGCCGATGGCCGCGCCGCCGACGCCCGATGTCGCCTGCGCGAGCGAATTGATACCACCTGAAAGGATGCAGATGATAGAAAACGAAATCGCGAAATTCGAGAACGAACTCATTCGTCGCTCGAGTTCCTGGGCGTAACCCATTGAATGCAGAACATGGACGTCCTGCTTCTTATCCTGATCGGTATAGTCCGACATGACTTTCCCCTGTTCACGATCGGCCGCGGAATTGCGGCCGGTTCAGTGCCAATTTTCCGCGGCATTTGCGCCATGCGGACGTCCGCAGTTAAACTGCTCCCTCGGGTCTTCTTTTTATGTCAGGCTTCCAGGCTTTGCTGGAGAAGTCCTGTCAGATAGTCGGCCATGACCCCTTGGCCGGTATCGTCTGCGATGAGGTCGTTGCGGACCTCGATCATAACATTGCGCAGGCCGTTCGAAAGCCCGTGCAGGATCAGCGTGTGGGTCACGCCGTCCTCAGGCCCGTAAGGCTCGTTGCGCTCCGTCCTGTAAAGCGGCGCCTCGGTCGCTGCCTCCAGCATAAGGTCGGCAAGCCGGCTGTCCTCATCGTGCAATATGCCGAGTTCCACGGCGCGTTCGCGGCCATGATAGATCGGTGTGAAGCTGTGCATCGTCACGATGATGCTGTCTTGCCCCCTCGCCCGGCGATCGCGGATCAGCCCGCGAATGGCATCATGGAAAGGCACGTAAAGCGCGTCGGTGCGCGCAAGCCGTTCTTCACGGCTCAAATCTTTGTTGCCGGGAATGGCGTAGATCTCGCTGGTCTCCGGCATGGCGCCGGGTGAACTGGGCGGTCGGTTGCAGTCGTAGATAAGCCGCGAGAACCGCTGGTAAACGAGCGTCGCGTCGAGCGCTTGCGATATATTGCGGGCGACCGCAAGCGCGCCCGGATCCCAGGCGATGTGACTGGAGAGCGCTTCGCTGGGCAGGCCGAGATCGCCGAAAAGGGCTGGAAGCGCATTCGAAGCGTGTTCGCAAACCAGAAGCACTGGGCTCCGGCCGTGGATGCGTTCGATCCCGACGCAGTCACCGTCCGCTTCACTGAGGATTTTCGGCCGGGCCAGCACCAAAGGCGCCACTCCTTATCCCTTAACAAATTCTTGATGAAGAAAAGAATTCTTCAGGTTTCGGCCAGTGTCAAGCATGCACTGAAAATTTCTTTTCATGACAGTAGTTGACATGGATTATGACAGCGTTGTTAACTTTGAGTGGGGAAGTGGCGCCAGACCATCCCGGGGAGCATAGTTACGTGACAGTTGCGTCGAAGACGGTTTCGGACGTCATACACTCGCATTTGGGGGTGTTGACGCGTGCCGAGAAGCAGCTGGCCGAAAGCCTGCTTGACAATTATCCGGTCTCCGGCCTCGGCAGCATCACCACGATCGCCGAGAACGCCGGCGTCTCGACGCCGACCGTCGTGCGCATGGTGCAGAAACTCGGCTTCAAGGGCTATCCGGACTTTCAGGCGCATCTGCATCAGGAAGTCGAGGCGACGATCTCGAACCCCATCGCCAAGCACGACCGCTGGGCGCAAAATGCGCCGGGCACCCATATTCTCAACCGTTTCGCCGATGCCATCATGGGCAATCTGCGCCAGACGCTGACCGATCTCGACACCGCGACTTTCGACAGTGTCGCCGCATTGCTTTCCGACCGAAAACGCGGCCTTTATTTCGTCGGCGGCCGCATCACCGGCGCGCTCGCCGAATATTTCTTCACCCATATGCAGGTCATCCGGCCGGCAACGACGCTGCTGTCGTCGAATTCTAGCAGCTGGCCGCAATATGCCCTGAACATGAATGCCGGCGACATCCTGATTATCTTCGACATCCGCCGCTACGAGCAGGAGATGGTGAGCCTCGCCACCGCCGCCCGCACACGCGGCGCCGAAATCGTCGTCTTCACCGACCAGTGGGGCTCGCCGGCCGCCAAGCTCGCCAGGCATGCCTTCCGCGTCCGGATCGAGGCGCCGTCGGCCTGGGATTCCTCCGTCGTTACCCTTTTCATCGTCGAAGCGCTGATCGAGGCCGTTCAGAATTCGACCTGGGACGAGACGAAGGAACGCATGAAGACACTGGAGGGCCTGTTCGAGCAGACCAGGCTTTTCCGCAAACCGGGGTTAGGAGGACAAGACTAAAACAGAAGAAAAACAATGACGGATTTTGGCGAAGGCAGACGGCGTTGTCGCAAATAAAATATTTGCTACAGCCTCCGCTATTCACAGCAGAATTAACGTCATCCTACTGTCACACAAGCTTCATGTAATCTCATTAACAGCATCGCCAGACACTGAAAACCCGAAGGAGAACAACAGTGATCTCTAACATTTCTCGACTTCTGTCGCTTTCTACTGCGATGATCGTGGCTTCGACCGCGATTGCCGCCGCCGAGCCGAGCGCCGAACTTATCGCCGCCGCCAAGAAGGAAGGCACCCTGACGACGATCGCTCTTCCGCACGACTGGTGCGGCTACGGCGAAGTCATCGCCGGCTTCAAGGCCAAGTATGGCCTCGAGGTCAACGAGCTCAACCCGGATGCCGGTTCGGGCGACGAAGTCGAAGCCATCAAGGCCAACAAGGGCAACACCGGCCCGCAGGCTCCTGACGTCATCGATGTCGGCCTCTCTTTCGGCCCGTCTGCCAAGAAAGACGGCCTGATCCAGCCTTACAAGGTCTCCACCTGGGACTCCATCCCGGATACCGCCAAGGATGCCGAAGGCTACTGGTACGGCGATTATTACGGCGTTCTCTCGTTCCTCGTGAACAAGGATCTCGTCAAGGAATCGCCGGCCGATTGGGCCGATCTGAAAAAGAGCGACTACGCAAACAGCGTCGCCCTGGCGGGCGATCCGCGCGCCGCCAACCAGGCTGTCCAGGGTGTTTATGCCGCTGGTCTTTCCGCATCCGGCGGTGACGCGGCCAAGGCAGGCGAAGAAGGCCTGAAGTTCTTCGCCGAATTGAACAAGAGCGGCAATTTCGTGCCGGTCGTCGGCAAGGCGGCTCCGTTCGCCCAGGGCTCCACGCCGATCATCGTTGCCTGGGATTACAACGCCCTCTCCTGGGGCGAAAGCCTGAAGGGCAATCCTCCCTTCGAGGTCGTCGTTCCGAAGACAGGCGTCGTTGCCGGCGTCTACGTCCAGGCTATCTCCGCCTTCGCTCCGCACCCGAACGCTGCAAAGCTCTGGATGGAATATCTCTATTCCGACGAAGGTCAGCTCGGCTGGCTGAAGGGCTATTGCCACCCGATCCGCTTCAACGATCTTGCCAAGAACAACAAGATCCCGAAAGAACTGCTCGACAAGCTGCCGCCGGCTGCATCCTATGAAAAGGCTGTCTTCCCGACGCTCGAACAACAGTCTGCCGGCAAGGAAGCCATCACCAAGAATTGGGATTCCGTCGTCGGCGCCGCCGTCAAGTAACCTCTGATCCTGCCTCCCCGCCGCAAGGCGGGGAGGTTTTCTCACTCCGACGCCCCAGGATGAGCTTTTCCATGAGCACCGTTTCAACGCCTATGGTGCGCAGTGCCCCCTTGATCAACAGAGATCGCGTGATCGACTGGCTGGGCATTGCACCCTTCATCATTTTCTCCCTGCTGTTCCTGATCATCCCCACGCTTTATCTTGTGGCGGGCGCATTCCTGACGCCCGAGGGCGATTTGACGCTGAAGAATATCGGTGATCTCTTTACCCCATCCATCATGAGCGCCTACTCGATCAGTATCCGTGTGTCGGTGGCGTCGGCTCTGGGCGGTGCGCTGATCGGCTTCTTCCTCGCCTGGGCCGTCGTGCTCGGCGGCCTGCCCGCCTCCGTCCGCTCGACGCTGCTGACCTTCTCCGGCGTCGCCTCGAATTTTGCCGGCGTGCCGCTCGCCTTCGCCTTTCTCGCAACGCTCGGCCGCACCGGGCTTGTGACGATTTTCCTGCGCGAATGGTTCGGCTTCAATCTCTACGGCACCGGCTTTAATCTGCTGTCCTTCTTCGGCCTCACCATCACTTACATGTATTTCCAGATCCCGCTGATGGTGCTGATCCTGACGCCGGCCCTCGACGGCATGAAGAAGGAATGGCGCGAAGCCTCGCAGATCCTCGGCGCCAGCAACCGCCAGTACTGGACGATGGTCGCGCTGCCGATCCTCTGGCCGAGCCTGCTCGGCACGACGCTGCTGCTCTTCGCCAACGCTTTCGGCGCCATTGCCACCGCTTTCGCGCTGACCGGCAGCTCGCTGAACATCGTGCCGATCCTGCTCTATGCGCAGATCCGCGGCGACGTTCTGCACAATGCCAATCTCGGTTACGCCATCGCGCTCGGCATGATCGTCATCACCGGCGTCTCCAACGTCCTTTACCTGATGCTGCGCATGCGCGCAGAACGGTGGCAGAAATGAAAGCTCAGCGTCTCGGAGCCTGGATCGCCGTCATTCTAGGTGCATCCTATTTCGTCATCCCGTTGATCGGCACAATCGAGTTTTCATTGCGCATGCGTCGCGGCGAATACAGCCTCGATGCCTACGAGTCGGTATTCTCCGACATTCAGTTCCGCGAGACCTTCGGCTATTCCATGCTGATGGCGTTGCTCACCATCGTCTTCGGCATGCTGCTCGTCGTGCCGACGGCCTATTGGGTGCGGCTGCGGCTGCCGCAGATGCGTCCGGTCGTCGAATTCATCACCCTGCTGCCGCTTGTCATTCCGGCGATCGTCATCGTCTTCGGATACCTCAGGATGTATAATTCGTCGTCCTACCTGCCGCTGACGGGTTCGACGACCGGCACCAACATCCTGCTGGTCTTCTCCTATATCACCCTGTCCCTGCCCTATATGTACCGCGCCGTCGATACCGCCATGCGCGCCATTGACGTCCGCACGCTGACGGAAGCGGCCGAAAGCCTCGGCGCCCGATGGACGACCATCATGTTCAAATGCATTTTCCCGAACGTCATGAGCGGCGTGCTCTCAGGCGCTTTCATCACGCTCGCGATCGTCATGGGCGAATTCACCTTTGCCGCACTTCTGAACCGTCCGGCCTTCGGTCCCTACCTGCAGCTCGTCGGCGCCAACAAGGCCTATGAGCCTTCGGCGCTTGCCGTCATCGCCTTCTCGATCACCTGGCTCAGCATGGGCCTGCTCAACATCGTTTCCCGCGTCGGCAAAGCCCGCCCGGCAAAGGCTTAAGGTATCTGGCTCATGTCTTTTCTCACGCTGACCAACATTCAGAAATCCTTCGGCCCGGTTCAGGTCGTCAAGAACTTCAACATGACGATCGAGAAGGGTGAGTTCGTCTCCTTCCTCGGACCGTCGGGCTGCGGCAAGACGACCGTTCTGCGCATGATCGCCGGCTTCGAAACGCCAACCGGCGGCACGCTGACCATCAACGGCAAGGACCAAAGCGCGCTGAAGCCGAACCAGCGCAATATCGGCATGGTGTTCCAGGCCTACGCGCTGTTCCCCAACATGACGGTACACGACAATGTCGCCTTCGGGCTCAAGGTCGCCGGCGCCCCAAAACCTGAGATCGACGCCCGCGTCAAGGAAATGCTCGGCCTGATCAAGCTCGATCACCTGGCCGACCGCTTCCCCTATCAATTGTCGGGCGGCCAGCAACAGCGGGTCGCCCTTGCCCGTGCGCTCGCCGTCAAGCCGCAAGTGCTGCTGCTCGACGAGCCGCTCTCCGCACTCGACGCCAAGATTCGCGTGTCGCTGCGCGAGGAAATCCGTCAGATCCAGCAGCAGCTCGGCATCACCACGGTCTTCGTCACCCATGATCAGGAAGAAGCCCTTTCGATCTCCGACCGCATCGTCGTCATGAATGCCGGCAAGGCCGACCAGATTGGTTCGCCTTTCGAGATCTACAATACGCCGGCAACGCGCTTCGTCGCCTCCTTCGTCGGCACGCTGAACCTCATCGAGGCCAAGGTCGTCGATCCCGATACCAACCGCATCCAGATCGGCGATCAGGGTATAACGCTGAAGCAGTCGGTCGCCGCCCACAAGGCCGGAGAAACCATCTCGCTGGCGCTACGCCCGGAAGCGGGCTCGCTCTCCGACAGCGTCAAGAGCGACACGGCGCTGACCGGCCAGGTCGTTTCGGCCCACTTCTTGGGGTCGGTCATCCGCACCCGCATGAATGTCGGCGGCAACGTCATCTCCTTCGACATGTTCAACAGCCCGGGCACTACCCCTCCGCAGGCCGGCGAAACGGTAACGCTTCGTTTCATGGCAGCCGACCTGCTCATCATCCGCGACTGAGTTCGCCAATGCCGCTCAGACAAAAGGCGCCGCAATACGGCGCCTTTTTCATTTCAGGCCGGCCGACCTGTCAGCAATCGTGATGCAGCCATCACCGCAAAGCGCTTGAACTCTCCAAGGTCAGTGCCAGAAGTTGAGCAAACCAAATGAGCCCGGTAGCCCTCTGTCCGGCATTTTACGCGATGGGATATGTCAATGATTACCTGCCACCTGCGTTATATGATCGACCCCTACAAGCTTGCCGAATTCGAGGAATATGCCCGGCTCTGGATTCCGATCGTCAACAGGATGGGCGGCACCCATCACGGCTATTTCTTGCCGTCCGAAGGCGCCAACAATATTGCCGTTGCATTGTTTTCCTTCCCGAGCCTTGCCGCCTACGAGGACTATCGCACACGCATGGCAAACGATCCGGAATGTCAGGCCGCTTTCGAACTCGACAAACGCAACCGCAGCATCGTCAGCTATGAACGCAGCTTCATGCGGCCCGTGCTCGGCTGATCGAACCGCGGGCGGCGGGAAACGAAAAAGCCCCTCCAGGCTGGCTGGCGGGGCTTTTTCGTTCTGTCATGCGCTTAGCGGATCGCTTGGTCGTCTACATCGAAGCGGTGGACATGCGCCTGGTCCGGGGTCGCATAGACGATCTCGTCCGGCTCATACTGGTGCTCGCCGAAAAGACGCGCCGTCAACAGGCCGCATTGATCAGATTCCAGATAGATGATCGTGTCGGCGCCGAGATGCTCGACATGCACGACCTTCGCAGCCCAAGTCCCCTGCTCGCGCGACAGCGTCATATGTTCGGGACGCACGCCGATCGTCTTGGCACTGTGATCGCTAACCTTCTCGGCCGCGATGAAATTCATCTGCGGCGAGCCGATGAAGCCGGCGACGAAAACATTGGCGGGTCGTTTGTAGAGTTCCATCGGCGAACCGATCTGCTCGATTGCCCCGGCATTCAAGACGACGATCTTGTCGGCAAGCGTCATTGCCTCGACCTGGTCGTGGGTGACATAGATCATCGTCGCCTTCAAGCTGCGGTGCAGCCGGGCGATTTCGAGGCGGGTCTGGACGCGCAGCGCCGCATCGAGATTCGACAACGGCTCGTCGAAAAGAAAGAGTTCCGGTTCGCGCACGATGGCGCGGCCGATGGCGACGCGCTGGCGCTGGCCACCGGAAAGCTCGGCCGGCCGGCGCGCCAGATAGGGTTGCAGCGAAAGCATCCCGGATGCCTTGCCGACACGCTTGTCGATCTCGTCCTTGGCGGTACCGGCCTGCTTGAGCCCGAGCCCCATATTGTCCTTGACCGTCAGATGCGGATAGAGCGCGTAGGACTGAAACACCATGGCGATGCCGCGCTTGGCCGGTGGCGTCAGCGTCTCATCGCGGCCATTGATGACGACGGCGCCCGAAGTGACGTCTTCGAGGCCTGCAATGCTGCGCAACAGCGTCGATTTCCCGCAGCCGGAGGGCCCGACGAAGATGACGAATTCGCCGTCCTTGACCTCGAGGTCGATGCCTTTCAGCACCTCATGCGTGCCATAGGTCTTGCGGATGGATTTGAGTTGAAGCGATCCCACAGGTCTTTCCTTATATTCTGACCGGCTGGCCGGTACGCACGCTCTCGTCGGCGGCAAGGCAGATGCGCAGCGACGCCACCGCATCCGCCATATGGCGGTCGAGGTCCAGATCCTCGCGGATCGCCCTCAGTATGAAGGCCTGTTCGAGATCACAGAGCGCCTGATGGCCGGGTTCGCCTTCCATCGTCATGTCCTGGTCGGGTCGAATGAACTTGCCGTCCGGGCCGGTCTCGGCCGTGTGCAGCCGGATCACCGAGGTCTTGGTGTGCGTGTCGATATCGTCGGACTTAGCGTTCGGATCCATGACGATCGACACCGCGCCTTTCGGCGACATCACATCCTTCACGAAGAAGGCGGTTTCCGAGATCATCGGCCCCCAGCCGGCCTCGTACCAGCCGACGGAACCATCCTCGAACAGCACCTGCAGGTGACCGTAATTATACATGTCGGCAGCGATCTCTTCCGACATGCGCAGCCCCATGCCGCGCACCTCGACGGCTCTGGCGTCGGTGATCTGGCACATGACGTCGACATAATGCACGCCGCAATCGACGATCGGCGAGGTGGTACGCATCAGCGACTTGTGCGTCGCCCAGGTTGGGCCGCTGGACTGCTGGTTGAGGTTCATGCGGAAGACGTAAGGCGGGCCGAGCTTGCGCGCCTCCTCGATCAGCTTCATCCAGGAAGGGTGATGGCGAAGGATATAGCCGATCACCAGCTTGCGCCCGGCCTTCCCCGCTGCGGCGACGACGCGCTCGGCGTCGACGACCGTGGTCGCCAGCGGCTTTTCCACGAAGACATCACAGCCCGCCTCGAAGGCGGCGACCGCATAATCGGCGTGGCTGTCGGAATAGGTGTTGATCGAGCAGAGGTCCGGCTTCAGCGCGGCGAGCGCCGTCATGAAATCGGGATGGATCGTGTATTGCTCGAGTTCCGGCGCAAGCTGCGACGGCTTGGAACGGTTGACGAGACCGACGATCTCAAAGCCCGGATTGTTGTGATAGGCGAGCGCGTGGCTGCGGCCCATGTTGCCGAGGCCGGCAACGAGGACACGGATCGGCTTTTCGGATTGGCTCACTTGACGGCTCCTGACGTGATGCCGCGGATCAACTGCCGCGAGAAGATGACGTAGAGGACGAGGATCGGCAGGATCGCCAGCGACAGCGCCGCCAGCACCGCGTTCCAGTTGGTGACGAACTGGCCGATGAAGATCTGCGAGCCGAGCGTCACCGTCTTGGTGGCCTCGGAGGGTGCGAGGATCAGCGGGAACCAGAGATCGTTCCAGATCGGGATCATGGTGAAGACGGCGACCGTCGCCATGGCCGGGCGCACCAGCGGCAGCACCAGGCGGAAGAAGATCGCATATTCGGAAAGCCCGTCGATACGCCCGGCATTCTTCAGGTCGTCCGAAACCGTGCGCATGAATTCCGACAGGATGAAGATCGCCAGCGGTATGCCCTGCGCGGTATAGACGAGGATCAGCGCCGTCAGCGTATTGACGAGGCCGGCCGCCACCATGCCCTGCAGGATCGCCACCGTGCCGAGACGGATCGGGATCATGATGCCGATCGCCATGTAGAGCCCGAGCAGCATATTGCCGCGGAAGCGATACTCAGAGAGCGCAAAGGCCGCCATGGCGCCGAAGAGCAGCACCAGCAGGATCGAGACGATCGTGACGATGAAGCTGTTCTGGAAATAGATGGCGAAATCGCCCTGCCCGAGCACCGTCTGATAGCCGACGAGGCTGAAGGTCGACGGCGTCGGGATCATCAGCGGCTCGCGGAAGATCGAGGCACGATCCTTGAACGAGTTGACGATCGTCAGGAAGACAGGAAACAGCGCGACCAGCGTATAGGCGCTGAGCGCCAGATGCACGAGGCCGGTGCGGATGGGAGATGTGCGTGCCTTGGACATGCGCGCTCCTCAGAACTGGTAGCGACGCATGCGCCGCTGGATGACGAAGAGATAAAGCGAGACGCCGGCGAGAATGATGAGGAACATCACCGTGGCGATCGTCGCACCCATCGAGCGGTCGCCGAGCTGAAGCTGGAAGCCGAAGAAGGTGCGGTAAAGCAGCGTGCCGAGAATATCGGTCGACATGTCAGGCCCGGCAAGCGCGCCCTGCACGGTATAGATCAGGTCGAAGGCGTTGAAATTGCCGACGAAGGTCAGGATCGAGATGATGCCGATCGCCGGCAGGATGAGCGGCAGCTTGATTTTCCAGAACTGGGCCCAACCGGTGATGCCGTCGCATTCGGCCGCCTCGATCACCTCTTCGGGGATGCTGAGCAATGCGGCATAGATCAGCATCATCGGAATGCCGATATATTGCCAGTTCGAGATCAGCGACACGGCGATCAGCGCAGGACCGGATTGCCCGAGCCAGGGGGCGAAGGCCCACTTCATGCCGACCAGGCTCATCAGCCAGGGAGCGACACCCCAGATCGGCGAAAGGATGAGCTTCCAGATGAAGCCGACGATGACGAAGGAGAGTAGCGTCGGCAGGAACATCGCCGTGCGGTAGAAGGCAACGCCGCGCAGCTTCGGCACCGAAAGTAGGGCGGCAAGCGCCACGCCGATCGGGTTCTGCACGCACATGTGGATGGCAAAGAAGATCAGGTTGTTGACTAGCGCATTCCAGAAATCGCGCGCCCAGCGCGCATCGCCGAACAGCACCTTGAAATTCGCCAGTCCGACGAAGGCCGGCTGCCCATCGACCGTATTGTAGAGCGAAAGCCTGAGCGTTTCGATGAGCGGCAGCACCATGACAGCGGAATAGACGATCAGGGCCGGCAGCATGAAGACGAAGATGTGCCAGCGCACTGGGCGCCTGATCGGGACGATATCGACCGTGTCGGTTTCGCTCATGGCTTTTGCCTCTTCTTGTCGACTGACTGCAAGGGCAGCACAGGTGGAAAACGTTGCGCGTCACCCCAACTCTCTGCCACCTGGGAAAAGAGGGAACACGCCCTATTGAGACGCCATATTGGGCTGGGAGGTGAGTCTCCTTCTCCCCGCCAGCGGGGAGAAGGTGGCCGGCAGGCCGGATGAGGGGCTGCAAACGCCGCCCCTGATCACATCACTTGGCCGGCTTGTACCAGCTGTCGAGGCCCTTCTGGAGCTTTTCGGCAGCAACCGCAGGCGTATCCGTGCCGTTGATCACGTTGGCCGATTCGACCCAGGTCTCATTTTCAAGGTTCGGCGTGCCGCGTGACAGAATCTGGTAGGTCGAGCGCACCGTCGACTTGTACGGGCCGCGCCAGGAAACGAATTCCTGAGCGAGCGGATCGGACATCTTGACCGCGGTAGAGTTCAGGCTGAAGAAGCCCGGCAGCGAGTTGGCGTAGATATCGGCGAACTCCGGCGAAGCGACCCAGCTGAGGAACTTCTTGGCTTCTTCGGCATGGGTGCTCTTGGCATTCAGGGCGACACCGATATCCGGGTGGTCCGAGATGTAGCCCGTGTCACCTGCCTTCGGAACCGGTGGCGGGAAAGCACCCATCTTGAACTGAGTCTGGCTGTTGAACAGTGCGATTTCCCATGAACCGGCCGGATAGATCGCTGCACGACCGAGCGTGAACAGGTTCTGGCTATCGGAGTAGGTCTGGGCTTCGAAGCCGTCGCCGAGATAGGGCTTCCACTTGGCAAGCTCTTCAAAGGGCTTGACCCATTCCGGATCCGTCAGCTTCTGCTTTCCTTCGATCAGAGCCTTGCGCCCCTCTTCGCCCTTCCAGTAGTTGGGGCCGATGTTCTGGTAGCCCATGGTGGCGGCTTCCCAGAGATCCTTCGTACCCATGGCGAGCGGGATGTAGGTGCCGTCGGCCTTGATCTTGTCAAGCGCTGCGTAGAATTCGTCCTGGGTCTTCGGCACCGAGATGCCGAGTTTGTCGAAGGCATCCTTGTTGTAGATGAAGCCGTGGATGACCGAAGCCATCGGCACGCAGAAGGTCGACTTGCCGTCGTCGGTGCTCCAGGCGGCCTTGGCGACCGGCGAGAAGTTCTCCATGCCAGGCAGGCTGGTGATGTCAACGAGCTGCTTCTTGTTGAAGAGTTCGAGCGAGGCATCGAACGGACGGCAGGTGATGATATCGCCTGCGGAGCCGGCATCGAGCTTGGCGTTCAGCGAGGCGTTGTATTCGGTAGGCGCGGTCGGCGAGAAGACGACCTTGATGCCCGGGTTCTTCGCTTCGAAGGCCGGGATGATCTTTTCCTGCCAGATCTGCAGGTCGTCGTTACGCCAGCTTTCGACCGTTAGCGTGACGTCGGCTGCATGGACGAGGCCCGCTGAAGTCAGCAGACTGGAGGCAAGCAGCAAGCTTTTCAGAGCAGTGTTTTTCATTTCCCTCTCCTGTTTTAAACGCCGCTAGGCGCTGTTTTCGATCTGAAACAAGCAATTGGTGTGTCTGAGGCAACACCCAACGCCCCTTGGAGGACCGTCAGCAATGCCGATCCCGAAAGCTCGACGGACACGAAGGCGGACGCCTGCGGCCGAACTGCGCGCCTTCCCGGCTACACCGGGAGCGGCGAAATGATGGGGAAAGCCGATGGATGCCTGAGCTTCGCCACCAGCTTGACGGGCCGGTAGGTCGTTCTCTTGATCATCCTCGAAGCGGTTCCGGCTTGGCTTAACTGCCGATTTTCGTGGGCCTCGAAGTGCTGTTCCCTTGTTACCGAATTAAGGCCAAAAAAATACCAATTGTCCAGCCGAATTTAACTTTTTGGCCAGATAAAATCGATCTAAAAGTTTTATGAAGCAATATCAACATGATAAAAAGATGAATTTTCTCCATCATTCCCACTTGGTAAATGGTATTTTTTTGGTATTGTATTGAGAACCATGGGGAACGGCATATTCGGAGGCCCGATGACGGAGCTTGCAATCGGCATAGACGGCGGCGGAACGAGCTGCCGGGCCGCAGTCGCGGACAGGAACGGCAATGTCATCGGCCGCGGCAAAGCCGGCCCTGCCAACATTCTGTCGGATCTGGAAAACTCTCTTCTCAACATCATCGAATCCGCCCGGCAGGCGCTCGGCGATGCCGGGCTTGCCGCTGAAACCGTTTCCTCCGTCGCAGCCGTCGTCGGCGTCGCCGGCGCCAATGTCGGCGATTACGGCAGGCGAATCGAAAGGGCCCTGCCCTTTGCCGAAGGCCGCGTTGTCACCGATGCGCTGATCGCCCTGCAGGGCGCGCTCGGCGATGCCGACGGCATGGTCGGCGCCTTCGGCACCGGCTCGGTCTATAATGCCCGCAGGGATGGCCGGCTGAACGGCATCGGCGGCTGGGGTTTCGTTGTCGGCGACCAGGCAAGCGGTGCCCGTCTGGGCCGCGATCTCCTGGAACGATCGCTGCTCGCCCATGACGGGGTGCGCCCGGCATCGCCGATCACCAACGCGGTCATGACCGAATACGGCAACGATCCCGAGCGCATCGCCGAATTCGCCCACTCGGCAAGACCGAAGGATTTTGCCCGTTACGCCCCCACCGTCTTCGGACATGCGGCGAAGGGCGATGCCGTGGCAGTCGCCATCGTCACGGAGGCGGCAACGGCGATCGGCGAAAGTCTCGAAGCACTGCTCTGGCCCGAATGCCCGTCGATCTGCCTGCTCGGCGGTCTTGCCGAAGCTTATGAGTCGTGGCTTTCCGAACGTTACAAGCCTTTGCTTGCCAGACCGAAAGGCGACGCCCTGCAGGGCGCAGTGGAGCTTGCGGTCAAGCTCATGAACGACGGCCAGAGAGGTGCGGCATGACCGATGACCTCGCCTCCCTCCTTTCTCTGGAGCGCCTGCAGGCAGCCGGCACAGGGCCGCTATACGTCAAGCTGCGCCGCACGCTCGAAGCAGCCGTGCGCACCGGCACGCTTGGTCACGGCGATGCGCTGCCGCCGGAACGCGACATCGCCGAATTCGCCGCCGTCAGTCGCGTCACTGTCCGCAAGGCGATCGACGAACTCGTCGCCGACGGCCTGTTGGTGCGCCGTCACGGTTCGGGCACCTTCGTCGCCAAGCCGGTCTCCAAGGTCGAGCAGCGCCTGTCGCAGCTTACCTCCTTTACCGAGGATATGGCGCGCCGCGGCATGTCCTCGCGCTCCGAATGGCTGCATAAGGGCATCCACACCCCCTCGCCCGACGAGATGATGATCCTTGGCCTCGGTACCGACGTCAAGGTTTCGCGCCTCTCCCGTCTACGCATCGCCGACGACCAGCCGCTGGCGATAGAGAATGCTAGCGTCTCCGGCGAGTTCCTGCCCGATCCCGCAGCGGTCACCAATTCGCTCTATGCCGAGCTCGAACGCCTCCAGGTCCGCCCGGTGCGCGCGGTGCAGCGTATCTCGGCAACCAATATGAAGGAGGCCGACGCCCAGCTTCTCGGCGTCTCCGTCGGCGCGGCCGGCCTGTCGATCGAGCGTATCTCCTATCTGGGCTCCGGCCGCGCCGTCGAATTCACACGCTCGCTCTATCGCGGCGATGCCTATGATTTTGTCGCGGAACTGACGATTGCAGTGACGTAAGCCCTACCAGAAGCGGGCGATCCAGAGCTGATTTCCGACAAGATCATCGAAGATCGCATCGGCGGAGATAATCGGTATCCCATTCTGCATGGCGGTCGCGGCAAGAAGCCGGTCGAACGGATCGCGACGTGTCCAGTCCATCATGGCTGCGGTCAGACAGATTTCCGGTGTCAATGCCGCGGCAATGCCACCCTGTTCATGCAGCAGTTCCGGCAACCGGCCAATGAAAGGCTCCATCTCCGGCCATTTGCCGAGACGAACCGTCTGCCCGATTTCAAATAGCGATATTGGGCTGACGAAAATCGTCTCCGCTTTTTCGATCAGAGCAATTGCCTTGGCCGAGAGCCGCTCATCGCCGATCAGCGACCATGCCCAAGCATGGGTGTCGAGCAGGAGCGAGTTCACTCGCCCCCTTCCCAAGGCGCAAGCTCGTCCTGATCCATGGGCTCAAAAAAGTCGGGGCCATTTCCAACAACTTGTCCCTTGAGCAGCCCGATCTTGAAGGAAGACTGCACAATCGGAATGATCTTCACGACAGGCTTGCGTCCCTTAGCGATCACCACTTCCTCACCGGAAAGGGCAGCGTCGATCAATTTCGACAGATTGGTCTTTGCGGCATGGATGGTAACTTGCATCGTCGCCCTCGTTAGCTAACTTGGCTAAGCATACCACCTCATCGTCAATTGCGCTATCAAAATCAAATAGCCTGAATGCGGGTAATTATGAGCCGCATCAAAATCATAAAAGCCGGGAGGTGAACCCCTTCCGGCTTTTCATTTATTGAATCAATCTCTGAGGACGCCGCCATAGAACAGGATGATTTTAGGCCGGGTCGGCCTAAAATCTGTTCTACATTATAGTTAGAGCATGATGTCGTCCGAAAACCGCTCACACTTTTCGGCATCATGCTCTAAGCGACCGCGAAGACTCGGCAATCAGGCCGCGTCGTCGATCTGCTCGTCCGCCTTGCGCGGCACATAGTTCAGCACCGGTCCGAGCCAGCGCTCGACTTCAGACACCGCCATCTGCTTGCGCGCCGCATAGTCTTCCACCTGATCGCGCTCCACCTTGGCGACGCCGAAATAATAGGAGTCGGGATGGCCGATATAGAGGCCGGAGACCGAGGAACCGGGCCACATCGCATAGCTTTCCGTCAGCTTCACGCCGGCTGCTTTTTCGGCGTCGAGCAGTTTGAACAGTGTTGCCTTTTCGGTGTGGTCGGGCTGGGCGGGATAACCCGGCGCCGGGCGAATGCCGGCATAGGCTTCGGTGATGAGATCCTCCTTGCTGAGCGTCTCGTCCTTGGCATAGCCCCAGTATTCGCGTCGCACCTGCTCGTGCATGCGCTCGGCAAAAGCTTCGGCGAAGCGGTCGGCCAGCGCTTTGACGAGGATCGAGGAATAATCGTCGTTCGCCCGCTCGAAACGCTCGGCGATGGCGATTTCCTCGATGCCGGCCGTCACCACGAAGCCGCCGACATAATCCTGAACACCGCTTGTGACAGGTGCCACGAAGTCAGAGAGCGCCACGTTCGGCCGCCCGTCCCGCTTCGAAAGCTGCTGGCGCAGCGTATAGAAGGTCTCAAGCTCGTGTTTCCGGCTCTCGTCCGTGAACAGCCGGATATCGTCGCCGACGGCGCCGGCCGGCCAGAAGCCGATGACGGCGCGCGGACGGAACCACTTTTCGTCGATGATCTTCTTCAGCATTGCCTGCGCATCGGCCCAGAGCGCGCGCGCCGCCTCGCCCTGCTTCTCGTCGTCGAGAATGGCCGGGTACCGGCCGCGCAGCTCCCAGGTCTGGAAGAACGGCGTCCAGTCGATGTATTTGGCAAGCTCGGCCAGATCGTAATCCTCGAACACCCGCGTGCCGAAGAACTGCGGCTTCACCGGCTGGTAGGCAGACCAGTCGATCTTGTGGGCATTCTCACGAGCCCGGGGTAACGGCAGGCGCACCTTCTCGGCCTCGCTGCGCGCATGGGCGGCCGCCACCTTGGCATATTCAGTGCGGATATCGTCGACATAGTTCTGGCGCATTTCCGGCGACAGCAGTGCGGAGACGACGCCGACGGCGCGGCTCGCATCGGTGACGTAGACCGTCTGACCCTTGTTGTAGCCGGGATGGATCTTCACGGCCGTATGCACACGGCTGGTCGTCGCCCCGCCGATCAACAGCGGGATCTCGAAACCCTGCCGCTCCATCTCGGCGGCGACATGCACCATCTCGTCGAGCGACGGCGTGATCAGGCCGGAGAGGCCGATGACATCGACCTTCTCGGCAATGGCCGTTTCGAGGATCTTCGTCGCCGGCACCATGACGCCGAGGTCAACGATCTCGTAATTGTTGCAGGCAAGCACGACGCCGACGATGTTCTTGCCGATATCGTGCACGTCGCCCTTGACCGTCGCCATCAGGATCTTGCCGGCCGACCGGCGTTCCTCGCCGCCATTGAGGCGCTTTTCCTCTTCCATGTAGGGCAGCAGCACGGCCACCGCCTGCTTCATCACGCGCGCCGACTTGACCACCTGCGGCAGGAACATCTTGCCCGAGCCGAACAGGTCACCGACGACGTTCATGCCGGCCATCAGCGGCCCTTCGATGACGTGCAGCGGCCGCGCGGCCTGCTGGCGCGCCTCCTCGGTATCGGCCTCGATATATTCGGTGATGCCGTTGACCAGCGCATGCTCGAGACGCTTCTCGACGCTCCATTCGCGCCAGGAAAGATCCTGGACGCGGCCTTCGCGTGCGGCGCCGCCACGGAATTTCTCCGCCACTTCGAGCAGCCGCTCGGTTCCGTCGGGACGGCGGTTCAGCACCACGTCCTCGCAGGCCTCGCGCAGCTCGGGATCGATGTTGTCGTAGACGGCAAGCTGGCCGGCATTGACGATACCCATGTCCATACCAGCCTGGATGGCGTGGTAGAGGAATACGGCGTGCATCGCCTCGCGCACCGGCTCGTTGCCGCGGAACGAGAAGGACAGGTTGGAGACACCGCCCGAAATATGCACCAGCGGCATGCGCTGGCGGATCGTCCGCGTCGCCTCGATGAAATCGACACCGTAGTTGTTGTGCTCTTCGATGCCGGTCGCGACCGCAAAGATGTTCGGGTCGAAAATGATGTCCTCGGGCGGGTAGCCGATCTTGTCGGTCAGCAGCTTGTAGGCGCGCGTGCAGATTTCCACCTTGCGCTCATAGCTGTCAGCCTGTCCCGTCTCGTCGAAGGCCATGACGACGACGGCAGCGCCGTAATTATGCAGCAGCCGCGCCTGGGCGAGGAAATTCTCCTCGCCTTCCTTCAGCGAGATCGAATTGACGATCGGCTTGCCCTGGACGCGCTTCAGGCCGGATTCGATGATCGAGAATTTCGACGAGTCGATCATGACAGGCACACGGGCGATGTCAGGCTCGGCGGCGATCAAGTTGAGGAACTCGACCATCGCCTTTTCGGAATCGATCAGACCCTCGTCCATGTTGATGTCGATCACCTGCGCGCCGTTCTCGACCTGATCGCGGGCAACATCGAGCGCTGCGGTGAAATCGCCGTTGGTGATCAGCTTGCGGAAGCGGGCTGAGCCGGTGACGTTGGTTCGCTCGCCGACATTGACGAACGGGATGTCCTTCGTCAGTTCGAAAGGTTCGAGACCCGACAGCGACATGAAGGGGCGATGCTCGGGGATCGGCCGTGGCTTGTACTTCGCAACGGTCTCGGCGATCGCCTTGATATGCTCCGGCGTCGAGCCGCAGCAGCCGCCGACGATGTTGACGAGGCCCTCGCGAGCGAAGCCGTCGATCTGCGCCGCCATCAGCTCCGGCGTTTCGTCATACTGGCCGAATTCGTTTGGCAGGCCGGCATTCGGATAGGCGCAGATGAAGGTGTCGGCAACACCCGAAAGCTCCTGCAGATGCGGGCGCATCGCATTGG
This sequence comes from Rhizobium leguminosarum, assembly GCF_019798305.1. Lineage (GTDB taxonomy): Bacteria > Pseudomonadota > Alphaproteobacteria > Rhizobiales > Rhizobiaceae > Rhizobium > Rhizobium leguminosarum_U. The sequence continues at coordinate 70,442 of NZ_JAAXDD010000020.1, forward strand.
CGCCGAGCGCGCAGTTGAGCCCGATCGTGAAGGGATTGGCATGGCGCACCGAATTCCAGAAGGCCGACGGCGTCTGACCAGACAGCGTGCGGCCGGAAAGATCGGTGATCGTGCCCGAAATCATCACCGGCAGGCGCACGCCCTTGGCCTCGAAGCGCTCCTCGCAGGCGAAGATCGCAGCCTTGGCGTTCAGCGTGTCGAAGATCGTCTCGATCAGGATGATATCGGCGCCGCCGTCGATCAGACCGTCGATCTGCTCGCCATAGGCGGAACGCAGATCGTCGAAGGTGACGGCGCGGAAACCGGGATTGTTGACATCGGGCGAGATCGAGGCGGTGCGGTTGGTCGGTCCGATGGCGCCGGCAACGAAACGGCGGCGGCCATCCTCGCGCTCGGCGCGCTGTGCCGCCCGGCGCACGATCTCCGCACCTTCCTTGTTGAGGTCGTAGACCGCACCTTCCATCTCGTAATCTGCCTGCGCGATGCGGGTCGAAGAGAAGGTGTTGGTCTCGAGAATATCGGCGCCGGCTTTGGCGTATCTGTAATGGATCTCTTCGATCGCATCCGGCTGGGTCAGGATCAAAAGGTCGTTATTGCCCTTCTGATGACAGGCGCAGCCGATGAAGCGCGTCCCGCGAAACTGGTCTTCATCATAGCCGAGCCCCTGGATCTGCGTGCCCATGGCGCCGTCGAGAACAAGGATGCGCTCGCTCGCGGCTTGTTTCAAAGCTGCGAAAACTTCACTGCCGTCACGTTTGCCCGTTTCCGGACCAAAGAGATTGTCAAACACGGGAGGGCTCCTTGACGTCGTAGTATCAGACTTCCTGATCACATAAAGATATCTTTATGTCAATATATGCCTGTCGATTTCGTGACTTTGCAATTCTCGCCCGATGACAGACTCGCACGACGCCTATATAGGCGTTTACAACGCTTTGTGCACGAAATCGGAGGAGCATCATGGCACCCGCAACTGGCAACGCCGTGCTTGGAAACTGGACGACCCGCGCCTATCACCGCGGCTGGCTGCTGAACCAAGCGAACGGTCTCTTCGATTTCTTCCAGCACAATTCGGTCAATCCCAAGGGCGGCTTTTACGATCTCGACGACGAAGGTAGGCCTCTCGACGCCGAGGGCCAGGTTCGCGGCATCCATATCGCGGCGCGCGCCGTGCATTGCTTCTCGATCGGCGCCTTGCTCGGCCGCCCCGGCGCTGCCGATGTCGTCGACCACGGTATGAACTATATCTGGAACCATCATCGCGACCGGAAAAACGGCGGTTATTTCTGGTCGCTCAACAATGACGGTCCTATTGATTCCAACAAGCAGGGCTATGGGCATGCTTTCGTGTTGCTCGCCGCCTCATCGGCAAAGACGATCAGTCATCCGCTTGCCGACGGCATGCTCGCCGACATCACCGACATCCTCAACACGAAGTTCTGGGAAGCCAAACACGGCGCGATCGCCGAGGAATTCACCGCCGACTGGCAGCCGCTCGATGGCGGCGCCTATCGCGGCCAGAACTCCAACATGCACCTGACCGAAGCGCTGATGGCGGCCTTCGAAGCCACCGGCGTCCGGGAATACCTGACCAAGGCCGAAAGCATTGCCGATCTCGTCATCCGCCGCGCCGCCGGTTCGGTCGACTGGCGCGTCGCCGAACATTTCGACGCCAAATGGAATCTCGACAAGACTTACTATCATCCGAACGAAATGTTCCGCCCGGCCGGCACGACGCCCGGCCACTGGCTGGAATGGGCCCGCCTCATCCTGCAGCTTTGGGCGCTCGGCGGCAACCGGATCGAATGGATGCCGGATGCAGCCAAGGCCCTCTTTGCCCAATCCATGGCGCTCGGCTGGGACAACGACAAGGGCGGCTTCTTCTATACGCTCGATTGGGACGACAAGCCCGCCAAGCGCAACAAGCTCTGGTGGCCGGCTTGCGAAGGTGCGGCTGCTGCACATTTCCTCAACGAGCACCTGCCGAGCGATTTCCATGAAGAGAGCTATCGCAAGATCTGGAACGTGATCGAGCGCGCCTTCATGGACCACAAGAACGGCGGCTGGCACGAGGAACTGACGGAGGATCTCGTTCCCTCTCATTCGCTCTTCCCCGGCAAGGGCGATATCTATCACGCGCTGCAGGCCTGCCTCATCCCGCTCTTCCCGGCTACGGGCAGCCTGACAAAGGGCATCACTGAGGCTGGCGGCGGGATCTAAGGCCGGAGATCAGTAACCCGGCGCCGGCAGCTCGGCGTTCGGGTTTCGCTGGAACCACTCGACATCCTCGTTGACGCGATCGAGTTCGTCCTGCACGTCGCGCTGGTCGCGGCGGATATCGTGCAGGTCGTCCTCCAGATCCCTGATCCGCCGGCGCAGCTCCGACCTTTCGTCGTCTTTTGCATCCCTGAGCTTGTCGGAAAGCTCATCGATGCCTGTCTCTTTGAAACTATAGTCGTTCTGCATCGAGCTGAGGCGCGCCTGCAGCTCGTGCTGCTTGCTGCCGAGACCGAAGCCGCGCAGGAAGCCGGGCGCGGTCTCCGGCGGGCAGACATTGGCGTAGCCGCTGCCCGCCTGGCCGCGCGCAAGCCCGCTAAGCGGCGTGCAGTAGCGCACCAGGCCAGCCTGATACCCCTGAAACCAGATCGTCTGATCGGGCACGATCTTGACCCGCTCGCAGGATTTCGCATGTGCGGCGAAGCGCTGTTGCGGCTCGTGGCCTGCTGCACCGTCGCTCTCGCCGATCACCCGCCAGTCGGCAGCGACGCATTCCTCCTTGGACAGCGTGTTGCAGGAGGCAAGGAAAAGGCCGAAGCCGATGGTGGCGGCAAGCGCAAGAAACAAGCGGATCATGGCGTCCCGGGTAAGATGAGGAGTGCGACGCCGCAGATTAGCCGCAGGACAAGCTCGCGTCACCGGCACGGCGACGCGAATTTGTAGTTTTCATGGCTTTTTTCTGTCAAAATTACGGCGGGAGACCGCATCAGAGCAGCGGGGCCAGCCGCAGCGTATCCAGATCCTTGGCAAGCATCAGCGCCAGCGCCTCGACCGCGAGATTGTGGTCGTCACGCTGCGGCAATCCTGAGACGGTGACCGCGCCGATGCAACCGGTGCCCTTGACGTTGATCGGGAAACTGCCGCCATGCGGCGCATAGTCGGCACCGGAAAGCCCGTTATCCTCGACCGTCTTGCCGTCCCTCTGCAACTTCAGACCGGAGGCATAGCTGCTGCGGAAATAACGCAGCACCATGTTACGCTTGCGGCGGACCCAATTGACGTTATCGGGCGTCACACCCGGGAGGGCAGCATAGAAAACGGGCATCGAATGCAGGGTCACGTCGATCGCGATACCGAGGCCGCGCTCGGTGGCGAGTTCCTGCAGGAGTTTGCCGAGCTGCCATGCCGTCGTCAGGTCGAAGGCGTCGAAGCTCAGCACTTTCTCCTGCTCCACGATCCGGCTGAGATCGTCCTCGATTGTCATGATAAGCGTTCCTCTTGCGCGATGATCCGTGCAGACCATTCTCGCGGGGAGCAAAAAAGTAAAGCAAAAACTTGGGCCTACCGCTGGAGCAATTCCAGCAAAACTGCGCGGCGGTTTTGCGTCCGGAATTGCGCGAAGACAAAGAGATGGAGCATTTTCGTGACTCGAAGAAAACGGAAATGCTCTTCGTCAGAGCTTCGGCGTCAGCATCTCGAAAACGGTCACAGGACCGGCGAGAAACCGCTCATCGCCCCGATGAAGGGTTTCGGCAGCGGCGAGGCATAGGAGCCGCGCTTGCTGGTGGAAAGTCCGAGCGACACCAGCGCTTCGGCCTGCTTGACGGCGGCGGCGACGCCGTCGACGACGGGCACGCCGTAGATTTCCTGCAGTTCGCGCGCCAGATCGGTCATGCCGGCACAACCGAGCACGATCGCCTCGGCGCCATCTTCCAAAAGCGCCCGCTCGATCTCGGCCCTAAGCTTGCCGATCGCGCCCGAGCCTGCATCTTCCAGCTCCAGCACCGGGATGTCGGAGGCGCGCACCTTGGCGCGGTCGCCCATTCCGTAGCGGCGCACCAGATTGTCGATCAGCACCCGCGAGCGCTCCAGCGTCGTCACCACGGTGAAGCGCTGCGCCAGGAAGCCCGCCGTCACCACGGCGGATTCGCAAAGCCCGAGGATCGGCACATCGGAAAAGGTTCGCGCCGCTTCGAGCCCGGTATCGTCGAAACAGGCGATAACAGCCGCGTCATAATCCACACCCTGCCGCTCCTTGAGTTCGGCGAGCAGGCCGGGGATCGCTAAGGCCCCGTCGTAATGCCCCTCGATGGAAACCGGCCCCATGCGCGAGGTGGCCGCGATGATCTCCGTGCCGGATGCCGCCACCGCCCGCGCAGCGGTCGCGGCCTTCTCGGTCATGGAGGCCGTGGTGTTCGGATTGACGATGAGGATGCGCATGTCAGTTTATCTTTGCCTGCCGCCGGCTGAGCATCGTCATGATGCCGAGCGCGAGGAGAATGATGGTGAAGGAAAACAGCGTCGTCACCGTGCCGAGCGCATAGAGCACCGGCGTCGTGACATTGGTGGTCATGCCGTAGATTTCGAGCGGCAACGTATTGTAGGTGCCTGATGTCATCAGCGTGCGGGCGAATTCGTCATAGGAGAGCGTGAAGCCGAACAGTCCGACGCCGACGAGGCTCGGGGCGATCATCGGCAACACGACATGGCGGAACGTCTGCCAGGAGCTGGCGCCGAGGTCGCGCGCCGCCTCTTCATAGGCCGGCGAAAAGCGGTTGAAGACGGCAAACATGATCAGCACGCCAAAGGGCAGCGTCCAGGTGAGATGCGCGCCGAAGGCCGACGAATACCAAGCGGGTTTGAGCCCTCCCTCCTGGAAGACGACACCGATGCCGAGCGAGATGATGATCGACGGCACGACGAGACTTGCGACCGTGGCATAGAACAGCGCCGTCGAACCGCGAAAACGGCGGCGGAAAGCAAGGCCGGCGAGCAGAGAGACGACGACAGTCACCGCCATCACCATCAGTCCGAGGGTGAAGGAGCGGCGGAACGAGGCGCCGAAATCGCCGACCGCCTGCTTCTCGAATAGGTTGAAGAACCAGTGCGTGGAAACACCGTTCATCGGGAAGGTCAGGCCGCCATCCGGCCCCTGGAAGGAGAGGATCAGGATCGCCGATAGCGGCCCGTAGAGGAACAGCACGAAGATGATGAAGAAGAGCGCCAGCAGGTAGAATTCCAGGCCGCGTTTTTCGTGGCTCATCTCAAAGCTCCTTGCGGATATCGACGATGCGCAGGATGGCCGCGACCATCAACAGCACGACTGCGAGCAGCACCACGGCATTGGCGGCAGCGGCCGGATATTGCAGCAGCGACATCTGGTTCTTCATCATCAGCGCCACCGAGGCGCTCTGGCCGCCGGACATTACCTGCACCGTCGAAAAGTCGGCCATCACAAGCGTAACGACGAAGATCGTGCCGATCGCCATGCCGGGTTTGGCAAGCGGGAAGACGACATTCCACAACACCTGCCAGCCGGAGGCGCCGGCATCACGCGCCGCCTCGAACAGCGACCGGTCGATGCGCATCAGCGTATTGAAGATCGGCGTCACCATGAACAGCGTATAGAGATGCACCATGGCAAGCACGACGGCGAAATCGGAATAGAGCAGCCATTCGATCGGCTGCGGGATGATGCCCATCTTGATCAGCGTCGAGTTGACGAGGCCGTTGCGCCCGAGCACCGGGATCCACGAGATCATGCGGATGATGTTCGACGTCATGAACGGCACGGTGCAGACCAGGAAGAGGATCATCTGCGTCGATGTCTTGCGGATGTGAAAGGCCAGGAAATAGGCGACCCAGAAACCGATGACGAGCGTCAGCGCCCAGACGATCGCGGTGAATTTCAGCGTGTTAAGATAGATCTTCCACGTCACCCACGAACCGAGCGTGTCGGTGTAGTTCATCGTCAGGAAGTCGGGATAGAGACCGGCAAAGTCGTAGTCCCAGAAGCTGACGACCGCGATCATGGCGATCGGCAGCAGGAAGAACAAGCCGAGAATGACGAACAGCGGCGTCGCCTGGAGATAGGATATCGCCGATGGGGAAAGCTTCAGTCCGCGCCCGCCGCGCGCGCCCTGGCCGTCCTCCTCCGTTTCCGCTGCGATGGTCGCCATCCTTTGCCCTTTCGTTCGTCGAAGTAATGAAAGGAGGGATCATCAAAGACCCCTCCCCAACGCTCCCCACAAGGGGGAGGGAAAGTTTTGCCGCACCCTCGCTGGGCTCCCTCCCCCTTGTGGGGAGGGTTGGGGAGGGGAAGGCGACAACGCCTACTTGGCCTTAAGCAGCGATAAACTCGTTCCAACGGCGGACCATGTAGCGGTCTTCGTCCATCACCGAGTTCCAGCAGGCGACCGCACCCATGCGGGCTTCGAAGGAGCCGCCGTCGCGAACGGCGCCGGCCTTCTCCATGACCTTGCCCTCAGGCGACATGATGTCGCCGGTTGCAGGCTTGCCCTCGATCCAGTAGCCCCACTCGTCCGCCGTCATGAAGTTCTTGGCGGTGTCCATGCAGGCGGAATAGTAACCCTGGCGGTTGAGATAGCCGCCGACCCAGCCCGATGTGTACCAGTTGATGTATTCATAGGCGGCGTCGAGCTGCGCGCCCTTGAGGTGCGAAGCAAGGCCGAGACCGCCGCCCCAGGCGCGATAGCCTTCCTTGAGCGGCTGATACTTGCAGGCGATGCCCTTGGAGCGGACGGCGGCGACGGCCGGCGACCACATCGACTGGATGACGACTTCGCCCGACGCCATCAGGTTCACCGACTCGTCAAAGCTCTTCCAGAAGGCGCGGAACTGGCCGTCGCCCTTGGCCTTGATCAGGAATTCGATCGTCTTGTCGATCTCTTCCTTGGTCATGTTGCCCTTGTCGGCATATTTGATGTTGCCGAGCGCTTCCATGATCATCGCGGCATCCATGATACCGATCGACGGAATATTGAGGATTGAGGTCTTGCCCTTGAACTTCGGATCCATGATGTCGGCCCAGCTGGTGATGTCGCGGCCGACGAGATCGGGGCGAATACCGAGCGTGTCGGCATTGTAGATGGTCGGAACCATCGTCATCCACTGCGTCGCTTCCTTGGCGAACTTCTTGGAATCCTGCGCTTCGACGAAGCCGACCGTGTGCGGCGCCGTGCCTTGAGCGATAACGCTCTCCGGCTTCAGCTTGCCGTTGATGAACAGCGGTACGATCTTGTCGTAATATTTCAGCTTCTTGACGTCCATCGGCTGCATGACGCCGGTCGGGAACACCTTCTTGGCGATCCAGTATTCGATGTCGGCAATGTCGTAGCTGTCGGGTTGGGTGACGGCGCGCTGGGCGGCGGCGTCTGAATCGGTCGCCGTCATCTCCAGCGTGATGCCAAGATCGGCCTTGCACTTCTCGGCGATGGCATTGATGTTCGAAACGCCGGTGCCGAACTGGCGAAGCGTGATGTTCGTCTGGGCCCAGATGGTGGGAAAGCCGGTGATGGCGCCGGAACCTGCGATGGCGCCGACGGCGGCAGCCCCCGTCTTCAGCAGCGCGCGGCGGGAAAGGCCTTTCTCCGCCTTGGTCGATGTCGTTTCAGTCGTCATGTCAGTTCCCCTTTTCTTGGATAGAAGGTTCATGGTTCTTGATGGTGATTGCTCATGTGGCAGAGCGGCCGAGAAGCACGGCATCCTCAAGCGCCCAGCTGAGCGAGACGGTATCGCCGACGGCGACCGGCCGGGCGAAATATTCGCCGTCGTTGGCAATGACGGTGAAGTCGTCGCTGCCGGCGCCGATAACGGTGATCTTCACCGAAGAGCCGCGATATTCGATATTGGAGACGATGCCGTCGAAGCCGAGCGTCCATTCGGTCGCCACCTGCAGCCGCACACGGTCGGTGCGGATGCCGATATCGACGGGCTCGCCGACCTCCCTGCCCGTTCCGCGCACGGAAAAGCTCTGACCTTCCGGAACGGTCATGACGAGCACGCCGTTCTCGCTCGACGTCACCCGGCCGGATAGCACGTTGTGGTCGCCCATGAACCGCGCGACGAAAGCGGTTGCCGGCCGCTCGAACACCTCGCGGGGTGCCGCCGCCTGCTCGATCCGGCCGTCATTCATGATGACGATGACGTCGGCAAGCGCCATTGCCTCTTCCTGGCTATGGGTGACGTGCACGAAGGTGATGCCGAGCGACTTCTGGAGCTTCTTGAGTTCGGCGCGCATGCGGATCTTCAGGAACGGATCGAGCGCCGACAGCGGCTCGTCGAGCAGCAGCGCTTCCGGATCGGTGATCAGCGCGCGCGCCAGCGCCACGCGCTGTTGCTGGCCGCCAGAAAGCTGAGCCGGACGTCTGACGGCATAGGCCTCCATCTGCATCAGCTTCAGCATCTCGAGCGCTTTGGCACGCCGCTCTTGTTTGTCGACGCCCTTCATCTTCAGGCTGAAGGCGACGTTGTCGATCAAATCGAGATGCGGGAAAAGCGCGTAGGACTGGAACATCATCGCCGTGCCGCGCCTGGCCGGCGGAAAATCGGTGATGACGGCATTGCCGAGCCTGATGTCGCCCGACGAGGTGCTCTCATGGCCGGCGATCATACGCAGCGTCGAAGTCTTGCCGCAGCCCGACGGGCCGAGGAAGCAGCAATAGGAGCCGGCGGGAATTTTCAGGCTGATCGCATGGACCGCCGTCGTCGCGCCATAGACCTTCGAAACGGATACTATATCGATCTCTGCCGCTTTCGACATCATGCCTTCCCCTGTTTGGAAAAGAAGAATGCATCTGCCGTGCCAGACTCCATTGCTTAGAATAAGCGATTGTAAAATAACATTTTTATTAAAGCCGCAATTCAGGGAGTAAATTATAGGCGCAACGCTATCTGCACATGATTTAGGCTATCGTGCGCAATTTGTGCAAAACATCGTATACAATCTCACCACCATTTCGGGCACAAATTCTGCTTAACTTTTGCCGCGAAGCCGGGTATGGTTTGCCGACCATCAGGAAGTAAATTTCATGAAATCCGCCGCCAAGGCTCAGCAGGCCGAAGACTCCGCCGAAACAGGCGCGCAACAGATCCGCGATGCCATTCGCGAAGCGATCGTCGAGCGCAGGCTCTCGCCCGGCACCAAGCTTTCGGAAAGCGATGTCGGCAATCTCTTCAGCGTCAGCCGCACGCTTGCCCGCGCCGCCCTGCAGGCACTGTCCTATGAAGGTCTTGTCAGCGTCGAGAAGAACCGCGGCGCCTTCGTCGCCTATCCCTCGCCGGAAGAGGCTCGTCAGATCTTTTCCGCCCGCCGGCTGGTTGAACCCGGCATTTTGCGCGAGGCAGCGGCGCGGATCACGCCTGATGACATTACCCATCTGCGACAGCTTCTGCTGGAAGAAGGCCGCCTGATGAGCGAGCGTGGCCAGACGGCGCGCCGCGCCGAAATCAAGGCATCGGGCGATTTTCATTTGATGCTGGCGGCCATATCGGGAAACTCAATCATGCAGCGCTTCATGGAAGAGCTTGTCGCCCGATCGTCTCTGGTGATTGCGCTCTACGGGCAGTCGACCGCATCGAGCTGCGGCCATTCCGAACATGGTGACATCATCTCGGCGATCGAAGCCGACGAACTCGACCGCGCCTGCCAGCTGATGCTGCATCACATCGCCCATATCGAGGCAGATCTCGACCTGCGCGAACGCAAGAGCCTGGGCCTCAAGGAAGCCTTCGAACTCTGAACATGCAAAAGACGCGGGACGCGGATGCTTCACCGCGCCCGCTTCAAACGGGCTCTCGAAACGCTACCAAGGCGTCTTCTTCGGCAACATCTCAAAGGCAGCGAAGATATCCTCGGCGCTCATCGGCTCGCTCGAGCGCAGCTTAACGGTTCCGTCGCGTCCGATCAGGATCAGCCCGAACTCGCCGGACGGCGGTCCCTGCAGTCGATCGCGAATATCGTCGGCATCGAGTTCCCAGTCATCGTCGAACAGCGCAAACGCGCCGCCGCCGGCGATGCTGAACACCTCGACGTCTTCCTCGATCAACCGCATATGCGCCTTGCGCAGCCATTCGTCCTGGATGAGCGCGCGGTCATCTTGCGCATCTGCAAAGATGATCAGCACCCGTTTCCTGTCGCGAAACTGCTCGAGCGATTGCGGAAGCTCAGGCTCACGCCTGGGTGTACCGATGATTTCATGAACAATAGATTTCAGCATGGTGCTTCATTCCTCGCCCGTCACCACTGCATAATTCTTAAATCGGGATCGATTTAAGGATAGATTATGCAGCAATTCGAAGTGCCACAGCGCCCTTTGCGACTGTCGAAAAGGGCGCTGTAGTGGCGGGCTGTGCCTGCCGAATTAAACGGCTGGGAATAAGCGAGGTTCCGCCAAAAAGCGGAAAAGGATCGCAGCCATGGCCGCGATCCTCACTTTGTCAATCGCGGCCCTGGTCTTCGGACGCGTGGGCCGAAACGGCGACGAGATCTGCAGCCCCAGTGACGTGAAGGCGCTTGCGCACCAAAACGCGCATGACACGCGCCGCCGTCGAGAAGGTCATCTGGTCGAGCGGGCCTTCGCCCTCCCACGGCTTGGTCAGCCGTTCGGTGACGGCGCCGACGATGTTCATCGGCACGATGTCGGTGCATTCGCGCATGGCTTCGAAAACGAAGCTGATGGGCATGACCCGTCCTTCATAGGTCACGATCGGTTCGGTCAATTCACTGTCCCATTCCTCGAAGGCATAGAGCGCTTCGCGAAACAGCTGCTGGAGGTCGAACGGCGCATGGCCGTCATGAAGTGGCGGCAGTGCATTCATCATGTCTGTCTCCTCTTGATGGATTGAGGCCAAAGTCCTCCGGTATCGGTCGCGCCAAACGCGGGGAAACGGAACGTTGCTGCCCCTGCGAACCGAATAACACTATTGATTCTATAGAGTAACGCGCTGGGGTAAAGCCCATTTCTCCGCGCGCATGGAAGCGAATTCCATAACGCCATGATATTCTTGCATGTTTTAGTGGAAATTTTCTTGGCATGCGCCATCCGTCAAATGTTTTTGCCTCCCGCCTGAGATCGGTCCGGAATGGGACAAAGGGCAGGAATCGCTGCAAAATCACGGAACTTTCGGCGTTGTAATCTGTTTTGTTCTCACATTCGCCGAACCGACTGGGGTTACCACCAATGACGCAAATACGTGAACCGGAGCGCCGGAGCAGAATCCTGCGCGGCCGTCCCTATAGCCTTGATGAATTCGCCTCCAAATACGGCCTCCGAAACGACCAGGCTGAGAGCCTGTTCACCCGTTTCGGGCCCTCCTCGATCGAGCTCGACCTGCTGATGGCAGCCAAGCGCCGGCCGCCGGTTCAGCAGGACAGAATTGCCGAATAACGCTTTTGATGAATGGAATGGATAGATGAGCGACATACGCCACGAATGGATCAGCAAGAGAGCTTACGCGATTTGGGAAGAACAGGGCCGGCCCGATGGCCGCGACGACGAGCATTGGCGCCAGGCGGTTGCCGAACGTGATGCGCTGGAACGCACGCAAGCCTCTGTCGATGGTCGCGAGGTGCTGGTGAAGTTTCGTCCGAAACCGCAAAGGCCCGAAGTGCCGCGCCAAGATTGGGTCAACCCTGCGACAAAGGTCGGCTGAGCCTTATCTGCCTCCGGCTCAGCTCACGCTGAGCCGGAAGCGTGCTTGAAAATCACCCTGCCACCACATCGGGAAATTGGTTCCCCACTTATTGTTGTGCAGATTGAAGCGGATGCCGGCGGTAAAATCCGGCAGCGTCCTGCAAAACGTCATGAAATCCAAGCCTTGCGGCGCAACGAGCGGCGCATCGAAGGTTTCGATCGTCAGCGGACCATCGGCAAGATCACGGCGTGCTGATGTCACCGCCTGTAATTGCCCACCGCCGCTCGTCGCAATATTTCCCGATCGGTGCCAGAGGCCCATCTTGTGGAAATTCCAGTCCCCGGCACCATCAGGCGTGAAGGAAAGGAAGCTGGCCTCCGGCATGCGGTTCGCCGGCTTGTCATGCAACGTCAGACGCAGGTCGAGACGATCGCGCTCGGCGGTGAAATGCAGCATCACATGCGGCGGCGCGCCGTATTTCTGCACGGCCTCGGCCGGCATCGACAGAAGGATGCACGCCCCTTGGGTCGCTTCCAGCGCTGGCAGAAAACCCTTCGAAAGTGCTGCTCCCGACCGGGCAAGCCCCGGCTTGTCGTGGTCGAGCACCGCCCATTCCTGGCGATGGGTCAGGTAGGTTTCCATGTGCCTGATGATGTCGTGGGCATCGTAGCTCTCATATCGATAGGCGATCAGCGAGCCGTTACGGCCGGAGATCGTCCGGCCGGAGGGCGAGGTGATTTCGGCGACATCGCCGCTCGCACCGTCGAGCGCGATCGACCAGCCGCCGGCCTGCAGGCGGAACTCCCGCCCGCCGCCTTCGATCACCGCAGGAGTGGTCAATTCGGCGAGCACGGCCTGGGCCGCCTCTCGGTCCGTCTCGTCGAGTTCCGAGACCGCCTGGTCGACATAGGCTCGCTGCTCGTCCCACGAGGCTTCGGTATAGGCGAAGCGATAATCGGATCGGCGCGCGGCCTCGAAATCGGACCGCGACCATGCCTTGTCGTCACGCAGATAAGATTTGATATCGACGCCGCAGGTATGCTCGGCCACCATCGCCAGTCCGCGCCCGAAGGCGAGACGCCGCGCGTCGAGCCCATCCGCCGCGAAACGGTCGTAGAGCCGCTGCAGCGCCAGGAAGCGCGCCGTCTTCACCGGATCGCTGCCGCTGCCATGGATCCAGCTGTCGCCGAGTTCCAGCTCGACGACAGGAAAACGCTCACGCTCGCTCCAGAGAATGACGCCGTAATCCTCGAGCGTCGCCGCGCGGATGACCGCATCCGGTTCGCGGGCGCGTAATTCGCGATGGGCCCCGGCCGTCTGCGGCACGCTCTGCGGCCCCATATTGTCGTTGGTATGGGCAAAGCTCAGCCCGTCCTCGAGACCGTCGGGGAAACAGGTCTCGCCATAGGAGCGCTGGTACATGACGACCACTTCCTCGCCGCCGGGCGCTCGCCAGCGGAAGATGTCGGGCACATCGGGCGGCGGCGACGCCGTATTGACGCCGAGATGCAGGAAGCGAATGCCCGCCTCGGAAAGCAGCGGCACCATGCCGAGCGTATGGCCGGGCACATCGGTCATCTTCGCCGCGATCGTCGTCTTGCCGAAGCGCCGGTCGAGCTCCTGCGAATAGGAAAGCCCGGCCCGGAAAAGGTCAGGCGACATCAGCTCCGTATGCGTGGTGAACGGCAGGCCGTGCCAGCGGATCAGCCCGCGCTCGATCGCCTGTTCCAGCGCTGCCACCTCTGCGGCCGAGCGCGAATTCAGATGGTCCCAGATCAGCCAGGCGCCCGTCGTCCAGATGAATTTCGGCTCGTCGGGATTTTCACCATGAAAATGGTTGCCCGTCTCGATCGCCTGCGGAATGAAGCGCTCGTGATATTGCCGGCGGACTTTCTCGGCATGGTCGGTAAAGCCGATATCGAGATGGGTCTTGAAGACCAGATGCACACGCTTTTCAGTCATTCCATTCCACACATCGGTGATGACATCCGAATCATTCTGCAGCCGGCGCTGTACAGGCAAGACGGAATGTAACCGTTTCCACAAACACCATAGCTCCTGCCGCAAACCCTCCGTCAACCAGTTTGGCACAAATCGATGAAATAATGCGGATTTCTTAACCATATATCCAGAACGCAGCGTCCGATCCTTTCGCCGTCAAATCGAATCACGACATGAATGAAGACGTGTTCATGGGCAATTTTGGAGAAAGGCGGACGATTTCCCTGCCGACCGGCGTGGGTGCCCTGCCTAAATCGCGGAGAAAGGGCTGGGCCGCTCTTCCGGGAGGTTCATCGTCAGAAGGCGTTGGTTTCCTGGCAGAGCGCCCGGTGAACTTCGGTCCAGAACAGCGCCAGCGGCGTGTCGCCGTTGCGTTCGGCAACGAGGGCGCGGATCAGCGCTTCGGAGCCTGCCATGTCCTGCCAGCTGGATTTCAGGCCTTTGGCGGCCTGTTGGCATTCGGCAATCGCGAATGGTCTCTTGCTGTCCATATGAGGTCTCCTCATGACAGCCGCTAGCAGACGGGACCCGGATTGTCATTCCCCGCATATGTGGGGATGCCTTGTATTTATGACAGCCCTCGCGGTAGGATTGAGGGAATTGGGGCAGTGGAAATGATTGAGAATACCTATAGTGAAAAGTTCGAGTCCGCTTTCGAACAGATTAAGGCTGCGGCCAATGTGGATGCCGCCATCCGCATTCTCCAGGCGGAATATGGCCTCGATTTCGTCACCTACCATCTCGCCCAGACGATCGCGGCCAAGATTGATTCGCCCTTCGTACGCACCACCTATCCGGATGCCTGGGTCTCCCGCTACCTTCTGAACAGCTATGTGAAGGTCGATCCCATCGTCAAACAGGGCTTCGAACGCCAACTGCCCTTCGATTGGAGCGAGGTCGAACCGACGCCTGAGGCCTATGCCATGCTGGTCGACGCCCAGAAGCACGGCATCGGCGGCAACGGCTACTCCATTCCCGTCGCAGACAAGGCACAGCGCCGCGCCCTCTTGTCGCTGAATGCCCGCATACCGGCGGAAGAATGGGCCGAACTCGTCCGCCGCTGCCGCAACGAATGGATTGAGATCGCCCATCTCATCCACCGCAAGGCCGTCTATGAGCTGCATGGCGAAAACGATCCGGTGCCGTCATTGTCGCCGCGCGAAATCGAGTGTCTGCACTGGACGGCGCTGGGCAAGGATTACAAGGATATTTCGGTCATCCTCGGCATATCGGAGCACACCACGCGCGATTACCTGAAGACCGCCCGCTTCAAGCTCGGCTGTGCGACGATCTCGGCGGCCGCTTCACGGGCCGTGCAATTGCGCATCATCAATCCTTGATCCCCTCATCTGAGGGGGCCCATCTGAGGGAATTTCCGAACCGGCCCGGCTGAACCATTCTGCCTTCCACGAACTTGAAAACGCTGGAGGGCAAAATGTTCGTTATCATTCAGGCACATGAGTATCAAAAATACGCTGCCGTACTCGACCAGATGTTTCGCCTGCGCAAGAAGGTCTTCGCCGATACGCTCGGCTGGGACGTTCCCGTCATCGGCCCCTACGAACGCGATAGCTACGATTCGCTCGCCCCTGCCTATCTCGTCTGGTGCAACGATAGCCGCACCCGCCTCTATGGCGGCATGCGTCTGATGCCGACGACAGGCCCGACCCTTCTCTACGACGTCTTCCGTGAGACGTTTCCCGATGCCGCCAATCTTATCGCCCCCGGCATCTGGGAAGGCACGCGCATGTGCATCGACGAGGAGGCGATCGCCAAGGATTTCTCCAATGTCGACGCCGGCCGCGCCTTCTCCATGATGCTGCTTGCGCTTTGCGAATGCGCGCTCGATCACGGCATCCATACGATGATTTCCAACTACGAGCCCTACCTCAAGCGCGTCTACAAGCGCGCCGGCGCCGAAGTGGAAGAACTCGGCCGTGCAGACGGCTACGGCAAATACCCCGTCTGCTGCGGCGCCTTCGAAGTATCGGACCGGGTGCTGCGCAAGATGCGCGCCGCCCTCGGCCTCACCCTACCCCTTTATGTCAGGCACGTGCCGGCCCGCTCGGTCGTGACCCAATTCCTGGAGATGGCAGCATGAATCGCCTCGCTGAAACCACCACGCAGACCGCAATACAGAAGGACATCGGCGCTCTCGAGCGCCATGTTCTCGCATCCCGCGACATCGCCACGCAGATAGGGGATCCCTTCCTCTCCTATCTCCTTTCGATGGCGCTGTTCACGATTTACGAGAAGAAGGCCCATCACGAGAACGAGGCGCTGAAGAGCAGCTTCAGCTGAGGGTGTGGTTCCCCTCCGCCCCGCCTGAAGACGAGCATGTCTCCCGGCGCCTCGCGCGCAGCCGCAAAAACAGTCCCCGTTTTGCGGCTGCGCGGCGTGTTTACGTCATCAGGGAATCGATCGTCGAAATCAGCGTATCGTGCATGTATGGCTTCGGCAGGAAGGCGGTATTGGCGGGCAGCGCCATCGGATCGAGCCGCACCATGCCCGAGGTGATGATGATGCCGATGTTCGGCCGCATCGCCCTCACCCGATTGGCAAGCTGGAGACCGTCCATCGAACCGGCCATGTTGACGTCGGTAAACAGGATATCGACATCCTGCCTGCCCTTCAGCACCACCAGAGCCTCATCGGCATTCGCCGCCTCCAGCGCTACATGGCCGACCTCCTCCAGCACATCGAGGATATTGAACCGGATCAGCGGCTCGTCCTCCACGGTGAGCACCACGGCACTGTTCGAAGCCACCATCTCCGATCGCCCTCTTCATGCGGAATGTCACTTGATAAGTGTCGCCCGCGCGAGAAGGTTCCAGTGGCCGCCCACGAATGCATCGTCCACAGATGCTTGCGCTCCCCGCTTGTGGCTCCTTGCAATTTGCGTTAGAGCGAACCGATGCTCGCGGGAACCATTGCCCCGGCATCACGGTGCCGCCACCGGCGCCAAGGGCCTGTAGCTCAATGGTTAGAGCCGGCGGCTCATAACCGCTTGGTTGGGGGTTCGAGTCCCTCCGGGCCCACCAACGTTCTAAGATGCTGTATGTAGCCGGACGCCGTAGCCGGACGCGAAAAACCGGAATTTTGACACTAGATTCCGGAATTTTCGAAATCCTTTGAAGCATGCTTGAGGGCGGTTTGATGGCGCGTCATTCGATGATGGTGGGAGCTGCGGACCTAGTCTCCACCAAAGTTCCCCGATTTCGAACGTACCTCAGCTAGATTTTCGAAATTTCTAATGATTGAATCATAAGCTCTTTTGGTTGCCTCGAGATCGACATTCAACGGAATGAAGACATCGCATTTACCAAGCAGTCTTCGCTGATCCCAATCCCACACTTCAAGGACACCGTTGAGTATATAGTCGCGAACAAATCGCATGACGCTTGCGTAGCTTCTGGCCGCCCCCTCCGATCCGTCGTCGGCCGTCCTCAGCCCATCCTTCACATTTATCTGCAGTCGTTCCTCTGCGAAATTCAGCCTCAGCACCATCTCTGTAAGGTTGTCATCAGAGGTGCACATGACAGTCGCACAGCCATCCGCAATCGCAATTACCTCAGAACGAAGGTTGGTTAGCGGCGCGAACCCTTCACTGCGTGCCAACGACACTGTAAGCCTAGGAAGCAGCGGCCAAAGATTCCGCTCCGGCGAGGCGCCTGCCTTTATGGTCGCCACGGCACCTTCGCCGAATATTTCGTAGAAGCCCTTGAGTTCGTATAGGTGCTCTTCCCAAATCGTTTGGCTGCTCTTCACACCGAAGTGGTGCTCGATACCTTGCTATAGGAAACGCCCTCCGGCGTCGCCAAGCCAATCGAGCCGAAGTATCGTTCAAGAGCGCCTTGATCGAGACCGTAGCCGTAGGCGTCCGCATATCCAATGACACCGGCTGTGCCCGAAAAGTCCCTTCACACAGTCCCGGGACAGAAGCAGAATTTCCCTGTCGCAGGTTGTTCTCCCTATAAACTTAAGTTCTCTACTGGTTGGAAGGACTTGCGACAGGACTTCTGCCTTGTTTTCCAAAGCCCTGTTCGTTGCCGCTTGCTGTTCTTTTGCCGTGGAACCCAAGCATTTCAATGCGACCTGACCCGGTGCGCGCCGGATATGGCATCCGCACCTCAAGGGGCCTTCTGCCAATGCAAGCTGCTGGCGCATATCGCGGATGTTCGCCGACCGAGCTTAACCTTCGCTCTGGATTCATGACCACACCGAGCCTCCAACTACTCCAGACTTGCAGTCAATCGGGTGAATGGGACCCTTTGACAGGCTGCGGCAACCTATATCGTCGTTGTTCAAATAAACGACATCTGGAGGAGTGGCCGAGGCAACCTTGATCGTGGCAGCGAGTGCTGGCGAAGGGGTTTTCAACAAATGACAAAATCTTGATCGACAACATCAGTTATCGGGACGCCTCCTCGGCCCTACTTGCCAGGATTATAAGGCCATTTTGGACAGTGAGGGGTGGGGAGATGCTTCAAGCTCGCAAACTATCGGCAGCCATGGCAGCCGTCTTCGTCATTGCCATGTCGGCATCGTCGTGCACCACGAGCTCAAACGACTCGGTGCAGACAGGTTCGGTCGGCTATACCGCGCAGAGCGGTGACTTTGCCCTTCGGCCTGCCTGCCGCGATGGATTCGGCAATGATCGTCCGTGTAGCTATTAGCGGTCGGAAATTAGAAGTCTGATTGCGGCGATAGGTCGACTCCGGCGATGGCCAGTAGCACACGACTTCGTCCGGCGGCATCATGCCCACTTGGCGCACATTCCTAATAGCTACAAGAACGCCCATCGCTCGGCCTGAACCCACCCCCACATGCCGGATTAAGCGGCTGACGCTCATAATAACCGCCGCCGATCGACGACGTCTGGTCGACGCTCCCGGACGATGTGCAGCCCGAAATGATCGCGGCAAGGCTGATCAGCGTTCCGGTCGCGATAAATGCGAAAAATCGATTCATCTGAGCTTCTCCTTCGGAGGCGCATGGTTTCACCCAAGCGGGCAATCTACCACGCCACGGCGAATACCGACGAGGATTTATAGCAGCCGACCGCCCTGGACGGCCGCTTCTAACGCCAATGTGATCACCTTTTGGGCCAGCCACCCTCAAGCCATGCACCGTCACATAACTGTCATGCAAAATTGCCCATTGTTATGGCAGCCTGGGCAAAATATATGCTGCCGGCTAACAAAAAAAAGAATGAGTGAACTGCCATGAGTGCCATACAGAAACTTTTCAACCGCAATCTCCTCACCCGTTTCGTCGCCGGTCTCGGTGCTGTTCCCCAACGTATTCGGGACGCACGCCAGGAGCGGAAGCCCGCCATCCATCCGTCCTTCATGGACGATTTCGGCGCCTAGTCGGACGATTGGCGCGGTCAGTAGACCGGCGTCCCGCGCGAGAGCGACCTCACATATCCCTGCAATGACATCGGATGTTGAAGCTGCCAGCGGCTCCTGATCAAGCCGCGGCGGACAACTCCTTCCGGAACCAGATCCGGTCGACGGGCCGGCCTCCGGCATGCCCGCTGACCCTGCCGAACTCGACATATCCGAGCTTCGGGTAAAAGTCAGGCGCTTGGGTTGAGAGCGTGTCGACGCAGGCCATGACGGCGGCGCGGCGGCGCCCTTCTTCTTCCGCCGCCGCCATCAGCTTCCGGCCAATGCCCCTCAGGCGCAGCGATTTTTCGACCCACAGATTGCCGATGAAAAGAACCGAGAAGGAAACGGACGCCGTTATTCCGGCGATAACCCTTCCGTTTTCCCGCCAGACGATGGCGAAGGCCTCACGTCTGATCTCAGCGCTCTCGTTGAAGGCGTTCAGGCCATCGGAAATCACGGTGGCGACCTCGGACGGGACGGGATCGAGCGTTTCGAACATTGTTTCCTCGTCGTCGATGATCGCCATATGATAGCGAGCCGTCGGTTCCGGTCCAGCCCGTTTCGGCTCTTAAGGGTCGGCAGACGTCCTCCGGGTTCAAGCTCCGATGCAGGCATCCCTGACATTTTTCTCTCGCTACGCATGCGCCTGTCTTTTCCGCCGCAATAGCTTCACAATCAACCGACAGAAAGCTCTTCCGGGAAACGACAACCAAGGAATGAAAACATGGCGCCGATCTATACCAGAACAGTCCTAATGACCGCCCTTTTGGCGCTGCCGCTTGCCGCCGCAGCGCCCGCCTTCGCGCAGGAGATGAAGCCGCGCGAGCCGGTGATTTCGGTGACCGGCGATGGCGAATCGTCCGCCGCTCCCGATATGGCCATCGTCAACCTCGCCGTCGTCAAACAGGCGAAAACCGCCCGCGAAGCGCTCGATGAGAACAACAAGGCGATGAACGACGTGCTTGCCGCGCTGAAGAGCGGCGGCATCGCCGAGCGCGACCTGCAGACCTCCGGCTTTTCCATCCAGCCGCAATACAATTATCCGCAGCCGGTCGACGGGCAACAGCAGCAGCCGCAGCTGATCGGCTACCAGACCATCAATTCGGTCACCGTCAGGCTGCGCGATCTTGCCAAGCTCGGCGCGGTGATCGACCAGTCCGTCAGCCTCGGCATCAACCAGGGTGGCGATATCCAGTTCACCAACGACAAGCCGGACGCCGTGATCGAAGAGGCACGCAAGGCCGCAGTCGCCGATGCCGTCAAGAGGGCAAAGACGCTGAGCGAAGCCGCCGGCGTCAAGCTCGGCCGCATTCTCGAGATCAACGAGAATGTGCCGCGCGCGATGCCGCAGCCGGCCTATCGCGCCACGATGATGAAGGAGGCCTCCGACGCTGCCGTTCCCGTCCAGGGCGGCGAGAACAATTACAATGTGAGCGTCACCGTGACCTTCGCGATCGAACAATGAGCATAACAGCACCGCGCGTCTGAGGAGGCGCGCGGCCGCTCGGTTCAATGTCATCTTCTGCTCCTCGGCCCGAGAGAACGCCGATGCCAGCCCCTCATCCGGCTGCCGCCACCAACCGGGGTCGAGCCACGGGTCTCAACCCGTCCTTCGGACCCCGTAAACGGGGCGAAGGGACCATGCCGCACCCTCTCCGTTCCCCACCAGCCCCTCGCAGGGCACGTCCCCTCTACCCGCGAGCGGGGAGAGGGTTAGGGTAGGGTTAGGGTAAGGGGCAGTCATTGGCGCCAACCGGACAGCCGGTGGCACAAGACCCACGATGATATCGGAGGAAAGAGCGCAGTCAGATTGAGCGCAAAAAGAAAACCGCCCTTGCCGATCCGGGGAGACTGGCAAAGGCGGTTTTTATAGCGCCGCGCATCTTTTCAGACGCGCAAAGGACGCCGTAACACTTTGAATTGCGGCATAATTTTACCCCTAAATCGATTCCGATTTAGGGAATTATGCAGTGCCGCCGCATCGGGGAGACGAGGCGGTATTCTACCTTGATATCAGCGGCGCAGGGCGGGGCAACCGCGCACATTGGCGAAGCTCATCTCATCGGGGCCGCGACGCGTCCAGCCCTGGACGATCACGCGGCGTGGCGTGATGTCGACGACGCGTGCACGGCGGAAGCCGTAATCCCGGGCCATATCTTCGGCGAGCCGCGGATTGCAGCCGCGCGACGGCCGGCCGTAGCCCGGCGGCGGGCGGCGGTAATCCTGCGGCGGACCACGGTCCGGCTCACCAATAATGATATTCAACTGGGCGGCAGCCGGGGCCACCGTGCCGGCCAGGGTACCGGCTGTCAGCATGACGGCAAGACCCGCCTTTGCCAGAAACTGCATCATCGAAAAACCTTTCGTTTGAAAGTCGGGCCGTCAAGCCCTCCCCATTAGTCCGCATTACGCCGAGGCGTCATTTGGGAATCATTCATACAGGCCGGAGAAGAGACGGCGGAAAGTGTCAGCGTCAAGGCAAAAACGGACCGGAAGCGCCGCATCGGCGCCTCCGGCCGCAGTCCTCAGCGCCGGATCAGCGGGCAGCCGCGGACATTCGCGAAGGTGATCCTGTCCCAGCCGCGGCGTTCGCGCCCGGCAACGACGACGACCCGCGGCGACATGCGGGTGATGCGGGCATCGCGCAGGCCGAAATCATGCGCCTTGCGCACCGCGTGCATCGGCGAGCAACCACGTATCGGACGATGGTATTGCGCCTCGACGATAAAGCTCGTCTGCGGCCCTGCGGCTGCCGCCGTGGAAACAGTGGCCGGAATGGAGCAGAGGGCGAGTAATGCGGCAAGTGAAGCCTTGGTCAGGAAATGCGTCATGGGGGGTGTGTCTCCGTCGATTGGTAATTCCAAGGTCTCCCTTCGGGGATTGTCTCGACAGTAAACGCAGCAAACTGAATGGCGTTCGAACCGGGCATTCAGTTTGCATTCAAAGAGCATGATGCCGACAAGTGTAAGCGGTTTCGGACGACATCATGCTCTCCTTCTTCGATCCAGATCCGGATGATCATCCGGATCTGGAATTAACCGGTTTCAGGTGCTGAGATGCAGCACGATTTCGCGCCGGTGCGGCCGGTCACGATGCTCGAAAAGATAAAGGCCCTGCCAGGTGCCGAGCATCAACCGCGCCCGGGTAACGGGAATGCCGATCGAGACTTGCGTCAGCGCCGCCTTGATATGCGCCGGCATGTCGTCCGGCCCCTCGGCGCGGTGCACGATCCAACCCATGTCAGGATCGGAGGCCGGTGGTATGAGGCGGCGGAAGAAGGAAAGAAGATCGGTGCGCACATCGGGATCGGCATTTTCCTGGATCAGCAGCGAACAGGACGTGTGACGCACGAAGACGGTGAGAAGCCCCTCCTCCCGCCCCGACTCGATGACGAAGGCTTCGGCCTGGTGGGTGAACTCGTAAAGGCCCTGTCCGCGTGTGGACAAGGTGAGGATCGTCTGGGGCAAGGCGCTCTCCCGCTTCGAGATGACATGTCTCGCGAGTTGGCGCGCTGACTGGCGCAAGTCAAGCTTGCGCGGGCAAGTCAAGCTCGCGTGGGCGAGTCAAGCTCGCGTGGGCAAGTCAAGCTTGCCGGGGCAAGTCAAGCTCGCGTGGGCAAGCCGATGATCGCTTCAGAAAGAAGAGAGGATGAAGCGCCGGTTGGCGGCAAGCACAGGCCGGGCATTCATCGGATAGAGCGTCGTGAAGGCTCTTATATCCCTTTCGTCGACCTCGATCGGCTGCCTCAGCACCATCCAATCGACAATCTCGCTGCAAGGCGGCGTCGTCAGCGACCCCTCATAGGACCAATAGGTGAGCTCTTTCGGCAGCAGGCCGTTCGGGTCGACATCGACCGCAGCCTCGCCGCCTGCCGTTTTCGGAAAGGCGGCCGCCAGCCGCGAGAAGCCGGGATTGGCAGCACCCGGTGTCACGAATACACCAAGCACCCCAAGCGTGCCGGTCTCTTTGTGCCTGTGGACGAAATGCGCCTCCATCGGGAAGCTCCTGCCGTCGACATGATGTTCACTCGGCGCATGGAAATGATACTGTAGCAGCTCGTAGCTGTTGCCGGCCCGGAAAGCCTGCTGCCACCGGGCATGTTGACCTGCATCGTGTGGCCGTTGTTGACGATCCTGCCACCGGCCTTCCAGTCGATCGCAATCGGCGGAAGCTCCGCCTTGACAGCACCGGTCAGATCGAGCGGCGATTGCTGCGAGCCGGCTGAACAGGCGGTATTCTCCGGCGCCATCGCGCCCCAGTGGTCCGGGCCTGACTGGCCCTCATAGCTCCAATGCGCGCCTTCGGCGGCAAAGCCAGCACCGGCACAGGCCGGGCAGGCGCCAAGCACGATCAGTCCCTTGATGAAATCACGTCGCTGCATGTCCGTCCCCCCACGGTGGCAACCGGCGGCCGGTCAAACCCCGTGGCGAGATTATGCGCGCTCATCAGGGAGAATGAAACGTCAAGCGCACAGCATTTGGAAGACAAGCATCAGAGCTTGAGCAGCGTCTCGAAGCCGCCGTAGATCATCCGCTTGCCGTCGAACGGCATCTGCCACTGGTCGCCCTTGAGCCTCGGATCGGCCATCACCTTGGCATTGATACCGTCGCGCTCCTGGCGTGAGCCGTAGACGATCCAGGAAAACACCACCACCTCGTCCTCCTTCGCCTGCACGGCCCTGGGAAAGGAGGTCAACTCGCCATAAGGCACGTCGTCGCCGATGCATTCGACATATTCGAGGGCGCCATATTCCTTCCAGATCGAGCCGGCGAAGGTGGAGAATTCCTTGTAGGCCTCGATATTCCCCTTCGGAACCGCCACGATGAAACCATCGACATAGGACATCTCGCTCCTCCTTTGCGTGTCTGCGCCCGGTTATCACCGAAGAGATAGGAGACTTGCCAAGCGGGTCCAGTCCGCTGCCGAGCGGCTAACCGCGCCCTTATCAGCTTCCTGGCATTCAGGGCCCATTGACCAGCTTGAGGATGAGCTGCTGGATATTGCCGCCGTCACCCATTTCGATCTTGTCGAAGTCACGGCCGCGCTGGCGTTGTCTTTGGGAGATCTCGCCGAGCCGGCGGGTCAGCTCGATCCTGATCTTCTTGCAATCAGGATCATCGGCAACGGTCAGGCCAATGCTCGTCGCCTCGATTTCCTTGACCATCTCCTTAATGGTCTCACCATGCACCCGCTCATGGGCCTGCACACCCGATATGAAAGTCTCCCAACTGCTTTTCACGGCGGCCGGCAGCGCAGCAGATGGTTTCGGCAGCGTATAGGTGATGATGAGCTTCGGCCGGTTGGTCACGATAACGCAGGCATTTCCCTGCGGTTCGTATTTCCTGGTCCAGGTCAGCTTGAACGTCGTATGCGCGATTGCCCTGCCCGCACCGGCTTCGGGCCCTCGCGCGCCGATCGATTCATAGAGTTCAGCGCCCGTTTTGCCTGATATCGAATAAGGTCGAAGCTCTTCGACCGCCTGCCACTCGGCCAGCGCCATGGCCGGCACCGACGCGAAAACTGCCACCAGCACAACAGATAGAAAATGTCTCGTCACGCCAATCCCTGTCTATGATGTTCGCGCCGAACCTAATGGGGCCAAGCGGGGCATTCAACAAGGCTGAACGAGCCGACGTCGAAGAACGATCTGGCTAGCCCTGTAACTTCTTGACCTTGGTGAGATCCGGGAAGAGCCGCATCCACAGGAGCACGACGACGATCGTGCCGAGCCCGCCGACAAAGCCCGTAGCGACCGGCCCGAGGGCTGCCGCCATCATGCCAGATTCGAATTCGCCGAGCTGGTTGGAGGTGCCGATGAATAGCGAGTTGACGGCACTGACGCGGCCGCGCATCTCGTCCGGTGTCAGCAGCTGCACCAGCGAGCTGCGCACGACGACGCTTACCGTATCGGACGCGCCGACGACGAGCAGTGCCACGACGGAAAGCGCAATATTGGTCGAAAGCGAGAAGACGATGGTGGCGACGCCAAACACGGCGACGGCGGCAAGCATCTTGCGCCCGACATTGCTCTCGAGCGGCCGGCGGGCAAGCACGATCGACATGGCGAGCGCGCCGATCGCCGGCGCGGCGCGCAGCAGGCCGAGCCCCCATGGGCCGGCATGCAGGATATCGCGGGCAAACATCGGCAGCAGCGCGGTCGCGCCGCCGAGCAGCACCGCGAAGAGATCGAGCGAGATCGTGCCGAGCATCACCGGCCGGCTGCGGATGAAGGAGACGCCGGCAAAGACCGAGGCTAATGTCACCGGCTCGCGCCTGGCAGGGCTCCATTGCATCCGGATCGAGATGACGTTGAAGCTCGCAACGGCAAAAAGCAGCGCTGCTACAGCAAAGGGCGCGATGGGGTGGAGGCCATAAAGCAGGCCGCCGAGCGAGGGGCCGATGATCAGCGCCGTCTGCACCATCGAGGTCGAGGTTGCAACCGCCTTCTGCAGCATCGAGGCTGGCACGATGTTCGGCAGCAGCGCCGCCATGGTCGGGCGCTCGAAGGCGACGACGGCCCCAAGCACCGTGACGGCGGCGAGGATGCCGGCCGGCGTCAGCCATTGCTGCCAGGTAGCGATCGCCAGCACCAAGGCCGTCACCGCCTCGATCAACTGGCAAACAAGCCCGATACGCCGCCGGTCGAACCGGTCGGCGACATGACCGACGACGAAGGTCAGCACCGCCATCGGCAGGAACTGGCAAAAGCCGACGAGACCGAGCGCAAAGGCGCTGTTCGTCTGGTCGTAGATCATCCATCCCATGGCGATGCCAATCGACTGGAAGGAGAGCGAGGAAAAAACGCGGGAGGCAGCGAAGTTCAGATAGCCGGGGTGGCGAAGAACGCTCCCCGGTGCTTGGGATATGTCCATTGCGATGTCACCGGCCGGCTACGGTCGCGCCAGCAAGGAGTTTTTAAGAAGGTCGGAGCGGTGTTCTGCCCGAAAGGACGATTTGTCAATCGCAATGCGCAACAGCCGCCGGATTGTATTGGTCTCAGCTCGTCGGCATATCAATTATCAATGATCAGCTATATCTTATATCGATTTCCGATATGACGGCCGCATGCCCTAACCTCCTCTTGTCATAAACAAAGAGGCTCTCGATGACCTTCGATACAACAGCAAGCGCACTGACTGGACGTCAGCATGCAGCGCTTGAAACCTTCTACGGTGCCTTCACGCGCAAAAATCCCGATCTTCTCGACGAAGCCGTGACATCAGACTGGCAGGATATTCCGCTGGCACCGGGCCAGGGTCCGGGGCCAGCTGGACTGAAGCCGATCATCCTCGGCTTCATCGAATCCCTGCCGGATGTGGAAATCGTCGTCGACGAAGTGATCGGCTTCAACGACCGCGCCGGCGTTCGCGCCCGCATCCTCGGCACCCAGCGCGGCGCGCTTTTCGGCATTCCGGCGACGAACCGCCGGATCGAGATCGCGCTCCATGAATTCCACCGCTTCGAAGGCGACAGGATCTCCCATACCTGGCATCTCGAGGACTGGTTCGGCATGCTGCACCAGCTCGGCGCCTGGCCGCCGCAGACGGTGTCGTCCCTCCCTCCGGAGAGCGCGTGATGAAGGCCGCCCGCATCCATGCCTATGGCCCGATCGACGACATCCGGATCGAGGATGTGCCAGAGCCGGTACCCGGCCTTGACGAGGTGCTCATCCGCGTCGAGGCAGCCGCCCCCAATCCAATGGATAACAAGCTGCTTGCCGGATATCTGAAGGACTTCTTCCCCCTCGCCTTCCCTTATACGCTGGGGACCGATCTCGCCGGAACGGTGGTTGCAACCGGCCGGCTCGTCGCCACCGTCAGGCCGGGTGACAGGGTGATCGCGCGCACTGATGCGGCGAGCGGCGGCGCCTTTGCCGAACTGGCGGCCGTGCCTGCCCGACTGGTCGTTCCGGTTTCGGCCGATCTGCCGCTCGCAAGCCTCGCCGGCCTGCCGACGGCTGCAGCCAGCGCCTGGCAGGCGCTGTTCGAGGCCGCAGCGGTCCAGCCCGGTCAATCGGTGCTCATCCATGCCGGCGCCGGTGGCGTCGGCAGCTTCGCCGTTCAGCTCGCAAAGCGTGCCGGCGCGTATGTGACGGCGACTGCCTCTGCGGCCAATCTCGACCTCGTCCGCTCGCTTGGCGCCGACGAGGTGATCGACTATCGCAACCAGGATTTTACTGCCTTCGCTGGGGCCGTCGACCTGGTGATCGACACGGTCGGCGGCGAAACGCTGGAGCGCTCGCTCGGCATCATCCGCCCCGGCGGCAAGCTCGTCGGCCTCTCGGCACCGTTCGACACAGAAGGGCCGAAGGCGCGCGGCATTGATGCGCAGTTTCTCTTTCATGAGAGCGATGCCGGTCGCCTGGCCGCAGTGGCAGCACTTGCTGCAGATGGTCGTCTCCAAAGCGTCATCGGCCAGGAGTTCGCCCTTGCGGACACGGTCGGGGCCTTGCGGTCCCTTTCGAAGGGCGGCGCCCGCGGCAAGACCCTGGTGAGGCCCTAGAACAGGATGATTTTAGGCCTGTTCGGCCTAAAGTCTGAATCCTGTTCTCAATTAAAGAGTTAGAGCATGATGTCGTCCGAAAACCGCTCACACTTTTCGGCATCATGCTCTGAACGAGGCGGCTGATCCCAAAGGCGGGGTCAGCGCAATTCCTCGGACTGATCCTGTTTCGCGGCCGCGACGGAGCGGATCAGTTCGCGGAACCACTGCTGCCCGACATGGGAATCGTTGCGGCGATGCCATGACAGAGCAAAGGAGACCGGCAGCAGTTCGATCGGCGGCTTGTGGATCGACAGCCGGGCGCGGCTGTCCGAGACCTCGACGACGCCGCGCATCAGCGTGGCGACGAGATCGGTCTCGGCGACGATCGCCGGCGCCGCATACATTTGCGGCAGCGTCAGGCCGAGCCTGCGGCGCAGACCGAATTCCGAAAGCTTCCGGTCGACATGGCCATAACGATCGCCTTCCGGTGATACGAGCAGGTGGTCGAGACCGACGAAGGTTTCGAGATCAAGTCCCCTTGCCGCGGGATGATCGGCGCGGACGATCGAAACGAAACTCTCCTCGAAAAGCAGTCGGGAAAGGATGCGCGGCGACGAGGAGACCGGCACGCCGACCGCCGCATCCACCTCGCCGGCGTCGAGCATTTCCACCGCCCTTTCCCGGGCAACGAAACCCTTGACGTCGACGCTGATATTCGGCGCGGCCTGCCTGATAGCCGCCAGCAGCTTCGGCAGAAGCACGAAGGCTGGATGTTCGGAAAGACCAAGCCGGAACGAAGCCGATGACGACCGCGGGTCGAAGACACCACTGAAAGCCAGCGCCTCTTGCGCATGCCGCAGAGATTTTCCGATCGGCTCGGCCAGGTCGAGCGCCCGCGGCGTCGGCTCCAACCCACTCGGGCTGCGCACGAAGAGCTCATCCTCGAAGAGCTGCCGTAGCCTGGCAAGTGCTGCACTCATCGCCGGCTGGGTGCGGCCGATGCGGGCGCCGGCCCGGGTGACGCTGCGCTCCGCCATGATCGCGTCGAAGGCGACGAGGAGGTTGAGATCGACCGCTTGAAGGCTATTCATGATGTGGATGATCCCAGACGACGACTATCGACCGGCAGCATGTTGCAAACCATACTTGTATGCAAGCGCGTCGACGTTTAGCGCGGCTCCCGGGAGATGCTGAGATAGCCAGGATCGAATTCGGCGATTTCCTGCGGGCGTTCCCAATCGACGATGGTGATCGTCCGGTTCTCCCAGGTGAACACGCCCTCGCGCCTCAGCGCCTGCTCGACGAAATCGCCGGCGACATGCAGTGCGGTGATCTGGCGACTGCCATCGGCCGTCACCTTGTAGCGCGCCGCTCATCGTTCTGAGATGGCTTTCCTCTTCGGCCCACAAAACATCGCGGCTTCCAAGGTTGAGCAGCAGGGATTCAATCACAGACTTGCCCGCCAATAGTGCTGGAGCCCCTACCCATTTCGATGCGACCTGTATTTTCTATAAGAATCAATGCCTAGCCCCGGAACAATTTGTCTTGATCTGTGATTTCTCCCTGTGACCTGCAGGAAAGAACATGCCTCGCTACTATTTCGATCTGCACAATGAGGAAGGTCCCACGCGCGACGAGCACGGCACCGAGCTCAAATCTCGTGAAGACATTCCGAAAGAGCTGACCCGCATCCTGCTGGATGTGGCCCGCGACGAATTGCCGGCAGGTGATCGCATGACGATCGCCATTACCGTTCGCGACGAGAGCGGCGATCCGGTCACGGTTGCCAGCCTCGTCTTCAACAACGAATGGCTCGACGTCTTACGATAACGGCTGCGGTTTAAGGGCTGCTGCCGGTCACTCCTCGGTCGTCCCGGCGCCATCACGATCGAAAAGTTGAAAGTAGAATTTCGGCACGACATATCCCCGCTGGATGAGCCTAACGGTCCGGCGGACAACCTGTTCCGCCGGAACGGGTTTCAGTGTCGTGCGTACCGTCAGAAGGCGCCGGCTTCCGGAGAGGCCATCTCCTCGATACCGTCGACACGGTCGGGATAGAAAGCGAGATGGTCCTTGATGCTGCTGACCGCGGCATTCGGCGCCTCGTAGGTCCAGACGGCATTCTTCGAGCGTTCGCCACCCGGAATGATACTGTAATAGGAGGCGTCGCCCTTATAGGGGCAATGGCTGCTATGGTCGGTGCGCTGAAGCAGCGACATGTCGACATCCCTGCGCGGAATATACTGCACCGGCGGATAGGAGGCCTCGCACAGCGTCAGCGCATCGCGCGTATCGGCTATCGTCTTGCCGCCGAGCGTGACGACGACACGGGAGGGATTGTGCTCGACGGTGATCGGATGATCCGGCCCCGGAATCTTGATCGACTTATCTGACATCGGGTTCGTCTCCAGAAGCTATCGATCGCATAGAGATAGGGCGGGCATGCGGCCGGCCCAAGGGCTCGAACGCAGCTTTCCCTGAAACGCCGCGCCCTTAGAATTCGAAACGCGGCGATACCGGACCTAGCATCGCCGTTTTCGGCGCCGCCGGCCAGTGCCGTGCAAGCGCATCTGCAACTGTTTCAACCAGCCTGGCGATGTCATCGCCGGCGGAGGCGTGCAAGGCCTCGGCAACGATCAGCACCGAACGCGTCGTCTCCCGCACCGCCGAAAACCCGCTCTGCCGGTTCGTCCAGCGCCGCGCATGTGCCCTGCTCTCCGCGTCTGCGAAGATCACCTCGTTCGCCTCCGGACGCTCGATTTCGCCGCCAAAGGTCAGATAGGTCTCTTCACCTTTGGCTCGCCGGACTTCGAGATCGCCAACGATCTTTTCAGCATCGAAGACGGCGATCGGAATGGCAAAGGCGAGCGAAATCGCATTGCAGAGATCGATGAGCGGATGCAGACGCGGCAGCGCATGTTCCTGGCGGAAGCGGCGCAGCAGCGCCTCGGAAGCGCAGCGATATTGCGTCGGCTTCAGCCCCATGCGGGAAAAGCCGCGCCGCCAGGCCTGGATTTCGGGGAATTCGCTTTCCTGCGCTTTGGCCAGCCGGGCCTCGGCGATCGCGTTGAAGTCTGCGATCGCCGCCTCGACATCGGCATCCGCATGGATCCCTCCCGCATGCAGCGCACCGGCGCGAAGCTCCGCAAAGGCCTGCCATATGGCATCGGAATGGCTGAACTGCATGATCTATCTCCCCCTGGCTGGTTTCACTGTACGGTTCCCGGCAAAGGCAAGACCGAGCACGGCCGCAAGCACGCAGGCGATACCGGCGAACTGGTGGAGCCCGATCGTCTCGCCAAGGATGATGAAGGCAAGCATGACGGCGGAAACTGGCGCAACCGAGGTGAACAATGCGGCTTCCGTGCCGCTCACCCTTTCTGCCCCTAAATACCAGAGCAGAAATCCGCCGACGGTCGGCACTAGCGCATAATAGACGACGGCACCTGCAGCGCTTGCGGAAATACCCTGTGCGAAAGGCGCTTCGAAAATGGCCGGGATAGCGGCGACGATGAAACCGATGCCGGCCATCAGCGTCGACTGCGCAAGCGGCGCAATCTCCGTCTTCAGTCTTTTGTTGAGCAGGATGAACAATCCCTCGCAGACGACGGCGCAGAAGATC
Source organism: Rhizobium leguminosarum (assembly GCF_019798305.1). Lineage (GTDB taxonomy): Bacteria > Pseudomonadota > Alphaproteobacteria > Rhizobiales > Rhizobiaceae > Rhizobium > Rhizobium leguminosarum_U. The sequence continues at coordinate 101,594 of NZ_JAAXDD010000020.1, forward strand.
AACGCATTGCCGGCCAATGATCCGCCTGCCGCATCCGGCGTAAAGGCGATCGACAGCACGCCTGACGTCGCAAGCGCAACCGCGAGAAGCAGGGCACGCTGCGGCCGTTCGCGAAGCAGCAGGATAGCGATTGCGGCCGACACCACCGGCAGCGTGCCGATGATAACGCCGGCATCGGCCGCCGAGGTCAGGCTGAGGCCAGAGATCAGCAGCGTCGTATAACCGACGCTTCCGGCCCCGGCCTGGATGATGAGGATGAGGCGGTCATGTCGGGAAAACCTCGGCAGCCGCGCACCGGTCGCCCGCATCAACAGGAGTAAGACCGGAAAGGCGATGGCGAAGCGCAATGCGGTGGCGCTGAACGGCGGCAGATCCGACGCGATCAGCTTGCTTGCGATCACAGTGCTTCCGACCGTAAGCATCGCCAGCGCCAGATAGAGATAACCTTGAACCTGCCTCGACATTCAGCGTCTCCTGTTGGTTGCGCCGAGAAAACAGCAGGGATGGATCAGGGTCTTGAACGAAATTGCAGATGCAAAGCAGGCGCTCAGAGAAAGGCGCCGGCATAGAGGCGCGGCGACAGACCGTATTTGCGCACGAAGACCCGCGTCATGTGGCTCTGGTCGGCAAAGCCGCTGGCAAAGGCCGCTTCCGCAAGCGGCATGCCCTGAGCGATCAGCCGGCGGGCGATATGGATGCGAGCCTGGACGAGATAGGCATGCGGCGTCAATCCGGTCGCCTTGGCAAAACCGCGCAGTACCTGAAAGCGGCTGAGCCCGCTTTCCCTGGAGAGATCGGCGAGCGAGACGGCGGCAAGCGGATCGTCGTCAATCAGGTTTCGGGCCGCACGGATCGACTCCGGCACCAATGGCCGCTCTTCGGTAGCAAAGCGCTCGCGCATGACATCGGCGACGAGTTGCAGAAGCAGTTCCTCGCAGAGCAGCCCATCCGCCGCCCCGCCGCCGGTCACCGCGCCAAACAGCGTCTCGAAACGGGCGGCGATCGCCGCATTGCGGATGACGGGATGCGGGATTTCCGATCGCCCTGCCCCGTCTTCGCTGATCTTTCGCGACAAACCGGTGACGATGGTCGGATCGAAATAGAGGATGCGCCAGGATCGGCCCGCGCCGATCGGCGCGCCGTCATGCACTTCGTTCGGATTGACCGTGATGATGTCGCCGGCCTCAGCCTCCACCATGCCGCGACCGCTGAGCGACGACTGCGCACCGGCGGAAATCAAACCGATGCCGAACTGCTCGTGCGTATGGCGCGCAAAGCTGTGATGCGTTTCCGCCTCCACCGCTTCGACGCCAGCCAGCGCCGAGCGCAACATCCTGAATTGGTTTTTCGCCATTGTCTGCCCGCGTCCGATCGCCGGCCACTCTGCCAGCCGCCGTGAGATGACGCAATCGTGGCGGCTAGGATGCATGCCTAGAAGAACTCGTCGAGCAGCTGATAATAATCGAGTCTCGCCGGATCCGTGGCCGGCATGCCGTACCGATTAAGGAAGGGCTGCATCAGCGCCTCGCCGAAATTATAGGCGATGCTGCGGCAGGCGAGCGCGATATCCTGATAGCGGTCGGCGACGCCGAGACGGCTGCAGTCTATATAGCCCGAAAACCCGTCTTCGGAGACGACGAAATTCGGCAGGCAGGCGTCGCCATGGGTGACGACGAGATCCTCGCGGCCAGGCCTCCCGCTTTCGAGTTCGGCAAAAAGGGCCTCGGCACTCTTTCCAAGCCGCATCTCATCAAAATCGGTCTCGTCGATGATACCGGCCTGCATCCGTGCTTTCGCCGCCGCAATACGCACCTCCAGCCGGTGATCAAAGGGGCAGGATGCGATCGGTAGGCGATGCAGATCGAGGAGTGCCACAGCCAGCAGTTCGACCCGCGCAAGCGGCGTCAGCACCGATGCGCTGGCGAGATCACTCCCGGACAGCGCGCTAATCAGCAGCCGGTTGTGCACACCGTCGCTGTCCTCTGCGATGATATCGGGACATGGCAGACCGGAAGCCTTGAGCCAATGAAGCCTGGCTGCTTCGTCGGCGAGTTCGCCAAAAGGACCGGCCTGTTCGACCTTCAGATAAAGCGCCGGCAATCCGAGAGCTTCCAGCCGGAAGACACTTGCGGCGGAGCGGCCGAGCGCATCGCGTTCGAACCAATAACCCTCAAGACGGGCATCAAGCACGCCCGCTGACAGTGGTTGATCCTCTTGGAAAATCGACATGATATCTAGGCCATTGATGCTGGCGCATTATCCCGACATAAGGGGACAGCGCAAGCCGCGCAACCGGTCAGGACACACTGGCAGACCGAACGGGCTTCCGCGACCTCAATGAACGGTTTCGGCGGGCGCGGCTTCAAGAAGGATTTCGAAAGCCTCTTCCAGAGCCGCCACCAGAATATCGGTCAGCTCGTCGCCTTTGTTTTCCAGGAACAGCGCGCTCACGGCTTCATCCTGACGCTCAAAAAAACGCTCGATCTCGTTCGACATATCATCTGTCCTCTTCTTCACCGGAATCATCACGGCCATCAGGAGATGGTTAGGTGCGGTTCCTTGCGCGTGGCTTGTAGCGAAGCTCACCGATGCTCCGCGTCGCCGTTTGGATAGTGATAACGCGCCCACTCACTTTTCGGGATTACATTCCCGACACCAAATTCAAACGATACAATCTTCGTAGCGTTGTCATTCACTTCGCAACTGAACGCCAATTGGTGCAATTTCTGACCGTCATAGAACGCGCTTCCCTTAAGCGCGAGGAAATTGCCATTCCGGAGCTCGTATTGAGGCACCTCAATAATATTGGGATCATATGCCGCAGACGAATGAAGGAGCTGTTCTCTAAGCTCGCTCCAGCAAAGCTGACCACCCCTTGTTTGGCGCGGCAAGTTATTCATCGCCGTCTTGACCGTAGGGTCTGAGACAAAGTCGTCGGTAAATAGCGTCTTCGCTTTCGTGAGCTTATTTGATTCCTTAGCCGCTGCGTCCGGTGGCATTGGGGAGGTTGCCGTCGAATTCGTTGACGGATTTGCCTCGAAATTCGTCTTTGCCTCATCGTGTCCTGTGGCTGCCGGCCCGTTCTTTTCCGGATTGGCCTCAGCAGTCTCTACCTCGGGAAGTTCGATATCCTGCGGCAGCGGATTCGCGGCAGGCATAGTCTCCGGAACCTCCGGCTTTTGGAGTTGCGGCGATTCGACAGGCGGCATTTCTTCGGGTTTTGGCTCAACGATCGGCGGTTTTGGTGCTTCTGCCTGCTGCGGTATACCCCGCTCACTTTGTTCCGGCGCTGAATCCTTCTCGGCAAATTCGAAGACCGGGCGGGCGACACGTTGTGGCTGTGGAGCGACGGGCGCTTCGGGCAGCTTCGCAGCGTTTGGAGGCGGAGGC
>NZ_JAAXDD010000021.1:0-83806 GCF_019798305.1 Rhizobium leguminosarum
TCCCGAAGATCATCCGAAAAAGGTTTCGCCATCCAGACCAGCCTCCTGCACCGGCCAGAATGGTGAATCTGATTTGCACCACAAAGGGAATCCCTGTTCCGATTCCGACTAAAACAATCCCGCTCTAACGACATTTTGGGGACAGGTATTTGGCCGCATTCTGGCGGGTGTGACCTCGCCGGCAATCTTCTCTCCGGGCTTCGCCAGTCGATATGCGGGAGTCCCCAAACAACGCAGCAACAAGGCGCAAGCAAAGCGAGCCGCCCGGAAGCCCGAACGGGCTGGAGCGGCTCGATCGATCAGGCGGTCGCCTTGTTCTGCCGGTTGGCGATCAGATCGTCGACGACTGCCGGATCGGCAAGCGTCGAGGTGTCGCCGAGCGCGCCGAAATCGTCTTCGGCGATCTTGCGCAGGATGCGGCGCATGATCTTGCCAGAGCGTGTTTTCGGCAGGCCGGGCGCAAACTGGATCTTGTCGGGCGCAGCGATCGGGCCGATTTCGGCCCGCACATGTTTTACCAGTTCCTGGCGAAGCGTATCCGATCCCTCGTGACCGGCCATCAGCGTCACGTAGCAATAGATGCCCTGGCCCTTGATCGGATGCGGATAACCGACGACCGCGGCTTCCGAAACCTGATTGTGCGAGACCAGCGCGGATTCCACCTCCGCCGTGCCGAGCCGGTGGCCGGAGACGTTCAGCACGTCGTCGACGCGGCCGGTGATCCAGTAATAACCATCTGCGTCGCGCCGGCAGCCGTCGCCGGTGAAATACTTGCCCTTGTAGGTGGCGAAATAGGTCTGGATGAAGCGCTCGTGATCGCCATAGACCGTGCGCATCTGGCCCGGCCAGCTGTCGGTGATGCAGAGATTGCCGTCGGCCGGGCCTTCGAGCACCGTGCCTTCATTGTCGACGATCTGCGGCTTGACGCCGAAGAACGGCGTCGTCGCCGAACCGGGCTTCAGATCGGTGGCGCCGGGCAGCGGCGTGATCATATGGCCGCCGGTTTCCGTCTGCCACCACGTATCGATGACCGGGCAGCGCTTGTCGCCGACGACATTGTAATACCACTCCCAGGCCTCCGGATTGATCGGTTCGCCGACCGTGCCGAGCAGCCGCAGCGAAGAGCGCGAGGAGCGCGTGACGAAGTCGTCGCCGGCACCCATCAGCGAGCGGATCGCCGTCGGCGCCGTATAGAAGATGTTGACCTTGTGCTTGTCGATGACTTCCCAGAAACGGCCCTGATCCGGGAAGTTCGGCACGCCCTCGAACATCAGCGTCGTCGCGCAATTCGCAAGCGGCCCATAGACGATATAGGAGTGGCCGGTGACCCAGCCGACATCGGCCGTACACCAGTAGACGTCGCCGTGGTGATAATCGAAGACATATTCATGCGTCATCGCGGCATAGACGAGGTAACCGCCGGTCGTATGCAGCACGCCCTTCGGCTTGCCGGTCGAGCCTGACGTATAAAGAATGAAGAGCGGGTCCTCAGCCTTCATCTTCACCGGCGGGCATTCCGCCTTCACCGTGGCAATTTCCTGGTGATACCAGAGATCGCGGCCGGACGCCCAACCGGTCTTGCCACCGGTGCGGCGAACGACCAGCACCTTGCTGACATTGACATGCTGGCGGGCGGCGATATGGATCGCCGTATCGGTATTGTCCTTCAGCGGCACCGGCTTGCCGCCACGCAGGCCTTCGTCGCAGGTGATGACGAAGGTGGATTCGCAGTCGACGATGCGCCCGGCCAGCGCCTCGGGCGAGAAACCGCCGAAGACGACCGAATGCACCGCGCCGATGCGGGCGCAGGCGAGCATCGCATAGGCCGTTTCCGGGATCATCGGCATATAGATGGTGACGCGATCACCCTTCTTGACGCCGTGCTTCTTCAACACGTTTGCCATCCGGCAGACATGCTCGTAGAGCTCGTTATAGGTGACCTTCTTGTCGATATAGGGGTTGTCGCCCTCCCAGATGATCGCCACCTGGTCGCCATTCGTTTTCAGATGGCGGTCGATGCAGTTGTAGGAGACGTTTGTCTGACCGTCCTCGAACCACTTGATCGACACCTTGCCGGTAAAGGAAGTGTTCTTGACCTTGGTATAGGGCTTGAACCAGTCGATCCGCTTGCCGTGCTTGCCCCAGAACTTGTCCGGGTTCTCGACGCTTTCCTCGTACCATTTCAGGTACTTTTCCTTATCGATCAGGGCGCGCGCCTTCACCGGCTTCGTGACCGGATAGATCTTCTCCGACATGCAACTCCTCCTCATGGGACATGCGACGGGCCGCGTGAGCTAGCAGGGCCCGGACTTGAAATCACGGCAATTCATAGCAGTTCGCACCGTCACGGCAATTAGACGAAGGTCATTTCATTTCGGAAGAATTGCAATTCTGCGACAGTGCGGTTATATAGCGGCATATTTCCCGGACATTGTGGTGACAATCCACGGACCGCGACCGGCGCGGACGATAGAAGGACTATATCCATGGCTCAAACACTGCTCATGCCGAAGGCGACAGCCATCTGGCTCGTCGACAATACGGCACTGTCTTTCGACCAGATTGCGCAGTTCTGCAAACTGCATCCGCTCGAAGTCAAGGCGATCGCCGACGGCGAAGCGGCGCAGGGCATCAAGGGCCTCGACCCGATCTCGACAGGACAGCTTTCCCGCGACGAGATTGCCCGCGCCGAGGCCAATCCGAACCACAAGCTGAAGCTTTCCGAACCGAAGGTGCGGGTGCCGGAATCTAAGCGCCGTGGTCCGCGTTATACGCCGGTTTCCAAGCGTCAGGACCGCCCGAACGCCATTCTCTGGCTCGTTCGCAACCATCCGGAATTGAAGGACGCGCAGATTTCCCGCCTCGTCGGCACGACGAAATCGACTATCGAGCAGATCCGCGAGCGCACCCACTGGAACTCCGCCAACCTGGCGCCGATGGATCCGGTCACGCTCGGCCTCTGCAGCCAGATCGATCTCGACATGGAAGTGGAAAAAGCTTCCAAGGGTCGTCCGCTGCCGACTGCTGCCGAGCTGGGTGCAACGCTGCAATCGGCACAGGAAACCGAGCGCCTGACCCCGAGCTACGAGCGCGAGGAGGAAAAGGAAAAGGAAATCGACGCCGACGCCGTCTTCCGCAAGCTGAGCTCGCTGCGCTCGGCCCCGAAGGACGAGGACGACGATCAGTACTGAGATATCAGTAATTTCATGAAAACCCCGCCGGTATGAGCTGACCGGCGGGGTTTTTTGTTGCGAATTGCCTGTTTCGAATTAGCTGCGGAACAGGGTGAGAATGTTCTGTGCCGAACTGTTGGCGATCGAGAGCGACTGGACGGCGAGCTGCTGCTGTGTCTGCAACGCCGAGAGCTTGCTCGATTCCTCTTCCATATCGGCATCGACCAGACGACCGACGCCGGAGTCGATCGAATCGTGCAGACCGCTGACGAATGTTTCCTGCAGCTGGATACGGGTCGAGATCGAACCCAATGCCGAGCCGGCGGCGGTCATAGCGCCGAGAACCAGTTCGACACCGGTCAGGGCTGCGTCCAGCTGACCCTGGGTGAAACCGGTGATGTCGAGATCATATATTGACGCCATGACGATGACGGTGCCGCCATAGGTTCCGTTGAAGGCCGTGCCGATGATACCGCTGGACGTCTCGATCGCACCGGTGCTCGTCATGCCGAAAAGCACGTTTCCAAGCGAGCCCGAATCGAGCACGTAGTCCGTCATCTTGACGGAGACCGCATTGCTGCCGTCGCGGACGAAGGACGAAACGACGCTCTTCGTGCCGGAGGCGCCGGCAACCCAGTTCTCGCCGGAGAAGGACGCCGATTGAGCGATGCTGAGCAGCTGCTCCTGCAGCTGGTCGAGTTCTTGCTGGATCTTCGTCTTGTCGACGCCCTTTTCCGTGGCGGCGACGATCTTGGCCTTGATGTCGCTGACGACATCGAGTGCGCTGTCCATGGCCGAGTAGGCAGTATCGACCTTGGCCGCGCCGAGACCGAGCGCGTCGGAGACGGCCGAAAGAGCCTGGTTGTCGGAACGCATGGTCGTAGCAATCGACCAGTAAGCGGCATTATCAGCCGCCTTTTCGACGCGATAACCCGATGAAACGCGACCCTGGGTGTCCTTGAGGCTATTGTTTACGCCGCGCAAAGTCTGCAGCGCTGCCATGGCAGCGTTGTTGGTAAGGATGCTTGTCATGATCCGTTCCACAATCGTTGAGAAAGGGGCAATCCGGACTACAGCGCGGCGCGTCTTTCAGACGCGCAAAGGACGCTGTAGCACTTCAACTGCTGCATAATTTTGTCGTTAAATTCCGATCTCAGGAATTATACAGTAGGCCGGTAACGGCGATCGCGTCATGCAAAGCCTGCTATGCAAGCCATTGCCGTTAACAAATGCTTGCATCAACATGGTTAACAATTCCTCAATTAGCCTTACCGAAAGTTTAATTTCACATCGGCAGTGAGCCCAAACCGCGCCCACGCAGCGCCTCGGCAATTTCCTCCAAAATCGTTGGATCATCAATGGTTGCAGGCATTTTCCACGGTATGCCGTCGGCGATCTTCTGCATCGTGCCGCGCAGGATTTTGCCGGAGCGTGTCTTCGGCAACCGGTTAACGGTGATGGCCGTCTTGAAGGCGGCGACGGGCCCGATCGAATCACGAACCATCGCCACGACTTCTGATTCGATCGCCGTCACGTCACGGGAAACATGTCGTTTCAGCACCAGGAATCCGCAGGGCGCCTGACCCTTCAGTGCATCGATCACGCCGATAACAGCGCATTCGGCGACATCCGGATGACGCGCGCAGACCTCCTCCATCGCCCCTGTCGAGAGCCGATGACCGGCGCAATTGATGATGTCGTCGGTACGCGACATGATGAAGAGATAGCCGTCTTCATCGACATAGCCGGCGTCGGCCGTCTTGTAGTAACCGGGAAACTCATCGAGATAGGCCGATCGGAAACGCTCGTCCGCGTTCCAGAGGGTCGGCAGACAGCCGGGCGGCAAGGGCAGCTTGACGACGATATTGCCAAGCGTTCCTGCCTCGATCGGATGACCGGCATCGTCGAGCACCGCAATATCATAGCCGGGCATCGGCAGCGCCGGCGAACCGTGCTTGATGGGAAGGGCGCCGAGACCGAGCGGATTTGCCGCGATCGGCCAGCCGGTCTCCGTCTGCCACCAATGATCGATGACGGGTATGCCAAGCATGCGCTCCGCCCATTTCAACGTTTCGGGATCCGCCCTCTCGCCGGCCAGAAACAGCGCCCGTAGATCCGGCATGGGATATTGGCGCATCAGTTCACCGTCACCGTCCTCCCGCCGGATGGCGCGGAATGCCGTCGGCGCCGTGAACAGCACCCGCACCTGATACTCCGAAACGATGCGCCAGAATGTGCCCGCATCCGGAGTGCCGACCGGCTTCCCCTCGAAGATCAGTGTGGTTATGCCTGATAGCAGCGGGGCATAGACGATATAGGAATGTCCGACGACCCAGCCGATGTCCGAAGCCGTCCAGAAGACCTCGCCCGGCTTCAAGCCGTAGATATTCCGCATCGACCAGTTGAGCGCGACCATATGGCCGCCATTGTCGCGCACGACGCCCTTCGGCTGGCCCGTCGTGCCCGACGTATAGAGGATATAGAGCGGATCGGTCGCCTTGACGGAGACGCAGGCGATCTCGGCGCCACGATGCTGCGCCACCGCCGCCTCGAAATCCTGATCGCGGCCGCTGGCGAGATCTGCCCGAAGCTCCGGCCGCTGCAGCACCAGACAGCGCTCCGGCTTCGAACGCGCGATCTCGATCGCCTGATCGACCAGGGGCTTGTAGGCGACGATGCGACCAGGCTCGAGCCCGCAGCTCGCAGTGATCACCAGCTTCGCACCGCAATCGTCGATGCGCGCCGCAAGTTCGCTGGCGGCAAACCCGCCGAAAACGACGGAGTGAACCGCACCGATGCGGGCGCAGGCGAGCATGGAAAAGACCGCCTGCGGCACCATCGGCATGTAAAGGATGACGCGATCGCCTTTGCCGATGCCGCGCTCGAGCAGCGCTGCTGCGATGGCCATCACCTCGCGAAGCACCTCATCATAGGTGAAACGGCGCTTCTCGCCGTTCATTGCGCTGTCGAAGATGACCGCAGTCTCGCCGCCGCGGCCGGCAGCCACATGCCGGTCTACGCAATTGTGGCAGGTATTGGTTTCGGCTCCAGAGAACCAGCGGCCATAGACGCCCTCATTGGGCGAAAAAATCCGCTCTGGCGGCTTGAACCAGTCGATGCCGACGGCTGCCTCGCGCCAGAAGGCTTCGGGATCGCGTTTCCAGGCCGCATAGGCCTGATGATAGCCGTTCTGCATCTGCTCCTCCCCAGGACATGCAAACCTCGATACCAATCTAGGCGGCATTAAGGGGAACAGGAAGCCCGACCAAAGCCGCGTATCAGCGCGCGCCGAAAATCGCTGACCCCACCCGCACGCTGGTGGCGCCAAAGGCGATCGCCGTCGCGTAGTCGCCCGACATGCCCATCGAAAGTTTTTCGATGCCGCATTTGAGCGCGAGCTTTGCCAGCAGGGCGAAATGCGGCCCGGGATTTTCCTCGGCCGGCGGAATGCACATCAAACCTTCGATCGAAAGACCGAGTTCATCGCGGCAGAGGTCGACAAAGGCCGACGTCTCTTCCGGAGCGATGCCGGCCTTCTGCGGTTCGAGTCCCGTGTTGACCTGGACATAGAGCCGCAGCGCCTTGCCTTGCCGCTTCATCTCCTCGGCAAGCGCGCGGGCGATCTTTTCCCGATCCACCGTCTCAATGACGTCGAAAAGCACTACCGCATCCGCCGCCTTGTTCGATTGCAGCGGGCCGATCAGATGCAGCTCGATATCCTGATGCTCGGCTTTCAGCGCCGGCCACTTGCCCTGGCTTTCCTGCACCCGGTTTTCGCCGAAGACACGCTGCCCGGCTTCGATGGCCGGGCGGATCGCGTCCGCGTCGAAGGTCTTCGACACCGCGACGAGCTGAACGGAACCCGCCGGACGACCCGCTTCGCGTTCCGCGGCGGCGATCCGCGACCGCACGTCGTTCAAGCGCTCTTGAAGTTCCATCAATCTGCCTCGGCATATCAGCATGAAAAGGATCGGCAATGCCAGATCCGGATGATTTTAGGCCAGACCGGCCTAAAATCTGAATCCGGATCTAATCAAAGAAATAGAGCATGGTGTCGTCCGAAAACCGCTCACACTTTTCGGCATCATGCTCTAACGAGCCAATCTGTGCTTGCCAAGTCCCGCCTTGGCGAAATCGCTTGGTGACGATCAAGATCGGACGCTTGCAGTGCCTGCAAAACTTGACGCTACGGTGGTTTCATGGTGAAGGTCTCGACCAACTCCCCTGATTTTCCGGAAATACGAATACCATGGCCACCGAACGTTATAATCCGCGCGACGCCGAGCCCCGCTGGCAGCAGAAATGGAATGAAGACAAGGTCTTCGAGACCGACAACGCCGATCCGCGCGAAAAATATTACGTCCTCGAAATGTTCCCCTATCCGTCGGGGCGCATCCATATGGGTCATGTCCGCAATTACGCCATGGGCGATGTCGTCGCCCGATATAAGCGCGCCCGCGGCTACAACGTGCTGCATCCAATGGGCTGGGACGCCTTCGGCATGCCGGCGGAGAATGCCGCCATGGAGCGTGGCGTTCACCCCGCCTCCTGGACGTATCAGAATATCGCCTCGATGAAGGCGCAACTGAAGGCCATGGGGCTTTCGCTGGACTGGAGCCGCGAATTCGCCACCTGCGACGTCGAATATTACCAGCACCAGCAGCATCTCTTCGTGGATTTCCTGGAGAAGGGCCTGGTCTATCGCAAGCAGTCCAAAGTCAACTGGGATCCTGTCGATAATACCGTGCTCGCCAACGAGCAGGTAATCGATGGCCGCGGCTGGCGTTCCGGTGCGCTGGTCGAACAGCGCGAATTGACGCAATGGTTCTTCAAGATCACCGACTTCAGCCAGGATCTGCTGGACGCGCTCGATACGCTCGACCAGTGGCCGGAAAAAGTCCGCCTGATGCAGAAGAACTGGATCGGCCGTTCGGAGGGCCTGACGATCCGCTGGGAGATCGTGCCGGAAACGGCACCTGCCGGCGAGAGCGAAGTCACGGTCTATACCACCCGGCCGGACACGCTCTTCGGCGCCTCCTTTCTGGCGATCGCCGCCGATCATCCGCTGGCGAAGGATGCCGCCGCGAAGGACCCTGATATCGACGCCTTCTGCGAGGAGTGCCGTCGCGCTGGCACGTCGCTCGCAGCGCTCGAGACCGCCGAAAAGAAGGGCATGGATACCGGTATCCGCGTCCGGCACCCGCTTGATCCCTCTTGGGAGCTGCCCGTCTATATCGCCAATTTCGTCCTGATGGATTACGGCACAGGCGCGATCTTCGGCTGTCCGTCGGGCGACCAGCGCGACCTTGATTTTGCCCGCAAATATGACCTGCCGGTCGTGGCCGTCGTCATGCCGAGGGATGGCGATGCCGCAAGCTTTTGCGTCGGCGACACCGCCTATGACGGCGATGGCGTGATGATCAATTCACGTTTCCTCGACGGCAAGACGCCGGAAGAAGCCTTCAATATCGTCGCCGATCGACTGTCGGGCGCTTCGCTCGGCAATGCGCCGCAGGGCGAGCGCAAGGTCAACTTTCGTCTGCGCGACTGGGGTATTTCCCGCCAGCGTTATTGGGGCTGCCCGATCCCGGTCATCCATTGCGATGATTGCGGTGTCGTGGCAGTGCCGAAGGAGGACCTGCCGGTCAAGCTGCCTGACGACGTCGCTTTCGACCAGCCCGGCAATCCGCTCGACCGTCATCCGACCTGGCGTCATGTCTCTTGCCCGAACTGCGGCAAGGATGCACGCCGCGAGACAGACACAATGGATACTTTCGTCGATTCGAGCTGGTATTTCACCCGCTTCACCGCGCCCTGGGAAGACAAGCCGACCGATCCGGAAGCGGCAAACCGCTGGCTGCCGGTCGACCAGTATATCGGCGGCATCGAGCACGCGATCTTGCACCTGCTCTATTCCCGCTTCTTCACCCGCGCCATGCGCGCGACCGGTCACGTCGCCGCCACCGAACCTTTCAAGGGTCTCTTCACCCAGGGCATGGTGGTCCATGAAACCTATAGCCGCGGCGGCGGCGCCGGCCGCGAATGGGTGGCACCCGCCGATATCCGCATCGACGAACTCGACGGCAAACGCCGGGCTTTCCTGCTGACGAACAACGAGGAAGTTGCGATCGGCTCGATCGAGAAAATGTCTAAGTCGAAGAAGAACGTCGTCGATCCTGACGATATCATCGCCTCCTACGGCGCCGATACCGCCCGTTTCTTCGTTCTGTCCGACTCCCCGCCGGAGCGCGATGTCATCTGGTCCGAGGCAGGCGTCGAGGGCGCCCATCGCTTTACCCAGCGTTTGTGGCGCCTGATTTCCGAAGCTGCGGACGCGCTCTCCGCCGTCGCACCTGCGCCGGCAACCGATGGGGAAGCGCTGTCAATCTCGCAGGCTGCCCACAAGACGTTGAAGGCCGTGCAGAACGACTATGACAAGCTCTGGTTCAACAAGGCCGTTGCCCGAATTTATGAACTCGTCAACGCCCTGGCCGCACCGATGACGAAGGTTGCGGCAGGCGAGGGTGATGCCACCTATCGCGCGGCGGTGCGCGATGCCGCCGAAATCCTGATTCAGCTCGTCTCTCCGATGACGCCGCATCTGGCTGAGGAATGCTGGGCCGCACTCGGCAACGAAGGGCTGCTTGCCCGGGCAAGCTGGCCGCAGTACGACGAAACGCTCGTTATCGAAAATGATGTCGTCCTGCCGGTACAGATCAATGGCAAGAAACGCGCTGAATTGACAATTTCTCGCGATGCAGATCAGGATGCCGTCACCGACGCCGTACTGGATCTCGATGCAGTGAAGAACGCCTTGAACGGACAAGCACCGAAAAAGATCATCGTGGTTCCCCAAAGGATTGTAAACATTGTCGTCTGATATCGCTTGCAAGCTGGCCCGCAATGCCGGCATCGCCATGATCCTTGCCTCCGCGGCTTTTCTCTCCGCCTGCCAGGTTCGTCCGCTCTACTCCGAGAGTTCCGGTGTCACTGAAAAGCTTTCCTCGGTCGGCTTTTCCCCAGCAGGTAGCCGCGTCGAACAACAGGTTCGTAACCACTTGATTTTCCTAGCGTCCCGTGGAGCCGGCGAGCCGGAAAAACCGGAATATCTCGTCGAGATGCACGCCTCGTCGATCGTTGCCGATACGTTGCTGAGGGACTCCGACGACACGTCGCGAGCCGGTCGTGTGACCGTCAGCGTCACCTACACGCTACGCGCGGCGACCGACAATCATGTCATCAAGGCCGGCAGCCGCGCGACCACGGCGCTGGTGGATTTCCCTAACCAGGAATTCGCCAAGCAGCGCGCAATCCGTGACGCCCAAAACCGTGCGGCAGATCAGGTAGCGGAATTCGTGGGGGCCGATATCGCCGCTGCCCTCAGCCGCTGAGGGCGGAGATGTGGCCGAGATAAAATCCCACGAATTCGAGACTTTCCTGCAGAAATCGGCACGGAACTATCGTATTTTCGTCATCTACGGGCCGGATCGCGGCCTCGTTTCCGAACGAGCAGGCTTGCTCGCCGGCAAGAGCGGCGTCGCGCTCGATGATCCCTTCTCGCTGACGAAACTCGATATCGGCGACCTGCAGAAGGATCCTGGGCGGTTGGTCGACGAGGTCCAGTCGATCGGCTTGTTCGGCGGTGAGAAACTGATCTGGATCCCCGGCGCCGGCAACGAGAAATACCTCGTCGATTCCCTGGCACAGCTGGCCGAAAAACCACTCGAAGCCGCCTATTTGATCGTCGAGGCCGGCGACCTGAAGAAGGGCTCGCTGCTGCGCAAGACCGCCGAAGCCGCACGAACTGTCATGACGATCCCGTCCTACGCCGACGACAGCCGCGCCTTGAATGCCTTGATCGATACTGAACTTAGCGCAGAGAAGCTCGGCATTACGCCGGCCGCACGCCAGGCGCTGATCGCGTTGATCGGCGGCGATCGAATCGCTTCGCGAAACGAGGTGCGCAAGCTCGCTCTCTACTGCCGCGGCTTCGATACCGTCGAAGAACATCACGTTACCGAAATAATCGGCGACGCCAGCGCCATTTCGGTCGACGACGCCGTCGACGCCATTCTCGGCGGTGATCTCAATGCCTTTCTGCACGCAATGCAAAAGATCAGCAGCTCGAAAACCGCGATCTTTCTGGTTCTCCAGGCATGCCTGAAACAATTCCAGCTTCTGGATTCGATGCGCGCCGAAATGGATGAAAAACGGCTGCAGCCGCCTCAGATCATGCAGACGATGGGGCGGCATTTGCATTTCCGCCGCAAGCCGATCATCGAACAGGCACTGCGCCAGTGGACTGCGGAAAGCATCGCTCGAGAATCCAACCGGCTGCAGGCCGCTATTTTGCAAAGCAGACGACGACAAGTGCTGGAGGATAGCGTTGCGATGCAAACGCTTCTATCCACCACCCTTCAATCCGGCCGGAAATCCGTCTGATGAGCGCATCGACCCGATAGTCGAGACTGATTATCGGACAGCACATCGCGAGGGTTGAAGTTAGAGCGTCCTTTGGCGCCCGCAGGACGCACGGCGCTCTAACGCCTCTCGAGCAAGCGGCAGATTTCCTCGAGCTGCTCCAGCGACTTATAGGAGATCTTGATCTGACCGCCGCTTGCCTTGTGATTGATCGCGACATCAAGGCCGAGCGCATCGGAAAGTGTCCGTTCCAGCGCCAGCGTGTCGGAATCCTTCTGATCTCGCCGCAAGGCCGCCTGGTGTGGTTCCGATTGGGCCTTGATATTGTTTTGTGCCAGCTTTTCCGCGTCACGCACCGACATGCCCTTGGCAACAATCGTACGGGCAAGACTTGCTGGGTCAGATGTCGAAACCAGTGCGCGCGCGTGCCCGGCCGATAAGCTGCCGGCGGCAAGTAAATCGCGAACCGGATCAGGCAGCTTCAGCAAGCGCAGGGAATTGGCAACGTGGCTGCGGCTTTTACCAATGATTTCCCCGAGGTCGTTCTGAGTGTAACCATATTCAGCAATAAGCTGCTCGTAGCCCAACGCCTCTTCGAGCGCATTAAGATCCGCGCGCTGCACGTTTTCGACAATGGCGATTTCCAGCGCCGTTTTATCATCGACGTCACGGACGATGACAGGAATCTCGACCAGCCCGGCAAGCTGAGCTGCGCGCCAACGTCGCTCACCGGCGATGATTTCATATCGATCGCGCGACATCGTCCGCACAACAATCGGCTGAACGATACCGTGTTGACGAATGGAACTTGCGAGATCATGGAGCTCAGCATCATCGAAGAAACGACGAGGATTGCGGGGATTGCGGCTGACGAACTCGATCGGGATCATCCTGTCGGCACTGACAATCCGCTCGGCTTCCACCGGGACAGGTTGATCCATTTCACCAATTAGCGCCGCAAGGCCGCGGCCCAATCGCCTCTTCGATACATCGTCATTCATGATCTACACTCACCTACACCCCTAAAATGATATCACGCGGCCAGTCTTTGGCGCTCCCGTTGGATGACCTCGGAGGCCAGCTGCAGGTAGGCCTGGCTGCCCGCGCACTTCAAATCATAAAGAATAGCCGGCTTGCCGTAGGACGGCGCCTCGGAAACCCGGACGTTGCGCGGAATTAACGTGTGGTAAACCTTTTCCCCAAGATGCGTGCGCACGTCATTGACCACCTGTTGGGCAAGATTGTTGCGCGCATCGAACATCGTCAAGACGATCCCTTGAATATCCAGACGCGGATTAACCGTTCGCCGGACCTGGCTGACGGTCTCAAGCAGCTGGCTCAATCCCTCCAGCGCAAAGAATTCACATTGCAATGGCACCAAAACCGAATGCGCCGCCGCCATGGCATTCATCGTCAGCAGATTGAACGACGGTGGGCAGTCCAGAAGAATATAGGAAAATGCCATGGCTTCGGGCGAAGACAAGGCTTTCCGCAATTTGAAGACCCGATCGCTCTGCTGCGAGATCTCCATCTCGATGCCAAGCAAATCCATCGTCGACGGGACGATAAAGAGATTAGGAACCGCTGTCTCGAGAGTCACTTCGGGGATGCCCCGATCTCCAACCATCAGATCGTAGGAGGAGAGTTTACGATCACGACGATCGATACCGAGGCCGGTGCTGGCATTACCCTGCGGGTCGAGATCGACGATCAAGACGCGCTCGCCAATGGCAGCAAGCGCTGTTGCCAGATTGATTGCTGTGGTCGTCTTGCCAACGCCACCCTTCTGATTTGCGATGGTGATAATCCGATGTCGTTCGCCAGCCATTGCCGCAATATCCGATCTGTTAAACCAAGCGCCGGAGATTTGATACTTCTAAAATAACAGATTCCTGCCCGACGGCGCTCTTATGTTCTAACAGATCGAATTCCCACCGACCACGTGCTTTGTCGATTTCCTTCTGGTAATCCCGGCCTTTATGAAAAAAGCCACGACAATATTCCTTGCCAAGCATCCAAGGGGCCGAATATCCGACGAGCCCATCAAGATCGGTAAGCGCACGCGCTGAAATCGCACCGCATTCGCCAACCACCCTATAAGCATCTTCGATTCGAATGCTATGCACGCTGCCGCGCGCATTTGTCTCTCGCAGCGCCGTGCGCAGAAACGCTGCCTTCTTATGGCTGCTTTCGACCAGATGGACCCATCCACCTTGCAGCTCGGCCAGAAAAATCGCCGTAATAACGCCAGGGAAGCCACCTCCGCTGCCGAGGTCAACCCAGGTAACAGGCTGCGGATGAATCTGAAAGATTTGGCTGCTATCGGCGATGTGCCGGTGCCATAGATCATCGAGGGTCGATGGCGCCACCAGATTAATTGCTTTCGCCCACTTCTGAAACAGCACTGCGAAGTGTTGCAGCCGTTCCTGTGTTTCACGTGAAACACGCAAACCGTTTAATTCCATTCTGAAAGACTCTCAAATCTTGCAATCAGGCGCTACGGCGAGCTGAGGCGGGTAGGCGACGCAAGTGCACAAGCAACAATGCGACCGCCGCCGGCGTCATCCCTTCAACGATCGCAGCCTGGGCGATGTTGAAAGGGCGAGCAGCGCTCAGTTTCGCCTTGAGTTCGTTCGAAAGGCCGGAGAGTACGTCATAATTGAAATCAAGTGGTATCTGCCGGTCTTCGTCGCGTTGCTGATCGGCAATCGCCGTGGCTTGCCGATCCAGATAAACCGAATACCCAGCCTCGATGTCCAATGCTTCCGCGACTTTCGGCTCGATCGCGTCAAGCGCCTCCGGCCAAACATGCCGGATCGCGGCCAGATCATAATTCGGATAGGACAACAAGTCATAGGCAGTTCGGCGCTGCCCATCGAGATTAATATTCAAGCCAGCACGGCGGGCCTCGTTTGGAGTAACCGTCAGCGACTGCAGCAGCCCTCGACCACTTTCAATTTCTGCCTGATAGGACGTGAATCGCTGTACGCGCTCGCCGCTCACGCATCCAAGCCGCATGGCCAGGGGCGTCAAACGCATATCGGCATTGTCAGCCCGTAAAGTCAGCCGATATTCCGCGCGGGACGTAAACATTCGATACGGTTCCGTAACGCCACGCGAGGTGAGATCGTCAATCATGACACCGATATAAGAGCTCGTTCGACTAAAATGGAACGGATCCGAATCGCCGCTTCGTAAGGCGGCATTCAACCCGGCTGCCAGACCTTGGGCGGCTGCCTCTTCATATCCGGTGGTCCCATTGATCTGACCGGCAAGAAACAGGCCCCTCAACCGTTTGACCTCCAACGATGGCGTCAGCTCCCTCGGATCGACATGATCATATTCGATCGCATAGCCCGGTTGCAGAATTCTGGCCACTTCAAGCCCCGGAATCGTTTTGATGAATTCAGCCTGAACCTCCGCCGGCAAGGAGGTGGAAATCCCGTTCGGATAGACCGTGTCATCGTCCAGTCCCTCGGGCTCGAGAAAGATCTGATGTCCATCCCGCTCTCCGAATTTCACCAGCTTGTCTTCGATAGACGGACAATAACGAGGCCCGACGCCTTCGATCTGCCCGGAATACATTGCCGAGCGCATGATATTGTCGACGATAATACGGTGGGTCGCTTCCGTCGTCCTGGTGACCCCGCATTCGATCTGTGGCGTGGTAATCGCGTCGGTCATGAAGGAGAACGGAACAAGCTCGTCGTCAGCCCCTTGTCGGCCGACGGATTGCCAGTCGATCGTCTTTCCATCCAGCCGCGCTGGTGTTCCGGTCTTCAGACGTCCTAACCGCAATCCCAGGCGGGCGAGGGTCGCAGACAATCCGATCGACGGCGCTTCACCAACACGCCCTGCTGGTGTCTTTTCCGAACCGATATGAATAAGGCCCCGCAGAAAGGTTCCAGTGGTCAAAACCACCGACGGCGCTTTCAGGGTTCGACCATCCTTCATAATCACGCCGGCGACCTGGCCATCAACAACGTCCAGATCAAACGCATCGCCTTCGATGATATCCAGGCCTGACGTCGCTTCGATCGCCGCCAGCATTGCCAAGCGATAAAGCTTTCGATCGGCCTGCGTCCGCGGACCCCGAACCGCTGCGCCCTTCTTCTTGTTCAGCATCCTGAACTGAATGCCCGCGACGTCGGCAACACGACCCATCAGGCCGTCCATCGCGTCGATTTCCCGAACCAGATGGCCCTTGCCAAGCCCACCGATCGCCGGATTACACGACATGACGCCAATCGTGTCTCGTCTATGCGTAATTAGGGCGGTTTTCGCCCCGAGGCGCGCAGCTGCGCTGGCAGCCTCCGAGCCTGCATGGCCGCCACCTATCACAATCACATCGAAGGCATTATCCGTCATTCAAGACTCCAGATCCAGCGGACGTTTCACGTGAAACCAGCGCAGGCCGGCGCCCAGAGTTTCACGTGAATCATTTGCCGATACAAAACTCCGAGAAGATCACCTCGAGCAGCTGTTCGACGTCCACTCTTCCAGTAATTCTGCCCAAATATTCAGCGGCAATTCGCAGCTGCTCGGTCCGCAGTTCGAGATTCACATCCGTCTGCGATATTGCCGCATCGAGCGCCGTTAAACATCTCGTTAGCGAATCCTTATGCCGTTGGCGGCTGGGGATTGCCATAGATAGGCCGGCAAAACGTTTGTCGACAACATTGCCGATCAACCAGCGTAGTTCCGTGAGACCGTCACCCGTCGCCGTCGAAAT
The DNA here is from genome assembly GCF_019798305.1 of Rhizobium leguminosarum. Taxonomy (GTDB): domain Bacteria; phylum Pseudomonadota; class Alphaproteobacteria; order Rhizobiales; family Rhizobiaceae; genus Rhizobium; species Rhizobium leguminosarum_U. Next base: position 16,327 of record NZ_JAAXDD010000021.1, read on the forward strand.
CTGCAGATCATACCGATCCGCTGCGATATCGATGAGATCCTTCTTTGTCCCGACAGTAACATGTGGAGAGGCTTGCTCCAAGTCGTCAGGAATCTGAGGATCCGTCATGTCAACCAGCATCAGGACGAGATCGGCATCGCGAAGCGCAAGACGCGCGCGCCGCACGCCTTCCATTTCGACCCTGTCGTCCGCCTCACGAAGTCCCGCCGTGTCATAGAGCTTGATCAGAAAACCATTAATATCGAGATCTACCTGAAGGACATCGCGCGTGGTTCCGGCAATCTCCGTAACGATTGCCACATCACGACGGGCCAAAGCATTCAACAGGCTCGATTTTCCAGCGTTCGGAGCGCCGGCGATGACTACCTTGAAGCCGTCTCTGATAATCTCGCCGGCCGAGGCTGCCGCCAGGTGATGCTCCATATCACTGCGAAGCTTCCCCATATCGGCCCAGACCATATCCGACACCGACCCTGGAACGTCATCCTCGTCGGGGAAATCAAGTTCCGCCTCGATCAGCGCTCGGGCGCGCGTTAATCGTTCCGCCCACGAATCGTAAAGTATGGAAAGCCCGCCTGCGCTGTGTTCGACCGCAAGGCGTCGCTGCATTTCAGTCTCGGCGCCAATGAGGTCGGCCAGTCCCTCCACCTCGACGAGATCAAGTTTGCCGTTTTCAAAGGCCCGGCGGGAAAACTCGCCCTCGACTGCCATTCGAACACCTGGGATATCGCCGAGTGCGTGAAACAACGCCGCCAGCACCGCTCTGCTGCCGTGGATCTGCAGTTCGGCAACATCCTCGCCCGTAAACGAATTCGGGGCAGGAAAAAACAGCACCAGGCCGCTATCGATCGGCTGATCGTTACGAGTCCGAATCGTTCGGTAAGATGCCTGCCGGACTGTCGGCACGGATCCAATGAGCCTCACCAATATGTCTTTGGTCAGGGGACCGCTGATCCGAATGACTGAAACCCCGGAAGGCAGGGCGCCGCTCGATAGCGCATATATGGTATCATTCAACACGGCCATATCGCTTGGTCCATTGGAATCGAAATCGATTCAAATAGAAAAGCTGGCGACATCATCACAATGCCTCCAGCTCTTACACGGTGAATCCGGCTAAGGATTAAGTGTTCATCGAGTCGAAGAAGTCGGAATTATTCTTCGTCTGCTTCAGCTTGTCGATAAGGAATTCGATCGCATCGGTCGTGCCCATCGGAGCAAGGATGCGGCGGAGCACGAAGATCTTCTGCAGATCCTGGCGTGGAACGAGAAGGTCCTCCTTGCGCGTGCCGGACTTCAGGATGTCCATCGCCGGGAAGATGCGCTTGTCGGCGACCTTGCGGTCGAGGACGATTTCCGAGTTGCCGGTACCCTTGAACTCTTCGAAGATCACTTCGTCCATGCGGCTGCCGGTATCGATCAGCGCAGTTGCAATGATCGTCAACGAGCCGCCTTCCTCGATGTTACGCGCCGCGCCGAAGAAGCGCTTCGGCCGCTGCAGAGCGTTGGCGTCCACACCGCCGGTCAGGACCTTGCCTGACGAGGGAACGACCGTGTTATAGGCACGGCCCAGGCGCGTGATCGAATCGAGCAGGATGACAACGTCGCGTCCGTGTTCGACAAGGCGCTTGGCTTTCTCGATGACCATCTCGGCCACCTGCACGTGACGCACAGCCGGTTCGTCGAACGTCGAGGAGATAACCTCGCCGCGAACCGAGCGCTGCATGTCGGTCACTTCTTCGGGGCGTTCATCGATCAGCAGGACGATCAGATAGCACTCCGGATGGTTGGCAGTGATCGAATGCGCGATGTTCTGCAACAGCACGGTCTTACCGGTGCGCGGCGGCGCGACGATCAATCCACGCTGGCCCTTGCCGAGCGGCGCCACCAGGTCGATCACACGCGGCGACAGATCCTTGGTGGTGGGAATATCCAGTTCCATCTTGAAGCGCTCGTTTGGATAGAGCGGCGTCAGATTGTCGAAATGAACCTTGTGACGGATCCTTTCCGGATCGTCGAAATTGATGGTGTTGACCTTGAGTAGGGCGAAATAGCGCTCGCCTTCCTTCGGTCCGCGGATGGGGCCCTCGACGGTATCGCCGGTTTTCAGTGAGAAACGGCGGATCTGCGACGGGGAGATATAAATATCGTCCGGGCCTGGCAGGTAGTTTGCATTGGCCGAACGCAGAAAGCCGAAACCGTCCTGCAGCACTTCGACGACGCCTTCGCCGATGATTTCGACATCCTGGCTGGCAAGCATCTTGAGGATCGCAAACATCAGCTCCTGCTTGCGCATCGTGCTTGCATTCTCGACCTCGAGCGATTCGGCAAATGCCAGCAGATCCGTCGGGGATTTACTCTTAAGTTCCTGAAGCTTCATTTCAGCCATGAAGTGACCAATACTCTTTTCAATTTCAAAGGGGAAAGGCGATGTTGGGTCGTATTCGGTACCGCGAAAGGGCTCGCAGACGACTGAACTCTACACACATGCCACGTAGATGAGATGCGCGGAAAATAGCGACTCGCAATCGCCGCCGCAAGAGGCCTGCTTAAAATGAAGCAAATTTAACCTGAAGTCGATTTTCCTCAGAACGGCTTCACCACGACGAGGATGACGATCAGGATCATCAGCACCGTCGGCGCCTCGTTCATGAACCGCCAATAACGCGCCGAGCGGCGATTTTCATCCCGCTCAAAGGCCCTGACGGCGCGGCTGAAGAACATATGAACACCGGTCAGCAGCACGACGAGACCGATCTTGGCATGCAGCCAGCCGCCGTGGAATCCGTAGACCGACCAGGCGAGATAGAGGCCGAGAATCCACGTCAACATCATCGCCGGCGTCATGATGATTCGAAGCAGCCGACGCTCCATCAGCTTGAAGGTTTCCGATTGCACCGAACCGGGCTCCGCATCGGTGTGATAGATGAACAGCCGCGGCATATAGAACAGCCCGGCCATCCAGGAAATGACCGCGATGATGTGCAGCGCCTTGATCCAGAGGTAGAGATTATCCGGGTTCCAAGCAAAAAGCCCGACCGCCATCAGCGCAAAGAAGACCAGCGCAAAATGGGCCCGGCGCCGGGCGTAAGCGCCAGATCTCCGATCGGTCTGCTTTTCCATCGTCACGCCCCGCCTCGCACGCGCCCGCCTCGCACGTGATCGACCAGCAGACGCACATGCTCGGGGTCGGCCTGCGGCGTAATGCCGTGACCGAGATTGAAGATCAGCGGTCCATTGCCGAGATGCAGCAAAATATCGTCGATGCCCTCTTCCAGTGCCCGGCCGCCGGCAACGACGCGCATCGGATCGAGATTGCCCTGAATCGGTCCGTCTTTCTGAAGTTCGGCGGCAAAGGCCAGCGGGACCGACCAGTCGAGGCCGATCGCATCAGCATCCGTCTTCTGACGATAGGTTTTCAGCTGGTAGCCGGCGCCCTTGGCAAAAGCGATGATGCGAGCATGCGGCCGTTGCGACTTGACCGAAGCGATCATCCGCGCAACCGGCCTGATCGCAAACGCCTCGAACTCCTTCTCGCCGAGGACACCAGCCCAGGAATCGAAGATCTGCACGGCATCGGCGCCGGCATCGATCTGGGCGACGAGATAATCGGCTGATACGTCGGCCAGCAGCATCAGCAGATGCTCGAACGCGCGGGGATGCCTGTAGGCGAAGAGACGCGCAGGAGCCTGATCCGGCGTGCCGTGCCCGGCAATCATGTAGGTCGCAACCGTCCAAGGCGCGCCGCAGAAGCCGAGCAGCGTCGTCTCAACTGGCAACTCGTCCCGCAGCCGCCGCACCGTCTCCAGAACCGGCCTGAGATAATCGACAACCTCTTCGCCATTCAATCTGCCGATCCCGGCTTCATCGATCGGATCCATCTCCGGGCCATGGCCCTCGGTGAACCGCACATTCCGTTTCATTGCATCGGGAATGACCAAGATATCGGAAAACAGTATGGCCGCATCGAAACCATAGCGGCGGATCGGCTGCAATGTCACTTCGACGGCGTATTCAGGCGTGTAGCAGAGATCGAGAAAACTCCCTGCCTTTGCCCGCATCTCCCGATATTCCGGGAGATAACGTCCTGCCTGTCTCATCAGCCAGAGAGGAGGAGGGGAGAGGCTCTCGCCACTCAAAACCCTCATGATCTTTCGCCGCGTATCGCTCAAGCGCTTCTTCCCTATAAAAAAACAAAGATATTTTAAAAGGTTTCTATTTCTTAGAGTCGGTGACTATCAAGGATTAAAATCCATCCACTGCCGTTGCCATTTGTCGCGCGCCTGCAAAACAACATCGGAAAGATTTGTCCATCTCGTCCGAATCTCGGGGAGAAGCCGAATCTGAAAATGATTCCAATTCTTTCCGGATCAGCAATTTTTCTTATAGCTGTGGATAGGCTGTGGACAGGCTTTCGACAAATAGATCTCTTCCCCATCGTCCACAGGGCCAATCAAAACCGACCCGCGAAATCCGAAATGTGGATAAGGAGGCATGTTTTCCCTTGCCGGAGACTGCCTCGCCGCCGTAGCTCTGTTTCATCCAGTCTTTTCAACAGGCAGCGGAAAATAGCGTGGAGAACAGAACGAACTTCTTCCATCTGCATCTGATTTCTGACTCAACGGGAGAGACTCTGATCTCGGCCGGGCGCGCCGCGTCGGCGCAATTCAGATCAGCGCAGCCGATCGAACATGTCTATCCGTTGATCCGCAATCGCAAGCAGCTGCTGCCGGTTCTGCAGGCGATCGATGACGCCCCCGGCATCGTGCTCTACACCATTGTCGACCGGGAGCTGGCAAGCCTGATCGATGAGCGCTGCATCGAGATGGGCGTCGCCTCGGTGAATGTGCTGGAGCCGGTGATGAATGCCTTCCAGATCTATCTCGGCGCTCCGTCGCGCCGTCGGGTCGGGGCCCAGCATGTGATGAATGCCGGCTACTTCGCGCGCATCGAAGCGCTGAATTTCACCATGGATCACGATGACGGCCAGATGCCCGACGATTACAACGACGCCGATGTCGTGATCATCGGCATCAGCCGCACGTCGAAAACACCGACCAGCATCTACCTCGCCAACCGAGGCATCAAGACGGCGAACATTCCGATCGTCTATGGCGTGCCATTGCCGGAGAGCCTCTTCGTCGCGAGCAAACCGCTGATCGTCTGCCTGATCGCCACCACCGACCGTATTTCCCAGGTGCGGGAAAATCGGGTGCTCGGCGTGACGCAGGGCTTCGATCGCGAACACTACACCGATCGCGCCGCGATTTCGGAGGAGCTGAAATATGCCCGCTCGCTTTGCGCCCGCCATAACTGGCCGCTGATCGACGTCACCCGCCGCTCAATCGAGGAAACGGCCGCAGCAATCGTTGCCCTGCGGCCGAAGCTGCGCTAAGCGCTGACGAAAAGCCGGCACGCCGAGGAACCCATGACGCCGAAACTCATCCTTGCATCGTCGAGTCCCTTTCGCCGGATCCTGATGGAAAATGCCGGTCTTGCCTTCGAGGCCCATGCCGCAAGGATCGATGAACGGGCGGTAGGAGCGCCACTGGAGAAAGCTGGCGCTAAGCCTGACGCCGTGGCGCTCGTCCTCGCCAGGGCCAAGGCCGAGGAAGTCAGCAGCCGTTTTCCGGATGCCCTGGTCATCGGTTCGGATCAAACGATGTCGCTCGGCGATAGCGTCTTCCATAAGCCGAAGGACCTGGCCGACGCGGCTAGTCATCTTCAAGCCCTTTCGGGCGTAAGCCACCGATTGAACAGCGCCGTCGCCATCGTCAGCGATGGCGTGGTCTTGTGGGAACATCTCGCCCATGCCGAGCTGACGATGCGGCCGCTGACGGCGGAATTCATCGCCAGACATCTGGCCCGGGTTGGCGAACGGGCGCTTTCCAGCGTCGGCGCCTATCAATTGGAGGGGGAGGGCATCCAGCTCTTCGAGAAAATCGAGGGTGATTATTTCACCATTCTCGGCCTGCCGATGCTGCCGCTCCTAAAAAAACTGCGAGAACTGGGAGCGATCGATGGGTGATTCACGTGAAACATTCGGGCCGAAGGCGTTTGTCACGGGCTTTCCCATCAAGCATTCGCGCTCGCCATTGATCCACGGATATTGGCTGAAGACGCTCGGCCTGCCAGGCAGTTATCGCGCTCATCAAGTGGCACCCGAGGCCTTTCCCGCTTTCATTCACTCGTTGAAGGATGGCAGTTCCGGCTTTACCGGAGGTAATGTCACCATTCCCCACAAGGAATTGGCGTTCCGGCTCGCCGACAAGCCGGACGCGCTATCACAAGAACTCGGCGCCGCGAACACACTCTGGCTGGAGGATGGCGCCCTGCATGCAACGAATACCGACGGTCGCGGCTTCATCGCCAATCTCGACGAACGCCATCCCGGCTGGGACCGGCATGGCACGGCCGTCGTCTTCGGCGCCGGCGGCGCCAGCCGCGCGATCATCCAAGCGGTCCGTGATCGCGGTTTCCACGAGATCCACGTCGTCAACCGCACCGTCGACCGCGCGCGCGAACTCGCGGATCGTTTTGGCCCGCGTGTTCTGGCCCATCCGGCCGGTGCGCTTGCCGAAGTGATGAAAGGAGCCAGCCTCTTCATCAATACCACCTCGCTCGGCATGGACGGCGAGGCAGCGCCGCAACTCGATTTCTCGCCTCTTGCAGCTGATGCCGTCGTCACCGATATCGTTTATGTGCCGTTGAAGACGCCCATCCTGGCACAGGCGGAAGAGCAAGGATTTCCCATCGTCGATGGCCTCGGCATGCTCTTGCACCAGGCCGTGCCCGGATTCGAGAAATGGTTCGGCCAGCGTCCCATCGTCGACGCGCCGCTACGCGCGCTCATCATCGCGGATATGGAAGCACACTGATGCTGAAGATTGGTCTCACCGGCTCCATCGGAATGGGAAAATCGACGGCGGCAAAGCTCTTTGCCGATGCAGGAATCCCGGTGAATGATTCGGATGCCGTGGTCCACGATCTCTATGCCGGCGAGGCTGCACCCCTGGTGAATGCTGCCTTCCCCGGCACGATGAAGGATGGAGCAGTCGACCGGCATGAACTCGGCCGCCAGCTCGCTCTTGATCCTGCCGGCTTCAAACGCCTGGAAGCGATCGTCCATCCGCTGGTTCGCAAACGCGAGACGGAATTTTTGGAGCGGCAACGGGCCGCCGGCGCCGACATGGTATTGCTCGATATTCCATTACTTTTCGAAACCGGCGCCGAGGCAAGAGTGGATGTGATCGTCGTCGTCAGCACTGATCCACAGATTCAGCGCCAAAGGGTGCTTGCGCGCGAAGACATGACCGAGGAAAAATTCGAGATGATTCTCGCCCGCCAGACGCCGGACGCCGAAAAACGGCGGCGGGCCGATTGTCTGGTCGATACCAGTCACAGTATCGCGACGACGAGGGAACGAGTGCTTGAGATCGTCGCCGACCTGAAAACGCGGATTGCCAAGGGAGATTTCCGGAATGCGTGAGATCATCTTCGATACGGAAACAACCGGCCTCGACAACCGCGCTGACCGCATCATCGAAATCGGTGGCATCGAGCTCTTCAATCATTTCCCCACGGGCAATACGATCCATATCTTCATCAATCCTGGAGACCAGAAGGTTCATCCGGATGCGCTCGCCGTGCACGGCATCACCGATGAATTCCTAAAGGACAAGCAGCCTTTCGCCGAGGTTGCCGAACGAATCCTTACCTTCTTCGGCGATGCCAAGTGGATTGCCCATAACGCCACCTTCGATATGGGCTTCATCAACGCGGAATTCGCGCGGATCGGTTTACCGCCGATCCTGCCGGAACGGGTGCTCGACACCCTGTCGATGGCGCGGCGCAAGCATCCGATGGGACCAAATTCGCTCGATGCGCTTTGCCGGCGCTACGGCATCGATAATTCGCACCGTACCAAACACGGCGCGCTGCTCGACTCCGAACTGCTTGCCGAAGTTTATATCGAGATGATCGGCGGCAGACAGGCAGCCCTTGGCCTCGGCATGGCCGGCAAGTCCAACCGGGCAGATCGCGGTGACATGGCGATGGAAGACGATGTGGTAATTGCCGCCGTGCTCGAGCGGCCCCGGCCGCTCGCCCCGCGCCTCAGCCAAACCGAGGAGCAGGCGCATGAGGCGCTCGTCGCCAAGCTCGGTGAAAAAAGCGTCTGGGCGAAATACGCCAACCTCGATTAAAGCGGCCCTCAATTGAAAATGCCCGGGACCAGCCCGGGCATCCGCATTTCAGCCAAGAAAGAGCCGGTCAGTTCGGAACAGCCTGAACCTTGGCGCGGGCCTGTTCTTCGGCAACGCGCTGAGCGAACATCTGCGTGAAGTCGATCGGGTCGATCATCAGCGGCGGGAAACCGCCGTTGCGGGTGACGTCGGCGATGATCTGACGAGCGAAGGGGAAGAGCATGCGCGGGCATTCGATGAAGAGAACCGGCAGCATGTGTTCCTGCGGGAAACCGGCAACGCGGAAGACGCCGCCATAGGTGAGTTCGGCATGGAAAACCGTCTTGTCGCCGTCCTTGGCTTCGGCATTCAGCGACAGTACGACATCGAAATCCGTATCGGAAAGCGGGTTGGCGTTGACGTTCACATTGATGTTGATCGTCGGCGCCTTGTCGCGGGCCTGCAGAGAACGCGGCGCACCCGGATTTTCGAAGGACAGATCCTTGGTATATTGCGCAAGGATTGAAAGGGTGGGGTTGGCCGCACCGTTGCTGTTGTTATCGTCTGCCATTGGCTTTTCCTCGAGGGGCATGGGAATGGTGCCGCCATCTAACATTTCAGGGAAGGGCTTACAACCCTGGGCGATTGCGCGGTTGATCAGCCGCAGTGCCTCAGTCGCCGATATGCTTGCCGGACCACGGCGAGTTGCGATCCGGCTCTCTATGATAATCCTCCTCGTCGAGATCGACCACCCTCGAGTTCGGCTTGCGGTCGCGGAGATCGGGTTGCGGGCCAGAGGAAGGGCCGCCCTTGGCATTGACGACGACGAAGCGTTTGGCGATCGCCCGCCAGACGAGATCGCGCACCGGCGGAATGAGAATGAGGATGGCGATAACATCTGTGAGGAAGCCGGGAATGATCAGGAGCAGCGAGGCAATGACGTTCATCGCCGGCCGCAGCAGGTCGCGGCCCGGCATCACCCCATTTCGTCCTTCGCTCGACATTTGGCGCAAAATGCCAATGCCCTGCCGGCGCAGCAGAACTACGCCGAGAACGAAACCCAGCATGACGAGCGCGAGCGTCAGCCACAATCCGATCGCCCGGCCGACAACGACGAAACCGGCAATTTCGGCGAGCGGCAACAGCAGAATGGAAGCTGGCAGGATCGAAAAACGCATGTCGGTCATGTCCCGGGCTCACCGGTCTCCTCTTGGCACCGGCGAAGATGCCAGCCATCATTTGAATCATCTGTATAGGCAGACTATATGGGAGTACAAATCAGAGATGTTAACGGCGGCTGCGATACGATATGAGTTCGAACGACTTCATCACATTGTTTTTCCTGGTGGCGGCTGTGCTGATTTTCTTTCAGCTCCGCTCCGTGCTCGGACGCCGCACAGGAAATGAGAAGCCGCCGCGCGATCTCTATACACCGCGGGATGCGGCTCCGGCCGAAGCCGCCGATGCCGGCAAGGTCGTGACGCTGCCGCGCCGCGATGCGACGACGGAGGATGAGGATCGCTTCGCTGCCATCGATGCTTTCGCGGCACCCGGAACTCCGCTCAACGAATCGCTGCGCGCGCTGAACAAGGCCGATCCCGCCTTCAGCCCGAAGGAGTTTCTGAACGGCGCCCGCATGGCTTACGAGATGATCGTCATGGCCTATGCCGATGGCGACCGGAAAACGTTGAAGAACTTGCTGTCGCGCGAAGTCTATGACGGCTTCGATGCGGCGATCGGCGAGCGCGATGCCCGGGGCGAGAAGGTGAAATCTACTTTCGTCGGCATCGACAAGGCCGAAATCACCCATGCGGAGACGAAGGGCAGCGAAGCGCAGATCACCGTGCGCATCGTCAGCCAGCTGATATCGGCCACCTACGACAAGGCGGATGTGCTGATCGAAGGCGACGCCGAAAACGTCGCCGAGGTCAACGACCTCTGGACCTACGCCCGCGACACCCGCTCGCGCGATCCGAACTGGAAACTCGTGGCGACCGAATCGGAACATGAGTGACCACGCATCGGACTTCGTCCCGCAGGCCATAAGCTTCGAAACTCTGGAAGGCTGGAAGGATGATGATCCCTCCGGCCTTTTTGAAGTCATGCGAAGCTGCCGCCGGCAGATCACCGATGTCAAACCGTACCGAACCGGATCGCTGGGCCTGAGCTCGGAAGACCTGCTTCCGCTTCTCGCTGCCGCCGAAGATTTCACGCCGTCATCTCCGGCGTCGGCGCGCGCCTTTTTCGAGATGCACTGTCGGCCCTTTCTGATCCGCCGCAAGGACGGCAATTCCGGCTTCGTCACCGCCTTCTACGAACCCGATATCGACGTGTCGGAGCGGCCGGACGAAATTTTCCGTTTTCCTTTCTACCGGCGGCCGGACGATCTGATCGACCTCGACGATGCCAATCGCCCCGCCGAGCTCGACAAGGCCTATGCTTTCGGCCGTCTGCATGACGGCCACGTCACTACCTATCCGGACCGCCGCGCCATCGATCAGGGGTTTCTCGAAGGCCGTGGCCTCGAAATCGCCTGGGCGAAGTCGAAGGTCGATGTCTTCTTCGTGCATGTGCAAGGTGCCGCCCGCTTGCGTTATGAGGATGGTCGTATCGGCCGCATCACCTATGCGGCCAAAGCCGGTCATCCCTTCTCGGCGATCGGCAAGCTGCTGATCGAGCGCGGCGAGATCGATCGGGCGGAGATTTCGATGCAGGCGATCCGTGCCTGGCTGGCGCGAAATCCCGAGCGCGTTGACGAGGTGTTATGGCATAACCGCTCTTATATTTTCTTCCGTGATGCACCCGTTGCCGATCCGCAGGCAGGTCCGATCGCAGCCGCCAAGGTGCCGCTTCTCGCCGGGCGCGCGCTTGCGGTCGACCGGATGATCCATACCTTCGGCTTTCCCTTTTTCATTCGCGCCGAAAGCCTCACCCATCTCGACGGCCGGCCGTTCCGCCGGCTGATGCTGGCGCTCGATACCGGCTCGGCGATCGTCGGGCCGGCTCGGGGTGATATCTTCACCGGCTCGGGGGACATGGCCGGGGAACATGCCGGCACCGTCCGCAACGACGCCGATTTCGCCATCCTCATTCCCAATGCCGCCGCCGGACGATTCGACTGATGGCCAGGGATCGCAAGCTGAGCACGGATGAGAGGATCCTCTGGGGCAAGGTCGCCCGCAGCACGCGGCCGATGCCCGGCAAGGCGGGCGAGTTGACCGAACTCGATGCCTTTCTTGCCGAAGCCGAAGCGGCAACCGAACGGGAGCAGGAAAAGCAGGCGCCAGCCACATCTATGCCGCTGCAGCCGGCAGCACCGTCAACCGCGAAGCCATCGGCCCGGGTGCATCATCCGCTGGAAAAGCCGGTCAAGCGTAAAATCGCCAAGGGCCGGCTGGCGCTCGAAGCGCGGATCGACCTGCACGGGCTGGTGCAGAGCCAGGCCCATGCCATCCTTCTCGATTTTCTGATCCGCGCCCACGAGCGCGGCATGCGCCATGTGCTGGTCATTACGGGCAAGGGCAGCTCGATGGGCAGCGACGGCGCGCTGAAGCGGGCTGTGCCTCTTTGGTTCTCGAAGCCGGAATTCCGCTACCTGATCTCCTCCTATGAACCGGCTGCACAGCATCATGGTGGTGAGGGCGCGCTCTACATTCGCCTGGCGCGGCGGCATGGGGAAAGGCCATGACACCCTTCGGAGAGGCGGTTCGCAGGCTGAGAGCGCGCAAGGGCGTCTCGCAGAAGCAGATGGCGGAAGCCCTGAATGTCTCCCCTGCTTATCTCTCGGCGCTCGAACATGGAAAACGTGGGCTGCCGACATTCGATCTGCTGCAGCGCATCGCCGGTTATTTCAACGTCATCTGGGATGAGGCCGAGGAACTGTTCCTGCTCGCGCGCTCATCCGACCCGCGCGTCGTGATCGACACCTCCGGCCTGCCCCCCGAATATACCGAATTTGCCAACCGGCTGGCACGCCGAATCCGCAGCCTTGACAGCGCCGAGATAGGCCGGCTATCGGCTCTTCTCGAAAATGGCGGCAAAGGCGACGGAAAAGCGTCATAATCCCCTGTTTTATGCCTTGTATTAGGGGCTTGCCATTGGGAAGTGGGTTCAAAAAACCTATATACAAGAGTGAAGAAAGCCGGTGATTCGCAAGGCGCGCCGCAGCTTTACGACAACAGGGAAAATCTCGACAGAATGAGCGATACATCCGCGACGGAAAACGGCGTAAGCACCGAATATGGCGCAGATTCCATCAAGGTTCTGAAGGGCCTCGATGCCGTGCGTAAACGCCCCGGCATGTATATCGGCGATACCGACGATGGCTCCGGCCTGCATCACATGGTCTATGAAGTCGTCGACAACGCGATCGACGAAGCGCTTGCCGGCCATGCCGACATCGTCACCGTCACCCTCAATCCGGATGGCTCGGTGACCGTCACCGACAATGGACGCGGCATCCCGACGGACATTCACACGGGTGAAGGCGTCTCGGCGGCCGAAGTTATCATGACGCAGCTTCATGCCGGCGGTAAGTTCGACCAGAATTCCTACAAGGTATCCGGCGGCCTGCACGGCGTCGGCGTCTCCGTCGTCAACGCGCTGTCCGTCTGGTTGAAGCTGAAGATCCGCCGTCACGACAAGATCCATGAAATGAGCTTCACCCACGGCGTGGCCGATGCTCCGCTGAAGGTCACGGGCGATGCGCCGAATGAGACCGGCACGGAAGTGAGCTTCATGCCGAGCACCGGCACCTTCACCATGACGGAGTTCGACTACGGCACGCTGGAGCATCGCCTTCGTGAGCTCGCCTTCCTGAATTCAGGCGTCCGCATCCTGCTGACCGACAAGCGCCATTCCGATATCAAGCAGGAAGAACTCCGTTATGACGGTGGCCTCGAGGCTTTCGTCGCTTATCTGGACCGCGCCAAGAAGTCGCTCGTCGACAAGCCGGTTGCCATCCACGGCGAAAAGGATGGCATCACCGTCGAAGTCGCGATGTGGTGGAACGACAGCTATCATGAGAACGTGCTGTGCTTCACCAACAACATCCCTCAGCGCGACGGCGGCACGCATATGGCCGGCTTCCGCGCGGCGCTGACGCGCCAGGTCGTTTCCTATGCCGACAGCTCCGGCATCACCAAAAGGGAAAAGGTAACGCTGCAGGGCGAAGATTGCCGCGAAGGCCTGACGGCGGTTCTGTCGGTCAAGGTGCCGGATCCGAAATTCTCCTCGCAGACCAAGGATAAGCTCGTTTCCTCGGAAGTCCGTCCTGTTGTCGAAAGTCTCGTCAACGAGGCACTGAACACCTGGTTCGAAGAACATCCGAGCGAAGCCAAAATCCTCGTCGGCAAGGTGGTCGAGGCCGCCGCCGCCCGCGAAGCGGCCCGCAAGGCCCGCGAGTTGACCCGCCGCAAGGGCGCCCTCGATATCGCTTCGCTGCCGGGCAAGCTTGCTGACTGCTCCGAGCGTGATCCGACAAAATCCGAAGTCTTCCTCGTCGAAGGCGATTCTGCCGGCGGCTCGGCCAAGCAGGGCCGCTCCCGCGAGAACCAGGCGATCCTGCCGCTGCGCGGCAAGATCCTGAACGTCGAACGCGCCCGTTTCGACAAGATGCTGTCGAGCCAGGAAATCGGCACATTGATCACCGCGCTCGGTACCGGCATCGGCAAGGACGAGTTCAATGTCGAAAAGCTGCGTTACCACAAGATCATCATCATGACGGACGCCGATGTCGACGGCGCCCATATTCGCACCCTGCTGCTGACCTTCTTCTTCCGCCAGATGCCGCAACTGATCGAGCGCGGTCATCTCTATATCGCCCAGCCGCCGCTCTATAAGGTCTCGCGCGGCAAGTCGGTGCAGTATTTGAAGGATGAGAAGGCGCTCGAAGAATATCTTATCAGCCAAGGCCTGGAAGATGCGTCGCTGAGGCTCGGTAGCGGCGAGGTTCGCGCCGGCCAGGATCTGCGCGAGGTCATCCTCGATGCTCTGCGCATGCGCGCGCTGCTCGACAATCTCCATTCGCGCTATAATCGTTCCGCCGTCGAACAAGCGGCGATTGCCGGAGCACTCAACGCCGAGCTCGCCAGCGATCCGGGGAGAGCGCTGGCGCTGGCAAACGAAGTGGCAGGGCGCCTCGACATCATCGCCGAGGAAACCGAGCGCGGCTGGCAGGGCGATGTGACAACCGATGGAGGGCTGCGCCTTGAGCGCATGGTCCGCGGCGTCAGGGAAATCGTCGTGCTCGACATGGCGCTGATCGGTTCCTCGGATGCCCGTCATATCGACCAGCTGACGGCACGCCTCAAGGAAATCTATCAGACGCCGCCGTCACTGCATCGTCGCGAAGGCGATGTCGAAATCTCTGGCCCCCGCGACCTGCTCGACGCGATCTTCGCAAGCGGCCGCAAGGGCCTCACCATGCAGCGCTACAAGGGCCTTGGCGAGATGAATGCAGAGCAGCTCTGGGAAACGACGCTCGATCCGAACGTGCGCTCGCTGCTGCAGGTCAGGGTCAACGACGCCACCGACGCCGATGGTCTCTTCGCCCGCCTGATGGGGGACGAAGTCGAGCCGCGGCGCGAATTCATCCAGGACAATGCGCTAAGCGTCGCAAACCTTGATATCTAATTGATTTTTCGAAAGTAAGCCCGCCGTCCCTGGACGGCGGGCTTTCGTTCGCCTGGCTACGGCTCAATTCGCGACGAAGCTGCCGTTGAAGGCGACCTCTGAGAGCGGCTTGCGCTGGCTGGGGAATTCGCGGGCCTGATTGCGTTCGGAAAGAACGCTCTTGTCGGCCAGCCGGCCGACGGCGACGCCTGCTTCGACCCGGTATCCCTCGGGAATGCTGAATGCCTGGCTGATTTCCTGGTGTTTGATGCCGCCCATGCCATGGGCGTAAAGGCCGGAGAGCCGCGCTTGGATCGCCAGATACCCCCATGCCGCACCGGCATCGAAGGAATGGGTGTAGCTCGGCTTTTCCTCAGCCGAGCCGGCAGCCCCGGTGAAGGCACGGGACACGACGAAGATCAGCGCCGACGCATTCCTGGCCCATTCCTGGTTGGCGTCGACGAGCAATGCGACGAATTTCTCCCAATGCTCCGAGCCCTTGAGGGCATAGATGAAGCGCCAGGGCTGCTGGTTGGAAGAGGACGGCGCCCAATGGGCGGCGTCGAGCAGGCTGAGCAGCTGTGCTTCCTCGATGATTTCGCCGGTGAAGGCGCGAGGCGACCAGCGATCGAGAAACATCGGATCGATCGGATAGTCGGATTCGCGGTTATTGCTCTTCGTCATGCTTGTTCCAGGGTTCGGGGCAGAATATTTGGATCGGGGATGGGCTTAGTCCATCCAGACGATGTCGAGTTCTTCGCGGAAAGCGAAGCGCTTCAGATGATCGTCGATGACGTGCTGCATCCTTTCCTGTTGCGAGGGATCGGCGACGGAAAGTGTCATGGTCAGCGTCGCATCGTCGGCCGCAAACGTCACCTCGGCGGTATCGCTGAACGGCACCCGGCCCTTCAGAGGATCAAAATCGACGCTGAACTTGTGGCTCCAGTGTTTGCAGAGCTGCTGCAGGTAGCGGCTTGCATGTTCGGTCGGTACGACGGCCTTCGAGAGATGCATTTCGAACTCCACGTCATTTTGTATGGCAAAGACATATTTCCTGCTTCACCGGCTTGGCAAGCGCAGCATCGTCGCAGTTGGAGTGTACAGACTGTCTTCATAAAAGCGGCCTCACGCCGGCGTCGAAGCAGGATAATAAACCGTTTAGTCAATCGATCGGGGAGTTGCGCATGCTGGTGAACGGAAAATGGACGGAAGACTGGCAGCCCGTTCAGGCAAAGGACGAAAAGGGCCGCTTCGTCCGCCAGACCTCGAGTCTCCGCAATTGGGTGACCCCGGATGGCAGCGCCGGGCCGACCGGCGAAGCCGGCTTTGAAGCCAGCGCCGGCCGCTACCATCTCTATGTCGCCTACATCTGCCCCTGGGCCTCGCGCACCCTGATCGGCCGCAAGCTCAAGGGTCTGGAAGACATCATCTCGGTCTCGGTGGTCGAACCGCTGCTGAGCAAGCAGGGCTGGCGCTTCGGTGATTATCCCGGCGCGACGGAGGATCACGTCAACGGCGTAACCTATATGCATGAAATCTATACCAGGGCGGCGCCGGATTTCACCGGCCGGGCCACCGTGCCGGTTCTCTGGGACAAGCAGAAAAAGACCATCGTCAACAATGAATCCGCCGATATCCTGCGTATGCTAAACAGCGGCTTCGGCGATCTGGCAAAAAATCCGATCGATCTTTACCCGGCGGAGAGACGCACCGAGATCGATGCTTTCAACGATCGCATTTATCCTGATCTCAACAATGGCGTCTACCGCGCCGGTTTCGCCACCACGCAGATCGCCTACGAAGAAGCCTTTGCCGATGTCTTTTCCTGCCTCGGCTGGGTCGAGCCGCAGTTCGAGGGCCGGTCTTTTCTCTTCGCCGATCATCCCACCGAGAGCGATATCCGGCTTTTTGTAACGCTGGTGCGCTTCGACGTCGCCTATCACGGCATCTTCAAATGCAATCTGCGCCGGCTTTCCGACTATGCCAATCTGCGCGCCTTCTGTCGCCAAATGCTGGATTGGCCGGGCATCGGTGAAACGGTGAATCTCGATCATATCAAGCGCGGCTACTATTCGATCGAAAGCCTCAATCCGACGAAGATCATTCCCTCCGGCCCGGATCTGGCGGAAATTTTTTAGAGCATGATGCCGGCAGGTACGGGCGGCTTTCGGCAGAAAATCATCCGAATTGCGGCGAAGCCGTACCGCTTCCGGGCAAAGCCGTAATGACACCGATGAATAATTCGTTCATAGGTGGCTGCAAAATCCGTTTTCGATGAGGAGGAATTCCATGAAGCTGATGCGTGTTGGCGAAGCAGGCAGTGAAAAACCCGCACTTCTCGATGCCGACGGCAAGATCCGCGATCTCTCCGGTCATGTCGCCGATATCGGCGGTGAAGCGATCACACCGACAGGCCTTGCAAAGATAGCGGCAATCGATCCGAAGAGCCTTCCGGAAATCGCGCCCGGCCGCATTGGCGCCTGCGTCGCGGGCACTGGCAAGTTCATCTGCATCGGCTTGAATTATTCGGATCATGCTGCCGAAACCGGTGCGACCGTGCCGCCCGAGCCGATCATCTTCATGAAAGCAACATCCGCAATCGTCGGACCGAACGACAACGTCATCATCCCGCGAGGTTCGGAAAAGACCGATTGGGAAGTCGAGCTCGGCGTCGTCATCGGCAAAACCGCCAAATATGTGACGGAAGCCGAAGCGCTGGATTATGTCGCCGGTTATTGCGTTTCCAATGACGTTTCCGAGCGCGCTTTCCAGACCGAGCGTTCCGGTCAGTGGACCAAGGGCAAATCCTGCGACACCTTTGGCCCGATCGGCCCCTGGCTTGTGACCAAGGATGAAATTGCCGAACCGCAGAACCTCGGCATGTGGCTGACGGTCAACGGCCAGAAGATGCAGAACGGTTCATCGAAAACGATGGTTTACGGGGTTGCGTTCCTCGTCTCCTATCTCAGCCAGTTCATGTCGCTGCATCCTGGCGACGTGATCTCGACCGGCACGCCTCCGGGCGTCGGCATGGGCCTCAAGCCGCCGCGCTATCTCAAGAACGGCGACGTGGTCGAACTCGGAATCGAAGGTCTCGGTACGCAGAAACAGACCTTTGTAGCGGATCGTTAACGACGCTTCCTGTTGAGAAACTTAAGTTTTCAGGTCGATTATGATGCCGGAGATCAATTCTCCGGCATTTCTTGTGTATGTCTGGTTCGCCAATGTTGCTGTGCAATAAAAACCTGTTAGGCTGCGCAACGTGCCCGCGTTACGAAAAGGTCCGATGCCTCTCAATCGGTGTCATCTTTTCGATAGAGAAAGGTGGCGCCTTCCGTGTTTTATCAGCTTTATGAATTGAACCATGCCGCCATGGCGCCGTTTCGCGCCGCGGCCGATATCATGCGATTTGCCTATGCCAATCCGCTGAATCCGTTCTCCCACACGCCGTTCGGCCGGACGATGGCGGCAAGTCTCGAAATGTTCGAACGTACGACGCGCCGCTACGGGAAACCGGAATTCGGATTGAAGCAGACAACGATCGGAGAAAAGACGATGTCCGTCCGAGAAGAGGTCGTCTGGTCGCGACCCTTCTGCAATCTTCTGCATTTCGCCCGCAGTGTTCCAGCCGCCCGCGGCAATGATCCGCGCATTCTGATCGTCGCGCCGATGTCCGGTCACTACGCCACGCTGCTGCGCGGCACGGTCGAGGCGCTGCTGCCGAGTGCCGATATCTACATAACCGACTGGATCGACGCTCGCATGGTGCCGATGACGGAAGGCACGTTCGATTTCGATGATTACGTCGACTACGTCATCGAGATGCTGCATTTCCTCGGTCACGACACGCATGTCATCGCCGTCTGTCAGCCTTCCGTCCCGGTGCTGGCTGCCGCTGCCGTGATGGAAGAAGCCAGGGATCCGCTTTCGCCGGCGTCGATGACGCTGATGGGCGGCCCGATCGACACGCGCATTAACCCGACGGCGGTCAACAAGCTCGCCCAGGAGCGGTCGCTGCAGTGGTTCTCCGACAATGTCATCATGAACGTGCCCTGGCCGCAGCCGGGCTTCATGCGCCCGGTCTACCCAGGGTTCCTGCAGCTTTCGGGCTTCATGTCGATGAATCTTGATCGCCACCTCGTCGCGCACAAGGAATTCTTCATGCATCTCGTGAAGAACGACGGCGAGCCGGAAAGACATCGCGATTTCTACGACGAATATCTCGCCGTCATGGATCTGACCGCCGAATTTTATCTGCAGACGGTGGAGGAGGTCTTCATCAAGCATTCGCTGCCGAAGGGCGAACTGATGCATCGCGGCAAACGCGTCGATCCGACGGCAATTCGCAATGTGGCGCTGCTGACCGTCGAAGGTGAGAATGACGATATCTCAGGGGTCGGCCAGACAATGGCGGCGCAAACCATCTGCGTGAACATTCCCGAAAATATGCGCATGCATTATCTTCAGCCGGATGTCGGCCATTATGGCGTTTTCAATGGCTCGCGTTTCCGCCGCGAGATCGCGCCGCGCATCATCGATTTCGTCCGCCAGCATTCCCGTTCTGCCGTCAAGCCTCCACTCCCGCGTGTAATCAAAGGCGGCCGGGCGGGCTGAATCAGGGATAGCTGAATTAGCAAAACGGATTCAAGGTGTTGTCCGATTTCGCGGGCAATCGTCTTGAAGGCGGTTATTGCGGTAACCACATCGATTTCAGCGTTCGGTATTCTGCCGGGCGCGGAAAGCGAGGGATACCCGCACGATGAACCAGTCAGCATTGCTTCGACCGGATTGGACTCCGGCTACCATTGCCCTGATGATTCTCGGCTTCATGGTTTTCTGGCCTCTGGGTCTTGCCATGCTTGCCTACATCATCTTCGGCGACCGTCTGCGTGGCTTCAAGCGTGACGTCAACCAGGCGACCGATGGCATCTTTGCCTCCTGCCGCCGCCCGCATGGCCGTCATCGCCCGCATTTTTCGACCGGCAACGTCGCCTTTGACGACTGGCGCAAGGCCGAACTCGACCGGATCGAGGAAGAGCGCCGCAAGCTTGACGAAATGCGCGAGGAATTCGACACCTATCTGCGCGAGCTCCGCCGCGCCAAGGATCAGGAAGAGTTCGACCGCTTCATGCGCGACCGCAGGAACGCCAAGCGCGATGACAACGGCCCGGTCGCTGAGTATCAGACGCCGTAAACGCCTGAACGATGAATTGATGACCGGCATCTCCCGATGCCGGTTTTTCCATGTCTGCCCTTCCGCCGATCATTTAGATTTGCCGGCGAATCGTATAGAAAACACGCATGTTCTCGCTTCTGAAAACAAGGTCGAAGGCGCGAAAGCCGGCTCCGCCCGAAATGCGGACGCTCGATGTCGCCGGCCGGCTCATGCCGCTGACGATCAAGCAGCATGACCGGGCGACACGCATCACGCTGCGCATCGAACCGGGTGGCCGCGCCTTGAAGATGACGGTGCCGAAAGGCCTTGCGGCGCGTGAGGTCAATGCCTTCCTCGATCGTCACCAGGGGTGGCTGCTCACCAAGCTTGCCAAGTTTTCGACCGATGCCGGCCTGCGTGACGGCGGCGAAATCCTCCTTCGCGGCGTTTCCCATCGCATCCAGCATAGCGGCAGCTTGCGCGGGCTGACGGAGGCGGTGTCCATAGATGGCATCCCGGTGTTGCGCGTCAGCGGCATGCCGGAACATGTCGGACGGCGCGTAGCGGCCTTTCTCAAGAAGGAGGCGCGCGCTGATCTCGCAAGACTGGCCACGATGCATGCCGCAACGATCCGGGCGCCGATCCGTTCGATCTCGATGAAGGATACCCGCAGCCGCTGGGGCTCGTGTTCGTCGGAGGGAAATCTGAGCTTTTCCTGGCGTATCGTCATGGCGCCGCCGTCGGTGATCGATTATCTCGCCGCCCATGAGGTCGCCCACCTCAAGGAAATGAACCACGGTCCGCACTTCTGGGCGCTCTGTGGCAAACTTTGCCCCGGCATGGACGAGGCGAAATCCTGGCTCAAGCGGCATGGCAGCCAGTTGCATGCCATCGATTTCGACTAAAGCATGTCGCGCAAAAGTGTGCAGCGGTTTTGCGCTAACGACATGCGTAAAAACAAAAGCTAAAGCGCGACAAGCGAATCTGAAAGATCGCGACGCGCTTTAGCGCATAACCCCGAAAATCGAATCGGTTTTTCGAAAAGGATTATGCGCAGATTTAAAGTGATAGAGCGTCCTTTGGAAGCGCGGCGCTCTAGCTGAGAGCCGCGCTAAATTCAGCGTCCGTCGCAAATTGGCTCGACTCTTTCCGCATTTCGTGTCACTTCGCTGCCATGAGACCGGATATCAAGATCTGTGGTTTGAAGACGCCTGAGGCTGTCGATCGCGCGCTGAAGCGCGGCGCGACCCATATCGGTTTTATCTTCTTCGAAAAGAGCCCACGTTATATCGAGCCAGACCTGGCGGCAAAACTTGCCGAACCTGCGCGCGGCAAGGCGAAGATCGTCGCCGTCGTCGTCGATCCGACCAATGACGAACTCGATGAGATCGTATCGTTGTTGAAGCCGGATATGCTTCAGCTTCACGGCAATGAGAGCCCCGAACATGTGCTGACCATAAAGGCGCTCTATGGTCTGCCCGTGATGAAGGCCTTTTCGGTACGCACGGCAGACGACCTGAAGCGCGTCGAGGCCTATATCGGCATCGCCGACCGTTTCCTCTTCGACGCCAAAGCGCCGAAGGGTTCGGAACTGCCTGGCGGCAACGGTATTTCCTTCGATTGGAGCCTTCTCAGCTGGCTTGACGGCAGCGTCGACTACATGCTTTCCGGCGGGCTGAACAAGGACAATGTCGCCGAGGCGCTTTTCATCACCAAGGCACCGGGTATCGACGTCTCCTCGGGAGTCGAAACCGCGCCTGGCGTGAAAAGCGTCGCGAAGATCGATGAATTTTTTGACGCGGTCGAAAAGGCGAATGCGCCGATGATGGCCTCAGGGAGTTGAGAGTGAACGAGACGCCTAAACCGAATTCCTTCCGTTCCGGCCCCGATGAAGATGGCCGTTTCGGCATTTATGGCGGTCGTTTCGTCGCCGAAACGCTGATGCCGCTGATCCTCGACCTGCAGGATGAGTGGAACAGGGCAAAGAACGATCCGGCATTCCAGGCCGAATTGAAGCATCTCGGCGCGCATTATATCGGCCGCCCGAGCCCGCTCTATTTCGCCGAGCGGCTGACGGCCGAACTCGGCGGCGCGAAGATTTATTTCAAGCGCGAGGAGCTGAACCACACCGGCTCGCACAAGATCAACAACTGCATCGGCCAGATCCTGCTCGCCAAGCGCATGGGCAAGACCCGCATCATCGCCGAAACCGGTGCCGGCCAGCACGGCGTCGCCTCCGCGACCGTTGCAGCCCGCTTTGGCCTTCCTTGCGTCGTCTATATGGGCGCCACCGACGTCGAGCGTCAGGCGCCGAATGTTTTCCGCATGAAGCTGCTCGGCGCGGAAGTCAAACCGGTCACGGCAGGCAGCGGCACGCTGAAGGACGCCATGAACGAGGCGCTTCGCGACTGGGTCACCAATGTCGGGGATACCTATTACCTGATTGGAACGGCAGCCGGCCCGCATCCCTATCCGGAGATGGTCCGCGATTTCCAATCGGTGATCGGCATCGAAGCGAAGGAGCAGATGCTGGCAGCCGAAGGCCGTCTTCCGGATCTGGTCATCGCTGCCGTCGGCGGCGGCTCGAACGCCATCGGCATTTTCCATCCTTTCCTGGATGATCCCTCTGTCAAGATCGTCGGCGTCGAAGCCGGCGGCAAGGGTCTGCAGGGCGACGAACATTGCGCCTCGATCACTGCCGGTTCGCCGGGCGTGCTGCACGGCAACCGCACCTACCTGCTGCAGGATGGTGACGGTCAGATCAAGGAAGGCCATTCGATTTCGGCGGGTCTTGATTATCCCGGCATCGGCCCCGAACATTCCTGGCTGAACGATACCGGCCGCGTCGACTATGTGCCGATCATGGATCACGAAGCGCTCGAGGCTTTCCAGATGCTGACCCGCCTCGAAGGCATCATCCCGGCGCTCGAGCCTTCGCACGCGATTGCCGAGGTGATCAAACGCGCACCGACGATGGGCAAGGACGAGATCATCCTGATGAACCTCTCCGGCCGCGGCGACAAGGATATCTTCACCGTCGGCAAGATTCTGGGAATGGGACTGTAAGACATGACCGCACGCATGGACAAACGCTTTGCCGAGCTGAAGGCCGAGGGCCGTCCGGCGCTTGTGACCTATTTCATGGGCGGCGATCCTGACTACGACACCTCGCTCGGAATCATGAAGGCGCTGCCGGAAGCAGGCTCCGACATCATCGAACTCGGCATGCCCTTTTCCGACCCGATGGCCGACGGCCCGGCGATCCAGCTGGCCGGCCAGCGGGCGCTTAAAGGCGGCCAGACGCTGAAGAAGACGCTGCAGCTGGCCGCCGATTTCCGCAAGACCAACGATGCGACGCCGATCGTGATGATGGGTTACTACAACCCGATCTATATTTACGGCGTCGAGAAATTCCTCGACGACGCGCTCGCCGCCGGCATCGACGGCCTGATCGTTGTCGATCTGCCGCCCGAGATGGATGACGAACTCTGCATTCCGGCGATCCGCAAGGGCATCAATTTCATCCGCCTGGCGACGCCGACAACCGATGAGAAGCGCTTGCCGAAGGTCCTGAAGAACACCTCCGGCTTCGTCTACTACGTCTCCATGAACGGCATCACCGGTTCGGCGTTGCCCGATCCGTCGCTGGTGTCGGGCGCGGTCGAGCGCATCAAGCAGCATACCAAGCTGCCCGTCTGCGTCGGCTTCGGCGTCAAGACGGCGGAACATGCAAAGGTCATCGGCGGCTCGGCCGACGGCGTCGTCGTCGGCACCGCGATCGTCAATCAGGTTGCGACCAGCTTGACGCATGACGGAAAGGCAACGGCGGACACCGTTCAGGCGGTTGCCACGCTGGTGCGCGGTCTTTCCACGGGAACACGTTCGGCGCGCCTTGTTGCTGCCGAATAGTTTGCCCACATTGGCAATAAAGCATGTCGCGCAAAAGTGTGCAGCGGTTTTGCGGCAACGGCATGCGGGAAACTAGGACCTAAGGCGTGGCAGCCAATCTGAAAGATTGCGGCGCGCTTTAGACTATCAGGAGTATTCGAGTTGAACTGGATCACCAACTACGTTCGCCCGCGGATCAATTCCATGCTGGGCCGTCGCGAAGTGCCGGAGAACCTCTGGATCAAGTGCCCGGAAACGGGCGAGATGGTCTTCCACAAGGACCTGGAAGGCAACAAGTGGGTCATTCCGGCGTCCGGTTATCACATGAAGATGCCGGCCAAAGCGCGCCTTATCGATCTTTTCGACAATGGCGAGTTCGAATCGCTGCCGCAGCCGAAGGTCGCGCAGGATCCGCTGAAGTTCCGCGATTCGAAGAAATATAGCGATCGCCTGCGCGACAGCCGCCTGAAGACCGAACAGGAGGATACGATCCTCGCCGGTGTCGGAAAGGTGCAAGGACTGAAACTCGTGGCCGTTGTGCACGAATTCAACTTTATCGGCGGTTCGCTCGGCATGGCCGCCGGCGAGGCGATCGTCAAGGCTTTCGAGCGTGCGACGTCTGAAAAGTGCCCGCTGGTGATGTTCCCCGCTTCCGGCGGGGCGCGCATGCAGGAAGGCATCCTGTCGCTGATGCAGTTGCCGCGCACCACGGTTGCCGTCGACATGCTGAAAGAATCCGGCCAGCCCTATATCGTCGTGCTGACCAACCCGACGACGGGTGGCGTCACCGCCTCCTATGCCATGCTTGGCGATATTCATCTGGCCGAGCCCGGCGCCGAAATCGGCTTTGCCGGCAAGCGCGTGATCGAACAGACGTTGCGTGAAAAACTGCCAGAAGGCTTCCAGACCGCCGAATATCTACTGGAGCATGGTATGGTCGATATGGTCGTCAAACGCCACGATATTCCGGAAACGCTGGCGCGCCTCTTGAAGATCCTGACGAAGAAGCCGGTTTCTGCGGCGAACGACATGAATGGCGGCGCGATTGCCCTGGCGGCGAGCGCCTGATAACCGACAAGCAGGCGGGGTGCCGAATTGATACCCAGAGGCCAAACCGCGGTGAGCGAGGCAGCACAGGAGATCGACAAGCTCATGGGATTGCATCCCAAGGGTTTTGATCTGTCGCTCGATCGCATCACTCGTCTTCTCGATCAACTCGGCAATCCGCACAAGAAACTGCCGCCGGTGATCCATGTCGCCGGCACCAACGGCAAGGGGTCGGTCACCGCCTTTTGCCGCGCCCTGCTCGAAGCCGGCGGCTACAGCGCCCATGTCCACACCTCGCCGCATCTCGTCAATTGGCACGAACGGTACCGCATTGGCGTCAAAGGCGGACGCGGACAGCTTGTCGACGACGCGGTCTTTGCCGAGGCCGTGCGTCGCGTGGCCGTTGCCAATGCAGGACAGCACATCACCGTCTTCGAAATCCTGACGGCGGTCACCTTCATCCTGTTTTCCGAACATCCGGCCGATGCCGCGATCATCGAAGTCGGTCTCGGCGGCCGGTTCGACGCCACCAATGTCATTTCCGATCCGGCCGTCTCGGTGATCATGCCGATTTCGTTGGATCACCAGCCCTATCTCGGCGACAGGGTCGAGCTGATCGCGGCCGAAAAGGCCGGCATCATGAAGCCGGGATTTCCCGTTGTCATCGGTCATCAGGAATATGACGCAGCACTCGATGTGCTGATGTCGACGGCCGAACGGCTGCATTGCCCGAGCGCCGTCTTCGGGCAGGATTTCATGGCGCATGAAGAATATGGCCGGCTCGTCTACCAGGACGAATTCGGCCTGGCCGACCTGCCGCTGCCGCGCCTTCCCGGCCGCCATCAATATGCCAATGCCGCCGCCGCCATTCGTGCCGTAAAGGCGGCGGGTTTCACCGTCACCGAGACGATGATGGAAAAGGCGATGAGTTCGGTCGAATGGTCGGGCCGCCTGCAGCGTCTGAGCGAGGGCCGGCTGCTGTCGCATGCGCCCGCCGGCGCCGAGATCTGGATCGATGGCGGACATAATCCCGGTGCCGGCGAAGTGATCGCCGAAGCCATGGCCAATTTCGAGGAGCGCCAGTCTCGGCCGCTTTTCCTGATTACCGGCATGATCAATACCAAGGATCCGGTCGGCTATTTCAAGGCCTTTACCGGCTTGGTCGAGAAGGTTTTCTGCGTGCCGATCCGCGGCAGCGAAGCGATGATCGACCCGGTGATATTGTCGAATGCGGCTTATGATGCCGGTTTGGTTGCCGAACCGATGTCGACGGTCGGCGATGCGCTGGAAGCGATCAAAGCCGTTCTCGATCCGGAGGCATTGCCGCCGCGCATCCTGGTCGGCGGCTCTCTCTATCTTGTCGGCGACGTACTCGCCGACAACGGCACGCCCCCGAAATGAAGGCTGCGAAATGAAAAAGCCCGGTCGAGCCGGGCTTTTTCGTCAATGTGATACAAATTCGTCGATATCAATCAGGCAGCGCTCGAAATCCAGTTGGAAAGAGCCGTCTTCGGCTTTGCGCCGACCGAGATATCGGCAACTTCGCCGCCCTTGAAGATTGCAAGCGTCGGAATGGAGCGCACACCGAACTGTGCAGCGAGTTCCGGATTCTCATCGATATTCAGCTTGGCGACCTTGACCTTGCCTTCCATCTCGACGGCGATTTCTTCGAGGCTCGGAGCAATCATCTTGCACGGGCCGCACCATTCGGCCCAGAAATCGACGACGACGGGTTCTGCGGATTCCAGAACTTCCGACTGGAAGTTATTGATATCGACTTTTACGGTAGCCATGGGCTGCTCCTTTACCGGAATTGGGTGTTGAACCACATGTGATGGTGCGGTGCCGAATTTTCAATGTCCGGTATTTCACTTTGTCTTGACCGCTGCAAGCGCCAAACCGAGCGCCTTTTCGCTCAGCGTGAAGAGCGAAGCGTTCTCGGTATAGACAAGCATGCAATCGATACGCTTGTCAGGATAGAGCGGCGTCAGGATCTCGCGATAGATCGCCAGCTGCGCCCGGTGCGCGAAGGGGATAGCCTCCTCTGTTGCCGGCGGCACCCGATTGGTCTTGTAGTCGAGAATGACGACGCGATCGGCAAGGACGGCAAGCCGGTCGATGCGGCCGGAGACGGCATAGCGCCGGTCTTCGAGCGTCAATGTTCCCATGATCGAGACCTCGGGCTGGGCCTGCGCACTGAGGACAGCCTGCAGACCTTCCTCGTCCAATAGTTTCAGAACCGAATCGACAAGCTTGCGCCTTTCGGCTTCCGGCCAGAATCGTGCCGCCCTTTCGGCATAGCGGCTCGCCGCATCAGGTCGCTCGCCAAGCGGAATTTCGGGAAGCGCCTGCAGCATGCGATGGATCAGCCTGCCTTTCTCCAGCGAACGATCGCTGCGCTCCTTTTCGCTAAACAGCGGCGAGACGACCAGCAGGCCGCCCTCGTCTTCATCGATGATCGTCCCGGCGCCGGAAGGGCTGAGCGGCCGGGGCAGCTCAGCCTGCGTCGGCAATGGCCGCAACAGGCCGGCCGGCAAGGTCTCCTCGCTGCCACGCTCTTGGCTGCGATCGATGCGTTCGAAGCGTCGTTCCACCCGCGGCACGCGCCATTTGATGCCCGGCCATTCCCCATCGGAACCGGAGAATATGGTCGCCTCCACATGCGGATGGTCGTCGCGCAATGCCGTCGAAATCATCATATGCCAAGTGTCATTGTTCACACGCACGCCACGATAGCCGCAGACGACCAGCCGGTCGGCGGCGCGCGTCATGGCGACATAGAGCAACCGGCGGTATTCTTCTTCCGCCAGCATCTGGATACGCGCGGCATCGTCCTGGGTCAGCGAATTGGCAAGATCGGAGACAGGAACCCAGACGGGCATCGGCGGCTCGTCGACACCGGTCTCGATCAGGCGAAGCTTCGGCAGATGCGTATGGGTGAAGGCCTTCGAACCACCGTCGACAAGGAAAACGATCGGTGCTTCAAGACCCTTGGAGGCATGCACCGTCATGATCCGCACCTCGTTGCGCCCCTTGTCCTGCTCGCGCTTCATTACCGGGGCTTCGAGTTCCAGCGTCGAGATGAAGGATTGCAGACCGGGAAGGCCGGAGCTCTCATGGTCGAGCGTGAAGGTCAGGAATTCGTCGAGGATATCGCTGACCTCGGTGCCGAGGCGGGCAAGGAATTGCCGCCGCCCGCCATAGCTGCTCAGCACGCGCGCATAGAAATCATGGACCGACAGGCTCCTGGACTGCCGGAGAAACAGCTCCAGCCTCTCGACGGCAGCGCGAAAACGCTCGGTGCCGTCGGCGGCGAAGCTTTTGAGATGGCTCCAGACGCTTTCACTGTCGCCGCGCAATGCGGCGATCGCAAAGATGTCGTCCTCGGAGAGATCGAAAAGCGGGCTCTTGAGCACGGCGGCGAGCGAAAGATCGTCTTCCGGCAGAAGCAGGAAACGGCCGAGCGCCAGCAGATCCTGCACGGCGATATGGCTGGTCAGCACCAGCCTGTCCGCACCGGCGACGGGAATATCGCCGCGGCGCTTCAACGCGCGCGTCAACGCATTGACGAAGGCATCGCGCTTGCGCACCAGCACCAGGATGTCGCCGGCCTCGATCAGGCGCTCCTCGCCTTTGTCGATGATGGTTTCACGGCCAACAAGCGTGCCGATCGAGTGGGCGATCCGCCGCGCGAGGATTGCGGCCGGCGCGCTTTCCGGCGTCGCGTCGAAGGGCGCCGTCCAGTCCTCTTCCTTCACCACTGCTTCCGGCGCAACCATCTCCCAGAGATCGACGGCGCCGGGATGTCCGATGCGGCTGGAACGATGCACGACCGGTTCGCCGAGCGCGCTAAGGCCGCGCGCGTTCTCGGGTGTCTTGAAAATGTGGTCGACCGCCTCGAGCACGTCGGCAGTCGAGCGGAACGACAGCGGCAGCCGCACCGAAGAAAAACTCTGCCCGCTATCGGAAACGCGCCGCCGCGTCCGGTCGCTCTCCTCGGAAAAACGCTCGGGCCTTGCCCCCTGGAAGGAATAGATCGACTGCTTTTCGTCGCCGACGGCAAAAAGCGTGCGCACGATCGGCCGGGCGCTTTCGCCGGAGAAGAAATCTTCGGCGAGCGACTGGATGACGCTCCACTGGATCGGGCTGGTATCCTGCGCCTCGTCGACGAGGATATGGTCGATGCCGCGATCGAGCTTGTAGTGGATCCAGGGACCGACGCCACTTTTGGTCAGCAGGTCGGCGGTGCGGGTGATCAGGTCCTCGAAATCGAGCTGGCTGCGCTGCTTCTTCAACTCCTCATAGTCGTGATTCAGCCGATCGGCGAGCACGAGCGCTGCATGTGTGGCGCCGTACATCCGCATCAGTTTCAGTCGGTCGCGGCTTGCTGCGACATGCGCTCGGGCAATGGCGATGGCCTCCGCCAGCTGCGGTGCCTCGGCAAGCATGGCCTTGACGAAGAATTGCGAGTCCGCCTTGGGCTCGCCCTTCAGGGTCAGAAAGATTTTCTCGAGAAATTGCGCGCGCCTTGCGTCATCGCGCTCCCGTCCGGCGAGCCTGAGGCCATAGGCAACCTCCTGCGCCTTCGCACCGCCCTTCTGGTCGGCAAGCGAGAGATAAAGCTCCAGCGTACCGCCCGAAAGCTCCGGCAAAGGCCAATATTGCGCTGCAATTCTTTCTTCCGTGTCGCCGACGGCAAGGCCGAGCCTTTTGCGCAGGACCTTCTCCACACCTCCTTGCTGTTCGGCCGTCGCGGTGAAACGACGAATGGCATTGCGGTTGGCGACGATGTCGCCGAGCAGGTTCTCCAGCCCGGATTCGTCGCCGAGATTGAGCACGTAGGCGAATGCCTCGGCAAGGGCGCTGTCTTCGTCAGGTGCCGTTGCCGTCAGCAGCGCCCGGCGCGCATCGGAAAGCAGCGCCACCGCCGCGCGATCGTCGAGAACCGAAAAATGCCCGGCAACGTTGGCCTCCAGCGGGAACTGATGCAGCAGTGCCTCGCAAAAGGCATGGATCGTCTGGATCTTCAGTCCGCCGGGTGTTTCCAGCGCCTTGGCAAACAGCCGGCGTGCCTCGGCAAGCTTCAGTCCGTCGGGAGCCGTGCCTTCGATCTGTGTGATGCGCCGGCCGAGGTCCTCATCGTCAAGCACCACCCATTCCGCCAGCCGTTCGAAGACGCGGTTCGACATTTCCGACGCTGCGGCCTTGGTGTAGGTGAGGCATAAAATGGCGGAAGGCCGCGCACCTGATAGCAGCAGCCGGATGACGCGCTGTGTCAGCACATGCGTCTTGCCGGACCCGGCATTGGCCGAGACCCATGCTGAACGCAGCGGATCGGAGGCAATCGCTTGCTGGATCGTCGTCCAGCCGATCCAGGCGCCCGGATCGTCATCGTTGGGAAGGGCGGTCACATCACTCATCGCCGCCCTCTTCGGTTTCGGCCGTCGACCATTCGGAGACGCGGGCGAGATGATCATAGTCGCCGCCGAAATCGAATTGCTGGGCCGGGATCAGCCGCGAGGTAAAGCCTCTTTCGCTGGATTGCAGCAATCCCACGAATTTGACCAGCTGGTCGATCGATTCGGCGGCGAGATCCATCGCCGATTTCGCCTTGTCGCTGCGGACCGCGCTCTCGTTGTTGACGGTATCGACTTGAAAGCGATTTCCCGGGCGCAGACGCACATAGAGAAGATCCTGCGGCACGAGGCTGCCGGCATCGCGAAAAGCGCCGGCGCTCAAGGCCGCCGCTTCAAGCGCAAGCTGCGGATCGAGAAGCACGCGCGCCTGCGCCGGTGAGGGATTGTAGCCAGTCTTGTAGTCGATGATATCGGCCGAGTGTGGTCCTGTTATGTCGATCCGGTCTGCGACGCCGGTGAGCCGGATATTGATTGGCTCCAGCTCCATGCCGCCCCGCACCTCCGTCAGCGTTTTTAGGATGCCATGCCGGCGTCCAGCCTCCCATTCGAGGAAGGCGCGGGCCACCGCGCGAAAGCGCGGCCGCCACACGGCATCGATATGCGGCGGCAACTTTTCCATGTCGAAAAGCTCGGAAAGGACGTGCTCCATCGCCGCTGCCGCATCCGGCGTGCCGGCGATATGGGCTTCGCGGATGAACCGGTCGATGATCTTGTGGTAGAGCGTTCCGCGTTCGGCCGCACCCGGATCGCTATTGAACGGGTCGACCGGGTCGAGCCGCAGGATGCGACGGGCAAAGATGGCATAGGGATCTCGGCGCAGCCGGCCGACTTCGCTGAAGGAATAGGATTTCGGCTGCAGCGCCAGCGGCGGTTTCGGCGAGGGTCGTTGCGCCGGCGCTTGGGCCTCGCCTCGATCGATGAGAGCGGCCCATTGGAGAAACCGACCACCGCGAGCCCTCAATTCCGCTTCGAACGCCTCTCCGCCGAGCGCCAGCAGCCGCTGCAGCCAACGCGAGGCAACGGTCGGCGTCGAGCCCTGGCGCAGCGCGCGCGAATAGATCAGATGGCGTGTGCCGTTTGCCATCTCGAAATCATGCGCCAGCTGGCCGATGCGCCGCTCCGGCGGCTCGAGGCCGATTTCCGTCTTCATCATTCGCGGAATGAAGGGATTGTTAGCGGTCTGTCCCGGCCAGGTGCCTTCGTTCAGGCCGCCGAGGATCAACGTATCGACGCTCTGCAGGCGGGCTTCCAGCGTGCCGAAGATGAAGAGGCGAGGATGGCTGAGCGCCCGTGGCTTCACCGCATGACCGGCGGCAAGAGCTGCCATGATGTCGATCCATTGCGGTCCGTCGGCCTCCATCTGGCCGTCCGTGTCGATCACTTCACCGAGCAGGGCGGCGAGGGCATCTCCCGCTTCGTTCGACCAGAGATCGGCGAGATTGCCGTGCGGATCGACTGCGATTGCTTCCAGCGAACGGCCGGTGCGCTCTGCCCATTCGGACAATGTGAAGCGCACTGTTCTTCCGCGATCTTCCGCCCGCTCCCGCATCAGTGCCGAAGCCAGAGGCTCGGTTGCTTGTGTGACCCGCCGGGCAAGGTCGTATGCGGCGTCCGCGGCCTCGGGCGAAAGCGCTTTTCGCCATTGCGGCGCGTGCCTGTCCAGGGCCTGTTCGGCAAGTTGGTGGGCGAGCAGCGGTTCCAGCGTGCTGATATCCACCTCTGCCACGCCGCCGCGCAGTGCCAGCAGCTCGAGCGCCTCGGTAGCGGAAATCAATGCGCCGCGCTCCAGGCCGAAGCGGGCAAGCGGATGTTTGAGTAGCGAGACGATCGCCACCGGATCGCCCGGCCGCAGCGCTGCCTCCAGCAGCAATTGCAGCAAGGTGCCCTGCGGCATGGCCGAAAGCGGTGTGCCGGCCGAATCGTCGGCGAGGATGCCGAAGCGGGAAAGCTCGGCCATCACCCGCCGCGCGAGATTGCGGTCCGGAGTGATGAGTGCTGCCCGGCTCTCGCTGTCCTGTCCCGGCCTCTCCAACGCAAGCCGGAGCGCGATGGCAATGGCGGTTGCTTCCTCGCGCTCATTGGCGGCTTCAATCAGCGAGATATCAGAAAAGGCAGAAGACAGCGCGCCTGCCGGCAGGTCGTTTTTCCACGCTCCCCAGTCGCTGGTCGCCTCCGCCGGGGCAAGTGCCCGCGACACGATTTCGGCACGCCGCTCAACATCGGCCTCCGGTCTGTCGAGCAGCGTGACGTCGGCCCGCGTCAGCTTCAGCCGCTTGAGCAGAGACGACAGACCATATTGCGGATGGCTCCGGCTTGCCGGATTGGCATGTTGGCCGGGCGCCGGTTCCGGCGCGACCATCTGCCAGTGCTTCTCGGGCATGGAGAGATCGAGGCCCGGAAGCACGATCACACCTTCCGGCAGATGGGCGACGGCGGCGATGAGATCGGCGGTGGCGGGAACGGAACCCGTCGAACCGGCGATGATGATCGGCCCGGCGGGTTTCGTTGCCGAAAGCCGGCTTGCTTCGGCCCGGAGAATGGCGTTTCTGTGCCGCGCCGGCGAGGATTTGCCGAGTTCGGAAAGCCGCTCGGGCCAGAAGGCGCTGGCGATCTGCAGGAACTCCGCCGTCAACTGCCACCAGGCGGCATAATCGCCGGTATCGAGTTTCGACAGCTCCGACCAGTCGAGATCCTCGGTCTCGATGGAATCGATCAACTCGGCAAGATTGCGGGCGAGCCAGATCGCATCCGCCGGGCTTGCCGGCGCGACGAGCGGCGAGTCCGAGTGAATGTGGCGGACGATCTCCGGCAGCTTGTTTCGCCAGGCCAGGATCAGACGCGCCAGCTCCAGCAGACGGGCGGTATTCGACAGCGGCTGGGCGAGATCGATCGTTGCCGGCAGCGCCTCGTCGAAATAGCCACTATCGTCATCGGTTTCGCCAAGCGGACGGATGACGGGGAGGATCGCCGAGCGGCCGCCGAGCAGGTCGACGAATTCGGACCGCAGCACACGCACGGCGCGCCGGGTCGGCAGGTAGATCGTCACTTTGGCAAGCGATAGCGGATCATCGGCGTCGTGCCGGAAAATCGGCGTCAATCGGCCGTCGCAAAGTGTCGTCGCCAGCGTTTTCAGGAAGGAGAGGCCCGCCGGGATCGTCAGGATGCGTGGCTGGTGCCGCTCCGCCATGGCTTACGCAAACGCCCGTAATCGCCGGATCGTTTCCTCTGCCTCGCCGATCGCTTCCGGCGTGCCGACCGTCAGCCAGTGGCCTTCGAGCACCATGCCGAAAAGCCGTCCGCGCGCGATCGCCTTGTCGAAATAGAGATTGAGGTTGAAGGCATCCTTCGGTGCATCGTCGAGCAACGACGGGTTCATGACGATCGCTCCGGCATAGACGACGGGATTGGACGGATCGTCACGATAACGCGTCAGCCGGCCATCGGTTGCCAGGCTGAAGTCGTTCTTGCCGTTGTGACCCGTCGTATCCTCGATCCCAACGCAAAGCAGCGCCATGTCCATGCGCTCGGCATCGAAGAATCCGGCTAAACGTTGTAGGTTCGTCGGTCGCCCCGGCTGTTCGCCGATCCAGAAGAGATCGGCATTCATGACGAAGATATTGTCGCGGCTAAGCAACCTCAGCCCCTTCGCCAAGCCGCCGCCGGAATTCATCAGCGCGTCCCGCTCGTCTGATATGACGATGTCGAGGCCGTGATAATTCCCGAGATGGTCGAGCATCTGGTCGGCGTGGTGGTGAACGTTGACGACGGCGCGTTCGATGCCGGCCGCCACCAGGCAATCCAGTGCGTAGTCGATCATCGGCTTGCCGTCGATCTTCACCAGCGGCTTCGGGATCGTATCGGTGATCGGGCGCATGCGGGTTCCGAGACCCGCGGCCAGTACCATGGCTTGTCTGATGGTCATTCTGATCCGGAACTTATGATTCGCTCTGGCCTATTCCAGCCCTTGCGCACCAATCGCGCAAGGGGGCAAGCGTTTCATGCTGAAGCGCGACGTTCAGATAGGAAAGCGTGCGCGGCATGTGTTTCAGGTAGCCCGGCTTGCCGTCGCGCTGCAACAAGCGCACCCAAAGACCGGCAAGCTTGCAATTGCGCTGCGCCGACATGATCGCCCAGGCCTTCATAAATCCCGCTTCGTCGAAACCGCCCTGTCCGTGGCGAAGCGTCAGATAATCATCCATCAGCTGCCGGAAGAGGTCCGGCTCGATCGTCACGCGCGCATCCTGGACGATCGAGGCAAGGTCGTAGGCCGTCGGGCCGATCATCGCGTCCTGGAAATCGATGAGGCCGATCTTGCGAATACCGCTTTCATGTTCGCGCCAGATGATGTTCGGCGAATGGAAGTCGCGCAGCAGCAGGTTGTTCTCGGCCGTTGCGAGCTCGTCGATGAGCGCGTCCCAGATCGCCAGATATTCCGTCCGTTCGGCTTCCGTTGCGGGTGCGCCCTGGCGCTTCCAGGGCAGGTGCCAGTCGAGCACCAGCCGCACCTCCATCTTCATCGCCGTCCGGTCGAAATCGGGAATATGGTGGATATGGCCCTTTCCAACGGGGATGTCTTGCGGAAATTCCAGGGCGTGCAGCTTAGCCAGGCAGGCAACGCTTTCGCGATAGCGTTCTGTAACCGGCTGTCCCTGCGCATCCAGCACGCCTTCGCTGCCGAGATCTTCGATCAGCAGGATACCCTTATTATAATCCACCTTGTAGACTTCGGGCGCCGCAAAACCATCCGTGCGCAGCGTATCGGCGATCGCCACGAAGGGATAGGCGTTTTCGGCAAGATGCGCGACTTTGGGATAGGGTTTGCCGTCGAGAACCGGCGGGCCTTCAGCAAGCGGCGGCCAGTCCATCAGGATGATGCGTTGGTTCCCGGCTTGCGGATAGATCGCCTCATAGGCGCGCAGCGAGGCATCACCGGTCAAGAAGCGGCGTCTCGCGGCGGGGTAACCGCCGGCATCAAGGAAATCGCGGATCGCCAGGACGCGGCGGATGCGTGTTTTTTGCGCGCCAGCGGCTTCGATCGTTGCCCGGCGGCCGCTGCCTTCGTGCGCCAGCGTCAGCGTGATGCGCTGCGCGGGCAGTTCGCTCAGCGCCATCTCAGGCCATTCGACGAGACAGATACCGTCCTGCAGCGCCTCGTCGAAGCCAAGCTCCGTCAGTTCGGCCGGATCACCGAGCCGGTAGAGATCGAAATGCGAAACGGCGATGCGCAGATCGTAGGATTGCACCAGCGTGAAGGTCGGGCTCGGGACCTCAAGCCCCTCGTCATCGGCCATGGCGCGCAGGATCGCGCGGGCGAGCGAGGATTTCCCCGCGCCGAGATCGCCGGAAAGGGCGATGCAATCGCCGGCCTTCAGGGCCAGTGCCAGGTCCTCGCCGAGGCGGATGGTAGCCGCCTCGTCTTTCAGGAAAAGCGAGATCGCATCACTGGTCGTCATTCGGCGGCGGCGGAATGCGGGACATCGACCGAGGGGATACGGCAGACGACGGTCGTGCCCTTGCCCGGCTCGCTGTCGATCGTCACATCGCCATGATGCAGACTGACGAAGCTGTCGACGATCGAGAGGCCGAGGCCGGCGCCGCCGCGTTTGCCGCTTTTCGCTCCCGTGGCAAAACGGTCGAAGACGGTCGCGATCATGTCAGGTGAGATGCCGGGGCCGCGATCGCTGACGGCGAAGACGAAATCCGTGCCTTCGCGACGGCATTCCAGCGAGATCGAGGTGCCTTCGGGCGAGAAATTCGCCGCATTGGACAGAAGCTTCAGAAGGATCTGCTTCAGACGCTGCGGATCGGCAACGATCGAGCCGAGATAGGCAGGAGCGGTGATTTCAAGCGCGACGCCGCTTTCGTGGAGGCGATCGGCGATCTGCATCGAGACGTCGTCGAGCAGATCGTTGAGATCGATATCCGCATAATTGAGGCGCATGATGCCGGCGTCGACGGTCGCAAGGTCGAGAATATCGTTGACGAGCGTCAACAGAACCGAGGACGAGGTCGAGATGTGGTCGATATATTCGGCCTGCCGTTCGGTAAGCGGCCCGACGCCCGGCGTACGCAGGAGATCGGTGAAGCCGATGATGTTGGTCAGTGGCGAACGCAGTTCATAGGAAACGTGCTGGACGAAGTCGTTCTTCAGCTCGTCGGCCTTGCGCAGTGCTTCGTTCTTCTCGGTCAGCGCGCGCTCGGCACGCACGCTGTCCGTCATGTTGACGAAGGTCAGCATGGTCTGGGCGTTCGGCAGCGGGATGACGGCGTAGTCGAGCACGAGGCCAGAGAAGAGTTCCAGCGTTCCCTGGCCCGAGCGGCGTTCGTCGTCGAAGCTGGTGATCAGTTCCGCGAAGGTCTTCCAGCCGTCCGGCCGGTCATAGGACGGCGCGCAGGCCTCGCCCAGCGCACGGATATGGGTGCCGGGCTTGGCTTGGGTTTCGGTGATCCCCCAGAGCGCACGGAAGGCCGGGTTGGAAAGTCGGATGCGTCCATCAGGACCGAAAACCGCCACACCTTCGGAAAGGTGGTCGATCGTTTCGCCCTGCACCTTGACCAGCGTGTTGTAGCGCGTTTCGAGATCGACCTGCTCGGTCAGATTTTCGAACACCCAGGTGGCGCCGCCCTGCGGATGAGCGGTGGCGAAGACCCGCAACGTCTGTCCGTTGGGCAGGTGCCAAAGATCCGTTTGCGTGTCGAGCGCGCGATAAACGGAAAGCGCCGCCTCCTTCCAGCTTTTCCAGTTGAGCTGGTCCGGCAACTTCTTGGCGGCGCGCAGCCGCTCGAGCAACTCGCTATTGTCCGGCCGGCCTTCGAGGAAGGCGATATCCAGTTCCCAGAGCGCGACGAAGGCCTGATTGTAGAATTGCAGCCGGCGCTCGCCGTCGAAGATGGCAACCGGCGTGGCGAGATGGTCGAGCGTTTCGGCATGGCTCTTCAGCGTCCGTTCCAGCTCGGCGCGCACTGCCTCTATGTCGGATACATCGATCGCGATGCCGGCCGAACCGCCGGGAACCCTGACGTCGACGACGTCGAAGAATGTCCGATTGCCGCGCACGACGGTCGAGATCTTGTCGTGGAAGGGCGATTCCGGCGTCGTCGTGGCACGAATTCGTTCGCGCGCGACGGTCGTCAGCATCTCGCGGCCTTCATTGATCGCCTGCTGCGGCGATCGCGCTTCGACCGCCTCGCCATAAGCCTGGTTGACCCAGGTCAGGCGGCCCACCGGATCGCGCTGCCAGGCCGGCATGTCGATCGAGTCCAGCATGGTCTGGAAGGCAGAGATCGAGGTCATCAGCCGGTCGCGCTCGATCCTGAGCTCTGCGAGCTCGGCGCGCAGATTGTTGAGCGCCACGAAACGGACGAACGCGCGCCCGCCGGAAACCCGGCCCTGCGCCTCGAGGATTTCGTCGCGGATGGTTTCGACCACCATGTCGAAGCTCTGCGCCTCGTCGCGCAACCGGTCGATCGCCTTTTCCAACTCGGAAGCCGAACGTGACTTCAGCCACAGGCCGAAGGCCAGGAATTCGCCGTCCTGCGGCGCGCCGGTCTCGGGCGGAAGCTGGCCGAGCAGTTCGGGGCGCGCATTGCCGTCCCAGATGACGATCCGCCGGTTCTTGTCGGCGATCAGAGCCTGGTATTGCGAAATGCGC
Source organism: Rhizobium leguminosarum (assembly GCF_019798305.1). GTDB lineage: Bacteria > Pseudomonadota > Alphaproteobacteria > Rhizobiales > Rhizobiaceae > Rhizobium > Rhizobium leguminosarum_U. Next base: position 54,281 of record NZ_JAAXDD010000021.1, read on the forward strand.
TGCTGGGCATCGGAGAGCGCTGAGCGGATTTCCCGGCTCTCGTTTTCCAGATTGCCGCGCTGACGCACCAGCCACAGCGTCGACAGCAGCGCTGCCGATATGACGCCGATGACGACGGAAACACCGATCACCTGCGAGGATGTGAAGAGGTGAGTCGAGGCCGCCGCCTGCTGCTCCGCCTGTGCCAGAGCCGGCCGCGCCAGCGCGGCAAGCGCCGTGCCGGCGGCGCAGCTTTTCAGGAAGCGCGCCAGTGGTCCGTGCTCTTGCTTTGCGGCCTCGTGTGCCGTTGCAAATTTATATCCTCGGCCTGCCATGAGCGGGCGGTGATCGGCGCGACCGCCATCATCCGCCTGACCGGGCAGGCTGCTTCTTATTTCCGACATCCGCGGTATGTCTCCGTCCTTCAATGTGCCGCATTACGACAAGACATCCCATTTTCGCAGCGGTCGGACAGGGTCCGGCGCCACGAATCAAGTCTTAAAACAATACTTCGGAAGGGAATTTGCGGGAAGGGAGCGTCCAAAAAATAAGCCGCGGCATTTGTCAATGCCGCGGCTTCTACATCTTGTGGATATTAACGATCAAATCAGTATCTGTAGTGGTCGGACTTGAACGGGCCCTTCGGCGAGACGCCGATATAGGCAGCCTGTTCCTCAGAAAGCTCAGTCAGCTTCACGCCGAGCTTGTCGAGATGCAGGCGTGCGACCTTCTCGTCGAGATGCTTCGGCAGGATATAGACCTGGTTGGAATACTGGTCGGGCTTGGTGAAGAGCTCGATCTGCGCCAGCGTCTGGTTGGTGAACGAAGCCGACATCACGAAGGACGGATGGCCGGTGGCGTTGCCGAGGTTGAGCAGACGGCCTTCGGAAAGAAGGATGATGCGGTTGCCCTTGGGAAATTCGATCAGGTCGACCTGCGGCTTGACGTTGGTCCACTTGAGATTGCGCAATGCAGCGACTTCGATCTCGTTGTCGAAGTGACCGATGTTGCCGACGATCGCCATATCCTTCATCGCCCGCATATGGTCGATGCGGATGACGTCCTTGTTGCCGGTGGTGGTGATGAAGATATCGGCCGAGGAAACGACGTCCTCGAGCAGAACGACTTCATAACCGTCCATCGCAGCCTGCAATGCGCAGATCGGATCGGCTTCGGTCACCTTGACGCGGGCGCCGGCGCCGGAGAGCGAAGCGGCAGAACCCTTGCCGACGTCGCCGTATCCGCAGACGACGGCAACCTTGCCGGCCATCATGACGTCGGTGCCGCGACGGATGCCGTCGACCAGCGATTCCTTGCAGCCATACTTGTTGTCGAATTTCGACTTGGTGACCGAGTCGTTGACGTTGATTGCCGGGAAGGGCAGCAGGCCCTTCTGGCTGAGCTGGTAAAGGCGGTTGACGCCGGTCGTCGTTTCCTCGGTGACGCCCTTGATCCCGTCGCGCTGCTTGGTGAACCAGCCAGGCGAAGCGGCAAGGCGCTTCTTGATCTGGGCGAAGAGGATTTCCTCTTCTTCGGAATGCGGATGAGACAGCACGTCCTCGCCGGCTTCTGCGCGGGCGCCAAGCAGGATGTACATGGTGGCGTCGCCGCCGTCGTCGAGGATCATGTTGGAAAGGCCGCCGTCAGCCCACTGGAAGATCTTGTCGGTGTAGACCCAGTAATCTTGGAGCGACTCGCCCTTGATGGCGAAGACAGGCACGCCGGAAGCGGCGATCGCGGCAGCGGCATGATCTTGCGTCGAGAAGATGTTGCACGAGGCCCAGCGGACTTCGGCGCCAAGCGCGACCAGCGTTTCGATGAGTACGGCCGTCTGGATGGTCATGTGCAGCGAGCCGGTGATGCGCGCGCCCTTCAACGGCTTTGTCTGGCCGAATTCGGTGCGGCAGGACATCAGCCCCGGCATTTCGGTTTCGGCGATCGTAATTTCCTTGCGGCCGAAATCCGCAAGCCCGATATCGGCGACGACATAATCTTTTTCAGTGCTCATAGAGGCCTCCAGGCTGAAAAAAGTCTCAAAATTGGCGCAGGCGCGACGATGATCGCGCGACGGATGGGCCGCATGCTCATGCATCTCGCCGGAAAATGTGCAGCGGTTCCGGGACAACGACATGCATAACAACAAGAGCTAAAGCGCATTGCATGAATCAAGTTCGATGCGACGTGCTTTAGCGCACGGCATGTCCGCCGTTTAGCAGGCTTCGCCCGGGATGGCAATAAGGATATAAAGAAGTCTTTATATGTTTATATGAGCCCGCCGGCGCTCACATTTCTTCGCCGAACCTGTTCTGGATCAGCTGATCCAGAGCATTCAGCGCTTCCTCGGCCTGGCTGCCGCTCGCCGAGACCATGACGCTCGAGCCGGGGCTCGCCGCAAGCATCATCAGCCCCATGATGGAGGTGCCGCCGACCGTCATCCCGTCCTTGGAAACGGTGATGGCGGCATCGAAGGTCTCGACCATCTGTACGAATTTGGCGGAAGCGCGCGCGTGAAGACCGCGCTTGTTGATGATGAGGAGTTCCCGGGAGAGCGATGTCATGAATGCTCGTTATTTTCCGCTAAGCACACGGCTCGCGACATTGATATATTTCCGCCCGGCTTCGGAAGCTTCCACCAGCGCCTTCTCCATGTTGTTCTCGCCGCGCACGCCGGCAAGCTTGATCAACATCGGCAGATTGACGCCGGCAATGACTTCGGTATGGCCGCTGCTCATGACCGATATGGCAAGATTGGACGGCGTGCCGCCGAACATGTCGGTCAGGATGACGACGCCATGGCCATCATCGGCACCGGAAACAGCTTCCAGAATATCCTGCCGTCTCTGGTCCATGTCGTCTTCGGGGCCAATACAGACCGTCTCGATGAATTTCTGAGGACCGACGACGTGCTCGACAGCATGACGAAACTCTTCAGCCAGCTTGCCATGAGTGACAAGCACAAGTCCGATCATGATATTACTGCTCCCATAGACGCAAACGGTGGACCCAATATCGCAATGCAGCAATTACGTCCACCGGTGGGGGCACATCTTGGCTATGAAAAGCCGAAGTGCAAGATAAAAATGCGACTATATAAGGCAGATTGACCAATCCGGAAGGCCTCAGCGCCCGATATCCGGCACTTTTGCCATCAAGATAGCAAGGGGTGAGGAAACGCCCGTGAGCAACCGCAATGCGGGAAGCGAAAATCCGGTCGCAAGACTGACGATTTCGCCTTCAGGGGGCACCCGGTTTTCACCGGCAGCGCTGCCCGGAAGCACGGCATAATGCATGGCCGCCTGGGGAACATGGTCCTGATGAACAATACCGGTGCCGCGAAGCTCGATCAGTCCGGCGATCGACGGCGGGCATGCGGCAATGACCGTGCCGGCCTCTCCTGACAAAAGGACCTGGTCGTCGGCGACCAGCGCCGTGAACAATCCGAGGCGGCGCGCTTCCGTCATGCAGGTGAAGGCCAGCATCGATTTGCCCCAGCCGGAAGGCCCGCTGAACAGCAGTCCCGTCTTGCCGACGACGATCGCGGTCGCATGGATGTTGAAAGCTGCGTCGGTCATGCTGTGGCGCCGACTGGCAAAGCGAGGATAAAGCGAGCGCCGAGGACATGTCCGCTTTCGGCATCGGTAATGTTCTCTGCTCTCAGCGAACCGCCGTGGGCTTCGGCGATCTGCCGGCTGATGGAAAGGCCGAGGCCCGAATTCTGGCCGAAGCCTTCCGATTCAGGCCGGTCCGTATAGAAGCGCTCGAAGATTCGATCGATATTTTCCGCCTGGATGCCGGGACCGTTGTCTTCGATCGTGGTGATGCAGCGCGAACGTGTCCGCACCAACCGCACTGTAATCTTGCCGCCTTGCTCGGGTACGAACGAGCGGGCATTCTCGATCAGGTTGGCGATGATCTGGCCGATGCGCAGATCGTGGCCGTTGACGACAAAGCGCGTCTTGACGTTCGGTTTGCGTTCGACGGCATATTCGATCTGCACCTGCTTCTTGCTGCTCCTGACCTGTCGTGACACCTCGATGAGGTCGCGCAGCAGCACCTCCATGTCGACCGAGCCGGCATCGACGCGTGCGAGTTCGGCATCAAGGCGCGAAGCGTCGGAGATATCGCTGATCAGCCGGTCGAGGCGGCGGACGTCATGCTGGATGACGTCCATCAGCCGTTTCTTGGAATCGTCGGATTTGGCAAGCGGCAGCGTTTCGACGGCGCTGCGCAGCGAGGTCAGCGGATTTTTGAGCTCGTGGCTGACATCGGCCGCGAAACTCTCGATCGCATCGATGCGGTCGTAGAGCGCCGTCGTCATCTCGCGTAATGCGATGGAAAGATTACCGATTTCATCCTGGCGGGCGGAGAAGTCGGGGATCTCTTCACGCGCCTTGGCCCCACGCCGGACGCGGATGGCAGCCGCCGAAAGGCGGCGCAGCGGATTGGCGATCGTCGATGAAAGCACCAGCGACAGCAGTACGTTGACGAGCGTCGCGACGCCGAAGACGCGCATGATGGCAAGCCGCTCGGCATGAACGATATTGTCGATGTCGCCCGCCTGCGTCGACAGCAGCAGCACCCCGAGCACGGCGCGGAAACGCTGGATCGGCACGGCGACGGAAACGATGAGTTCGCCTTTCTCGGTGGTGCGCACGACCGCACCGCGCACGCCGGTCAGCGCGTTCATCACTTCGGGATAGATCGAGCCATCACCGCCCGGCGCTTCCTTGTAGAGCGGCAGATTGCCGGGTTGCAGTGCCTTGTTGAACAGAGTGGCGAACCACTCGCTCCAGGTTTGTTTCGCCTCTTCAACAGGCGGCAGGTCGAAGCGCAGCACCTGGCCGCGCGAATAGAGATGGCGCGAATCGAGCAGCAGATTGGCGTCGGCATCGAAGATTCGGGCGCGTGTGCGCGTCGGAGAGATCAGCCGGCGCAGCACCGGCGCGACCTTTTCAGGATCGATCGGGAATTCGAGGTCCTCGTCGTTCGGCACCGGGGTGATGCTCTGGCCGGCCTGTAGCTCGAGCAGCTTCTGCGGATCGATGGTGATCGAGTTGGTATCGACCGAGGCGGAGGCCGAAACGGCGCCGGCGATGATCTCGCCCTGCGTCAACAGGCTTTCGGCGCGGGCGTCGATCAATCCCTCGCGAAACTGGTTGAGATAAAGGATGCCGCCGACGAGCACCACCAGTGCGACGAGATTGAAGAACAGGATGCGCCGCGTCAGGCTCGAAAAGACGGCATTGCCGAAGATCCGGCGGATCAGTGTGAAGGGATGCGACCAGCGGCGGCCTCGGACGCGACGGGTGCTCACGCCCTCCGCATCGTCCAGATCCCTTTCCTGCACCAACTGTGCCAATGACAGGCCCTTTCGAAGGGCGGGGCCGGATGGACCAGCCCGCAGCCCTCAACATTTCTGACAGCGCCGCGCGTCTTTTCAGACGCGCAAAGGACGCTGTGACATTTTGAACTGCTGCATAATTTGATCCTTAAATCGATGCCGACTTAGGAGATTATACAGGAGCGCGCTGCGCCGCTCGGGGCTCAAGCTGCTTCGCGGAAGCGGTATCCCACTCCGTAAAGTGTTTCAATCATATCAAAGTCGGTGTCGACCATCTTGAATTTCTTCCGCAGCCGCTTGATGTGGCTGTCGATGGTTCGGTCGTCGACATAAACTTGCTCGTCATAGGCTGCGTCCATCAGCGCGTCGCGGCTTTTGACGACGCCGGGGCGCTGCGCCAGCGAATGCAGGATCAAGAACTCGGTCACCGTCAGCGTCACGGCCTCACCCTTCCAGGTACAGGTATGGCGTTCCTGGTCCATGACCAGCTGACCGCGCTCCAGCGAGCGGGCCTGCTGCACCGCGCCGGTCTTCGGCGCGCCAGTGGGGCTGGTGCCGGCGGCAGCGGCTTCACGGCTTGACGCGCGGCGCAGGACAGCGCGCACGCGCTCCACCAGCAAACGCTGCGAAAAAGGCTTGGTGATGAAATCGTCGGCGCCCATCTTCAAGCCGAAGAGCTCGTCGATCTCTTCATCCTTGGAGGTGAGGAAGATGACGGGAATATCCGACTTCTGCCGCAGGCGGCGCAGCAGTTCCATGCCGTCCATACGCGGCATCTTGATGTCGAAGATCGCCAGCTGCGGCGGTCGCGCCAGCAGGCCGTCGAGCGCCGAGGCACCGTCCGTATACGTCTCGACCTTATATCCTTCGGCCTCCAGTGCGATCGACACCGAGGTAAGGATGTTGCGGTCGTCATCAACGAGCGCGATTGTCGGCATGGTGTTGGTCTCCGTCATCAGTGCGCAATCTCCCGGATTTGCTCTCCCCAGGCGGTCTCAGTGACCGGATGCGCTTATGGAGGATAAAGGTGGAACAAATTGTGGCAAAGATAAAGGGGAGGATTGTCGTAAAATTTGCCGTCAATCTTAAGTAGTGCGTCGAAATGTTTAAACGCAGCCATTTCAAACGATTTAAAATTGAGCGGTTAAATTTAAATCGATTAATTGTTTGATATCACTGAACTTTCTCAAGTTTTTCATCTTGTGTTTTAAAATTTCTGCCCGTATTTTCACGCTCAGTTTTAACGGCAACGAGCCTGAGCGAAGGGAACTAGCCATGGAAATGTTCGGAGTTCATAACCCGGCAATAGAGCTGGCAACGGTTGGATTGGGCGGCGCAGCCAGCGTTCGCTACAACTTTTCCGCCGCCGCGCTCTATGAAGAAGCGATCCGCCGGGGCGAAGCCGAACTGACCGCTCAGGGTGCGCTGCGGGCTCTCACCGGCCAGCACACCGGCCGTTCGCCGCGCGACAAGTTCGTCGTTCGCGATATCAATACCGACAGCGAAATCTGGTGGGACAACAACAAGCCGATCTCGCCGGAACATTTCGCCCTCTTGCGCGACGATATGCTGGCGCATGCCGCGGGCAAGGAGCTTTTCGTCCAGGATCTCGTCGGTGGCGCCGAAGAAGGCCATGCCCTGCCGACCCGCGTCGTGACCGAGTTCGCCTGGCATTCGCTGTTCATCCGCAATCTGCTGATCCGTCCCGACGCCGCAGCGCTGTCGAGCTTCGTCCCGAATCTGACGATCATCGATCTGCCGAGCTTCAAGGCCGATCCGGCTCGCCACGGCTGCCGTTCGGAAACGGTGATCGCCTGCGATCTCACCAACGGCCTCGTCCTCATCGGCGGCACCTCCTATGCCGGCGAAATGAAGAAATCGGTCTTCACCGTGCTCAACTACCTGCTGCCGGCCAAGGGCGTGATGCCGATGCACTGCTCGGCCAATGTCGGCCCGGACGGTGACGCGGCGGTTTTCTTCGGCCTGTCCGGCACCGGCAAGACGACGCTTTCGGCCGATCCGGCCCGGACGCTGATCGGAGACGACGAACACGGCTGGAGCGAAAACGGCATCTTCAACTTCGAAGGCGGCTGCTACGCCAAGACCATCCGCCTCTCAGCCGAAGCCGAGCCGGAAATCTATGCGACGACGCAGCGCTTCGGCACCGTACTGGAAAACGTCGTGCTGAACGAAAGCCGCGAGCCGGACTTCGACGACGGGTCGCTGACCGAGAACACCCGTTGCGCCTATCCGATGGACTTCATCCCGAATGCTTCGGAAACGGGCCGTGCCGGGCATCCGAAGACGATCATCATGCTGACCGCCGATGCCTTTGGCGTCATGCCGCCGATCGCCCGATTGACGCCTGATCAGGCGATGTATCACTTCCTCTCCGGCTACACCGCCAAGGTGGCCGGCACCGAAAAGGGTGTCGTCGAGCCGGAAGCGACCTTCTCCACCTGCTTCGGAGCTCCTTTCATGCCGCGGCATCCGGCCGAATATGGCAATCTGCTCAAGGAGTTGATCGGTCGGCATGGCGTCCAATGCTGGCTTGTCAATACCGGCTGGACCGGCGGCGCTTACGGCACCGGCAAGCGCATGCCGATCAAGGCGACGCGTGCGCTTCTCGCTGCCGCCCTGAGCGGCGAACTTGGACAGGCCGAATTCCGTGCTGACACGAACTTCGGCTTCGCCGTGCCTGTCTCCGTCGACGGTGTCGACGGCGGCATTCTCGATCCGCGCTCGACCTGGGCCGACAAGGCAGCCTATGACGCGCAGGCCGAAAAGCTGGTCTCGATGTTCATCGCGAACTTCGCCAAGTTCGAAAATCATGTCGACGGCGGCGTCCGCGATGCAGCCCCGGGCGTGAAGGTCGCTGCAGAATAAGCAGATCAAACTTCTGACTCACGTGAAACCCGGCATCGCAAGATCGCCGGGTTTTCCATGTCACAGCCGATATTTTCAATTCGCCGCCGATGTGAGATAGAACGCCGCATGGCCAGCGACGCACTCTATATCGATGACAGGATCACCATCGCGGGATGGGAGCTGACGGAACAGTTCGTTCTGGCGGGCGGTCCCGGCGGGCAGAATGTCAACAAGGTCTCGACCGCTGTCCAGCTGTTCTTCAACATCGCAAATTCGCCGTCTCTCAATGATCGTGTCAAAACCAATGCGATCAAGCTCGCCGGCCGGCGTTTGTCGAAGGACGGCGTGTTGATGATTGAGGCGAGCCGGTTTCGCAGCCAGGACCGCAACCGCGAGGATGCGCGCGAGCGGCTCAAGGAACTGATCCTGGAGGCCGCCAAGCCGCCGCCGCCGCCGCGCAAGAAGACCAAGCCGACCAAGGGTTCGGTCGAACGCCGCCTGAAAGAAAAATCCGGTCGCTCCGAAGTTAAGAAAATGCGCGGCCGCCCCGGCGGCAGCAGTGGTGAATGACATGGCCGAGCTCTTGAACGGCATTCGCCATCTCCCGGGCTATCTCGACCGCGCGCGTCAGCAGGCATTGGTCGAGATTATCCGCATTGTCGTCGCCGAAGCGCCGCTTTATGTGCCCGCCATGCCCGGCACCGGCAAGCCGATGTCCGTGCGCATGACCAATTGCGGGCCGCTCGGCTGGGTGACGGACAAAGAACGCGGCTATCGCTACCAGCCGACACATCCGGCAACCGGCAGGCCCTGGCCTGATATGCCGCAGCAATTGCTCGATATCTGGAATGACGTTTCAGGTTACGACAAGCCGCCGGAGGCCTGCCTCGTCAATTTCTACTCCGACGAAGCGCGCATGGGCCTGCATCAGGACAAGGATGAGCAGGATCTCAAGGCCCCAGTGGTCTCGATCTCGCTCGGCAATAGCTGCCTCTTTCGCGTCGGCGGCCTCAATCGCGATGATCGTACGCTATCTTTCAAGCTTTCGAGCGGTGATCTGGTCGTACTGGGCGGCGAGGGGAGGCTGTGTTTCCATGGCGTCGACCGCATTCACCCGGCGACTTCGACGCTGCTGAAGAATGGCGGCCGCATCAATCTGACGCTCCGCCGCGTCAATTCCTAAAACACAATCGCTGCTACAGTTTTCGCAGCGCGACCTGTTCGATCAGGTGATCCTTGCCCTTTTTCAGGATGAGATCGGCGCGTGGACGCGTCGGCAGAATGTTCTGCCGCAGGTTCTTCAGGTTGATGTTGGCCCAGAGATCCTCGGCGATTTCGAGCGCTTCCGCGTCACTGATCGAGGCATAGCGATGGAAATAGGAATTCGGATCGCGGAAGGCGGTCTCGCGCAGCCGCATGAAGCGCGTGACATACCAGTTGTGGATCTCGTCTTCGGCGGCATCGATATAGATCGAGAAGTCGAAGAAGTCGGAGACCATCGGCACGATCCTGCCGCCGGCCGGCAGGTCGCGCGATTGCAGCACGTTGATGCCCTCGAAGATCAGGATATCCGGCCGGTCGACGATCTTGTATTCGTCCGGCAGCACGTCGTAGACGAGGTGCGAATAGCTGGGCGCCTTCACATCGGGCTGTCCGGCCTTGATCGCCGAGAGGAAGCGCAGGATCGCAGCCGTGTCGTAGCTTTCCGGAAAGCCTTTGCGCTGCATCAGCTTTTCCCGCTGCAACACGGCGTTCGGATGGAGGAAGCCGTCGGTGGTGACGAGATCGACCTTCGGACTGGAAGGCCAACGCCCCAAGAGCTCCTTGAGGATACGGGCGGTGGTCGATTTTCCCACAGCGACCGAGCCGGCGATGCCGATGACGAAGGGCGTCTTCGTCACATCAGACAGGCTGAGGAAGCGGTTGCGCTGTTCAAACAGCATCTGCGAGGATTCGACATGTGCCGAAAGCAGGCGCGATAGCGACAGATAGATGCGTCGAACCTCGTCGAGATCGATCGGATCGCCCATCGAGCGCAGTCGCTTGACCTCGTCGCTCGTCAGCGTCAACGGCGTGTCGGCGCGGAATTTCGCCCATTGCTCGGAAGAGAAGAAGTGGTAGGGCGAATAGGATTCCGACTGGAAATGATCCAACGTTTCCGGCACCCCGATAATCTCAGTCGCGATACTCATGAACTCTGCCGGCCGGCCTTTTCCTTGAGGCCGGACTGCGCGGTTCTGCGCTCGAGTTCGGCCATGACATTCTCTAACGGTATTTCAGCAATCTTCAATACGACCAATAGGTGATAGAGCACATCGGCGGCCTCGTAGGTCAGATTGTCGCGGTCGCCGGCTACAGCCGCCATCACGGCTTCGATCGCCTCTTCGCCGAGTTTCTTTGCCGCTTTCGGCTGACCGGCGGCCACGAGCTTGGCTGTCCAGGATTGCTCCGGCGAGGCTTTCGATCGCTCTTCGACGATGCTTTCGAGATCGGAAAGGGAAAATCCGCTCATATGTCCGCTTTCAAGGTTCAGTCGAGACGCATGTCGATGCCGCACTTCGACATATAGTGCTTCGCCTCGCTGACGGAATAGGTGCCGAAGTGGAAGATCGACGCGGCAAGCACGGCATTGGCATGGCCCTCCTTCACCCCGGCAACGAGATCGTCGAGATCGCCGACGCCGCCGGAGGCGATCACCGGCACACGCACCGCATCGGCGATCGCTCGTGTCAGTTCCAGATCGTAGCCGACCTTGGTGCCGTCACGGTCCATCGAGGTGACCAAGAGCTCGCCAGCGCCGCGCGCCACCATCTTCTGGGCGAATTCGATGGCATCGATGCCGGTCGCGTTGCGGCCGCCATGGGTATAGATTTCCCAGGCGCTGAGATTGTCGCCGCCGACCGCCTGGGTGCGCCTGCGCTTGGCATCGATCGACACGACGATGCACTGGTCGCCGAACTTGTCGGCCGCCTCGGCAACGAAGTCGGGATTGCTGACGGCTGCCGAATTGATCGAGACCTTGTCGGCACCGCACAGCAGCAGCTTGCGGATATCAGCGATGGTACGCACCCCTCCGCCGACCGTCAGCGGCATGAAGCATTGGTCGGCCGTGCGCGACACGACATCGAAGATCGTCTCGCGATTGTCCGAGGAAGCGGTGATGTCGAGGAAGCAGAGCTCATCGGCGCCTGCCGCATCATAGGCCTTTGCGGCTTCGACGGGATCGCCGGCATCGACGAGATTGAGGAAGTTGACGCCCTTGACAACACGGCCGTCCTTGACGTCGAGGCAGGGGATGACACGGGCCTTGAGGGTCATTTACGCGGTCTCCCTTGTCCGGGCCGCCTTGATCAGCGCCAGCGCTTCCGTGGGATCGATACGGCCGTCGTAAAGCGCACGGCCTGAAATCGCCCCTTCCAATTTCCTCGCATCGGGCTGCAGCATGCGTCTAACATCGTCGAGAGAGGCAAGGCCACCCGAGGCGATGACGGGAATGGAGACGGCGTCGGCGAGTTCCAGCGTCGAGGTCCAATTGATCCCGGCAAGAATGCCGTCACGGTCGATATCGGTGTAGATGATCGCGGCGACGCCAGCGCCCTCGAATGTCCTGGCGAGCTCGATGATCCCGAGCTCGGAGGCCTCCGCCCAACCCTCGACGGCCACCTTGCCGCCCTTGGCATCGATGCCGACGGCGACATGACCGGGAAATTTCCGGCAGGCATCGATGACCAGCGCCGGATTTCTGACCGCGACGGTGCCGAGAATGACGCGCCGCAGCCCGCGTGACAGCCAGGCCTCGATATGATCGAGCGTGCGAATGCCGCCGCCGAGCTGCACGGGATTGTCAGTTGCCTTCAAGATCGCTTCAACAGCATCGCCATTGGCCGAATGTCCCGCAAAGGCGCCGTCGAGATCGACCACATGCAGCCATTCGAAACCCTGGTCTTCGAAGGATCTCGCCTGGGCGGCCGGATCGGTGTTGTAGACCGTCGCCTGTTGCATGTCGCCGAGCTTCAGGCGGACGCATTGGCCGCCTTTCAGATCGATCGCGGGAAAAAGGATCATGTCGTCTTACGTCCGTAGAGTGGTCGATACTATCAGCGCATTCCACGCATCTACGATATCCGAGCGGAAAAAGACAGCGGCAATGGTAGCCGCGCCGAAAAGCAGAAGCAGCAGCAGGGTGACGGCAAAGCCGGCACGAACCTGGCGCCAGAAGCCCAGGCGCCTCTTCATGGATTTCTCGATGTTTTGCACCTGGCGCAACGCATCGCTGTTGACGGCGGACAGCCGGATCTGCGGCTCCATCGCCTCGACATAGGTTTCGGCATAGCTCGACAGGATCTGCGAGGCGCGGTCGCGCAACGTATTGCGCAGATCGGTCGAGAGATAATTGCTATTGACGGCGGCAAGTTCGGCATCATCGGGTGAACGGCCGGCATTTCGCTTGCGGTGACTGAGAACGAAATCGCGCTTTTGCCGCTCGTAGAGTGCATAGGCGAGCAGGCCGATCAGATCGTCCTCACCTTCGATATAGAATTCCAGCACGGCCTCGGCGATGTCGCCTGCGCTGACCCCGTTTTGCCGCCGGCTCGAACCGTCGTTTGCGGGGAAAGAATCATGGATCATCGGTCCAGCCTTTCTTTCAGCGTCTTGGCTGCATTGGAAAGCGCTTTCCTGTGGATGGCTTCGTCGACGCGGCGGATGATCGTGCCGCCGGGAAGCTTGATATCGGAAAAGGGGGGCAAGCCTTCCCTGGAGGGCCGCAGCGTGTAGAACACCTTGCCTGATTTCCGTGAAGCCGGCATCGAGCGCACTCCTGTTCCGCCGTTTCAAGGCCGGTTCGGCCTAAAATCTGAATCCTGTTCTACATTATATAGTCAGAGCATGATGTCGTCCGAAAACCGCGCACGCTTTTCGGCATCATGCTCTAGGGAAATAAGGCGGCTGTATTAAAAGCCAGCCCTTGGAGCAATTCCAGCAAAAGCGTGTAGCCGTTTTGCTCCGGATTGCGTGAATAATGCTCTACGGATTCCAGCGCAGGAAATTGGCGATCAGGGCCAGGCCGAGCTTCTGGCTCTTTTCCGGGTGAAACTGTGCTCCGACCATGTTGTCGCGGCCGACGAAAGCGGTCATCGGACCGCCATAGTCGGCTGTCGCAATAACATCCTCGGCGTTTTCGGCGGCAAGATGGTAGGAATGCACGAAATAGGCGTGCAGTCCCTGCGACCCCGTCGGAATTCCTTCGAAGAGCGGATGTTCGCGCTTCAGGTCGAGCGTGTTCCAGCCGATCTGCGGGATCTTGAGTGCCGGATCATCCGGCGTCATCTCGACGACGTTACCGGGAATCCAGTTAAAACCGTGCGTCACGGTCTTCTCGAGGCCGCGCGAGGACATGAGCTGCATGCCGACGCAAATGCCGAGGAACGGCCGTGCCTTCTTCTCGACAGCTTCGATCAGCACCTCGACCATATCAGGCACGGCATCGAGGCCGCGCCGGCAATCGGCATAGGCGCCGACACCGGGAAGCACGATACGATCGGCCGCGGCAACATCCTCCGCCCTGTCGGTGAGATCGATATGGGCATCGATGCCAGCTTCGTGGGCGGCACGCTCGAAAGCCTTGGTCGCCGAGCGCAGGTTACCGGAGCCATAGTCGATAATCGCGACGCGCATCGTCAGCTTCCTCCATCAAAACCAAAGAGACCAAGCGATGTTGCATCGCCGTGCGGGCCGTTCGGACGGGCTTTGTTCTGCCAGTCCGGTGCCGGGGCGTCGTCACTAACTGCGATAGCCGCCCTGTCCGAAAAATAGACCTGCTCAGCAATGCCGATCGTATCGGCCGCAATGAATGCATCTTCGTTCCAGCCCTTGGCAGCAAGGTTGCGGACTCGGAAATTCTGGCCCTCGAGACCGACCAGTATATTCACGCCCAACAGGATTGCCGCTCCCGCCGGCCCGAGGCCGGGTTCGTCCATCAGCGCACCACCAATCCCCTGCAGCAGAAAGGCCGCGGCCGCATGCAGCCAAAGCCGATGCGCCAGCAGCCAAACCCATGGAAACAGGAAGCCGACCAGCGTGAAGCCGTCACGGATGGTTCGCGTCTCATCGGCCGTGGCGCTCGTGCTACCGGGCGGTGTCAGGAAGATATAGCTGGATGTCATTGCCGCCGCTCCCTTGAAGGGCTCAGACGAGCGTGCCCTTGGTCGAGGGAACACGGCCCGCCTGTCTCGGATCGATCTCTGTCGCCGTGCGCAATGCACGCGCAACGGCCTTGAAGCATGTCTCGGCAATATGGTGATTGTTGGCGCCATAATGGTTGAGAATATGCAAGGTGATGCCGGCATTCTGGGCGAGCGCATGGAAGAATTCGCGAACGAGCTCGGTGTCGAAAGTGCCGATCTTCGGCGCGCTGAAGGTGACATTCCAGACGAGGAACGGCCGGCCGGAAAGATCGACCGCAGCCTTGGTCATCGTCTCGTCCATGGCGAGATCAATCGACGCGTAGCGGGTGATCCCGCGCCGGTCGCCGAGCGCCTTGGAGATCGCCTGGCCGATGGCGATGCCGGTATCTTCGACCGTATGATGGTCGTCGATATGCAGGTCGCCCTTGGCATCGATCTCCATGTCGATGAGGGAATGTCGCGAAAGCTGGTCGAGCATATGGTCGAAGAAGCCGACGCCCGTCGAGATCGTCGATTTGCCGGTGCCGTCGAGATTGACGGAAACGGAAATCGAGGTCTCATTGGTCTTGCGGGAAACGCTGCCGGTGCGGCTCGCTGCGGTCTCGGCCATATGGCCCCTCCATCGGGAATAAGGCCGTTCCTTATCAGGCGCATCGGGAAATATCCAGAAGCCGGGCAAGAGAAAAGCCGGCCCATTTGCAATCGGCGCCAGTCCACTTACATAGGGCTCAACGGGGCCGGCATGCGGCCCGGCAGACAGGTGTTTTATGACAACAATCATTACAGTTCGAAAAGGCGGCAAGGTGGTGATGGCGGGCGATGGCCAGGTGAGCCTCGGCCAGACCGTCATGAAAGGCAATGCCCGCAAGGTGCGCCGCATCGGCAAGGGCGAAGTCGTCGCCGGTTTCGCCGGCGCCACCGCCGATGCCTTTACCCTGCTCGAAAGGCTTGAAAAGAAGCTTGAGCAATATCCCGGTCAGCTGATGCGCGCCGCCGTCGAGCTCGCCAAGGACTGGCGCACCGACAAATACCTGCGCAATCTCGAAGCCATGATGCTCGTCGCCGACAAGTCGATCACGCTGGCGATCACCGGCAATGGCGACGTTCTGGAACCGGAGCATGGCACGACGGCGATCGGTTCCGGCGGCAATTTTGCTCTCGCCGCCGCCCTTGCACTCATGGATACCGACAAATCGGCCGAGGAGATCGCCCGCCGCGCCCTCGATATCGCCGCCGACATCTGCGTCTACACGAACCACAACGTCGTGGTGGAATCGCTGGATGCCGAAGGCTGAACCCTATGCCTTCCGGCCGCTTGCCGCGACTGACCTGCCACTCCTCGCCAAATGGCTGGAGAGCCGGCATGTCAGGCGCTGGTGGAGCGATCCGGCCAAGGCGCTGGCTTCGATGGAAAAGCATATCGATGCGGACTCGGTCTCGTGCTTCATCGTCACGCTGAATGGAAAGGACTTTGCCTTTATCCAGGCGGCCGGTCTCGACGACGTGGACGATAAAGCGCTCGCCGGTCAGCCGAAGGGCACCTACGGCATCGACCAGTTCATCGGCATCGAGGAACTCGCGGGCAAAGGTCACGGACCGGCCTTTATGATAGGGTTCTGCGATATGCTCTTTGCAAAGGGCGCGCAGCGGATCCTGGTCGATCCGCATCCTGACAATGCATTCGCAATCAGAGCCTATACCAAGGCGGGCTTTCAAGGACTTGGCGAAACAACGACTAATTACGGCCGGGCACTGTTGATGGCCCTGGACCGCCAGGAGAATGATACGCAATGACCACTTTTTCCCCCCGCGAGATCGTTTCCGAGCTCGATCGCTATATCATCGGCCAGCATGACGCCAAGCGCGCCGTTGCGATTGCGCTGCGCAACCGCTGGCGCCGCCAGCAGCTCGACCCGAGCCTGCGCGACGAAGTCATGCCGAAGAACATCCTGATGATCGGCCCGACCGGCGTCGGCAAGACGGAAATCTCCCGCCGCCTGGCAAAGCTCGCCGGCGCACCTTTCATCAAGGTGGAAGCCACAAAGTTCACCGAAGTCGGCTATGTCGGCCGCGACGTCGAGCAGATCATCCGCGATCTGGTCGAGGTCGGCATCGGCCTGGTGCGCGAGAAGAAGCGAGCCGAGGTACAGGCCAAGGCGCATGTGAGTGCCGAGGAGCGTGTTCTAGATGCGCTGGTCGGCACGACAGCATCGCCTGCCACGCGCGAAAACTTCCGCAAGAAGCTCCGGGACGGAGAACTCGACGACAAGGAAATCGATATCGAGGTTGCCGATGCCGGCTCCGGCATGGGAGGCTTCGAAATTCCCGGCATGCCAGGCGCCAATATCGGCGTGCTGAACCTGTCGGAAATGTTCGGCAAGGCGATGGGCGGCCGCACCAAGAAGGTCCGCACCACAGTCAAGGCCTCGTATAGTGACCTGATCCGCGACGAATCCGACAAGCTGATCGACAACGAAGTGATCCAGCGTGAAGCCGTTCGCTCCACCGAGAATGATGGTATCGTCTTCCTTGACGAAATCGACAAGATTGCAGCCCGCGACGGCGGCATGGGCGCCGGCGTTTCGCGCGAAGGCGTCCAGCGCGACCTCTTGCCGCTCGTCGAAGGCACGACGGTCTCGACCAAATATGGGCCTGTGAAGACCGACCATATCCTGTTCATCGCCTCCGGCGCCTTCCATGTCTCCAAGCCTTCGGATCTGCTGCCGGAATTGCAGGGCCGCTTGCCGATCCGCGTCGAATTGCGTCCGCTGAACAAGGATGATTTCCGCCGGATCCTGACCGAGACGGAAGCAAGCCTCATCCGCCAGTACCGCGCGCTGATGGAGACGGAAAGCCTGAGCCTCGAATTTACCGACGACGCAATCGACGCGCTTGCCGATGTCGCCGTGCATCTGAACTCCTCCGTCGAAAACATCGGCGCACGCCGTCTGCAGACGGTGATGGAGCGGGTGCTGGACGATATTTCCTACAACGCGCCGGATCGGGGCGGGACGGCCGTGACGATCGATGCCGCCTATGTGCGCGAACATGTCGGCGATCTCGCACAGAATACCGATCTCTCGCGCTTCATTCTGTGATATCGGCGCACCGGTCCATGTCTTTACCGATGTGAAGACCGGTTGTGGCGAACGCAACGCTCGACAACGGGCCTTTTACTTTCTAGTGAAGGCCCGTTTTGTTTCCGCTCGGCTTTATTCGGCCAAGATTCTGGTCCAGGCAGCCGCATCACAAACAGGACGATGGAACGGACGGGATAACGGATCGTGCGACGCCTTTTGACAAGCCTTATGATTGCCGTTGCCCTGGTGAATTCGGCGCCTGCCTTCGCAATGCAGACGGTGCCGGCGGGCAATCGTCATGCCGAGCAGCCGGATATTCCCGGCGCTTCGGTGCGGCGCACCAAGGGCACCAAGAGCAGCTTCGATCTGAAATACGAAAAGGTTCACGAGCTTCTGGCGACCGACCGCGAGCTGATGGGCAAGATCCGCAAGGTCTCCAGCGCTTACGGCATCAATCCCGTCCATGTCGTCGGCGCGATCGTCGGCGAACACACCTATAATGTCGATGCTTACGACCGGCTGCAGGCCTATTATGTCAAGGCTGCCTCCTATGCCGGTGAAAGCTTCCGCTTCTCCTATGATGGCGAAAGCGTCGACGAATTCGTGGCACGGCCGCAATTTTCCGAATGCAAGGGCAAGAGCGATTCCTACACGCTCTGGTCCTGCCGCGAAGATGTCTGGGAAACCGATTTCCGCGGCAAGACGGTGGATGGTACGAGCTTTCCCAACAACCGTTTCAGCGCGGTCTTCTTCCAGCCCTTTTATGCCGGCCAGACCTTCGGCCTCGGCCAGGTCAATCCGCTGACGGCGCTGATGCTCTCCGATCTCGTGACCCGCGTGTCCGGCTATCCGAAGCTGAACGAAAAGAATGCCGGCGCCGTCTACAGGGCCATCATGGATCCCGATATCTCGCTCGCCTTCGTCGCGGCCTCGATCCGCAGGTCGATCGACGATTACAAGGAGATCGCCGGCATGGATATCTCGGGCAATCCCGGCCTGACGGCGACGCTTTATAATGTCGGCAATTCGCGCCAGCGCGCCGCAGCCCTTGCTGCGAAGAACCGCGGCGCCGGTGCGACGGTCTGGCCGGAAGAGAATTATTACGGCTGGCTGATCAACGACAAGCTGGACGAACTCAAGGGCCTGCTCTAGCTTCAGGCCTGCCGGGAAGGCTTAGATCTTCCCCGAAAGGCTTTGATGATGGACATGCGTCCGGACCCCTTCGTCCCGCCAGCGCCGCTGCCGCGTACCGTGCCGCCGAGCCGGTTGGAAATTATCCGCATCATCCTGCGCAATCCGCTCGAACTCTGGGGCGAGCCGTCCTACACGCTGCCCTGGATCCGCACCAATTTCTTCGGCCAGAGGACGCTGATCGTCAACGATCCCGGCCTGATCAAGCACGTGCTTGTTGATAATGCCAATAACTACCGCATGTCGGATGTGCGCCAGCTCGTCCTGCGTCCGATCCTGCGCGACGGCCTTCTGACCGCCGAAGGTCCTGTCTGGAAAAGATCGCGCAAGGCGGTGGCACCTATTTTCACGCCCCGCCATGCCCAAGGCTTCGCCGGGCAGATGCTGCGCCAGTCCGAAGACTATGCCTGCAAATATGAGAGCGGAGGCGAGGCAGGCGCCATTTTCGATATCAGCACCGATATGACCGAGCTGACCTTCGCGATTCTCGCCGACACATTATTTTCAGGCGAAATCGTCACCTCGAGCGGCCATTTCGCCGACGATGTCAACGAGCTCCTGCATCGCATGGGTCGGGTCGATCCGATGGACCTGATGCGCGCTCCATCCTGGGTTCCACGTGTGACACGCATCGGCGGGCAGAAGGTGCTGGAGAAATTCCGTGCCATCGTGCGCAATACGATGGATATGCGGCTCGCAAAGATGAAAGCGAATCGCAGCACAGCGCCGCAAGATTTCCTGACCCTGCTCCTGGAGCAGGCTGGCCCCGAGAGGCTGACCAAGGAAGAAATCGAAGACAATATTCTGACCTTCATCGGCGCGGGGCATGAAACCACAGCCCGGGCATTGGCCTGGACGCTGTATTGCGTATCGAACAGCCCGCATATCCGCGAGGGGATGGAAGAAGAAATCGACGCGGTGCTCGCCACCGGGGCCGAACCTGTGGAATGGCTGGATATGATTCCGCAGACGCGCGCCGCCTTCGAGGAGGCTTTGCGCCTCTATCCGCCGGCGCCATCGATCAATCGCGCCGCCATATCAGATGATTCCTGGACAAGCGCCAAGGGCGAGCGGGTCGTAATCGAGGCCGGCGTCACGGTGCTGATCATGCCCTGGACGTTGCATCGCCACGAACTTCACTGGGACAGGCCGCGCGCCTATATTCCCGAACGCTTCCTGCCGGAAAATCGCGGCTCTATCGGCCGCTTCCAGTTCCTGCCTTTCGGCGCCGGCCCGCGTGTCTGCATCGGCGCAACCTTTGCGCTTCAGGAGGCGGTGATCGCCCTTGCTGTCCTGATGCATCGTTATCGCTTCGATTCCACCGATCAGACCAATCCCTGGCCAGTGCAGAAGCTGACGACGCAGCCGCAGAACGGACTGCCGATGCGGGTGACGCCGCGCATAATTTCCACGAAGGCATAAATCTTTCGAATTATTGCAGAATTGACTGTGAATGAAAGCCGGGCAAAGTGGCAGCATTCAAAAGTCGTTGCCAGGGAGAATGTCGCATGAGCCGCGTTGATAAGAACGGTCTTGCCATCGAAACCGTCCTTCATGATTTCCTCGTCGAGGAGGTGCTTCCGGGTCTGGCGGTCGATGCGGACAAGTTCTTTGCCGATTTTTCGGCTGTAGTCCACGATCTCGCCCCGAAAAATCGGGCGTTGCTGGCAAAACGCGACGAGCTGCAGGTAAAGATCGACGACTGGTATCGCAGGCACGGCGCCCCGGCGGATATGGACGACTACCAGTCCTTCCTCCGCGAAATCGGCTATCTCCTGCCCGAAGGCTCGGACTTCCAGGTTTCGACCGACAATGTCGATCCGGAGATCGCCTCGATCGCCGGCCCGCAGCTCGTCGTTCCCGTCATGAACGCCCGTTACGCCTTGAACGCCGCCAATGCTCGCTGGGGCTCGCTCTATGATGCGCTCTACGGTACGGACGCGATTCCCGAGAGCGACGGCGCCGAAAAGGGTAAGGGCTACAATCCGAAGCGCGGCGAGAAGGTCATAGCCTGGGTCCGCGATTTCCTCGATACGTCAGCGCCGCTGCAGGACTGCCGCTGGAAGGACGTCGGAAGCTTTGCCGTCAAGGATGGAGCGCTGGTCGTCAGATCGATCGACGGCGAGCAGGCAATGCTGACGGACGGCAGCCATTTTGCCGGCTACCGCGGAGATCCGACCGCTCCAACGCATATTCTCCTGAAGAACAACGGCATTCACATCGAAATCGTCATCGATGCGGCGACAACGATCGGGAAAGCCGATCCGGCTCATATTTCCGATGTCAGGCTGGAATCGGCAATCACGACAATCATGGACTGCGAGGATTCGATTGCCGCTGTCGATGCCGAGGACAAGGTCGTCGTCTATCGCAATTGGCTCGGTCTGATGAAGGGCGACCTGCAGGAAGAGGTGGCAAAGGGCGGAGCGAGCTTCATCCGCAGACTCAATCCGGATCTGCAATATTCCGGTCCGGACGGCACCTCCTTCGAGGTGCATCGCCGCTCGCTGATGCTGGTGCGCAATGTCGGCCACCTCATGACCAATCCGGCGATCCTCGACCGCGACGGCAACGAGGTGCCTGAAGGCATCATGGATGCTGTGATCACCGGCTTGATTGCGCTTTACGATATCGGCCCATCCGGGCGGCGGAAGAATTCCCGCACCGGCTCCATGTATGTGGTCAAGCCGAAGATGCACGGCCCCGAGGAAGTCGCCTTCGCCGTCGAAATCTTCTCGCGGGTTGAAGATGCGCTTGGCCTGCCGCGCAATGCCATCAAGATGGGCATCATGGACGAGGAGCGCCGCACGACCGTCAACCTCAAGGAATGTATCCGCGCTGCCCGTGAGCGCGTCGTCTTCATCAATACCGGCTTCCTTGATCGCACCGGAGATGAGATCCACACCTCGATGGAAGCCGGCCCGATGATTCGCAAGGGCGACATGCGCCAGGCGGCGTGGATTTCCGCCTATGAGAACTGGAATGTCGATATCGGCCTCGAATGCGGCCTTTCCGGCCACGCCCAGATCGGCAAGGGCATGTGGGCGATGCCGGATCTAATGGCGGCGATGCTCGAACAGAAGATCGCCCACCCGAAGGCCGGCGCCAACACCGCCTGGGTGCCGTCGCCGACGGCTGCAACCCTGCACGCCACCCATTACCACCGGGTCAATGTCGCTCGTGTCCAACAGGGACTGAAGGACCGCGCCCGCGCCAAGCTGTCCGACATTCTCTCCGTGCCGGTCGCGGTGCGGCCGAACTGGACGCCGGAGGAAATCCAGCGCGAGCTCGATAACAATGCCCAAGGCATTCTTGGTTATGTTGTGCGCTGGGTCGATCAGGGCGTCGGTTGCTCGAAGGTGCCCGACATCAACAATGTCGGGCTGATGGAAGATCGCGCTACATTGCGCATTTCGGCCCAGCATATGGCGAACTGGCTGCACCACAAGGTTGTCAGCGAAGCTCAGATCGTCGAGACGATGAAGCGTATGGCCGCCGTCGTCGATCGGCAGAATGCGTCGGATCCCGCCTATCAGCCGATGGCCGGCAATTTCGATGGTTCGGTCGCCTTCCAGGCCGCCCTCGATCTCGTCTTGAAGGGTAGGGAACAGCCGAACGGCTACACCGAGCCGGTGCTTCACCGTCGCCGCCTCGAACTCAAGGCGAAACAGGCCGCGTGACGGTTTGACGGAGAATGCGAAAAGGCCGCCGGGACGACAGTCCGGCGGCCTTTTTTATACCGAATTCGATAATTAGCTTACTGAATGACGACGACCTTGGACGTGCCTTTGCCGGGACGGACGCGGCTGTACAGGTCGATGACATCCTGGTTCATCAGGCGAATGCAGCCCGAGGAAGCGGCGGTGCCGATCGAGGCCCATTCCGGCGTGCCGTGCAGGCGGAAGAGCGTGTCCTTGCCGTCCTCGTTGAAGAGATACATGGCGCGTGCGCCGAGAGGATTGGTGAGGCCCGGGCCCATACCGTCTTCGACGTACTTGGCGAGATCGGGCCGGCGGACGGCCATTTCCTTTGGCGGGTGCCAGTTCGGCCATTCCTGCTTCCAGGCGACGTAGGCGGTGCCGGCCCATGCGAAGCCCTGCTTGCCGACGCCGATGCCGTAGCGCATCGCCTTGCCGTTGGCCAGGATGTAGTAGAGGAAGCGCTCGCGCGTGTTAACGATGATCGTACCGGGGCGCTCGGTGGTCTGGTAGCTGACGACCTGGCGGCGGAACTGCGGCTTGACCCTGTCGATCGGTATCGCCGGCAGGGAGTATCCGGCATCCTTCGTCACGCCGTAGGCCTCGTTGAAGATCTGTGCTGTCTGTACCGTCGGGCCTGCGCCCTTGTCGTCGACGGATGCGCTGTCTGATGTCGTTGAGCAACCGGCCAGAGCGAGCGTCGCCAGCAGGCCAAATACAGGGAATGCATTGCAGATGCGCATTGATGACTCTTGAAGTTTTGGGGCAAGGGAGAATGGTCTTTCGACCATCGTTGATTATGGTTTATTTTCGATTAACTTGCGCTTTGCAAGGCTACTGCAGCGCGACAAATCCGTCTGCTGCGCAAATTAGAAGCGCATGGTTTTTTTGCAACAACGCGCCAGCCCCTCCGATGGTTATCCATGACGATTTTGAGCGTTTACAATAACAATCCGTTAATCGATGGCCGGCAATCGGACAGGGCCATGATGGTGCGGCGCGGAACGCAGATATTGCTGCATGAAATGCGTCACGCCGTGCTGCCCGAACTGCCGCTGGCCAGCGGCCGCCGCGCCGATCTGATCACTCTTTCGGAAAAGGGCGAAGTCTGGATCATCGAAATCAAGACGTCGATCGAAGATTTCAGGGTGGATCGCAAATGGCCGGAATACAGGCTGCACTGCGACCGCCTGTTCTTTGCGACTCACAAGGACGTGCCGATCGAGATCTTTCCCGAGGAATGCGGGCTGTTCCTGTCGGATGGTTATGGCGCGCATATGATTCGCGAGGCGCCGGAGCACCGCATGGCGCCGGCAACGCGAAAGTCGGTCACGCTTAATTTCTCGCGTGCCGCCGCACAGAGGCTGCTGATGGCCGAATGGGCGAACGGAAAACCGTTCAACGTGGATGATGTCTGATGCCGCGCTATGCTGTCTATTTCGGCGCGCGTTTGGCAAGGATACGCTGCAGCGTCCGCCGGTGCATGTTGAGCCGGCGCGCCGTTTCGGAAACATTGCGCTCGCACATTTCATAGACCCGCTGGATATGCTCCCAGCGTACCCGGTCGGCCGACATCGGATTTTCGGGAAGCTCGGCCTTTTCGCCCGGCCGCTGCGTCAGCGCCGAAAACACGTCGTCGGCATCCGCAGGCTTTGCGAGGTAGTCGACAGCGCCGAGCTTCACGGCCGTCACCGCCGTTGCGATATTGCCATAGCCGGTCAGCACGATGATCCTGGTGTCGTCGCGTCGCTGGCGGATCGCCTCGATGACGTCGAGCCCATTGCCGTCGCCGAGCCGAAGATCGACCACCGCATATTTCGGCGGCCGGCCTCTCGACTTCGCAACGCCTTCCGCCACTGATTCGGCCGTCTCCACCTGGAAGCCGCGCGTCTCCATCGCCCGCGCCAGGCGGCGCAGGAACGGCCCGTCGTCGTCGACGATCAGCAGGCTGGCGTCGGGACCGATATGATCCTCGTCCGACGCGGCGAAATTGTCATGATTCTGTTCTGTCATCGTCTCGGTCCCGGCGGTTGAGCGCCCGATCTGCGTTAACCGCTATATCCTGTTTATGCCGACAAAGTCATTTTGTCGAATTTGCGTCGATCAGCATGCGCGGCCATTCGATTCGGATACGCGCGCCCGCACTTTCCGGATCGCGGTTCTCGAAAACCAGCGACGCCCCCGAGCGCTCCAGCAGGGTTTTGGCGATGAAAAGCCCGAGCCCGAGGCCACCGGCCGTATCCTCCTTCTGCCGCTTGGTCACATAGGGCTCGCCGATCCGCGTCAGAATATCAGGCGCATAACCGTTACCGTCGTCCTCGATGACGATCAGCACTTTGTCGTGATCGTGCTCGACTGTGACGGTCACTTTCTCCCGCGCGTAATCGACGGCGTTTTCGATCAGATTGCCGAGCCCGTACATGATGCCGGCATTGCGGTCGGTGACCGGCTCACCCTTGCGCGGGCTCTTTTCGATGAGCTCGAGAGCGATACCGAATTCCCGGTACGGCCCGACGATCTCCTCGATCATCGAGGAAAGCGGCAGCCGGCGCATATGCGCCTCGCCTTCGGAGGAAAGCGTCGTCAGCCGCCGCAGGATGTCGCGGCAGCGTTCGCTCTGGCTGCGCAGCAGCATCACGTCCTCGCGGAAACGATCGTCGTCCTTGAGCTCCCGCTCCATTTCCTTGGCGACGACGCTGATCGTTGCAAGCGGCGTACCGAGCTCATGGGCGGCCGCGGCCGCCAGTCCGTCGAGTTGGGATAGGTGCTTTTCCCGCTGCAGCACCAGTTCGGTCGCTGCCAGCGCATCGGCAAGCTGGCTCGCTTCCATCGAGACCCGATAGGCATAGAAGGCGGCAAACGCCATCGTCGAGGCGATCGAGCACCAGACACCGAACTGCATGACGTTGTGCACATTGATCTCGACCCCGTCGAACCAGGGCAGCGGGAAGGGCGAAAAGGCAAGCACCGTGATCCAGACCATTGCAAAGCCGATCAGCGCGGTACTGTAGCGGATCGGCTGCGAGGCAAAGGAAATGATGACGGGCACGCAGACGAGCGCTGCGAAAGGATTGGCAAGGCCGCCGGTGATGAAGAGCAGCGCGCAGAGCTGCAAAAGGTCGAAGCCGAGCAGGGCAAAGGCGGCTGGCGGTTCCAGCCGATGCGTCGGTGGATAGCGGATCGTCAGGTAAAAATTCACCCAGGCAAGCGCGGCGATCAGCGAAGAGCTGGCAATCAGCGGCAGGGGAAATTTCAGCCAGAAGGCAACGATGAAAACCGTCAGCGCCTGTCCGCCGACGGCAAGCCAGCGCAGCCGCACCAGTGTCTGCAGGCGCAGCCTGCGGCTGTTGTGCCGGTCCTCTAACGTATAGCCTTCCGTCTTGTCGATCATGCCAGGCTTGTCGATCATGCCGAGGGCTCCTTGAATGGCCCTCATGTACCACGCGGTTTTGCCCGTGTCGTCGGCAACGCATCCTCCGGTCGCTCCGGCCAGGGATGCCGGGGATAGCGGCCGCGCATGTCTGCACGCACATCCCTCCACGAGCCGGCCCAGAAGCCCGGCAGGTCGCGGGTCGTCTGGATCGGCCGGTGCGCCGGCGAGGTGAGTTCGAGCAGCAGCGGCAGGCCGCCGCCGGCAATGGCGGGATGCTGCTTCAGTCCAAACAGCTCCTGCACGCGGATCGTCAGCACCGGCTCCTCGCCCTCATATTGGATCGGATGCCTTTGGCCGGTCGGCGCTTCGAAATGGGTTGGCGCAAGCCGGCTAAGGTCGCGCTGCAATTCGTGCGGCACCAGCGATATCAGCCCGTTCGAAAGCCCGGCTGTGGAAATCTCGGAAAGGCCGCGGGCCTCGGTCTGAAAGGGGCCGAACCACTCGTCCAGCCGGGAAAGCAGGGCGCCGTCGCTGACATCAGGCCAGGGCTCGCCGATCATCCTGTGAAGGAATCCGATCCGCTCGCGAAGCTGCATGGCCTCCTTCGAGAAGGCAAGCTGATCGAGCCCCAGCTCGCGCACCCCCTCCACCAGTGCCTGGGTGACTGCTGGCCCGGAGGGTCGCGGCAAGGGCGTCTCTTCGAAGACGATCGCGCCGAGCCGGATTGCCCGCCGCGCCCTCACTTGCCGGCTCTGCCGGTCGAAGAATATCTGGTCGCCGGTTTTGATCGCGCCGGGAAGCTCGGCTTCGACGTCGCCACGCGTCACCTCAGCTGCCGCCAGAATCCGCGCCTGGGCTGCCCGTCCGGTCAGGTCGGCAATCACCAGCATCTGGCTGCCGGCCAGCCTCTCGGTTTCCGGCAGCTCCGCTCCGCGCCCGTTCGCCATCACGAACCGGCCGCGCCCGCCGCGCTGAAGCGCGATTCGATCCGGGAACGCATGCAGCAGCAGCTGGCCTGCAAGCGCCGGCGCCGCTGAGGCAACCCTGTCGAGGCCGCTCGCCAGCCGCCCCGCCAGCCGCCGCGAGGCCTCTGCTCTCTCGCCCCGCTCGGCCTTGAAGCGTCGCAGCCGCTCCTCGATATCGACACTCGTTCCGCCAAGCCCCTGTTCGGTGAGAAGCACGGCGATCATCGCCGCATCCCGAGCGTGTCCCGCTTCTCCCGCCGAGACGACCATGGCGGCAAGCCGCGGCGGCAAAGCGAGGTCGCGCATCACCTTGCCGCGCGTTGTCAGCGCTCCGTCCTTGTCGAGGGCGCCAAGCTGGCCAAGCAGCACCCGCGCTTCCCTCAGCGTCGTTTCCGGCGGCTGATCGACGAAGGCAAGCGATGCCGGATCTTGAACGCCCCAATGCGCAAGGTCGAGCACCAGCCCCGAGAGATCGCTGGAAAGGATCTGCGGCGGGGTGAAGGCTGGTAGCGCTGCCGTCTGTCCCTGGTGCCACAGCCTGACGGCGATGCCCGGTTCCGTTCTCCCGGCGCGGCCCGCCCGCTGATCGGCGGAGGCCCGCGACACGCGCACCGTCTCCAGCCGTGTGATCCCGGTCGAGGCCTCGAACACCGGCAGACGCTGAAGCCCGCTGTCGATCACGATCCTGACGCCGTCGATGGTAATCGACGTTTCGGCGATCGATGTCGCAAGGACGATCTTGCGCATCCCTTTGGCTGCCGGCCGGATCGCCGCATCCTGCTCCTTCAGGCTGAGATTGCCGTAAAGGGGCGCAATCAGCGTTTCGGCTCCGCATCGCCCATGCAGGCGTTCGACGGTCCGGGTGATTTCCGCCTGGCCGGGCAGGAAGGCGAGGATCGAGCCCGCCTCATTGGCATGGGCATCGAGTATCGCCCGCGTCACCGCATCCTCAATGCGTTCGCCGCCCGGCCGATCCTGGTAACGGATATCGATCGGAAAGCTGCGCCCCAGGCTTTCGATCACCGGTGGGTGGTCGAGCAGGGCGGCCACGCGTTCGACGTCGAGGGTGGCCGACATGACGAGGATGCGCAGATCCTCGCGCAGCGCCGACTGGACGTCGAGCGCCAGAGCGAGTCCGAAGTCTGCGTCCAGCGAACGCTCGTGGAATTCGTCGAAGATCACGACCGAGACGCCGTTCAGTTCCGGGTCGTCGAGGATCATCCGGGCGAAAACCCCTTCGGTCACCACCTCGATCCGTGTCGCTGCCGATATCCTGTTGTCGAGGCGCATGCGGTAGCCGACCGTCTCGCCGAGCTGTTCGCCGATGAGCGATGCCATCCGGCTTGCCGCCGCCCGCGCCGCCAGCCGCCGTGGCTCCAGCAGGATGATCTTGCCGTCGCCGCGCCAGGTCTTGTCGAGCAGGTAAAGCGGTACCAGCGTCGTCTTGCCGGCGCCGGGCGGGGCGGAAAGAACGGCGCGTTTTTGCGTTTCCAGCGCAGCAGCGACGGCCGGCAGGACATGTGAAACCGGAAGTTCCGGCAAGGATGCACTGATTGTCACTTTCGGCCCGTCACTGTCTCATAGGCAAGAATGGCGCCGGCGAGATCCTCCAGCGCCGCACCCACCGACTTGAACAGCGTGATTTCTGCGTCATGGCTTCGTCCGCCATGGGCGCCGCTGACGAGTTCAGCAAGTTCTGCCCTGATGTCGGCTTCCTTCAACACGCCGCTTTTCAGCGGCTGGACGATGTCGCCCGCCTCGGCGCCGGCGCCGGCGCGGGTATCGACATAAACGGAGGCGCGGCGGATGGCTTCGTCGTCGCTTTCGCGCATGCTCGGCTTGAAGGCGCCGACGAGATCGAGATGGGCGCCGGGCTTCAGCCATTCGCCTGATATCAGCGGCGCGCTGGAAAGCGTGGCGCAGGAAATGATATCGGCTGTCCGCGCTGCGGCTTCAGCATCCGCGACCGCCTCGGCATTCAGGCCGAGCGCCCGGGCTTCGGCTGCGATCTTTTCCGCCGCTTGCCCGTTGCGGCCCCAGACCCGGTACCTCTTGATCGGCCGGGTCGTGCCATGGGCAAGCATCAGGTTGAGCGACAGCCGCCCGGTTCCGCAGACGAGCAGCTCTTCCGCGTCGGAGCGGGCGAGATGACGGGCCGCCAGCGCCGATGCCGCCGCCGTCCGCCGCGCGGTCAGCTCGCCGCCGTCGATCGCGGCAAGCATCTCGCCGGTGGCGCCGGAGGAAAGAAGATAGGTTCCGAAGATCGCCGGCAGGCCCCGCCGCACATTGCCTGGAAAGACCGAGACCGTCTTTACCCCGGCATAGCGTCCGGGAACCCAGGCCGGCATCAGGAGCAGTGTGGCGCTCTCCTCATCCGGCACCTCCATCTCATGGTGATGACGCACCGGCATCACGCATTCGCTCTGGAACATGCGGGCAATCGCCTCGATCAGTTCCGGCCAGGGCAAGGCCGCGCGCGTCTGTTCTTCATCGAGGACAAGCATTCTTCACTCCGCCGGATCTTTCTTCATCACCAAACTAGCGAGTGAGGCGTGGCATAGGCAAGCGCCCTGGAATTCCGCGTCAGGCGCCCCATATAAGCCTCATCCCCTTCGCCGAAGCCTATCCTTCAGGATTCGGCAAAAACGAATCTCAAAAACCGTCCGATCGGGCGGCGGTTTGCTCGTTTTTGGAGACGGGCGATAAAAGCCCTTCATTTTCAACCTGTTACAAAAATGTCAAAAAACTTTGGTTGGGTGTGTTGACGGATGAGATTGGTTAGTTCTATAAGCCCACTCACTGAACGAGGGCGGCGGCGCTGCTGGCGACGAAGTCTTTCGTTCTAA
>NZ_JAAXDD010000022.1:0-76491 GCF_019798305.1 Rhizobium leguminosarum
CCCAAGGTTCCTGCAACCACACGGGCCAGATGAAGAGCCGGTTGCGATCCTGCTCCCCACAGTCCCAAACGACTGAGAAGGTGACGATCCGACAACCAGCTTCCGGGCGGGCGGCCACCCGCCCGGAAGCGTTAGTATCCTACATTTTTGTCATCCAAGAAGGTGCCGGCAGGCGGATGAGGGGCAGACCTCGGCGATCTCCTACGGAAATAGCCATGACATCTTCTCCTTTTCGCTGCAGGCGGACACTTCTCAGAGCTTGAGGATATAGTCGCAGAGACGCTCGGCCGCGGTCGCCACCTGCGTGGGGTCGCGCAGGAAACAGGCGCGCAGGAAGAGTTCGCCGCCCCGGCCGAAAGCGGTGCCGGGAGCAAGGCCGACGCCTGTCTTGTCGACGATGTCGAGCGCTGCCTTGCGGCTGTCGGCGACGCCGTCGATCTTCAGGAAGGCGTAGATCGCGCCATCCGGTTTCAGTGTCTCGACGCGGTTGGTGGCGACAAGCGCATCGCAGAGAATATCGCGGGAGCGGGCCGCCTTGGCGATATTGGCAGCGACAAAATCGTCGCCATGATCAAGGGCTGCGACGGCGCCCTTCTGCATGAACTGCGCCACGCCCGATGTCGAATACTGGATGAGGTTTTCGAGCACCTGGCCCATCTCAGGGGGTGCTACGATCCAGCCGACGCGCCAGCCGGTCATCGACCAGTTCTTCGAGAAGGAATTGACGAAGATGACCTTGTCGTCCGGTTCCATCACGTCGAGGAAAGAGGGCGCGCGGCCGCCGGCAAAATAATAGCGGGCGTAGATTTCATCCGCCATGATCCAGAGGTCGTGCCTGCGGGCAAGCGCCAGGATATCGCCAAGGTCCTTCTTCGTTGCCGTCCAGCCGGTCGGGTTCGACGGCGTGTTGATGAAGATGCCCTTGGTCTTCGGGGTGATCGCGGCTTCGATGCGGTTCAGATCGACCGCCCATTTACCGCCTTCGAACTGCAGCTCAACACCAACGGAGCGCGCACCGGATATTTCGAGAGCGGCGGCGATGTTCGGCCAGGAAGGCGAGAGGTAAACCAGTTCGTCTCCCGGCGAGGTCAGCGCCTGCACGGCGATCTGGATCGCCTGCATGCCGGAGCCGGTGACGTAGAAATGCTCGACCGGAAGCCGGATTTCGAAATGCCTGGTGTAATAATCCGACAGCGCCTGGCGAAGCTCCGGAATGCCGCGCTGCCAGGTGTAGAAGGTCTCGCCGGCGGCAAGCGCGTCCATCGCCGCCCGGCTGATGAAATCGGGCGTCGCCAGATCGCCCTCGCCCACCCAGAGCGGTAGCAGACCCTCGCGGCCACGGGCGTAATTGACGACTTCGACGATCCCGCTTTCGGGCGCCGCTACTGCGCGCGGGCTAAGGCTGCTGACGATCGACATGCATATCTCCGGTTTCCGCCTTCATAGCGGATTTGTACCGGCAAATCCCATGACATCCAGTGATGGCTTATCGATTTTCGTGATGATTGAGCCCGGCCGGAGCGGGCGGGATCAAGCCGTCGGGCGCTTGGCGAGAAGATCGCGGATTTCCGTCAGCAGCTGAACGTCTGCCGGCGGCGGTGGCAACTCTTCCGGTGCGGCCTTTTCCTGGCGCTCGACCTGGACACGCAGGGTGTTCACGCCCTTGACCATCAGGAAGATGATCCAGGCGAGAATGAGGAAGTTGATGAGCACGGTGAGGAAACTGCCATAGGCAAAGACCGCTCCCTGGGCGCGGGCGGCGGCAAGCGTCGGCGCGTTGATGGCCGACGACAGTGGGAGGAAGTAATTCGAAAAATCGAAGCCGCCGAAAATGGCACCGACGATCGGCATAATGAGGTCATCCACCAAAGATTTGACGATGCCACCGAAGGCGCCGCCGATGATGACGCCGACCGCAAGATCCATGACATTGCCGCGGGCGATAAAGGCCTTGAACTCATTGATCATCGGATCCGTCTCCCTTCGATACAATTGATTTTATTAGCTACATCTTCATTGCAATTAATCAATCGGCAATCGTTATTATTTGGGGATACCCCCGTGCGGTCTTTGACTTAAGGCCTAGACCGGCGGGAATTCTCAAAGTGCCTGAAATAACTTAAGCTGACCGATGTTGCGGAAGGTCCCGGCGGGTTTTCCGCCGGCGGAGGGTCAATGCTTCCAGGCTGGGTCATATTCGCGTCTGCCTTCGGCTATCTGCTCCTGCTTTTCGCCGTGGCAAGCTATGGCGACCGCAAGAACCGCGGCCCGGGCACGCGGCAAGGCGGCCCGGGCACGCTGGAAGGCGGATGGCCGGTGGTCTATGCGCTGAGCCTTGCGATCTACTGCACCTCCTGGACCTATTTCGGCAGCGTCGGGCTTGCGGCGCAGCGGGGCCTGGAATTTGCCGGCATCTATATCGGCCCGATCCTGGTCTTCACGCTCGGCATGCCGCTGCTTCGCCGTATCATCGAGCTCGCCAAGGCGGAGAAGCTCACCTCCGTTGCCGACTTCGTCGCCGCCCGCTACGGCAAGAACTCGACGGTCGCAACGATCGTCGCATTGATCTCGCTGATCGGCGCCATTCCTTATATTGCGCTGCAGCTCAAGGCGATCTCCAGCACCGTCAGCGCCATGGTCAATCCGTCCGATTACGGCATCGGCAGCGGCAATCTCTATTTCCTCGACCTGCCGCTCGTCGCAACGCTGGTGCTTGCCTGCTTCGCCATCATGTTCGGCACGCGGCATACGGATGCGACGGAGCATCAGGACGGCCTCATCCTCGCCGTTTCGATGGAATCCGTGGTCAAGCTCGTCGCCTTCCTGACGGCCGGCGTCTGCGTCATCTGGTTTCTCTTCGATGGCCCGACCGATCTCTGGCGCAAGACCGTCGACAATGAGCTGGTCATGTCGGCGCTCAGCTACCATACGCCGATCAGCCGCTGGATCACCCTGATCCTATTGTCGGCCTTTGCGATCATCCTGCTGCCGCGGCAATTCCACGTGACGGTTGTCGAAAACCGCACCCCGAAACAGCTGAAACTCGCAGGCTTCCTGTTTCCCACCTATCTCATATCAATCAATCTCTTCGTGCTGCCGGTGGCGATCGGCGGGCTGCTGACCTTCGGCGGCAGCGGCAATGCCGATTTCTACATGCTGTCGCTGCCGCTTGCCGGCCAGATGCCCGTCATTTCGCTGATCATCTTCATCGGCGGTTTCTCCGCCGCAACGGCGATGGTCATCGTCGATTCCGTCGCGCTGTCGATCATGGTGTCGAACGACATCATCATGCCGATCTTCCTCAGGCGCAAACTCGCCGGCCGCGCCAGCCAGCGCGACAATTTCGCCAAGACGCTGCTCAACATCCGCCGCAGCGCCATTTTCGCCGTGCTGCTGTTCGGCTACGCCTATTACCGTTCGACCGACAGCACCGCCGGCCTTGCCTCGATCGGTCTTCTTTCCTTTGCGGCGATCGCGCAAATCGCCCCGGCGCTGTTCGGCGGGCTGATCTGGCGGCGAGCGAACGCGCGCGGCGCGATCCTCGGGCTGACCTCCGGTTTCGTCATCTGGATCTACCTGCTGTTCCTGCCCTCGCTCGGCGGCCCCGATTATTCCTATGTGGCGAGCGCCGTGCTCGGCTTCATCTTCCCCGGCACGACATTGTTCACCGCAGCGGGCGCCGATCCGCTGGTCAATGCGACAGCGATGAGCCTGCTCGTCAACACCGCCTTCTTTATTGTCGGCTCGCTCACCCGCAACGCCAGGCCGCTGGAGCGCATCCAGGCCGGCATCTTCGTCAAGCGGCATTCGCGCTCACAATTTGCCACGCGCGGCTGGAAGACCCGCATCAGCGTCGGCGATCTCAAGGCGGCGATCTCGCGCTATCTCGGCGAAGAGCGCATGCAGCGCTCATTGACGACCTACGAACAAAGCTCCGGCCGCAAGCTGGAGGACGAACAGCCGGCAGACATGGCGCTCATCCATTTCAGCGAACAGCTGCTGGGCAGCGCCATCGGCTCGTCCTCGGCTCGGCTGGTGCTGTCATTGATCCTGCAGAAGATCGAGGATGCCTCTTCCGACACCGCCTGGCTGCTCGACCAGGCGAGCGAGGCGCTGCAATATAACCAGGACATGCTGCAGACAGCACTTTCGCAGATGGACCAGGGCATTGCGGTCTTCGACAGTTCCAACCGGCTGACGATCTGGAACCGGCGCTTCCGGCAATTGCTGGATCTGCCGGAAAGTGCCGGCCAGGTCGGTTTTCCCCTGTCCGATATCGTCACCACGCTCAGCCAGCGCGGCGACATCGCGCCCGGCGATCTCAGCCAGACGGTGCGACATTTCCTGACGCTCGACAAACCCTTTTCGCTGGTGCTCGGCGGCGGCGAGCGGATCATCGAGGTGCGTTCCAATGCTATGCCCGACAAGGGCATCGTCGCCACCTTCACCGACATCACCCAGCGCGTGAGTGCCGACCAGGCGCTGAAACAGGCGAATGAAACTCTGGAGCAGCGCGTTGCCGAACGTACGGCCGAGCTTACCCGCGTCAACCACGAACTCGGCGAGGCACGCGCCGCTGCCGACGAAGCGAATATCGGCAAGACACGCTTTTTTGCCGCCACCGGCCACGATATCCTGCAGCCGCTCAATGCAGCCAGGCTCTATTCATCGGCGCTGGTCGAGCGTATGGCGCAATCCGACAACAGCCTGATCGTGCGCAACATCGATTCCGCGCTGGAATCGGTCGAGACCATTCTCGGCGCGGTGCTCGATATATCCAGGCTCGATACCGGCGCCATGCGACCGCGGCTTGCCTCCGTCGCGCTCTCCGACCTGCTGAAGCGTATCGAGACCGATTTCGCGCCGATCGCCCGCGAAAAGCAGCTGAAGCTGGTGGTCATGCCGACGTCGCTCAGGGTCCGCTCCGACCCCAACCTGCTGCGCCGGCTGGTGCAGAACCTCGTCTCCAACGCCATCAAATACACGATCAGCGGCAAGGTGCTGGTCGGCGCGCGCCGCCGCGGCAACCAGGTGATCATCCAGGTGATCGATTCAGGCATCGGCATTCCGCCATCGAAATTCCGCACCGTGTTCAAGGAATTCGCGCGGCTGGACGAGGGCGCGAAAACCGCCTCCGGCCTCGGGCTCGGCCTTTCGATCGTCGACCGCATCGCCCGGGTGCTCAACCATCCGGTCGAGCTGCACTCGACGCATGGCAGGGGCACGGAATTCCGAATCGCCATGCCGCTCGACGTCTCGCGCCCGGCCGAGGCGGCAGCGGCAGTCACACCCGCCGACCGTCCGGGGCAGCCGCTGAGCGGGCTGAAAATCCTCTGCATCGACAACGAGCCGAAGATCCTCGAGGGCATGCGGCTCTTGATCAGCGGCTGGGGCTGCGAGGTGGCGGCGCTGGATTGTCTTGCCGACGTGATATCAAGCGACGGTCGGGACGGACCGCCAGATATCGTCATTGCCGATTATCATCTCGGCGACGGCACCGGCATTGCCGCTATCCTGCATCTGCGCCGGCAGTTCGGCGCCGATATTCCGGCTTTGCTGATCACGGCCGACCGTACGCCCGAGGTGCGCAGCGAGGCCGAGCGATACGGCATCGCCGTTCAGCACAAACCGGTGCGGCCGGCGGCACTGCGCGCCTATATCACCCAGATTTCCGGCCTCAAGCGCGCAGCCGCGGAGTAAGAGATCCGCTCAGTCCGTCGCGCCCATGACGCGGGCGACCAGATCGCGCACGCGCGCTGCATCCGGCACGTCAGCGAACAGGATGCGGTACATGATCGGCGCCACGACCTGGTCCATGACGCGATCGACATCCGGAAAGACCTCGCCGCGGGCCTTGGCCCTCTCGGCGATGACGCCGATCTGCTGGCGGGTAAATCCAGCGCATTTGCAGGCATTTGCGCCCGCCTGCGCCGCCAGCACGTCGCGGATCATCTCGCGGCCCGGCCCGGAGGACATTTCCTCGGCATATTGCTCGGCCCAGGCTTCGAGATCGGCCTTGCCACTGCCGGCATCGACCGGCTGCATATCCGGGCGCAGCCGATCGACAGCGACATCGGCGAAAAGCTCCTGCAGGTCGCCCCAGCGGCGATAGATGGTCGATGGCGTCACCCCCGCCTTGCCGGCGATCAGGGGGATCGTCACCTCGGCGCGGCTCATCTCGGCCATCAGCTCACGGACCGCCTTATGCACCGATGCCTGAACCCGGGCGCTTCTGCCGCCCGGACGGAGATTCTCTTTCACTGTCATGCGGGCAACCCGACTTTCTCTCCTTGATGCCGATGGTTCAAAATCTTTGACAGACCTATTAACGCAAAGAATTTGCTTTTACGAAATGCCTGCTCTACATAAGCTAACGCAACGGCTTAGCTTTAAGGAGCTTATATATGTTCGTCGCAGCCAAATCCACCGAGAATTCGCCGCGCCCCTCTATCGGCTTTCATGCGCTGACGCTCGCCACCTTCTTCGGCGCCTCCGCGGCGCCGACGCCGCTCTACCGGATCTATCAGGAAAACTTCTCCGTCTCGCCGGTGCTGATCACGGTGATTTTCGCGGTCTACGCCTTCGCGCTGCTGGCGGCGCTGCTGACCGCCGGTTCGATCTCCGACCATCTCGGCCGCAAGCCGGTGATCTTTTTCGCCCTTGTGCTCGAAATCATCGCCATGGTGCTCTTCGTCGTCGCAAGCGGTCCCGGCTGGCTGATCGCAGCACGGATCGTGCAGGGGCTGGCAACCGGGATCGCCGGCGCCTCGCTCGGAGCGGCGCTCGTTGATGTCGACCGGGCAAAGGGACAGATCGTCAACTCGATCGCACCGCTTTCCGGCATGGCGGTGGGCGCGGTCGGCACCAGTGCCTTGATCCAATACGGCCCCTTCCCGATGCATCTGATCTATGCGCTGCTGCTCGTTGCCTTCACGCTGCAGGCAGCGGTCATCTGGCTGACGCACGAGACCGGCGGCACGCGGCCGGGCGCGCTCGGCTCGCTGATACCACGGGTCACCATTCCCAAGCAGGTGAAGCGACCGCTCTCGCTGGTGACACCGATCAACATCGCCAACTGGACGCTTGCCGGCTTCTATCTCTCGCTGGTCCCGTCCCTGGTCGCCACCACAACCGGTAGCCGCGCGCCGCTGACAGGCGGGGCCGTCGTCACCGCATTGATGGTGAGCGGAGCGATCGCCGTCTATCTCAGGCGCAGCAAGACGGCATCGGCCAATCTCGCTTTCGGCGTATCGGCCAAGACGCTCGGTATCCTGACCGTCGTTGCCGGCGTGCATCTGGCCAATGTGCCGCTGCTGCTGATCGGCACGATTTTCACCGGCGCCGGTTTCGGCACCAATTTCCTCGGTTCGATCGGCACCATCATGCCGCTCGCCAAACCGGACGAGCGAGCCGGGTTGCTGTCGGCCTTCTACATCCAGAGCTACCTCGCCTTCAGCCTGCCGGCGATCCTTGCCGGGTTCCTGGCAAAATCGGCCGGTTACGCGCTGACGACGGATATCTATGCGACGGCGATCCTGCTTTTGATGGGCGTCGGACTGATGAGCATTCGCGCCGACCGACGGAAGATCGCGGGGAGTGCTGCCTGACAGTCTTCACGGTTTGAGATCGAGCAGCGCCCGGCCGCTGCCGTCCATGGCGAAGGGCACCGAGGCGTGCTGATGGGCAACCAGCCAGCGGCCATCCTGCTTGACGAGGCCGAGGGTCTGGCGGAACCAGAGATCGACGGCAGTGCCGTCGATCTTGGTCCCTGTCATGCGCATGAGGCCGCTCCAGAAAGCGACATCTTCGCCAACCGTCAGCCTGGCATCGCGCACATCGCCGCCGATCGGGCCTTTCCAGGTATCGAACTAGGCCTGCAGGCCCGCCTCGTCCTTGCCGTAGTAGACAAGCGGCGGCGCCAGCGAAAACTCGACCTCATCCTCGGTCTCGTAGGAAAGCGCGTCCTTGGCGTTTTTTTCGCCCAGCGCCTTGGCGCGCATCATCAGCATGGCGATGATCGCCTCTTCCTCGATCCTGGCGTTCGCTTCGTCTTTCACGGTCGTTCTCCTTCTCCGTTATGGACAGGACGAAGGGGAGGACGACGTTCCGACATCAGCGATAGAACCGCTGCGCAGTTTTGGAATTGCGTCAGAGATAACTCGTCACCACCGGTTCGTTCCACCAGGCATCGTGCCTGCCGTCGGCATAACGGACAGGCAGTGCTGCCAGTTCCTCAGGGGTGATATCGTCGAGGCAGGCGATGTTGATCGAAACATAGGCACCGCCGATCGCTTCGACATAACCGTCACCATAGGCTGGCACACCGCAGGTGCGGCAAAAGCGATGATGACCGCTCATGGTGTTGAACTGATAGTCGGACGTTTCCGCCTGGTCGCACATCAGCCGGAAATCCTCCGGCTTGACGTTGGCGCCCCAATAGCGGCGCTTGGCGCAGATCGAACAATTGCAGCGGCCGGTGCCTTCCTCGAGGTCCATGTCCACCTCGTAGTGCACTTTGCCGCAATGGCAGCTTCCCTTGTAGGTTTTCTTCATGGCGCTCTCCTCCTTCGGCGTTGCCTTCAGTATCTGGATATGACAATATGTTGTCATCATGAATGAGATACAAAATAGACAACATGTTGTCAAACAAAATCGACCGGAGCGGACGATGGAGGGGAATGCCTTTTCCGCTTTCGCAATTACCGCCCTTCGCCTCGCCGGCCATCTGACGGCGGCGGGCGACCGGCTGGCAAAGCCGGCGGGACAGACGAGCGCGCGCTGGCAGGTGCTGGCGGCGGCACGACGCGGTGGCATGTCGGTGGCGCAGATTGCCCGCGCTCTTGGCCTCGCCCGCCAGGGCGTGCAGCGGCTTGCCGACGTGCTGGAGAGCGAAGGGCTGATCGCCTATTCCGACAACCCGCAGCACCAGCGCGCCAAGCTGGTTCGGCTGACGGCAGAAGGGGCGGCGCGGCTCGGCGTTATCGACGTCGCGCAAGCAGGATGGGCCGACGAGCTCGGCGCTGCGTTCACGTCAGCCGAACTCGATGCGACGCGGGCGGTGATGGCGCGGGTCATGGAGATGCTGGAGGGTGACGGGACGGCCGGCGGTTGAGCGCGTTATCTCTCTTACGAGGCTTGTTGTCGCCGGTGACGCTTTCGGCTTGGCGAAACGAAAGATTCTTCAAGTTTGTGCCGTGGCCGCCCCCCTCTGCCCTGCCGGGCATCTCCCCCACAGGTGGGGAGATCACAAGTGGCCCGAACTTCCTGCTCATCTACCGTTCGCCGTGCCGGACGCCGATTGCTTGGGGAAGCCGGTGCGCCCAGCCAATCTCCCTCCTTGTGGGGGAGATGCCCGGCAGGGCAGAGGGGGTGTGGCGGACGCATTTCTTGGGAAAGGGCACAGCATCAGCCGGCCACAACAAAAAAAGGCCGGGTGAACCCGACCTTCCCTGCTATCTCAACGAACCGTGCCAGTACATCCGTGGTCACGATCCGGAGATGATATTTAGAGCCTTAAAGGCTCAGGCCGCCTGGAGGCGGTCTGCCGACATCTTGCCGGACTTGTTGTCGCGGACGAGCTCGTAAGACAGCTTCTGGCCATCCTTGAGATCGCGCATGCCAGCGCGTTCAACGGCAGAGATGTGGACGAAAACGTCGGCTGCGCCGTCATCCGGCTGAATGAAGCCGAAGCCCTTGGTTGCGTTGAACCACTTTACGGTACCTGTGCTCATGACGATATCCTTTTCGAATCGTTCATTAAAGACTGCAGCTCGGATAAATGCCGAGCGGCGATGAAAACCGATTTTGGAGGAAGTTCGCCAGGAACGACGCAAGGCCGTTTCAAAGTTCATCTAGCAAGATCGATGCGCGAATATGTAATCGGAAATTGTGTCGGTGACAAGGCCGCAGCTATGGAAAGTCGAGTCGGGCTGATGGAGTATTTTTGACAGCAGGATGGAGAGGCGACCTAAGCCGCCTTCCCCACCTTCGCATAGGGGTCGAACCGACCGTAAAACGTCTCGCCCTTGGCGGCCATGTCCTTCAACAGCGGCGTCGGCTTGAAGTGACTTCCGTAAGCAGCAGCTAACTTTTCCGCCAATTCCACGAAAGCCTTCGCGCCCATCCCGTCGATATAGCTCAGCGCCCCGCCGGTATAGGGCGCGAAGCCGAAGCCCAGGATCGAGCCGACATCCGCCTCGCGCGGATCGGTGACGATGCCTTCCTCGACGGTGCGGGCAGCTTCCAGCGCGATGGTGACGAGGAACCGTTGCTTCAGGACGTTGACGTCGACCTCATCCGCCGGCTTCTGCGGATAGAAGGTCTTGAGGTCTGGCCAGAGGGACTTCTTCGCCGGCTTCGGCGGGTAGTCGTAGAAGCCCTTGGAATTCTTGCGGCCGAAACGGCCCTCCTTTTCCACCATGAGGGAGATGAGTTCCATGTGCCTGGGGTCGATGGCTTTTTCGCCGAGATCGGCGACCGTCGCCTTGAGGATCTTCAGCGAGAGGTCGATGGCGACCTCGTCGTTGAGCGCCAGCGGACCGACCGGCATGCCGGCCATCTTGGCGGCATTCTCGATCATGACAGGCGGGACGCCCTCGATCAGCATGTCGTAGCTTTCCGACATGTAACGCAGCACGCAACGATTGACGAAGAAGCCGCGGGTGTCATTGACGACGATCGGCGTCTTCCTGATGGCTGCGACATAATCAAGAGCGACGGCCAGCGCCCTGTCGCCGGTGTCGCTTCCGAGGATGACCTCGGTCAGCATCATCTTCTCGACAGGCGAGAAGAAGTGGATGCCAATGAAATCGGCCGGGCTTTTCGAATTCCTAGCGAGACCAGATATCGGCAGGGTCGAGGTATTGGAGGCGAAGATCGCGCCTTCCGGAAGCACCGCCTCGATCGCCTCGATGACCGCTTTCTTCACCTCGCGATCCTCGAACACCGCTTCGATGACGAGATCGGCATCGGCGAGGTCGGCATAGTCTGCCGAGGGCGTGATGCGGGAGAGCAGTGCAGCCGCCTCGTCCTGCGTAAGACGTCCCTTACCGACAGAATCCTTGACCAGGCCTTCCGAGACGGTCTTGCCCTTGGTCGCCGCGTCGATGTCGCGGTCGATCAACGTCACCGGGATTCCGGCGGCGGCGGTGACATAAGCAATCGAGGCACCCATGAAGCCGGCGCCGACGACGCCGACATGCTTCAGCTCGGTCTTCGCGTGACCTGCCGGGCGGCGGGCGCCCTTGCCGAGTTCCTGCATGGAGATGAACAGCGAACGGATCATCGAGAAGGCTTCGCGGGTCTGCAGCACCTCGGTGAAATAACGCTGCTCGATCTTCAGGCCGGTGTCGAACGGCACCTGCAGGCCTTCGTAGACGCATTTCAGGATGGCAAGCGCTGCCGGATAATTGCCCGATGTTTCCCTGCGCAGAATCGCCGGGGCTGCCGGCCAGAGCTGGGCGGAAGCCGGCGTCCAGATGCCGCCGCCCGGCGCCTTGAAGCCCTTCTCGTCCCAGGGGGCAACAGGCTTCAGGCCATCCTTGATCATCTGCTTTGCTGCCGGAATGAGCTGATCCGGCTCGACCACCTGATGCACGAGGTTCATCGCCTTGGCGCGGGAGCCGGTCAGCGACTGGCCCGTCGTCATCATCTGCAGCGCATCCTGGGCGTTCGCCAGCCGTGGCACACGCTGGGTGCCGCCGGCGCCGGGGAAGATACCGACCTTGACCTCGGGCAGCGCGATCTTGACGCTCTTGGCATTGGAGGCGACGCGGCCGTGGCTGGCGAGCGACAGTTCGAAAGCGCCGCCCATGCAGGTGCCGTTGATGGCGGAAACCCAGGGCTTGCCCGATGTTTCGAGTTTGCGGAACAGGCCGCTCATGCGGCCGACCAGACCGAAGAGGTTCTGCACGGCCGCTTGCGGGCTCTTTTCCTTCTCATCCTGATACGAGCTGAACATCGACTTGATCATCGACAGATCGGCGCCGCCGGAAAAGGAGGATTTGCCGGAGGTGAAGACGACACCCTTGACGGCGGCGTCAGCGGTCGTGGCGTCGATGATGGCGTCGAGTTCGGCCATCACCTCGGCGGTGAAGACGTTCATCGATTTTCCGGGCATGTCCCAGGTGACGAGAGCGATGCCGTCGGCGTCGGTTTCGAGCGTGAAATTGGTGTAGGTCATTGGGTTTCCTCCCCGATCAGGCCGGCAAATGGCTGCGCTGCGCGTCTAAGGTCTTCGTCTTTTCGGTGACGACATCGCCGGTATGCTTGGTCTCAGACGGCTCGAAAAGCACGATCCAGCATTCCTCCTCAGCAACCGGATTATGCTCGACACCCCTCGGCACGACATGAAAATCGCCTGCGTTCAGATGCACATGCGGGCGGTCGCGATATTCGATGGTCAGCGAGCCCTTCCAGATGAGGAAAAGCTCGTCCTCGTCGCGGTGGGAATGCCAGGCGAGCTGGCCCTTAACCTTGGCGAGCTTGACGCTCTGGCCGTTGAGATCGGCGATGACGCGGGGCGACCAGTGCTCGGTGACCTCGGCATATTCGGTTTCGATCGTGCCGGTGTTGAAGCCCATCGTCAGACCCTTTCGATAACTGTTGCCGTGCCCATGCCGGCGCCGATGCAGAGCGTCACCAGCGCGGTGTTGAGGTCGCGGCGTTCAAGTTCGTCCAGCACCGTGCCGAGGATCATCGCGCCGGTGGCGCCGAGCGGATGGCCCATGGCGATGGCGCCGCCGTTGACGTTGATCCTGTCGTGGTCGATGTCGAATGCCTGCATGTAGCGCAGCACCACGGCAGCGAAGGCCTCGTTGAGCTCGAAGAGGTCGATGTCGGAAAGGCTCATGCCTGATCGTTTCAACAGTTTCTCGGTGACGTCGACAGGCCCGGTCAACATCAGGGCCGGATCGGAGCCGATATTGGCGAAGGCCTTGATGCGGGCGCGCGGCTTTTTGCCCATGCTCTCACCGCCGGCCTTGGAGCCGAGTAGGACGATGCTGGCACCATCGACGATGCCGGAGGAATTGCCGGCATGATGAACATAGTTGATGCGCTCGATCTCAGGATGGGCCTGGATGCCAACGGCCTCGAAGCCGCCCATCTCGCCGGGCATCTGGAAGGACGGATTGAGGGAGGCGAGCGCCTGCATGTCGGTGCCGGGGCGCATGTGTTCATCCTTTGCCAGGATCGTCAGGCCGTTCTGGTCCTTGACCGGGATGACCGACTTGTCGAACCAGCCCTTTTCCCAGGCATGGGCGGCACGCTTCTGGCTCTCGACCGCGTAAGCGTCGACATCGGTTCTGCTGAAGCCGTATTTGGTGGCGATCAGATCGGCCGAGACACCCTGTGGCATGAAGTAGGCCGGGAAATTTACCGAAGGGTCCATAAACCAGGCGCCGCCGGACATGCCGAGGCCGACGCGGGACATGCTTTCGACGCCGCCGGCAATGACGATGTCGTCGGCCCCTTGCGCGATCTTGCCGGCGCCGAAATTGACGGCATCGAGGCCGGAGGCGCAGAAGCGGGAGATCTGCATGCCGGGCGCCTTCGTGGAGTAACCGGCTTCGAAGGCGGCAGCCTTGGGGATGACGGCGCCGGCGTCCATGACCGGATCGACGCAGCCCATGATGATGTCGTCGACCGTTTCGGTATCGAGCCCATTGCGGTCGCGGATCGCCTCCAGCGTCTTTGCCGCGAGGCGGACGGAAGGCACTTCATGTAGGGCGCCGTCCTTCTTGCCGCGGCCGCGCGGCGTACGCACGTGGTCGTAAATGAAAACCTCGGTCATTGTCTCATCTCCCTGACAGCAATCTATCTTGCCTCAAATCTTGGAAGGAGGAGATAAGACCCCTCCCCAGCCCTCCCCACAAGGGGGAGGGAGAACCGGCTCAAAACGCTTCGGCGGCCAGTTCCATCATCGTGTCGGCGCCGGCTTCGATGCGGGCCTTGCGAAGTGCGGTTTCCGGCATGAGGCGTTCCATGAAGAAGCGGGCGGTGACCAGCTTGTTCTTCAGGTAATCCTCGCGGGCGGCATCGCCGGATGCAAGTCCGTCCTCGGCGGCCTTGGCCATCTTTGCCCACATATAGCCGAGAATGACGAGGCCGAAGAGGTGCATATAGTCGGTCGAGCCGGCGCCGGCATTGTCGGGTTTGGCCATGGCGTTCTGCATGAACCACATGGTCGCGCCCTGGACGTCGTTCAAGCCCTTCTTCAGATGCTTG
Organism: Rhizobium leguminosarum; assembly: GCF_019798305.1. Taxonomy (GTDB): domain Bacteria; phylum Pseudomonadota; class Alphaproteobacteria; order Rhizobiales; family Rhizobiaceae; genus Rhizobium; species Rhizobium leguminosarum_U. The sequence goes on from NZ_JAAXDD010000022.1 coordinate 14,227, forward strand.
GTGAAGAAGGAGAGTTTTTCGTTGCTGCGGTTCTCCTCGCAGAAATCACCGATCTCCTTGAAGAGGGCCATGGCGGCGCGGCCGCCGTTCAGCGCCAGCTTGCGGCCGACGAGATCGAGCGCCTGAATGCCGTTGGCGCCCTCATAGATCATGGCGATGCGGGCATCGCGCACATACTGGCTCATGCCGTGCTCTTCGATATAGCCGTGGCCGCCGAAGACCTGCTGAGCCATGACGGCATGATCGAAGCCCTTGTCGGTCATCACGCCTTTGAGGATCGGGGTGACGAGGCCGAGAATATCGTCGGCCGTCTGACGCTCCTTCTCGTCGCTAGCGCGGTGGGCGATATCAGACTTGAGCGCGGTCCAGAGCAGGAAGGCGCGGCCGGCCTCGTTGAAAGCACGGATGGTCATCAGCGTACGGCGAATATCCGGATGGACGATGATCGGATCGGCCTTCTTGTCCGGTGCCTTGGGGCCGGACAGCGAGCGGCCCTGGATGCGGTCTCGGGCGTAGCTGGCGGCGTTCTGATAGGCGATCTCGGAAATGGCGATGCCCTGCAGGCCGACCATCAGGCGGGCCTCGTTCATCATCACGAACATGGCGTTGAGGCCGCGGTTTTCGGCGCCGATCAGGAAGCCGGTCGCCTCGTCGTAGTTCATCACGCAGGTGGCGTTGCCGTGGATGCCCATCTTGTGCTCGATCGCGCCGCAGGAGACGGCGTTGCGGGCGCCCGGCGCGCCGTCCTTGCCGACGAGAAATTTCGGAACGATGAAGAGCGAGATGCCCTTGGTGCCCTCGGGCGCACCCTCGATGCGGGCTAGCACCAGATGAATGATATTATCGGTCAGGTCGTGCTCGCCGGCGGAGATGAAGATCTTCTGGCCGGAGATTTTGTAGCTGCCGTCGGCCTGCGGCACCGCCTTGGTGCGCAGCATGCCGAGATCGGTGCCGCAATGCGGCTCGGTCAGATTCATGGTGCCGGACCACGTGCCGTCCACCATCTTCGGCAGATAGGTGGCCTTCTGTTCATCGGAGCCGTGGACGAGGAGTGCGGCGATCGCGCCCTGAGTCAGGCCCGGATACATCATCAGCGACATGTTGGCAGCCGAGGTATATTCGCCGACGGCGGTATGCAGCGTATAGGGAAGCCCCTGCCCGCCGAATTCCTCCGGCACCGCAAGGCCGATCCAGCCGCCTTCGCGATAGGCTTTATAGGCCCCCTTGAAGCCCTTCGGCGTCGAGACGCTGGCATCGTCGTGACGCTTGCAGCCTTCCTGGTCGCCGGAATAGTTCAGCGGAAAGAGAGCTTCCTCGGCAACCCTTCCGGCCTCGCCGAGGATCGCTTCGATCATATCGGGGGTCGCATCGGCAAAACCCGGCAGATTGTTGTAGCGTTCGAGACCCAGCACGTCGTTGAGGACGAAAAGCGTATCGTTCACCGGGGCCTTGTAGACTGGCATCTCTCAAATTCCTCCCATTCGACTGACTGGATCGCGCCGGCCTTGGGCACTGTCTTACAAAATATTGACGTTTGCGTAAACGTCAAATTTTACAACTACGGCGTCTTTCTTGAAAAAATTCGAGAGCACGAATCCGCGGGCCATGAAGCGCCGAAAGGAGCAGACGCCATCTCATCTTCCTTGTCCACCGCAGAACGGAGTCTCGGCCGAGCAGTAGCGCAAGTCGTTCCTACGTCCTACGTCTGTGGGACGATCCATCGAGGAAGACATCATGACCGACTTTCCCTATGAGAGCGCACTCATCGTCGGTGCGGGCTCCGGCATCAGCGCATCGCTTGCCCGGCAATTGTCGGCGCAGGGCGTCAAGGTCGGGCTCGCCGCCCGCAATATCGAAAAACTCCAGGCGCTGGTCGATGAAACGGGCGCCAGCGCCTTTACCGCCGACGTCTCGCAGCCGGCGAGCGTCGCGGCACTCTTCGAAGAGGCCGCTGGCGCAATCGGCGGGCCTGACGTGGTGATCTTCAATGCCAGCGCCCGTCAGCGCGGCCCACTGGCCGAACTCGATCCCGCCGACGTCGAGAAGGCGATTGCGACTACTGCTTTCGGCGGTTTCCTGGTGGTGCAGCAGGCGGCGCGACGGATGATCCCGCGCGGCCGCGGCGCCATCCTCATCACCGGCGCGTCGGCAAGCGTGAAGGGCTTTGCGCAATCAGCCCCCTTCGCGATGGGCAAGTTCGCGCTGCGCGGCCTTGCCCAGAGTGCCGCCCGCGAACTCGGGCCGATGGGCATCCATGTCGCGCATTTCGTCATCGACGGCGCGGTGCGCTCGCAGATCCGGCCGGACCGGGTGGACAAGCCGGATGGCACGCTGCTGCCGGATGCGATCGCCCAGACCTATATCGATGTGCTTCGCCAGCACCGCAGCGCATGGTCGCTGGAGGTGGAAGTCCGGCCCTGGACGGAGAGCTTCTAAGTCTCCCTCCCTGGCCGCGGCCTGCCGCCGCAGGGGAAGCAACTTTCACGACACTCTCAGACGGGTTAGGCTTTGCCGTCAAGGCAAGCTGGGAGGATACCGATGCCGCGTCTGGACCATGTCACCATCGAGACCCGCGATGCGCCTCAGATGATCGCCTTTCTGGAAACCGTGCTCGGTGTTCGGGAAGGCTATCGGCCGCCCTTCGCAACGCCCGGCCACTGGCTCTATCTGGACGAGCGCCCGGTCATCCACCTCAGCCTGACATCGCGCAGCACCGATTTTCCGCCCGGCATCTTCAACCATGTCGCCTTCAGCCTTTACGAATTCGGGCCGGGGCTGGAACGCATCAAGGCGGGCGGCTGTCGCTACGACTATTACGATATTCCCGACACAGATCTCGGCCAGGTCTTCGTCTACGGCCCTGAAGGCGTGAAAATCGAGCTGCAATATCCGCGTCCGGCCTGAGCGCGCGAGTGGCCATTCAATGTGACGCGTTCGGGGGCAATTGCCGTCAAAAACGGCGTTCGGAACACAAACGTTAAAAAATTCCCATCGGCATTAACGGCTTGTTTACCACGTTTCGTGAAAGGTGCGGATTGAGCAGTAGTGATCCGCATTCCTTTCCCCCGTCTCGCGTTCCTTAAGGATGCCGCTACATCGTTCAGCTTGAGGAAAGTCTAATTGACTATCGTCTTATGAATGGTGCGCTCAGGTCCGCGTAAAGCGGGCAGCAGACGAAAAGCCAACGATCGAGCTCTGACGAGGGGTCGAGCAGTCGAAGCGAGCAAGAAGATGAACGGATCGCGATCAAATCCTTCCCGACAGTCCGACAGGACCTCGCTCGATGCGCTGAACCGCACGATCGAAGGGCTGGAGGCGCGCATCGAAGGGCTGATGGGCAGCGGGCGCGAACAGCGGCCACGCACGGCAACGGCCGAGCGCGATCTTTATGCCGCTTCCCATGTCCCCCGGCCCGCAAAGGCCCCGCCCGAGCCGCGGCCGGATCCGCTTGCCGAAATTCGTCAACGCCAGCGCGCGCTTGAAGCCGGCCGCGAGCGGCCTTACGCACGCGAACAGGCCCCACAGCTTCGCGAACCCACGCCCCGCGTCGCCGCCCCAGTGCCGGCACCGGCCTTGCGCGCCGGCGATGACACGATGACGGAGATCGCCCAGGCGCTCGTCAACCTGCGGCAGGACCTGAAGCGCGACATTTCCGAGGGCGTCACTCGCGAAATGAACGCGCTGCGCACCGAGCTGCGCGAGATCAAGACAAATGCCGGAGACGGCCGTTTCGCCGACGACATGCGCGCCGATATGGGCCGCCTTGCCCAGAGCATCACCCAGCTGACCGGTCGCTCCGCCGCACCGGAGGCCACGGGCCTTCGTGAAGATTTCGAAGAGCTGCGCTCGCTGATGGACGGCCTGGCGCGCGAAGATTCGCTGCGCCATATGGAAAACCGCTGGGACGGCTTCGAAAACCGGCTTGCAGCACTCGATACAGAGGGACTGCAGGAAGAACTCGTTTCGCTCGCCTATCGGCTCGATGATATCAAGCGCCATATCGGCGGCATGGGCGAAAGCCCGGCCGTTCGGGCGCTGGAAGACAAGCTGATCTCGATCGCCACGGCGATGGAGCATTTCGGCAACATGATCCAGCCGCACGACCGGGTCATGTCCGAGCAGTTCGCCGCCATGGACATCCGGCTCGACGAGATCAGCCGGGCGATCGCGGCAAGCGGGCGCACAGCCACTGCGAATGATCCGGGCCTGATGCAGCGGCTGGAAAGCCGGCTTGCGGCGCTGGCGGACCAGATCGACCTGATGAGCCATGATGCGGCCAGCCGCGTGAACCCGGCCGACGAGCTGGCGATGCGGCTGGAGGCGTTGACGGGACGCGTCGAGGAGCTGACGAAGGCGGAAGCGACGTCGCGGCTCGACGAACGGCTGGAACATCTATCCTATCTGCTGGAGCGTACGCAGGAGACGGCGCCGCAGGCCGACCTCACCGGCACGCTTTCCGACATTTCCCGCAAGATCGACGCGCTTGAGAACGGCGCCGTCAACGACGTGCTGGCGCAGCGGCTCGACCATCTCGCCCGGCGCATCGACGAGATGGCCTATCAGCAGCAGGCGCCGGCGCCGGCCGCGGTAGTCGACGACAGTGCCTTCCAGCGTCTCGAAGGCCGGCTGAGCGACATTGCCGCCCGCCTCGAAGAGAGCACATCGGCAGCACCGACCGATCCGCACGCGCTGAAGAACCTCGAAGACCAGATCGCCAATCTTTCGGCACTGATGAGCGCGCCGCGCGAAAGCGCTGCGATACCGCCCGAATTCGACCGGCGCATGGGCGCGATCGAAGATTATATGGCGACGAGCGACGAATATATCATCGAGGCGGCACGCCAGGCGGCAGAGGCCGTCGTCGAAGCCTATTCGCGTCATGGCGGCCCGCAGGGTGTCATGCCCGCCGCCGACATGTCGGCGCTGACGGCGCTGGCCGAGGATCTGCGCCACCTCGAGGATCTCAGCCGCGACAGCGAGGAGCGCACGCACAAGACTTTCCAGGCGCTGCACGAGACGCTGGTGCATATCGCCGACCGCCTCGACGGCATGGGAGATCGCGGCCGGCCGGCCGCCCAGATGCCGATCGCCGACGTCGATTTCGATGTCGATCCCTATGCGCTGATGGTGGCCGAAGCCGAGATGAACAGGACGCCGGCCGCTGCCCCGACAGCGAAGGCTTCTCCCGTTATCCGCACGGCCGAGGTCGCAGCCGAAGCTGCCGCCCCGGCACAAGCCACCGCCCCGGCACAAACCAACGCCATGAGCGGAACGAGCGCGATCGCCATCGAAGCCGCGACCAGGACGACGGAGACAGCAGCGACATCGGCAGGGACACAGGCACCGGCAAAGGCCAGCCTGCTCGCCAACCTCGGCAAGCGGCTGCTGCCCGGCAAGAAGGCCGAGAGCCGGACGACCGAACGGCCGATGATCGACCCCGCGCCGTCGATCGATCCCACCGACGTGGTGCCGACGGATGCGGCAAACGAATTGCTCGAGCCGGGCTCGGGCGCACCTGACGTGAAGAAGATCCTTGAACGGGTTCGCGCCAGCCAGAGCGCGGCACGCGGCAAACCTGCCGGCGAAACCGATCGCGCCGATTATATCGCTGCCGCGCGCCGTGCGGCGCAGGCGGCCGCGATGGAGGTGGATGCCAATCCGAAGCAGGCAGCCGGCAAGGCCGAGAAGAAGGGCGCGAATGCCGACAAGGCCGGCAAGGCTTCTGACAAGACGGGCAAGACCAGCGCCTTTTCGCGCTACCGGCGGCCGATCCTGCTGGCGGTCGGCGCCGTGCTGCTCGCCATCATGGCCTTTCCGCTCGCCCGAACGCTGACAAGCGGCGAGCGCGCGCCGCAGCCGCCCGCGGAAGTCTCGGCGCTGACGGGTGCTGCGGAAAACCCGGCGCCGGCCTTGCCCGAAGCGACACCTACCCAGCCGGATGCCGCCGCTCTCGGAACGACCGCTCCAGCGGCGGAAGCTGTACCGCCCGCCGCCGAACAGGCGCAGCCGCAAGCAACCCCGCCGGTCGCCGGCGACCATCTGACTGATATGACGCCGCTCGACGGCGAAGGGGCAGCGACTTTTGCCCCTCCCGCTCCGTCCGGCGCAGCGCAGGAGACATCGGGCTTCGTTCCAGCACCCGCACCGCAGGCGACTATTACCATTCCCGACACCGTCCAGCCGAAATCGCTTGCCGATGCGGCGAGCGGCGGCGATGCGCTGGCGCTGTTCGAGATCGGCGCGCGCTATTCCGACGGCCGCAACGGCATGACAGCCGATCAGAAGCAGGCGGCGAGCTGGTACCAGCTTGCGGCCGACAAGGGCTTTGCGCCGGCAGAATATCGGCTCGGCAGCATGTACGAGAAGGGCAACGGCGTCGAACGCGACATCGCCAAGGCGAAGGTCTTCTACGAGCAGGCGGCAAATCAGGGCAATGCCAGCGCCATGCACAATCTCGCCGTCCTCTACGCCTCCGGCGCGCTGGGCCAGCAGGATTATGCCACGGCCGCTTCCTGGTTCACCAAGGCTGCGAACCTCGGCATCACCGACAGCCAGTTCAACCTGGCGATCCTCTGCGCTAGGGGCAACGGGGTTCCGGCAGATCTCGAAGAGTCCTACAAATGGTTTGCGATCGCCGCCAAGGCCGGCGACAAGGATGCGGCGCAGAAGCGCGACGAAGTGGCCAAAGCCATGAAGCCCGACCAGCTCGAACGGGCGCGCGCCAAGGCCGATCTCTGGAAGCCGGAGCCGGTCGACCACCGTACGAACGCCATCGACATTCCCGACGAATGGGCCGGCACCGGCGCGAAGACGGCCACCGTCGACATGAAGAAGGCAGTCCGCAACATCCAGGCTATCCTCAACAATAACGGCTTCGACGCCGGAGTTCCGGACGGCGAAATGGGTGCGAAGACCGTGACCGCAATCAAAAACTTCCAGAAGTCCGTCGGCCAGGAGCCGGACGGCAAGGTGACCGACGCGACCGTGAAGGCGCTGCTCGAACGCAACAAGCAAGGCAGCAAGGCGATCTGAGGCGCAGCCTCTCGACTCCCTCTTCTCCCCTCGGGGAGAAGAGGAGATGCGGCAACCTCTCGGTCCACGTCCCGCAAGGCTCAACCCCGGTAGGTTCGGGTGGGGCAGCCATCGGCGCCGGCCTGGCGGCACTATGCCGCAAGGCATTTTCCAATTTTGCCGCAGCCTGTCACAAAACCTGAAAAAAGCCGGATTATGCCCGGACATATCGATCCGCGTATCCGGCGAATCCTCTGCCACCGATCTCTCCGCCAATTTCTATGGCTAATCACGGGGCCGATCGAAAGCCTCTGGCAATGATTTCACAGTATGGTGCGCATTCGAACGGGGACGTGACAAGAAACCGCCCGGCAGGAGCGGTCATCATTCGGGGTCGGCTGTGACAATCTATCTGCCCATCGCAGAATTGTCGGTGAACATTTTCATCATTCTCGGCATGGGGGCGGCCGTCGGATTCCTGTCTGGAATGTTCGGCGTCGGCGGCGGTTTTCTCATCACCCCGCTGCTGATCTTCTACAACATCCCCCCGGTCGTCGCGGTCGCGACCGGCGCCAACCAGGTTGTGGCGTCGTCGATATCGGGCGCGATTACGCATTTCCGGCGCGGCTCGCTCGACGTCAAGCTCGGCACGGTGCTGCTGGTCGGCGGTCTTACCGGTGCGACGGTCGGCATCTGGATCTTCTCGCTGCTGCGTGCCATCGGCCAACTCGATCTCATCATCTCGCTGATGTATGTCGTCTTCCTCGGCACCGTCGGCGGACTGATGCTGCTCGAAAGCATCAACGCCATGCGGCGGGCAGCGCGCAACGAGCCGCCCGCACCGCGCAAGCCCGGCCACCAGCACTGGGTGCACAAGCTGCCGCTGAAGGTGCGTTTCAAGAAATCGAAGATCTATCTCAGCGTCATTCCGATCGTCGCGCTCGGCTTTGCGATCGGCATCCTTACCTCGATCATGGGTGTCGGCGGCGGCTTCATCATGGTGCCGGCGATGATCTACCTGCTGCGCATCCCGACCAATGTCGTCGTCGGCACCTCGCTGTTCCAGATCATCTTCGTGACCGCCTATACGACGATCGTGCAGGCGGCGACGAACTTCTCCGTCGACATCGTGCTCGCCTTCATCCTGATGGTGGCAGGTGTCATCGGCGCGCAATATGGCGTGCGCGTCGGCCAGAAGCTGCGCGGCGAGCAGCTGCGCGCCCTGCTCGGCCTGCTGGTGCTCGCCGTCGGCCTGCGTCTGGCGATCGCACTGGTGGTGGCGCCGGCCGACGTCTATTCGGTGGTGATGGGAGCCGGCAACTGATGCGCTTGGCTGTTTTCGTCATCGCGTTACTTTGCCTGCTGCCGGCCTCTGCCGGAGCACAGTGGCTGCCAGGGCAGGCATCCGAGGCGGTGCGTGAAGGGTTGGAAATCGGCACGTCGACCAGCGAAATCGCCATCACCTCGGATTTCCACGGTGCGGATCTGACCATTTTCGGGGCGCTCTCGAACACCGACCAACTGCTGCTCGCCGTCGGCCAATATGACGTGGTCGTGGTGCTGGAGGGGCCGCGCGAGGATGCGACGGTGCGCAAGAAGGAACGCGTCTTCGGCATCTGGGTGAACACCCGCTCGATGACCTTCGAAGCGGTGCCGCATTCCTATTCGATGTCGAGTTCGCGGATGATCGACGACATCGTGACGCCGCTTGACCTGACCGACCAAGAGATCGGCATCGATCACATTCCGCTGACGCCGGTCGGCTTCGTCGGCGACGGCAGCAATCTCGGCGAGTTCCGTGACGCCTTCCGGCGGCTGCAGCAGGGCGGCGGGCTCTACGACCGCAACCCGAGCGGCGTGCGGTTCGTTTCCTCCAACCTCTTCAAGGCGAGCCTGCGCTTGCCGGCGAACATTCCGAACGGCGTGCACAGCGTGCGCGCCTATCTGTTCAAGAGCGGTCTTTTCGTGACCGAGAAGTCGCTGCCGCTGCGGGTCATCAAGACCGGCATCGAGCAGACGATCACCGATGCGGCGCATGATCAGCCGATCCTCTACGGCTGCGCGGCCGTGGCTCTAGCCGTGATCACCGGCTGGGGTGCCAGCCTGATCTTCCGCAAGGACTGATCTGCCGCAAGGCGCCCAAGCGGATTTCTTCCTGAAAATGGGCTCGGCAAGACACCCGGGCACGAAGAGCCTGCCAGGCGGCAGCCGCTTGCCGGTGTTTTGGTGGCAGTTCATCCAAGCCCCCAAAAAACCGCTTGCATATTGCTATCAGTCTATCTAGTTTTCAACCAGTTGCTATACGCAATCGGTTTTACCTTGATTGGCAATTCGGAAGGAAGATGGAAATGAGAAAGCTTGTTGTCTGGAACCTGATGACGCTCGATGGTTATTTCGAGGGCACGAAGCCGTGGGATATCGACTTCCACAATCTCGCCTGGGGGCCTGAATTGCAGCGCTATGCCGAACAGTTCGGTCGGGAAGGCGACCTGCTGGTCTTCGGCCGCAAGACCTATGAGGGCATGGCCTCCTACTGGCCGACCGCCGAGGGCGAAGGTGAGATCAAAGCCTATATGAACGGCATCGCCAAGATCGCCGTGTCGCGGACGATCACCGAGCCCGGCTGGAACAATGCCCGCGTCGTTAGCGATCCGATCCCCGAATTGACGCGGCTGAAGCAGGAGGACGGCAAGACGATCTTCATCTTCGGCAGCGCCGAGCTTGCCGACAGCCTGCTGAAAGCGGGGCTTGTCGACGAAGTCAGGGTTTGCCTGGTGCCGGTGATCCTCGGCGGCGGCAATCCGCTTTTCAAACAGGCAGAGGGCCAGGTGCCGCTGAAGCTCATCGAATCCTCGACAACGGAGGGCGGCGCGGTGATCCTGCGCTACGAGCCCGTCAAGGCTTAGGAGCGCTCACCCATTGGGATTTTGATGCGATGCCGTCCCGGTGGTCAGGCCAGGGTATCGATCCCTGGCCGCATAAGAGAGCAGACTGGGAAGTTCGCATTCGACTAAAAACCGGTTTTTAACATTTACGAGTTAGTAATCTCTCGGAAACGAGAGGTTTTGTCATGCGTACTCGTATCGTTCTGACGGCCGTGGGTCTCGCGCTGCTTGCCGGCTGCGCGACGGCGCCGAAGCAGACGAGGAACATCTGTGCCGTCTTCGACGAGCGCGACGGGCTCTTCTCCAGCTGGCAGAGCGCCGCCGAGCGGACGGAGAAGAAATACGGCGTGCCCGTGCCGATCCTGATGGCGACGATGTATACCGAATCCGGCTTCCAGCCCTATGCGCGGCCGCCGCGCACCAAACTGTTCGGCTTCATTCCCTGGACCCGGCCGTCGACGGCCTACGGCTATTCGCAGGCGCTCGACGGGACCTGGGATCACTATCAGTCGCAGACCGGGAACTGGACGGCGCGGCGGGCGAACTTCGCCGACGCGATCGATTTCATCGGCTGGTATCACTACCAGAACAGCGTAGAGACCGGCATTCCGCTGAACGATGCTTATAATCTCTATCTCGCCTATTATTCCGGGCCGACGGGATACAAACGCGGCGACTGGCGCGCGAACGGGCAATTGCAGCAGACGGCGCAGAAGTTTGCGCGGATGGCAGGGACGTATCAGCGGCAACTGCAGGAGTGCGATTGAGTTTGGTGTCAGGTGGGTTTTGGGTAGGGCCGCAAAGCCCCCTCTGCCCTGCCGAGCCCCGGGGTCGAGCCACGCGTCTCGACCCGTCCTTCGGACCCCCCACAGGTGGGGAGATTAGCTGGGCGCACTGGCTTCCCCAAACAACTAGCGTCACAGCCCGGTGAACCTTGGAGAGAGGCGAAGGTTTGGCCACTTGCGATCTCCCCACCTATGGGGGAGATGGCCGGCAGGCCAGAGGGGGCGGACACGGCACGCCGTCCAAATATGAAGGGCACTACCCCCTCAAGTTCCCATATCTGACCGAATAAATCCGATCTCGCCCCAACAGATGCGCCACCAGCAAAGCCTTGTCGAACAGGCCCTTCATCGTCTGATGGCCGAGATCCAGACCGCCGCTCATGACGCCGAAGGCCGGCATCAGCAGGCGGGCGCCGTCGGTGGCAAAGCACGGGCGGCGGACGGATTTTTCGCGACGGCGCACGGTCGCCGACGGATGCAGGTGGCCGGCGATTTCGCCGCTCTGCAAGCCGTTCTTCGGCTCGTGCCGGAAGGTCAGGCCGGCATAATGCATCTCGTCGGCGGAAGCGCCCGGCAGATCGACGATGCCATCTGGATCATGGTTGCCATTGATCCAGATCCACTCGCGGCCGCGCGCCATACTGACGATCAGCGCGCGGAAATTCTCCGGCAGATGCTTCGAACCGATGCGGTCGTGGAAATTATCGCCGAGCGAGATGACGAGCTTCGGATCATAACGCGAGATGACGGCGGCAAGGACGGTCAGCGTTGCCAGCGTATCGTAAGGCGGCAGCATCATGCCGCGGCGCGCGAAGGCTGCGCCCTTTTCGAGATGCAAGTCGGAAACGACGAGCAGGCCGGCATCGGGCAGATAGAGGGCGCCGAGCGAATCGCAGACGGCGGCAATGCCATGGACTGCTGTTTCGACGGCTGATGTCGCTGCCAGTCCCGATATGTCGCGCGCCAGCGCCAGGCGGTTCATCACTTCTCTTATTCCCAAATACGTCAGTCAGGCCCAATTCTCATCAGGCGAGTGCTTCGGCGATCAGATCGTCCGCCGCTTCGGCGAGCAGCGAGTCATGGGCCTCGCCCGGCACCGCCTCGCGTCCGATTTCCAGCATCACCGGCACGGCGAGCGGGGAAATATGGTCGAGAGCGCGGTGGGTGATGTGGCCCCTGATTCGCCTCAGCATATCGCCAAGACGGCCAATATCCAAAAGTCCCGTCGCCGCATCCTGCCGCGTCGCCTGCAAGAGGATGTGATCCGGCTCGTGGCTGCGCAGCACGTCGTAAATCAAATCGGCGGAGACGGTGATCTGGCGGCCGCTCTTTTCCTTGCCCGGATGGCGGCGCTCGATCAAGCCGGCAATCACGGCGCAATTGCGGAAGGTGCGCTTCAACAGGAAGGATTCGTCGAGCCAGGCTTCGAGATCGTCGCCGAGCATGTCTTCGTCGAAGAGGTCGGAAAGGTTGAGCCGACCATTGCGGATCATCAGCCCCATATCCTCGAGGCCCCAGATGGCCAGCGAATAATCGGTGGCGACGAAACCGAGCGGCTTGGCGCCTATCCGCTCCAGCCGGCGGGTCAGCAGCATGCCGAGCGTCTGGTGGGCGAGACGACCTTCGAAGGGATAGGCGACCATGTAGGCGCGGCTGCCACGCGGGAAGGTTTCGATCAGGAACTCGTCGCGCTTCGGCAGCATCGACTTGTCGTTCTGCAGCGACAGCCAGTCGCGCACCTGCTCCGGCAGGCGGCGCCAGCGGTCGGGATCGGCGATCATCGCCCGCACCTGCTCGGCGAGATAGGTCGACAGCGGAAACTTGCCGCCATTATAGGAGGGGATCTTTGGATCGAGCGAGAAGGCCTGCGAGGCGAGGCATTCGTTCTCGCGGATGCCCTCGAAGCGCAGCACCTTGCCGGAGAAGACGAAAGTATCGCCCGGCGAAAGTTGCTCGAGGAAATATTCCTCGACCTTCCCCAACGTGGCGCCGCCGCGGCCGATCCTGCCGCCCTCGCCGCGCTTGACCATGCGGATATTCAGCATCGGGCTTTCGACGATTGTGCCGAGGTTGAGGCGATATTGCTGGGCGACAGCCGGATTTGAGACGCGCCAGCGGCCTTCCGCGGTCTTGCGGATACGGGCGTAGCGCTCATAGGTGCGGAGCGCATAACCGCCGGTCGCGACGAAATCGACGATGCGCTCAAAGGTCTCCCAGCTCAGATCGGCATAGGGTGAGGCGCTGATGATTTCATCGTAAAGCTCCAGCATGTCGAAAGGTTCGGCGCAGGCCATGCCGAGCACATGCTGGGCGAGCACGTCGAGTGCGCCGCGGCCGACCGGCGGGGTGTCCTGCGCGCCGATATAATTGGCATCGAGAGCTGCCTGGCACTCCATGACCTCGAAACGGTTGGCGGGCACCAAGATCGCCTTCGACGGCTCGTCCATGCGGTGGTTGGCACGGCCGATGCGCTGGGCAAGGCGCGAGGCGCCCTTCGGCGCGCCGACATGGATGACGAGATCGACATCGCCCCAGTCGATGCCGAGATCGAGGGTGGAGGTGGCAACGACCGCGCGCAGCCGGTTTTCGGCCATCGCCGCCTCGACCTTGCGGCGCTGGGCGACATCGAGCGAGCCGTGGTGGAGGGCGATCGGCAGGCTGTCGTCATTGATCGTCCAGAGCGCCTGGAAAAGCATTTCCGCCTGGCTGCGGGTGTTGACGAAGAGCAGCGTCGTGCGATGTTCGACAAGCTGGCGGTACACGTCGGGAATGGCATATCGGGCGGAATGGCCGGCCCATGGAATGTGCTCCTCGGTCAACAGGATCGAAATATCGGGTTTGGCGCCGCCTTCGACGACGACGAGCCCGGCATGATGCTCCCGGCCCTCTTCCTGGCCGACCAGCCATTTCTGCAGATCCATGGGCTCGGCGACGGTGGCCGACAGGCCGATGGTCTGGAGGCCGGGGGCAAGGCGGCGGAGACGCGCTAGGCCGAGCGAAAGCATATGGCCGCGCTTGGAGGTGACGAGCGAATGCAGTTCGTCGAGGACGACATATTTCAGGTCTTTGAAGAAGCGCTCGGCTTCCCGGTTTGCCAGAAGCAGGGCGACCTGTTCCGGCGTCGTCAGCAGAATATCCGGCGGGTTGAGCTTCTGGCGCTGACGCTTGGCGTTCGGCGTGTCGCCGGTGCGGTTTTCTATCGTGACCGGCAGGCCCATCTCCTCGACCGGCTTCATCAGGTTGCGCTCGATATCGATGGCAAGCGCCTTCAGCGGCGAGACATAGAGCGTGTGGATGCCGGTGAAGGCGGAGCCGGGCGAGATCTTGCCGCGGCGGGTGAGATCGGTGAGCGAGGGCAGGAAACCGGCAAGCGTCTTGCCGGCGCCGGTCGGCGCAATCAGCAGCGTGCTTTCGCCGGCCTCGGCGCGGGCAAGCAGTTCCAGCTGATGGGCGCGCGGGCGCCAGCCTTTTTCCGCAAACCAGCGGGTAAAGGCGGCGGGAAGCAGGGTACGGGCTTCGGAATCGATCTGGTCCACGCCTGGAAGGTAGTGAAATGCGGGGGAAAAAGAAGAGCGGCCAGCTGCCTACATGGCGATATAGCGGTCTTTGCGATGGTTGATGGCAATCGTGAGATTGAGAACGATCGCACCGAGCACGGAGCAGGCGATGACGAAGGGGCTTGCGACGAAAAAGGAGAGCGCCAGGATGATGCCGTCGAAGCCGAGTTGGACGAAGCCGGCCCGCCAGCCGAAGCGATCCTGGATATAGAGGGCGAGAATACCGATACCGCCGAGGCTGGCGCGGTGGCGGAAGAGCGCCAGCATGCCGGCGCCGATGACGAGGCCGCCGAAGAGCGCACCGGCGACAGGATCGACATGCGCCATGCTGATGAAGCCTGAGATGAATTCCGACAGGACCGAGGTGAGCGCGATGGCGGCGAAGGTCTTGATGGTGAAGGCGGCGCCTAAGCGGCGGAAGGCGAGATAATAGAAGGGCAGGTTCACGACAAAGAAGCAGAGGCCGAAGCTCAAGCCGGTCGCATAATGGGCGAGGAAGGCAAGGCCCGCCGTGCCGCCGGCAAGCAGCCCCGCGCCGGAGAGAAGCGATACGCCGAGCACGGCGAGCATGCTGCCGGCGACGATGCCCTGGGCGTCGTCCAGCAGCGAGTGACGATCGGCGCTGGAATTCAGAAGGCCTGCGAAAGCGTTGGATGCCATGATGTTCCCCTGTCGGCTTTTCCGTCTTCTATCCAGGGTCAAGATAAAGGCAAGTGGCAAGCAACGAGGGCACCTCTTGACAGCCGGCATAATCGTGGATATTTTTTATCCATGATTTGAGGAGGTCCGGTGCATGAAGATGGGCGATGGAGTCGAGCAGGCCATTCACAGCGTTGCAGTGCTTTCCGGCCTCTCCGAAGGCGGCGTGCTTTCGGCCGCCGCGCTGGCGGAATTCCACGGCGTTTCTACGAGCTACCTGCTGAAGCATCTGCAGGCGCTGTCGGGCGCCGGCATCCTCGATACCGTGCCGGGACCGAAGGGCGGATATCGGCTGGCCAAGGCGGCGAAGGAGATTTCGCTTCTCGACATCGTGCTTGCGGTCGAGGGACCGGCGCCGGCCTTCCGCTGCGCCGAAATCCGCCAGCGCGGACCGAACCCAGTCTCCGATCGCTTTTTTGCCAAGCCCTGCAACATCAGCGCGGCGATGCTGAAAGCCGAACGAGTCTATCGGGCCGAACTTGCCAAGACGAGCATTGCCGATCTCGGCATCGAACTGAACGCTCTCGACGACGGATCGATCGCAGCTAGAGGCTGCGCTTTCCTTGAAATCCATGAACGCAAGACGGCTCGTTGAGCCACCAACAAAGGAGAAACACCATGCAACCACGTTTCAACTTCGCCAAAGCCGCTCCCGATGCCTACAAGGCGGTCGCCGCGCTCGAACAATATGTCCAGTCCTCCGGGCTGGAGCGCCGCTTCATCCACCTGATCAAGCTGCGCGCCTCGCAGATCAATGGCTGCGCCTATTGCGTCGACATGCATGTGAAGGAAGCCCGCCATGATGGGCTCTCCGAACAATGGATCAACCTGATGTGCGTCTGGCGGGAATCCCCGGTCTATGACGCCCGCGAACGGGCGCTGCTCGGCTGGGTTGACGCAGTGACCAATATCGCCAAAACAGGCGCGCCTGATGCCGACTACGAGACGCTGAAGGCACACTTTTCGGAGGAAGAGATGACGAAGATCACGGTGGCGATCGGCGCCATCAACATCTGGAACCGGCTTGCCGTCGGCTTTCGCTCACAGCATCCGCTCGATGCGGCGCAGAAGGCAGCGTGATCGAAATCTGACTACAGGAAATTCATCCTGGCAACCGACCCGAAAATCTCGGGTCGGTCGAATATCGGGTCAGTCGTGATCCCTGGTGGCCCGTACGGCAACGGCGTCAAACCGATTGCCAGAGAGGTCGACGCTATTGAATAGGTCTCGGACGACTTTCGCAATTTCTTCTGCGGAAGCGCCCTTGGCGTATTCTTCCTGCATACGGCGTCTGACAAGTTTTTCCAAATCTGACATAGTTCACCTCATCAAATCCGGCGCGAGATGAGTTTCGCGCCAAGACCGATGACAGGCAAGTTACGTTTTATTTAGAATGGCTTACCGATTGGTAATGTTAGAGCATGTCGCGCAAAGGTGTGCGGCGGTTTTGCTACAACGACAGGCGTAAAACTAAAGCGCGATGTAGCGATCAGCGCGGTGATTGATGGCGACGAAGAGGTTGAGGACGACGGCGCCGAGAACCGAATAAAAGACGACAGGCGGCGTGGTGACGAAGAAGGCGGCGGCGAGCACGCACATATCGATGGCGAGCTGGACGAGGCCGGCGCGGATGCCGAACCGCTCCTGCAGGTAGATACCGAGAATGCCGACACCGCCGAGGCTGGCGCGGTGGCGATAGAGCGCCAGCAGGCCAAAGCCGAGCAGCAGGCCGCCGAGAAGGGCCGCCCAGGCTGGATGGATGCTCGAAATGGACAGGAAGCGCGACTGCACGTCCGCAATCACCGAGGTCAGGCCGATGGCGATGAAGGTCTTGATGGTGAAGGCCATGCCGAGGCGCTTCCAGGAGAGATAGAAGAACGGCAGGTTGAGCAGGAAGAAGGCAAGCCCGAAATTGACGCCGAAGCCATAATGCAGGAGGAAAGCGACGCCGGCCGTGCTGCCAGTGAGAAGGCCGGCGCTGGCGAGCACGTAGAGGCCGAGAGCGGCAACGAGGCTGCCGGAGAATATGCCCTGCACGTCTTCGATCGGCGTGTGGCGCGTCGCAGTCGTATTCCAGAAGCCAAGGGCATTGATGAGCTGTGTCATGTCGCCAGTCTCCACGGCAGACGAGTTCAAGAACGCGCTTGGGAAAACCCGGGCGCGACGGAATTTTGGATCATGAAAGGAGCCCGAGCGCCTCGGCGTAATATTGGCGGGCTCTCAGCCGATGCGGTGCAGTATCGGGTTTTTCGGCCTTTCGATCAAGCGAAATAGGTAAGCAATGCTGACCTATTAAGAAATCGCAAGAAATGTTCGCTCACGCGGGCTTGCGCGTAAGGAATAGAATGCCGGAAACCGGTTTTCCGCCATCTTTGCGAATGACCGACTTGACGATCTTCAGGATTTCCAGCCCGTGACGGGCAAGCAGCATCCTGACATAGCTTTCCGAATGGGCGTAACGCAGCGACGGGGCGAGATGAAAACCCTCGCCGTAACCTGCATCCTCGACGGAAAAGGCGATAACGGCGCCTGATGCAGCGAGTTCTCCGACGATGGCAAAGACGCTTTCGAGATTGCCGAGATACATCAGCACATCGGCTGCCGTCACCAGGTCGGCGCGATGGTGCGCGGCATCGGCGAAGAGGCCGGAGAGCTCGGGCGCGAGCGAGAGATCGGCCTGGGCGAGACTGTCATAGATATGTTTTTCGGCGGCCTTCGCCAGCATGTTCTGCGAGAGATCGAAGCCTTCGAGGCGGTCGACATTGGCACGGATCTCCGGGCCGAGCAGGCCGGTGCCGCAGCCGAGATCGACGGCGCATTCGTAGCGCCTGCCGGTGGTGGCGATGAGCGCTGCCAGTTTCTGCGGGACGCTATAGTCGAGCTTTTCGACAAGTGCTGATTCGAAACGGTCGGCATAGTCGTCGAAGAGGCGCTCGACATAGCGGCTCGGCGGCAGGTCCGGCGTGGCAGCGTCGCCAAGAAGGGCGAGCTTGAGGGCGGCGCCGAAAATGTCCTCGGAACCGAGAGCAAGCGTCCTGCGATAGGCCTCGATCGCGGCCTCACCCCTGCCCGCCTTTTCCAGGTAGGTGGCAAGGCGATACCAGCCGGCGGCCCAGGCAGGCACGAGCTCGAGGGCCTGTTCCATCAGCTCGGCAGCCGCTTCCGGCTCGCCGCCTTCTTCTAGCATCCGGGCATAATCGGCGCGGCGGTCAGCGATGACATCGCCTGAGGAAAGCTGGTGGGGCTGCATCAATGGGCCTGTCGCTGTTTCTTTTACGCATGTGGTTGCCGCAAAACCGCTGCACACTTTTGCGCGACATGCGTCGGCCCGCATCTGGCGGCGGCCACAAAAAAACTCAAGTCCTATTTCAGAGGCGAAGCGGCCAATTCCGGAAAGGGCTTGCGGGCGCCGCGCCGCGACCTTATTCCAAGGGCAAACAGGAGATGGCTTATGTCCGATCAGGCGAACAGGTTCCTCGGCGATTCAATCGGCCGCACATTGATAAAGCTTATCGTGGTGTCGCTGATCGTCGGTTTCGTCATGACCATCTTCGGCCTGACGCCGTGGGGCATCATCTACGGCATACGTGATTTCATCCTGGAGATCTGGTACCGCGGCTTCTCGGCGCTTGGGCGCGTCGGCGACTATCTCCTCCTCGGTGCGACGATCGTCATCCCGCTCTTCATCATCCTTCGTCTTTTCAGCTACCGCCGGTAACATGACATCCATCGATCTTTCCAGGCGTGGCCTGCTGCGCCTTTCCGGACTTGCGCTCGCCGCCGGCATCGCCGGCTGCACCACGACCCCGCGGATGGCCGGCACGCCGTCGGACGGCGAGGACGAGACGGCGAGCGTGCTGCCGCTCGTCAACCAGCTCAGGGCCAAAAACGGCCTGCCGCCACTTACTGTCGATCCGGCGGCGAGTACTGCCGCCTTGTTCCAGGCAAAACGCATGGCGAGTGCGGGCAAGATGGCCCATCTCATGGGCATGACCGACAGTTTCGGCGCGCGCGTCAAGGCAAGCGGCGTGCGGCTGCCGGCGGCTGAGAACATCGCCTCCGGCCAGCAGAGCGTCGATGCCGTGGTGACGGCCTGGATCAACTCGCCGCATCACCTGGAAAACATGCTCGGACGTTATGGCGGCCTTGGCGTCGCCGTCGCCCATAATACATCTTCCAGAAACCTGCCCTATTGGGCCATGGTGCTTTCCAGCTGAGGTGATTCCGCCGGCAGCAGTTCAAGTGATGCAGCGTCGGTTGCGCGTCTGAAACGACGCGTCGTGCCGTCGCGACGAGGCCGGCATGGATACACGCAGCAATCACAACGCGCTCGCATTCGACGTGACGCACCTGATGGTGCTGTCGATCGCCCTTCCGATGACGCTGGGCTTCATGACGACGCCGCTGCTCGGGCTGACGAACACCGCCGTGGTCGGCCGCATGGGCAATGCGGAGGCGCTGGCGGGGCTGGCGATCGGCGCGATGCTGTTCGATCTGATCCTCGGCAGCTTCAACTTCCTGCGCGCCTCGACCACCGGGCTGACGGCGCAGGCCTATGGCCGTCGCGACCAGCACGAGCAGCAGGCGGTCTTTTCCCGGGCGATGATTTCGGCGCTCGGCTGTGGTCTGGCGCTGCTCTGTCTTTCGCCGCTGCTGATGGCGGCGGGGTTGAGGCTGATGGGGGCGGAAGGCGCGATCGCGCAGGCGACCAGCACCTATTTTTCGATCCGCATGCTGGCAGCACCCGCGGCACTGGCGAATTATGCCATCCTCGGCTTCGTGCTCGGGCGCGGACAGGGCAAGATCGGACTGCTGCTGCAGGCTGTTATCAACGGCATCAACATCCTGCTTTCCATCTATCTCGGCCTGACGCTCGATTGGGGCGTGGCGGGGGTCGCCTGGGGAACGATGGCCGGCGAAAGCGTCGGCGCGCTCGCCGGGCTTTTCATCGTGCTCAGCGGCTTCGGCAAGGCAGCGCGACGGGCATGGTCCGAGGTCTTTTCCCGGCACCGGCTGGCCGAGCTTTTCGCGCTCAACCGCGACATCCTGATCCGCACCTTCGTGCTGATCGGCGCCTTCACCATCATGACGCGGATCGGCACCAGCTTCGGCGCGGTGACGCTTGCCGCCAATGCCGTGGTGATGAATTTCTTCCTGCTGGCGGGATATTATCTCGACGGGCTTGCCAATGCCGCCGAGCAGATCATCGGCCGGGCGATCGGCGCGCATTACCGGCCGGCCTTCGACCGCGGGCTGAAGCTGACGACCTTGTGGTCCTTCGGGCTGGCGGCGCTCGGCTCCGCCTTCTTCTTCCTCGCCGGCCCCTGGCTGATCTCGGTGCTGACCACCTCACCCGAGGTACGGCAGGCGGCCGAAACCTATCTGCCCTGGGCGGCGGTGACGGGTCTGACCGGCGCGCTCGCCTTCCTGATGGACGGGGTCTTCATTGGCGCCACGTGGTCAGCCGACATGCGCAACCGGATGCTGATCTCTTTTGCCGGTTATCTCATGATGCTCGCGATCTTTGTGCCGCTCTTCGGCAATCATGGCCTGTGGCTGGCGATGAACGCCTTCCTGCTGTTCCGCGGGTTCTTCCTGGCGACGCTGGTCAAGCGGCGGGCCGATCAGACCTTTCGCGCCGCCCAATAATCCAGCCTAGTATCGCGCAAGTCGCGGATTGAGCCGGCCTTCTCGCGGTCCAGGAGTTTCGACAGGCCGCGGACGATATCGCCGGCAAGACCGGGGCCTTCATAGACCATGCAGGAATAGAGCTGGACGAGATCGGCGCCCGCCCTGATCTTCTCCAGCGTGGTTTCGGCCGAGGAGACGCCGCCGACGCCAATGATCGGCAGGGCCGGGCCGACGCGCTTGCGCATCCTGGCGAGCACCGCCGTTGACTTTTCGAACAGCGGCACGCCGGAAAGACCGCCCGCTTCTTTCGCCTGGCGCTGGTCCTTAAGACCGTCGCGCGACAGCGTGGTGTTGGAGACGATCAGGCCATCCAGCGCATGCGAGAGCACTTCGGCGGCGATATCGTCCATGCCTTCCTCGGTCAGATCAGGGGCGATCTTCAGAAAGACCGGGATCTTCCGGCCGGATGCCGCTGCCATCTCGTCGCGCGCCGCAAGCACTGATGATAACAGCACCGCAAGGCTTTCGCGCCCCTGCAGGTCGCGTAGGCCAGGGGTGTTCGGCGAGGAGATGTTGGCGGTGAAATAGCGCGCGACGGAATAAAAACGGCGGATGCCGGCGACATAGTCGGCGATGCGGTCCTCGCTATCCTTGTTGGCGCCGATATTGACGCCGATCATGCCACCACCCCTCAGCGCGGCGAGGCGCCCGAAGGCGGCGTCATGGCCTTCATTGTTGAAGCCGAGACGGTTGATGACGCCTTCATCCTCCACCAGGCGGAAGATGCGCGGCCGCGGATTGCCGGATTGCGGCTTCGGCGTCACCGTGCCGATCTCGGTAAAGCCGAAGCCGAGCTTCAACAGCGCCTCCGGCACTTCGGCATTCTTGTCGTAGCCGGCAGCCATGCCGAGCGGATTTTCGAAGGTAAGGCCGGCAATGGTCTGGCGCAGGCGCGGATCGGGCGCCAGCTGGCAAGCGGGCACGAGGCCGGATTTCAAGGCGGCGATCGACATGCCGTGCGCCGTTTCCGGATCGAACAGGAAAAGACCCTTGCGGGCGAGACGCTTGAAGGGATCGATCATGGCTGCAGCTCCGGAAAGACATGGGCGCCGGCTTCGTCGAGCGGCAGCGGCGCCTCCCAGAGCACGGCGGCCAGCGGCAGATCGGCGTAGAGATGCGGGAAGAGATCGCCGCCGCGCGAGGGCTCGAAGACCAGCCTGTCACCGAGGCAGCTGCCATCGACGGCAATCAGCAGCAGGCCGGACTGGCCGGCAAAATGCAAGGCAGCGGTCTGCTTCACCTGGTCCGCGGTCGAGAAATGGATGAAGCCGTCCTTGAGATCGATGCCGGCGCCATGAAAAGTGCCGGTTTGTCTGGCTTGCTGCCAGAGTGTTTCCGTCACGATCTTGTAAAGGGTCGGTGTCAGGGTCATCATGGCCTCACGATAAGCTGTTCCTTGGTCACGAGGGCTTTGCCGGAAAGAGGCGGCGATGTCCAC
The DNA here is from genome assembly GCF_019798305.1 of Rhizobium leguminosarum. Lineage (GTDB taxonomy): Bacteria > Pseudomonadota > Alphaproteobacteria > Rhizobiales > Rhizobiaceae > Rhizobium > Rhizobium leguminosarum_U. Next base: position 36,293 of record NZ_JAAXDD010000022.1, read on the forward strand.
GCCCCGGCGCGAAAAACGGGGGCAGCTGGAACACAATTAGAGCACGATGTCGTCCGAAAACCGCGCACACTTTTCGGCATCATGCTCCAAAAAATCCGGAGGATGAGACGATGAAGGCATTCGTTATCACACTTGGCGTTTTTCTGATGCCGTTGGCCGCGGCGGCCGTCGAAGCCGATGCGAGCCGCTTCCAGCTGGAGAAGAGCGGCGACCATTTCGTCCGGCTCGACCGGCAGACCGGAGCAATGTCGATCTGCCAGGACAAGGACGGCGCCCTCGTCTGCCGGATGGCAGCCGACGAGCGGGCGGCCTATGAAGACGAACTCGACCGGCTGGCAAAGCGGGTGACGGCGCTCGAACAGGGCGGGGTCATCCAGCGGACGTTGCCGAGCGATGCCGAGGTCGACCGTTCGATCAGCATTATGGAGCGGATGATGAAGAGTTTCATGGGGATGGTGAAGGAGTTCCAGGCCGAGGAAAACACCAATCCCCTTCCGCAGAAGACCTGATCTGATATAGTCGGTATGAGCAAGCCGGCATGCAACGCGGAGGGATGGCGTCGCATGCACGGCATGATCGGGCTCTTGGGAGGGAGTTTTCGATGCAGGAACAGACCATCATCATTGCGGACGATCATCCGCTTTTCCGCGACGCCTTGCGCCAGGCGGTGATCGGCATGGAAGGCCGGCAATCGATCGTCGAGGCCGGCGATTTCGCCGCGGCGCGCCGGGCCGCCAGCGCCCATGCGGATGCCGACCTGATGCTGCTTGATCTCGCCATGCCCGGGGTCAGCGGCTTTTCCGGCCTGATGGCGCTGCGCTCCGAATTCGCCAGCCTGCCGATCGTCATCGTCTCGGCAACCGACGACGCGACGACCATCCGCCGGGCGCTGGAACTCGGTGCTTCCGGCTTCATTTCGAAATCCTCCGGCATCGACGACATTCGCCGCGGCATCCAGACGGTGCTTGCCGGCGATATCGCCACGCCGGAGAGCTATCGCGACGGCCAGGAGCAGGATCCCGATGTCGCCGACCTGATCCACCGCCTGCATACGCTGACACCGCAGCAGAGCCGGGTGCTGACCATGCTCGGCGAAGGGCTGCTGAACAAGCAGATCGCCTACGAACTCGGCGTCTCCGAGGCGACGATCAAGGCGCATGTCTCGGCGATCCTGTTGAAACTCGATGTCGACAGCCGGACGCAGGCCGTCATCCAACTCGGCAAGATCAACATGGCGATGGTCGCCTGAGCGACGCATTCCCTTTGGCAACAGGATTTTATTCCTCTTTCATCTTTACTCAGACGGCACGGTCGATTAATATTCCGCCGGGTTGGAGCGCGGCGTTGAATGAGCCGCGACGGAATCGCGCATGCTGTCACACAACCAGATCTGGGAAGCGCTCGACAGGCTTGCCGAACGGCACGAGCTGACGCCATCCGGACTTGCGCGCCGCGCGGGGCTCGACCCGACCTCCTTCAACAAATCGAAACGGCTTTCCGCCGACGGGCGGCTGCGCTGGCCCTCGACGGAATCGATCGCCAAGGTGCTCGACGCCACAGGCGCGAGCATGGAGCAGTTTCTGGCCTTCATGCGGCCGGATGCCGACCTGGGACAGTCGGAAGGCGCATTTCCCCAGCGAGGCAACTCCATTCCGCTGCTCGGCTTCGCCCAAGCGGGCGCCGGCGGCTTCTTCGACGATGGCGGCTTTCCGGCCGGCCAGGGCTGGGATGTGGTGGAATTTCCGGCAGCCCCGGCACGGAAGGCCGGTGTCTATGCGCTGGAAGTGCAGGGCGAAAGCATGATGCCGCTCTACCGCGACGGCGACGTGCTGATCGTCGAGCCGGGAGCACAGGTGCGCCGCAACGACCGCGTCGTCGTGCGCACAAACGAGGGCGAGGTGATGGCAAAGGTGCTGCTGCGCCAGAGCCCGCGATCGATCGAGCTGATGTCGCTCAATCCCGAACATCCCAACCGCACCTTCGAGCTTTCCGACGTCGACTGGATCGCCCGCATCATTTGGGCCAGTCAATAGGAAAATATTCCATGCGCCCTGCCGCCTTCATCACAGGTATCACGAGGATGGCGGTGGTGGTCGGCCTGCTGATGACGGGCGAAGCAAGGCTTGGCGGCGGCACCGCCGACGAAGCGACCGCGTCCGCAGAGGAGACGGCGACCGAACCGGCGGATGCGGCGCCCGAAGCCGGCGACCCTGCGGCGATGCCGGATGACCGTGCCGAAATGATTGCTCGCTCAGTAGAACCGGCCGCCCCACGCGCTTCGAGACCAAGCGAAAGCGCGGCAGCCAAACCCGCCGATGTCACCCAGCAAGCGCAGACCGCCACCCAGCAAGCAGCGAGTCCTGCCGCGAAAAAGGCGATGGAGCTGGCGCGGCCGGCGGTCGACAATGCAGGCATGCTTTCCTTTGGCGAGCGCAGGCTTCAGCTTACCGGCATCGTGCCGACACTGGTCGAGAGGATATGCGGGCCGGCGGGCCGGCAATGGCCCTGCGGCATGATGGCGAAGACGGCGCTGCGCCTGCTGTTGCGCAACCGCAGCGTCAGCTGCGATCTCGAGACGGTGGAATGGAAGGAAACAATCACGACTGGCTGCCGGCTCGGCACAGAGGATCTCGGCGCATGGCTCGCCGAAAACGGCTGGGCGGAAGCAGCAGTGGGTTCGCCGCTTACATCCGTCGCCGACAAGGCCAGGCAAGCAGGAAAAGGCCTTTACGGCGACGATCCACGCCGCAAATAAACCGGCAGCCTTGGCAAGCGTTCGAACAGCCCGGATCGGGCCGATCCCTTGTAATGGCTGTCGCCAATTCCTAATCTGGGCTGATCGAAAAAGGAATCAGAGATGAACAAGCCGCTTTCTGCTCATGACGCGCTGATCTACGTAATGGTGATGGCATCCGCCGTCGACAGCACGATGAACGACAGGGAGCTGGAGAGGATCGGCCAACTGATCGGATTCCTGCCTGTTTTCCGGGATTTCGATGACGACAAGCTGATTGCGGTGGCGCGCGACTGCGCCTCGCTGCTCGCCGGGCCGGAAGGTCTCGACGTCGTGCTCGAAACCGTGCGCGACACCCTGCCCGCGAAACTCTATGACACGGCCTATGCGCTGGCCGTCGAGGTGGCATCCGCCGATCTCTCGGTCAAAGCGGAGGAGTTGCGGCTGCTCAGCCTGCTGCGTGACCGGCTCGGCCTCGACAAGCTCACCTGCGCGGCGATCGAGCGGAGCGCCATTGCCCGCTTCCGTAAGGGCTGAACACTAAAGCCCGTCGCAATCTTTCAGATTCGCTCCTCGCGCTTTAGATCTTTGTTTTGATGCATGTCGTTATCCCTGAACCGCTGCACACTTCCGGGCGACATGCATGTCAATAAAGCCCGTAGGGGAAATAACGCAGATAGATTTCCTGGAGGCGGCCGTTGCGCGACAGTGTGGCGAGCGCGTGGTCGATGGCGGATGTCAGCACGCTGTCCTTCTGCCGCAGCATGATCGTCATGCCCTCGCCGAGGAAATGCTCGGAGAGATAAGGGCCGTCGAACAGCGCACAGCATTTGGCTGAGGCCGGCGAGGAAACCCAGAAGGAAAGCTGCAGCGCGTCGGCAAAGGCGGCATCGACCTTACGGTCCTTGAGCGCCGCAAGCAGGGCGTCCTTCGTATCGAACGGCTCGGCCTTGAGTGTGGGGAAAAAGGCTGCCAGCATCGCCTCATGCACCGTCCCCCTGACGACGCCGACCGGGTGGCTGGAAAGGGCGGCAGCGGTCTTTCCGTCGAGCGGCACGGCGAGATTACGCACGAAGCGCGCCGGCAGCATCAGATAGGGTCTGGAGAAGACGAATTGCCGTCGGAGCTCCGGCGTCACGGCAAAACCGGCGATGACGGCATCGCCCTGCGAGGCCGCGAGAGCATCCCTGAGGTCGGCGAAAGGGAGCGCCTGGATCTGGCACTTTTCTGAAATCTCCAGCTCGCTGCAGATTTCGCGGGCGAGGTCGACATTGAAGCCGGAGAGCTTGCCGTTCTGATCGGTGAAATTGAAGGGCGGGAAATCGACCGAGGTCAGGAAGCGCAAGCGCACCAGCGAGGAGAGATCGGGCCTGGAAAGACGTTCACGCGCATCGAAGAGCAGCGGCAGGGAGGGGGATGCCTGCTGGGCGGATGCGGCAAAACTTGAAAACAGTGGGCCGAGAAACAGCCCGAGCGCGAAAAAACCCTTCAGAGTCAGGGATGCCAGCTTGGATTGCATCATCTTGATCTTGGTCTCTGGGTTAAGCGCGAAGCATTGCGGCGTCGGCGAGATGTATCAGAGTCGTGCGTGGTGGGGAATATGTGTGGGAGGAAGGGGAGCAGATGACGGTCGCCGTGCATAGGAAGCCTTCATGCGCCATCCCGGCCCAGGAGGTCGGCGAGAGCAGCCCCTCATCCGGCTGCCGCCACCTTCTCCCCGCGGGCGGGGAGAAGGGACAAGCCGCAACCTCTCCGTCCCCCGCAGGCCTTTCGCATGGCACGTCCCCTCTACCCGTCAGAACGGGGAGAGGGTTAGGGTGAGGGGCAGCCATTAGGGCGGACTGGACAGCCCTGGCGCAAGTCCCGAGACGACAATTCAGCCTCTAAAAATCACAGTCATCCGCCGCCTTCTGTTAGCGCGGAATTAAAGAATATCGCCTCTTATTTGTTGCGACGACATCGGACCCGCCAGCCGATCGCATGATGCAAGCGTCAGCCCAAACCCAATCCCTAAACCGCGATATTGAAGCAGCGTTTTCTGCAACAATTGATTTCACATCACCGGGCGCGCAAGCACGCCCAGCCAATCGGGTGACATTTCCATGCTGAAGCATCTGAAAATCCGGACAAAAATTATATTGGTCGTGGCGCTCATGGGGCTGATCACGATGGCCGGGCTGATCTATGTCATCGCCGAATTCCGCCGAGCGGATGCCGCCTACAGCGCCTTCATCGATCATGAGGCGCAGGCCTCGATGCTGAGCGCGCGTGCCAGCGCATCGGCGGTGGCCTCTGTGCTGCAGGTCACCCTGCTTGCCGACATAAAGCCCGATACGCCGGAATTCCAGACAGCGCTCGCCACACCGAGCAAGCTGCCGCAGGCGCGGGACCGCATGAAGCAGGCGCTGGCGCTGGTGCCCAGCCGCAAGCCGGCGATCGATGAAATCCAGGCCGGCATCGATGAGATCGAAACCCTGGCGAACAAGATCATCGAACAGAGCAAAGCCAAGGACAGCGCCGGCGCCCGGGCGAATGTTGCCCTGATCAATGCCAAGCTCAATGCGCTGACGCCGAAGATGATCGCCAACAATGATGCGATGATGGCGCTGCTCAACGACGGCGGCGACGCGCTCTCGGCTTCCGTCAACGAACGGATCGTCTTCTGTTTCGTGCTGATCGGCATCGCGGTTCTCGCCGCCGTCGGTTTCAGCGTGGTCGTCGCCCAGAAGGGCATCGCCGGCCCGATGACGCAGCTGCGCCAGCGCATGACCCGGCTTGCCGAGGGCGATACAACAAGCGATGTCAGCGGCCTCGACCGCGGCGACGAAGTCGGCCAGATGGCAAAGGCCGTTTCGGTCTTCCGCGACAACGCGATCGAGCGTGGCCGGATCGAGGCGCGCGCCGAAGCCGACCGCAACGTCAGCGACAGCGAGCGCCGCGAACGCGAGGCGCAGAAGGTCCGCGAAGCATCCGAACTGGAACGCGCCGTCACCGCACTCGGCGACGGCCTGCGCCGCCTTGCCGCCGGCGATCTCGCCTCGCATATCGCCGAGCCCTTCGTCGCGCATCTCGATGCGCTGCGTGAGGATTTCAACAACTCGGTCGAGAAGCTCAACGAGACCCTGCATACGGTCGGCGCCAATGCCCGGGCGATCGGCGCCGGCGCCAATGAGATCCGTTCCTCCGCGGACCAGCTTTCCCAGCGGACGGAACAGCAGTCAGCCTCCGTCGAAGAGACGGCGGCGGCACTGGAGGAGATCACCACGACGGTGCGCGACGCCGCCAAGCGGGCCGAGGAGGCAAGCCAACTCGTCGCCCGCACCCGCCTCGGCGCCGAAAAGTCAGGCGAGGTCGTCCGCAAGGCGGTCTCCGCCATGCAGCAGATCGAGAAGTCCTCGGGCGAAATCTCCAACATCATCGGCGTCATCGACGACATCGCCTTCCAGACCAACCTGCTCGCTCTGAACGCCGGCGTCGAAGCGGCCCGCGCCGGCGACGCCGGCAAGGGCTTTGCGGTCGTCGCCCAGGAAGTGCGCGAGCTCGCCCAGCGCTCGGCGAAGGCGGCCAAGGAAATCAAGGCGCTGATCAGCACCTCCGGCACGCATGTGCAGACCGGCGTCTCGCTGGTCGGGGAAACCGGCAAGGCGCTCGACGCGATCGTCCAAGAGGTTCAGGAGATCAACCAGCACGTCCACGCGATCGCCGAGGCCTCCCGCGAACAATCGATCGGATTGCAGGAAATCAACACCGCGGTTAACACCATGGATCAGGGCACGCAGCAGAATGCGGCGATGGTCGAGGAATCAACCGCCGCCAGCCACAACCTGGCCACGGAAGCGGCAGCACTCAACAACCTGCTCGGCCAATTCAGGCTGACCGGCACCGGGGGCTTCGCCGCCAGCGCGCCTATCGCCACAGCAGCGCCACGCGCTGCCGCCCGCCCGGCAGCCAGGGCAGCTCCGGTCCGCGTCGCCCGCGAAGGCACCGCCCGCCCGGCCGCCTCGCCGGCCCGTGCGCTCGGCCAGAAAATCGCCAACGCCTTCGGCGCCGGCAACAGCTCGTCGCCGAGCCAGGATCCCGACTGGACGGAATTCTGAGTCGCAGATCCTGAACACGAGGCACGGCTGTCCGGTTCGCGCCGACGGCAGCCCCTCACCCTAACCCTCTCCCCGTTCTGACGGGGAGAGGGGACGTGCCCTGCGAGAGGTTGGTGGGAAATGGAGAGGTTGCCGCATATCCCCTTCGCCCCGTTTGCGGGGAGAAGGTGCCGGCACGCGGATGAGGGGCGGACCGCGGCGGCCGTCGTTTCCTTCTGGGTGTCGTTTAACCCGGCCGCCAGCCGATCTCGACGAGGATGTTTCCGGGCGCCGTGCAATAAAACAGCCAGCCGCCGCGCATGGCGGCCGGCGGACCGGACAGGTCAGCACCGGCAGCCGCAAGCCCGGCATGGACCGCATCGACATCCGCCTTTTCGGGCAGGATGAAGCCGATGTGATAGGTCTGGCGTCCCATCTCCACCTGATCGGCGGTGCCGAATTTTGCGATTGCGGGGCTGAGGACGATTTCGAGGCCGGCATCGTCTTCGAGGATCGCGAGGCCGTTCTGGCCGCGCATATCCTTAAGTCTCAGGCCGAAATGGCGGATCAAGAAATCCGCCGTGGCAGCGATATCGGGTACGTGGAAATCGAGGTGGTTCAAGCGCATGACAGTCTCCGTTCGAAAAAATCCCGGGACTGCCTTTTTGCCGTCTCCGCACGCCGCCGGGATCCCGCATCTTGATGCGGATCACGTCGCGGGTTCTCGTGCCATGGCACGGAGCAGAGCTTCCGTGAGAGCGCGCTTGACGCTCCAACGGAAGGGACCGGGCTTACCTCAACCGATCCTGCCTTTTTCGACGATGCCGATCTAGCAGACGGCACCGGTTTCGGCAATGGATGCGTCGGCGCGGCTGAAGGAACGGGATTCTCACCCTAATATCCATAGTCGGATGCCGCGCCCGTCGGCCGCTCGATCACGGCGTCCCCGGCACCGCGTTCCCGAAGGATTGAAGCGCGGCACGCGCATTCGTGTCGTGCGCTATATCCGATGAGGTGTAGAGTGATATTATTCAACGCATTGGGAGGGATGGACATGAAACCTGCAATCATCGGCCTCGTCGGCACGCTTGTTCTCGCGGGATGCAGCACCGTCAGCTACAGCGGACCGGGCCTCGAACCCATCCCCGGCAGCATTACCTATAGCGGCCAACCGCGCACCAAACTCACCAAATCACCCCCCGGCTCCGCCTTCCCGCATGACTTCATCGACCAGTACGGCCGGGAGGTGGAGGAAACCTACATCATCCAGCCCGACCGGAGCCTGATCATCGGCCATCGGCAATACAAGCCGATCCGGTTCTTCGGGGATTAGGCTTGGTCGGCGTGGTTTGCGGGAGATGGAGCGGTGACGGGAAATATACCCTCAATTGCGAACGGAGGCCCTGAGATCGCATCTGACGCGAACCGTGACGCGGTCACGTTGAGCTTAAAGCTTGGCAATTACCGTGCCGGTGATCTTGAGGTTGTTGTCCTTTTGCATCTGGCTCAGCACGCGCGCGTCCTCGTCGACGACGCCAGTCAGGGAGCCAGCGTAATAACCGTAGGCAGTCAACCCCGACAGCACCTGGATGACGATCCGCCTGAAACTTGTTAGATCAACTCGTCAGGGCCAGCCAATCACCGATCGTTTTTCCGTAACGCCGCGTGGAGCCGATGGCCGGAGCCGGCCGCTGTTGGGTTGCCGCCGTCCTTCGGATTTCACGCGGGCTCAGCCCGAATTCGTGGATGAAGGCGCGCGTAAAATTGGCGGCGACCTCGAAACCGGCGGCTTCTGCGATTTCTGCAATCGGCCTGTGGTCGGCCGAATTGCTGAGATCGGCATGGGCCTGCAGCAATCGCCGCTTGCGAATATAATTGAGCACGCCCCCGCTCGCCTCAAACAGCTGGTAAAGCCGCGTACGCGAAATCCCCAACGCGCGGCACATCATGTCCGGTGTCAAGTTTTCCGAATGGAGATTGACGTGAATGTAGCGGTGTGCCCGCTCCATCAGTCCCATGTTGGTCTGGTTTTGACCGGTGTCAGTCCTTGTGGACGATGCGGCGCCCGCAACGACCATATCGCCGATGGTTTGGATGATCCGGGGCACTTCCTCTATCGTCAGATTGCCGAGGTTCGTTTCGAGGCCCGTGAGATAACCCGTGAGCAACTCGGCGTGGCTCCCCGAAAGAACCGTGTTGCCGGCGCTCTGGAGAAGGCTCGCATCGCGAGCCAGCAACTCATACGGCAGGAACACGAGCAAAGCTTCGGTATCGGTCATCCGTCCGCGATAGGGGCTGCCGAGAGACATGAAAAGTATCTCGCCGGCACCGGTCTCGGTGACACGACGGTTGACCTCGGTCCAGGCTTGGCCGCTGCGCTGCAGGGCGACGTTCCAATGGTCGACAGGGCTCGATCGAAGCATGGCCTGATCGCGGACATATCTGTGGGCATGCGCGCGCTGCTGGACGATGAGGATATCGCCGAGATGCCAGCCGATCTGCTCCGCGAGGAACCCGTCTTCCGGTGATTTTCCCTCCGGCAGATGAACATCCACGAGCGGCGCCATATGTGCCCGCCAGGCCTGGAATTGTTCTGCCGGTGGCAGGTCCTGCGTCGAGAATCGCAGCGGCTCAAGTGCAGGGGAGGCATGGGGTGGGCGTTCCTTGCGCATGGCCGGTTCACGCGGCCAGCGCCGCCGCTCCATATGCGCCGGCCGTTCCTGTTCCGCGGCAGGATCATCGTCGGAATCAGACCCTGTAGCCATCCAATTCCTCCAGCGCATAACCCGACCCGAGCCATGGAAATTGAGAAAAGCAATTGTTTTTGCGGCTGAAATCTCCGCAGAACTCCGTCTGAAAAAGCGGAAGTGCCCGAAGAGTCACCTCCATGAGTTGCTTATCATATTCCTTTTCGCTCTGAAATGTACGGAGCGATAATTTCCAGGACGTGAGGATAACGACAATTGCCTCCCTTAGCTGTATCTAAATAAACATCGGTCCTTTCCGAAAGAAAAACCGGACGAATTAAATATTCTCATGATCGAACGACCTCGTGTCGCGGGATTGTGCAGTAAAGATCGAAGATCCCATAGCAAAACCTGAAAACACGGGAGGTGGTCGTGAACTATCTTGGTAAGATTCGTGCGCGCTCTGTGCAAAATTCGGCTCGTGATGCAAATAATCCATCCGGAATATCTCGCGCTCCCAAGAGAGTTCTTGTCACCGGCGGCGCAGGCTTCCTCGGATCACATCTGTGCGAGACGCTTTTGGCCGCCGGACACCAGGTGATCGGCCTCGACAACTTTTCCACCGGCATGCGGCGCAATATCGCCCATCTGAAGGGAGTCGATCGCTTCAATGTCGTCGCCCACGATATCGTCCACCCGCTCGATCTGGAAGTCGACGAGATCTATAACCTCGCCTGCCCGGCATCGCCCCCGCATTATCAGGCCGATCCGATCCATACGACAAAGACCTGCGTGCTGGGCTCCCTCAACCTTCTGGAGCTGGCCGCGCGCACCGGCGCGCGCATCCTTCAGGCATCCACCTCGGAAGTCTACGGCGACCCGAACGTCCATCCGCAAGTCGAAAGCTACTGGGGCAACGTCAATTCGTTCGGGCCGCGCTCCTGCTATGACGAGGGCAAGCGGTGCGCCGAGACGCTATTCTTCGACTTCCACAAGACGCACGGCGTCGAAATCAAGATCATCCGCATCTTCAACACCTATGGCCCGCGGATGCGTCCGGACGACGGCCGCGTCGTCTCGAATTTCATCGTTCAGGCCCTGACGGGGCAAGACATCACGATATATGGCGACGGTTCGCAGACCCGCTCGTTCTGTTTCGTCGATGATCTCATCGGCGGCATGGTCCGCATGATGGCCTCACCGTCGTCGCTGACGGGGCCCGTCAATCTCGGCAATCCGGGCGAATTCACGATCAGGGAGCTGGCCGAGCAGGTGATCGGATTGACCGGCTCCCGGTCGCAAATCATCCACCGCGCTCTGCCGGTTGACGATCCCCGTCAGCGTCGCCCCGATATTTCGCTTGCCATGCAGGAACTCGACTGGCGGCCGAAGATCGACTTGTCGAGCGGCCTGCGTCAAACGATCGACTATTTCGATGGCCTTCTCACCCGTCCGGCACGCGAACTGGAGGCGGTCTGATGGATGCGCCGCGGGTTCTTGTCACGGGGGGTGCCGGCTATATCGGCAGCCACACCGCCAAGCTCCTCCGCTCGGAGGGGATTGAGCCTGTCGTCTACGACAATCTCACGACCGGAAACCGTTCGTCCGTGCGCTGGGGCCCTTTCGTCGAAGGTGACGTCCTCGACTCGTCATGCCTGATCGAGGCCATCGAGAAATATGCTCCCGATGCCGTCATCCACTTTGCCGCCTCGGCCTACGTCGGCGAGTCCGTGCAAAACCCAGCGAAATATTACAATAACAATGTCTGCGGTGCATTGTCGCTTATCGATGCCTGCCGGCAGACGGGGCTTCAGAACGTCATCTTCTCATCGAGCTGTGCCGTCTACGGCGTCCCCTCCGTGCTGCCGATCAACGAGACGTTGCCGAAGGCTCCGATCAATCCCTACGGCAAGACCAAGCTGATGTTCGAGCACATGCTCGCCGATTATGCGGCGGCCTACGGCCTGCGCTATGTTGCCCTGCGTTACTTCAATGCCTGTGGAGCCGATCCGGACGGCGAGCTTGGCGAATGGCACGTTCCGGAAACCCATCTCATTCCGCGGGCGCTGCTGGCGGCGGCCGGCCGGATTCCGCACCTGGAGATATTCGGCGATGATTACGATACCCCTGACGGCACCTGCATAAGGGACTATATTCACGTCGCAGATCTCGCGCGCGCCCATGTTCAGGCCTTCACCCATCTCGCCAAAGGCGGAGCAAACCTCACTGTCAACCTCGGCACCGGGCGGGGTTTTTCCATCAGGGACGTCCTGCGCGTGATCCAGGAAACGACCGGGTGCGAAGTCCCGGTCGTCATCCATCCACGCCGGCCGGGCGATCCGGCCAGCCTCTACGCCGACGCCAGCCTGGCCCGCGAGACGCTCTGCTTCCAGCCTCGATATTCCGACCTCGAAACCATCGTGCGGACGGCGGCTCCGTTCTTCGGGCTGGAGGCGCGCGCGTGACCGAACTTGCGATTACCCAAGCGGCGCATGCTCCGGAACCCTCCCGCGAGCCGCTTCTTGTCCCGGTTCTCACAGGACCTCGGCGGGCCGAATATCTGTTCTCGACGGCCGTATGGGCCTGCGCCTTCGCCTATTTCTGGATCTGGTGGCTGGAGCCGCGCCATCACGTCGATGCTTTCGGCACGATTGCGGTGAGCCTCGTTCTTGCCTGGGTTACCGCTCTGCCGGCCTATTTCATCGTCGTCTTCTATCGGGCGGCAAGACCGAACGGTCCCTTGCGCCTGCCGGCGGGCAGTCGAGTGGCCATGGTCGTGACCAAGGCGCCGGCGGAACCCTTCTCGGTCGTCCGTGAAACCCTGCTGGCAATGCTTGCCCAGGAGGTGGAACACGACACTTGGCTTGCCGACGAAGACCCTTCCCCCGAGACTCTCGACTGGTGCTCCGGGCACGGGGTCCTCGTCTCGACCCGCAAGGGGCGATCCGATTATCATCGGACGTCGTGGCCCCGACGCACGCGGTGCAAGGAAGGCAACCTCGCCTTCTTCTACGACCACCACGGCTACAGCCGCTACGATTTCGTGGCGCAACTCGATGCGGATCATGTTCCCGCGCCCGACTATCTCTTCCACATGCTGCGTCCGTTCGCCGATCCAAAGGTCGGCTATGTCTCGGCCCCCAGCATTTGCGACAAGAACGCTTCCGAAAGCTGGTCGGCACGTGGAAGGCTCTATGCCGAGGCCAGCATGCATGGCTCGCTCCAAGCCGGTTACAATGGCGGCCTGGCGCCGCTGTGCATAGGGTCGCATTACGCGGTACGCACCGTCGCCCTCAAACAGATCGGCGGCCTCGGTCCGGAGTTGGCTGAAGACCATTCGACGACATTGATGATGAATGCCGGCGGCTGGCGGGGTGTGCATGCGCTGGATGCCATCGCCCATGGTGACGGCCCCAGAACCTTCAGCGATCTCGTCACGCAGGAATTCCAGTGGTCGCGCAGCCTGGTCATGGTGCTGTTGCGGTACTCGCCGAGCCTCGTCGGCCGGCTGCCGCCCCGGCTCAGGTTCCAGTTCCTCTTTTCGCAACTCTGGTATCCGCTTTTTGCGTTCTTCATGTTGCTCATGTTTGCGTTGCCGATCATCGCGCTCGTGCACGGCCAGAACTTCGTGACGGTGACCTACCCCGATTTCCTGGCGCATTTCGCACCGCTTTCTATCGCTCTCGTGGTGATGGCTTATCGCTGGCGCGCCAGCAGTTCGTTCCGCCCCTACGACGCCAAGATCCTGAGCTGGGAATGCATGCTCTTTCTCTTTGCGCGCTGGCCCTGGGCGCTCGCCGGCACGCTGGCTGCGGTGCACGATTTTGTGACAGGGTCCTTCGTCGATTTCCGCGTCACGCCGAAAGGCCGGTCCGAAGTCGATCTGCTGCCGGTGCGTGTCCTGGCGCCCTACGCTTTGCTGGCGCTCATGGCGGTATTGCCTGCCCTGGCCATCGGCGATGCCGGCGCCTCCAAGGGTGGTTACTTCTTTACCATCCTGAACGCGGCAATCTACTGCGCGCTGCTGTTGGTCATCGTCGGGCGTCATTCGAAGGAAAATACTGTTGCGGCGGCCCCGCGCTTCTACCGTCCGGCGATGGCCACCGTGCTGCTTGCGCTCGTCGCGCTGCCGGGGGCTGCAACCATCATGCGCGGAAAGGATGCGGCCGAGGCACTCGCCTGGGGCAGCGGCCGCCTTCAGCTGTTCGAAGAGCGTTATGCCGTCTCCGGTGCAGGCCTGGGCGGGACCGCCCTGCGCACGATCTTCTTCAAACCACGATGGATTTCCGATCCGGAGGAGATCCAACTGAGAACGGATGCCGCTCAACCGGAGTTGCGGCCGAGCGTGGAGGAATTACACAATGCATAGCCCATCCAAAATAGCCCTATTGTCGTTAACCGGCCTGCTGCTGTCGGGAGTCGCGGTCCTGCCGCCCGCTCTGGGCAGCTTTGCCGAAGGGCAGCCGCTTGCAATGACGACATCGTCCATTGCGCCGCCGACCAAAATGCCTGTTGTCACGAAGGAGTCGATCACGTTCGGCGCCTATGATCCGCACGGGGATTTGGGCGGCTCGCCCGATTCGAAGATCGAACACCTCTTCCTGCCCTGGGAAGATGTCGATCTGCGCACACTCGCTCTCGCCGACGGTTATGCGCAAGCGCGTGGCCGCACCCTGCTGATCTCGGTCGAGCCCTGGACCTGGTCGACCGATTGGCGCCAAACCTCGGAGGAACTGCTGCACAGCATCCTCAACGGTTCGCGCGATGCAAACATGGCCGCCGTCTGCTCGACTGCTGCCACGCTGAAAAGTCCGGTCATCATTCGCTGGGGACAGGAAATGGACGAAACGGACAGCCAGTTCTCCTGGTCGCATTGGCAGGGCGCCGATTATGCCAAGGCCTATCGCCGGATGGTGGAGGTCTGCAAGGTCCACCTGAAGACGGCCAAATACATGTGGTCACCGAAGGGCAATGAGGGGCTTCAAGCCTTTTATCCCGGCAACGATGTCGTCGATCTCATTGGGCTCTCGGTCTTTGGCCTGGAGCAATACGACAGGGACAAGACTGGCCGTGACCAGACGTTTGCCGAGCACCTTGCGCCCGGATACGCCCGTGTCGCCGGTTACGGCAAGCCCATCATGGTTGCCGAACTCGGCTACGAAGGCAGCGATTCCTTCGTGCGAAACTGGGCTGAGAGCGTAACGAAACGCTATCCCCAGTTCCCGGCGCTCAGCGCCGTTATCTACTTCAACGACCGCGAAGTCTATCCGTGGCCGGACGGCTATGGCCGCCCCGACTGGCGGATCGTCCGCCAAAGCATCAATTGAACAAGAAGGAACCTGAACATGTCCATGCTTCAAAAAATGTTCCTGGCCGTGGTCCTGACCGGCGGTATCGCCACGGCCGCGTCCGCGGCCGGAACCAATGAGCCTGCGGGGATCGAGACCGCAAAGCCGATGAGCAGCGCGGAAATTTATCGGCTCTACAACCAGAATTCCTGGATGTGGAAAGCCGGCGCCGGCTACTTCTCCACAAAGGCGCGTCGCTTTACCGCCTGGTCGCGGGAAAATGGCTCGCCGTCCTTCGGCATGGGCCGCTGGTTCATCACGGAATCGGGTAAACTCTGCTTCAACGCCGACTGGCACGCCAAGACCGGAACGGCGACGGCAATCACCTGCTTCAGCCACCGCAAGAAGGGCGGCCTGATCTATCAGAAACGCGAACCGGACGGTGAATGGTACGTTTTCAAGAGCGCACCGGCACAAGCCACCGACGAATTCGCAAAGCTTCGCCACGGCGACTACGTGAGTTCTCAATTGGGGAGGATTGAGACGAGCGTCAGTAAGACCAGATAGAGGCGAAGCTAGGGGTTGCGCGCGGCCGAGGCGCCATCTGTGTCCTTGTAGGCGCCGATGCCTGCGCGCAACCCTTTTCATAAAACATCGCGAAGCGCCTTCAAAAGGCGGCGAACGGCCTGAGGGCAGCTGGAGCGGGTGAAGGGAATCGAACCCTCGTATTCAGCTTGGGAAGCTGCTGCTCTACCATTGAGCTACACCCGCGATGAAGCGAGATTTCCAACAGATGGGGGCCGCTGTCAAGTCGCGGCCGCCGGGAAGCCTCAGATGCGGAAGTGTTTCGAGAGCTTGAGGCCCTGGGCCTGGTAGTTGGAGCCGAGGCCGGAGCCGTAGAGGCTGGCGGGTTTTTCCTGCATATGTTCGTAGACGAGGCGGCCGACGATCTGGCCGTCTTCGAGGATGAAGGGCACTTCGTGGCTGCGCACTTCGAGCACCGCGCGGCTGCCGCGTCCGCCGGCAGGCGCATGGCCGAAGCCCGGATCGAAGAAGCCAGCATAATGGACACGGAATTCGCCGACCAGCGGATCGAAGGGGGTCATCTCAGCGGCATAATCCGGCGGCACGTGCACGGCCTCGCGCGAGACGAGGATATAGAACTCGTCCGGATCGAGGATCAGCTCGTTGCGGCCGCGGCTGTGGAGCGGTTCCCAGAAATCGAAGAGGTCGTGCTCGGCCTTCTTGTCGACGTCGACGACGGCAGTGTGATGTTTGCCGCGATAGCCGATCAGGCCGTCCTTGTCTCCGGCGAGGTCGATCGACAGGGCAATGCCGCCGCCGGAAACATTCGGAAGCTTGCTGGCAACCAGCGTTTCGCTTTCATGCAGCTTCAAAAGTTCCGGCTCGCCGAGCAGCGCCTGGCCGACGCGGAAACGGATCTGCGACAGGCGCGAGCCGCGGCGCACGACGATCGGGAAAGTGCGCGGGCTGATTTCGAGATAGAGCGGGCCGGCATAGCCTGATGGGATCTTGTCGAACTCCTGGGCGTAATCGGTGATGACGCGGGTGAAGATATCGAGGCGCCCGGTCGAGCTCTTCGGATTGGCCGAGGCCGACATGTCGGCCGGCAGCGCGAGGCTTTCCATCAGCGGGACGATATAGACGCAGCCGGTTTCGAGCACCGCGCCTTCGGAGAGGTCGATCACATGCAGGCTCAGCCGGTCGAGCTTGTCGGCAACCAGGTGCGAGGGGCCGGGCATGAAGCTGGCGCGCACGCGAAAAGCCTTGGCGCCCAGGCGCAGGTCGAGGCTTGCCGGCTGGATCTGGTCGCGGTCCAGCTCCCGCTCGGAGATCAGACGCCCCGTTTCGAACAGCGCGGAGATCGCGCGATCCGCCAGAATTCCCGTTTCGCGAGCCATCATGCCTCATCCATCATTTGCCGCCGACAAAACCAAACTCGGGGAATTGACGCAAGCAGCTAACAGCAGTATTGCAGAATTATCCCGTGGTGATTTGGCCGGTCGGCTTGCAGCCACGTTAAACAAGTGGCTAAAAAGACCGGGTTGAAACCGGTCTGCTTTTGCGACCGGTTTTTTTGTTATGTGAAGGTGATGGCATGAGCAAGACTTGGCGCCCGGCAACCCAACTCGTCCATGGTGGCACGCTGCGTTCGCAATATGGCGAGACGTCGGAGGCAATCTATCTCACCCAAGGCTTCGTCTACGAGACGTCGGAGGCGGCCGAAGCCCGCTTCAAGGGCGAGACGGAGGGCTTCATCTACGCCCGCTATGGCAGCCCCACCAACGACATGTTCGAAAAGCGCATGTGCATGCTCGAAGGCGCCGAAGACGCCCGCGCCACCGCTTCCGGCATGGCCGCCGTCACCGCGGCAATCCTTTGCCAGCTGAAATCAGGCGATCATATCGTCGCCGCGCGCGCCCTGTTCGGCTCCTGCCGCTGGGTCGTGGAAACGCTCGCACCGAAATACGGCATCGACTGCACGCTGATCGACGGCCGGGATCTGGCGAACTGGGAAAAGGCGATCACGCCGAAGACCAAGGTGTTCTTCCTGGAAAGCCCGACCAACCCGACGCTCGAAGTGATCGATATCGCAGGTGTCGCCAAGCTCGCCAACCAGATCGGCGCCAAGGTCGTCGTCGACAACGTCTTCGCGACACCGCTCTTCCAGAAGCCGCTCGAGCTCGGCGCCCATATCGTCGTCTATTCCGCCACCAAGCATATTGACGGCCAGGGCCGCTGCCTCGGCGGCGTCGTGCTTTCAGACAAGGAATGGATCGACGAGAACCTGCACGACTACTTCCGCCATACCGGCCCGGCGATGTCGCCGTTCAATGCCTGGACGCTGTTGAAGGGCATCGAGACACTGCCGCTACGCGTGCGCCAGCAGACCGAGAATGCGGCAAAGATCGCCGAATTCCTGGCCGAGCAGGGCAAGGTCGCCAAGGTGATCTATCCCGGCCGCAAGGACCATCCGCAGGCCGATATCATCGCCAAGCAGATGACCGGCGGCTCGACGCTGGTCGCCTTCGAGCTGAAGGGCGGCAAGGATGCGGCCTTCGCGCTGCAGAACGCGCTCGATATCGTCAAGATCTCCAACAATCTCGGCGACAGCAAGAGCCTGATCACCCATCCGGCGACGACCACGCACAAGAACCTGACGGATGAGGCGCGCGCCGAACTCGGCATTTCTCCGGGCACGGTCCGCCTTTCGGCCGGCATCGAGGATACCGACGACCTGATCGAGGATTTCGCGAAGGCGCTTGCCAAGGTCTCGGCTTGATTTAGGAATAAAGGCGGCCGGACCTCATCTGGGGTTCGGCCGTGCCGGCCTCACCAAGGTGAGGCCGGGGGAACAAGTTTGCCCGCCGGGGCGTTCCGAAACGGAATTAACACTGACAATTAGGCTTAGCGATCGAAAAACCTTCGGATCACAGCCATTTCAGCGATGATAATTGTTCCGTTTCTTGACGGACAGGGCCTCTTATAAGATACGGGTAACATATCTTGACTAAGGTGCAAGGCATGTATCGCGCCCTCACAAGAGAGATCGAAGTAGTCGTCGAGCCGTTCTATCTGGAGGAGCAATCCGATCCGGAAGACGATCGCTATGTCTGGGGTTACCGGATTGTCATCAGCAACAATTCCGGCATAGCCGTTCGCTTGGTCAACCGTTACTGGAACATCACCGACCAGAACGGACAGGTGGACGAGGTGACCGGCCCCGGCGTCGTCGGCGAGCAGCCGCGGCTCGGCCCCGGCGACACCTACGAATATTCCTCCGGCTGCCCGCTCGACACGCCCTCAGGGCTGATGTTCGGCCATTACCAGATGGAAACGGACGATGGCGAGATGTTCGATGTCGACATCCCCGCCTTCTCGCTGGATTCACCAGGGCTGCTGCGCGTACTTAATTGAGGCGCATCAATTGAGACGTCATATTCCGTCAGCGCCACGTTCCTGAGACGTCTTCGACGCCCGGCTCCTGGGGGATTGCCGAGGCCCGCCCCTCATCCGCCTGCCGGCACCTTCTCCCCGCAAGCGGGGCGAAGGGGATATGCCGCGGCCTCTCCGCTCCCCACCAACCTTTCGCAGGGCACGTCCCCCTCGCCCCGTTTTTTACGAGGGTCCGCAGGACGGGTCGAGACCAGTGGCTCGGCCCCGGCAAGGTTAGGGTGAGGGCAGCCATCAATGCAAACCGCGCCTATTCGGCCGGCTGAAGCTCGGCCGGCTCGAAGCGGTAGGTGGTCGAGCAGAATTCGCAGGTGACTGCGATTTCGCCGTTTTCCTGGCTGGCTTCGATCTCCTCGGCCGAAAAGCCCTTCAGCACGCCCTTGATCTTGTCCCGCGAGCAGCTGCAGCGGTCGAACACCGCGCGCGGTTCGTAGACGCGCACGCCGCGCTCGTGGAACAGGCGGAACAGCAGCCGCTCGGTGCCGACAAGCGGATCGGTGAGTTCATCGGCGTCGATGGTCTCGACCAACGAACGCGCTTCGAGCCAGGCATCGTCGTCGCCATGCGGGCGGCTGCCGGTGTCGCCGTCGCCGCCGTGGAGATCCGGCTGGCGCATGCGCTCCGGCGCTTCCGGCAGGAACTGGGCGACGAGGCCGCCTGCCCGCCAGCGATGGCGCGGCTTGCCGGCATCGTCACGATCGAAGAGTTCGGCCGCGGCAAGACGGACGCGCGTCGGGATCTGCTCCGACTGGCGGAAATAGACGCCGGCAATGTCTTCCAGCGTGGTGCCGTCGAGCGGAACGATGCCCTGGTAAGGCTGGCTGAACTTGCCCTGGTCGATGGTGAAGGCGAGAATGCCCTTGCCGAGCAATTGTTCGGGCTCGGTTTCGCCTGCCTCGACGGCCTTGTTGAGCAGCGCCTGATCGAAACGGGCATAGGCGCGGACATTTTCCGGCGTCGAGAAATCGGCGACGAGAAGATCGACCGGGCCGTCGCCCTTGGTCTGCACCGTGAACTTGCCGTCGAACTTCAGCGAGGTGCCGAGCAGCACCGTTAGCACGACGACTTCGGCAAGCAGCCGGGCAACGGGTGCGGGATAATGATGGCGCTCGAGGATCGCATCGAGCATCGGGCCGAGCTGGACGGCGCGGCCGCGCACATCCAGCCCCTCCACCTGGAAGGGGACGACATGGTCATCGCCGGCGAAATCAAACTGGCCGAGGGCGGCTGCAGCTTCTGCCATGGCTTTTCACTCCTTTCAGAGCGATGGGCCAGCGTGCCCTTCGCTCGCGCGGTCGCGAGTTTGTCTCTCGCGACGTCCGATTATGGTTCAGATCGCGCCCAGGCACCAAGCAAGAATCGACTTCTGCGCATGAAGACGGTTTTCCGCCTCATCGAAGACCACGGATTGCGGACCGTCGATCACATCATCAGTCACTTCCTCACCGCGATGGGCGGGCAGGCAATGCATGAACAATGCATCATTGCCGGCTTTCGCCATCAAGGCCGCGTTGACCTGATAAGGCTGGAAGACATTGTGACCCCGGGCCCGATGTTCCTGATTCATGGAGACCCAGGTATCGGTCACCACGCAATCGACGCCGGCGACCGCACGGTCGGCATCATGGCAAAGCATGATTTCGGCGCCCTCATTGCGGGCCCAGTTCAAATAGTGATCCTTTGGCTCCGAGCCAAGGGGCACGGCCATGTTCATCCGATAGCCGAAACGCGCGGCACCCTCGACCAGCGAATGCAGCACATTGTTGCCGTCGCCGGTCCAGGCGATGGTCTTGCCCTTGATCGGGCCGCGGTGCTCTTCGAAAGTCATGATGTCGGCCATGATCTGGCAGGGATGGGTGTCATCCGTCAGCGCATTGATCACAGGCACGGTCGCATGCTGGGCCAGCTCCAACAGCCGCGAGTGCTCGGTGGTGCGGATCATGATCGCATCGACATAGCGCGACAGCACCTTGGCGGTGTCGCCGATCGTCTCGGCGCGGCCGAGCTGCATCTCGGTGCCGGACAGGAACAGCGTTTCGCCGCCGAGCTGGCGCATGCCGACGTCGAAGGAGACGCGGGTGCGTGTCGACGGCTTCTCGAAGATCATCGCCAGCATCTTGCCGGCGAGCGGCTTGTCGCCCTGGCCTGCCTTAAAGGCCTGCTTGCGAGTGAGCGCATCGTTCATGATCGTTCTGAGATCGGCCGATGTGACCGCCGAAAGATCGAGGAAGTGTTTAGGGCTCATATCGTCTACTTACCTGTGCTGCGCCAGAAGGCGGCAATTTCTTCAAGCCGTCTTCTTGACCTTGGAAGCGCGGATACTCTCGGCGGCGCGCTCGACGCGGGCAAGGCCCTCGCGGGCTTCCTCGGCGGTGACCACGAGCGGCGGAAGAAGGCGGATGACATTGTCGCCGGCGGGCACGCCGAGCAGATGGGCGGCGCGGATCGCCTGCAGCAGTTCCGCTGAAGGGACGGCAGCCTTGATGCCGAGTAACAGCCCCTCGCCTCTGATATCCTCGATCACATCGGGATAACGATCCTTCAGCGAGGCGAGGCCCTGGCGAAAGACAAGTGCTACGTCGCGCACATGCTGGAGGAAGCCATCGGCAAGGATGATGTCGAGCACGGCACTGCCGACGGCCATGGCAAGCGGATTGCCGCCATAGGTCGAGCCATGCGTGCCGGCCTTCATGCCGGAGGCGGCCTCTGACGTGGCAAGGCAGGCGCCGAGCGGGAAACCGCCGCCGATGCCCTTGGCCACAGCCATGATATCGGGGGTGATGCCAGACCATTCATGGGCGAAGAACTTGCCGGTGCGGCCGACGCCGGTCTGGACCTCGTCGAGGATCAACAGCAGACCGTTGTCGTCGCAGAGCTGGCGAAGCGCCTTCATGAACTCGGTGGTGGCAGGACGCACGCCGCCCTCGCCCTGCACCGGCTCGATGAGGATCGCCGCCGTGGCATCGGTGATCGCGGCGCGGACCGCTTCGATATCGCCGAAAGCCACCTGATCGAAACCCGGCGCCTTCGGGCCGAAGCCTTCAAGATATTTCTCCTGGCCGCCGGCGGCGATGGTCGCCAGCGTCCGTCCGTGGAAGGCGCCTTCGAAGGTGATGATATGGAAGCGCTCGGGATGACCCTTGGAAAACTGATAGCGGCGCGCCGTCTTAATCGCGCATTCGAGCGCCTCGGCGCCCGAATTGGTGAAGAACACCTTGTCGGCGAAGGTGGCGTCCGTCAGCCGTTTTGCCAGACGTTCTTGGCCGGGGATCTCATAGATGTTCGACAGGTGCCAGACCTTGTCGGCCTGCTCCTTCAGTGCGCCCACAACATGCGGATTGCTGTGGCCGACGGAGGTGACGGCAACGCCGGCGCCGAAATCGAGATATCGCTCGCCGCTTTCGGTGATCAGCCAAACGCCCTCGCCTCGCTCGAACCGCAGCGGGGCACGAGAATAGGTGTCATAAAGCGGCGCGGCTTCGGCCATGGCGCGATCTCCATCAAAGTTGCCGGGCAATGACTCCGGCTAAGGAAACCAGGCCCGAAAAATCAAAAATGCCGCCTTGCGGCGGCGAGTGGCACTATTTCCTTTTCGCGCTGCAATGTCAACAAAACGGCGCCCTTAGCGTATGCAGCACGGGTGTACAGCGGCTTTCTCAGTCATCAACAGGCATTATTGCAGAAATGACACGCAGGGGCAGCAAGTTGGGGAAAACTACGAATTCGATTCATCCGGATTCATGCGACTCTTGTCACGGAGTCAGCCTCACACTAGGTTAAAGATCAATTACTAGACTGCATGCGGCGGAACTAGTCACCAAAATTGATCAAGCGTTTCTTGTTTCGGAGCTCCCGGGACAACGGTGAGGGATTCTGCCATCACCAACGCAAAAGGTGGAGACAGGGCATGAACTGGACAGACGAGCGGGTCGAGAAACTCAAGAAACTTTGGGCCGAAGGACTGAGCGCCAGCCAGATCGCTGCGCAGCTTGGCGGGGTCAGCAGAAACGCGGTCATCGGCAAAGTGCACCGGCTGTGCCTTCCCGGCCGTGCCAAGGCCGGCGGCACCAACACCGCGGCGCGAACGCCGAAGCGCAATACATCGGCGCCGCGCGCGCCGAACTACGCCTCACGGGTCACGACCCGCACGGTTACCCGCCAGCAGGGCGCGACCATGCTGAAGGAAGAGATCGAGATCGAAACGATCGAGGAAATGGAATACGTGCCGAGAGGCAATGTGGTGGTGCCGATTTCGCGCCGCCTCGGCCTGACGGAGCTGACCGAACGCACCTGCAAGTGGCCGGTGGGCGATCCGCTGAAGGACGACTTCCATTTCTGCGGCTGCGAGTCCCCCGACAATTCGCCTTATTGCAGCTATCACCAGAAGCTCGCCTACCAGCCGGTCAACGAACGCCGCCGGGCGGCAGCACGGGCCAGCTGAGCGGGCTGACCATTGCTAGAATGCAGAAAACGGGCCGAGCGGCCCGTTTTTTTATGCAATTTTGGTTCGTGCGGATGGCTGCCCCTCATCCGCCTGCCAGCACCTTCTCCCCGCTTGCGGGGCGAAGGGACATGCCGCACCCTCTCCGTCCCCACCAACCTTTCGCGGGGCACGTCCCCTCGCCCCGTTTACGGGGAGAGGGTTAGGGTGAGGGGCAGACGTTAGCACGAGCGACCTTGTCAGCAACCAGAACGAAAGCCCTCAGGCTTCCATCGAATAACCGGCGCCGCGGACGGTGCGGATGACGTCCTGCATGTTGGAGAAATTCAGTGCCTTGCGCAGGCGGCCGACATGGACGTCGACGGTGCGCTCGTCGACATAGATATCGTGGCCCCAGACACCGTCCAGCAGCTGCGAGCGGGAGAAGACTCGGCCAGGCGACGACATCAGGAATTCCAGCAGGCGGAATTCGGTGGGGCCGAGGCGGACTTCACGGGTCTTGCGATGGACGCGATGGGTCTCGCGGTCGAGCTCGATGTCACCGCATTTCAGCACCGTCGACAGCACCTCGGGACGGGCGCGGCGCAGCATCGCCTTGACGCGGGCAACGAGTTCGGGGGTCGAGAAGGGCTTGACGACATAGTCGTCGGCGCCCGTCGACAATCCGCGGACACGCTCGCTCTCTTCGCCGCGCGCCGTCAGCATGATAATCGGCAGGCGCTCGGTTTCCGGCCGCATGCGCAGCCGCCGGCAAAGCTCGATGCCGGAGACCCCGGGCAGCATCCAATCGAGGATAAGAAGATCTGGCGTGCGCTCCTGAAGCCGCATTTCGGCTTCGTCGCCACGAAGGATGGTATCGACCTCGAAGCCTTCCGCTTCGAGATTGTAGCGAAGGAGCACGCTGAGGGCTTCTTCGTCTTCAACAACTGCAACTCTCGGGATCATGCGTATCGGTCTCCTCGCGCATGATCCTTAAACCGGGGGTGATTTAAGCAGTGCATCCTGCGCAAATTCAGAAATTGGCTGCGACCTCTTTGCGCGCCCGGACGGGCGCGCACGCAATTGACTGGTCCGGGCGACTGGCCCGGACGGTTATTCCGTGACCGCGCCGACGGTGTTGGCGCTGTCGTCCTTCGGACGGTCGCCTTCCGGCTGCGCGCCTGTCGTCATGTAAAAGATCGTCTCGGCGATGTTGGTGGCGTGGTCGCCGATGCGCTCGATGTTCTTGGCGCAGAAGAGAAGATGCGTGCAGCTGGTGATGTTGCGCGGATCTTCCATCATGTAGGTCAGGAGCTCGCGGAACAGCGAGGTGTACATCGCGTCGATCTCGTTGTCGCGTTCGCGGATCGCATTCGCCTTGTCGGCGGAGCGATTGGTATAGACGTCGAGCACTTCCTTGAGCTGGACGAGCGCCAGCTCGGACAGGTGCTCGAGGCCGCGGGCGAGCTTGCGGGGAACGCCGGTGCTCTGTACGGCGATGACGCGCTTGGCGGTGTTCTTGCCGAGGTCGCCGACGCGTTCGAGATCGGCGGCGATGCGGATCGAACCCATGATTTCACGCAAGTCCGCAGCCATCGGCTGACGGCGGGCAATGGTGACGATCGCCTTGTCGCCGATTTCGCGTTCGGCATGATCGAGGATCACGTCGTCGGAGATGACCTTCTGCGCCAGCGCGGTATCGCCATTGACGAGGGCGCGCACGGCTTCGGCGACCATCTGCTCGGCCAGGCCGCCCATTTCGGAAATCCGCCTGGACAGGAACTTCAGATCATCATCATAGGCAGAATAAATATGTGTCGATGCCATGGGGCTTTATCCTCGAATAACGGGAAGGCTTGGTGTCGCCAACATCAGCCGAAACGACCCATGATGTAGTCCTGGGTGCGCGGGTCGTCGGGATTGGTGAACATCTTGTCGGTGTCGTTCTCCTCGACGAGGTTGCCGAGGTGGAACATGGCGGTGCGCTGCGAGACGCGTGCGGCCTGCTGCATGGAGTGGGTGACGATGACGATCGTGTAATTCTCGCGCAGCTCGTGGATCAGTTCCTCGACCTTGGCGGTGGCGATCGGGTCGAGCGCCGAGCAGGGTTCGTCCATCAGGATGACTTCAGGGCTGACGGCGACGGCACGGGCAATGCAGAGGCGCTGCTGCTGGCCGCCGGACAGGCCGGTGCCGGATTCGTGCACGCGGTCCTTGACCTCGTTCCAGAGACCGGCGCGCTGCAGGCTGGTCTCGACGATCTGGTCGAGATCGGCCTTCGACTTGGCAAGGCCATGGATGCGCGGGCCGTAGGAGACGTTTTCATAGATCGTCTTCGGGAACGGGTTCGGCTTCTGGAAGACCATGCCGACGCGGGCGCGAAGTTCGACGACGTCGATATCGGGATCATAGACATCGTCGGTATCAAGCGTGATCTTGCCGGTGACGCGGCAGCCGTCGATCGTATCGTTCATGCGGTTGAGGCACCGCAGGAAGGTCGACTTGCCGCAGCCGGACGGGCCGATCAGGGCGGTTACGGTGTTTTCGCGGACGTTCAGGTTCACATCGAAAAGCGCGCGCTTCTCGCCGTAGTAAACCGAGACATCCTTTCCGATCATCTTATACGGGACGTTGCTCATCTTCTGATCCAGCGCCTTTTCAACTGCAGCTTCCGTCAGCATATTCATGATGTTTAACTCCGTTTACCAGCGGCGCTCGAAGCGACGACGCAAGAGGATGGCGCCCATGTTCATGACGATCAGGAACAGGAGCAGGACGATGATGGCACCCGAAGTACGCTCAACGAAGGCACGTTCGGCCTCGTTGGCCCACATATAGACCTGTACGGGCAGGGCCGTCGAGGGATCGAGTGGTGTCGTCGGCGCGTTGGCGACGAAGGCGACCATGCCGATCAGGAGCAGCGGCGCGGTTTCGCCGAGCGCGTGCGCCAGTCCGATGATCGTACCGGTGAGGATGCCGGGCATGGCGAGCGGCAGAACATGGTGGAACACCATCTGCATCTTCGACGCCCCGAGGCCGAGTGCTGCGGCGCGGATCGACGGCGGCACGGCGCGCAGAGCCGCACGCGTCGCGATGATGATCGTCGGCAGGGTCATCAGCGTCAGCACCAGGCCGCCGACCAGCGAAGCCGAGCGCGGCAGGCCGATGAAGTTGATGAAGACGGAAAGACCGAGCAGGCCGTAGACGATGGAAGGAACCGCGGCGAGGTTGTTGATATTGACCTCGATCAGATCCGTCAGCTTGTTCTTCGGCGCGAACTCCTCGAGATAGATCGAGGCGGCGACGCCGATCGGCAGAGCGAGCACGAGGACGATCAGCATCAGATAGAGCGAACCGATCAGGGCGACGCCGAGGCCTGCGGCCTCCGGACGGCTGGAATTGCCGTTGACGAAGAGGCCGGTGTTGAACTGCTTGTGGAGAGCGCCGCTCGCCTTCAGCTCGTTCATCCAGGCAACCTGCTTGTCGTTGACCTTGCGGTTCTTCTCATCGACCGAGAGGTCGATCTGGCCCTTGCTCGCGCTGTCGACATTGGCGTCGGCGAGCACCGTGACATTGACCGTCTTGCCGATGATCGACGGATCGGCGATCACCATATCGCGCAGCTGGATCGGCGCACTCTTCGACAGCATGGCGGATGCATCGCGCACGTCGGGACGGCTCGAGGCATTGATGTTCAGCTGCTTGACGATCGCGTCGCGCAGGAGAATCGGGTAGTTGGCGGCGATCAGCACCGATGGGTCGGTCGCACGCTTATTGTTCGGATCGATCGTCTTCTCGGAAAATTCGATCGGCAGGGTGATCGCCGTCTGCTGGAAGGCGGTATAGCCTTTGCCGATCACCGTCCACAGCAGGATGAAGAGAAAGACGAGACCGAAGGTGATGGCGGCGATGCCATAGGCCTGGAACCGGCGCTCGGCAGCATAGCGACGCTTGATGCCGATATCGCGGCGCACGGGCGCCTTGGAAACGGTGACGCCTGATGTGGGAGAAACAATATCCGTCATTCGTACTGCTCCCGGTATTTGCGCACGATGTAGAGCGCATAGATATTGAGGCAAAGCGTGATGCAGAACAGCGTGATGCCAAGGGCAAAGGCAACCAGCGTCTGCGGCGAGGTGAACTCGAGGTCGCCGGTCAGCTGGTTGACGATCTTGACGGTCACCGTCGTCATCGGCTCGAAGGGATTGATCTGGATGCGGGCGGCCACACCGGCGGCCAGCACGACGATCATGGTTTCGCCGATGGCGCGCGAGGCCGTCATCAGCAATGCGCCGACGATGCCGGGAAGGGCTGCCGGCAAGACCACTTTCTTGATGGTTTCGGAGCGTGTGGCACCAAGACCGAGCGAACCGTCACGCAGTGACCGCGGCACGGCGGTGATGATGTCGTCCGACAGCGAGGACACGTAGGGGATCAGCATGATGCCCATGACGATGCCGGCCGTCAGAACGCTCTGCGCCTGGATGAAATTGCTGTAATTGCCGGACAGAAGGCCGCTGATCTCAGCGGAGAAATCGCGCAGGAACGGACCGACGGTGACGAGCGCGAAGAAGCCATAGACGATCGTCGGAATGCCGGCGAGCACTTCAAGCAGCGGCTTGGCGACCCCGCGCAGCTTCGGCGAGGCGTATTCGGCCATGTAGATGGCGGCGAAGAGGCCGACCGGCACGGCGACCAGCATGGCGACTAGGCCGATGTAGATCGTGCCGAGCAGCAGCGGGATCAGGCCGAACTGGCCGAAGGACGAGCTGCCGGCGCCGGCAAAGCGCGGATCCCAGACGGTGCCGAAGAAGAAGTCCATGGCGGGAACGGCGGCAAAGAAGCGGGCGGCTTCCGACAGCATGGAGAACACGATGCCGATCGTCGTCAGAATGGCGATCGAGGAGGCGAGCAGCAGGCCCCAGAGCATGACGCGCTCGACCCGGTTGCGGGCGCGGAAGCGCGGAGCAATGGAGCGCAGCGCATAGAAGGCGCCAGCAATGGCGAGAGCGAAGACAACAGCCGTCATGGCGATGCGGCTCGTCATGCTCAGGGCGTTGAGCTTTTTGGCGGCGTCGAGCATGTAGGGCAGCGGCTGGCTGGCAAGCGGCACACCCTTTTCGAGGAGCTTGGCCTGCAGGGCAGCCGGATCGTTGCCGACCGCCGCAGTTTCATCCGAGGTCAGCATCGTCAGGCCGCGGGCGACCGTCGCCACCGTCGAATAGCCAAGATCCTGCTCGACCGACGCTTGAGCCTTGATGTCGTCAGGGAAAGCACCGCGAACCGAGGACTGGATGATGCCGGGGCTGATGGAGAGCCAGAGGCAGAGGACGATGAGGGCGGGAAGAACCGCCCAGATCGCCGCATAGGCGCCATAATAGGCTGGCCGCGAATGCAAAGCGGAGGATCGGCCTCCGGCAAGCGCCGTGGCACGGCTGCGCGCGACCAGATAGCCGGCGGCGCCGATCACCACAAGGCACAAAAGTATGATGGATGTGCTCATTCGTTACGTCCCCAGGCCCATAGCCCCAAAAAGCCCGGCAGCTTCATCAGCCTGCCTTCAGCTTCCAATCATGGAGAAGGAATTCCAACCCTGCAGCTCCAGCACCGCCGGCGCGCAGGGACATAAGGCAATGCCGGCGCGGCTGAAAGGCACCGCGCCGGCAAAGTGATTACATGGACTTGCCGGCTTCGACGTCCTTGCGGATCGCGTCACGTTCGGCATCCGGAGCGGCAACGAGGCCGTATTCTGCGAGCGGACCGTCAGGGCCGATCATCTGGTCGGATACGAAGAAGTTGACGTATTCCTTCAGGCCAGGAACGGCGCCGAGATGTGCCTTCTTGACGTAGAAGAACAGCGGGCGGGAAACCGGGTAGGTGCCGTTAGCGATCGTTTCGGTGGACGGAACGATACCGCTCATGCTCGCAACCTTGAGCTTGTCGGCGTTGTTTTCGTAGAAGGAAAGGCCGAATACGCCGACGCCGGTCTTGTTGGCAGCGATGCGTGCGAGGGTTTCCGGATAGTCGCCGTCGATGTCGACTGCAACGCCGTCCTTGCGGACTGCGACGCAGGCCTTGCCCTGGGCAGCCTTGTCGGCGATTTCCTTGGCGATGACGTCGATTGCGCCAGAGGCCTTGCAGCCGGCGGCGAGCACGTTCTGTTCGAAAACTTCGCGGGTGCCGTGCTTTTCGCCCGGGATGTAGACGGCGATATCAACAGCCGGAAGCTTCGGGTTGACTTCCGACCACTTCTTGTAGGGGTTGGCGACGAGCTTGCCGTCGACGACGACCTGGGCTGCGAGGGCCTTGTAGATGTCGGCAGGAACGTAGGCGACATCAGGGTTGGAAGCGTCGGTTGCAAAGACGATGCCGTCGTAGCCGATCTTGACTTCCTGGATGTCGGTTACGCCGGCAGCCTTGCAGGCTTCGGCTTCGTTCTTGTTGATCGGACGCGAGGCGTTGGCAATGTCGATGGTGTCTTCGCCAACGCCCTTGCAGAATTCCTTCAGACCAGCGCCCGTGCCGCCGGATTCAACGACCGGCGTCTTGAAGTTGGTGAAGGTTTCGCCGAAGGACTCGGCAACGATCTTTGCGTAGGGCAGGACGGTGGACGAACCAGCAACCTGAATCTGGTCACGGGCGACGGCAGCGCCAGCGAAAGCGGCGGTTGCAGCGAGCGCGGCAACGGTGAGCTTGAAGGTGTTCATTTAAGATCTCCCGGCATTTGGGCTTGTGTGAGTTCGGCCTTAGAGAGGCCCTCGCATGCCTTTTTTCATCGGCGAGACTCTCTTAGCGCTTTAAGCACCGTCCTTTTATGTCAAAGCCGTGAAACATTTGTGACAGGTTAAGTTACTGAGTTATAATGAAATATTTAAATGGACCGATAGATCATGTCGGGCGACCGGCAAAGTTTGTTGGTCAATCCACCTTGCGTTGTAAAAACCGCCTGCATATCGGCGACAGTAGGTGAGGCGGCGGTTCTTTGCTTGCGTCCTTTCATCAAGGTCGTTCCGCATGGTTTGCCCCTCATCCGCCTGCCGGCACCTTCTCCCCGCAGGCGGGGCGAAGGGACCATGTTGCGACCTCTCCGTTCCCCGCTCACCTCTCGCAGGGCACGTCCCCTCGCCCCGTTTTTACGGGGAGAGGGCTAGGGTGAGGGGCACGTCACACGGCAAACCATCGCTAGTCACGCGCGGCCGGAAAGAATCGCAAATCCACCACCTCGACGCGCTCGGTCAATCGCCCGTCGCAGATTGCCAGAATCGTGTCCAGCACCGATGGCAGTGCCGTCAGAACATCCACATTCCAGAAGCGCACCACCGACCAGCCATCGCCGGTCATGAAGACATCACGAATGCCGTCGCGTCGACTTTCCGCATGTTGACTGCCGTCGACTTCGATGACGAGCCGCAGTTCACGACAGGCAAAATCCGCAAAATAGGGTCCGATCGGCAATTGTCGGACAAACTTGTTTCCGCTGAGCCGCCGGTCGCGCAGCTCATTCCACAGCCTGTCTTCTGCATCATTATCCGACTGACGCAACGATCGCGCTCGGGCGGTGGTTTTGGGCTTGGGGCCTCTCATTAAAGTCGTTCCGTGTGATTTGCCCCTCACCCTAACCCTCTCCCCGTAAGAACGGGGAGAGGGGACTGCGTCTCACGCTGCCAGTCGCGTCAGAAACGCACCGTAAAGTCAGTGCCCTTGCCGACTTCCGACTTGACGATCAGCCGTGCCCGGTGGCGGGTGAGGATGTGTTTGACGATGGCAAGGCCGAGGCCGGTGCCCTTTTTCGAGCGGCTGTCCTCGATGCTGACGCGGTAGAAGCGCTCGGTCAGGCGCGGCACATGCTCGGCCGGAATGCCTGGGCCCTTGTCGACGATGCTGACCTCGACCGGCTGGCCGGTGCCGTTCTTCAGCCAGACATCGACGACCTCGCCCTCCTGGCCGTATTTGCAGGCGTTTTCCATCAGGTTCTCGAAGACTTGGACAAGCTCGTCGCGGTCTCCGAGCACCTCGACCTTGCCGTCGGGCAGATGCAGGTTGATGACGACGCCGACATCCTTTGCCAGCGGCACCAGCGCATCTCTGACATGGCCGAGCAGCGGCACCAGATCGACCTTCTCATCCGGGGCGATGTGCGATTTCAGCTCCAGGCGCGAGAGCGACAGCAGGTCGTCGACCAGCCGGCTCATGCGCGTCGTCTGATCGAGCATGATGTGGAGGAAACGTGCCTGCGCCTTCAGATCGTTCTTCGCCGGCCCCTGGATGGTCTCGATGAAGCCGCGCAGCGAGGCAAGCGGCGTACGCAGCTCATGGCTGGCATTGGCGACGAAATCAGACCGCATGCGGTCGATGCGGCGGACCTCCGAAATATCGCGGAAGGAGAGGATGAAATAGCGCTCACGCGGCCCGTCATCGGCGGCGAATTCAATGGGCGCGCTGCGGACGATATAGACGCGCTCGGAGGGCAGCCGCTCGGCATGCTCTATCTGGTTCGGCGTGTTGGCGGCGATGGTTTCGCGCACCATGTCGAGCACGCCGGGCGAGCGCATACGGGCCGATATATGGGCGCCGAGCGCCACCTCGCCGAAGGCCTTTTCGGCAGCGCGGTTCTGGAAGAGCACCGAGGCGTCGTCCGAGAGCACCATGACCGGGATATCGAGGCCGGAGAGCGTGGCGGAAGCTTCCGGCAGGCGGCTTGGCGGCGCTTCCGGCTCGATCTCCACCGGCGGGGCCGGTTCGGCCTCGATGATGGGGGCCTCATTGAAAAGGGCGGTGAGGATCATCACAAGCAGGAGGCCAAGCACGACCCACTTGTTCATGCCGGCGGCAAGCGCGGCGAGCGCGCTGAGGATCGCCGCAAGCAGCACCGGCCGTTCGCGCCTTATGCGCGCCAACAGGCTTTTTCTCCACGGAGTTTCGTCTGGCAAGTGCCCTCGCGGCGTCGATTCGTTTTTCTCTATATTGAACTCTGCCTGATAGCGGCACTTCATGACAGAAGTTTTCGGGCTGCCGCTTTGAAGCGAAAGGCCGCAGCCGAAACCCACGAAAAATGATCGGCCGGCCGTGAAAGATTTGATTTTCAACGGTAACTATGTTCGCCTGCAGAAAGAGAACAACCAGGCCGAGGAGGACCATATGGACGAGAAGGTCGAAAGCAGGGCCGTGGATCTGGAGATCCGCGGGAAGAAACGCACCTTCGATGTCGACGATCCCATCCTGCCGGACTGGGTGGACGAACACGCGCTTGCTTCCGGCGACTTCCCCTACAAGAAGAAGCTCAAGGAGGAGGACTATCTGGAGGAGCTGGAAAAGCTGCAGATCGAACTCGTCAAGGTGCAGTTCTGGCTGCAGGCGACCGGAAAGCGGGTGATGGCGCTGTTCGAGGGGCGCGACGCTGCCGGCAAGGGTGGCGCGATCTCGGCCTCTTCGGCGCATATGAACCCACGCCTTGCCCGCGTCGTGGCGCTGACAAAGCCGACCGAGCGCGAACAGGGGCAATGGTATTTCCAGCGTTATGTCGCGCAGTTTCCGACGGCTGGCGAATTCGTGCTGTTCGACCGGTCCTGGTACAACCGCGCCGGCGTCGAGCCGGTCATGGGTTTCTGCACGCCGCAGCAATATGAGGATTTCCTCAAGCAGACGCCGCAGCTCGAAAAGATCATCGCCCATGAGGGCATCTTCTTCTTCAAATTCTATCTCGATATCGGCCGCGAGATGCAGCTGAAGCGCTTCCACGACCGCCGGCACGATCCGCTGAAAGTCTGGAAACTGTCGTCGATGGACATCGCGGCGCTGACGAAATGGGGCGATTATAGCGACAAGCGCAACCGGATGCTCAAAGAAACCCATACGGATTTCGCGCCCTGGACGGTGATCCACGGCAATGACAAGCGACGGGCGCGCCTCGAACTCATCCGCCACATGCTGAACAGGATGGATTATGATGGCAAGAACAAACAGGCGCTCGGCACGGTCGATGCAGAGATCATCGGCTCAGGGCCTGGATTTCTGAAATAGGGCTTCCCTGAAATAGGCGTAGGCTAAACGGGGTCACCGGCTCCGCCGGGACCGGGGTCACTGCCCCGGCAGGATGCGGATGGCGAAGAGGTTGATGCCGCGCGCCTTGCCGTCGAGATCGCTGTTGATCGTCAGCGTGCCCGGCGAATTCGGCGCCAGCGAGCGGTCGAACTTCACCTGCAGCAGCGCATCCGATTTTTCCCGGGTGACGGTGAAGCGATGGCGAGCGCAATTGCCGAGCGTCTGGAAATTGCACTCGACGGTGATCTGGGTCGGCTCGTCGGTAGTGGACTGCAGCGTCAGCGCGATGGTCGAGGATTTGCCGGCCAGCTGCTGCAGCACCGAAGGCGGCACGCTGATCGAGACATTGCCATCGGCTGCACCGCTTTCGGAAATCAGCCGGACGGCCGGGCCGTCATTCTCGGTGATCTTTTCGGTGCGCGCCCGCGGGCCGCTCTGGATCTTGTCGGCGTCCTCAGGCTTGAACAGCGGGATCCAATCGGCCGAGAAACTGTTCTGCGGATCGATGGTCACCGGCTGATCGGTGTGAGAGGCGGCATTCCCGGCGCTATCGTCATTGCCGGTGAAATCCTCGGGCTGGGTGCTTGCCGGCGGATTGGCAACGCTGGTGTCGCGCTCGGCCGCCGTCATCAGCAGGCCCGACGTATGCGCCCACCAGGCGCCGATGCCGATGAAGGCGAGCAGCACGCACCAGACGAGCAGCCTCGAAAAAAACTTGCGCGGCTTGCGGCGGCCTGCCGCCCGCTCCGGGCGGAAATCCATATTGGTGGCGCGCTGACCGCGGGCAAGCCGCTCCTCGCCGACGGGGGCGGCAGCCAGGTGATCGGCATTGCCGGCATGCACGTCATCGAGGCTGGACTCGTCGCCGCGGCTGAGAGCCACGTCGGGGGTGCGGGTTTCG
This sequence comes from Rhizobium leguminosarum, assembly GCF_019798305.1. Taxonomy (GTDB): domain Bacteria; phylum Pseudomonadota; class Alphaproteobacteria; order Rhizobiales; family Rhizobiaceae; genus Rhizobium; species Rhizobium leguminosarum_U. The sequence continues at coordinate 70,415 of NZ_JAAXDD010000022.1, forward strand.
CCCACCGGTACGGGACTGTCGATAAGGCTGTCAATATCGGCCACATCACCGCGCGGAACCGGCGGCGCCGGCATTTCCACCACCGGCGGCACGGGCACTTCAGGCGGCCTCTGGCGGGGGTGAAGGCGGTCGCGCTCCTCGCCTTCGATGGCATGGATGGTGCTTTCCAGGCGATGGCGGTGATGGGCGACGACCTCGGTGTCGGTGATATCCTGCTTGCGCAAGCCGGCTTCCAGCGCCTGGCGGGCCGACTGATAGATCCTCGCTCGAACCTCCGGATTATCGCGATCGGAATTCTCGAGCGCAGTTCTGATGGCCGTTTCCAATCCGCTCACGTCAAGTCCTTCACCTTGAATTCGGCATCGGACTGCAATCCCCGCCGTTCTCCATCAAAATTCGGTAGCGGCAAGTGCGGCAAACCGCAAGCCTTGCAGGTCCCGGCCGCGGTTGATCGGCGGGAATAATCGGCAGGTTTCACCGCTTGCGGGCCTTATTATGTGCTTTCTCGGACGTATATATTCGGGCTGAAATCGACGAAGGCATGGCAGCCGCTCTTTTATCGCCTTTTCATCTCTGTTATGAGATTGACGTTTTCGTAAACGTCAATGGAAGCGATGAGCCATGGCCCTGCCCCCGATCCTGAAGGACAGATTGAGACTGCCGGTCATCGGCTCGCCGCTGTTCATCATCTCGCATCCGGCGTTGACGCTGGCGCAATGCAAGGCAGGCATCGTCGGGGCGTTTCCGGCACTGAACGCCCGGCCGGAAAGTCAGCTCGACGAATGGCTGGCCGAGATTACCGAGGAGCTCGCCCGCCATGACGCCGCCCATCCGGAAAGGCCGGCCGCCCCCTTTGCCGTCAACCAGATCGTCCACATGTCGAACAAGCGGCTGGAGCACGACCTTACGCTCTGCGTCAAATACAAGGTGCCGATCGTCATCTCCTCGCTGGGCGCCGTGCCGGAGGTCAATGCCGCCGTGCATTCCTATGGCGGCATCGTGCTGCATGACATCATCAACAACCGCCACGCCCATTCGGCGATCCGCAAGGGCGCCGACGGGCTGATCGCGGTGGCGGCCGGCGCCGGCGGCCATGCCGGAACGCTGTCGCCCTTTGCGCTGATCCAGGAAATCCGCGAATGGTTCGATGGGCCGCTGCTGCTGGCCGGCGCCATCGCCACCGGCGGCGCCATCCTCGCCGCAGAAGCGATGGGCGCCGACATGGCCTATATCGGCTCGCCCTTCATCGCAACGCAAGAGGCGCGCGCCGCGGACGCCTACAAGCAGGCGATCGTCGAAGGTGCTGCTGGCGATATTGTCTATTCCAACTATTTCACCGGCGTGCACGGCAACTATCTCAAGCCCTCGATCCTGGCTGCCGGCATGGACCCCGACAACCTGCCCTTAGCCGATGTCTCGAAGATGGATTTCGAGCAGGCTGTCGGCGGCGCCAAGGCCTGGAAGGACATCTGGGGCAGCGGCCAGGGCATCAGCGCCATCAAGGCTGTCGAGCCGGTGGCAAAACTCGTCGATCGGCTGGAGGCCGAATACAGGGCGGCGCGCACCCGGCTGGCGCTCTGAGGCGCCCTTCCCTCTTTTTTGCCAAAGCCATGACAGGGTGCTTGAAATCTTCCAACAATGCCTGTATCAGCGCCATGCAAATCGCAGGCCGCATGCTTCGGCCGTGAGGGGCCGCTTTAGCTCAGGTGGTAGAGCACATCATTCGTAATGATGGGGTCGCAGGTTCGAGTCCTGCAAGCGGCACCATTTTTCTCGTAGACTTCAGTATGTTGCAGAGACGGTGCGCCCGAAGTTCGGCGGTGGCTCTTTCCGTCGGCAGCGCTCGGGCAACACGCACATAAGTGGCATTCGCGGAAATGACGTGGAGGCGGTCAGCTCGCAGGTAAGACCTCAGAGTCCCTCCGCGGTGGCGCAGGCACAAGCCCATCATCATTTGATAGCTGACTTGAAAAGCCGCCTCAAAACTTCATGAAGAAGCAGAAGGGAGGACATGCCGACAAACCCACCCCAAAGGCAGATCAGATAAAACCCGGCAAAACCGGAATGACCAAAGAACTCGTTCCCCCTTCGGCACCTCGCGGCAGCGCATGCGGGGAGGTGGCCAGCGGGAACTCCCATCGCAAAATAAGCAATCTCAACAATCTGAAACCTATCTAGTGCTCTGGCGAAAATGGCAGCCCCTCCTCGGTCCAAGAGCCTGACAGGGTCACGCTTTCGCGGCTGTTATGGAAAAACTTCATCGAATCCAAGGGTTGTCGATGAAGAATCCATTCGGAACCGCCACATTATCGCGATTGGTTTCATAGATATCCATTACGGTCCGAGCGGAAAAAGGATTTTTGTCGGGATCGAAAATGCGCTCGGTCTTCAACAGCAGGCGATCCGTTGCCGACAGCCATATCATAATCGAGGCGTGATAAGGGCCACGATGCCACCTGCCAGAGAATGTGCCCACATTGGTGTTACGATATTTTTCGTATGAAATGAGATTACAATCAGTAAGGACAGGCCCCACGTCCGTGACAGTTTTCGTCACGCCGCGACTCAGCAGAGACCATAGACCCCCATCTTCTTTTCGCTCATACAGCGTTCTTCCGTTGTATCGACGCTCCGAAAACAGGCTGACGTGGCTGTCAGCCAAGTAGATCCGACTCGAATATCTGCCGGAGTTGTAAGTGTTTTCAAAGGCGCGATTTGCTTCGTTGCAGGTCGGATCCTCGCCGGGCAACGGCTCGTTGATGCCAAAGGACCGGCGGTCTTCTGCGACGGCAAGGGCAGGTGTTACAACCAGCAGAGCAAGACAAACAACAACGAATCGATGAAACGGCAAAGATGGATATCTTGAGTATTGAAAGGCAACGATAGCTGTCGCCGAAAAGAAAGCAATCAGCACGCGAACTTATCTAATATAATGGCCGGGAACCCCCGTCTCCCCGGTTCCAATCAAACGACCGTGAAAACCGCAGCTACGACAGGAACAATGCCACCCCGTGCAGGTTTTCTCCCGTGAGACAACAAGCATGGAGAAAATCATGTCCTGCAAGTTCATCGCGATATCATTGCTTTCGATCGGTCTGGCCGGTTCGGCCACGGCGCAGACGGCCGGAGGTGCGGATGCCAATGGGCGGCTTTCGGTGGCGCCGATTATCGGCGGGTCGGGGAGTTCGGGCGCCGGTTCCGCGGGCGCCGGGTCTGTTGGCACCGGTTCTGTCGGCACCGATCCCGGCACCACCGGCAGCACGGCCGGCAATGGCGGCGTCAATCTCAATAGCGGCCGCAGCACGATCAATCCCGGCGGGGTCAATCCCAACCTGCAGCAGACGCCGGGTTGCGCGGGGGCGGCCGGCACGGGCACGGATAACAGTTCCGTCGGCGATGCGTGCCCGCAATGAGGAGTGGGCGATTGTTCGCCTTCCCTCCCGACAGAATGAAGGCCCGGCGTCGCTCGGCCCGGGCCTTCGCTTTCGACCGAAACTTCCCTGACATCGCGCGAAAAGGATCGCTGCCGTCAGAAACCGGTCGCGGCCTGCTTTACCGTTCGGCCCTGAAGACGTAAAAGAGCCACATCACTCCGCAAGCGGCGCATCGCCCCACACCAAAGCCAGCCTGCCGATATTTCCGGCATCTGCGGAGCACCCGAAGAGGATCGCCATGTCGAATGCAGCGCAACGCTCGAACCGCGTGCTTATCGTCGCCACCATCATGCTCGCGACCTTCATGGTGGCGATCGAGGCGACGATCGTGGCGACCGCGATGCCGCGCATCGTCGGGCAGCTCGGCGGCTTTTCCTATTACAGCTGGGTGTTTTCTGCCTTCCTGCTGGCGCAATCGACCACCACGGTCATCTACGGCAAGCTTTCCGACATTTTCGGGCGCAAGCCGGTACTGATCGGCGGCATCCTTATCTTCCTCGCCGGCTCTTTGCTCTGCGGGCTTGCCTGGTCGATGATGTCGCTGGTGCTGTTCCGGCTGCTGCAGGGGCTCGGCGCCGGCGCCATCCAGCCGGTGACGACGACGATCATCGGCGATCTCTTCAAGCTCGAGGAGCGCGGCCGCGTGCAGGGCTTCATGGCCACCGTCTGGGCGACATCGGCCGTCGTCGGGCCGCTGGCCGGCGGCATCATCGTCGACAACATCTCCTGGGCCTGGATCTTCTGGATCAACCTGCCGATCGGCATCATCTCGATCATCGCCTTCATGATCTTCCTGAAGGAGGACGTGGCCCACAAGCAGGCCAAGATCGATTACCTCGGCGCGGCGCTGTTTTCGATCTCGATCGTCGCACTTCTCATCATGCTGACGGAAACCGATGCCAGCACCTGGATCCTGATTTCGCTCTTCGCCGTCTTCGTGGTCGCGGGCCTTTTCTTTCTCGGCCAGGAGAAGCGGGCGCCGGAGCCGATCATTTCGATCCCGCTCTGGAGCCGAAGGCTGATTGCGACCAGCAATGCGGCAACGCTGCTGGCCGGCATGGCGCTGATCGGGCTTTCGACAATCCTGCCGATTTATGTGCAGGGCGTGCTCGGCCGTTCGCCTGTTGTCGCGGGCTTCACGCTTACCATGCTCGTCGTCGGCTGGCCCCTGGCGGTGATCCTCTCCGGCCGCTTCTACAAGGCCTTCGGCATCCGCCGCACCTTGCGCGTCGGCAGCCTGATGTTTCCCTTCGGCGCCTGTTTCCTGTTGTTCCTGACCCCCGAAAGCTCGCCGATAGTTGCCGGCACCGGCTCCTTCTTCATGGGCTTCGGCATGGGTCTCATCAGCCTCACCAGCATCGTGCTGGTGCAGGAGAGCGTCGAATGGTCGATGCGCGGCAGCGCCACAGCCTCGATCATCTTTTCCCGCAGCCTCGGCAATACGCTCGGCGCCACGGTGCTCGGCGCCATCCTCAATGCCGGCATCAATTACTATGCGAGCGGCGAGGCGGCGGCGGGCCTGCATGAGGCGCTGAACCAGCCGACTGGGCTTTCGGCACTCGCCGCCGATCCGGCGATCCGCGCCGTCTTCGACGCGGCGCTGCACTGGAGCTTCTGGGGCGTCGTCGTAGTCGCGGTGCTAACCTTCTTCACCACCTGGCTGATCCCGGTCGGTCCCAGCCAGAAGCGCGAGGGGGCGGCCGTCGCAAGCGAGGTGGCCTCGCATTAAGCGGTTCGGCTTGTGGAAGCGCAGACATGCTGCGTTTTCACAGCGGTGGATCGGGTTGGGAGAGTCGTCGGACGATGAGTGTTTTCGTGTTGCTCCTGGGGTTTCCGGGCGTCGGGAAGCTGACGATCGCTCGAGAACTCGGGTCGCTTGTATCAGCAAAGATCGTTGATAATCACTGGTTCAACAATCCGATCCTGCGCCTCCTCGACGAAGAAGCAAGCGCTCCGCTGCCGAAGGGCATCTGGGAGTATACTGCAAGGGTCCGGCAGGCCGTGCTGGATACCATCACCGCCTATAGCGACCCGTCGGCGAATTTCATCTTCACCCATGCCGGGGTCGAAGGCGATGAGCGGAGCACACGGACGTACCAACAGTTCGTCGACGCCGCCACACAGCGCGCCGCGCTCTTTGTTCCGGTGCGATTGCTTTGTGCCGAAGAAGAATTGGCGCGTCGCGTTTCCTCCCCCGCACGGCGCGACCATTTGAAAACCACCGACGTCAAGACGTCGAGGAGCCGAAGCCAAAAGGCCGTGGTTCTTGATATCCCGCACCCAAACGCGCTGACGTTGGATGTGACGTTCACGTCACCTTTGGAAAGTGCTGCGGCAATACGGGATCATGTTGTGACATCCGGCGCCTGAGGGATGCAGCCCTTCGCGCAATCTTTCAGGTTCGCTCCTTGCGCTTTAGAGCGGGATTGTTTTAGGTCTGTTCATATCCGGCTTCCCTGAAGTAGTTTTGGCACTCTTTCGGCGAGACGGTTTGAAGGGTGGCTGCCAGCGCGTCGTCGACAGCCTGTCGGGTTCGGGCCTGCGCCTTACGCAGCTCGTGCTTGATCTTGGCAAAGAGCTTTTCGATCGGATTGAGATCGGGAGAGTATTGCGGCAGGAAGAACAATCGGGCGCCGGCCTTGC
>NZ_JAAXDD010000023.1:0-66984 GCF_019798305.1 Rhizobium leguminosarum
GCTCCTCAACACCGTCCTCACGATCAAATGGGCCGACCAACTTGGAATGCCCAGGCTCGCCTAACCTCAATCTCTCGAACCGCCCGGTGCGGACCCGCATGCCGGGTGGTGTGGCAGGGGTGCGATCGGATATGATCGCCTCCTATGCCGATTTCTGAACCCTGCATCACCACTCCTCAGAGCGCCTAGTGTAGTCGACCGCGAGAAAGTCGGCGATCTCGGGGCACCCAGCGGTCACGCACGAAGGTGACAGGGGATGGGCATTGTAGGTGTCGTAGCCAGCCTGCTGCATAATTCCTTAAACCGGATCGATTTAAGGATAAAATTAAAGACTCAAAAGATTAGCGAGTTGACGCGCTATGTAGACGTTGGCGAACATCGGCAGGTGCAATATCGAAACCGGTTGCACGGACACCACTCCAGTTGATACCGACTCTCACGTTATCCTGCTCCAAACCTTGCAGCCAACGATCAAGAAACACCTCCATTGGGAGCTTGTGCGGAGTGAACCTCCTATAAGCGGGCACTTGATCAATAATGCGTCGAGCCCGAATTTCTGACGACCAGAACGGCATGGCCGCTTCATTTGACTGGTTTGTTGACGTTGGGAAGCCTGCTTCGTCACGAATAGTCCATACGAACCCACTCTGTGTGACTTCATTGAAAAATGCGTGGGTGTGGGCTGCCGCAAGGCTCATAGGACTACGTAAGTGAGTAAATGAAGAGATCTGTGTCGGTTTGAGCGGCCATCAAGGCGCGCCATGCCGCGCTCGCCGAGGCGAGATCGATACTTTTGCATAGCACGCTTTGCGAACTGGTCACTAAGCACCTTCAGCTTATTTCCAGCACTATATCCAGAAAATCACCGTTTTAAGCAAGGACAGGCTGTCAGTTTGAGTCCGCCCTCGCGTGACATCGGCGGGTAACCCTACGCCAGCGCTGCCCTGATCTTTTCGGCATTGGCGGCCAGCACGGCACCGTCCTCCATCTTGCCGGAATGCGGCTTCAGGGCGGTGCCCTCAAGCCGCGGGATGACGTGGAAATGCAGATGGAACACCGTTTGCCCGGCGGCCGGTTCGTTGAACTGGGCGATGAAAACGCCGTCGGCGTCGAAAACATCCTTGACCGCATTGGCGACCTTCTGGACGACCGTAATCGCACGGGTGAGGGTGGCGGGATCGGCATCGAAGATATTGCGCGACGCCGCCTTCGGAACGACCAGCACGTGGCCCGGCGCCTGCGGCATCACATCCATGATCGCGACGGTATGCTCGTCTTCATAAACCCGGTGCGAAGGGATTTCGCCGCGCAGGATCTTGGCGAAGATGTTGCTGTCGTCATAGGCGGCTGGGCTGGTCATCACGAAAATCTCCTCGTTTCCAGATTATTCGGGTAGCGCGACCATTGCGGCGGCGTCAATCCTCCTGCTGACGCTCGCCCTTGCGGAACGGGCTATGCTCGCTCAGCAACTCGCTCATCTGTTCGACGTCGGTGCGCTCGCGGGCGAGATAGTCGCCGATTGCCCGGCGAAGGCCGGCATGGGCGACATAATGGGCGGAATGCGTTGTCACCGGCAGGTAACCGCGGGCGAGCTTGTGTTCTCCCTGCGCACCGGCCTCGACCCGTTTCAGCCCTTTCGAAAGGGCGAAGTCGATCGCCTGGTGATAGCAGACCTCGAAATGCAGGAAGGGATGATCCTCGATGCAGCCCCAGTGACGGCCGTAGAGCGTATCGCCGCCGATGAAGTTGATCGCGCCGGCGATATAGCGCCCGTCGCGCTTGGCCATGACGAGCAGGATGTCGTCGGCCATGCGTTCGCCGATCAGCGAATAGAACTTACGGGTAAGGTAGGGCCGGCCCCACTTGCGCCCGCCGGTATCCATATAGAACTTGAAGAATTGATCCCAGATGCGTTCTGTCAGGTCGCTGCCGGTCAGCCAGTCGATACTGATACCGTTTTCGAGTGCGGCGCGACGCTCCTTGCGCAACGCCTTGCGTTTGCGCGAGGCAAGCGTTTCGAGGAATTCCTCGTGATTGGCATAGCCGTCATTGATGAAATGGAACTGCTGGTCGGTGCGGTGCAGATAGCCGTCCATCTCGAAGACGCCGATCTCTTCGTCCGGCACGAAGGTGATATGGGCCGAGGAGATGCCGAGCCGGCGCACGACCTCCTTCAGGCTTTCGGCGATAGCGCTCTGGATCGGCAGCCGCTGCAGCCCCTCGGCGACAAGAAGACGCGGGCCTGTCGCCGGGGTGAACGGGATCGAGCACTGAAGTTTGGGATAATAACGCCCGCCGGCCCGCTCGAAGGCGTCGGCCCAGCCATGGTCGAAGACGTATTCGCCCTGGCTGTGGTTCTTGAGGTAGCCGGGCAGGGCGCCGATCAGTTTGCCGCGATCGGTCTCGAGCAGCAGATGGTTGCCGAGCCAGCCGGTCTCGGCGTCGGCCGAACCGGAATCCTCCAGCGACGATAAAAAGGCGTGCGAAACGAACGGGTTGTAGGCAAGCGTACTGCAGGACTTCGAAGCCCCGGAAAGCCTGGACCAGCTCTCCGGGGAAATCGCGGTGAAGGAGCGTTCTACGCGAATGGATAGTTCGTCAGTCATGGGGCAAATGTGAAGCCTGTGGGAGGATAGTCTCGGCTCTGCCTTACAGCGCCGCGTCTTTCAGACGCGCAAAGGACGCTGTAACACTTTGAGTTGCTGCATAATTTTATCCTCAAATCGATCCGATTTAAGGAACTATGCAGCAGTCTGCGCATGATCTTGGCCAAAAAGCGAGTGTCAAGCAGCCACACGCGGATCGAAGCCCTCGAAGGTCATCTGGTCTGCATTGGCGAATGAGCGTCGACGCGCCTCTTCGTCACGCACCGTCCAGGTGATGACGGGAATGCCTTTCTTGCGTTCGCCGGTGATGAAGGCATTCGGCAGGTCGTCATAATAATAGGAGATGAAATCGAGACCAATCTCCATTGCCTTCGCATGCGTGTTGAACGCTTCCGGCGTGTTGCCATTGGCGGTCAGCCCGAGCGGGTAGGGCGAGCCAAGCGCCTTCAGATCGCGCAGCAGCCAGTGGTCGAAGCTCATCAGCGCCACTTTGCCCTGATAGTCTTCAAGCACCTCGAGCACGGCTTCGGCGAAACCTTCGTCATCGGCCTCGCGGCCCTTGAGCTCCAGCACCAGCGGCACCTTGCCCTTGACGAGGTCGAGGAGCTGGCGCAGCGTCGGCACCTTGTCGCTGGTGCCGCCGACGGCGATCAGTCCGAGTTCCCTGGAGGTGCGCTCGCGGATGTCGCCGCTGAGATTGCAGAGGCGCTGCAAGTCCTCGTCGTGAAAGATGACCGGCACGCCGTCGGAGGCGTAATGCAGGTCGCATTCGATCGCAAAGCCCGCTTCGACGGCACGCGAGAATGCCGAAAGCGTATTTTCCCAGATATGGGTGTTGAGATCGTGATAGCCGCGATGGGCGACCGGCAGGTCCCTGATCCAGGCAGCATTGGTCATTCGGCGATTTCCATGATAGCGTCTATCTCGACGGCGGCGTTCAACGGCAGGGCGGCCATGCCGACAGCAGCACGCGCATGTTTGCCGGCTTTGCCGAGCACGCCGGCAATCAGGTTCGAAGCGCCATTGATAACGAGATGCTGCTCAATGAAGTCGGGCGCCGAGGCGACGAAGCCGTTCAGCTTGACGACGCGCCGGATACGGCTGAGTTCACCGCCAAGTGCCGCCTTCGCCTGGGCAAGGATGTTGATGGCGCAGAGTTCGGCGCCGCGCTGGCCCGTTGCAACGTCGACGGTCTTGCCGAGATGGCCCGATACGGCGACCTTGCCGCCTTCGAGCGGTAGCTGGCCGGAGATGTAGAGGAGATTGCCGCTGATGACATAGGGAACGTAATTTGCAGCAGGTGCTGCGGCTTCGGGCAGGGTTATCCCCATCTCAATCAGGCGCGCTGCTATTTCATCGGACATTTTCGTCTCCGCTTTTATTGTCAATTCTTCTAAAACTGCAAGGCAGTGTTTTGCAGCGTTTTTCATTGTTCATTTCGTGTGTCTTAGGTTATTGATTTCCCAAGATTATTTTCTTATTGTGTTCGTGAGTGTTCACATCTATTCGCAAATGTGCAGGACGCAAATGCGGGGTAGAATGGGGGTACGATCAAGACACAATGCGAGGTATGATGCCACAGGGTGGATCTTACCTCGGTCGAAATGATCATAGGAGCCTTTTGATGGCAAGGGAATTACATAGGCTTTCGACACGAGGAATTGAATCCACAATCAAGAAGGGAACTGAAGGCTACGGCGCACATAATGACGGGGGTGGTTTGACGCTCGTTATCGACAAGTTCGGGGTGCGCTGGTTGTTCAAGTTCACTTCCCCTGTCACTGGCAAGCGTCGTGAGATGGGTCTCGGCACGCTCGCAACTGTGTCCCTGGCTGATGCTCGTGAGAAGGCATCAGAGGGTAGGGGTATGATCGCCAAGGGCCTTGATCCCCTGCTTGAGCGTGCGACAGCCGAAGCCGAAGCTGTGAGGGGGGCTGTCACGTTCGAGCAATGCGCCAATGACACTCGCGAGATCCTCCGCAAGAAATGGACGTTCGATGGCGCAGTCGAGCAGTGGGATCGCGTCGTCAAGGAGCTAGGCGATCTGCGTTCGATGATAGTGAAACATGTAAAGGGCATAGATATAGCTAAGGCCCTCGCTGTCTTCGATGACCGGCCCACGACCAAGAAGTTCGCCCTCTCCGTGATCCGTCGCACGATGGAGACGGCCGTCGCATCCGAACTCCGCGAAGATAACCCCGCCATGACGTCTCGCGTCGGTCGCCTCACGTCGCTTGAGTACAAGGGTGGCAACAACCCCTCCATGCCGTATTCCGATGTCCCGGCGTTCGTCGCAACGCTACGCGCCAGGGACAGCCGCGCCGCCCGCGCCTTTGAACTCCTCATCCTGACGGGAACTCGTAAGGAGGAAGTTGCCGGCATGCTGCGTGAGGAGCTTGACCTCGGGAAGCTCACCTGGACCATCCCCGCTGAGCGCACGAAGCAACGTCGCGAACACGTGGTTCCCCTAACTCATAGGGTGGTCGAGATACTGCGACAGCAACTCGACATGGTCGATTGTATGGTCTCGGGGGTGAACGCGCATTCTCGCAACCCTGTAGCAACCCCTGCCCATGTTTGGGCGGATCTGCGATCCCCGCGACTATCGCACAATGCGTTTCAGCACCTGCTTCCTGCAGGGGTATCGGTTCACGGGTTCCGTTCCTCGCTACGCGAATATCTCGGCGACGAAACCAGCGTGTCTTGGAACACAGCCGAGGAAACGCTCGGGCACAAGGTCGGTGATGCGACTGCTAAGGCATACCGCCGCGCACCAGGCCTCGCGAAACGTCGCGCTGCCCTGCAATATTGGGCCGATTTCATCGATGGTAGTTCAAACGAAACTGCCAACAAGATTGACAAAACCTCTGCTGCACAGGGGATTGAGGAGCAAGCAGCATGACTAAGAAGGAACGTACCCATCGTCCCGCCCCACAAGGCGAGCTTTTATCCATCGAAGATTCAATGACCCTGCTCAGCGTCGGGCGCACTCGGTTCTGGCAATTGCGAGACGAGTTCAAGCTGGAGCCTGTGTCTTGGTCTGCGCGGGGGAAGAAACCGAAAGGGCTTCTCTATCGCCGCGAGGATGTCTTGAAGCTCAAAGAGGGGCCACAGGGGGTGCAGATCGAACCGGCCCAGCCCGCGCCTGCCGAAAGCCCGCCTATCGATCCGAAGAAGGTCCGCGCCGTTGATGCAGGGTTCAAGGTGATGCCCGGATTCGAAAACATCACGGTCGAGGAATGGCACGAAGCCAACCGAGATGCGCTAAGGCGAAAGCAGTCGGCGCACTTGCCCGACCTCGAATAGGAGATGGAGGTGAAAGATGACGAACATCGCTTCTGATAAGATCACACTGGAGCTGAACCTTGCCGCAGTGGAGGCGCGGTTGGCAGCGTTGACCGACTCGCCGGTCTTGCGAGAAAAGCTAGAAGCGGCTCGGGCAAGTATGTTCCAGGAGTTGGATGAACTCGTCTTTCCAAAATTTGAGTATGATCCTTCTCAGCAGCCAGTCGATGATGACGACGTTTAGCGCGCCTCGAGCACCGAACCTAAATAGCCCCGCCATACAGCGGGGTTTTTCATGGTCTCATATTTGCGGCGTGACGGGCGTTAGCCGTTGACCGGTCCAGTGGGCGGACTTGGCGTTAAATCGCGTCACCGGGCGATTGTGGGAACTGCTTCCCGGTTGCCACAGGCATGGGGCTGGCCAGAACGATTTTCATCGCGTCTCCGCCTCCGACGGGAGCTTTAGGGAGGGGGCGTCCTTCGATCAGCGCGAGGATCTCTTCCGGGGTTTCGGCTACAGCCAACGGTTCTTCAAGATAGGTAAGCTCGATGTACGCACCGACCTCTTCGATGCCGTCATAGCTCCAGATGATTTGGTCAGCGTTTATCAACGTCCGTCTGGTTAACACATCTTCCCCGAAATCCGCGACTTCGGTCACCATTATAAACTTAGGCACTTCCTGTCTCCTTTTTGAGCTGGTTTGCAACTTGCAGGACCAGCTTAGAGACTCCGGTAGGCCTGTCAATTAGTCTTGTAGATACAGCAACTTAGGTGTGGATTGGAACGCTGTTCGGGAGCGTTCTAGAGTGTTCACAGATGTCCGTATCTGGTTGCGATTTTTTTTTTGATCGGCACATTGGGAGGGAGGGCGCAGCGGTTCAATTGCGCCGAGATAACTTTGCATACAGCTTTGCATAACTTTGCATAAACAGGGCGGTTTTATGCAAAGCTGGCTACTGTCTTGCCCCTAATACATTGCATATTGTGCAGACTTTTCATGTCGCGTTGTGCAAAGCAAATATAGAGTGAAATCAATATAGTAATATCGAACATTGTACATTGCATAATTAGTGGATGAAGGGCAGATATATCAGTTGAAAACGTGTATATAGGTGTACTTTGCATGCAAAGCGATTTTGCCCCTATTTTCACTGACGATTCTCTGCCGTTCGGAATCGATCACAACAACTCTGCATTCACCAGTTGATATCGCTTGCCTCCCGAAGGGGCCGAAACTTCTGCAAGAACGCCTTCCAGAATCAGGTTCGCGATTGTCGCCCTCAAAGCGTGATCCAAGCCGTAAGGGTGATCGGCAAAGACCTTCGTGTTTTGCGCGCGCACCCTGAGCCACCAGTGCGGCATTATCCGACCGTCGAGCATTTCCTGCGTGATGCGGCTGTCTCTCGGCGGCTTCTTGGGATCGACAAATGAGAGAACCCATATTTTGAATGCTGCACGGCGCGCGGCGTCACCACCTTTGCCTAGCTTGCCATCATCGAACATCTTCGCGAGGGTGCGCATTGAACGGACCACGCGAGCGAGACCCCATTCTACATCTTTCTTCGTGATTATCGGACGCGCCGTCCCACTCTGTGGCAAGTCGAAGAATCGAATGAGGGCGCTCAGCAAAGCGAGCTTCTTGGTGAGCATCGAGGTTCGCAGAAAAACCGCGTAGTGGGGCGGGTATTCGTTGTCGTCCACCTTTCTATGGATCGCAGTTTGCTTTTGCTCAAGCGTCCATATGAACTCGGCTGCCTCTTGGTCATACCCTACCTGTCGGACATAGGAGTCTCCATCAGTTGCGCTTCGACGGTAGGCCGTATCGATCTCATCTGCGAGGAGGTGAACTTGATTGAGGATGTTATTGGCGCGGGAGTCGAGTTCTTTGACGACTTGCGAGTCAGGCACAAGCTCGCCGCTATGCGTATCGTGGACAGTGATGATCGCGCGCGACCCGAGACCTGTTGAAAGGACATCGAGGTCATAGACCTGCGCGAAGGCGTAGGGAGTCGTTGACCACAGGAGCGAGCAGCATGCGTTGTGGATTGGCTGGTCTCCGCGTTTTTGTGCGGCAATGGATTCAGGCGGTGCCATTGGAGCCTGTCCATACCGAGATGCATCGAACATCTCATATACGTAGTTCCGGAAACGCTTCTGATTAGCGTCGGTCGGCTTCGCTAGCATCTGCACATCGGCGTCACCGTCAGCACGAATCCAAAGGGTTGAACCTGTCTTCTGGATGAGACCATGCAGCGCCTCTGCCGATGAGGCAGGTCCGGCAACGATCTTTGAAGGGCTGTCGGGCGTTGCTCGCGCGCTGATGTGCGAAGACCAGAAATTGAAAGCTTCGCCTTTGCCCGAAGCTGTTCTGGCTATCAGCATTTCCATCGGCATCGTGGACGTGCCGTCTGTCGACTTGAACTTCCGGGCGAGGAGCGCACCAAAAGCTCCGATCGTCGCTATTTCCGAGAAAAGCCGGAACGGTTTCTTCGAGCCGCGCTCACTGCAATAGACCAGATGCTCAAAGGCGTCATGGCCGCTGACGTGCTCGGGCAATCCGCAGAGCAGGTCGTTCGTTAAGCCAGCGAGCTCATCGGCTGGCAATTCCTGCTGCGCTATCACCTCCGGGGGTAAGGGTGCCTGTGTTCGACGGGAAATGTCGGATGCGATCGACTCAAGAAATAACCGACGTTCCCGCGTGATGAATTCCGTATATGGGATGGATTCTTTGTTCGTTGCGCGAGCCAGCCTAACCCAGTGCTCGAATGAATATGTCCGACGCTCGTAGCGGGAACTGTTATGGGAGCTTTTGAAGACAGGCGCCTTGCGGATAATGCGATCAATCTGCTCAGGGTCGCCAGTAATCTTGTCGAGGTCGCCAACGAGATATGCGAAGGCGTCCGAACGCTCGACCAGATCGCCCTCTGTGGCGAGCGTTTTGAACGATGCAAGGCGACGAACCATCAGCGTTTCGATGACCTGTTTATCGGGGAGGTCGAGTCGCCGTCCGAGTGCCTCGGTCTTCTCGACTGATCCAATGTTTGCCACAGGGGGAGGGAGCTGCCACTCGTCGACAATCGCCTGACCGTCAGCGATAGGCGTCGGCCAACTGCTCAATACTTTGCCGGTGATCGCGATGAACCCTGCCGCGTAGACCTCGATATTCAGGTGCGCTGTAAGGTCGCCATATGTTCGCCCGTGTGGCAACGTTGCTTTAAGGAACACATGTTTGCCTGCGCCTTGCAGCGACATTTCCGCATATGTTCCGCCTGTCACGGCAAGCACATGGTCGACGAGTTCTTGCCCTCGCTTCACGGCTTCCTGATCGGCCCCTGCATGATCGTCAAGATCGATACACAGGTAACCAGAACCGTCGAGCACGAACCCGATCCCGAAACGACCTTCTGGATCAGCGCGCATGACGGCGACCGCGTTCTCAAACGTCGTCCAGTACTTCTTGTCGTGTGCGCTGACATTGTATTTTGGATCGCGCCAGTCGCGCGGGTACTTTTTGAGTTTAGGTCCTTCTGGAATTAATTCCCACAATATCCACTGTGGCACATTGCGCAATTCAGCGTGGATATTCGCTTCGTGGGTGATTTTACCTGGAATAAGAAGAATAGTTTGATGAATAGACACAATAATACTCCTTGCATTCGCGGTTGATCCGTGCGATATACAAGGAGTTCCAATACTACCTTTGCAATATCGCAGTTGATATGCCCCCGGACGAAAGTTCGGGGGTTTTTCTTTTCGATCATTGCGGTTTGGATCAAACGCGAGGCTGCAAGAGCTTCGATTCCTCATCCGCGTCATATGCCAACAGGGGCGACACGGGGATGAGTGCTGACGATATTACGCTGCGTCCTTAGTGACGGCAATAAGCGTTATCCCGAAATGCTTACAAAGAACATCCGCGACCTCTGGCCGTGGGTTTACGCGCCGTCCTGTCATGATGTTATGTAGCGTTCCTGGAAGGAATCCGAGCTCGCGTGCGAGCGCTGTAACGCTCGGATGCTCGCGAAGCTTCGTGCGAACTGTTTCCGAGATTTCGGCAAGTGTAACTTGTTTCGTGCTCATGTTCGTTTGCCTTCGTCAGCTGAATTTCATTGCGATTTTCGAACGAATAACGAATTAAATTTCGATCTGTCAAATACAAAATCGTTTCCATCCGAGTATTAACAATATTAAACCGTCGTATACTGATGCGGAAACAAAATATAGTCAGATGGAAATGAAAATGTCATTGTCGACAATGACAATATCGTTATCATCACGTTAAATTAAACGTAGGAGATACCGATGTGTGATGCTGTTGAACTTGAGCCCACAGGTGCCGCTGTGTCTATCGACCTCATGATGCTGCTCGATGGCGTCAAGCGCAAAATCAAGGCCGTGCCGGCAGCTGAGTACGAAGAACTTTCCCTGGCATGCGGCGTGTCGGTACGGACGCTTTACGGGATAATCGCCGACCGGCGCATGCCATCGCTCCCGACCTTCCAGAAGCTCTGCGATCACTTCGCCATCACGGTCGACGTGGCGCTGCACAAGCAGGTCCTGCCTCCTGTGGTCAGGCCAATCTTGTGAGGGAGATGAGTAAATGTTTCTCGGCATCAAAATGACGCCCGCTGCGGCGCTGACACTCAAGGTCCACGGCTTGCCACAGGGGCGTGCCGTTTGCGTTCCTGACGAGCTCTGGGACAGCTATGCGCTGGGCATAACGCCAATCGAGCGGTCCTGCTACGTTATGCAATCTCTGACCGATCTTCGCGACTACGTGTCAAAGGGGACTGGCGAATGGGCCTTCCCCGAAATGGACGAGATCGTCATGAAGTGGGGTCTGGTCGAGTGCTTGCAGTCACAGGGGCGCAAGGTTCAGGATGCCGATAGCATCATTGCCTGGCTCAATAAGCGTATACGCGAGCAACAACCCCCTCAAGTTGCGATAGGCACTGATGGCTCGCGTATGCGCATCAACTTGGGTGAGGCTTTCATACCGACCGTTAGGTTCGAGTATCAGACATACGATGCAGGCTATCATATTCCTCCACAGTATCGAGCAGAGCGCGGATTTGTCACTGCCGAGTTGTTCGATATGTACCGGCCTGAGGAGCTACGCGAGCCTCTGCCTCCGACGATCGTGTGGAAACAATGAAATCGGGGCGAAAGGCAACGTGGCTCCTTGGGTCTCTGGTAGACCACCACACCTTTGCCCGATCCGGCAGGGTCGCAGCTGAGGCCTCGCTCCCCTGTCGGTCTTTTTTCTTGATTGAACAAAAGGTGAACTGAAAATGGCGAAGGTAATTGAAGGGTACGCCTACACGACTGGCGAGAACCACGGAACCGGAACGGTTCTCGGCAAGAAGTACGTTGACACTACATGCCTCGAATCTCCGCAGGCATTCGCCAAGGATCTCAGCACCCCAATATGGCTGAACCACAGGGGGGCGACCGAAGCCGTACTCATTGACGCTTTCCACACTGGTATCGGGATGTACGTCAAGGTCCTGGTGCAGGACGACGAGCTTGCCGAGAAGTGCCGGGGATTCAGCATCGGATATACGCGCGGTGGACTCAAGAAGGGCAAGCTGGATGAGATTTCCATCCTCTGCGGCGATGATCGGCGCCCCGGAAATCCATCATGCACGGTCAATGCCTGCCGCGATCCAACGCCCGAAGAAATCAACATTCCTCTGAAAAACGAAAGGAAGGCCACGATGACGGAAATCAACATCGATCCCCTGC
This sequence comes from Rhizobium leguminosarum, assembly GCF_019798305.1. Taxonomy (GTDB): domain Bacteria; phylum Pseudomonadota; class Alphaproteobacteria; order Rhizobiales; family Rhizobiaceae; genus Rhizobium; species Rhizobium leguminosarum_U. Next base: position 11,638 of record NZ_JAAXDD010000023.1, read on the forward strand.
TTGAGAAGATTTCGGGGATGCAAAAGATCGTCCGCAAGCTTCGCGAAGCAGGCAAAACCCACGAAGAGCTAACCGAGGAGAAGATGAAAAATCGCCGCAAACTCCTCGGGCAGGATGAGGTTCGCGGTCTGAACGCGAAGGAGCTCAAGGCGTTCCGAAAGAGCATGGCCGACGAGCTCGAATGCGACCAGCAGCAAATCATGTTCTCGTAACCCGCTGAACGAAACCAAGAGAGAAAATCCAATGATCAATAGACTACGTGCAACACAGCGAGACGGTGCCGCCGCGATCGTGGCCGCGCTCGGCCGTGAAAATATCGCGAACCTCGCGGAAAAGCTTGGCTACGCTCGCAAGCACCAGGTCGCCCACCTGAAGGAAATTGCCACAGGGGGTGTCGAGCCAACCACGGAAGAACTCGTACAGCTTTGTGCCGTCGTGAGCGTGGGCATTCTCCGCTATGACGAGACGGCAGATGCCGTCGTGACCGACGCAGGAAACGCGCTTCGCGGCGCGCTGATAGGACGAGACCTGCCGCTGCTAGAAAGGTCATCGCGCATCCCAACTTTCATACTTGAACGTTTTCTCGGTGGTGAAGACTGCCTGTCTGTGGAGAAGTCGGACGAGCTTGTGCTGCATCTCTTCCCAGGGATGAAGATCGACCACGAAACGAACACGCTCGTTTCACGCGGATATATCCAGCACCCGGAGTCTTCTTTCCAGGTCAACCGCAACCCGCACCTGCGTATCCTGAATCCCGACACACCGCCGCGCTTCGATCTGTCGCTGAACTCCAACGAAGTCCCTGTCCCCATAGGCGTATTCGCCCCTGTGGCACAGGGATCAGTCAGAATCGAAGGCAGCGCCACGATCCTCAAACAGGAGAAGCGAGGTGACTGGTTAAAGCGAGTGTTCGAACGCGAGAAGACGGTTTCGTGAACGCATGCCACAGGGGACGGCACCGACAGGGGCGAAATCTACCATCAACCCACGCCGTAGAAATCGAGGTAGATTTCCCCAACCTGTTCTTGGTCCAGGTTCATGACCGGATGGTGTCCGGTGTCAAGCTGACCGTTCTCGATGCTCGCAGCTAATGCCCGGAGTATAGCAGCCGTAGCCTTGGCTGCCTCTCGTGGAGTTCTGTGGCCTTGGATATCTAGCTCGATGTCACATTTTAAAGCCGCCTCGGTGTCCTCATCGAACTCGTCAAATCCGTCCAAGCTCATATTCACCTCCAATATTTTGCCCAGTGACGCGCGTTTCGATCGCGATGCTACATTGAGCGGCACTGCCTGGGAAACCGCGTGACGCGAACCCTCTGCGAACTGCACAGCGCCTCACGTCGATATCGCACGGGCCGACTGCAACCAATCAAACGTTTAGTCCTGGAATGTCCTCTTGTGCGGGTGGTTCGTCGTCAACGCCGATGAGCAACTGTCTGTCGATCAATTGCGGTGAGAGATATTGTGGATGTTCGAGAAGCGTTTTGATGACCATTCGGAGGTATCGCGTGGCGAGATCTCGGTGACTGGCATAAACGGTCCTTGTGTCTGCTTCGATATCCTTACTCTTTTTGCCTCGTGAGCTTCCGTGGACGATTGCGGAACGCGTTTGGTAGAGCTTTCCCATTTCCTTGTAAGAAGCCTCAGGTGGAAATCGCCCATCCGTGAGTTTTGAGAGGCCCGCGACCCGCATCTTCAATTTGAAGGTCAGGGAGTCGTTTTCGTCACCGAGAAGCAATTCGATCCCAATGATCGCATCAAGGATAGCATCAACGTCATCATCTCGGGTCACACAAGCATTCAGACGGCGAAGAGCCAGCTGCATTTTGTTCGATTTGCTGGCCAGTACCTGATGATAGGTCTCTCGAATGTCTGGCATTAGATCTTCGGGAACTGACCTCACTGCGTCATTTCGTGAATACGCTCGGTCGTAGAACATCGGGTAGCGTCGGTTCTCTGAAATGTACATCGCAGGCAAGTCCCACTTATACGAAACGCCCCAGCCGCGCGGCACCTGTAATATCTGCGCGTATCCGGCGACAGCATCAGTTGCAAGTCGAAGGGCTGCGAAAAAGGAGTCGATCACCTCGAATGCAGCTTCACTCGTCTCAGTCAGCGACATCCCAAGGTCCGACGAGGGTTGGTTGCCTATACTCCAGTTCATGTTAACAAACGCATGAGTTGCCGAGTGGACGACGCTTCGTGATACTCCACCAGTAGAATAGCCGCTGACCGATCGCGCAAGCTGGAATGGTTCGCGCATTTTGAAAATGTAAGCGTCGTCAGTCAGCCTATAGTGGTCCGTCTCGAATTTATGCATGAGGATCGGAATAACAAGTGTGAGAGGTAGTCGGCCGGCGCTTAGTGCGAACAGAAACTGTCGAGCAACAATCCAGGCCTTGCTCGGGTCGAGTTCATTGCCAGGCCCATAGCAGTTAAGATAACGCAGGAGGGCTTGTTCAACTAATTTCTTCGCTTCGTATTCGGCGTACCAAGCATCTTCTTTTTTAAAGCGCGTCCTGAAAGCAGGAATGTCCCAAAGTATCTTTCCGAGTTTTTTAACTGGCTCGAGATTGTTTCCTTCATCGATTGAGCTGAGGGCGGATGCCAAAAGGCTGCCACCACTTAAGGCCCACTCGTAATCCGGTCTTGCCTTGTCCCGCCACACTGACGAGAAGTAGGGCATCCCGTTGTCTCTGAAGTTCATTTGAGGGTATTTGTCGACGTTCGTTAGCGCACGTTCGGCCTTCAGGGATGCTATTGGATAGAGGTCTGTAAAGGCTTTTAGGAAAGCATCCGCAACTGCTGTGCTCTCTTCTTTCGTGAAGTAGATCTCGTCGGCCATATCGCTCCCTGTGGCAACTCAGTGGTAGAATTTGCAGACTCAACAGTCGCCTGATGATTGAAAATAGCTTGGATCTTTGTGATAGATCAATGCTTGGCAGTCGACATTCAGAAACCTATTGATGACCTCATCTGACACCGCCACGCTCCTAGAGGACGCCGCCGACCGGATCGCAGACATCCCGCGCGCGGATATCCAGATCATGCTTCGTCGTGCTGCGCTGCGGCTGCGCAATGCCGCGGCCGTTTCGATGGAGGAAGATATCGAGGACGCCTTGCGAGATCTGGCCGGCGAGCTCGGCATGACGCGCAATAATGCGATCAGTTTTATTGTGCGGGAGTGGATGGAGAAGAACCTTTATCTGCCGATCCACGATCTCGACGAAGATGGAGAGGTCGACGGGAATGGTTGACGGGCGTTGTGCTCGACCGCCACTTTCAATAGGCATAGTCCGGAATCAAAGGCTGGTATGTAAATATGTTTAAAAGTTTGGCCGGAGTTGACCTTTTCATTCGCCTTCAGAATGAGAACTTTATCAAACGATACGAGAGCCATATTAGCGGTCCACCCCTCGATATGGCTATTTTGTCTATGTCGATCTTGTTTCTTTGGCTGACCAGAGGAGGCGTACTGGATTACATCGCCCCGCACCTAAGATACTTGTTGGTTATTCTACCCAAATACCACTATGAACTGCCATGGCTGGCGGAGAACCATCCAGAACAGGTCGCCCTTTACACATGTCTTTCGTTTTCTCTGATCACATTTACGGCCGTGAAGACACTATTGTTTTCGATTTATATCATTTCCTCCCAATTGAGCCGAGAAATTATAGTTGCCGATCTAAAAAGCGTTGTGAAAGCGGACTTGGCATATGTGCTCACCTTCGTTTCTTTTATTTTTCTCATTCCTTTACCGGTCTACGGTGCAGGCGCTTCGACAACAGCCCTCGGGAATGCGTATTTTCTCACCTTTTTCAACATAGTTCTTCTAAAAATGCTGAGCGGTGGGATCTCGTCGACCGTTTTGCTGGCCAAGAGAATCAAAGGGCCGAACAGAAGGGATCAAGTGGAAGTTACTAGCAAAGACTGAGGGGTGGCTGTTTGCCGACCGACGAGGCTGGCCGGTGTTGAACCTTAGCGTATGTCGTCCAACTGATAAACCGTCGCCTTATCAGCCGCATCGCGCAGCCCCTTGTAAGAAGCGTGCCGCAGCTTCCCGTCATGTGTCCAGGCTCGATATTCAATCTCGGCAACAAGCTTCGGATCGACAAAGACCGCATTCCGCTTCCTTCCGGTGTCGATAGCGGGCTTGGCGATGATCAGCTTGTCCATCTGCTCCCGGAGCTCGGCGGCGGATCGCTCGTTGAACCCGGTCCCCACACCCCCGACATAGACCAGATCGCTTCCCTTGCGCGCGGCGAGCAGCAGACGACCGATGCCCCCGAAGGATGCCGTCGACTTCTCATATCCCACGATGACGAAGCCATCGCTCTGGATGCACTTGATCTTCAGCCACTCGCCGCCGCGACCGCTGCGATAGGGGGCGCGCCGCTGCTTCGCTATGATGCCTTCTAGGTCAAGTTCGCAGGCGCTCGCCAGCAACTGATCACCGTCGGCCTCGATCTGCTCGGAAAGCCGGACATCGCCCTGCTCACCGGCAGGCACCAGATCCTCGAGTAGACGCCGGCGCTCGTCGAGCTCGGACTTCCTGAGGTCGTGACCATCGAAATAGAGCAGATCAAAAGCCATGAAGATGGCGTCGCTTGAGCTCTTCTTGCCGCCCCGCCCGCCCAGCGATTGTTGCAGTAGGCCGAAATCCGACCGGCCCTGCTCGTCGAGAACCACGGCCTCCCCGTCGAGGATCGCGGTGCCAACGGGAAGCCACAGGGCCGCTTGTTTGATTGCCGGGAAACGATCCGTCCAATCATGGCCGCCGCGCGTCAGGATGCGAATGCCTGTCGGCTCTACGTGAACAGACAGGCGATAGCCATCCCATTTGATTTCATAAACCCAATCGTTGCCCTTCGGCGGCCTTGCTTTCAGAAGCGCAAGACACGGCTCAATGCGATTTGGCATAGGATCGAGGGGAAGGTTCGGCTGCGCTGGATCTCGCGGCTTACGCGGGCGGGATCGAACCGGCTTTTCAGTATCCTGCAGGAGCGGTTTGGGTTTCGGCGGCTTTGTCATGCCTCCATCCCATCAGCAACGTCTTAAAAAGCAATTGACCCAGATTGATTATTGACTCGTATCGGCGTGCGAACATAATAAGAACATCGGCGCTGCGGCCGCCAATCTGAAAACTGAATATGGAGCACGGATATGCGAGAGCAGCCGATCGGCGAAGCCGTGGAAAACGATGAGCGTGCAGAGGTGATCGCCTACCATAGGGGCGACACGCACGCCGCAATCGACACCCTGCTGGAGGATATTCGTCACCTTCGCCGGCAGTTGGCATTGGCAGAGGGCGCCATGAGCCGAGGCATGACCCGCGGATGGCGGCCGGACTATGACCGTCGATGATTGGGATTCGTCCGACGCCGGCACGGGGCTAAAGTCATATGCAGGCAAGCGGGTGGGCGTGATCTGCGAGGAATGCGAGATTTTGAAATTCTTCGACGGGGACGAGCTCGTTGCAAAGCATGGCAATGCTTCTATGCCTTCGCTCCTCGCGACGCTCGCAAAAGAAGGCCTCGGATGCCAGCGCACCGAAAACAAATATTACGAGCGGTGCAGACTCACCTATCACCACAGCCCGGAGGAATGGGCGCGGCGGCATGGCTATGTGAAGCCAGAGGACGCGCAGAAGAGGGATCGTGCTCTCGGCGATCTGGTCGAATGGGAGGGTCTGGTGGCCTTTTGCAGGAACGCGGATTGCAAGCGGAAACGACCACTTGATCGATGGGCACTGCAGAAGCGGCTCGGCAAGAATACGAAGATTTCGGCAATAGGTCCGCGCCTGAAATGCAAATGCGGTCACCGCGGCGCCAACATTGTCATCGGCTATGTTTCGCGATGACCTCGGAACACAAGAAGGGAATGATAAATGATTGCTGGGCTGATCATCTGCGCGTCGCTGACAGTCGTCGACGGCGACACGGTGAAATGCGATGGGCAGAACATGCGACTGCTGGGGGAAGGTGTTCCGTTCGTCTCGGGCATAGATACGCCGGAGATCGGTTCGCACGCAAAGTGCATGAAGGAACGGAAACTGGCGCTGATCGCCAAGGGAAGGCTGAAAGAGTTTTTGGCTGAAAAGGGACTGCGGGTGATATTCAGCGGCTCGGTTGACCGTACGCAGTCGCACCGACCTCTCGTTAACATCTATCGAACGAACGGTGAGGAGATCGGGAGGAAGCTGCTCACGGAAGGCTTCGCGCGGTCGTGGAATCCGGAACGGAGAAATGACTGGTGCGACTGAGCCAGCTATATCGCCGATAAGTCGCGACGGTCCGTCGTCTTGCCATCACTCAATATCCCTTCCAATCTGTGATTGTCGGGGCCATTGCCATTCTTATCACGGGGCGCGTTTCCGTTTTCTGCTGCGCTTGCCTAACTGCCTCGAACTGAGCAGCCATTTCCTCGCTTACGCGGCGAGCACGCTCCTCGAATGTTCGGGCCTTGGGTTTGCTTTTGGGTTTCGGTTCCGCATCTCCCGCGCCTCGTTCCTTGCGAAACTTCTCAAGATCGAGCAGCACAGCATCGCGGTCGATATGCGGACGAACCCCAAGCGGTCGATCGTGCGCGTTCGGGTCGTCCCCTGTGGCAATCGTCGCGTCTGGCACCCTCTCAATCACAGGGGGATGAAATTCGGGGGCAGGGGGCGCGTCAATGAGCGGTGACACCCGCAAGGGCATTTCCGGCAGGTCTTCGAGATGCGCGAACCCGGTAATCCATTGCTCTTCGGACATCGCCGGGACTACGACGCTTTCGATTGTGATGAACTTGCCTGACGGGATCACCACGAAGGGAATGCCCGGGCCTTCGTGCTCGCCTACCTTCGTGAGCAGCCCATTCTTATCTGCTTGCCACAGGTGCGCGGTCACGTCCGACCCGGGGATGTTTTCTTTGAGAATACCCTTGCGTTCCAGCTTTTCGCGGCGTTGCTGAATCCGGTCCACCGTTGCATCTGTGACCTTCATTGGACAACCGGCTCCTGCGATAGTGCCGAAGCATCAATGCGCTTGCCGGTCTGGAGCAAGTGGGCCAGGTCCTTGTTCTCTCGCTCAAGGTGAAGCCGCGCTAGTTCGAGGTCCGCAATCTTCGCGGACTGATCGGCAGCAACAGTTTTCAGGATCATGTCCAGGTCGGCGCGGGTAATCGCCTGTTTAGCGAACAGTTGCAGTGCTGCCGTCGCCTGCTGCTCGATAGGGAGCATTGCCAACTGTTCTAGCGCCTGCTCGTCACCCTTGAAGAATTGGTCTTCTTCAGCCCGCGCCGCCTTGTCAATATATTCCGCTGCTTCCTTTCGAGTGCGAAAGTCGGTACAATTCTGCGCTAGCGAGACGAGGGTCTTACGGGCCTCTTGCACCTGAGTCGCTGAGAAGCCCCGCAATGCTCGCTTGACAGAGGCGGGCAATGGTGGTGGGGGAGGTGGCGTGTCCATCGTTTATCGGTTCCATTGCGGATAAACCACCTCAGCGAGGTGGGTGATATCGCACATACGATGGGTGACTTTTGCAGGGTACGCAACAGGGTGCGAAGAATAATCTGAAGATCAACTAGTTGATACTTAACCGGAATAAGTGTTCAATTGACAGTTCTTCTAAAATTATGCATCAAGACTAGAATCTTTAATATGACAGTTTCGAGCCTCGATTTGGCCGAAAGCGTTCTTATAACATCGCGACCGAGTCCAACAGGAGTTAATGAATGTTCCGATCGAGTCTTGTCGCTCTGCTTCTCGCCAGCGTTTCCGCCAATGCATGGGCGGCTGCGCCCGCGGTAAGTGCTGCGATCGCGACCGGCCTCGTCGCACATCGTGCGGTCTACGATCTGGAATTGAAGGACGCGTCGGACCGCTCTGGCATCGCCGCCATGTATGGTCGCATGGTATATGAGTTCGATGGCAGCTATTGCCAGGGCTTCACCACCAATTTCCGCTTCGTGACGCAGATCGACACCGGCGACAACGTACGCGTCAGCGACCAGCAGACGAAGACCTTCGAGAACCTGAAGGACGGCAAGTTCACCTTCGACACCAAGTCCTTCACTGACGACCAGCTCGACAAGGAGGTCAACGGTGCGGCTCAGGATCAGCCGGATGGTGTCAAGGTCGATCTGACGCAGCCGGCGAGCCGCGAGCTGCAGCTTTTAGAAAGCCGTTTTCCCACAGAACATATGCTCGACGTGATCCAGCACGCCAAGGACGGCAAGCGCTTCTTCGAGGCGCGCGTCTTCGACGGTTCGGACGACGGCGACAAGTCGCTGGTGACGACGACGATCGTCGGCAAGCAGGAGACGCCGATCGCCGAGGAAACCGATGCCGGTAACGCCGGCGCTTTCTCCAAGACGGCCTTCTGGCCGGTAACGATCGCCTATTTCAACGAGAGTGCGAAGTCGGATGCTTTGCCGGTCTACCGTATGTCGTTCAAGCTTTATGAGAACGGCATTACCCGCGACCTGACGATGGATTATGGCGATTTCGTCCTGACCGGCAAGCTCGCCAAGCTGGAGCTGCTCGACCGCAAGGCCGAGGTTTGCAAATAGGCGGCGAGAGCACGCCTTGTCATAAAACTGTATCATAAAATTCACTACGGTTCGGTGATCAGCGATGACTGAGTCGCCGTCTGTCGTCCTGCTTTTCGGGTCGGTGCGATCCCAGCGGCCAAGCCATTGCGATGACGTCTATCTGTTAGACTGCGTAGACCATTACGCATCGCAAGCTTGAAAGCCCGAACCATGGCCGATACCGATCTCGCGACTGTTCAGAATGCCGCCCTGCCGGTTGTCGTCGCCGATCCGGCGGAAATTGCCCGCATTTCCGATAGCATCAATATCACCGACCGCGCCGGCATCTCGGTCTATGGCGACCGCGCCCAGCAGGCGGTCAGCGATTATGCCGACAAGATCCTGCGCGAAGTCCGCAACAAGGACCTCGGCGATGTCGGCCGCCTGCTGACCGACATCATCCTCAAATCGAAAAGCCTCGATCCGGCATCGCTGAAGGATAAGGGCTTCCTCAGCCGCATGTTTCTCTCGGCCAAGGCCCGGCTCGACCGCTTCAAGGCGGAGTTCGAGGACGTGGCCGGTCAGATCGACCGGATCGGCCTGGAGCTCGACCGCCATAAGGATACGCTGAGGCGCGACATCGCGCTGCTCGACGACCTGCATGAGGAAACCCGGCAATCGATCATGCGGCTCGAGGCCTATGTCCAGGCCGGCAAGACTTTCGCCGAGCGTTTTCGCAGCGTCGATCTGCCGAGGCTCAAGGCGCAAGCCGAGGCGGCAGCGACAGGCCCCGGCGGCGGCATGCTGGAGGCGCAGACCTATCAGGACAGCATGCAGGCGCTCGACCGGCTGGAAAAGCGGGTCTTCTACCTGCAGCAGGCCCGCCAGCTCGGTATCCAGCAATTGCCGCAGATCCGCATCGTCCAGGCGGGTGACGAAACGCTGATCGAGAACCTGCAGGCGACGTCGGCGCTGACGGTGCCGGCTTGGAAGCAGAAGATGGTGATCCTGCTCGGCCTGACGCGGCAGAAATCGGCGCTCGACTTGCAGAAGGCGGTGACCGACGCCACCAACGACATGATCCGCCAGGCATCCGAGATGATGAAGGATCAGGCGATATCAATCGAGCAGCAGTCGCAGCGCGGCATCGTCGACATCGACACGCTCGCCAGGGCGAACAGGGATCTGATCGACACGATATCCGGCGTGCTGCAGGTTCAGGAGGAGGGGCGCCGGAAGCGGGCGCTCGCCGAGCAGCAGATGGAACAGATGACGGTCGAACTCAAGAAGGCGATGACCCAGGCGTGATCGGTAAGGTGACGATGCGAGCGCTGCTTTCAGGCCTGGCACTTCTTGCCGCTCTGGCCCTTACCGGCTGCAGTCCCTTCGGCCAGGGGCCGGATTTCTCGATCGTATCCGGATCGGAGAATACCGTTCTGCAGCCGATCGTCGAGGAATTCTGCAAGCAGAAGAACGCCACCTGCACCTTCAAATATGAAGGCACGCTCGATATCGGCCTAGCGCTGCAGAGCGAAGAGGGCGTCGTGCAGGATGCGGTCTGGCCCGCCTCCAGCGTCTGGGTCGACATGTTCGACACCAGGCGCCGCGTCAAGAACCTGACCTCGATCGCTCAGACGCCGGTGGTATTGGGCGTACGTAGGTCGAAGGCACAGCAACTCGGCTGGATCGGCAAGGATGTCTTCATGAAAGACATTCTCGCTGCCGTCGAGAGCGGGTCGCTGAAGTTCCTGATGACCTCGGCGACGCAATCCAATTCGGGCGCCAGCGCCTATCTTGCCATGCTGTCGAGCGCGCTCGGCAACAAGCCGGTGATCGAACCCGGCGATCTCGACGACAGACACGTCCAGGAGAGCGTCCGGTCGCTGCTTTCAGGTGTCGTGCGCTCTTCCGGTTCTTCGGGCTGGCTCGCCGATCTCTATGTCGAATCCGCCGGCAAGGGCACGGTCTATGACGCGATGTGGAATTACGAAGCGGTGCTGAAGGAAACCAACGACAAGCTCGCTGCCCTGTCGCAGGAACCGCTTTACGCCATCTATCCGGCAGATGGTGTGGCCATGGCGGATTCGCCGATCGGTTTCGTCGATCATGGCCGCGGGCCAGAAGTCCAGACCTTCTTCAAAGATCTGCTCGCCTATCTCAGCTCAGCGCCCGTGCAGCAGCGCATCGCCGATACCGGCCGGCGCATTCCGCTTACCGGCGTTGCCGCAAAACCGGACCCGAGCTGGAATTTCGACCCCGCCCGGCTGGTGACGGCGATCCGCATGCCGGAGGCGGGCGTCATCCGCCAGGCGCTCAACCTTTATCAGGCGGCGCTGCGCAAACCGTCGCTGACTGCGCTCTGCCTCGATTTTTCCGGCTCGATGCAAGGGGACGGCGAGGAGCAGTTGCAGAAGGCGATGCGTTTCCTGTTGACACCAGACGAAGCGAGCAAGGTACTGGTGCAATGGTCGCCCGCCGATCAGATTATCGTCATTCCCTTCGACGGCAGCGTGCGCAGCACGTTCATGGCGAGTGGAAATCCGCTGGAGCAGGAAGGGTTGCTGAATGAGATTTCCCGGCAGAGGGCCGATGGCGGCACGAACATGTATGCCTGCGCCGAACGGGCTCTGCAGCAGATTGCCCGAACCGACAGGCTCTCGACTCATCTGCCTGCCATCGTCATCATGACCGATGGCAAGTCCGATGATCAAAGCCAGGCTTTCATGCGTTCATGGAACGCGATGGAGCCACATGTGCCGATCTTCGGCATCACCTTCGGCGATGCCGACAAGACGCAGCTCGACAGCCTCGCCAAGCTGACCTCAGCGCGCGTGTTCGACGGCGGCTCGGATCTCGCCACCGCCTTTCGTACGGCGCGAGGCTATAATTAGGACTGGCATGCGCAACTGGCTCGGCAATGACGGCAACTGGATCGTAGCGGGACTGGCGGCGGCAATCACCGTGCCGTTCTTGAGCTTTGCCGCCGGCATGCCCTTCTGGATCGCTGCCATCATCGCCCTCCTGGTCTTTGCCGGCCTCGTCATTCTGCTTGCACCGCGCCGGCTGTTCGAAGGCCTCGATATCAAGCGCATCGGCAGCGGACGCGTCGCCTTTGCCCGTGACCTGCTGGAGGCTGCCGTTCCTTTTGCCGAACGCCTGGAGACTGCCGCGGATGTGATCGGCGACAACCAGATGGCGGCCGCAGTTCGGCATCTCGCTGAAATCGCCGCCGATGTCCTTCGCAAGGTCGAAGCCAAGCCCGAAAGTGCCAATGCCGTGCGGCGGTTCCTCTCCTATTATCTGCCGCGTTCTGCCGAGCTGGCGGAAGGCTTTGCCGTCATTGAGGTCAAGCGCGTTCCCGACCTCAAGCAGTTGGAGGAGGTGCGCGGCGTGCTAGTGAAGCTTGAAGAGGCCTTCGTCCACTACGCTGACAGCCTGGTTGATGAGGAACTCGGCACGCTCGACACCGATCTGCGCCTCATCCAGGCATCGCTCAAAGAGGATATCGGACGCTGATGGCCCTTTCTCGTCGCGCCTTTGGAGTGGGACTGCTCGGAGCCGGCGTCGTCGGCACCGGCGGTTATTTCGCCGTCCGGGATCGGCCGGAATTGCAGGGCCTGCTCGGCAGCCGCACGACGCTGTTCGGCTTCGTCGGCGGCGAGAAGGAGGCCTTCCTGGCCGATCCTGACGTCATCAGGGCGCTCGGCGGATACGGGTTGACGGTGGATAGCCGCGTCGCGGGCTCCGTGGAGATGGTCCGCGAACAGGCGCTGCAGTCGCAGCGTCCGCAATTCCTCTGGCCGTCCTCCTCGATCATGGTCGATATCGCCAGACAAAACGGCATCAATATCCGCAACGACCGCGTCGTGCTGAACACACCCATCGTGGTCTATTCCTGGCAGCCCGTTGTCGACGGATTGATGAAAACGGGATTGGTGACGGTGACGAACGAAGGTCATCATCAGCTCGACCTCAAGGCGTTGCTTGATTCGATTCTTGCCGGATCCGACTGGTCGAAGCTCGGCGTCAATTCGCTCTACGGCCGCGCCCGCATCGTCTCGACCGATCCGAACCGCTCGAATTCCGGCTTCATGTTCGCAGGCCTGGCGCTCAGCCTTTTCAGCGGCAATGTCGCGACATCAGGTGACCTTGCTACGTTTGGCGCCAAAGTGCAGGCGATCTTCCGCAACATGGGCTTCAAGTCACCATCCTCAGGCAAGCTTTTCGACCAGTATCTGGCAGGCGGCCTCGGCGGCGAGCCGATGATCGTCGGCTATGAGAACCAGCTGGTCGAGTGGATCCTTGCCGATCCCGCGCGATGGGATCGGATCAAGGCGAGCGCCGGCGCAAAGCCCGTAGTGCTCTATCCGCGCCCGACCGTTTATTCGGCACATCCGCTGATCGTCGTCGACGAGAACGCCAACCGGCTGATCGAAGCGCTGGTGAGCGCGAAGCTCCAGGAACTTGCCTGGACGGGACACGGCTTCCGTGGTCCGCTGGGAACTGCCACCGGCAATGCCGACAGCACGATCGGCTCTCTGCTGCCGGCCGAGGTCGATGCCATCCTGCCGATGCCGGATGCAGGCGTTATGCTGTCGCTGCTGCCGACACTGCTAAGCTAAGCGGCCAGGTTTTTTCCGCATAAGCCTTGCTTTTGCGCCAAATCGAATGTATGGGCACCGGCATTCCACACGTAAGGCATGGGATCGTCCGGGAGAAATCCGGGCTGTTCCGCCCGGTGGCATTCTCGAAGAGGGTGCTGTTCGCCTTGCGGAGGTTCAACCGGAAAAGGAGTAACAAGGCATGGCATTGCCTGATTTTTCTATGCGCCAGCTGCTTGAGGCAGGCGTCCACTTTGGCCACCAGACGCATCGCTGGAACCCGAAGATGAAGCCGTACATCTTCGGCGACCGTAATAACATCCACATCATCGACCTGGCTCAGACTGTTCCGATGCTGTCGCGCGCCCTTCAGGTCGTCAGCGACACCGTTGCCCGCGGCGGCCGTGTTCTCTTCGTCGGCACCAAGCGCCAGGCGTCTGAGATCATCGCCGACAGCGCCAAGCGCTCGGCCCAGTACTACGTCAACTCGCGCTGGCTCGGCGGCATGATGACGAACTGGAAGACGATCTCCAACTCGATCCAGCGCCTGCGCAAGCTCGACGAGATCCTGAACGGCGAAGCCCAGGGCTTCACCAAGAAGGAACGCCTGAACCTCGAGCGCGAGCGTGAAAAGCTCGACAAGGCTCTCGGCGGTATCCGCGATATGGGCGGCACGCCCGACCTGATGTTCATCATCGACACCAACAAGGAAAAGATCGCGATCGACGAAGCCAAGCGCCTCGGCATCCCGGTTGTCGCTATCATCGATTCGAACTGCGATCCGGACCTGATCGACTATCCTATCCCGGGTAACGACGACGCATCGCGCGCGATCGCCCTTTACTGCGAGCTGATCTCCCGCGCCGCCATCGACGGCATCGCGCGTCAGCAGGGCTCTTCCGGCCGCGATCTCGGCGCATCCTTCGAAGTTCCGGTCGAGCCGGCTCTCGAGGAATCAGCCGAAGGCTGATGAAAGCAGGCGGATCGAAAAGGTCCGCCAATGCTTGCAGAGACTGGGCTTGCAGAGACTGGGAAAGGCCGCTCGCGACTCATCGAAGTTCGGCGGCCTTGCCTGTTTCAAGGGGAGGGCATCAGGCTCTCCGCCCGAAAAGTTTCGTTATGACGCGTCTTCATCACGCTGTCATACACACAGGTACATTTCGTGCCTCAATCCGGTGCCGAGCCGCGCTTTGCGGTCCACCGTATGAACCGACAAGAGGAAGCTAATGAGCGAGATTACGGCTGCAATGGTGAAGGAACTGCGCGAAAAGACCGGCGCAGGCATGATGGACTGCAAGAAGGCTCTTGCTGAAACCGGTGGCGACATGGAAGCGGCGATCGACTGGCTGCGCGCCAAGGGCATCGCCAAGGCCGACAAGAAGTCCGGCCGCACCGCCGCCGAAGGCCTCATCGGCGTTTCGAGCCAGGGCACCAAGGCCGTCGTCGTCGAAGTCAATTCCGAAACCGACTTCGTTGCCCGTAACGATGCCTTCCAGGATCTCGTCCGCGGAATCGCCAAGGTCGCTGTCTCGACCGATGGCACGGTCGAGGCCGTTGCCGCTGCGACCTACCCGGCATCCGGCAAGTCGGTTTCCGACACGATCAAGGATGCGATCGCAACGATCGGCGAGAACATGAACCTGCGTCGTTCGACCGCTCTGTCCGTCGAGGACGGCGTCGTCGCCACCTATATCCACAATGCTGTTTCCGACGGCCTCGGCAAGCTCGGCGTTCTGGTCGCGCTGAAGTCGACCGGCGACAAGGAAGCCCTGAACGCCATCGGCCGTCAGGTTGCCATGCACATCGCCGCGACCGCGCCGCTGGCGATCCGCCCGGAAGAAGTCGATGCCGCCGTCGCCGAGCGCGAGCGCAACGTCTTCATCGAGCAGTCGCGCGCTTCCGGCAAGCCTGACAACATCATCGAAAAGATGGTCGAAGGCCGCATGCGCAAGTTCTTCGAGGAAGTCGCCCTTCTCTCGCAGGCCTTCGTCATCAATCCGGATCTGACCGTCGCCGCTGCCATCAAGGAAGCTGAAAAGGCCGTCGGCGCGCCGATCGAGGTTGCCGGCATGGCCCGTCTGCTGCTTGGCGAAGGCGTCGAGAAGGAAGAAACCGACTTCGCGGCCGAAGTCGCTGCTGCCGTCAAGGGTTGATCTTCCAGCCATAATTGGGAAAACACGAAGGGCATCGCGTGACAACGCGGTGCCCTTCGTGTATCGGGCATTCACGGCAATTTACGAGGAGCCAAGATGTCTTTAGAGCCTGTCTATAAACGTGTTCTACTCAAGGCTTCCGGCGAGGCGCTCATGGGTGGCCAGGGTTTCGGGATCGATGTGACGGTGGCGGACCGCATTGCATCCGACATCGCCGAGGCAAGGCATATGGGCGTGGAAGTCGGCGTCGTCGTCGGTGGTGGCAATATCTTCCGCGGTGTCGCGGTAGCGTCCAAGGGCGGCGACCGGGTCACCGGCGACCATATGGGCATGCTCGGCACCATCATCAACGCGCTGGCGCTGGCGACCTCGCTGCGCAAGCTGAACATCGATACGGTGGTGCTTTCGGCCATCTCCATGCCGGAGATTTGTGAAAGTTTCTCGCAGCGCGCGACCCTCTACCATCTGTCGATGGGACGCGTGGTGATCTTTGCCGGCGGCACCGGTAATCCCTTCTTCACCACCGATTCCGCTGCAGCACTCCGCGCCGCCGAAATGGGTGCGGAAGCGATCTTCAAGGGCACTCAGGTCGACGGCATCTACACCGCCGACCCCAAAAAATATCCCGATGCGACCCGCCTCGACCGGCTGACGCACCAGGAAGTGCTGGACAGGGGGCTGGCGGTGATGGACGTTGCCGCCGTGGCGCTGGCCAGAGAAAATTCCATTCCGATCATCGTCTTCTCGATCCACGAAAAAGGCGGTTTTGCTGAAATCTTGACGGGCGGTGGCCTCAAGACCATCGTCTCCGACAACTGATATAAGCTGCGCCGCGGTTTCGGCGCAGCCCTCGCTAGAACATGATGATTTTAGGCCCGATGGGCCTAAATCTGAATCATGTTCTACATTAGATAGTTAGAGCATGATGTCGCCCGAAAACCGCTGACACTTTTCGGCATCATGCTCTGGACGGGAGCATCGACATGAGTGAAGGTATCGATATCAAGGAACTGAAGCGCCGCATGGATGGCGCGATTTCCGCATTCAAGGGCGACATCGCATCGCTGCGCACCGGCCGTGCTTCGGCCAACATCCTCGACCCGGTCACGGTCGAGGCCTATGGTTCGCGCATGCCGCTGAACCAGGTCGCCAACATCACCGTGCCTGAGCCGCGCATGCTGTCGGTTTCCGTCTGGGACAAGTCGATGGTCAGCGCCGTCGAGCGCGGCATCCGCGAATCCAATCTCGGCCTCAACCCGATCATCGACGGCCAGAACCTGCGCATTCCGCTGCCGGAACTGAACGAGGAGCGCCGCAAGTCGCTCGTCAAGGTGGCGCACGACTATGCCGAAAAGAGCAAGGTGGCGATTCGCCATGTCCGCCGCGACGGAATGGACGGCCTCAAGAAGGCCGAAAAGGACGGCGTCATCGGCCAGGACGAGAGCCGGGCGCAGTCGGAACGTGTACAGAAGATGACGGACGAGACGATTTCCGAAGTCGACCGCTTGCTTGGCGAGAAGGAAAAGGAAATCATGCAGGTCTAGTGGATCTGTGCCTTTGCCTGGAAAGACCGGACGGGAAATGTCGGAATCTGTATTTGTAACTGTGCCAGAGCATGTTGCCATCATCATGGACGGCAATGGCCGTTGGGCCAAGCAGCGTGGTCTGCCGCGCACGATGGGCCATCGCAAGGGTGTGGAGGCGGTACGCGAGACAGTACGCGCCGCCGGCGCCGTCGGCATAAAATATCTGACCCTCTTTGCCTTCTCCTCGGAGAACTGGCGTCGGCCCGAAGCCGAGGTCTCTGATTTGCTCGGTCTGCTCAAGGCTTTCATCCGCCGTGACCTCACCGAGCTCCATCGCCAGAACGTGCGGATCAAGGTGATCGGCGACCGCCACAGCCTGCGCAGCGACATTCTCGGCCTGCTGCTCGAAGCCGAGGAAACGACCAAGGACAACACGGCGCTGACGCTGGTCATCGCCTTCAACTATGGCTCTCGCGACGAGATCGCCCGCGCCGCGGTGAGCCTTGCCAGGGATGTCGAGGCTGGCCGCCTGAGGGCGCAGGACATCACCGCGGCGCTGATCAACGCCCGTCTCGACACGGCAGGCATCCCTGATCCGGATCTCATCATCCGCACCAGCGGCGAGGAGCGGCTTTCCAACTTCCTCCTCTGGCAGGCCGCCTATTCGGAATTCATCTTCCTTCCGGAATACTGGCCGGATTTCACCGCCGAAATCTTCCGTTCGGCGCTCGAGACATTCGCCTCTCGCGACCGGCGCTTCGGCGGCCTCTCGTCGCAGGCAGCCGCGGTCGGCACCTGATGCAGAGGGAATTGAAGCTCCGCATTGTTTCAGGACTGATCCTTGCTGCCATCGTTCTTGCCGCCACCTGGTATGGCGGCCTTGCCTTCCGCATCCTGGCGGTCGTCATTGGCCTGCTGATCTACTATGAATGGTCGAAGATCACCGGTATCGCCCGCGATTGGGTTGCCAATGCCGTCGGCTGGATCGGCGAGGCGGCGATCGCCTTCCTTGTGCTTGTCGGCAATTTCGAATTCGCCGCCGGCATGCTGGCCGGCGTCACCGCCGTCGGCATCGCCCTGATCATCTTGCAAGGCACGAGCCGCTGGTTTCCGGCTGGCCTGTTTTATGCCGGCGCTACCGGCCTGGCACTTGCCGCGATCAGAAGCGATGACCGGCCCGGCCTTTACGCCATGCTCTTCGTCTTTGCCGTCGTCTGGGCAACCGATATCCTTGCCTATTTCGTCGGCAGGGCGCTCGGCGGACCGAAGCTTGCCCCTTCAATCTCGCCTGGAAAGACCTGGTCTGGCGCAATCGGCGGCGCCGTTTCGGCCGTCGCAGCCGGCGTCGTTCTCGTTCATTTTCTCCTCCCGGGCGCTGAAATCATCGCCGCCTTCGTGGCGCTCGTTCTGTCGGTTTGCAGCCAGTCCGGCGATCTTTTCGAATCGTTTATCAAGCGGAAATTCGGCGTCAAGGATTCCAGCCGTCTCATTCCCGGCCATGGCGGCGTCATGGACCGTGTCGACGGACTGATTTTTGCCTGTTTTTCGGCGTTCTTGCTTGCAGGGCTTTTTTCCCTGATAAAGGAGACCGGAACGACGTCGCTCGGCGCGGCATTGTTCGGACTCTGACAACGCGGCAGTCTGACGGAAGGCACTCATGGAAACGCTGAGCGGCATATACGCATTTTTGATGGGGAATATCGTTACCTTCATCCTCGTGCTGTCACTGCTCGTCTTTGTGCATGAGATGGGCCATTACCTCGTCGGGCGTTGGAGCGGCATTCGCATCCTTGCCTTTTCCGTCGGTTTCGGTCCGGAGATATTCGGCTTCACCGACCGCCACGGAACGCGCTGGAAGATCTCGGTGATCCCGCTTGGCGGCTACGTCCGGTTCTTCGGCGACGAGGATGCTTCGAGCAAGCCCGACACCGACAAGATCGCCGCTATGTCCGAAGAGGACAGAGCGCGCTCCTTTGCCGGCGCCAAGCTGTGGAAACGCGCTGCAACCGTTGCGGCTGGCCCGATTGCCAATTTTCTGCTGGCGATCGCCATCTTCACCATTCTTTTCTCGGTCTATGGCCGCATGATCGCCGATCCTGTCGTTGCCGAGGTCAAGCCTGATGGCGCTGCTGCTGCCGCCGGCATCCTTCCAGGCGATCTATTGATCGCCATCGATGGCGGCAAGGTCGAGACCTTCGACGATGTGCGCCGCTATGTCAGCATCCGGCCGAGCCAGCAGATCGTCGTGACGATCGAGCGCGCCGGCCAGAAGCTCGACGTGCCGATGGTGCCGCAACGCACCGACACGACTGACCAGTTCGGTAACAAGGCTGAGGTCGGCCAGATCGGCATTGTCACCAACCAGCAGGCTGGCAATTTCCGCCTGCAGACCTATACGCCGCTCCAGGCGCTGCGTGAGTCTGTGCTCCAGACCCGGGATATCGTCACCGGCACCTTCAAATATATCGGTAACATCTTCAGCGGAACGATGCGCGCCGACCAATTGGGTGGGCCGATCCGCGTCGCGCAAGCCTCGGGCCAGATGGCGTCGCTTGGGATAGGCGCAGTGTTGCAGCTTGCGGCGGTGCTTTCTGTTTCGATAGGATTGCTTAACCTGATGCCGGTTCCGGTACTTGATGGCGGCCACTTGATGTTCTATGCGGTGGAAGCGGTGAGGGGAAAGCCGCTCGGCTCTTCGGCCCAGGAAATTGCATTTCGCATCGGCCTGGCGATGATCCTGACATTGATGGTTTTCACGACCTGGAACGACATTGGCTCGTTGAGAGGGTAAACGCGCAAGGCGAGGCTAATTACTATTTATTTACGATGTTTCAAGGCTGTAGTGGCGAATGGGTCACGCTTGCAAATGAAGTAAACAGAAATTAACGACCTGCCTTGCTTGTATGTCAAAAGCGGGTAAAACGACACACGTGACCGGAATCGGGTTCTCCCGGAGCCGGGGACGAGGGAAACAAAGGTAATGGGTGAAATGAAGGCTGGTTCAAAGTTTTTGAACGCAGTATCGGCGGTTGCGCTGTCTGCTAGTGTTGTTGCTTCGGGCGCAGGTGCTTTGACGTTCGTTTCCGCTACGGCCGCTGAGGCCGCGGTTATCCAGCGCATCGATGTGCGCGGCGCAAGCCGCGTCGGCGCGGAAGCCGTCCGGTCGAACCTTACCATCGCTCCCGGCAAGAGTTTTTCCAACAGCGATATCGATGCCTCGGTCAAGCAGCTCTACGGGACGGGTTACTTCTCCGACGTCAAGATCTCGGTCTCCGGAAGCACGCTCGTCGTCAACGTCCAGGAAGCCCAGCTCGTCAATCAGGTTGTCTTCAACGGCAACCGCAAGATCAAGGACGACAAGCTCGCGACTGTCGTCCAGACCCATGCTGCCGGCCCTTATAGCGACACCCAGATTCAGGCTGACATCCAGTCGATCAAAGACGCCTACGCCGCCACTGGCCGCAGCGAGGTCGAAGTTACGACGCAGGTGGTGCCGCTCGGCGAAGGCCGCGTCAACCTTGCCTTCGTCATCAACGAGGGTGACCGCACCAAGATCGATTCGATCAACTTCGTCGGCAATAATGCCTATAGCGCTGGCCGCCTGGCTGCCGTCATCGCCACCAAGCGTTCGAACTTCCTGTCGTTCCTGACCCGCAAGGACGTCTACAACGAAGACAAGCTCCACGCCGACGAAGAAGCGCTGCGGCAGTTCTATTACAATCGCGGCTACGCCGACATGCGCATCGTCTCTTCCGATGCCACCTTCGACGATGCGACCAACAAATACACGCTCACCTTCAACATCGAGGAAGGGCAGCGTTACGATTTCGGACCAGTGACCGTTCAGTCGACTGTCGAAGGCGTCGGCTCCGACCAGCTGCAGCCGCTCGTGCGCACCCGCGAAGGCCAGGTCTACAGCGCCAAGGAAGTACAGAAGTCGATCGAGGCGATCTCCGATCAGGTGGCGTCTGCCGGCTATCCCTTTGCACGCGTCACGCCGCGCGGCAACCGCGACCTCAACAACAACACGATCGGTGTTGAATATCTGGTCGACCAGGGCGAGCGCGCCTATGTCGAGCGCATCGAGATCCGTGGCAACAGCCGCACGCGCGACTACGTCATCCGCCGCGAATTCGACATGAGCGAAGGCGACGCCTTCAACCAGCAGATGATCACCAGGGCCAAGCGTCGTCTCGAAGCGCTCGGTTATTTCTCCTCGGTCAACATCTCCACCCAGCCGGGCAGTTCCCCGGACCGTGTCGTGGTGGTCGTCGACGTGCAGGATCAGTCGACCGGTTCGTTCGGTATCGGCGCGGGTTATGCCGCCGGCGGCGACGGCTTGCTGCTCGAAGCATCGATCGAGGAAAAGAACTTCCTCGGCCGCGGCCAGTACATCCGCATCTCGGCCGGCGGCGGCCAGGAAGGCTCGCGCGCCTACGGCGTCAACTTCACCGAACCCTATTTCCTCGGCTACCGACTGGCGGCAGGCTTCGACGTCAATCGCAGCGAAACGTCGAGCAACCAGGACTACGATTACGAGGAAACCAGCGTCGTCCTGCGCGTCACTGCGCCGATTACCGAAGACCTGGCGACGACCTTCCGCTATAACTACAAGCAGATGAATTACGACGGCGATACCTCCGACCTGTCGGCGACCTACGCCAATCTGGTCGACGAGAGCCCGTGGACACGCTCTTCCGTCTCGCAGACGCTGACCTACAACACGCTTGACGACACCGTCCAGCCGCGTGAAGGCATCTATGCGACGGCGACGCAGGAAATTGCCGGCCTCGGCGGCGACTCACAGTTCTACAAGATCTACGGCAAGGCCCGCTATTACCATCTGCTTGCCGACGATGCCGATATCATCGGCTCGGTCTCGGGTTCGGCTGGTTATGTCGTCCCCTTCGGCGACCATCTGAACGTCTTCGACCAGTTCACGCTGACCAACGGCGATATTCGCGGTTTCGAGAACAAGGGTATCGGCCCGCGCATCACCGGGGACCACGACGATCCGCTCGGTGGCACGACCTATTTCGCGGCGTCTGCGGAAGCGACCTTCCCAATGCCGGGCTTCCCACGTGACTTCAATCTGCGCGGCGCAGTCTTTGCCGATGCCGGCACGCTGTTTGGCAATGACGTCGAGCTTCTCGGGTCCGACCAGGCCGAGGGCACCAGCGCTTCGCTTCGTGCTTCCGTCGGTGTCGGTGTCGTCTGGCAGTCTCCCTTCGGTGCATTGCGTGTGGATTACGCGATCCCGGTCCTCAAGGAAGACTTCGACAAGACGCAGAACTTCAAGTTTGGCATCAACAACCAATTCTGATATCGGCAGTCCGGAACTGTAAGACTCAATTCCGTTCTGGAGCATTGCCGGTGGAGCAAAACGTTTTTTTTCTGCCCCATGAAGGTCTGAGGCTCGTTGAGCTGGCAGAATTTCTTGGGGCGGAGCTTGTCAATTCCGACCATGCCGATGTTATCGTCAGGTCCGTTGCCCCCATCAGCCGGGCACGGGCAGGCGATATCTGTTATATCTTGTCGCGCCGCAGCCGCGATGAGCTGGCGACATGCGAAGCCTCGGCGGTGATCTGCGACAAGGCGCTCGCCGATCTCGTCCCCCAACATCTCCCGGTCATGCTGTCGTCCAATCCGCATGCGGCCTTCGCGATGGCAGGCGGGCTGTTCTATCCCACGGCACTGCGCCCGGTCGCCTTTTCCGGTGAAAGCGAGATCGCGCCAAGCGCGGTGATCGATCCGAGCGCCAAGCTTGAAATGGGTGTGATCGTCGAGCCGATGGCCGTCATCGGTGCGCATGCCGAGATCGGCGAAGGGACGCGTATTGGCGCGCACAGCATCATCGGCCCCAATGTCAAGATTGGCCGGGATTGTTCGATTGCGGCCGGCGCGAGCATTCTCTGCGCTCTGCTCGGCAACGGCGTCATTATCCACAACGGCGCCCGCATCGGCCAGGATGGTTTCGGTTATGCGCCGGGTCCGCGCGGCATGATCAAGATCGTCCAGATCGGCCGAGTGATCATCCAGGATAATGTCGAGATCGGCGCCAACACCACGATCGACCGTGGCGCCATGGACGATACGGTGATCGGTGAAGGCACCAAGATCGACAACCAGGTACAGATCGGCCACAACGTCCAGATCGGCCGTCATTGCGCCATCGTCGCGCAGGTCGGCATTGCCGGCAGCGCGAAGATCGGCAATGGCGTGCAGATCGGCGGCCAGGTCGGCATCAAGGGGCATGTGACGATCGGCGACGGCGTGCAGATCGCCGCCCAAAGCGGTATCATGACCGATCTTGCCGCCGGTGGACAATATGGTGGGACACCTGCGCGTCCGCTGAATGATTATCTGAGAGATGTCGCGCAACTGATGTCCAAGACCAGGGTGCGCGGAAAGAAACCTGGAGGCGAGAAAAATGACTGAGGAAGCCACGACAACGCTTTCTTCGGCTGACATCATCGAGATCATGAAGCTGCTGCCGCATCGTTACCCGTTTCTCATGGTCGACAAGATCATCGAGATCGACGGCGATAACACGGCGATCGGCATCAAGAACGTCACAGTGAACGAACCGCATTTCACCGGCCATTTTCCGGAATCTCCGATCATGCCCGGCGTTCTCTTGATCGAGGGCATGGCTCAGACCGCGGGTGCGATCTGTGCCAAGAAGGATGGCCAACCGGGCAACCTCGTCTATTTCATGACCATCGAGAATGCGCGCTTCCGCAAGCCCGTCGTACCCGGCGATCGTGTTGAGTTCCATGTCAGGAAGCAGAAGCAGCGCGGCAATATCTGGAAATTCCATTGCGATGCCAAGGTCGACGGTGCGCTTGTTGCCGAGGCCGATATCGGCGCGATGATCGTTCGTAAGGATCAGGCATGAGCACTATCGCCGAAAGCGCCCGCATTCATCCGATGGCTGTCGTTGAAGACGGCGCGACCATCGGTGAGGGCGTCAAGATCGGTCCCTTCTGTCATGTCAGCTCGCACGTTATCCTGCATGCGAATGTCGAGCTTTTGTCGCATGCGGTCGTGACCGGCCGCACTGTGATCGGCAAGGGCACGCGCATCTTCCCGATGGCGGTCGTCGGCGGCGATCCGCAGAGCGTGCATCATGGCGGCGAGGAGACGACGCTGACGGTGGGCGCCAACTGCACGATCCGCGAAGGCGTGACGATGAATACCGGCACGGCCGATTTTGGTGGCCGGACGATCGTCGGCGACAATAACCTCTTCCTTGCCAATTCGCATGTCGCGCACGACTGCCGGGTCGGCAATCATGTGATCATGTCGAACAACGTCATGCTCGCCGGCCATGTCGTCATCGAGGATCGCGTCATCCTGGGCGGCGGTTCGGCCGTTCACCAGTTCACCCGCGTCGGCCGTCAGGCCTTCGTCGGCGGGCTTTCGGCAGTGAGTTACGACGTCATTCCCTACGGCATGCTGAACGGCAATCCCGGGCTGCTGAGCGGCCTCAACGTCGTCGGCATGACGCGCGCCGGCGTCGACCGCGCCATCATTCACAGGGTACGTCGCGCCTATAAGTCGATCTTCGAAGGAACGGGCTCCGTCCGTGAAAACGCCGCCGCCATCCGCGAAGAATATGCCGATTGCGAGCCGGTGGTCCACATCCTCGAATTCATTGCCGCCGACAGCGACCGCGCCTTGTCCTCGCCGACCCGGGGGCAGAAGGGCTAGTCCGTGGCTATATCAGGCGACACCGCTGCGGGCCGGCTGGCGATCATCGCCGGCGGCGGTCTTCTGCCCTCCTATGTCGCCGAAGCCGCGCGCGCGGCGGGCGAAAATCCCGTGATCGTCGCGCTGAAGGATGAAAGCGACCGGCGCTGGGAAGGTTATGACCACGCCGTCATCGCCATCGGCGATTTTGCAGCCCTTGAGGGGTTGTTCAACCGCTATGGCATCAGCCGTGTCGTCATGTCCGGCAGCGTGCGGCGCCGGCCGGAATGGCGCGAGGTGCGGCCGACGCTGCGCACTCTCATGAAGATGCCGGCGGCGATCCGCACCCTGTTGTCAGGCGGCGACGATACGGTTCTGCAGATGGTGATCCGGCTGATCGAGGGAAACGGCCGGCGCGTCGTCGGTGCCCATGAGATCGCTCCCGATCTTCTTGCCTCGGTCGGCTCGCTGGGCGCTGCGGCCCCCGGCGAGGAAGATCGGCGCGATATCGGCCGCGCGGCGGAAGCCGCCGAAATGCTCGGCCGGCTGGATGTCGGCCAGGGCGCCGTCGCCATCGGCGGGCGCATCGTCGCACTGGAGGGGCCGGAAGGCACGGACGAGATGCTCGAGCGTGTCGCCGGTCTCAGAGCCGCCGGACGCATCTCTCCACGCCGTCGCGGCGCGCTCGTCAAGCTCTGCAAGCCTCAGCAGGATATTCGCGCAGACCTGCCGGCGATCGGCGTTTCCACGGTCCTGAATGCAAAGAAGGCTGGCCTTGCCGGCGTTGCGATCGAGGCAGGCCGTTCGCTGGTGCTCGATCGCGCCGCCGTCCTCAAGGCCGCCGATGAGGCCGGGCTTTTCGTCTGCGGCATCGATCGCGAGCTGCCGGCATGGGGGCTCGAATGACCGGGGCGCCGCTGAAGATCGCCGTCATCGCCGGCGAGGTGTCGGGCGACCTGCTCGGCGCCGATCTGGTCGCGGCCCTGAAGCGGATCCATGCCGGACCGATCGAACTCGTCGGTGTCGGCGGCGAGGGGCTTCAGGCCCAAGGTTTGAAATCGCTGTTCGATTTTTCCGAGCTGTCGATCATGGGCATCACCCAGGTGCTGAGCCGGCTGCCAAGGCTCTATAGCCTGATCCGCCAGACAACAGCGGCCATCATTGCCGCCAGGCCGAATATCCTGCTCATCATCGACAGCCCGGATTTCACCCACCGAGTCGCTAAGCGTGTCCGTACCGCACTGCCCGATCTGCCTGTCGTCAATTATGTCTGTCCGAGCGTCTGGGCCTGGAAGGAATATCGCGCGACGCGCATGCTGCCCTATGTCGATCATGTGCTCGCCGTCCTGCCCTTCGAGCCGGCGACGATGCGTGCGCTCGGCGGGCCTGAGACCACCTATGTCGGCCATCGCCTGATCGCTGATCCGGCGCTGCTCGAAGCGCGGCGGCTGCGCGCCGGCAGCGCATCTGTCGGGGAAGCGGGCAAGACAATCCTGATGCTTCCGGGGTCAAGATCCTCCGAAATCGCCAAACTCCTGCCGTTCTTCGAGGATGCGGCCAATGAACTCGTCGCCCGCAACGGCCCGATGCGATTCCTGCTGCCGACCGTGCCGCACAACGAAGCGCTGGTGAAGGGTCTGGTTGCCGGCTGGGCCACGCCGCCGGAGGTGGCGGTCGGGCCGGCACAGAAATGGAAGGCCTTTGCCGAAGCGGATGCGGCGATGGCAGCCTCCGGCACGGTGATCCTCGAACTCGCCCTTGCCGGCGTGCCGACGGTGTCCGTCTACAAGACGGATTGGATTATCCGCCTGCTCGCCCCGCGCATCAAGGTGTGGACGGGCGCATTGCCCAATATCATCGCCGATTATGCCGTCGTGCCGGAATATCTGAACGAGATCGTTCGCGGCGCCAGCCTCGCGCGCTGGATGGAGCGGCTGTCGGCCGACACATTCCAACTGAAGGCGATGAACGAGGGTTACGATCTCGTCTGGCAACGCATGCAGACCGAAAAGCCGCCCGGCGAGCACGCCGCCGAGATCCTTCTCGACGTCTTGAAAAAGAAAAAACCCGGTCGTTTCTGAACTGACCGGGTTTTCTTTTGGGTTCCTTTGAAGCGATCAGCGCTTCGAAACCGGGATGTAATCGCGCTTCGGTTCGCCGACATAGAGCTGGCGCGGACGGCCGATGCGCTGTTCCGGATCCTCGATCATCTCGTTCCACTGCGCAATCCAGCCGACGGTGCGGGCGAGCGCGAAGAGCACGGTGAACATGGTCGTGGGGAAGCCCAGCGCCTTCAGCGTGATTCCGGAATAGAAGTCGATGTTCGGATAGAGCTTCTTCTCGATGAAATATTCGTCGGTGAGCGCGATGCGCTCCAGTTCCATCGCCACTTCGAGCAACGGATCGTCCTTGATGCCGAGTTCGCCGAGCACTTCATGCGTCGTTTTCTGCATGATCTTGGCGCGCGGATCGTAGTTCTTGTAGACACGGTGGCCGAAGCCCATCAGCCGGAACGGATCGTTCTTGTCCTTGGCGCGGGCGACATATTCCGGAATATGATCGACCGTGCCGATTTCCGTCAGCATGTTGAGGGCTGCTTCGTTGGCGCCGCCGTGGGCGGGGCCCCAGAGGCAGGCGATGCCGGCAGCGATGCAGGCGAACGGGTTGGCGCCCGACGAACCGGCGAGACGGACGGTCGAGGTCGAGGCGTTTTGCTCGTGATCGGCATGCAGGATGAAGATGCGGTCCATGGCGCGGGCAAGCACCGGATTGACCACATATTCCTCGCAAGGAACGGCAAAGCACATGCGCAGGAAGTTCGAGGCATAGTCGAGGTCGTTCTTCGGATAAACGAAGGGTTGGCCGATATGGTACTTGTAGGCCATGGCGGCAAGCGTCGGCATCTTGGCGATCATGCGCAGGCTGGCGACCATGCGCTGGTGCGGATCGGTGATGTCTGTGGAGTCGTGATAGAAGGCCGACAGCGCGCCGACACAGCCGCACATGACGGCCATGGGATGCGCATCGCGGCGGAAGCCGGTGAAGAAGCGGCTCATTTGCTCGTGCACCATGGTGTGGTGCGTGACGCGATAGTCGAAATCCTTCTTCTGCACCGTGGTCGGCAGTTCGCCGTAAAGCAGCAGGTAGCAGACCTCGAGGAAGTCGCCATGCTCGGCGAGCTGCTCGATCGGATAGCCGCGGTGCAACAGGACACCTTCGTCGCCGTCGATGTAGGTGATTTTCGATTCACAGGATGCCGTCGAGGTGAAACCCGGATCGTAGGTGAAGGAAGCCGTGTTCTTGTAGAGGGCACCGATATCGATGACGCTCGGGCCGATCGTGCCGCTTTTGACAGCAAGGTCGACAGACTTGTCACCGATTTTTATTGTAGCGCTTTGATCCGTCATGCTGATCCTCCGAAATGGCGGTGGCGCCATAAAAGCGCCATAGGGGTTAAGCGTCCTCACCGATAGCTATATGATCGCGAAGCTAATGCCAAGTTACCGTGACGGCATTTTGTGCATTGCGGTATCATCTTTTAGGCACTGCAGCGATGAGCCGCACGCATATCCGAAGCCGATGATTCAACTCGTCTTTTTGCGCTCGCGATTTCCCCTCATATTTCAATCGATTATTCTTGCCGGATTTGATTGGAGGTTGCATTCTGGCCGCCTTCGCAGTTGGGCTTGGGCGGCACATGCAGGAGTTGACGACAGTCGAATTGCGGCCGGAAGCAGGCGAAGGCCTTGCCGACTCCGCCGGTTTTTCTCCGCCTGTCGTGGTGACGCGGCCGGCAAAGACGCAGTCGACGAGCCCCTTGCGGCACCGGCTGCCGGCAGCAGCCTCGCAATCGCTGCGTATCGGCATGCGCATGCTGGGCGAAGAGGCGGACCACGGCCGTCTGCTGCTGGTTTCGCCGGTCTTCCTCGGTGCCGGGTCAGCCTTCTGGTTTCTGGCCGCATCGGACTTTCCGCTCGTTGCATCGCTGTTCTGCCTGTTGCTGCTGACCGTCGCCGTTCTCATCGCCAGCCGCAGCCGGGCGGCATTGCGGGCAACGCTGCTGGCGCTTGCACTTGTGGCCTGCGGCATGGCCTCGGCGCAGATTGAGAGCTGGCGGGCTTCGACCGTAATCCTCGATTCCGCCGTTACGACGACGGTGACCGGCCGTGTGGAACGGCGCGAAGGCGACGGTCGCGGCCGGTGGCGCTACATTCTTGCCGTCACCGGCACGGAGGCGCCGGAGGTGAAGCGGCCGCCCGAACGCATAACCGCGATCGCCCGCGGCGCAGACGCGCCCTTCGAGATCGGTGATATCATCACCGGCAGGGCGCGGCTGACGCCGCCGGCAGGCCCGGCACTTCCTGAGCTCAACGACTTCTCCTTCGGTGCCTATTTCGATGGCATCGGCGCCAACGGCTTCTTCTACGGCGCGCCGTCGAAGGTCGACTTGCAGGCAGGTCCGCAGGCAGCAAGATCGACGTGGGAAGCTTTGCTCGAAGGGCTCTACCGGCTGCGCAGCGGCATTGGCGACCGCATAAGGTCGATCCTGCCCGGCGACACCGGCGCTTTCGCCGCTGCTCTCGTGACGGACGAGCGGCGCGCCATCTCGAATGAGACGACGGAAGCGCTGCGCCAGTCCGGCCTGGCTCATATCGTCGCCATCTCCGGCCTCAACATGGCGCTGTCGGCCGGTATCTTCTTCGTTGGGTTCCGGATGTTGCTCAGCCTCTTTCCCGGCGTCGCTGGGGCCTATCCGACGAAGAAGATCGCCGCCGCCGGCGCGCTCATCGCCGTGACCGCCTATTTCCTGATCTCGGGCTTTGGGGTCTCTGCCGAACGCGCCTTCATCATGATGGCCATCATGTTGATTGCCGTCTTCTTCGACCGGCCGTCGATCAGCCTGCGCAATGTCGCGCTCTCCGCGCTCGTCATCATCGCCATTTCGCCGTCCGAGGTCTTGGGTCCGAGCTTCCAGATGTCCTTTGCAGCGACATTGGCGCTGGTCTCGGGCTATCAGCTGTGGAAGGACCGGCGCGTTCGCGAAAACGCCTTCCTCAAGCTGCCGATCATCAGGCCGATCGTTACGATTGTGGGTTTCTTCGGCGGAGTCTTCCTGACCTCGCTGATCGGCGGCTTTTCAACCGCGCTGTTTTCGATCGAGCATTTTCATCGCCTGACCGCCTATGGCCTGCCGGCAAACCTCGCGACGATGCCGATCATCTCCTTCATCGTCATGCCGGCTGGGCTGCTGGCGATGCTGCTCATGCCTTTCGGTCTGGATGTTTGGGCCTGGAAGGTCGTCGGATTCGGCCTCGATCTGGTGATCGCGGTCGCAAAGACGGTGTCCAGCTGGGGCGGCAATATCGACGTCGGCCGCTTGCCCGCCTGGTATTTCGCGATAGCGGTCGCAGGCTTTCTGCTGCTGACGCTGCTCCGGACGCGACTGCGCCATGTCGGCACATCGATCATCGCAGTCTCGACGCTCATCCTGTTGCTTCTGCCGGTTCCCCGGCCGCCGGATCTGGTGATTTCGGAGGATGGCAACCTCGTCGCGGTCGTCGAGGCGGCAGCAATGGCTTCCAACCGTGAACGACCGCCGGATTTCATCTTCGACCAATGGCAGAGGGCGCTGGTCCTGCCGACGCATGATCCGCCGAAGATGCTGGATGGTCCTGCTATCCCGCCGGAGGGAGAAGACCGCCGCGTCAGGCTTTCCCGCGATCAGCAGACCGAAGCGAGGACCGCGATGCGGGCAGCCGCAGCGGCCGGTGAAGCAAACCGATTTTCCTGCGTCAAAAAGGCCTGGTGCACATCAAGGCTTGGCAATGGCCATGTCGTGGCCGTCATCGACAATGCCGCCTATCTCGGCCCGGCATGCGACGCTGCCGATATCATCGTGACGTCGGTCCGCCTGCGCTTGAACAGCTGCCGCTCAGGTGCGACGCTCTTCACCGGTGAGACGCTGCGCAGGACCGGTTCCGTCGAGTTGCGTTTCACGGACGCCGGCCTGGAGGTCGCAACCGCATTCGATGGGTTGTCGCGGCCATGGATGCGCCATCGCGCCTATGACTGGCGCAGCAATAGTTTTACCGAGCCCGGTCTAGCCAAAGTCAGTGATAGCGGCGAATAAGACCGACGAGCTTGCCCTGAACCTTGACACGGTCCGGCCCGAAAATCCGGGTCTCGTAAGCCGGGTTGGCGGCTTCGAGCGCAATCGAGGCGCCCTTGCGGCGGAAGCGTTTGAGTGTCGCTTCCTCGTCGTCGACGAGAGCAACGACGATATCGCCAGGACTTGCGGTGCTACCGTTGCGGATGATCACGGTGTCGCCGTCGAAGATGCCGGCATCGATCATCGAATCGCCCTTGACCTCCAGCGCATAATGTTCACCGGAGCCGAGCATGTCGGCCGGAACGACGATGTCGTGGGTGTTATTCTGGATCGCCGAGATCGGAACACCGGCAGCGATTCGGCCCATGACCGGCACGGAGACCGAGTTGCCGTTGTCGGCGACGGGTTTTGCGGCAGCGGGGGCGGCGACCGGTTGAGGTTTGCCGAGGCTGCCCTCGATGACGCTCGGCGAAAAGCCGCGCCGCGGCTGGATGCTGGGGCTGTAGGCCTCCGGAAGCTTGATGACCTCGAGCGCACGGGCCCGGTTCGGTAGGCGGCGAATGAAGCCCCGTTCCTCGAGCGCCGTAATCAAGCGATGAATCCCGGACTTCGAGGCGAGGTTCAGGGCATCCTTCATTTCGTCGAAAGATGGCGGAACGCCGGATTCCTTCATGCGCTCATGAATGAAAAGGAGAAGCTCCTGTTGTTTGCGCGTGAGCATCGACGTTGTGACCTCGTGATTGAAACAAATCCAGAACAGACACTATATGTTCCATATGTGTTCCGCAAGTAACTAAATTTCCGTAAACTAGAGGCGCAAAAATTATTTTGGAATGGCGGAGAGACGGAAATTCAGAATTGTTCGAGAATTTGGTCAGCTAAGGCATTGTTTTTTCTCGCGACCGCTATAGAGCATAATTGCGGTTCGAGAAAGATATGAAGCGGACCGGAATATCGCCGACGGTGAATACGTTCACCGTGCGCTGCGTCGGTTTGGTGACGCTGCTCGGGCCTTGCTGAACCTTCCGGGACAATCCCACTTAATTGCCGCGCATTCTCAGAACCTGACTCGAAAAGGTATCAATGATATCCGTATCTTGCCAAGCGTCGTGTCAGGACGCGGGTGCGGGCGACAGTGATCCATGCTTCGGCTGAAGCGAGGGACTTTTCCCAATCCTTCGCCAAGCGTCGGCATCTGCCAAGCCATGCGAAGGTGCGCTCCACGACCCAGCGACGCGGCAGAACCTCGAAGCCTTTTGCCCTGTCGGTCCGCTTGACGATCTGGAGAGTGAACTTTGCGATCTTTTGCAGTGCGCCCTTCAGCTTCGGTCCGGCATAACCACCGTCGGCGAAGGTATGTCTCAGCCAAGGGCAGCGCTTGAGAACGGTTTTGAGGACGGCAGGTGCACCATCGCGATCCTGAATATCGGCGCTGTGAACCACCAGGCCGACCATCAGTCCAAGCGTGTCGACGACGATATGGCGCTTGCGTCCCTTAATCTTCTTGCCCGCGTCATAGCCCGAAATGCCGCCGCTTTCCGTGGTTTTTACGCTTTGACTGTCGATCACGCCCGCAGACGGCGAGGCTTCCCGGCCTTCCAATTCACGCGCCTCCATCACAAGATGATGGTTGATTCGACCCCATAACCCTGTCGCTCGCCATTCATAGAAATAGGACTGCACAGTTGTAAAAGGCGGAAAATCCCTGGGCATCATCCGCCATTGGCAGCCCGTCGTGGCGATGTAAAGCAACGCATTCACGACCTCGCGAAGATCGGTGCTGCGCGGCCTGCCCAGCCGCCTCGGTTCAGGCAGGCAAGGCGAGATCAACCCCCATTCCCGGTCCGTCAGATCGCTTGCATACCGCATTGCGCGTCGGGCATATTGCCGACGGGTGAAATCAGTCCAGCCCATTGTGGTCTCCGTTCGTCCTAAGCAAACAAACAGAATCACAACTGGCTGATTTCACTCAACTCTTTTTCGGTCAGGCTCTCAGAGAGGAAGCTTTTCAGGCAAAAGTGACGTGAAAGAAATCGCGGAGAACCACCGAGACCTTTTTTGGATCCTCCCAGTGCGGGTTATGTCCAAATCCTTCCATCAGGACCGACTGTGCTTTCGAGAGCGCATCTTCAAGCGCCAACCGGTGACCCTCATCGAACAGCACATCGTCGCTACCACCGATGCAAAGTACGGGCATTCTGACCTGTGCCGCGGCCTTCGTCAGATCGAGTGTGGAAAAGCAGACCAGAATGCCATGCCAGATCGCTGCCGACATAGCTGCTGCCTCATGGCTGATGGGGGCGAGGAAACATGGATCGACCGGATGCGGACAGGCGTGCCAGAGATCGAAGAATGGATCGCCGGGATCGATCGGATCGCAAAGCCCAAGGATTCCTTCCGTGACCGGATCGCGCTGCGGAAAGGCCGGGCGCACCGTGCCGGAAATCGTGACCAGCGCGGCAACAAGGTCGGGCAGCCGGGCAGCAAGATCGATACCGATCATGGCTCCCATCGAATGGCCAATGACCGCGAAGCGCTCAACAGAGAGAGCCGCCATCAGCGCAACGATGTCATCGGTGAAATCCGCGACGGTCATGCCTGCCCCGACCACGGAGCCTCCATGGCCGGGCAAATCCGGGATGACAAGTCGGTAGCCGCAAAGCCACGGCTCCAATAGCGAAAAGCTACGGCTGGAATCCGAGTAACCGTGCAGCAGCAGAAGCGTCGGCCCCGAGCCACCGGTATCGATATATGCGAGCGACCGCCCGTCGGCAAGGCGCAGCATGCGCTTGCGGGCCGTCCAGCCGTCTTGATCGACGATGCTCATCAAAACGGGCTCACAGCGCCAGCTTGGCTTTCACAGCCCCAAGCCCCGGTTTGCCATCGAGGGTCGTCACGCCATCCAGCCAGGCATCGAGACGTCGCGGTTCGCTCACGATGGCTTTCAGGCCAGCCTCCTCCGGAGCCAGACCATCCGCCATTAGATAACCCATGCCTCTGTTTTCGAAATCGACGTCGAAAGTCAAGTTTTGCAGCAGTTTCGCGACGTTAGGGCACTCCTGAAGGTAACCCCTGCGTACCTGCGTCGAGACCGTGGCTGCGCCGAAATCCGGTCCGTAGAACTTGTCCCCACCGGTCAGGTATCGGATATCCAGCGCGGTATTCATCGGATGCGGCGCCCAGCCCTGAAAGACTATGAAGGCCTTGTTCTTTACGTGGCGCTGGACCTCGGCGAGCATGCCCTGTTCGCTGGATTCGACAACGTCCCAGCCGGAAAGACCGAGCGTCTGATCCTTGACCGCGTCCAGCATCAACTGGTTCGAGCCGGGCTCGATGCCGTAGAGCTTCTTTTCGAACCGATCGGGGAATTTCTGCAGGTCGGCGAAATCTTTGACACCGGCGTCCCAGACATAGGTCGGGACGGCAAAGGTGTATTTCGCGCCCTTCAGATTAGTCACGACGTTCTCAACTGAGCCGTCCTCCTTGTAGGGCTTATAGTAGGCGACCATGGCAGGGTCCCAATAGCCAAGAAAGACGTCGAGATCCTTGTTTTTCAAGCTGAGATAGATGACGTCGATGCCGAGCAGCGAGCTTCGCGGCTCGTATCCCAGGGCCTTCAAAAGAGTGAGGCCGACACCGGTGGTGAAGGCGAGATCGTTCCAGCCGGGCTCTGCCATGCGGATCACCTTGCAGCTTTCCGGATCGGCGGCGAAAGCCGGCATGGCGACGGAACAGAGGAGTATGGAAAGAACGCCTGTCTTCAGATGCTGAATCACTGCATGTCCTCTTTATTGACCAGAAGGTTATTTAATTGCCCAGTCGGTCAATAATTGATCTTTGCGGAAGAGTTGTCAATGATGGAGACAAGATGAACGGGCACGAGCATGAAACTGACTAAAATCAGCGCGATCCGGCGCAAGGAGCTACGACAGGCGGCCTTCGAGGTGCTGCAGCAGGAAGGCATGGCAGGCGCGACGTTGGAAAAGGTGGCCGCCCATGCGGGTGCATCCAAAGGCATCGTGCTGCACTATTTTCGCAGCAAGCAGGAGCTCTTCGAGCATGCGATGCGCGAGGCGAATCTTTCACTCAGCGAGGCGGTGAACGCCCGGTTGAAACAGGCGACGACGCCTTGCGAGCGACTGGAGGCGATCATCGAAGGCAATTTCGAGGAGCGTTTCTTCCGACCTTCCATCTGCCACGCCTGGCTTTCGCTTTGCGCCGAGGTTCCGCGCGAGCCGCAGCTCGCCCGCATCCAGAAGGTCATCCATGCCCGCATGCGTTCCAACCTGATGTCGGCGCTGGTCCATCTTCTGCCACGTGCTGAATGCGAGGCCGTGGCGCTGGCGATCACAGCGCTGATCGATGGGCTCTGGCTGCGGGCCGGCTTACAATCGGAAGGCCTGACCCGAGATATAGCCCTGAGCCAAATGCGCGAATATTTGAAATATCGCATCCCACGCTGAATATCGGCGCAGCGCGCCAGGTGAGGCAAGCGCCCAGGAGTGGCTATGCAAATCTCCTTGGTGTGAATGTGAAGCATGGCCTACAAGAGCATCGGCTGCTGCGTTACAGGATCAAATCTTGCATTCGTTGCGTCCGCCCGACTTGGCTTGGTAGAGGGTCAAGTCGGCCCCTTGTAACAAGTTTTCGACTTGAACGTTCGCGCAGAGTGCCTCGCAAAGTTTGGCGATGATACACCTTCGCGGTCGAGCATATTCCGTTCGTGAAGGATATGAAGCGGACCGGAATATCGCTGAGACGCCGAATGCGTTCACCGTCCGCTGCGTCGGTTTGTGACACTGGTCGGCCCTCGCTGAACCTCCGGGACTTGCCTTAAAGGCCGCGGTGTCACACATCTCTGCCGTGTCAGGGAGGGATATCATGAACACGCATTCCACCAAACCGCACCCGCTGGATCATGTCGTGCTGCCGGTCGTCGACATCGATCTGGCGCGCGAAAGGCTCGGCAAGCTCGGCTTCACCGTTGCCGCCGATGCGCGCCATCCCTTCGGAACGGAGAATGCCTGTGTCTTCTTTGCCGACAAGACCTATCTGGAGCCGCTCGGGATTGCGAGCGTCGAGGAGAGCGAGGCATCGGCGCGACGAGGCAATGTCTTCACCGCTCGCAACCGGGCCTTCCGCTTCCGTTGCGGCCCGGAGGGGCTTTCGGCGGTGGCCTTCGGCAGCAAGGATGCCGACATCGATCATCAGGAATTCGTGGGTAACGGGTCGAGCGCCGGGGAGATGCTGCAGTTCACCCGGCCGATGACGATGCCGGACGGCTCCGAGACGATTGCCGGCTTCAAGCTTGCTTTTGCCGGCGACCTGCGCGCGCCTGATCTCTTGCTCTTCACCGTCGAGCGTATCAATCCGCTGCCGGCCGACCGCGCCGCGCTGGAGACGCATGCCAATGGCGTGACCGGCATAGTCGAGATCGCGCTTTGCGCGCCGGAACCGGCGGCATTCGCTGCCTTCGTCAGCCTTGCCGCGGCGCAATCGGCAGTCGAGAAAACCGGTTTCGGCGTCAATATCGCGGCGTCGAATGCGAAAATCAGCCTGATGACGCCGGAAGGGCTGGAGGCCTATTTCGACATCGCCGGCTCATCCGCAGATCGCGGCCTGCGCGGTCGGGCAATCCTCTTCGCTGTTGCCGATCTTGCCGTGACAGAAGCGCATTTGGCTGCTAACGGGGTGACATACACGCGCAAGAACAATCGTATTCTGGTGAAGCCCGCGCCCGGGCAGGGCACGCTCTTCGCCTTCGAGGAAACAGGATGAGCACCGATACGAATTCCGAAGTCAGGGTTGGCGAAGGCCAAGGCCAGGTCACCTTTTCCAATACCGGCCGCCTGTCGCTGATTGCCGGTCCCTGCCAGATGGAGAGCCGCGATCACGCCTTCATGGTTGCCGGCATGCTGAAGGAGCTTTGCGGAAAGCTCGGTATCGGCCTTGTGTACAAGAGTTCCTTCGACAAAGCGAACCGGACCTCGCTCTCGGCCGAACGCGGTATCGGGATCGAAAAGGGCATGGAGGTCTTTGCCGACCTCAAGAAGGAATTCGGTTTTCCCGTCCTGACCGACGTTCATACCGCCGAGCAATGCGCGGAGGTGGCAAAAATCGTCGACGTCCTGCAGATCCCGGCCTTCCTTTGCCGCCAGACCGACCTTCTTATTGCCGCGGCCAAGACCGGCCGCGTCGTCAACGTCAAGAAGGGCCAGTTCCTCGCTCCCTGGGATATGAAGAACGTCCTGAAGAAGCTCAATGCCAGCGGCAATCCGAATGTGCTGCTGTGCGAGCGCGGCGCCTCTTTCGGTTACAACACGCTGGTTTCCGACATGCGTTCGCTGCCGATCATGGCGGCGATGGGCGCGCCCGTTATCTTCGATGCGACCCATTCCGTGGCGCAGCCGGGCGGGCAGGGCGAATCCTCCGGCGGTCAGCGGGAATTCGTGGAAACGCTGGCGCGCGCCGCAGTGGCTGCCGGTATTGCCGGTGTCTTCGTCGAAACCCATCAGGACCCCGATAACGCACCTTCCGACGGCCCCAACATGGTCTATCTCAAGGATATGCCGCGGCTGCTTGAAAAGCTGCTTGCCTTCGATGCGGTCGCCAAGGCTTGACGTTCAACAGCCTGACATGATCGTGCTATAGGCGAGATCCGAACACGGTCCGAAGGCTGGAAATTGCAGCATTGTAATTTGCACGCCTTCGACTAAGACAGGTTTCGAACCGACTTATCACCCACCGAGCAGGAAGAACCCATGACTGCAATCACCGATATCATCGCCCGCGAGATTCTCGATAGCCGTGGCAACCCCACCGTCGAAGTCGATGTCTATCTCGAAGATGGCAGCATGGGCCGTGCGGCCGTTCCCTCGGGTGCCTCGACGGGCGCGCATGAGGCGGTCGAACTGCGAGACGGCGGCAAGCGCTACCTCGGCAAGGGCGTCGAGAAGGCAGTCGAAGCCGCCAACACCGAGATCTTCGACGCGATCGGCGGCATCGACGCCGAAAACCAGATTCAGATCGACAACATCATGATCGAGCTGGACGGCACGCCGAACAAGTCGCGCCTCGGCGCCAACGCCATCCTCGGCGTGTCGCTCGCCGTCGCCAAGGCTGCCGCTCAGGCGTCCGGTCTGCCGCTCTACCGTTATGTCGGCGGCGCTTCCGCCAGCCTGCTGCCGGTGCCGATGATGAACATCATCAACGGCGGCGCCCATGCCGACAATCCGATTGATTTCCAGGAGTTCATGATCCTGCCGGTCGGCGCCGATTCGATCGCCGAAGCCGTGCGCATGGGTTCGGAAGTCTTCCATACGCTGCGCAAGGAACTTGCTAGCCAGGGCCACAACACCAATGTCGGCGACGAAGGCGGTTTCGCACCGGGCCTGAAGAGCGCGCCTGAAGCTCTCGACTTCATCATGAAGTCGATCGAGAAAGCCGGCTACAAGCCGGGCGACGACATGTGCCTCGGCCTCGACTGCGCCTCGACCGAATTCTTCAAGGACGGCAAATACGTACTCGAAGGTGAAGGCCGCACGCTGGAATCCGGCGCTATGGCCGAATACCTGGCCGAGCTCGCCGCCAACTATCCGATCATCTCGATCGAGGACGGCATGGCCGAAGACGACTGGGATGGCTGGAAGACGCTGACCGACCTGGCCGGCAAGAAGACCCAGCTCGTCGGCGACGATCTCTTCGTCACCAACTCCGCCCGTCTTCGCGACGGTATCCGCATGGGCGTCGCCAACTCGATCCTGGTCAAGGTCAACCAGATCGGCACGCTGACGGAGACGCTCGATGCCGTCAACACGGCGCACAAGGCGGCCTATACCGCCGTCATGTCCCACCGCTCCGGCGAGACCGAAGATTCGACCATCGCCGATCTCGCGGTCGCCACCAACTGCGGTCAGATCAAGACCGGCTCGCTGTCGCGCTCCGACCGTCTTGCCAAGTACAATCAGCTGATCCGTATCGAAGAGGGCCTCGGCCCCCAGGCCCAGTATGCCGGCCGGTCGATCATTCGCGGCTGATCGGATCTGATTTTCAACAGCTTGACCCGCGCCTTCCCGGCGCGGGTTTTTTGTTGCCCGTTTTTTAGAGTCAACGAACGGTTAATCTCTGCGCGCTAGATTGAATGAATTGGTAATGCGTTCAAGAGCATGCGTGTATGTGGACAAAGCATCATAAGAAGAGAAAGATCGGTCGCTTCGTCATTCCGGCCATGACGGTCGCCTTCCTCTCCTATTTCGGTTATCATTGCATTCATGGCGATTACGGCCTGCGCGCGACGGAGACGTTTGAGCGTCAGCGTGTCGCCCGTGAAAAAGAGCTTGCGGTCTTGAAGGCGAAGCGCGAACATCTGGAAAATCAGGTAGCGCTTTTGAGTGACGGCTCGCTCGACAAGGATATGTTGGACGAAAAAGCGCGTTATCAGCTCAATATGTCGCGCGCCGACGAGATCGTCGTATTCAACCACTATTCCAATTAACCGGAAACAGGTTAATTGGTAATTTTCATTGTTTTTCCAATAATTTAGCACCGAATACGAGCCATGCAATTATGGCATTGCTGTGCTCATATTTCTTCCCTATGGTACGCGCCACCAAGAAACGACAAACCCATAGGGAGGGTTGAATGGCGCCGCGAAAGACCGCGACCGTTTCCAGCCGCAAAACTGCAGCAAAACCGGCAGCCAAAGCATCGAATGGCGGCCCGGTAGCCGACTTCGATCGCAATGAAGAGCTGAAGGCCTATCGCGAGATGCTGTTGATCCGCCGCTTCGAGGAGAAGGCCGGTCAGCTTTACGGCATGGGCTTCATCGGCGGCTTTTGTCACCTCTACATCGGTCAGGAAGCTGTCGTCGTCGGCATGCAGATGGCGCAGAAGGATGGCGACCAGGTCATTACCGCCTATCGCGACCACGGCCATATGCTGGCGACCGGCATGGAAGCGCGCGGCGTCATGGCGGAACTGACCGGGCGTCGCAGCGGCTATTCCCACGGCAAGGGTGGTTCGATGCACATGTTCTCGAAAGAGAAGCATTTCTACGGCGGTCACGGCATCGTCGGCGCCCAGGTCTCGCTCGGAACGGGTCTTGCCTTCGCAAACCGCTACCGCGGCAACGACAATGTCTCCATCGCCTATTTCGGCGATGGCGCTGCCAACCAGGGCCAGGTCTACGAGAGCTTCAACATGGCTGCTCTCTGGAAGCTGCCGATCGTCTATATCGTCGAGAACAACCGTTACGCCATGGGCACCTCGACTGCCCGCGCCACCGCGCAGTCGAACTATTCGCTTCGCGGATCCGGCTTCGGCATCCCCGGCATTCAGGTCGACGGCATGGACGTCCGCGCCGTCAAGGCGGCGGCCGACGAGGCGCTCGAACATTGCCGTTCCGGCAAGGGCCCGATCATTCTCGAAATGCTGACCTATCGTTATCGCGGTCACTCCATGTCCGACCCGGCGAAGTATCGCTCCAAGGACGAGGTGCAGAAGATGCGCTCCGAGCATGATCCGATCGAACAGGTCAAGGCTCGCCTCGTCGAAAAGGGCTGGGCTTCCGAAGACGATCTGAAGGCGATCGACAAGGATGTCCGCGACATCGTCGCCGACAGCGCCGACTTCGCCCAGGCCGATCCGGAGCCGGATGTATCCGAGCTCTATACCGACATTCTGCTCTAATCGGGGAGGGAACCCATGCCTATCGATATCCTCATGCCCGCCCTCTCCCCGACCATGGAAGAAGGCACACTGTCCAAATGGCTGAAGCAGGAAGGTGACAAGGTCACCTCAGGCGACGTGATCGCCGAAATCGAAACCGACAAGGCGACGATGGAAGTCGAAGCCGTCGACGAAGGCGTCATCGGCAAGCTTCTGGTTCCTGCCGGAACCGAAGGCGTCAAGGTGAACGCCAAGATCGCCGTTCTCCTGCAGGACGGTGAATCCGCATCCGACATGACTGCGTCTGCTGCGGCAGCAGCTCCTGCTGCTGCACCGCAGGCCGCGCAGGAGGAAAAGCCGGCTGCCGCAACTCCGGCATTAGCACCCGTTCCGGCCGAGCCGAAGGCCCAGGTGCAGAACGATCCGGAAATCCCTGCCGGCACCGAAATGGTGTCGACGACCGTGCGCGAAGCGCTGCGCGACGCGATGGCCGAGGAAATGCGCGCCGACGAAAACGTCTTCGTCATGGGCGAAGAAGTCGCCGAATACCAGGGCGCCTACAAGGTCACGCAAGGCCTGTTGCAGGAGTTCGGCCCCCGCCGCGTCGTCGATACGCCGATCACCGAGCATGGCTTTGCCGGCGTCGGCGTCGGTGCAGCCATGGCCGGCCTTCGGCCGATCGTCGAGTTCATGACCTTCAACTTCGCCATGCAGGCGATCGACCAGATCATCAACTCCGCCGCCAAGACGCTTTATATGTCCGGCGGCCAGATGGGCGCTCCGATCGTCTTCCGCGGCCCGAACGGTGCAGCCGCTCGCGTCGGCGCCCAGCACAGCCAGGATTATGCTGCCTGGTATAGCGCCATCCCCGGCCTGAAGGTTGTCATGCCCTATACGGCATCCGACGCCAAGGGCCTGCTGAAGGCTGCGATCCGCGATCCGAACCCGGTCATCTTCCTCGAAAATGAAATTCTCTACGGCCAACACTTCGACGTGCCGAAGCTCGATAATTTCGTGCTGCCGATCGGCAAGGCCCGCATCCATCGCCCGGGCAAGGACGTCACGGTCGTCTCCTTCGGCATCGGCATGAGCTATGCCACCAAGGCTGTCGCCGAACTCGAGAAGATCGGCATCGACGTCGAACTGATCGACCTTCGCACAATCCGCCCGATGGACCTGCCGACCGTGATCGAATCGGTGAAGAAGACCGGGCGTCTCGTCACTGTCGAGGAAGGTTATCCGCAGTCCTCCGTCGGCACCGAAATCGCCACCCGCGTCATGCAGCAGGCCTTCGACTATCTCGATGCGCCGATCCTGACGATCGCAGGCAAGGACGTTCCGATGCCTTACGCCGCCAATCTCGAAAAACTCGCCCTTCCGAACGTCGGCGAAGTGGTCGATGCGGTGAAGGCTGTTTGCTACAAATAAGGGGAGGGTGTTTCGATGCCGATCAATATCACGATGCCCGCCCTCTCTCCGACCATGGAGGAAGGCAATCTTTCCAAATGGCTGGTCAAGGAAGGCGACAAGGTCAAGTCTGGCGATGTGATCGCCGAGATCGAAACCGACAAGGCGACGATGGAAGTCGAAGCCGTCGATGAAGGCACGGTCGCCAAGCTCGTCGTTGCCGCCGGCACCGAAGGCGTCAAGGTCAATGCGCTGATCGCGGTTCTCGCCGCCGATGGCGAGGATGTCTCTGGTGCCGCAAGCAGTGCGGGTTCCGCCGCACCGGCACCGAAGGCTGACGGTGCAGTCGCGCCGAAGGCCGAGGCTGCACCGGCTCCGGCCCAGCCTACTCCGGCTGGGGCACCTGTAACCTCCGCCGCACCCGCCTCGGTTTCATCTGATGGCAACCGCACCTTCTCTTCGCCGCTCGCCCGCAGGCTGGCCAAGGAAGCCGGTATCGACCTTTCGGCAGTCGCGGGCTCCGGCCCGCACGGCCGCGTCGTCAAGAGCGACATCGAAGCCGCCGTTGCCGGCGGTGGCGCCAAGGCTGCTGCTGCGCCTGTATCCGCGGCCGCCGCGCCGGCTCCGGCCGCCGCTGCACCGAAGGGCGCGTCCGAAGAGGCCGTGCTCAAGCTCTTCGAACCTGGCTCCTACGAGCTCGTGCCGCATGACGGCATGCGCAAGACGATCGCCAGGCGCCTGGTCGAATCCAAGCAGACGATCCCGCATTTCTACGTCAGCCTCGATTGCGAGCTCGATGCGTTGCTGGCGCTGCGCGCCCAGCTGAACGATGCGGCTCCGCGCAAGGACAACGCTCCGGCCTACAAGCTCTCGGTCAACGACATGGTCATCAAGGCCATGG
This sequence comes from Rhizobium leguminosarum, assembly GCF_019798305.1. Lineage (GTDB taxonomy): Bacteria > Pseudomonadota > Alphaproteobacteria > Rhizobiales > Rhizobiaceae > Rhizobium > Rhizobium leguminosarum_U. Next base: position 54,206 of record NZ_JAAXDD010000023.1, read on the forward strand.
CGCTGGCGCTGCGCGACGTTCCGGATGCCAATGTCTCCTGGACCGACAGCAACATGGTCAAGCACAAGCACGCCGATGTCGGCGTCGCCGTCTCGATCCCCGGCGGCCTGATCACCCCGATCATCCGCAAGGCCGAGGAAAAGACCCTGTCGACGATCTCCAACGAGATGCGCGATCTCGGCAAGCGGGCCAAGGACCGCAAGCTGAAGCCCGAGGAATATCAGGGCGGCACCAGCTCGGTCTCGAACATGGGCATGATGGGCGTGAAGAACTTCGCAGCCGTCGTCAACCCGCCGCATGCGACGATCCTCGCGGTCGGCGCTGGGGAACAGCGGGTTGTCGTCAAGAAGGGCGAAATGGCGATTGCCACCGTGATGTCGGTCACGCTCTCGACCGACCATCGCTGCGTCGATGGCGCGCTCGGCGCTGAACTGCTCCAGGCCTTCAAGAGCTACATCGAGAACCCGATGGGCATGCTTGTCTGATAGCGGCACGAGGCGGAAATGACCAAGACCGTTCTTTGCTATGGTGACTCGCTGACCTGGGGTTATGACGCCGAGACGATCGGCCGTCATGATTACAAGAATCGCTGGCCGAGCGTGCTTCAGGCAGCGCTCGGCGGTGACGCGCGTATCATCGCCGAAGGCTTGAACGGTCGCACAACCGCTTTCGACGACCATCTCGCCGATTGCGACCGCAACGGTGCGCGCATCCTGCCGACGATCTTGCAGACGCATGCGCCGCTCGACCTCGTCATCCTTCTGCTCGGCACCAATGACATGAAGCCGGTCGTGGCAGGCTCGGCCTTTGCCGCATGCCAGGGCATCAGCCGGCTCGTGCGGCTGATCCGCAATCATGCCTGGCCCTTCGAATTCGATGGGCCGGAGATTCTGATCGTGGCGCCGCCGGCGATCCGCGCGACGGGCAATGTGCCCTTCGCCGCGTCGTTTCCCGGCGGCATCGAGGAATCGGCAAAACTTGCAACGCTTTATCGTGATCTTGCCGACGAACTCGGTTGCGGCTTCTTCGACGGCAATTCCGTCGCCAAGACCACACCGATCGATGGCATTCACCTCGATGCGGAGAATACGCGTGCGCTTGGACGCGGCTTGGAATCGATCGTGCGGATGATGCTGGGGATCTGAGCATGACCTCCTTCATCGCCCTCCGGCAGGCCTCACGGCGGGATGCCTCGGAGCTGGCGATTCTGGCGGATATCGCATCGCGCGGTTTTGCCTCCTGGCTTTGGTTCGCCGGTGTGGAAAACGGCGTGAGCGACACGCCGCTGGAGCTGGGCCGGCTGAAGATGGGCGAGGAGGAAGCTGTCGGCGGCTGGCGGGATGCCGTCATTGCCGAGGCCTATGGCGAGGTCGCGGGTGTGGCGATCGGCCATGCGCTGAATGAGGGGATAGGTGATATCGAGGCCACCATTCCGGCGACCGCACCGGTGCTCGCCTTGCAGAAGACGGTGGTCGGAGGCTGGTTCATCGGCAGTCTCGGCGTCTATCGCCATCTGCGTGGCATCGGCATCGGACGCAGGCTGCTGGACGATCAGATCGAAAGGGCCGATCGCCGACCGGTCAGTCTCATTACCGCAAGTGATAACGAAGCGGCTTTGTCGCTTTATGGAAGAAACGGATTCCTGGAGGCTGCGCGCGCCGATGCCGTGCCGCTCTTCGAAAACAGCAAGACACATGCGTGGGTGCTCATGACCCGCAGCGCAGCGTAACAAAGGCAGGAAACACATGGCTGAATCCTACGACGTCATCATCATCGGCTCGGGTCCCGGCGGCTATGTCGCTGCCATCCGCGCCAGCCAGCTCGGCCTCAAGACCGCGATCGTCGAGCGCGAGCATATGGGCGGCATCTGCCTGAACTGGGGCTGCATACCCACAAAGGCGCTGCTGCGCTCGGCCGAGGTGCTCGACCACGCCAATCACTTCAAGGATTACGGCATCGTTCTCGAAGGCACGGTCAAGCCGGATGCCAAGGCCGTCGTCGGCCGCTCGCGCGCCGTTTCCGCCCGTCTGAATGCCGGCGTCGGCTTCCTGATGAAGAAGAACAAGATCGACATCATCTGGGGCGAAGCGAAGATCACCAAGGCTTCGGCTGGAGCTCAGCCCGGTGAGGTCGTCGTCGGCAAGTCGTCGAAGCCCGTCGTCGAGCCGCAGCATCCGCTGCCGAAGAATGTCAAGAGCGGCGAGGGCACCTATACCGCCAAGCATATCATCATCGCCACCGGCGCCCGTCCGCGCGCGCTGCCCGGCATCGAGCCGGATGGCAAGCTGATCTGGACCTATTTCGAGGCACTGAAGCCGGATGTTCTGCCGAAGTCGCTGATCGTCATGGGCTCGGGCGCGATCGGCATCGAATTCGCCAGCTTCTATCGCTCGATGGGCGTTGACGTGACGGTCGTCGAAGTCATGCCGACCATCATGCCGGTCGAGGATGCCGAGATCACGGCGATCGCCCGCAAGCAGCTTGAAAAGCGCGGCCTCAAGATCTTCACCAGCGCCAAGGTCACCAAGGTCGACAAGGCCACGAACAGCGTCACCGCTCACGTCGAGACGGCCGATGGCAAGGTGCAGCAGATCACCGCCGACCGGCTGATTTCGGCCATCGGCGTTCAGGGCAATATCGAAAACCTCGGCCTCGAGGCGCTCGGCGTCAAAACCGACCGCGGCTGCGTCGTCATCGACGGCTACGGCAAGACCAATGTCGCGGGCATCTATGCGATCGGCGATGTCGCCGGCCCGCCGATGCTGGCGCACAAGGCAGAACATGAGGGCGTCGTCTGCGTCGAAAAGATCGCCGGCCTGCCGAATGTCCATCCGACAGACAAGGGCAAGGTCCCGGGCTGCACCTATTGCAATCCGCAGGTCGCCTCCGTCGGCATCACCGAAGCCAAAGCCAAGGAGCAGGGCCGCGACATCCGCGTCGGCCGCTTCTCCTTCGCGGCGAACGGCAAGGCGATCGCACTCGGCGAAGACCAGGGCATGGTGAAGGTGATCTTTGACAAGAAGACCGGCGAGCTGCTCGGCGCCCATATGGTCGGCGCCGAAGTCACCGAACTCATCCAGGGCTTCGTCGTCGCGATGAATCTCGAAACGACCGAGGAAGAGCTGATGCACACGATCTTCCCGCATCCGACTGTGTCCGAAACGATGAAGGAAGCGGTGCTCGATGCCTACGGCCGCGTCCTGAACGCTTGATACTTTCCAATGCCGCCCTCTATGTCCGGAGTGGAAAGCCACTCCGCGGGGTGGAAAAAACGAAAGGAAATCATCATGTCTATGGAGACGCAGGCGTTGCTGGTGTTCTTGCTGATCGGCCTGGTTGCAGGCTTCCTTGCAAGCCTGGTCGTCGGTGGCGGCGGGCTGATAAGATGCCTGCTGAGCGGCATCATCGGCGCCTTCGTCGGCGGCTATCTGTTCAGCACGCTCGGCATTTCGCTGGGCATTGAAAACGCGCTGGTGGTGCAGATCATCCACGCCACCGTCGGCGCCATCATCGTGGTTCTGATCGCGAGAGCGGTCGCTTGAGGCGTAACTGAGGGCCAACTTGAGGGTAGGGGAAGGCATGGAAAGCGTCGGCTGGATTTCGGCAATCATCATCGGCGGGCTTGCGGGCTGGCTCGCCGGCAAGCTGATGGAAGCGCGATACGGGATTTTCCTGAATATCGTGCTCGGCATTGTCGGCTCGGTCGTCGCAAGCGCCATCCTCGCGCAGTTTCATCTCGAGGTGGTCGGCGGGCGGCTCGGCTATTTCGTGACGGGTTTCCTCGGCGCCTGCTTGTTGATATTCCTTGCGCGGCTAGTGCGGCGCTAGATCCGAATGAGATTTGCCGCATAGGGGCGGTAGAAAGCTGAAACTGCAATGGTGACCATCCTCGATACGATCAATCCCGACGCCAAGCGCGTGCGGCATCCGGAGAAGGCGCATCGGCCGGACACGGAAGTCATGCGCAAGCCGGACTGGATTCGCGTCAAGGCGCCGACCTCCAAGGGTTATGCCGAGACGCGCGCGATCGTGAAGGAGCACAAGCTCGTCACCGTCTGCGAGGAGGCCGGCTGCCCGAATATCGGCGAGTGCTGGGACAAGAAGCACGCGACCTTCATGATCATGGGCGAGATCTGTACCCGCGCCTGCGCCTTCTGCAATGTCGCCACCGGCAAGCCGAACGCGCTCGACATGGCCGAGCCCGAGAACGTCGCCAAGGCGGTCAAGGAGATGGGCCTATCCCACGTCGTCATCACCTCGGTCGACCGTGACGACCTGGAGGACGGCGGCGCCGAACACTTCGAAAAGGTGATCTGGGCAATCCGTGCGGCCTCACCGATGACGACGATCGAGATCCTGACGCCCGATTTCCTGAAGAAGCCGGGGGCGCTGGAACGCGTCGTCGCCGCCAAGCCCGACGTCTTCAACCACAATATGGAAACGGTGCCCGGCAACTATCTGACCGTTCGCCCCGGCGCCCGCTACTTCCATTCCGTCCGCCTGCTACAGCGGGTGAAGGAACTGGATCCGACGATGTTCACCAAATCGGGCATCATGGTCGGTCTCGGCGAAGAGCGAAACGAAGTCCTCCAGCTGATGGACGATCTGCGCACAGCCGATGTCGACTTCCTGACCATCGGCCAGTATCTGCAGCCGACCCGCAAGCATCACAAGGTCGAAAGCTTCGTCACCCCCGACGAGTTCAAGTCCTACGAGACAGTCGCCTACAGCAAGGGCTTCCTGATGGTCGCCTCCAGCCCCCTGACCCGCTCCTCCCACCATGCCGGTGACGACTTCGCCCGGTTGCGGGCGGCGCGCGAGAAGAAGCTGCTGATCGCCGCCGAGTAAGATCCGGCCTTGCTTTTTGATCGAACCGCGGCGATTTTCGCCGCGGTTCAGTTTGTTGACAAACCTCGATCTTTACTCGACGTCATCCTCGGCCTTGTGCCGAGGATCTGCTGCGCCGGTTGCAGATGCTCGGGACAAGCCCGAGCATGACGAAAGAGGAATGGCCGATTTTATCAGCAGTCCGCGCCGCGGGGATTTTCGGAGCGGTTTTTCATGGGAGATGCGGCCATGCCCGTCGACGGAGCAATGCTCCGGCATGCCAAACGCATTCTGGTGATTGGCTGCCCCGGTGGTGGAAAGAGCGTGCTTGCACGGGCGCTGTCGACCTCGCTCGATCTTCCCTATATCTCGATGGATCGCGATTTCTATTGGCTTCCCGGCTGGAGGAAGCGAGATCGCAGCGACATCGATCGGCTGATATTGGAGGTCGTGGCGCAGGAGAGGTGGATCATGGATGGAACTGGCCTCGGCTCGTTTCGTCTGCGTCTTCCGAGGGCGGATCTGGTGACCTGGCTCAGGCTTCCAAAAACGGTCTGCCTGTTGGGAGCGATCTCGCGCGCGATTCGGTATTTCGGTCGTAGCCGCCCTGAAATGCCCGAAGGCTGCCCGGAGCGGCTGACGTCCGACATGGTCGGCTATATCTGGAATTTCGAAAGGCGTGCCGCCCCGAAGATCGAGGCCGCATTGCATGAGTTCGGCCTTGCAAATTCCACCATCGTCATAAGATCGCGCAAAGCAGCTAGCCGGTTCGCCGATCTTCGCGCTTGAGAGCATGCCGGCGATGCGCACGGGTTGCAGGGAGTTGCCTGATGGATCAGAGAGTAGACTTGCCGCCGCGTCAGCAGATCACCGATCTTAAACAGGCGGCAAAGCATATCCGTACAGCCCGCCGCATCCTCGTCATTGGTTGGATTATGGACGGCACGAACCCGTCCTCCTTGGACATTCGGTTGCCGCGCACCGATTTCGTCGTCTGGGTCCGCATGCCACGGCTTGTTTGCATCTGGGGCGCAATCAGCCGGTGGGCGAAATGGATCGGCCGCACTCGCCCGGAAATGGCGCCGGGCTGTATCGAGAAGATCGATTGGGAGTTCCTCCGCTTCATCTGGACCTTCGAGGAAAAATTCGCGCCGCGACTCGTCGCGGGCATCGCCGCACATGGCCCCGAAGTACCGGTTCTTCAGTTAGAGCCTTTCCTGGCCAGATTGCAGCATTCTGTTGGCTCAAACGGGGTCGGATGGTCAACCGGCCGGCGCGCGTCGTAGCCAAGCTCTACGGCCAAGCCGGCCGGTCGATCAGCCGGCCCGTTTCAGCCAACCCTCCCGCAGATTTGCCTGGCAAATCTGCAAGACTTTAGAATCGCCGGACGCACCTCTTGCTTCGCATGGCGAAGCAGTGCGGCCAGTGGGCCGGGCATCTTTGCGCCAGGATCAAAGGCGATCGGCTCGGACGTACCAAGGGGTATGCCCTTCGCCAATCGCCTCTGCCCTGACGAAAACCTGCTCCGGCAGAATGCTTCAATCTAACCAGGAAAGGCTCTAAAAATCCCGCCGCCAGATGCGCGAGCTTCTTGATCTTCTCGGCCGGCCCGATTAATTGCCGCTTATGCCGCAATTCGAAACGCACCGTCCCGTCCCGCACACGCCCGAGCAGATGTTCGATCTCGTCGCCCATGTCGAGCGCTATCCGGAATTCCTGCCGCTCTGCGAAGCGCTCGCCATCAGGAGCCGCAAGGAGCGCGACGGCAAGATCCTGCTCGTCGCCGACATGACGGTCGGCTACAAGGCGATCCGCGAGACCTTCACGACGCAGGTGCTGCTGAACCGGGCCGAACACGTCATCGAGGTCAAATATATCGATGGTCCCTTCAAATATCTCGACAATCGCTGGCACTTTGCCGAGACGCCATCTGGCGGCTGCACCGTAAACTTCTTCATCGACTACGAGTTCAAGAGCCGCATCCTGGGCGCGTTGATGGGCTCGATGTTCGACCGCGCCTTCCGCATGTTCACCGAAGCCTTCGAGACCAGGGCAAACAGGATCTACACGCCGGCTCGATAAGCGAACCCTCTTCAGGCCGCATGGAGCGAGCGCACCATTTCCAGCGCCGTCCTGATCGTTGCCAGTCGAACCTCGCTGCGGCCGATATCGCCATAGAGCATTTTCCGATGGATGAGCGCGCCGGCGCGCGATTTGGCGGCGAGATGCACGAGGCCGACCGGCTTTTCCGCCGATCCGCCGCCGGGACCGGCGATGCCGGTGACGGCAACGGCGATGTCGGCGCGTGAGCGGAAGAGGGCGCCATGCACCATCTGCCGCGCCGTTTCTTCGGAGACTGCCCCAAAGTGCAGCAGCGTTTCCGCCTGCACGCCGAGCATCTCCATCTTTGCGCTATTCGTATAGGTGACGAAGCCGCGGTCGACGACGGCCGACGAACCCGAAATCTCCGTCAGCGCCCCGGCGATCAGTCCGCCGGTGCAGGATTCGGCGGTCGAGATCATCAGCCCCGCAGCCGTGAAGTCACGGATGATCGCCTCCGCCACTGAAAGGATATCGTCGGGAAAAAGGCTCATTATTTCCTCCCGCGATAGACGACGGTCGCCGTGGCGATCGCCGCGATGCCTTCACGCCGGCCGACGAAGCCGATCGTCTCATTGGTCGTCGCCTTGACCGAGCAACGCTCGATATCGATGCCGAGATAATCCGACAGTTTCGCCCGCATGGCGTCGCGATGCGGGCCGACCTTCGGCGCCTCGGCGATCAGCGAGACGTCGGCATTCATGATCGTGCCGCCGCGCTCGCGCACGATCCGGGCGGCATGTTCGATGAAGATCCGCGATGCCGCTCCCTTCCATTGCGGGTCGGATGGTGGGAAATGATCGCCGATATCGCCGGCGCCGCAGGTGGCGAGCAGCGCGTCCGTCAGCGCATGCAGCGCAACGTCTGCATCGGAGTGACCTTTCAGCTTCTGGTCATGCGGAATGAACACACCGCAGAGTGTCACGCCATCGCCGGCGACGAGCTGGTGCACATCGTAGCCGTTGCCGGTGCGCACGTCTGGAAGCAGCGAAGTCGACAGCTTGTCGTCGGCCATGGCGATATCGTTCTTGACTGTCAGCTTGACGTTGTCGGCCATGCCCTCGACGATCGTCACCGGAATGCCCAGCCATTCGGCGATCGAAGCGTCGTCGGTAAAGTCGCTTCGTCCGCTCGCCGCCGCCTTTTCATGCGCCTCGAGGATCGTTTCGAAGGCGAAGGATTGCGGCGTCTGCGCAGCGTAAAGATGCTCGCGTGAAACCGTTGTCAGCACGGTTCCCGCGCTGTCGGCGCGTTTCAGCGTATCGGTGACCGGGATCGCCGGCAGCACTGCCTGTGCGCCGGCTTCAAGGCTCTCGGCGATGCGATCCAGAAGCACATGATCGAAGAACGGCCGCACGGCATCATGGATCAGCACATGGCTGATTTGCTTGTCCTTGAGGTATCTGAGGCCCGCAAGCACGGATTGCTGCCTGGTCGCACCCCCATGCACCGTTTCGATCGGCGTTGCCGAGATGATGTGGCGGAAGGCTCTCGCAAACAGCGCTTCGTCATCAGGATGAATGACGACGACGATCTCAGTTGCCGCTTCCCATGTCATGAAGTTTTCAAGCGTATGCACGATAACCGGCTTGCCGCCGATCATGCGATACTGCTTGGGGCCTTCCTTGGATGATCCTGCGCGCTCGCCGCGGCCGGCGGCAACGATGACAATTCCAGCCGATATCGGTTGCTTAGAAGGCATTTGCAGCATAAATCCCCTAAATTATGCGGAATTGACCCGAGTGCTCTAACGTCTTGCTTTGGCCTTTTCCAGCATCTGCCCGAAAAATATCAATTCCGGTCCCAGCCCCCTTGGCAAGTCAGGGAATAGTGGCTAAAAATAATGCAGTTCTATTGTGTGCCCGAAAGATAATCATTTGATTTCCAAGGACCTCGCAGCGCCTTTCCAAATCGGACCCGTGTCCGTGCGGAACCGCGTTGTACTGGCGCCGATGTCCGGCGTCACCGATATGCCCTTCCGCGAGCTTGCCTGGCGCTTCGGCGCCGGCCTCGTCGTCACCGAGATGGTGGCGAGCCGCGAACTGGTCAACGATACGGCCGAATCCTGGTCGCGGCTCAGCGCTGCGGGCTTCAGGCCGCATATGGTGCAGCTTGCCGGGCGCGAGGCGCACTGGATGGCGGAGGCCGCCAAGATCGCCGCCGATCACGGCGCCGATATCATCGACATCAACATGGGTTGCCCGGCAAAGAAAGTGATCGGCGGTTATTCCGGCTCGGCGCTGATGCGCGACCCCGATCACGCGCTCGGCCTCATCGAGGCGACGGTCAAAGCCGTCGACATTCCGGTGACGCTGAAGATGCGCCTCGGTTGGGATGAGAATTCGATCAACGCGCCTGATATCGCCCGCCGCGCCGAGGCCGCCGGCATCCAGCTGGTGACCATTCATGGGCGCACCCGCATGCAATTCTATGAAGGCCGCGCCGATTGGGATGCGATCCGCGCCGTCCGCGAAGCGGTCGCCATTCCGTTGGTCGCCAACGGCGATGTCGAAACCGCAGCTGACGCGCAGGAGATATTGCGCCGCTCCGGCGCCGATGCCGTGATGATCGGCAGGGGCTGCCAGGGCAGGCCGTGGCATGCCGGCGTCATAGCAGGTGCGCCCGCACCGCAATCCCCGGAGATCGCCGAGATCGCCGTCGAGCATTACCGGATGATGCTGGATTTCTACGGCGAAGCGGTGGCGATCCGCCACGCCCGCAAGCACCTTGGCTGGTATCTCCAGCGTTTCGCCCCGGCTCTGTCAGGCGCTGAAAAGGCGGAGATCATGACCTCGCGCGATCCGCGCGAGGTGGCCGCGCGCCTTTACGATGCGCTGGCTGTGAATATCGTCGACAGCCGGGAGGCGGCATGACGAAGGATATGACATCTCCGTCCGATCATGCCGGCGGGACCGTCGCCATGGCCGTGCTGAACGCTATCCAGAACCCCGTCGTCATGGTCGACGAATCCGGCTTCGTCGTTTTCGCCAATTGGGAGGCGGAGGCCTTCTTCGGCGCCAGCGCCTCGCATCTGGCGCGTTACCGCATCTCGACCTTCATTCCCTTCGGCAGCCCGCTGCTTGCCCTGATCGACCAGGTGCGCGAGCGCAAGGCGCCGGTCAACGAATATCGCGTCGACCTGAGTTCGCCCCGCCTTGGCCAGGACAAGCTCGTCGATCTCTACGTCGCCCCGGTGCTCAGCGAGCCCGGCGCCGTCGTCATCGTTTTTCAGGAACGCTCGATGGCCGACAAGATCGACCGGCAGCTGACGCATCGCGCCGCCGCCCGCTCGGTGACCGGCCTTGCCTCGATGCTGGCGCATGAGATCAAGAATCCGCTCTCGGGCATACGGGGTGCTGCCCAGCTGCTCGAACAGTCCGCGGTCGATGAGGACCGTGCGCTGACCCGGCTGATCTGCGACGAGACCGATCGCATCGTCTCGCTGGTCGATCGTATGGAAGTCTTTTCCGACGAACGCCCTGTCGACCGCATGCCGGTCAATATCCATTCGGTGCTCGATCATGTGAAGGCCGTCGCCAAGGCGGGTTTTGCCCGCAACATCCGCGTCACCGAGAGTTACGATCCGTCGCTGCCGGCCGTCTATGCCAATCGCGACCAGCTCGTCCAGGTCTTCCTCAATCTGGTGAAGAACGCCGCCGAAGCGGTCGGCGATCGGCCGGACGGCGAAATCATGCTGACCACGGCCTATCGCCCGGGCATCCGTCTTTCGGTCGCCGGCACGCGCGAAAAGATCTCGCTGCCGCTGGAATTCTGCGTCCACGACAACGGCCCCGGCGTTCCCCTCGATCTGTTGCCGCATCTCTTCGATCCCTTCATCACCACCAAGCCGAACGGCAGTGGCCTCGGCCTGGCGCTGGTCGCCAAGATCATCGGCGATCACGGCGGCATCATCGAATGCGACAGCCAGAACAGCCGCACGACATTCCGCGTTCTCATGCCGGCGTCGAAGGACGCCTCGCTTGAAGACGCCTCTATAGCAAGCTCGACAGGACCTTCTCGATGACAGCCACGATCCTCGTTGCAGATGATGATGCGGCCATCCGGACCGTGCTCAACCAGGCTTTGAGCCGCGCCGGTTATGACGTCCGCATCACCTCCAACGCCGCTACCCTCTGGCGCTGGATTTCGGCAGGCGAGGGCGATCTGGTCGTCACCGATGTGGTGATGCCCGACGAGAACGCCTTCGATCTGCTGCCGCGCATCAAGAAGGCGCGGCCCGACCTGCCGGTCCTCGTCATGAGCGCCCAGAACACCTTCATGACCGCCATCAAGGCCTCGGAGAAAGGCGCTTACGATTATCTGCCGAAGCCCTTCGACCTCACCGAGCTGATCGGCATCATCGGCCGAGCGCTGGCCGAGCCGAAGCGCAAGCCCGCCAAGCTCGAAGACGACATGCAGGACGGCATGCCGCTCGTCGGCCGGTCGGCGGCGATGCAGGAAATCTACCGCGTGCTCGCCCGGCTGATGCAGACGGACCTGACACTGATGATCACCGGCGAATCCGGCACCGGCAAGGAACTCGTCGCCCGCGCGCTGCATGATTACGGCAAGCGCCGCAACGGCCCGTTCGTCGCAATCAACATGGCGGCGATCCCGCGCGACCTGATCGAATCCGAACTCTTTGGCCATGAGAAGGGTGCCTTCACCGGCGCGCAGACCCGCTCGACCGGCCGCTTCGAGCAGGCCGAAGGCGGCACGCTCTTCCTCGACGAGATCGGCGACATGCCGATGGACGCCCAGACGCGGCTCTTACGCGTCCTGCAGCAGGGCGAATACACCACCGTCGGCGGCCGCACGCCGATCCGCACCGACGTGCGCATCGTTGCCGCCACCAACAAGGACCTGAAGCAGGCGATCAACCAGGGCCTCTTCCGCGAAGATCTCTATTACCGCCTCAATGTCGTGCCGCTGCGCCTGCCGCCGCTGCGCGATCGCGCCGAGGACATTCCCGATCTGGTGCGCCATTTCATCCAGCAGGCCGAAAAGGAAGGTCTTGGCTCCAAGCGTTTCGATCAGGAAGCGCTCGAACTGATGAAGGCCTATGCCTGGCCGGGCAACGTCCGCGAGCTGGAAAACCTCATCCGCCGCCTGATGGCGCTCTATCCGCAGGATGTGATCACCCGCGAGATCATCGACGCGGAACTGCGTTCCGACGTGCCCGACAGCCCGATCGACAAGGGGCCGATGCGCAGCGGTTCGATGACGATCGCGCAAGCCGTCGAAGAGAACATGCGCAGCTATTTCGCAGGCTTCGGCGACAATCTGCCGCCGCCCGGCCTCTATGACCGCGTGCTGACCGAAATGGAATATCCGCTGATCCTCGCCGCCCTGACGGCGACACGCGGCAACCAGATCAAGGCGGCCGATCTTCTCGGTCTCAACCGCAACACCTTGCGCAAGAAGATCAGGGAACTTGGCGTCTCGGTCTACAGGAGTTCCCGCACCGCCTGAGCGTTCTTCCAGGGGCGCGATAAAAAGAAGGCGGTAGGCCCTCATGTTGCCCACCGCCCACTCCTCCTGGCGTCCGCCGCCACGGTCGGGAGGAGAGATGAGCCTATCTGAGCCAGGCCACGGTTTATATCCAAGCAGACAAACAAAGATGCGGTGTCATTCGACAGTCACATAAGCATTTGTGAGGAGTGTTTTGTCGAGAGGCGAATGTCATTGAAGTTGCTGCGATCATCGTCGCCGTGCCTGTGGATAAGCTGTGGATATCCGGTGGATGACACGATCAATCAGCGGGCGATAACGTCGCCGATGCCAATTGCATGTTGCCTATCCGTTCCGAATCTCATCATTCTGCCGTTGCTGCTGTCGACCTCCGCCGCAAA
>NZ_JAAXDD010000024.1:0-66294 GCF_019798305.1 Rhizobium leguminosarum
ACCTGCCGGGCTACGAATGGCTCAAGGAAAAGTGGTCCAGCGATGCCGGCCGGGTCCAGCTCAGGCAAGTTGGCGAGCTCGCAAAGCTCGCCGACGAGATCGGCATGTCGATCACGCATCTCGCCCTCTTGTGGTGCCTTGCCAATCGCAACGTCTCGACCGTCATTCTTGGAGCCTCGCGCGCCAGCCAGTTGCAGGACAATCTCGCCGCCCTCTCACACCGAGAAAAGATGACGTCTGACGTTCTGGACCGGATCGACACGATCGTCGGAAACAAACCCGAAGGACCACGTTGCTTCTAGGCGAACAAATCTCCCTCGACGAGCCGGACTAAGTGTTCGTCGAGGGAAAAGCGCCAGCTATGCTACCAGCACCATGGTGCTGCGGACGGCGGTGCGAACGTTCGAGAATGTGAAGTGCCGCGTAGCGACCCGTACATCCCATATTTCGGGTCGTTAGCGAAGCGCGTCTTCATCGCAGGCTGTCGCCTGCTAGTTACCCCAGACGACGGCTTCCTCGTGACGCTTGATCAGGTGGCGCAAGCTCTCGAAGCCGGACCTGACAAACTCAGCGAAGTGATCGACCGCTGGAGCGCGAGGAGCATCGGTTCGCGTCAGGATGGCAAGAGCTCGTTCAGGATGCGGAATGTTGACAGGAAGAGCGGTGATCGCCTTCTCCTTTCTCAACGCGAAGACGACGCTGTGCGGCATAATGGTCAAGGCGTCGGCCGCTTTGAGGTAGTTGATGACGCCCATAAGCGAGCCGCCGGAGTAGCGTATCTTAATTTCGGTCGCTCCGAAGGACAGAAGAAGCGCCCGAAGATCGGCGAGCAGGGGACTGCCTGGCGGGGGCGCCACCCAGGGGTAGTCGAGAAGCTCGCCCGGTCGCGGGCGCCGTTTCAGGAGGAGGGGGTGCGTCGAGCGGCAGGCGATGACATTCCGACCTGGCAGTATCGGCTGGAACTCTAGGGCGGAGCCTTCTTCGAGGATGTCGATCGGGCAGACGGCCAGGTCGATCTGGTCGGCCTTGAGGGCTGCGCGGAGATCGGGAAGATAGCCATAGCTCTGTTCGACCCGCACGTCGGGATGTGTCTGCTGGAACTCAGCGCAGAACTGCGCGATCAGAGCGTCCATGAAAAAGGGCGTGCCACCGACGCGGACGACGCCGCTCCTCCCCATTCGGAAACTGTCGACGAGGTCGGAGGCTTTTCGAGACGCGGCTAGCATGACCAGGCCGTGCTCCGCCAGCGACAGCCCGAACGGCGTCGCCTGCAGTGGCCTGCGCCCTTTGACGAAAAGAGGTTCGCCCACCCGCTTTTCCAGCATCGAGAGCGCGCGGGACATTGCCGGCTGGGCCAGACCCAGCAAAGCCGCCCCTTCCGTGACGCCGCCAGCTTTGACCACGGCCGCAAGCTGTATGAGGTGACGTTCGTCGATCTTCATAACAATCTGTTATACTGATCCTCTGCAAAATCATCAACGCTCGACTTTCATCGTGCTAGGCTTCTCATATGTCGATCGGGAGGAGACGATGATGACAGGGAGTGCCAGGGCGCTCACATTTGACGAGGCCACGTCATCCGAAGCCTTTGCCGAACGCTTCAGCGCGAACCGGAACGGCAAATTGGCCCAGCTGATCGCTGCGGCCGTGACGCATGTTCATGACCTCATCAAGGAGTTCCGCCCGAGCCCGGACGAGTGGCGCAAGGTCATCCAGTTTCTGACAGAAGTCGGGCACGCCTCTGACGAGCGCCGTCAGGAATGGGTGCTGCTTTCGGACCTCATCGGCGCTTCCGCGCTGGTGGAAGAAATCAACTCACGTCGACAGAAGGGCGCGACGCCGAATACAATCCGCGGGCCCTTCTATCGGGACGACGCCCCTGAGCGTTCATCCGGAGCCTCGATCTCGGTCGATGGAAAGGGGGAGCGCCTACGCGTCTCCGTGCGCGTGCAGGATCTCGACGGGCTTCCTATCGGAGGCGCCGAGGTTGTGACGTGGCAGGCCAACGCCGAGGGCTTCTACGAAAACCAGCAACCGGATCTCCAACCAGAGCACAATCTACGCGGACTGTTCAGGACCGACGCGGAAGGCTGCGTCATGTATCGCTCGGTGATGCCTGCCGGCTACGGCGTGCCGGACGACGGGCCCGTAGGCCGTCTGCTGAAAGGCGCCGGCTATCCGCTGCATCGTCCGGCTCATCTTCAGTTCGTTGTCAGAGCGAAGGGGTTCGAAACGATTACGACGCACATCTACGATTCAAACGATCCACGTCTTGCGGAGGATGCCCTTTTCGGTGTCCGACCGGACCTCGTCGCGCGCTTCGAACATGCACAGGTCGACGGTCGGCGGGGCAGGTCGGTCGACCTGACCTTTGTGATGGTTCGCGCAAGACCGGGGAGGCAGGGATGACGCGGCCGTTCTGCTACGCAGGCAGTCCCGCCCAGATCGTTTTCGGCAACGACAGCATTGGCAGTGTCGGTGGATGGATCGCCAAAGCTGGGCGCAAGCGCGCGCTTGTGCTCTCGACGCCGCACCAGAAGGCGGACGCAGAAGAGCTGGCCAATAGGATTGGCGAACTGGCCTGCGGCGTCTTCTCTGGCGCGGTCATGCACACGCCCGTGGAGGTGACCGAGGCTGCCATGAAGGTGGTGCTCGATACGGCTGCCGACTGCGTCGTCTCGCTCGGTGGGGGATCGACCACCGGGCTTGGCAAGGCGATCGCCTATCGCAACGACATCTTTCAGATCGTCGTGCCGACGACCTATGCCGGGTCGGAGGTGACGCCAATTCTTGGCCAAACCGAAGGCGGTCGGAAGACGACGATGCGCGACGCGAAGATCTTGCCGGAGATCGTGATCTACGATCCGTCTCTTACCCTGGGGTTGCCTGTCGCGATGAGCGCGACAAGCGGGCTGAACGCAATGGCTCATGCATTGGAAGGTCTCTATGCCCGCGATCGCAATCCGATCTCGACGCTCATGGCGCTTGAAGGCCTGCGGGCGTTCAAACTTAGCTTACCGAAGATCGTGAAGTCACCGAAGGACATGGACGCCCGCAGCGACGCGCTCTACGGCGCCTGGCTTTGCGGCACGGTCCTTGGTGCCGTCGGGATGGCGCTGCATCACAAGATCTGCCACACGCTCGGCGGTTCTTTCGATACGCCGCATGCTGAAACACATGCTGTCATGCTGCCGCATACCGCAGCTTTCAATGCAGGGGCGGCAGCTGCGGAGCTTTCCCAGGCAGCGGCGATATTCGGCGGCTCGATCGGTGGCGGTCTTTGGGACTTTTCCAAGCAGATCGGTGCGCCGATGTCACTCAAGGATTTCGGAATGACGGAGGCCGATCTAGACCGCGCCGCGTCGATCGCTGTCGAAAATCCGTACTGGAACCCTCGGCCGATAGACCTTCAATCGATCAGGAAGCTTCTTCAGGACGCCTGGGAGGGACGACGTCCGGAAGACTGAAACTTGGCACGCCGGACGGCGCGCTCTTTGGGAGGAGAGGGACAATGGGAGGAAGCATGTTCACGAGACGCGATTTTCTGAAAACAACGGCGACCGGCGGGGCCATCATAGTGACGTCCAGCCTTGCCGCTCCGGCAATCGCCCAGAACGCGACCATCAAGCTTGGCTACGTCAGCCCGCAAACCGGCCCGCTTGCCGCCTTTGGCGAGGCCGACAAATTCGTCATCGATTCGTTCCTGGCGACGACAAAGAAGCTCGGCCTGACCTATGAGGTTGTGGTCAAGGATAGCCAGTCCAATCCTAACCGCGCGGCCGAGGTCGCAAAGGAGCTTATCGTCGACGACCAGGTCAATCTGATGCTGGTTTCTTCCACGCCGGAAACGACCAACCCGGTTTCGACGACCTGCGAAGGCGAGCAAATGCCTTGCATTTCCACGGTGGCTCCTTGGCAGCCGTGGTTCATCGGCCAGCAGGGCAATCCCGGCGATCCCTCATCATGGAAGCCATTTGACTACGCCTACCACTTCTTCTGGGGCCTCGAGGATATCATTGCCGTCTTCACGGGCATGTGGGGTCAGATCGACACCAATAAGAAGGTCGGCGGGCTCTTCCCCAACGACGGCGACGGCAACGCGTGGGGCGATAGGGTGGTGGGGTTTCCGCCAGTCCTGGAAAAACTGGGTTACGGACTGACTGACACTGGCCGCTACCAGAACCTGACGGACGACTTCTCCGCGCAGATCAACGCCTTCAAGCAGGCGGGTACCGACATCCTTACCGGCGTGATGATACCGCCGGATCTCACCACCTTCTGGAACCAGGCGAAACAGCAGGGATTGAAACCGAAAATCGCCTCGATCGGCAAGGCACTGCTCTTTCCGCAGACGGTCGAAGCGTTGGGCGATGCCGGTCATAACCTTTCCACGGAAGTCTGGTGGACGCCCAGCCACCCCTTCAAATCGTCACTGACAGGCGAGACGGCAGTCACCGTCGCCAACGCATTCACCAAGTCGACGGGCCGCCCATGGACACAACCTATCGGCTTCGCCCACGCGTTGTTCGAGATCGCCGTCGACGTGATGAAACGAGCGGGAGAGGTTGGCGACGGAGACGCTGTTGCCAAGGCCATAGGGGAGACCAAGCTCGATACACTTGTCGGGCCGATCGCGTGGGGCAACGAGAAGCTTCCGCTATTTGCGCAGAAGAATGTTGCCAAGACGCCTCTCGTCGGCGGCCAGTGGCGCCTGAAGTCGGGCGGCGGCTACGATCTCGTCGTCGTCGAAAACGGGCTGGCGCCCAATGTGCCGCTGGGCGGTAAGCTCCAAGTTTTGGCCTAAGGCAAAAGCTCTGCCCGGCGCCCGAGCCGGGCGGAACTGATCGGAGGAGGACCGATGCCCATTCTCGAACTTAAAAGTGTATCGAAGTCCTTCGGCGCGCTAGTCGTCGCCGAAGGGGTTGCCTTTTCGATGGAGCCGGGAGAGGCGCTCGGCGTCATCGGACCGAACGGTGCTGGAAAATCGACACTGTTCAATCTCATCAACGGCAACCTCAAGGTGGCCGGTGGTTCGATCCAATTCGACGGCCGCGATGTGACCCATACGCCCCCGATGCAGCGCTGCCTTGCGGGCATGGGACGCACCTTTCAGATACCGCAGCCTTTCGAGCGTCTGACCGCCTATGAAAATCTGTTGGTCGCAGGCGCTTTCGGAACGCGCCAGGCGGAAGCCCATGTCGTCGATCTCTGTGCCGACATCCTGGTGGAGACAGGCCTAATCGCAAAGGCGAATGTCCCCGCAGGCTCCCTTTCCCTTCTTGAGCGCAAACGATTGGAGCTTGCGCGCGCGCTCGCCACGCAACCCAAGCTTCTGCTTCTCGACGAAATCGCTGGAGGACTGACGGAGGGAGAGTGTCGGCAGCTGGTGGCGACGATCAAACGCGTCCACCAGCGCGGCGTCGCGATCATCTGGATCGAGCATGTGCTGCACGCCCTGACCGCCGTCGCCGAGCGATTGCTGGTCTTGAACTTCGGTCGCGTGATCGGCATCGGTGCAGCCGATGCGATCATGGCGTCGAGCGACGTCCGCGAAATCTATCTCGGGATGGAGGTCTGATGGCAAGCCTTGTCGAAACACGAGGTCTTACGGCCTTCTACGGCGACTTCCAGGCCGTCTTCGGGGTCGATATCCGGCTCGAGGTCGGCGAGACCATCGCCGTGATCGGCGCCAACGGCGCGGGCAAATCGACCTTGATGCGCTCCCTCGCCGGTGTGATTGCCAACAGCGCGGAGATGGTCCTCCATCGCGGCCAGCCGATCGGTGCGCTGGGAGCACCGGATGTGGTGCGCCGCGGGATCGCGCTGGTGCCGGAGGGCCGCAGGCTGTTTCCGTCATTGACATCAAAACCGACGTATTGATCATTGGCACAGGCCCGGCCGGTTCGGCGGCAGCCGCGTTGCTCGCGACACACGGCCTCGAACCGCTGGTGATCAACCGCTATCGCTGGCTGGCGAACACGCCGCGCGCACATATCACCAACCAGCGCACGATGGAGGTGCTGCGCGATCTTGGCCGCGACGTCGAGGACGAAGCTTACATGTTCGCCGCCGAGCAGGATCTGATGGGCGAGAACGTCTTTTGCACCTCGCTGACCGGCGAGGAGATCGGCCGCATGAAAAGCTGGGGCAACCACCCACTGTCCCGCGCCGAACATCTTCTCTCGTCGCCGAGCCGGATGAACGACCTGCCTCAGACATACATGGAGCCGTTGCTATTCAAGACCGCCTGTTCTCGCGGCGCGCAGCCGCGAATGTCGACCGAATATAAAAGTCATGTTCAAGACGCGGATGGGGTCACGACGACCTGCGTCGATAAGCTGACAGGCAGGGAGCTGACCATTCACTCCAAATTCCTGATCGGCGCGGATGGCGGGAACTCCAAGGTCGCCGAACATGCCGGCCTGAGATTCGAAGGCAAGATGGGCATCGCCGGATCGATGAACATCCTGTTCGAGGCCGATCTGTCGCGCTACGTCGCCCATCGCCCTTCCGTACTCTATTGGGTATTGCAGCCAGGCGCCGACGTCGGGGGCATCGGCATGGGTCTCGTGCGCATGGTTCGCCCGTGGAACGAGTGGCTGATCGTCTGGGGATACGATATCAACCAGCCCGCACCGCAGGTCGACGACGCCTTCGCCACGAAGGTGGTGCGCGAGCTCGTGGGCGTCGAGGACATCGAGCCGAAGATAAAGTCGGTCTCGACGTGGACCGTCAACAATATGTACGCGACGACGATATCGAACGGCCGCGTCTTCTGCATGGGCGACGCAACGCATCGACATCCGCCGTCAAACGGCCTGGGCTCCAACACCTCGATTCAGGACGCGTTCAATCTTTCATGGAAGCTTGCGATGGTGCTGAAAGGTCAAGCTGGTCCTGAGCTCCTCGACAGCTACCAGGCCGAGCGCGCGCCAGTCGCCAAGCAAATCGTCGCCCGCGCCAACAAGTCGATTGAAGAATTCGGCCCTATTTTCAAGGCGCTCGGCCTGCTTGACTCCGTTGATCCGGTGAAGATGCAGCAGAACATGGACGCGCGCTGCAATGACACGGCAGAGTCCGAAGCGCAGCGCGCGGCAATCCGGACCGCGATCGCGAACAAGGTCTACGAATTCGACGCGCACGGCGTCGAGATGAACCACCGCTACGCCTCGAACGCCGTGGTGAAGGAGGGGCAACCGGAACCCGCCTTCGAGAGGGACCCCGAGCTGCACTTCCAGCCGACGACTTGGCCGGGTGCGCGGCTTCCCCACGCCTGGCTCTTCGGCGCCGATGGAAAAAAGGTGTCCAGCCTTGATCTGACGGGCCACGGCGTTTTCACGCTGCTGACGGGCATCGGGGGCGACGGCTGGATTGCAGCGGCAAAGACGCTTTCGAAGGAGCTAGGGCTGCCGATCGCCACGCATCGGATCGGACCGCGACAGACGTGGCAGGATCTGAACGGTGACTGGGCGCGGGCCCGCGAAATCCGGGATTCAGGCGTGTTGCTCGTGCGGCCCGACCATCATGTCGCGTGGCGCGCGGATGCCGTGACGGCTGATCCGGAAGCGGAGCTACGCCGGGTTTTGAAAACAATTCTTTCTCGATGAGGTGCACTATGAGCTCCGAAGAAAAGGGCTATTTCACCGAAGAAAATTCCGTGGAGGTGGTCACGAGCCGCAACACCAAAGCCAGGGACGAGCGCCTGAAGCGGGTGATGGAGGTTGTCACACGCAAGCTACATGAGGCAGTAAAGGAGCTTGAGCCGACGCAGGACGAGTGGATGGAGGCAATCTTCTTTCTCACCCGTACCGGGCAGACGTGCAATGAATGGCGACAGGAGTTTATCCTGTTGTCAGACGTGCTCGGCGTGTCGATGCTGGTCGACGCCATCAATAATCGCAAGCCCTCTGGGGCTTCTGAAAGCACGGTGCTCGGTCCGTTTCACGTTGCCGACGCGCCGGAACTGCCGATGGGCGCCAACATCTGCCTCGACCAGAAAGGCGAGGATATGGTGATCGGAGGACGGATACTCGACACGGATGGCAGGCCGATTTCCAATGCTGTCATCGACGTTTGGCAGGCCAACGACGAAGGCTTCTACGACGTGCAACAGAAGGGGATACAACCCGACTTCAACCTTCGAGGCGTCTTTCGCACGGGCGCCGACGGCCGCTATTGGTTCCGGGCGGTCAAGCCCAAATATTACCCGATCCCGGACGACGGGCCGGTCGGCAAGCTGCTCGGCGCGCTTGGACGTCATCCCTACAGGCCGGCTCACCTGCATTACATCATAAAGGCCGACGGCTTCGAGGCGCTGACAACACACATCTTCGATCCGGACGACCCGTACATCCACTCGGACGCCGTCTTCGGCGTGAAGGAGAGCTTGCTTGCCAAGTTTCAGCCCGTAGAAGATCCAGTACGGGCTAGCGAGCTAGAATTCGCCGACAAGTTTTGGCAGGTGGAGCACGATTTCGTGCTGGCTCGGGAGTAGAACCTCTCGGGCGGGTCGGGCACCTGTCCGGGCGATGATTTCCGCCAGCGGTTACCCCTGAAGCGCGTCGCGATCTTTCAGATTCGCTTGTCGCGCTTTAAGTCTTTGTTTTTACGCATGCCGTTGTCGCAAAACCGCCGCACACTTTTGCGCGACATGCTTTAGAAGGGCTCCCGTCGGTCAACGAGACGGCATGGCAGCAGCGTTTACTGGAGGACGGTCCGTGAAGTGCGGCTTGTCGAAACGAGGTATCTCTCGTCGATTCGCGAGGCTGCTCTTTTCCGCAATAGCAACACGTTCCCCAATCTACCATCCGGCCCACCTGAAGCTGAGCAGGATCTTCAGATTCCAAGGACGGTCACGAGCGGGGGCGTAAAGTCCTTGAAGCCCAATCTCGGCCAGTCGCACCTTGTGTCAAACCTCGTCTTCGGTTCGTGGCGCTGACATTTCGGGTTGGTCTTGAAGGCGTATCCGGGCAGGGTGACATATCTGGCATTTGCCGTGCAAAGGGCAATCGCGATGCACAGGGTCAATGCGGAGCACATGGTTCTCATGGCACACCTCCAGGCGTCGTAGGAACCTTCAAGTGCGGAGAATTTCCGGTTGATAGTTCTCCCATTTTTGCCGGCCCCCCGCCATTCACCTAATAGGAGGTGTGGCGTGGCGTCGTGAGTAATCCGTTTAGTGGAGCGTTGGCTAAGCGTTCAAGAACCTTCATCAAACCCCAGGGTTGAAAAGCACACACCCGGCTCCAAATCCCGTCGGCGGTCATCGAAGCCGGGGAGGGGTAATGGGAAGCGCGCAGCTTCATTGGATCGGCCGGGGCAGACTAGCCTTGGGCGTCGTTCTCAGTCTTTTTTGCCTTGTGCCCTGCTCCCCTGCGTTGGCGTCGCCCGCCTCAATCGGCGGCCTGCCGCTACCGGCTGGAGGAAGGTCGGCAAGGGCAATCTCTTCATGCTGCAGAAGGACTTTCCGGAAACGGAGGACGACAAGCGCGGCAATGCTCTGATTCAGATCACCAAGCCGCTCCCGGCAGCGCGCAGTCCCCTGCAGGCCGGCATGCAACAACTACCTGAAGGACCATGGGAAATAGAGAGGCAGCGCCCAAGCTATTGATAAATCGGGCTTATACGGCGACATGATTGACCGCCCCGGTCGGCTGGAAAGCCACCGTGGTTATCAGTCACTTCGAGTCGTCGGCAATGCGCGAATCATTTGAAATCTGGCTCATGTCGTCAGCCGTTTCGATGGGCCTAAACGGACGGTTTGGTTAAGCATTTGTAAATTGGTAACGAATCGAGGCATATAGTAACTGCGCAACTGAAGCGCTTTCGTTCAAAATTGCGCAGTTACCTGGGAAAAAGATCATGCAGCCGAGTCTTGCTCTTCAAGACGATCAAGAGCACCTCCCATCGCTTCTGGCAACAGATGCGAAGGAGTTATCCTATCAACTTCAGCAGCATCAGGCAAAAATCTTTCCCCCGCTCTCGCAAAAGACCATCAGAACATTTTCGCCGGCGGAAGCGGCGGCCTTCATCGGCATCGGCGAAGGTTATCTCCGCCAGGTAGCCGCCGACGGCCATGGGCCCGATCCGCTCGCAAACGGACGGCGGCTTTACAGTGCAACGGACATGGACCGGATTCGCCGGGTCCTCGACGAGCGAAACGGAACACCGAAATATGTGCCGGCCCGCCGGCCGGGGGAAAAGCTCCAGATCATCTCCGTCATGAATTTCAAGGGTGGCTCGGGCAAGACCACCACTGCGGCCCATCTGGCGCAATTCATGGCGCTCAGGGGCTACCGCGTGCTCGCCGTCGACCTCGATCCGCAGGCCTCCTTGTCCGCCTTGTTCGGTCATCAGCCGGAGTTCGACGTCGGAGAGGGCGAAACGATCTACGGTGCGATCCGATACGAGGAGCCGCGCCCCATCGCCGATATCGTGCGCGCTACCTACACGCCCAATCTGCATCTCATTCCGGGCAATCTCGAGCTGATGGAATTCGAACACGAGACGCCGAAGGCGATGGCGTCGGGTACGGCGGAGACGATGTTCTTTGCCCGCATCGGCGAGGTCCTGACGGAGATCGAAAGCCTTTATGACGTCGTGGTCATCGACTGCCCGCCGCAGCTGGGGTTCCTGACGATGTCGGCGCTCTGCGCGGCCACGTCTGTATTGATCACGGTCCACCCGCAGATGCTGGATGTCATGTCGATGTCGCAGTTTCTGACGATGACGAGTGAGTTGATGTCGGTCGTCGAAAAGGCCGGAGGGCGTACCAGCTATGACTGGATGCGCTATCTGGTGACGCGGTTCGAGCCGAACGACGGACCGCAAAGCCAGATGACCGGCTTCATGCGGGCGATCTTCGGCAATCGAATGCTCCGCAACGCCATGGTGAAGTCGACGGCGGTCGCCGACGCCGGCGTCACCAAGCAGACACTCTACGAGGTCGAGCGTTCGCAGTTCACACGCGGAACCTACGATCGGGCTCTGGAGTCCCTCAACCTCGTGAACAGCGAGATCGAGGCGCATATTCGCTCGACCTGGGGAAGGAAATAGCAGATGGCGCGCAAGAACCTCATCGAAATTTCCGCTCCGAACCCGGAAAGGATGGACGCAGTCGCACCGCGCGACAATCGTCCGATTGCGGGATTCGTGCCGCAGGAGCGCAGTGCGGCGCCGGTCGGCGGCATTACCAAGACGCTCGGCAACATTACCGAGAAGATGGAGCGGGCGAGCGAGCTGGAACGGCAGCTCGCTGCCGGCCAGACCATCGTCGAACTCGATCCCAGACTGATCGATGCTTCCTTCGTCAGCGATCGATTGGCGATCGACGCGGCCGAACTTGCGCAACTTGTCGAGCAGATCCGCGAGCATGGCCAGCAGGTTCCGATCCTTGTCCGCCCGCATCCCGAAACCAGGGGACGCTATCAGGTTGCCTACGGCCATCGACGGCTGGCTGCCGCCCGAGAAATCGGCATCAGGGTGCGCGCGGTCGTCCGCGATCTCACCGACGGTCAGCTGGTCGTCAGCCAGGGACAGGAAAACAGCGCTCGAACCAATCTCTCCTACATCGAACGCGCGCTCTTTGCATCGCGGCTCGAAGAACGCAGCTTTGGCCGCGATGTCATCATGGCGGCTCTCGGCGTGGACAAGGCGGCGCTGTCGAGAATGCTGATCGTCATCCGGCAGGTCCCCCTTACGCTCGTCAACGCCATCGGCGCCGCGCCCGATATCGGCCGCCGCCGATGGTTGGAATTGGGCGAGCGGCTTGAGGAAGCCGACGTCGAGAAGATCATCGTCGAGTTGTCCGCGGACGACGCGCGCAAAATATCGAGCGACGAGCGGTTTCAGCGGGCACTCGTTCTGGCAACGAAGAAGACGGCTGCGCCGAAGCCGGCGGTGGCCAAAACACAAGTTAGTGGCGTGCCTGTCATGATCAAAAAGACAGCGTCCGGTGCAACCTTCGTCTTCGACGGCAAGACCGCACCCGGTTTCGATCAATTCGTCCAGGAAAGGCTGAAGGGCCTGTTCCAGGAGTTCAACAAGGACAGAGGAGCGTAGCGCGCAAAAGAAAAAGGCCCCCAACGACGCCGTCGTGGAAGCCCTTCTCAGATCTTAAGCACATCGAGAATCGCATTTCCACGAATCACAGTCAAGCGTCTTAGGCACCAAATTGGTGGATGGTTTTCTTTTGCCTGAACGAAGGTGAAGGCAAATGGAGAGTGGATATGTGACGACGCCCTTTGGGCGGCGGCCGATGTCGCTTGGCATGCTGGCAAGCCAGCAACTAGCCGAGACTATCGAGCCGGGGATGAAGCGCAGCAAATGGAAGCTGTTCAGGGCGATCTGCGAAGCGCGGCCGGCGCTCGGCGTCACCGATCGGGCGCTGACGGTGCTCGACGCGCTTTTGACCTTTTACCCTGACGACGAGATTTCCGAAGAAAGAGGCCTGATCGTCTTCCCGTCGAATGCGCAACTTTCGCTGCGCGCCCGCGGCATGACGCCAGCGACCCTCAGGCGGCATCTTGCCGTTCTGGTCGAGGCCGGCCTGATCCTGCGCAAGGACAGCCCGAATGGAAAGCGCTATGCGCGCCGCGACAGGGCAGGGACCGTCGGCGAGGCCTTCGGGTTCAGCGTCGCACCGCTTTTGGCGCGTGCAGTCGAAATCGAAAACCTGGCCGCCCAGGCGGTTGCCGACCGGGAACTGCTGCGCGCGATCAGGGAACGGTTGACCATCTGCCGGCGCGACATCTCCAAGCTGATTGCGACGGCCCTCGAAGAACAGGTCCCCGGTGATTGGGAAGGCATTTTGGTGATGTTTCGCACGCTCCTCGCCCGGATTCCACGCGTGGCGACCGCTGAGGAATTGGCGCCGCTGCTCGATGAGATGGGGTTGTTGCGGGCTGAAATCATCAACCTGCTGGAAAGGCAGATAAAAACAAAAAAAATAGACGCCAATGAGTCTCAGATTGGGCAGCACAAACAGAATTCAAATCCCAACTCCACCTATGAACTTGAACCAGCTTTCGAAACGAAGCAGGGCGAAAGGGCAGTTGTCGATCTTGAGCCGAATGCCGGACCGCCGGACGAGCAAAGACCGAAACAACCGAAGCCTTCCGGCGGGATGAGCAAAAAAGCGGGGAACGCCGCCGATCCAGGGGCCGGGCACAGCCTGAAATCCTTCCCGCTCGGCCTCGTCCTCCAAGCCTGCCCCGGTATTCTCGACTACGGACCCGGCGGAACCATCGGCAACTGGCGAGACCTGATGTCGGCCGCGGTCGTCGTGCGCTCGATGCTCGGCGTCAGTCCCTCGGCCTATGAGGAAGCCTGCTCCGGCATGGGGCCGGAAAATGCCGCCACCGTGATTGCCTGCATTCTGGAAAGGGGAGGGCACATCAACTCGCCCGGCGGCTATCTCAGAGATCTGACCCGAAGGACCGAGAGGGGCGAGTTTGCGATCGGCCCGATGCTAATGGCGCTCGTGCGGGCGAATGGGCCAATAGCAAGGCATGCCAGTTGACCGGAGGGAAGACACGGCCGCGACAATCGCGTAACGAGACGGTGTGCAATCACCGCTTTACATCTAACATGTTAGTCTGCTACATCTGAGCCGGTATTTGGGAGGAGGCATATTTGACACAAAAATTCGGGCTCTCAGTCGCTCTCGCCACACCATTCGACAGCCAGGGCGATATCATGATCGAGGCGATGATCGAGCAGGCACGGCGAAGCCTCGCGGCCGGATGTACGAGCGTGACGCTGTTCGGGACGACGGGTGAAGGTTCTTCCATCGGAACCCAGGAACGTGAACGTGTCCTCACTTCCATGCTTGATAATGGGATAGCAGCAAAGCAAATCATCGTCGGCGTACTGGTCGACGCGGCCGAGGATGCGGCGATGCAGGCCGGGCATGCGCTTTCCCGGGGAGCCCGCAATATCCTTCTTGCTCCCCCTTCCTACTTCAAAAACGTCAGCGACGACGGCGTCTTCCAGTGGTTTTCGGCTGTTTTCGCCATCCTGGGCGACAAGGCGCGAGACATTATCGTCTACAACATTCCCTCGGTCACCATGGTCCCGCTGAGCGTATCGCTGATCGGCCGACTGCGCACCGCCTTTCCCAATATCGTCACGGGCGCCAAGGATTCTTCCGGCGACTGGCCTTTCACGGAAGCACTGTTGAAGGCGCATGGCGATCTTGTCATTCTGGTGGGGGACGAACGTCATCTGGCGAAGGGCGTGCGGCTTGGCGGCCAGGGTGCGATCTCCGGCATGGCGAATTTCGTACCCCACGAAGTCAAGCTGATGGCAGAGGAAGGCAGGGACGATTCCCGCATCGAGGATTTCGTGGACGAACTGCTGAAATTTCCGGTGACCGCAGCCGTGAAAGCGATGGTGGCTCACCTGACGTCGGATGAAATCTGGCTTGCGGTTCGCCCACCACTCGTTTCGATATCCGGCGAAGGGCAGGCGCAACTCGCTCTTGCGTTCGACACTCTTTTCCGCTCGAAAGCGGCATAGGTCGGAGATGCTTCTGGGAGAGGCGATGGACGGAACGGACGAGCAGCCGACACTGCGGGAAAAAGCGTATGAGAGCTTCACACGCCACCTTCTTGCACGTGACGTGCGCCCCGGCCAGTTCGTTTCGCAGCGTCGCCTCGTCGAGCTGACGGGGCTGACGCTTGGCGCCATCCGCGAACTCATCCCGAGGCTCGAAGCCGAAGGGCTGATCAAGACGGTACCCCAGCGGGGTTTGCAGATCGCGCATATCGACCTCAACCTCATTCGCGAGGCGTTCCAGCTGCGCGTGTTCCTGGAGAAGGAAGCGGTCGCGCTTTTCACGCGCTCTGCGTCCGACGAGACGATCGCCGGGCTGCTGAAGCAGCATCGGGAAATCGCCGACGCCATTCGAAACGGCGATGGATCGCACGAATTGGAAGTGCACGCGCAAACTGTCGATTGGGGCATGCACGACGCCTTTATCGATGCGCTTGGAAATACCATCATCTCGAATGCCTACCGGGTGAACTCGATCAAGATGCGCCTGATCAGTCAGGATCGTTTTCGCATCGATGGTCACGTCGGACCTGTCATGGGCGAGCATCTGAAAGTGCTCGAGGCGATCGAACGACGATCGGCGGAGGACGCCGTCAACAGCCTTGTCGCACATATCAATCATGCAAGAGATCGTGCGCTCAGGATATAATCGGAAATAAACAGCCGGGGGTGAGGAGATCGCCGGCAAAAGGAGGAGGAATTACATGTCATCGTTTTTGAATCCGACGAGGCGCGGCTTTCTGGCGGGTACGGCCGCTTTTGGGGCCAGCAGCATGCTCGGCGTGCGGTTGGCGTCGGCTGCCGTCGATTGGAAGCGCTTTGCCGGCACGACGCTCGAAGTCAACCTGGTCAAGAGCCCGCGCAGCGAAATACTTCTGAAGTACCTGTCCGAATTCGAGGAGCTCACCGGCATCAAGGTCAATGCTGAAGCGACGCCCGAACAACAGCAGCGTCAGAAGACGACCATCGAGCTGAGCTCCGGCAAGCCGAGCTTCGACGTCGTGCACATGAGCTATCATGTCCAGAAGCGGCAGTTCGAAAAGGGCGGCTGGCTTGCCGATATCGGCGGTTTTCTCAAGGACCCCTCTCTGACCGACCCGTCTCTGGTTGAAACCGACTTCGCCGAAGCCGGCCTGACTTTTGCCAAAGACCCGGACGGTGTTCTGCGTTCGCTTCCATTCTCGGTCGACTATTGGATCATTTATTGGAACAAGGCGCTGTTCGAGAAGAAGGGGCTTACCTACCCGACGACGTTCGAAGAACTCGCCAGTGCTGCGGAGGCGCTTACCGATCCTTCGAGCAACACCTACGGCTTCGTCGCCCGCGGCCTGAAGAATGCCAATACGCCGGTCTGGACGACGCTGCTGCTCGGATATGGTTCGAGCCCGCTCGGCCCTGATGGCAAGCTGCGCACGACTTCGCAAGAAGCGATCGATGCGGCCAAGCTTTATCAAAGACTGATGACCAAGACAGCCCCTCCCGGGGTCTCCGGCTTCAACTGGGCCGAGGCGCAGTCGGCCTTCCTGCAGGGCAAGATCGGCATGTGGCTGGACGGCGTTGGTTTTGCGCCGCCGATCGAGAATCCGGAAAAGTCGCGCGTCGTCGGCCAGGTCGGTTACGGCATCATGCCGAAAGGTCCGAAGGCACAGGCCGCGGGCACATTCGGCGACGGGCTTGGCGTCGTCGCGGCAAGCCAGAAAAAAGAGGCCGGGTACCTCTTCTGCCAATGGGCGATTTCGCAAGAAATGGGCGCACGTCTGCTGCAGGCCGGCGCCGGCGTTCCTTTCCGCCAGTCCATCCTCGAGGACGCGAAGGTCCGCGAAGGCGTCAAAATGCCGGGCGCATGGCTTGATGCCGTCGTCGGTTCCGGCAAGATCTCGCAGCTCGCGCTGCCGGTCATCATT
This sequence comes from Rhizobium leguminosarum, assembly GCF_019798305.1. Classification (GTDB taxonomy): domain Bacteria; phylum Pseudomonadota; class Alphaproteobacteria; order Rhizobiales; family Rhizobiaceae; genus Rhizobium; species Rhizobium leguminosarum_U. Next base: position 16,458 of record NZ_JAAXDD010000024.1, read on the forward strand.
CCGGTCACCGAGTTCCGCGACGTCTATGGCGTCGGTCTCACCAACATGATCGGCGGCGCCGATCCCGAAACCGAACTGAAGGCGGCGACGGCACAGTTCGAACCCGTCCTGGCAAAAAGCGAGGGATAATGGCCTCGACAAGCATCGAAACGGCTGCCGTGGCCAAGACGTCGAAAGGAAGGAGCAAACCGGATCGGTTTGCTCCCAACTACTGGCCCTTCGTCATCCCGGCGCTCATCGTCATAGCTGCCGTCATCGTCTTTCCGTGGGTGTTTACGGTATGGATGAGCGTCAACAGCTGGACGCTCGGCCAGTCCCAGGTCTTTGCGGGGCTGGACAATTACGTGCGCCTCGCCGCCGACATGCGCTTTTGGGAGTCGCTGTGGCATACGGTGCTCTATACGACGCTCTCCGTGGTGGTTCCCCTATTTCTGGGGACGCTCGCCGCGCTGATCTTCGATGCTCAATTTCCGTTGCGCGGTCTTATACGCGGCATATTCGTGATGCCGATGATGGCCACACCCGTCGCCATCGCGCTCGTCTGGACGATGATGTTCCATCCCCAGCTCGGCGTCCTCAACTATCTCCTCTCCTTCGTCGGCATCGGCCCGCAGGAGTGGATATATAGTCAGAGCAGCGTCATCCCGTCGCTGGTGCTGGTCGAGACCTGGCAGTGGACGCCGCTTATCATGCTGATCGTGCTCGGCGGTCTGGCGGCGGTTCCGCGCGAGCCCTATGAAAGTGCTGAAATCGACGGAGCCAATGTCTGGCAGAAATTCCGCTATCTGACGCTGCCGATGATCGCGCCGTTCCTGATGATTGCCGTGATCATCCGCAGCATCGATGCGGTGAAAAGTTTCGACATCATCTATGCCATGACCCAAGGCGGTCCCGGCACGGCGTCGGAGACGATCAACATCTATCTCTACAACACCGCTTTCGCCTACTACGATATCGGCTATGGCTCGGCCATGGCGGTCGTTTTCTTCATCCTCATCGTCCTGCTCTCCTTCGTCCTTATGATGCTCCGGCAGCGCGTGAACTGGTCCGACGGGGAGGCACGCTGATGAAGCGCAAGACGCTCGATCGCATCGGACTGCTGTTTGTTGCTCTGGTGATGATCTCGCCGGTCGTCCTGTTCTTCCTCTGGATGATCTCGCTGTCGCTGAAGTATGAGATCGACAACGGCGCCTATCCGCCGATCTTCATCCCGGAGCGCTTGGCCTGGTCGAACTATCTGAAGGTCTTCGAAGAGAACAACTTCTTCCTCTATCTCTGGAATTCGGTGCTGGTGACGGGTGCGGCCACACTTCTGGCGCTGCTGATCGGCGTGCCGGCCGGATATGGCATCGCACGGCTGAAGGCGGAGAAGTCCGCGATGGTCATCATGATAGCGCGCATGACGCCCGGCCTTTCCTTCCTGATCCCGCTCTTCCTGCTGTTCCAGTGGCTGAACCTGCTCGGCACACTCATGCCGCAGATCATCATCCATCTCGTCGTCACTGTGCCGATTGTCGTGTGGATCATGATCGGTTATTTCGAGACGACGCCGATGGAGCTGGAGGAGGCTGCAAGCATCGACGGCGCAACACCCTGGCAGGTTTTCCGCCTGGTCGCCTTGCCGATCGCAAGGCCGGGCATCGTGGTCGCCTTCATCCTGTCGGTCATCTTCTCGTGGAACAACTTCGTCTTCGGCATCGTGCTTGCCAGCCGCGAGACGCGCACGCTGCCCGTTGCGGTCTACAACATGCTCTCCTTCGAGCAGGTCAGTTGGGGTCCGTTGGCGGCGGCGGCGTTGATTGTCACCTTGCCTGTGCTGATATTGACGGTGTTTGCGCAACGGCAGATCGTGGCGGGCCTGACGGCCGGAGCCGTCAAGTGAGCGGGTGAGACAACGGTTTTGACGACTTCTTCTGCCTTCGAGCAGCCTCCCGGTCGGGCGCGCCGCGTTTTGTGTGTCGGCGCGGCGGTTATGGACACCCTGTTTCGCGTGCGCTCGTTACCCACCGGCCAGGGCAAAATTCTGCCCTACGATATGCTGCAGATCGCCGAGGGCATGGCATCGAGTGCCGCCTTTGCGGTCACCCGACTGGGCGGCCATGCCAGCCTCTGGGGTGCGGTCGGCAATGACGCCACCGGCGAACGCATCATTGCCGACCTCAGCAATAGCGGCATAGACACGAGCGGCGTGGTGCGCATCGAAGCCGCCCGCTCGGCCGTCTCGACCATCCTTGTCGATGATCAGGGCGAGCGCTTGATCGTGCCTTTCTACGATGCGGGCTTGCACGAAACGGTCAAGCCGGTCACGCAACAGGATGTTTCTGCTTTCGATGCGGTGCTGGTCGACGTCCGGTGGCCAAAGCTTGCATTGCGGACGCTATTGGCCGCCCGAGAGGCGTGCAAGCCGGCCATTCTCGACGGCGACGTCGCAGGCGATGGCGTGATCGAGATGCTGGCACCGGCGGCCAGCCACATCGTGTTCTCGCAGCCGGCCGCCGAGCGGCTTGCCGGAGCAGCGGAACTGGTGAAGGTCGTCTGTCTTCTGAAGCGAAAGTTCGAGCATGCCTTCATCAGCGTCACGGCTGGCGAAAGCGGCTCTTTCTGGTTCGATGACCGAACCGGCGAAATCGTCCATCTTGCTGCTCCGAAGGTGAGGGCCGTCGATACGCTCGCAGCCGGCGATATTTTCCATGGCGCTTTTGCGCTGGCCACTGCGGAAGGCTTGCCGATCGAAGAGACGATGCGCTGGTCGTCCATGGCGGCGGCGCTCAAATGCCAAGTGTTCGGCGGTCGTACCGGCGCGCCCAGCAGAGCCGAGGTCGGCGATGCCCTGCGGGATTGGGATGTTGGCGTTAGCCGCAGCGCTCTGCTCTCGCTATGAGTTTCGAAACGGCGATCAGCGCTCCATCAGCTTTTGACTGAGCCGGCGGTCATGCCTGCCAGGAAGTAGCGTTGAGCAACCAGGTAAAGGACCAGGAGGGGTAGCGAACCGAGCACGCTCATCGCCATCATCTCGTTCCATTCGAAGGCGTGCTGGCCCATCAGAAGCTGGATACCGATCGGAACGGTTCTGAGATTCATCGATTTCGTCAGCGTCAGCGCGAAGAGGAATTCGTTCCAGGCCAGCAGAAACGTGTAAACCGCCGTGGCGACGATCCCGGGGATGGAGACGGGAACGATGACGCGCCAGAGCGCCGTCCAGCTCGAGCCTCCGTCGACAAGGACGGCCTCGTCCAGCTCTTTCGGCAAGGTGTTGAGATAGCCTGTCATCAGCAGGACGGCGTAAGGCAGCGTGAAGACCATGTAGGTCAGGATCAGTGCCAGATAGGTATCGAAGATCCTGAAGGCGACCACCATTCCGAAATAGGGGATGAGAAGGGTAATCGGCGGAACGGTCTGGGTGCTGATGATGAAGATGTTCAAGGTGTTCTTGAACCGGAACTGATAGCGGCTGAAGCCGTAGGCGGTCACGATCGCGACCAAGAGGGTCAGAATGGTGACGACGCCGGCGACAAAGTAGCTGTTGATGAAGAACCGCACTTTCACCGGATCGTTGAAAATCGTCAGATAGGCGGCCACCGTAAAATCATCCGGCAACAGCCGCGGCGGAAGGGCGAAGATTTCCGTATTCGATTTCAGTGAACTGAAAAACATCCACACGATCGGAAAGGCCGAAAAGACGAGGCCGATCGCCAGGCCGAGATAGGTCAGGATGGTCGGCAATACCGAGCTTTTGAAGGAACGCTTTGCCATGGCGGTTACCTGCGCTGCTGGTGTTTGATGTAGAAATAAGTGACGCTCATCGAGATGATGAGGATGATCATCGCGCTCGCCGAAGCCAGCGAGAATTCATACTGCGAGAAGGCGAGCTTGTAGGTGAAGGTGGAGAGCACTTCCGTCGAGTAGATCGGGCCGCCGCCCGTCGTCATCCAGACCAGCGGAAAAACCTGCATCGTCCAGATGAAATCGAGAAGCGCGATGCTGATGATGATGGGCATCAGCTGCGGAATGGTGATGTACCAGAACTTTTGGAGTCCGTTGGCGCCGTCGATACCGGCTGCCTCGTAAAGCTCCTTCGAAATGCCCTGGAGGCCGGCGAGCAGGCTGACCATGTAGAGCGGATAACCCGCCCAGATGTTTGCGAAGGTCAAAGCGTGAATGGCGGTGCGCGTCGAGGAGAACCACTCGACCTTGAAATTGACGATATGGAGCGCCATCAGCACGCTGTTGACCACACCGTTCGGGTCGAGCAGCAGGCGCCAGATGATGGCGATGATGACGGCAGTGAACAGCCAGGGCAGGATGAAGAGTACACGCAGGATGCTGCGAATGAGCGGATCGACGCGGTTGGTGTTCAACAGCAGCGCAAAGGCCAGGCCGATGATGAAGTGGAAGACGACGCTCATGATCGTGAAATAAAGCGTCTGTACGACCGACTGCCAGAAGACAGGGTTCTCGAAGATGGTCACATAGTTCTGGACGCCTGCGAAGGCAGCGCCCTTTTTCATGATGGCGCCGTCCATCAGAGAATATTTGAAGACCATCACCATGGGGAACAGCATCAACAGCACAAGCAGCAGGGTTGCCGGCGATACGTAGAAATACGGCACCAGCTTCCTCAAGGTGCTGTAACGAAGCCATCCCTTTCTTCGCGCTTTGGCTTGCGCAGCGACCAGAGCCGTAGCCGAATGATTCATGAGCTGTGACTTTCCATTCTGCCGAAATTTGACGACTTGCACCGGCAGCGCGTGGTTGCGCTGCCGGTGATCCGTGAAAGCGACGTGCTTAGAACTTTGCCAGCCACGCCTTCTCAGTATTGGCAGCTGCCTCCTTGGCTGACTGCCCGCCGTCGAACATCTTCTGAACTTCGACGTTCATGTCGCGCATCAGCTCTTCGGCAACCGGAAGGCCGACGAATTCGTTCGCAGGATAACCGCTCTGGAATATTTTGAAGGCTTCTGCGAAGATCGGGTCCGAGGCCACGAAGTCCGGCTTGGCATGGACGTTGCCGGGGAAGGCGTTGGCAATCGAGACCAGACGGCCGTTGACATCAGGGCTCATCAGGTATTCAACGAGTTTCCAGGCTTCTTCCTTGTGCTGGCTGCCTTCGCTGATGCCGATGCCCCAGGACGCATAGGGCATGCCGCGCTTGCCGGTGTAGCCGTCAGTGGCCGGCAGGGCGGAGATGCCGAAATTGAGCTTCGGATTGCGTTCGCGGATAAGGTTCACGTGGGCGAGGGAGTCGACCATCATACCGACGCGGCCGTTGACAAATTCCTCGACCTTGTCCTGTTCCTTCTTGGCAAAAATGCCGGGAGAAATAACGCCTTCCTTGTTGAGAGAGGCGATATAGTCGAGCGTGCCGACGACGGCGTCATTTTCGAGGTCAGGCTTGCCGTCCTTCAGCATCGAGGCGCCGGAGGCCCAGACCCAGGACATGACGTCGTTCTGGATTCCGCTCGGAGACTGCAGCGATAGCGGCAGGACCCAGCCGTACTGGTTCTTCGAGGCGTCGGTCATTTTCTTCGCGGCTTCGGCGAATTCCGTGCGCGTGGTCGGCAGCTTGTCGACGCCGGCGGCCTTGGAGATATCCAGGTTGACGAAAACCGGGTAGACGAAGGATGCCAGCGGGAACATCACGCTCTTGCCATCGACCTTGACGATATCGGTGATCTGGCTCTTGTCGTATTTCGCCTTCTCCATCAGTTCGTCCATCGAGGCGATCGCGCCCTGCTTGGAGAGCCCGTTTACCCAGGCACCATCGAGGCCCACCACGTCGCTCAGCGTTCCGGAGGCTGCGCCGACTACGATCTGGTCACGCGTTGTGGCATAGGGGCCGCTGACCAGCGTCACCTTGATGCCGGGGTTTTTGGCTTCGAAATCGTTCATGATGCCGCGCAGAGCGCCCGACGGCATTTCGGGTTCCCACCATTGAATGAACTCGATGGTGGTGTCGGCAAACGCCGATGTGGCGCAGAGCGCCCATACCGCTACGGCAGCCCGCATCGTCACGCCGAATTTTCTGATATTCATCTGTGCCTCCCTAAGATCAGTTATTCGATCCTCCTCAAGATCGTAGGCAAAGTAGGTTCCCTGAAGCCCCTATCTGTCAATGAAGAACTGCGATCGGGAAAAGACGGGGGGCCGGCATCGACAGTGCGCGTTGAGTTAAATCATTGATAGAAAATGATAAAAGTGATTGACATCATCAGTATTTTTCTGCAGCATTTGTGTTGCTTGTGACGCATTTTTTCTTTACTTTCGTAAACAAATGAAAGTTTACCCAATAAAATGAAAAGCGTGGATCGCGGCGTCTTCACTGCAAATTTTCGTATTTGGGGTGCTGAAACAAACACCTTTGGCAACCACGCGCCGCTGCCGGCGCAAGTCGCAGTGAAGGGAATATTTCGATTTTCGAAAGGGAATGGAGGGTCGCACCAAGAATGACAGATCACGCCGGCTTACGCGGTGATTTTCGACGATTCAGGATACGAAGATCACCCTGTACAAATCGTCGAATGCGTGATTTGGCGCGTCAGAGGATCGGCCGTTGGGTGAAAATCATTCCCGATCAGTTGTCGTCGTCCCGCCAGTAAGGAATTGAATGGCCAAGAAAAATTATAAATCGATGGACGACTTCGCGAGCGCCTCCGGCGTATCGCGTCCGACGTTGTCGAAATATTTCGATGACCCCTCGCAGATCAAGGAGGTGACCCGCAAGCGTATCGAGGCGGCTCTCAAGAAATCGCATTTCGAGCCGAACCTTTTCGCGCGGCATCTCAATCGCAAGCGGACCAGGAATATCGGGATTCTGGTCCCGACCATGTCGGATCCCTTTTATGTGCAGGTCGTGTCGCTGATCGAGCTGGAGTTGCGCGAAAAGGGATTCTGGCCCGTTCAGATATCTTCGCACACACGGCCGGAGCTGGAGGCGGAGGCCGTGCGGACCTTGCTCTCGCTGAAGGTCGCGGGTGCGATCGTGGCGCCGCTCGGAGCCGGTTCGCGCCGTTCCGCGCTGGAAAGGCTGAGGGATGCCATACCCGTCGTCTGCTTCGACAATCCTGCCGACGCCGACCTTCCTTATGTCGGCAACGACAACGCGCAAAGCATGGCAGCCATTGTGCAATATCTCTGCCGGTCCGGTGAGCCGCCGATTTTCCTGGAAATTCCGCATATGACCGAAAATGCCGGCGAGCGGCAGGCGGGCTACCGCGCGACCATGGCGAGGGAAGGGCATTCCCCGCTCGTTATCGATTGCGACGCGCCGCCTTCCTGGGAATTCGAGCGTCTCGGATACGAGCAGATGCAGAGAATTCTTGCAAAGGGCGGTCTTCCGGGCAAAACGCTGCTATGCGCCAACGACCGCTTTGCTTTCGGCGCGATGGCAGCCGCATTCGCGTCGGGACTGAAAATCGGCCGGAACGACGCTTGCGACGTGCGCATCGCCGGGCACGACGACCACCCGCTAAGCCGATATACCTGTCCGTCGTTGACGACGATGGCCCAGAACGCGCCGGAGATCGCCGCGAAATCCGTGGAGCTTTTGCTCGCGCATATCGAGAGCGAGGATGATGGAACGACCCCTGTGACGAACAAGGTAATCCTCGAGGCAACGCTTGTTATGCGCGAGTCGGCTTGAGGCCGGCACGGGTTTCCGCGTCAACGCGCAAGCGCTGGGTCCATGACGCGCCATGCAGCTGCGATGGCTTCGAGGGCCTCTTGCCCCTCCGGAATGGCCCGTCTCTTCGACACGAAGCCATGGATCTGTCCGGGCCAGATCCGGATCGTTGCCTTCGCCTCGGCGCTGAGCCGCTCGGTATAAGCGGCCCCTTCGTCGAACAACACGTCGTATCCGGCAAGGATCACCAGAGCCGGCGCCACGCCCGCCAGCGACGCTACGCTCAGCGGCGAGGCTCGCCAGTCCGACCGGCTCGCGGCGTCCGGCAGGTAGTGGTCTCGGAACCATTTCATCGCGGCTGCCGTCAGGCCGAAACCCTCTTCATAACGTGAGTAGCTGTCGGTCGTCTGCAACTGGTCGGTCACCGGATAGATCAGCACCTGTCCGATGACGGGCGGCACCTGCCCGTCCCGCGCCAGCAGGGCGACGACGGCGGCCAGATTGCCGCCGGCGCTATCGCCAGCGACGATAATCCGCAGGGGATCGATGCCGAGCGCATCAGCCTGCTCCGTCATCCAGACGAGTGCGGCGGCGCAGTCGTCAATGGCAGCGGGAAAGGGATGTTCCGGGGCCAGGCGATAGTCGGGTGAAACCACGACGGCGCCTGCCATATTGGCAAGCGTCCGGCAGATATCCTCATGGGTTTCCGGCGCGCCGATCACAAAGCCGCCGCCATGGAGATAAAGCAAGGCCGGTGCGCCCTGGCGCGGCGCAGCGCGGCCGCGCCATATCTTCAACCTGATTGCGCCCATGTGCCTTTCCAGGATCTCGGCCACGTCTTCGAGCGGCCGCTGAATGTCTGCGAAACTATCCAGATATTGCTCCCGCGCCAGCGCTGGCGTGCAGCTTTCGACCGGCGTTTCCGGATCGCCCGGCCATGCAAGCGCAAGTCTGGCGGATTCATCCAGTTGTGTCATTTGAGCAAACTCCTCGCTTCGTCTTCCCGCAATTCCCTCGGCTGCGCTACGGTACCCGAAATGGTCTGCGCGATACCGGTTTCGCCGGCACGCAGGATCGCTTCCATGACTTCGAGCACGTGCAGTGCCAGATCGCCCGAAGCGCGGGGCTTACGGCCTTCGATGATTGCGCGTGCGAGATCGGCAAGACCAAGCATGCGATAGTTGGCACGATCCGGCGCTGCGATCGGCCAATTGACGGCACCGAAGAGTTCGCCCGATGTGTCCGTTTCCTGCCAGGGCGCGCCGCGGCCGGAGAACGCGACGGAGCCGCCGAAATTGTCGGGGTCGGGCAGGCGCAGCGAGCCTTCGGTCCCGTGGAGCTCGATGGGGTGATTGGAGTGGCGGAAGACGTCCCAGGAGGTGCCGAAGGTGACCGTGGCACCGCACTCGAATTCCAGCAACGACAGCACGCTGGTCGGCGTGCCGACCTTGAACGTGGTGCCCTGCTTCGGTCCCTCCGCCGTGATGAGCCGCTCTTCCTGCCCGCTTGTGGCGACGGCCTGCACACGGCGGATCGGCCCCATCAGATTGACCATCATCGTCAGATAATAAGGCCCCATATCCATGACCGGGCCGGCGCCGGCCTGGTAGTAAAAGCTGGGATCCGGATGCCAGTGCTCCATGCCGCGCCCCATCATGAAGGCTGTCCCGGTCACCGGCTTGCCGATGGCGCCGGCTTCCATCTGCCGCCGGGCATGGCGTCCGGCCGCCCCCAGAAACGTGTCTGGCGCCGAGCCGAGCATGAGGCCCTTTACGACGGCGGCATCCACCAACCGGCGTCCTTCGGCGGCCGTGACACCGAGCGGCTTCTCCGTAAATACATGCTTGCCCGCCGCCAGCGCTCGCATCGAAACGTCAAAATGCGCGGCCGGGATCGTCAGGTTGAGGATGAGGTCGATGTTCCTGTCGTCGATGAGGCTGTCGACGTCAGCCGCGCGCAGATCGAACTCGGCCGCGCGACGCTTGGCGGCGTCTGCATTGAGATCTGCACAGGCGATGATTTCGACGTCGCGGAACAGCGGCGCGTTGCGCATATAGGCGAGCGAAATATTGCCGCATCCCACCACGCCGATCCTGAGTTTCATACCATTGGTCTGTGCCATCTAAGAACCTGATTTTGCCGTTGCGGGTGCGAAGGGTTGAGGGGTGCGTTACATTTTAATCGCAAGGTATAAAATATATTGACGCACGGTAACATTTGACCGTACGTAATGGCAAGACGCTGGCGTCGCAATCCTCGCTGAAGAGCCCGCTGTTTCGGTCTTCGGCCGCCTCTCCAGGCGGAAGGGGCTTTCGGCAAGGCCGGCGAAGCTTCCGAGGATTGCGTGCGCGCTGTCGGCTTCGGCTGTCGTCAACGGATGGGTCAGGACCAAGATATGAAAAATGCTGAGCTGCAGATCGGCTGCCAGACATTCACCTGGGAGATGCTGGGTACCGGTTGGGGCGGCGGTCCGGACGATCTGGTGCGCGCCGTCGCCGACGGTGGATATGCCGGCATCGAAATCACCGACACGATGATCGGTCACTACGCGCTCAAGCCTGCCGACTTCGCCCGCACCCTGACGGATGCCGGTTTGGCGCTGGTTTCTTTTGCCTTCGGCTCCGCCAGCGGCTTCACGGTGGCGGAAAAGATTGCCTCCGATCTCGACACGGCGCGTCGGTGGGTCGATTTCGCGGCGAACTTTCCCGGTGCGATGGTCTCGATGGGGTCGGCGACGGTCGTCTCGGATGGTCCGCGCGACGAGAAGTTCGCCATCGCGGCCGAGTGCTACAATCGTGCGACCGAGATTGGCCAGTCGGCTGGCGTCACTGTAGCTGTCCATCCTTCCTCGCACCACAATACACTGCTCTTCACCCGGAACGACTATGATCGCCTGTTTGCTCTCTTGGATCCAAGTGTGGGTTGGGTGCCGGATACCGGCCATATCCTGCGTGGCGGCCAGCAGATCGGCGATACGCTGGCGGCCCACCGGGACCGGATCCGCTATGTGCATCTGAAGGATGTCGACGCCGGTGGGCTCTGGGCGATGCTCGGCGAAGGTGTCTGCGACGTGCCTGCCGTGATTTTGGCCGTTCAGGACGCGCCGAAGTTTATCGGCTGGATCATCGTGGAAGAAGAATCGGACCATGCCGGAACCGATCCTGCAGCCGCCGTTCGCACGAACCGCGAGACGCTTCGACGTCTGGGGTTCTAGCTCATCTTGTTTTCCCCCGCGTCGGCCGAAGCCACTGGCCGGCGCCCAAGCTCCTCCCGGATTTCTTCTAAAGTGGAGAGGTGGACTGCAGGTCACGCGTAGCGAACCTCCACGCCCAGCTTGTCGAGCCTGTGGCGAATGCTGTGCGGCATGTTGCTGTCGGTGATGATCAGGTCGACACGCGACAGCGAGAAGGCTTTGGAGGAAGCGCCGATGTCAAATTTACTCGAATCCGCCACGAGGACAACACGCCGGGCCATGCGAACCAGGTTGCGCTTAGTCCGCGCCACGTCCTCGGAAACGTCGACGACGTCGAAGGCCTGATCGATCGCGTGGGCGCCGACGAAGGCCTGGTGGGCGACGAGACCGCCGACCGCCTTGTCGGAGTCCTGTACGATCGTGCTCACGGTACTGGGAAACACGCGGCCGCCGATCATGTGCACGTCGAGCCCTGGCCGGTACATCAGATGCTGCGCGATGTTCATCGCCGTTGTCGCAACCACGACGTTGCTGACCGGTGGCATCTGCATGGCCACCTGCAGCAGCGTCGAACCGCTGTCGAAGACGATCGACTGGTTATCGATGATCTGTCGCGCAGCCATCTGGGCGATGCGTCGCTTCGCATCGAAATTGCGCTGCATGCGTTCCTCGAAGGCCGCTGCCGGCGAGTCGGACGGCAGGGCGATTGCCCCGCCATGTGTTTTGATCAGCTGCTTCTTGGCGTCCATGATTTCAAGGTCGGAGCGGATCGTCACTTCCGAGACGTCGAAGAATTCCGCGAGCTGGCGGGTGCGTGCCTGGCCGACCCGTTGAAGTTCCAGCATGATCTGCTGCCGCCTCTGTTCTGCAAGCATATGTGATCCCGACTGCCGTTATTTGCAACAATGCGACTTGTGAAAAACGAAAGTTCGCCGTCTCATTCCACGACTCGTGCTGCAGAAATAGCCGTTCGAGGACAAAAATGCACGTCAAGAATTCATCATTCGTGTAAAAACGAAAGAAATCGAAATATTGAATGTTTGTTTGTTTTCGAGTTAGGGTTTTTCCAGCATCGGTGCCGGCAATCGCAAGCCTGCAATCACAAAGCCGGCAATCACAAGGGAAGTATCGCCATGGGTCTCGGAACCAAAATCCGCCTCGCACGCCTGTTCTCGAACCCATCGGGGAATTTGTTCGGAGGCGCTGTCGATCATTTTGTCGGTTACGGCAATGTGCGTGAGGGCGGGCTTGCCGATCTGCCGGGTGCGCTGAGACGCGTCATGGCGGGAGGCCCCGACTACATCAGCATTCAGCCTGGCGCGGCGCGCCACCTCTGGTCGGAATATGCCGGAAAGGCAGCCTTGGTCATTCAGGGTGGTTGCTTCACCGCTGACGACCGCATTCGTCAGCTCATTGCGACCCCGGAAGACGCGGTGCGTTATGGTGCGGACGCTCTGGCTGTCGCCATCCCCGTGCGCGGCGCTACCGAAGGAGAGTATATCCGCTGGCTCACCGATACGGTCAACGCCGCCGCCCGCTTCGAAATGCCGGTCGTCGCCCATGTCTATCCCCGCGATTTCTCCGACGGCGGCAAGATCGTGTTCACCCCGGACGAGATTGCCTATGCGGTACGCATCGGCTTCGAGGCCGGCGTCGACGTGATCAAGGTCGGCTACACCGGCGACTTCGAGTCCTTCCGCGAGACCGTTGCGACCTGCCCGATCCCGGTCGTGATCGCGGGCGGCCCGAAGACCGATACGCTGCTCGGCGCGCTCGTCCAGACGTCGGAAGCATTGCGCGCTGGAGCCAAAGGCGCGGTCGTCGGTCGCAACCTCTGGGGCCACGGCGATACGACCATGGCCGCGCGCGCCTTCAAGTTCGTCATTCATAAGGGGATGACGCCGGAGGATGCGCTGGCGGCGGCCGGTGCTTGAGACGTGTCGCGCCCTTTCCAGGTTCTGGGCTTCGGCGCCCTGGCAATCGATGACATCATCTATGTCGATCGGGAGCTGACGGCCGGCAAAGGGAAGGTGACGAAACGCGCCACGGACCATGGCGGCAACGTGGCGACGGCCCTTGTTGCCGTCGCCCGGCTCGGCGGTCAGGCCGGCTTCATCGGCTGGCTCGGCGATGAGTCGACGGCCGACGTGGCGGGCAGCGAGCTCGAGCGGGACGGCGTCGACATATCGCTGGCTCCCCGCCACGCTGATGCCGCGGCGATCCGCTCCGTGATAACGGTCGGTCCCGACGGCGACCGGTTCATCGCTTATGATGACGATGTGCTGCACGGCACGTCGGATGCGCTGCCCGACGATGTTTTGATGCAGGCCCCGGTACTGCTGATCGATGGCTACGCCACGCACTCCGAAAGTGTCGTGGCGCGCGCACGCGCTTTGGGCCTTGCCGTGATAGCCGATATCGAATGGACGGTCGGTGCCGCGACCGACCGGATCCTGGCTTTCGCCGATCATCTGGTGCTGCCGCTTGCCTTTGCGCAGGAATACACCGGCGAGGATGATCCAGCGATGATCCTGGACAAGCTCTGGTCCGGGGATCGGTCTGCTGTTGTCCTCACCGATGGCGAACGAGGGACCTATCTCCGCCAGAAAGGCGATGCCATCCGATGGCATGTGCCGGCCTATCAGGTTCAGGCGGTCGACACGACCGGCGCCGGTGACTGTTTTCACGGTGCCTACGCCCTTGCCCTCGCCAGGGGTAAGAGCCCGCTTGATTGCACTGCCTATGCCACGGCGGCGGCCGCCATTTCCGTGACCGCTCGGGGAGGGCGCAGAGGCCTGCCGGATCACCAGAAGTGCATGGCATGGATGGCGGCGGAGAATGCGCCTGCGCCGCTCCCGATGCCAGGATGTCAAGAATGAGCGCGAGCGGCGATGAGTGCCGGCTCCGGTCGACCGCCCCAACAGAGCCTCACAGGTGACGTGTCATTGAATCGCATCGAGCGATCTTCCAACAGCCGCGCTTCGATCAAAAAATTACGCGCGATAAAAAATATAGTTCCGCAATTGATTTTTGATTTATTGAAAAAGACATTTATCTTTCAAATGGATATGAGAAATTGCTGGTGATCTGTGGCGAATTCGCCTCGATTCTTCTGTTGACTTTGAAGCTCAGTCCTGAGCCTTCTTGTCGAAAGGATCGGAGACGGCGGGGAGCGCCGTTGGAAGATGTGATCCGGACTGGTACGGGAGGACGAGACGTGGCTGTGGTTGTACTCGACAAAATCTGCAAGACCTATGGAAACAGCTACCATGCAATCAAGGATCTGAGCCTGACGATCCATGATGGCGAGTTTCTGATTCTGGTCGGGCCGTCCGGATGCGGAAAATCGACCGCTCTGCGCATGATTGCCGGGCTCGAGGAAATCAGCAGCGGAACATTGAGCATCGGCGGTCAGGACGTCGTGGATCTCGCGCCCAAGGACCGCGACATTGCCATGGTCTTTCAGAGCTATGCGCTTTATCCGCACATGACCGTCTTCGACAACATCGCCTTTTCGATGAAGCTGGCCGGAAAGAACAAGGCCGAACGCACCAAGCGGGTGCATGAGATCGCCAAGATCCTGCAGCTGGAGCCCTTGCTGGGCAACAAGCCCGCGCAGCTCTCCGGCGGCCAGCGCCAGCGCGTTGCGATGGGCCGCGCCATGGTCCGCGAGCCTGCGGCATTCCTCATGGACGAACCGCTGTCGAACCTCGATGCGAAGCTGCGGGTTCAGATGCGGGCAGAGATCGCAAGCCTGCAGAGACAGCTGGGCGTGACGACGATCTATGTGACGCACGACCAGACCGAAGCGCTGACCATGGGCGATCGAGTCGCGGTGCTGAAGGGCGGTGTCCTTCAGCAGGTGGATACGCCCAAGGCTCTGTATCACCGCCCGGTCAATGCGTTTGTCGCGGGCTTTATCGGTTCGCCGTCGATGAACCTTTTCGAAGGGCGTCTGGCGAGCGGACGGATCCATCTGCCGGGCTTCTCCATTCCCTTGTCCGGCGGCGCCTTCGAGCGCGCTCCCGGTCTATCCGCTTTCGAGGGAAAGGACGTGATCTTTGGGGTCAGGCCCGAGGACCTCTACGACAGCCGGTTGCCATCAGGAGCCTCCCATCCGACGATCCCGGTTGTCGTGAAGTCGATCGAAGAGCTCGGCTCCGAGTTGATCGTGCATTTGAAGATCGACGCGGTCCGCATCGATTCGGGCGATCCCGATGCCGTCGAGGACCTGAGCGGGGCCGCCAACGCCGTCGCGCGGTTCGAAGCGGTCAGCGCGGTCGAGACGGGCCAATCGATCGATCTGGCCATCGACCCGGCGAAACTTCACTTTTTCAACCCTCAAACACATATGGCGCTGTGAAGTGACGAGGGTGAGCCGACACGTCGGTGGCGGTCCGGCCAGAAGACGCCGGCAACGTTCGATGTCTTGAAAGCATTCCATCCGACGCCGAAACCAGCATTCATCTTCAATATCCGATCCAAAGGGCTTATCGATGCCAGCAAAACAGGAACGACGTCTCCGCATCGGCGTATTGGGAGCGGGCCAGATTGCCCAGGCCGCGCATTTCGAGAGCTGCACCAAGGCAGCTAATGCCGACCTCTATGCGATTTGCGACGTCGCCGAGGATCTCCGCGAACGCATGGCCATCACCCACGGGGCGGAAAAAACCTATAGCGATTACGATCAGATGCTGGCCGATCCCGACCTCGATGCCGTGGTCATCGCGACGGCCGATGCCTTTCACGTCCCGGCTTCCCTTCGCGCCCTTCAGGCGGGCAAGCATGTCCTCTGTGAAAAGCCGGTCGGCGTCACCATCGAGGAATGCCTTGAACTGAAGGCCGCGGTCGGCAAGTCTGGAAAGGTGTTTCAGGTCGGGCACATGAAGCGTTTCGACGCAGGGCTTCAAGCTGCCAAGTCCTTCATCCGCGACGAAATGGGCGAGATGGTCGCTCTCAAAGCATGGTATTGCGACAGCACGCACCGCTATCCGATGACCGATGCGGTCCAACCGCTGATCGTCACCAGCGCCGATGCGAAGAAACCCTCCACCAATCCGAAGGCCGACCTGCGGCGCTACTATATGCTTGCGCACGGTTGCCATCTGATCGACACGGCACGGTATTTCGCCGGCGACATCGTTTCCGTCAACGCTCGTCTGTCCGAGCGAGCCGGTATCTGGTGCTGGTTCGTGGACGTGGAATTTGCCTCCGGCACACTCGGCCATCTCGATCTCACCGTCCAGGTGCGCATGGACTGGCACGAAGGCTTTCAGATCTACGGCAAGAACGGAAGCATTTTGGGCAAGACCTATAACCCGTGGTACTACAAGACCAGCGAGGTGGACATTTTCCGAGAGGCGGACGGCGCGACCCATCGCGTTCTCGGTGCCGACGGCCATTTCTATCGCCGTCAGGTCGAAGGCTTCGCCCGCACTATTCTGGATGGCGCCGTGATGGAAGGCGCCGACATCGATGATGGCCTGGCATCGGTCCGCGCCATGGTCGCCGTTGCGCGCTCCGTCGAAAGCGGCAAGGCGGTTGCGCTATCCGACGTCACGGGTGGCGTGTGATGAAGCTCGGCATCTTTGCAAAGACGTTCGAGGGAACGGAACCCTTGACCGTTCTCAATGCGGCCGCCGCAGCCGGGTTCACCTGCGCACAATACAATATGGCCTGCTCGGGCCTTGCGCCGATGCCGGAGATCATCACGGAAGCCCAGGCCCGCTTGGTCGCCGAAGCGGCGCGCGAGAGCGGCGTCGAGATTGTTGCCGTTTCCGGCACTTTCAACATGATCCATCCGGACCCCGCCGTGCGCGAGGCCGGCCTTCGCAGACTGGCGACGCTGGCCGCGCGCTGCGCCGGCATGTCGACGACCTTGATCACGCTCTGCACCGGCACACGCGACCCCATCGATCAGTGGAAGGCGCATGCCGACAACGACACGCCGGAGGCCTGGCGGGATCTCCTCGGGGCCATGGGCGCGGCGATTGAGATCGCCGAGCGCTACGATGTCGATCTCGGCATCGAGCCCGAGCTTGCCAATGTCGTCAACTCGGCCGAGAAAGCCAATCGGCTGATCGCGGCATTGAAGAGCCCCCGCATCAAGATCGTGCTTGATCCGGCCAATCTCTTCGAGGTCGCGACGCTGGATGAGCAGCGGAGCATTGTCTCTTCCGCCATCGAGCTTCTGGCCGATCGGATCGTCATGGCGCATGCGAAAGATCGCAATCCGGACGGTAGTTTTGCGACTGCCGGCAAGGGTGTGCTCGACTACGCGCATTATCTCGGCCGTCTCAAGGCGATCGGTTTTAAGGGCAGTCTCGTCACGCATGGTCTTTCGGCCTCGGAGGCGGCCGGTGCGGCGGCCTTCCTGAAGAGCAGTCTCGGCGGCGAAGCTGCGGGGGCAGGAAAATGAAACGGGCCCAACCGTTCGAAACCAGCGACGGGACCATTCTCAATGTGGATGTGGCGGGCGAGGGCGCGTCCGTCATGTTCCAGCACGGCTTATGCGGCGACGCGGCGCAGACCGACGAAGTCTTTCCGCTCGACGCAGGTTTTCGCCGGGTCACGATCGAAGCCCGGGGCCACGGCCATTCCCAAGCCGGCAATCTGGAGCAGCTATCGATCGCGACCTTCTGCGATGATATCGCCGCCTGTATCGAAAAAAACCTTACGCCGCCGATCGTGATCGGCGGCATCTCGATGGGCGCGGCGATCGCTTTACGTCTCGCGGTCAAGCGACCGGATCTTGTCAAGGCTCTGATCATCGCAAGGCCGGCCTGGCTGACAGCATCCGCGCCGGAGAATATGGCACCCAACGCCGAAGTCGGGCATCTTTTGAAAACTCTGCCGCCGGATGAGGCGAAGACCGCCTTCCTTGCCGGGCCGGTTGGCGTGCGGCTCGCCGCCGAGGCGCCGGACAATCTGGCCTCGCTCGCCGGCTTTTTCTCCCGCTCTCCTTTGGATGTGACCGCCGAACTGCTCACCAGGATTTCCAATGATGGTCCCGATGTGACCGACGAGGAGGTCGGCAATCTCACCGTGCCGACGCTGGTTATCGGCCATGATCGCGACAGCATTCATCCTTTCGCCTACGCGCATGCTCTTGCCGAGCGGATTGCCGGCGCGCGTTTGGTGCAGATCACATCGAAGACCGAGAGCCGCCCGCAATACGTCGCCGACTTCCGGCTTGCCATGGGCAATTTTCTGAAGGAGCTCTGAAACAATGACACCCCCCTCCAAGACCTGGATCGCGGATCTTCCGAAGGATCGCCTGATTGCCGAATTCTCCGTCTGGTCGGCCGATCTCGTGCGTCTGGCGGACGATCTCGCGCGTGTCGATCCTCACGTCGACATTCTCCACATCGATGTCGCCGATGGCCATTTCGCACCGGCCATGTTGTTTTTCCCTGATCTTGTTGCCGGCGTGCGCAAAGTGTCCGCGCGCCCGATCCATGTTCACCTGATGGTCACCGACAGCATCCTCCTGTCGCAGATCGAGCAGTTCGCCGATGCGGGCAGCGACCTGATCAGTCTTCATGTCGAAAACGAAAGCGTCGCCGACGAGGCTCTCGATCTTCTCGATCGCCGCGGTGTGGCCACCGGCATGGTCCTCAAGGTCGATACCCCAGTCGAGCGGATCGAGAAATACGCTTCCCGGCTGCGCTTTGTGACGCTGCTCGGCACGGCGATCGGCGTGAAGGGCCAGGGTCTCGACGAGAAGGCCGGCGCGCGGCTTCAGCAGGCAAAGCAAATCATCGGCGGCTGCGGTGCGGCGCATCGGATCGTGCTGGCGGCCGACGGCGGTATTCGCGAGCACACCGTGCCTCTTCTGCGCCAGTCGGGTGCGGAAACGGTTGTCCTCGGTTCCCTGGCTTTCAATGCGCCATCGCTCGACGAGCGGATGGCATGGGTGCGCGCACTCTAACTCATGGTCTTCACATGCAGCAGATTGCCATTGGAATCGACCTCGGTGGGACGCAGGTGCGCGCTGCCCTCGTCGACGAGCACGGCAGGATCCTGGCGCGTGCAGCCGAACCGACGGATGCGCTGGCAGGCCCCGACCGGGTGCTTGCCCAAATCTGCGGCTTGACCGATGGACTGCTTGCAGCATTGAACCCCGCTTCGGTGGTGGGCGTCGGCGTATCCGCTCCGGGCCCGCTCGATACGGTCGCCGGTGTCGCCTCGAATATCCCGACCCTCTCCGGCTTTGTGGACTTTCCGCTGAAGGCGGAATTGCAGAAGCGGTTTCCGTTTCCGGTCGACCTCGAGAATGATGCGATTGCCGCTGCCATCGGCGAGTGGCAGTTCGGAGCCGGCAAGGGGCTCGATAATCTGGTCTATGTCACGGTGAGCACCGGCATTGGCGGTGGCGTTGTGTCGGACGGTCGCGTCGTGCGCGGCCGCAAGGGCATGGCAGCCCATGTCGGGCACATGTCGGTCGTGCCGAACGGAGAGCTTTGCCCCTGCGGCAACAGAGGTTGTTTCGAGGCCTACGGATCCGGAACGGCTTTTGCGCGCCGCGCCCAAATGAGGTCGATAGAAACCAGCGGGACGACGATCGGCAGCGATGGCGGCGCCATCGACAGCCGCAGCGTTTTCGCCGCCGCGAGAGATGGCGATCGCCTGGCAAATCAACTGGTTGACGAGGAAGCGGAAATTCTCGGTCGCGGTTTCACCAGCCTGATCCATATCTTCAGTCCCGATATAATCGTGATGGGGGGCGGGCTTTCCCACGAGTTCGACCGGCTCCAACCGGGCATTCAAGGCTACATCACGCAATGGGCGATGCCGGCATTCAAGGATGTCAGAGTGATGCTGGCGGCATTGGATCAGAACTCGGGCCTCGTCGGCGCAGCGGCTCTGGCGTTTCTGACGGGAAAGATCCCTGCGGTCGATCATCAATAAAATCGGGGTGCCCATGTCGGCTAGTGGAACAGATGCTCAATCTGGCCATCAGCCATGACCCGAGCCGCCACCGCCTTGTTTCAGATCGATATTTCGCAGGATCAGGGCAAGAGGGATGAGGCAGAGGGAGATCAGCATGAGCGTGTGGAAGACGTCTATATAGGCAAGATAGCTCGCCTGTGTTTGAACCTGCTCTCCGATCCAGGCGGTTGCTTGCGTTCGGGCATCCGCCATCGTCGAACCCCTGTCCATGAAATGCTGCGCGGCGGTTTGAAGCGTCTGCTGGTAGGCGGGGTCGGACGGCACCACGGTTTCGACGAGCCGGCTCTGGTGCCATTGCTCGCGATGGGCAAGAACGTTCGAGGCGATCGACACGCCGATCGAGCCGCCGGTGTTGCGGGCGGCATTGATCAGCGCCGATGCCTGGTCGGTCTGGTCGGGGCGCAGGCCGTCATAGGATGCCGAGGTGATCGGAATGAAGATCAGCGGCAGGCCGAGGCCGAGATAGATACGCGACCAGACGAAGAAGCCGAAGTTGAGATCGGCATGGATCCTCGTCATGTCCCACATGGCCGCCGCGATGATCGCCGTGCCGACGGCGATCAGGTATTTCGGCTGGATGCGGGAGGAGAGCCGGCCCGACACGAACATCATGACCATCGCCATGAACCCGCCCGGCGACAATGCAAGGCCGGCCCAGGTGGCCGTATAGCCGAAGTTCTGCTGCAATACCTCAGGGACGAATTGTGTCGTTGCGATCAGGATCGCACCTGTCGCCAGCATGACGATGAAGCAGGATCCGAACTGCCGGCTTGCCAGCAGGTGGATGTCGATGATCGGATTCGATTTCGTCATCAGCCAGGGAATGGCGGCCGCAAGCGCGAGGATGCAGATTGCGAGCGTGACGACGATTAAGCTGGAATCGAGCCAATCCTCGATCTGTCCACGGTCGAGCGCTACTTCCAGAGCGCCGAGAAAGGTGGCGACGAGCAGGAACCCGACGATATCGAAGCGGATACCGGTCCGGCGCATTTCCGCCCGCTCCCGCTTCAGCGAGTCCGGCTCCTTCACCAGCATATAGACGAGCGCGAAGGCGAAGAGCCCGACGGGGCCGTTGATCAGGAAGCACCAGTGCCATGAGAAATTGTCGGAGAGATAACCGCCGAGTGTCGGGCCGATCACCGGCGCAACGACGACGGCAACGCCGAACAGCGCAAATCCCTGCCCGCGTTTTTCCGGCGGGAATGAATCGGCGAGGATCGATTGCGAGATCGGCACCATGCCGCCGCCGGCAAACCCCTGGATCATTCGGAAGATCAGCAGCGATTCCAGGTTCCAGGCCATGCCGCAGAGGATCGAGGCAATGGTGAAGGTCGCAAGACAAAGGAGATAGAAGCGGCGCCGGCCATAGCGTTTGGCGATGAAGCTGCTGGCGACGAGGATGATGGCATTCGAGACGAGATAGGTGGTGACGACCCATGAGGCTTCGTCGGCGCTGACGGCGAGACCGCCGGATATGTAGCGAAGAGCAACGTTGGCGATCGTCGTGTCGAGCACCTCCATGAAGGTGGCGAGCGAGACGATGAGAGCAATCAGCCACGGGTTTGCCGCTTGTGTCGGCGATGCCTCACTGCCAGCGGTGGTCGCAGCGCCGCTCACGTCAATCCCTCGGGCGGACCGTTATCGTCGGAACCACCGACATTCCAGGTCCGATCGCCACGTCCTGAGGCCAGTCGTCGACGGCGATCTTGACGGGAACGCGCTGGATGACCTTCACGTAGTTGCCGGTCGCGTTCTCGGCAGGAAGCAGCGAAAAGGCGGTGCCGGATCCCGGCTGGACCGAATCGACGTGGCCCTTCAGCGGTCTGTTCGGATAGGCGTCGATCGTCAGCTCGACCGGCTGGCCGGGGCGCATATCCGTCAATTGCGTCTCCTTGAAATTGGCAGTCACCCAGATCTCGTCGGGAACGAACATCGACACGGCCTGGCCGGCTTGGATATATTGCCCCCTGGAACCGGAAAGGCGAACGATGCGACCGGGCTGCGCTGCGGTGATGGTCGTGTCGGCGAGGTTCTGTTCGGCGGCCTCGACCTGGGCTTGGGCCTGACGGAGGCTGGCAATCGCGCTCGCCTTCTGCGCTTCGGCGGCTGTCTTGTTCTTCAGCGCCGAGGTGACGCTTGCTTGCGCCTGCGCCAGGCTTGCCCGGCTTTGCCTGAGCGTGGAGGTCGCCTGCTGCGCAGCCTGTTCGGAACCGGCGCCCGATTTGACGAGCTGCTGCTGGCGATCGGCCTCGTCCTGCGCGTACTGAAGTGCGGCCGCTGCCGAATTCTGCTGCGCCTTGGCTTCGTCGATAGCGGCATCGCCGGCTGCGATCTGCGCCTCGGCGCTTGAAATGGCCGCCTCGGCGACGCCAACCTGGCCCTTCGCCGCGTCGAGCGCGATCTGGTAGTCGCGAGGATCGATCCTCAGGATCGGATCGCCTGACGCCACATGCTGATTATCCGTCACGGATACGTCCGACACATAACCCGAAACCTTTGCGGCCACCGAGAAGCTGCGGGAATCGACGAAGGCATCGTCCGTCGTCTCGTAGGGGTGGAAATAGACGAGCCAGATGAAATAGCCGGCGACAGCCAGCAGCAACAGGGCAGCGATGCTGCAGAGGACCATAAATGGATGACGGCGAAGCAGCGAAGGGCGCTCTTCCTCCGTACCGTCATTCTGCCGTGCATCATCTTCCGCGGATTGATCCTGCAGGCGTTTCGTTTCGCTTTTGGGAGGAGAGCTCTGATCCAACGGGCCGGTCTCGCACTTGGTGATTGAAACAGGGCGAACGCCAAAACCCCGCATAGGTTCCTGATGAGGAAGAACTGCAAAGGATTGTGATCGCTGAGCGAAACGATCGGCTTCGTCAAATGCGCCGGTTCAGCTCGTCTTCGCTGATCCCAAAGTGGTCGAGGATGATGCCGACGTTCCGGCGATGAGATTTGAAATAGACGTCGAAAAGATCGCCGAGGAGGGGAACCGTTCCGCCGGCGGCGTCGATCCCGAGATTGACGGCCATACGTGCGAGCTTGTGGCTGGGAATGCCGAGGCGTCTTGCCTCATCGATGATGAAAAGACCGATGAGGGATGCGGCAATGTCGCCGACGGCCGGGATAAGGCCGAGAATCGAATCTGCACCGATCCGAACGCCGATGACAGGCAATCTGACCGCGGTATCCATCAGGCGCGCTATGCCGACGGCGCGCCGAATTCTTCCAAGTTCGATGGACGTCAGGTGTTTCGTGCTGGCGGAGGCTGGCATCAGCGACCTTTTGGCGTAAACGACCGCTCCGCCTCCTCCAGTGAGGGCGCGGGAAGGATGTCATCGCATTGCTGCGAAATATTCCGACGCAGCGAAAGCCCAGTGCCATGATGATATCCCATGGCCGTGAAACGCGGCAAACCCGATAAGGTTCGCCCGCGAAAGCAAGGATCATCTCTCGTCGGGAGCCACGACCAATTTGCCCACGAAGTTCTTCGCCATGAAGTCGGTCTGCGCGCGGTGGAATTCCGACAGCGGATAGACGCCGCCGACGAGGGGCCGGATTTTCCGGCTTTCGATATAGCCGACGATCCGTCGGAAGTCCGCGCGGCTTCCCTGGCTCGAGCCGTGCAGCTCCAGCTGTTTCAGATACATGGTCCGCAAATCGAGCTGGACGACCGGGCCGGCGATGGCGCCGGCTGTCGTGTAGCGGCCCTCGGGGCGCAGGATCTTCAGGAGATCGTTGAACAGCGGTCCGCCGACGAGATCGGCGACGACATCGATCGGCTGGCCACGGCTGGCGGCATGGACGGCTTCGACCAGATCGCCCTTGCCGCGGGTCACCACCGCCTCGGCGCCGATATCGAGCATCGCCGCCTCCTTGCCGGGGCCTGCGACCGCGATTGGTATGGCACCGCGGGCGCGCGCGAGCTGGATGATCGCCGAGCCGACGCCGCCCGAGGCACCGGTCACGAGGACGCGTTCACCAGCGACAAGCCTTGCCCGTTCCAGCATGCGCTCGCCGGTCAGATAGGCGCAGCAGAAGGTGGCGAGTTCGACGTCGGTCAGATCTGTTGCGACGACATGGGCGTTCTCGGCCGGCAGTGCCATGTATTCGGCATAACCGCCGTCGCGGCCATGGCCCATGTAATCGATGTCAGCGAGGCTGTCGTCGTCGCGGTTGTAGATCGAGAAGTCGACCATGACGCGTTCGCCGATGCGTGCCGGATTAACGCCGGCGCCGACGGCGACGATATGGCCGACCGTATCGGTGCCCTGAATGCGCGGGAATGTCAGCGTATTGCCTTGCCTGCGCCACGTGGAGACGGCAGACGGATCGTCCTCGGTGCCATAGGCGCCTTGGCGGACCCAGACGTCGGTATTGTTCATGCCGCAGGCCGTGACGCGGATCAGAACCTCGCCGTCCGCGGGTCTCGGGACGGGCACGTCCCTGTCATAGACGAGCTTGTCTAACCCGCCATGGCCGGTGAGCAATACGGCCGCCATCTTTTCCGGGATCGTCATACCGCTCTTCTCCCTTAGATGCTCTTGAAGACGGTTTCGATCGCATCTGCCGCGGCCTTGACCACGATGTCGGCCTCCTCGCGTGTCAGGCAGAGCGGCGGGGCGAAGCCGAGGATATCGCCCTGCGGCATGGCGCGGCCGATGACGCCGCGTTCGAGGAGGGCAGAGGCGACCTGCGGGCCGATCTTGCGACCGGCATCGAAGAACTTTCGGTCGTCCTTGTCGTCGACGAATTCGACGGCCGCCATCAGCCCGTCGCCGCGGACTTCGCCGACGTTTCGGTGACCGGCGACGGCTTTCTCGAGTTCCGAGCGGAAATAGGTGCCGGTCGTGCCGGCATTTTCGACAATGCCGAGTTCGTCGATCAGTTCGAGATTGGCAATGCCTGCGGCAGCACAGATCGGATGGGCGGAATAGGTCCAGCCGTGCCCGATCGCTCCCATCTGATCGGAACCCTGCACCAGGACTTGCCACATCTTGTTCGAAACGATCGTGCCGGAAAGGGGAGCGTAGGCCGAGGTCAGGCCCTTGGCGATGGTGATCAGGTCCGGCTTCATGCCGTAATGATCCGAGCCGAACATCGTACCGAGGCGGCCGAAGCCGGTGACGACTTCATCGGCAACGAGGAGGATGTCATATTTGTCGAGCACGGCCTGGATCTTCTGCCAGTAGGTTTTGGGCGGCGGCACGATGCCGCCGGTGCCGAGGATGGGTTCGCCGATGAAGGCGGCGACCGTTTCCGGACCTTCGGCGATGATCATCTCCTCGAGCTTGTCGGCGCAATATTGCGAGAACTGCTCCTCGCTCATCGACTGGTCGGGGCGGCGGAAATAATAGGGTGCTTCGGTGTGCAGCACCGGTGCCCGCGGCAGATCGAAAGCGTTGTGAAAAAGGGCAAGGCCGGTGAGGCTACCGGTCATGACGCCGGAGCCGTGATAACCGCGCCAGCGCGAGATGATCTTCTTCTTCTCCGGACGGCCGAGGATGTTGTTGTAGTACCAGATGAGCTTGATGTTGGTCTCGTTGGCATCCGAGCCGGAGAGACCGAAATAGACGCGGCTCATGCCGGCGGGCGCGCGGTCGATGATCATCTTCGTCAGCTTAATCGAGGCTTCCGTGCCGTGGCCGACATAGGCATGGTAATAGGCGAGGTTCTTTGCCTGTGCGGCGATCGCGTCGGCAATCTTCTGGCGGCCGTAGCCGACATTGACGCAATAGAGGCCGGCAAAGGCGTCGAGGCTTTTGCGGCCTGTCGTGTCGGTGATGTAGACGCCTTCGCCGCCGGCGACGACACGGGTCGGCGTCTCGCCGCGGGCATGCCCGCCCATATGGGTCGAGGGATGGAAGAAGTGATCGCGGTCCCAGGCGGTGAGTTCGTTGCTTCTGTCGAGCATGTCTAGCCTCTTTCTTGAAAATGGGGCTCACTTGAAATGGGGTCAGGCGGCCGTGTCGATGCAGAGATATTTGAGTTCGGTGTAGGCTTCGAGCCCGTGGCGTGAACCCTCGCGGCCGAGGCCGGACTGCTTCCAGCCGCCGAAGGGAATAGGCCCGCCGGTGATTTTTACGCGGTTGACGGCGACCATGCCGTATTCCAGCGCGCGGCCGAGCCGCATCTGGCGGGCGCCGTTCTCGGTGACGATATAGGCGACGAGGCCGTATTCGGTTTCGTTGGCGCGGGCGATGACCTCTTCTTCCGTATCGAAGACGGTCATGGCCGCCACTGGCCCAAAAGTCTCCTCGCGCATGATCAGCGCATCCGCCGGCACATCGGTCAGCAGCGTCGGCTCGTAGAAAAGTCGGCCGGCCTTGTGGCGCTTGCCGCCGGTGACGAGCCGCGCGCCATGCGCCAGCGCGTCGGCGACCTGTTCCTCGACCTTGGCGACGGCGCGTTCATGCATCAGCGGCCCGATCTCTGCGCGATCTTCGAGCCCCGGACCGACCTTCAGTTCGGCAATGCGATCTGCGAAGGCCTTGGCGAAGGCATCGGCGATGCGCCGCTGGACGAAGATGCGGTTGGCGGCGAGGCAATCCTGGCCGGATGTGGCGAACTTGGCGTTGACGGCGATCTCGACCGCCTTTGATATATCGGCGTCGTCGAAGATAATCAGCGGGGCGTGGCCGCCGAGTTCCATCACCAGCCGCTTCAGGGTCGGCGCGCACTGGGCGGCAATCAGCCGTCCAATCCCGGTGGAGCCGGTGAAGCTCATCGCGCGCACGCGATTGTCGGCGCACATCCGCCCGACGATCGTTGCTGCATTGCCGGTGACCACGTTGAAGACGCCGGCGGGAATGCCCGCCCGTTCGCCAAGCTCGGCAAGGGCAAGTGCCGAAAGCGGCGTTTCGGAGGAGGGGTGGGAAACGACCGTGCAACCGGCGGCCAGCGCTGCGGCAGCCTTTCGGGTGAGCATGGCAGAGGGGAAATTCCAGGGCGTGACGATGCCGACGACGCCGAGCGCCTCGCGCCGGACGATCATTTCCGCGCCGGGCAGATGGCTGGTGACGCTCTCGGCGTTCAGCCGCTTGCCTTCCTCGGCATACCATTCGACGAAGGAGGCGGCGTAATCGATCTCGCCACGCGATTCCGCAAGCGGCTTGCCCTGTTCGAGCGTCATGATCAGCGCCAGATCCTCCTTGGCCGCAAGCATCAGCTCAAACCATTTGCGCAGGATCGCCGCGCGGCTTTGCGGCAGCATTGCGCGCCAGCCGGCAAAAGCCTCCGACGCAGCATCGATCGCCATCGCCGTCTCATCGGCGCCAAGGCTTGCAACCCACGCCAGCGTCGCCGACGAGGCGGGATCGGTGACCTCGAAGCTTTTTCCTGATTGGCCGGCGATCCAGCGGCCGCCGACATAGGCGAGATCGCGCAGGAGATGACGGTCGGCAAGCCGCGAAAGCGCCTCATGATAGGCGGGGCGGGCAAAAACGGCGGTCATATCAAGTCTCCTCGTGGCGCTTGACGTCAGTCTTCCACAGGAGCGGGCGAGAGATTGTCTGTTGGCGGATGCAAAAAGAGAGAGATGGTCTAAAGGATGGCGGCCTGGCAGAGAGATTGTCTACGACGCTGCCTGTTCCTCGCCGGCGGCAGTGAAGGACGAGACCGGAAGGACTGTGTCCTCCTTCACCGTCTTGGTGACGATGTAGGTGAAGTAGCGGTCGATGCCGAGTTCGCGGTCGAGAAGCCCGTCGACCAGCCGCTGATAGGCATCGATATCGGGCGCGATGATCTTCAGGATGTAATCGACGCCGCCGCCGACCGACCAGCAGGCGACGATCTCCGGGATTGCGCTGATGGCCCGCTCGAAGCGTTCGAAATCCGCCTGGCGATGGTTGGCGAGCGTCACTTCCATCATCACGCTGGCGACCGGTGCGATCCGCCGCGGCGCGATGCGCGCGTGATAGCCGGTGATGACGCCCGCCTTTTCGAGCTTGCGCAGCCGCATCCAGCACGGCGTCGGCGACAGCCCGGCCTTTTCGGCCAGCGCCAGTTTGGTGATGCGGCCGTCGCGCTGGACGGCGTCGAGAATGCGCAGGTCGATGGCGTCGAGCTTCATGGTGCTTTCTTTAGAAAGAAATCATTTCAAACGCAGGGAAAAGACAATGGGAGCGCATTTTTGCATTGTCAATTGAACTGATTTTCAGCAGTGTTGAAGTCATGACAAAGTGGCGCCCCGATCCCTCGCAACTTCGCCGGCCGGCCTATCTCTCGCTTGCCGAACAGATCGCAAACGCGATCACCGACGGCAAGCTGTCCGACGGCACACAATTGCCGCCGCATCGCAAGATGGCGGACGACCTGCATCTTTCCGTGCAGACGGTCAGCCGCGCCTATGACGAGCTGATCCGCCGGGGGCTGATATCAGGCGAGATCGGACGCGGCAGCTTCGTCCAGACCAGGCCGCGCGAGCCGGAGCCGCCCTATCTGCCGGAACGGCTGGGCGAGGTGATCGATCTGTCGATCCTGAAGCCGGTGTGCGAGCAGATCCATCTGGAAAGGCTGCGGCAGGCGTTCGGCTGGCTTTCGGAAAACCTGCCCTCCAGCTCCGCCCTTTCATTCAGGCCGAACATGGTGTTTCCGCGCCACCGCGCCGTCGCCACGGAATGGCTGGCGCGCTGCGGGCTGGAGGTGTCGCCCCTGAACATCAGCGTGACGAACGGTGCGACATCGGGCATGACGGTGGCGCTGATGAGCGTCGCCCCGCCCGGCTCGACGGTTGCGACCGAAGCGATCAGCCATCATACGCTGGTGCCGCTCTCCACTTATCTCGGTCTGCATCTGGAAGGGCTGGCGATTGATGAGGAGGGCATGATCCCCGAGGCGCTCGACGAGGCCTGCCGGAAAGGGCCGATCCGGGCCATCTTCCTGCAACCCTCGGTGATCAATCCGATGGCGGCGCTGATGAGCGCGGAGCGCAGGCAGGCGCTTGCCGCCGTCGCTGCGAAACATGATATCGCGATCATCGAAAACGATATTCTCGGTCCGATGGTCGAGGGTCGTGCGCCGCCGATGGCCGCGTTCGCGCCGGAGCGGACACTCTACGTTACGAGCTTCACGAAAATTACCGTTCCTGGTTTGCGGATCGGCTATCTCACCGCGCCTGACCGCTATGTCGCCGCCGTCGCCAATCGGCATCTCGTCTCCAACTGGATGGCGACGCCTGCCATGGCCGAGATCGCCACCCGCTGGGTCAGCGACGGCACGGCGATGGAACTGGTCAACTGGCAGCGCCGCGCCCTTTTGAGCCGGCACGCGATTGCGGCGGAGATGCTGGCCGGCCTGCAATACCGGGCGCATCCGCAAAGCCTGCACGTCTGGCTGCCGCTCTCCGGCAACCATACCGAGGATGGGTTTGTTTCGCAGGCAAGGCTGCGCGGCGTGGCGATCGCGCCTGGCAAAGCGTTTCACACCGCCGATCAGGGCTGGACGCCGGCCGTGCGCATTTCGCTTGGTTCGACGACGGAAAGCGAGTTGCGGACCGGGCTCGGCATCGTCGCCTCATTGGCGCAAGGCAATCCGGAAGAGCTGCTGCTTGCGATCTGATGCCGATGCCTTGTATTTGAGCGCGCAAAGAATAATTGTCATGATATTATTTTACGAATTGACATGATTTTGATGGACCGTCATCGTTAGGACATTGCTTGTCTCAACAGGGAGAGACATGAATGCTTCCGCCCATCATCCGCATCGACAACATCGTCAAGAAATACGGCCCGCTGACCGTGCTCGACGGCCTGTCGATGAATGTCATGCCGGGCGAGAAGCTGGCGCTGATCGGGCCATCCGGCTCCGGCAAGACGACGATCCTGCGTATTCTGATGACGCTGGAGACGATCAGCGGCGGCCATATCGAGGTCGACGGCGAACAGCTCTACCATATGCCTGGTAGCAGCGGGCTGGTGCCGGCCGACGAACGGCATCTGCATCGCATGCGCGAAAAGATCGGCATGGTCTTTCAGCATTTCAATCTGTTCCCGCATAAATGCGTGCTCGACAACGTGACGCTGGCGCCGATGCTGACCAAGGGTATCAAGCGGCCCGTGGCGGAAAAGCGGGCGATGGAGCTTCTCGACATGGTCGGCCTGGCCGACAAGGCAAAGAGCGTTCCGGCGCAACTTTCCGGCGGGCAGAAGCAGCGCGTCGCCATCGCCCGGGCGCTGGCGCTGTCGCCGAAGATCATGCTGTTCGACGAGGTGACCTCGGCGCTCGACCCGGAACTGGTCGAGGAGGTGCTGAACGTCATGCGGCGGCTCGCCTCCGAGACCGACATGACCATGCTTCTCGTCACCCATGAGATGGGCTTCGCCCATGATTTCGCCGACCGTGTGCTGTTCTTCGATCGCGGCAAGATCGTCGAGGAAGGCAAGCCGAGCGACATCTTTCGCAATCCGACGCAGGAGAGGACGCAGACTTTCCTGCGCAAGATCATTGCGGCGGGGCACCGCGTCTGAACTCAGACATTGCCCGCAAGAACAAAACTCAAGGAAAATCAGAGGAGTTGGGAACGATGAAAACAGGATATCTTTTGAGCGCCGCCAGCCTGTCGGTGCTTCTGGTCATGACGGCCGCCCCGGCCTCCGCCGCCGATGACAAGCTCGAGCAGCTGAAGGAGCAAGGCTTTGCGCGTATCGCCATCGCCAACGAGCCGCCGTTCACCGCCGTCGGCGCCGATGGCAAGGTGTCCGGCGCCGCACCCGATGTGGCGCGCGCAATCTTCGAAAAGCTGGGAATCAAGGAAGTGGTCGCCTCGATCTCGGAATATGGCGCGATGATCCCCGGCCTGCAGGCCGGCCGCCACGACGCGATCACCGCAGGCCTCTTCATGAAGCCCGAGCGCTGCAACGCCGTCGCCTATTCCGAACCGATCCTTTGCGACGCCGAAGCTTTCGCTCTCAAGAAGGGCAATCCGCTCAAGCTGACGAGCTACAAGGACATCGCCGACAATCCGGACGCCAAGATCGGCGCGCCGGGCGGCGGCACCGAGGAGAAGCTGGCGCTCGAGGCCGGCGTGCCGCGTGATCGCGTCATCGTCGTTCCGGATGGCCAGAGCGGCATCAAGATGCTGCAGGACGGCCGTATCGACGTCTACTCGCTGCCGGTTCTTTCGATCCACGATCTGATGGCCAAGGCAAACGATCCGAACCTCGAAACCGTCGCTCCCGTCGTCAATGCGCCGGTCTATTGCGATGGCGCGGCCTTCCGAAAGCAGGACGTTGCGCTGCGCGACGCCTTCGATGTCGAGCTGAAGAAGCTGAAGGAATCGGGCGAATTCGCCAAGATCATCGAGCCCTACGGTTTCTCGGCCAAGGCGGCGATGTCGACGAGCCGCGAAAAGCTCTGCGCCGCGGCAAAGTAACAAAGGGTAAGCAGCCGGCCATGCCTCAGGCATGGCCGGATCGCCCTCGAACGATCTCCTAAAGCGCGTCGCGATCTTTCAGATGCACTCCTCGCGCTTTAGGTCCTTATTTTTACGCATGTCGTTATCGCAAAACTGCTGCACCCTTTTGCGCGACATGCCCTAGGAAGCGAGTTGCCGATGTCGGTATGGTCCGGCTATCTGACGCTGATCCTTGAGGGCGCCTTGGTGACGCTCGAATTGACGATCATGGGGTCTGCGCTGGCGCTGGTGATGGCCTTCCTGGCGGGACTCGGCCGGTTGTCGCGCTTCTTCGCCGTGCGCGCTCTGGCGACGGCCTATATCGAATTCTTCCGCGGCACTTCGATCTTCGTCCAGCTCTTCTGGGTCTATTTTGTACTGCCTTTTGCGGGCTTGACCCTGACGCCGCTGCAGGCGGGCGTGCTGGCGCTCGGGCTGAATGTCGGCGCTTATGCGGCGGAGGTGGTGCGCGGCGCCGTCAAGGCCGTCGGGCGCGAACAGTCGGAAGCCTGCATCGCGCTCAACCTTTCGCGATACCAGCGCATGCGCCACGTCATCCTGCCGCAGGCGCTGCCGCTGATGCTGCCGACCTTCTGCAACAATGCGATCGAACTCCTGAAGGGCACGGCTGTCGTGTCGCTGATTTCGCTGACGGATATGACGTTCCAGGCGCAGGTGGTGCGGGCGCAGACCGGCAATACTCTGGTGCCCTTCGCGACGATCCTCATCCTCTATTTTCTCATGGCCTCGGCGATCTCCGCGACGATGCGCTGGCTGGAGCGGCGGATGGCGCGCAGCCTCGACGGCATAAGGACCTGATCAGATGGAATGGGATTGGGACTTCGTCTGGCAGATCATGCCGACCCTTCTCGAAGGGTTCAAAATCACTCTTCTCGCGACCATCCTCGGCGCTGCCGTCGCCATGATCGTCGGCCTGGGGCTCGCCATTGCACGGCGATCACCGGTCGCCGGCATTTCCAGGACGGTCGCTTTCGTCTCGGAATTCATCCGCGGCACCCCATTGCTGGTGCAGCTCTACTTCATCTTCTACGTGCTGCCGGATATCGGCATCCGGCTGGCGCCGCTGGTCGCAGGCGTCATCGGCATGGGCATTCACTATGCGACCTATACCGCCGAGGTCTATCGCGCCGGCATCGAGAACGTGCCGCGCGGACAATGGGAGGCAGCCAAGGCCACCAATCTGTCGACGCGCCAGGCCTGGATCCACGTGATCCTGCCGCAGGCGATCCCGCCGATGATCCCGGCGCTCGCCAATTATTTCATCGCCATGTTCAAGGAAACGCCGCTGCTTTCGGCGATCACCGTGCTCGAACTCATGAACCAGGCAAAGAGCATCGCCAACAGCAACTACCGCTACATCGAGCCGATGACGCTGGTCGGCGTCTTCTTCCTCGTCATCAGCCTGATCTCGGTCGTGGGATTACGCTGGCTCGAGGAACGCTACGCCAGGATGGACGACTGACCATGACAGTAGAGATCGAGATCATCGCTGCCGGCCGGCTGCCGCGGCTGGAAGATCGGCCGCTGGAAAAGCGCATCGGCCTCATCCTCCTCGCGACGGACCACACGACGGAAGTCGACTTCCAGCGCATGGTCGCCGGCGATCGCCTCGGCGTCTACGTCAGCCGCATCCATTATGCCAATCCGGTCACGCCGGAAAATCTCCTGAAGATGCAGCCGGCGCTGACGGAAGGCGCGGCATTGATCCTGCCGGACGAGGCGCTCGATGCCATCGTCTATTCCTGCACCTCCGCTTCGGTGGTGATCGGCGACCGGAACATCGAGGCGGCGATCCATGCGGCCAAGCCCGGCGTTCCCGTCGTGACGCCGACGGCTGCCGCCGTGACCGGCCTGAAGGCGCTGGGCGCCAGACGGATTTCGGTGCTGACGCCCTATACGATCGAGACCAGCCGGCCGATGGCGGATTATTTCGCGGAGCTCGGCTTTGCGATCGACCGCTTCACCTGTCTCGGCCTGACCGATGATCGCGAGATGGCGCGGATCGCACCGGACGAGATCCTTGCCTTCGCGCGCCAGGCGCTGGCGCCGCGGTCGGACGCGCTGTTTATCTCCTGTACGGCGGTGCGGGCAGCAGAGGTCGCGGCCCGGATCGAGGCTGAAATCGGCAAGCCGGTGGTCACCAGCAACCTCGCGACCGCCTGGGCTTGCCTGAGGCTTTGCGGCGACGATCGGGCGCGGCCCGAACTCGGTCAATTGATGACCAAGCCCTACCGGGAAGGCTGAGATCATGGTGAGCACCTTGCCCGTTTCGCTGGAGGATATCCGTGCGGCGGCGCGCCGGATTGCCGGCCGCGTGCTCGGCACACCGATGGTGCAGTCCTTTTCCCTCGGCGAATTGGCCGGCGTGCTTGTCCATCTCAAGCTCGAACATCATCAGACGACCGGCAGCTTCAAGCTGCGCGGCGCGACCAATGCAGTGCTCTCCTTGTCGCCGGCAGAGCGCTCGCGTGGCGTCGTCGCGGCCTCGACCGGAAATCACGGCCGGGCGCTTGCCTTTGCTGCAAAGGCGGAAGGTGCCGTCGCGACCATCTGCATGTCGCGGCTGGTGCCGGAGAACAAGGTTTTGGAAATCCGTCGCCTCGGTGCCGATGTCCGCATCGTCGGCGTATCGCAGGACGAGGCGCAGCAGGAGGTCGATCGGCTGGTTCGTGAGGAGGGGCTGGTGATGGTCCCGCCCTTCGATGATCCTGATGTCGTGGCCGGGCAGGGAACACTAGGACTCGAAATCATCGACACCTTGCCGGAGGCGGCAACCGTACTGGTGCCGCTCTCGGGCGGCGGCCTTGCGGCCGGCGTTGCCGCCGCAGTCAAAGGCATCAGTTCGACGACCAAAGTGATCGGCCTGACGATGGAGAAGGGTGCCGCAATGAAGGCGAGCCTCGATGCCGGCCGCCCGGTGCAGGTGGAGGAAGTGCCGAGCCTTGCCGACTCGCTCGGCGGCGGCATCGGCCTCGACAATCGCGTGACCTTTGCCATGTGCCGCGACCTTCTCGACGAGGTCATCCTGCTGACCGAGGCGGAAATCGCCGCCGGCATGCGCCATGCCTATGCCTGCGAACGCCAGATCGTCGAAGGCGCGGGCGCGGTCGGCATCGCAGCGCTGCTTGCCAGAAAAATCAGGGGCGGCGGTCCCATCGTCGCGATCTTGTCCGGGGCGAACGTCGACATGGAGCAGCACCTTCGGGTGATCAACGGGACACAGCCGCTCTACGGCGAGGAGGGACCATGAGCCGGATGATCATTCTGACGGAAGCAGAACTGAGGAAAGTCATCGCGCTTGATCGCGATGCGGTTGATTGCGTCGAGGCCGCTTTCGCAGCGCTTGCGACCAAATCCGTCGCCATGCCGCCGATCCTGCGGCTCGACATTCCGGAATATCGGGGCGAAGTCGATGTGAAGACGGCCTACGTGCCCGGCATCGAGGGCTTCGCAATCAAGATCAGCCCCGGTTTCTTCGACAATCCGAAGATCGGCCTGCCAAGCACCAACGGCATGATGGTGCTGCTGTCGAGCCGGACCGGACTGGTGCAGGCGCTGCTGCTGGACAACGGCTATCTCACCGACGTGCGCACCGCAGCAGCCGGCGCTGTGGCGGCAAAACATCTGTCGCGGGAAAATGCGTCCGTGGCCGCGATCTTCGGTGCGGGCATGCAGGCGCGGCTGCAGCTCGAAGCACTGACGCTGGTCCGGCCGATCCGCGAGGCGAGGATATGGGCGCGCGATGCCGCAAAGGCGCAGGGCGTGGCAGCGGAATTGGCCGCAAAGCTCGGCTTTCCCGTCACCGCGATAGCGGACGCCAGAGGTGCGGTGACCGGCGCTGATCTCATCGTCACCACCACGCCGTCGGAAACGCCGATCATCGAGGCCGGATGGCTGGAACCCGGACAGCATCTGACGGCCATGGGCTCGGATGCTGAGCACAAGAACGAGATCGATCCGGCCGCCATCGCGGGTGCCGGCCTCTACGTCGCCGACAGCTTGAAGCAGACGCGGCGCCTCGGCGAGTTGCATCACGCAATCGACGCCGGCCTGGTCGCAAGCGATGCGGTCTTTGCCGAGCTCGGCCAGATCGTCGCCGGCCGGACGCCGGGGCGGATGCGCAACGACCAGATCACCATTGCGGACCTGACCGGGACCGGCATCCAGGACACCGCCATCGCCACGCTCGCCTTTGCCCGCGCCGGCGCGGCGAATGCCGGGACCACGTTCGAAAGCTGACCGGCGCGGTGCCGGAAAAGAAGGGAAGAAACATGACCCAGCCCAACCTCAAATTCTCGCTCGGCGAATATGCCGTGCGGCTGGAAAAGACACGGCGTGCCATGGAGACGAAGGGCG
Organism: Rhizobium leguminosarum; assembly: GCF_019798305.1. Taxonomy (GTDB): domain Bacteria; phylum Pseudomonadota; class Alphaproteobacteria; order Rhizobiales; family Rhizobiaceae; genus Rhizobium; species Rhizobium leguminosarum_U. Next base: position 51,981 of record NZ_JAAXDD010000024.1, read on the forward strand.
TAGACCTGCTTGTTATCAGCGACCCGTCGAACATGGCCTGGCTGACCGGCTATGACGGCTGGTCCTTCTACGTGCACCAGGCGGTGATCGTGCCGCCGCAGGGCGAGCCGATCTGGTTCGGCCGCGGTCAGGATGCAAATGGCGCCAAGTTCACCGCCTATCTGAAGCACGACAACATCGTCGGTTATCCCGATCACTACGTGCAGTCGACCGAGCGCCACCCGATGGACTACCTTTCGGGCATCCTGATCGAGCGTGGCTTCGGCAAGCTGACGATCGGCGTCGAAATGGACAATTACTGGTTTTCGGCGGCGGCCTTTGCGGCGCTGCAGAAGCACTTGCCGAATGCGCGTTTCGTCGACGCGACCGCCCTCGTCAACTGGCAGCGAGCCGTCAAGAGCGAGACCGAGATCGGCTACATGCGCAATGCCGCGCGTATCGTCGAGGCGATGCACGCCCGCATCTTCGACAAGATCGAGGTCGGTATGCGCAAGTGTGATCTGGTCGCGGAAATCTATGATGCCGGCACCCGTGGCGTCGACGGCATCGGCGGCGATTATCCGGCGATCGTGCCGCTGCTGCCGTCCGGCGTCGAAGCATCCGCGCCGCACCTGACCTGGGACGACCGGCCGATGAAGAAAGGCGAGGGCACCTTCTTCGAGATTGCCGGCTGCTACAACCGCTATCACTTGCCATTGTCGCGCACCGTCTTCCTCGGCAAGCCGACACAGGCCTTTCTCGATGCCGAAAAGGCGACGCTGGAGGGCATGGAGGCCGGTCTTGCGGTCGCCAGACCCGGCAATACCTGCGAGGATATCGCCAACGCCTTCTTCGCGGTGCTGAAGAAATACGGCATCGTCAAGGACAACCGCACGGGTTACCCGATCGGGCTTTCCTATCCGCCGGACTGGGGCGAGCGCACCATGAGCCTGCGTCCCGGCGACAGGACGGAGCTGAAGCCCGGTATGACCTTCCATTTCATGACCGGCCTCTGGCTCGACGACATGGGCTTCGAGACGACCGAGAGCATCCTCATCACCGAAAGCGGTGTCGAGTGCTTGGCGAACGTGCCGCGTAGACTGATGGTCAAGGATTGAGGCTGTCATGACAGAGATTGGCTTGCGGCCGTCGCCGATCAGCGCGACGGTCAATTTCGCCGCTGAGGGCGTCCAGCACGGCTTCCTGCGCCTGCCTTACAGTCGCGACGATTCCGCCTGGGGATCGGTGATGGTGCCGATAACCGTCATCAGGAACGGCAAGGGGCCAACAGCTCTTCTGACCGGCGGCAATCACGGCGACGAGTATGAAGGACCGATCGCGCTCTTCGATCTTGCCCGCACGCTGAAGGCCGAAGAGGTGAACGGCACTGTCATCATCGTGCCGGCCATGAATTATCCGGCATTCCAAGCGGGAACCAGAACCTCGCCGATCGACAGGGGCAACATGAACCGCAGCTTCCCGGGCCGGCCGGAGGGCACGGTGACCGAGAAGATCGCCGACTATTTCAGCCGTGTGCTTCTGCCGATGGCGGATCTCGTCCTCGACTTCCATTCCGGCGGCAAGACGCTCGATTTTCTGCCGTTCTGCGCCGCCCACGTCCTGCCGAACAAACAGCAGGAGGAAAAAGCTTTCGAATTCGTGACGGCCTTTGCCGCTCCCTATTCGATGAAGATGCTGGAGATCGATGCGGTCGGCATGTATGACACCGCGGCCGAGGAGATGGGCAAGATCTTCATCACCACGGAACTCGGCGGCGGCGGCACCGCCACGGCCAAAAGTGCGGCGATTGCCAAGCGCGGCACCATGAACGTGCTGCGCCACGCCGGGATCGTCGAGGGTGCCGTCGATCCCGGTCCGACCACCTGGCTCGATATGCCGGGCGACCGCTGCTTCTCCTTCGCGGAAGAGGGTGGGCTGATCGAACCTGTCATCGATCTCGGTGAAGCCGTCAGTGACGATGCCGTCATCGCTCGCATCTATCCGATCGGGCGGACCGGGGTAGGCCCCCGCGAGATCCGCGCCGGCATGAACGGCATTCTCTGTGCCCGGCATTTCCCGGGGCTGGTCAAATCAGGCGATTGCGTTGCCGTCGTGGCGATTGTTGACGGCTAGAACAGAACGAGTTTCGACGACCACACCTCAAGCCGCTTTTTGCGGTCTTGAGGTGCTGGCTCCCGCGTCGATCTGAAAGCGGTTTACCACCCCTTCCAGCGTCTGCGTTTGGCTGCCGAGCGCCCGGCAGGCCGAGGCAGTTTCGACGGCCATGGCCGCGTTGCGTTGCGTCACCTGATCGAGGGCGTTGACGGAGGCGTTGATCTCGCCGATCGCCACCGCCTGCTCGGATGACACCGAAACGATACGGGCGATCAGGCCGGCAACCTGCTCGACCTGGCCTTCGATTTCCAGCAGCGCCTTGCCGGTGCGATTGACAAGCTGCACCCCGGTGGAGACCTGAGACGAGGAGGTGGAAATCAGTGCTCTGATCTCCTTGGCGGCGTTGGCCGAGCGCAAGGCGAGTTCGCGCACTTCCTGCGCCACGACGGCGAAACCCTTGCCTGCTTCGCCGGCACGGGCGGCTTCAACCCCGGCATTGAGCGCCAGAAGATTGGTCTGGAAGGCGATTTCATCGATGACATTGACGATATCGCCGATCTGGGAGGACGAGCCTTCGATCCTTTCCATGGCGGCGATGGCTTCGCGAACGACGGCGGCCGAATGTTCGGCGCTAGTGCGCGTCTCGGCCATCATGCTGGTTGCCTTGCCGGCATGAGCGGAGGCGTCCTTCGCCTTGGCATTCATCTCATCGAGCGCGGCTGTTGCCTCTTCGAGCATGGCGGCCTGCTGTTCCGTGCGTGAGGCAAGGCTGTCGGCTGCATCGGTGATGCCGGCCGAGGAACTACCCACTTGCTTGGAGGTCTGGGCAATCTCGGCCATCGAGGCGCAAAGCGCGTCCATACTGCCGTTGAACTTCGCACGCAAAGTCTCGTAGGCGGCGGCGAACGGCGTGTTGATCCGGCAATCGAGATTGCCGGTCGACAGTTGTTCCAGTCCGTATGTCAGCCGATTGATCACCGTTTCGCGGATCTGCTCCTCGGCGGCCCTTTCGGCCAGCTGGCTGCGTTCGCGCTCGAATTCCGCATCGCGAAGTGCGGTCTCACGCTTCTGTGCGTCCTGCCGCTCAAGCGCGTTGCGGCGGAATACCGCGACCGCCTTGGACATGGCGCCGATCTCGTCGGACCGGTTGGCATAGGGAACGTCAGTCGAAAAATCGCCTTCGGCAAGATTGCCCATATAGGCCTTCATGCCATCAAGCGGCACGATCGCCCGGCGTCGCAGGAGATAGAGCCCTACCAGCAATAGCCCGAAGGATCCGAGGCCCGCAGCACCGGCATAGACCGTCCAGGTCACGATCTCCGAGGCCGCATTGCGCTCCTCGCCCTTCAGGAAAGCGTCGGAATTGGCAACGAGTTTCTCGACCGCGTCCTGATGCGAATGAAAGGCGACGCGCAGCTGCTCGATCGCGCCATGCGCCTTGTCTTCATCCTTGGCATTCAGGGCCGGGATGATCTCACGGTTCATCACCCCCCAGAATGTATCGCCCTTGCCGATGACATCGTTTTCAAGCTCGTCCTTCAAAGCTTGCGGCAGCCGGGTGGTTTTCCAATAGGCGCGGCGGTCGTCGTATGCGGCCTTGAGATTTGCGATCTTGGCAAGATTGGTTTCTGTGAGTTCGGGAAATTTGCTTGCCTCGAAGGACAGCATGTAGGATTCGACCACAAACAGCGGCGGCGGCAGAATATCGGCAATCAAATCTTTGCCGTAGACGACCTGCTCATAAACCGGCCCGTTGACTTTCAGCCGTTCGAGCGCCGATTGCTGCAAACCGATCGACATGAAAAGGCCGGCTGAAACGGCGACACCAAACGCCACTAGACTACGAGCAATGGTAAGTGCCAAGACTGTCTCCAAATAACTTTCGGCCTCTCTGCTTCGAGATGCCTGATCTACGTATGGCATTATTTCGTAAGACCACTGAAATATGGTTAATTCTTTTAGACATCGGAACAAAATCAGGCCCCTGAATACTTGTGGTATCAAGCCATCAGTTGCCATGTTGATGGCTGACTGATGCTATATACAGGTGAGAGGAGACCGACATGGCTGAACCTCAACTTTCCGTGCAGTGCGAAGGCACGCGATCTTGCGCATCGGCTTTGCCCGGCGCGAAAATCGCTCAATAGCTGACATCGTTGACGGGGCTCTCGAATCGCATGAAATACGGGAAGCCGGCCGCGAGGCAGCCACGACCTTCTATGCTCGTCTTCTGCAGCAAAGCGGCACGGATATCGACCTTGAATCAGTTATCAAAGAGGACAGGCGGGCAAACAAGGCATCGAACTTTGATCTTTCTCGATACCAACGTCATATCGGATCGGCGCTGCTCGACGTGTCTCCGTCGAGCTGCCCGCTTTTGGTTGCTTTTGCCGACGAAACCGTATTAGAGGATAAGATGTTCTGGGACGCGGATGTCGGGCGCTTGCTATAGGAATAGGAAGAGACTGATGTTGCAGCAGAAATGGTCGTCATAAGCGCTCCATCGCTAGGGAGGTGGGGACGCAACGCGCATTGCAGAACTGATTAGTTCTTTAAATCGAAATCACTAATGCCACAACCGAGAACACTATCCCTCAGAAATCGTAGTCTACGTTCTCAGGTCGTCGCTACGCGTTTCGGCAGAGTGGTCTAGACCATCATGGATATTGTCGACGAGCCTGCGGCTGAGCCGCGCAAGCGGGGCCGGCCGAAAGTTTCCAGCGACGAGGACAAGCGGGCGCATATCGTTGAAGTCGCCGGCCGCGTTTTCGTCAAATACGGTTATGCCGGAAGCACGACCGCGATCGTCGCCTCCGAGGCGGGCGTTTCGAAGCAGACGCTCTACAAGCTGTTTCAGAGCAAGGAAGAGTTGTTTGCTGCCGTGGTCGGGGCGCATCGACGCCTGATGCTCGATCTGCCCAGGCCTGCCGAAGATATCTCGATCGCCGCGAGCCTCGAACGTATCTTCATGATCGATATGGATGAGGACAAGGTTGCCGATCGCACCAGCTTCCTGCAGCTCGTCTTTCGCGAAGCGGCGCAATTTCCGGAACTTGTCGAAATCCTGCAGCGCGAAGGCATGCTTGCCAGCCGCCAGCATCTCGCCGACTGGCTGAGCGAACGCCGGTCGGAAGGCAGATTGACGCTGGACGATACGGCGAGCGGAGCCCGGATGCTGATGGATATGATCCTCGGCGGCATGGGTCCGCCGGAAGGGCGCGCGCGGGCCTGGCCCGATCGGGCTCAACTGTTTGCCCATCTTCGCCGCTGCATTGCCATCTTTGCCGCAGGCGTCGGCGCCGCCTAAAGCGCATTCGAAAAATCCTGGAAAGCGATACTCGGACTCGGAGCTATTTCAACGGCCTCGATGATGACCGGTTAGTCGCCGAAGCCATCAACTTCGACAGCAATGGTGACGTGACCGTTTCGCTGCAGCCCATGTCGGAGTCCGTCGTCGACGACTATGCAACCTTGCACGCGGGACAAGATCCGATATCTCGAAGGCGACGAGTTGACGGAAGCGACCGACGCGGCGGACGAAGAAATTTGCCTTTTTCGCGACCGGATGGCGACGACCACGGCCAGCGAATTCCTGGCCGACGATCGTCTGGTTCCTTCGTGCTCGAGGCGAAGGGGCTCGATCCCAACGATGTCACGTCGGAAGCGCGCGTCGCGCGTGAGTATTCTTGATCGTGGTGCAGATGCTGTCGCGGTTCTTGCGGCTTTGTCGAATTCGCAAGCCATGATCGAGTTTGATTTATCGGGCGATATCCTCAACGCAAACGAAAGCTTCTGCAGGGCGCTTGGTTACGAGTTGAGGGCGATCGTCGGAAAACATCACAGCATGTTTGTCGAATCTGCCTATACATCCTGCACTGCCAAAAAAATCGCCACGCGCGCCACTGCGCGTTTTTTCAGCATGACCCATTGACAATTCATCCTTGATGGCACTTCATAACATTGTTCCAGTAAAACAGACATGCGTCCATTATACTGGAACAATGGGAACCATCCATAAGGGGAACGCCATGACCATTTCCTTTCGCACCGGCGTGATGTCGCTGGCCGTCGCCGCTCTGTTGTCCACGCCTGCGCTGGCCGAAGGCAGCAAGCTCGATGAAGTGCTGGCCCGCGGCCATCTAGTTCTCGGCACGGGCAGCACCAATGCGCCTTGGCACTTCAAAAGCGCCGACGACAAGCTTCAGGGATTCGACGTCGACATGGGCCACATCATCGCCAAGGCGCTCTTCGGCGATCCTGAGAAGATCGAGTATGTGAACCAGTCCTCCGACGCCCGCATCCCGAACATCACCACCGACAAAGTCGACATCACCTGCCAGTTCATGACCGTTACCGGCGAGCGCGCCCAGCAGGTTGCCTTCACCATTCCTTATTATCGCGAGGGTGTAGGCTTGATGCTCAAGGCGGACGGAAAACATGCCGATTACGCCGCCCTCAAGGCGGCCGGCTCCTCCGTCACCATCTCGGTTCTCCAGAACGTCTATGCCGAGGCGATGGTGCATGCGGCCTTGCCGGAGGCGACCGTCGACCAATACGATTCCGTCGACCTGATCTATCAGGCGCTGGAATCGGGACGCGCCGATGCAGTCGCCACGGACCAGTCGTCGCTCGCCTGGTACATGACGCAGAACCCGGGCCGCTATAAAGATGCCGGCTACGGCTGGAACCCGCAGACCTACGCCTGCGCCGTCAAGCGCGGCGATCAGGATTGGCTGAACTTCGTCAACACCGCCCTGCACGAAGCCATGACCGGCGTTGAATTCGACTTTTACGCCAAGTCCTTCAAGACCTGGTTCGGCAAAGATCTGACGCCGCCGCAGATCGGCTTCCCGGTCGAGTTCAAGTAACAGCCATGCGGAGCGGGGCATGTTTCCCGCTCTGCATTTAAAGAGTGAGAGCATGGTGCCGAAAACCGCTCATACTTTTCGGCATCATGCTCTGGTCTGAAAGGGCGGCCCGTATGGGTTACACGTTGAATTTCGCTGCCGTCTGGCGCAATTTCGATTTTCTTTTGAGCGGGCTCGCGCTCAGCCTCGGCCTTGCCGTGATCTCGATCATGATCGGCGCCGCGATCGGCCTTGTCGTGGCCTTCGCGCTGACGTCGAAAAGCCGCATTGCGATCGTGCCGGCGCGTGTCTATGTCACTGTCATTCGCAACCTGCCAATTCTCGTTCTGGTGCTTTTCGCCTTTTTCGCGCTACCGCAGATGGGCTTCCGCCTCGACAAGATAAAAAGCTTCGTCCTGGTTCTGTCCCTTTATTCCGGCGCCTATCTGGCCGAGGTGTTCCGCGCCGGGCTGTTGTCGATTCCGAGAGGGCTGACGGAAGCGGGTCTTGCTATCGGCCTGACGGGGATGCAGATCCGCAGCTCCATCATCGCTCCGCTGATGCTGCGCAACGTGCTGCCGTCGCTGTCTTCTACGATCATTTCGCTCTTCAAGGACACCTCGCTCGCCGCCGCCATCGCGGTGCCGGAACTGACCTTCGCGGCCCGCAAGATCAATGTCGAGAGCTTCCGCGTCATAGAAACCTGGATGGTCACGTCAGCGCTCTATGTCGCGACCTGTTTCCTCATCGCCGCCGTGATGCGCTTCGTCGAGCGTCGTCTGGCCTTGCCGAGATAAGCCCTGATGTCCCACACTTTTCTCGAACAACTCTGGATCGCCCGCTACGTCATCATGAACGGCATCGGCATGACCGTGTCGATCTCGCTGCTGGCCATCCTCGCCGGTTCCGTTCTCGGCGTTTTCGTCGGTTTGGCGCTCGTCTATGGCGGCACTGTTTTGCGTCTGGCCGTGCGCGCCTATACGGATATCATCCGTGGCACGCCGGTGCTCGTGCTGGTGCTGGCGAGCTACTATGTCTCCGCTGCCGTAGGCCTCGATCTCGGGCCGTTCTCTGCCGGTGTGCTCGCCCTTGCCATCTTCTGCTCCTCCCATGTCGGCGAAATCGTGCGCGGGGCGCTTCAGGCGATCCCGAAGGGGCAGACCGAAGCAGCCAAGGCGATCGGCCTGACCTTTACCCAGACCTTCACCTCGGTGCTGTGGCCGCAGGCCATGCGCCAGTGCCTGCCGGCCTGGGTGAATACGGCGGCCGAGATGGTGAAGGCCTCGACGCTGCTCTCCGTCATCGGCGTCGCCGAGCTTCTCCTGCGCACGCAGGAGATCATCTCCCGCAATTTCATGAGCCTCCAGTTCTATTTCCTGGCCGGTGGTCTCTATTTCATCATCAACTACGGCATCGAGCACTTCGGCAAATATGTCGAGCGCAAGACCGCCCTGCCGTCCTGAGGAGTTCCCCCGATGGCCAAGACCATTCTCGACATCCAAGGTCTGCGCAAGACTTACGGCATCCACGAAGTCCTCAAGGGCGTTGATTGTGCCGTTGAGGAAGGCGAAGTCATTTCCATCATCGGCTCGTCCGGTTCCGGAAAGACTACCTTGCTGCGCTGCATCAACATGCTCGAAGAGTTCCAGGGCGGCACGATCAGCCTCGATGGCGAGGAGATTGGCTACCGCGCCGAAGGCGCGACGCGGCGCCGCAAGAGCGAGAAGGAGATTGCGCGCCAGCGCGCGCTGACCGGCATGGCGTTTCAGCAGTTCAATCTCTTCCCTCATATGAGTGCCGCTGAAAACGTCATGCTCGGCCTTGTCAAGGTGAAGAAAATGGCGAAGCCGGATGCCCGCGCCATCGCTGAAAAATGGCTCGATCGCGTTGGCCTTTCCGCCCGCTCGAACCATTATCCCGGGCAGCTTTCCGGCGGTCAGCAGCAGCGCGTCGCGATCGCCCGCGCCATCGCCATGTCGCCGAGATTGATGCTGTTCGACGAAGTGACCTCCGCGCTTGACCCGGAACTGGTGGGCGAAGTCCTCCAGGTGATCAAGGGGCTTGCCGCCGACGGCATGACCATGCTGCTCGTCACGCACGAAATGCGCTTTGCCTACGACGTTTCCTCACGGGTCATCTTCATGAACCAGGGCGTCATCTGCGACGAGGGCGATCCGAAGCACATGTTCGTGCATCCGAAGACCGAGCGGCTGGCGGAATTCCTCAAAACCTCGAGTTTCAACTAATGCATATCGCCCAAAAGTGGGCAGCGGTTTTGGGATAACGATTTGCACAAACAAAAACTTAAAGAAAGATCCCGTGACGGTCGGCTGTGCGGATCGTCACGGGCGCTCGGTCCAAGGATCGACAAGCTCGATCCCAAAGCCCTCGAAATCCTTTATATTGCGAGTGGCGAGGATGAGATCGTGAGCAATCGCGGTGGCGGCAATCAGGCCGTCCATTGACGACAAGCCGCGTCCGCTTCGCTTTGCGAGCCCCATCAAGTCGCCCCAGGCTATCGCAACCGGCTGGTCCACAGGAATGACTCGCTGCTCGAAGCGCTGCGGCAGGTCCTGGGCGAGCCATTCGGCCAGCGCGTCGCGCTTCCGACCGCTTCCCATCAACGCAACACCACGCCGGATCTCCGCGATTGATACGGTGCTGATGAATGAGCGATCCTCGTCGAGACCGTCCAGCCATTGTAGGACATGTGCATCGGGACGCGGCCTTGTCACCTCGGAAAGCACATTGGTGTCCAGCAGAAGTCTCACAGCTGGAGATCTCGCGGTTCGTCGCGCTGCCGTTCGAGGTCCAGATCGGCGCCACGCAGCGGCGATTGCATCAGAAACTCTGCAAGGGTGCCCTTGCGCGCTGTCTTCCGCTGCCATTCCTCGGCCGAAACGACGACGACGCTTGGTTTACCATTGCGCATGATCGTTTGCGGCGTTGCTTGCGCGCGTTCGATAACCTCAGACAGCTTGGCCTTCGCACTGGCGACGGTCCAAGTTTTATCCTGTGGTCGTGATGGCTGCATTCGTTATATCCTGACTATAGTGACTATCATGACTATATAAGCCGAACGGGTCTAGCCGCAAGCAACTTTTCGATGGGGAAGGGCTTTGTCGGCTTTGGGCGGCCGACGCTGAGGAGTTTGCAAGGAATTGCGGACTCGCTCAATTTGCGCTCAGTCTGCATTCCCAGCGTGCAAATTCCAGGGGGAGGGATCCGAGACGTCTTGGAAATCCTGAACGCAGGATTTTGGCACGAGCTTTGCTTTCCTGTCTTGTATGCAAGATAGCCAGACATCTGAGACCACGCAGAAGACCATCGAGGAGACGATCGTTTCCGGGATTCTTTCAGCTAAAATTCGGCCTGGGACGCGTCTCAGCGAAAACCAGCTGGCGGCGCTCTTCAGCGTGTCCCGAACCCGTGTCCGCGAAGCCATGATGCGCCTGGAAACACGCGGCATCGTGCATGTTAGTCCGAGACGAGGCTGGTTTGTTGTCGAGCCGTCCGCTGAAGAGGCGACCGCAGTCTATGAGGCACGGCGTGTCATCGAAGCCGGGTTGCTGCGCAGCATGCGCGTGCTGACAGGCGAGGGACGTGAAGCGCTCGACACGCATTTGAACGAGGAAAAAAGCGCAATGGCTGCGGGCGACCGCCAGCGCCTGACCTATTTGATGGGCGATTTCCACATCCGCATCGCAGAATTGAGCGGTAACGCCATCATCGTCGATATCCTCCGCGATCTCACCGCGAGGACGATCCTCATCTCGATGCTCTATCAGTCTGAATTTCATGCCGCACAGTCCCATGACGGGCATTGCCGGATCTTTGAGGCCATGCAAGCGGGCGATTTCGCCAGAGCTGCCGAGCTCTCTATCGAACATCTGGACGAAGTGGAAATGGGCCTCGACCTCACCACCCGCCCTGATCCGCTCTCGGAACTGCGCAGTTCCCTGTCACTTCCTCCCAAGACCGTGCCCTCGGTCTCCCAACTGTCAGACCCAAAGAACCACAACTTCAAAGGAGCAATTAAACCATGCTGACAAGACGAGTCTTCTTCGCAATCGCGACCCTGGCTGCAACCTTCGGCTTCGGCTCCGCATCTTACGCCGATGCTCTCGCCGACATCACGGCGCGCGGTACGCTGCGTGTCGCCGTCCCGCAGGATTTCCCGCCCTTCGGCAGCGTCGGTACCGATATGGCGCCGATGGGCTATGATATCGACGTGGCCAATCTCATTGCCGAAAAGCTGGGCGTCAAGACCTAACTCGTGCCGGTCACCAGCGCCAACCGCGTCCCCTATCTGCAGACGAACAAAGTCGATCTGGTGATATCCAGCCTCGGCAAGAATGCGGAGCGGGAAAAGGTGATCGATTTCACCACCGCTTACGCACCGTTCTTCAACGGCGTATTCGCGCCGGCCGATGTTTCGATTGTCAAGGTGGAGGACCTCGCCGGCAAGAGCATCGGTGTCACGCGCGGCGCCGTGGAGGATCTCGAGCTGACGAAGATCGCGCCGGCCGACGCGACGATCAAGCGTTACGAGGACAATAATGGCACTATCTCGGCCTTCCTGTCCGGCCAGGTCGACACCATCGCCACCGGCAACGTCGTGGCCGCTGCGATCCTCGCCAAAAATCCTCCCAAGCGCCCTGAGATGAAGTTCCTCATCAAGAACTCGCCCTGCTACATCGGTCTCAACAAGGAACAGGCAGCTCTTCTGGAGAAGGTGAACGGCATTATCGCCGCCGCAAAAACCGATGGCGCGCTGAACGCCATATCGCAGAAGTGGCTCGGCGCCGATCTGCCGTCGGATCTCTAAGGACCGGTCTCACGGATGTCATCCCGCGCCCGCGCGGGATGACATGACGCTCCGTCGCCACAAGAGGGGACAATTCCTTGAGTTACCATTTCGAATTCGGCTGGCTGCTTGAATATTATCCTGAGATCATCAAGGGCATATTGGTCACCCTGGAGCTTATCGCGATCGGCGGCGTGCTCGGCATATCGCTCGGCATCTTCTGTGCCTGGGTGCGTGCACTCGGCCCGGCCTGGCTGAAGCCTGTCGTTGCGACCTATGTCGAACTGATCCGCAACACGCCGTTCCTGATCCAGCTCTTTTTCATCTTCTTCGGCCTGCCGTCGCTCGGCCTCCAGCTTTCCGAACTGACGGCCGCCAACCTCGCGATGGTCGTCAACCTCGGCGCCTATAGCTGCGAGATTATCCGCGCGGGCATCCAGGCAACCCCGAAGGGCCAGTTCGAGGCAGGCGAGAGCCTTGCCATGACGCGCTTCGAAACCTTCCGGCATGTCGTTCTCGTGCCATCCCTGCAGCGCATCTGGCCGGCGCTGTCGTCGCAAGTGGTCATCGTCATGCTCGGCTCATCGGTCGTCTCGCAGATCGCCGCCGAGGATCTGACCTTTGCCGCGAACTTCATACAATCGCGAACCTTCCGCGCCTTCGAGGCCTACATCGTTTCGACAGCCATCTATCTTGTGCTGGCGATCCTGCTCCGGCAGCTGCTGGGCGTAGTCGGCGGGTTCATTTTCCCGAGGAGAGCAGCGCGATGATCGAGTTCACACTCTGGGACATCCTGCGCAACCTGCTGCTCGCCGCCCGCTGGACGATCCTGCTTTCGCTCGTTTCGTTCATCGGCGGCGGCGCGGTCGGACTGGGGCTGCTGTTCCTGCGCATCAGCAAGCGCAAGGCATTCAAGGCACTCGCGAAATATTACATCGAGCTCTTCCAGGGCACGCCGCTGCTGATGCAGCTCTTCATCGCATTTTTCGGTCTCGGCCTCTTCGGGATAGACGTGCCGGCCTGGCTTGCTGCGGGATTGGCGCTCACCCTGTGGAGTGCCGCCTTTCTCGCCGAAATATGGCGAGGCTGCGTCGAAGCGGTCGCGAAGGGTCAATGGGAAGCCTCCGCCAGCCTCGGCATGGGCCGGTTGCAGCAGATGCGCTATGTCATCCTCCCGCAGGCGCTGAGGGTCGCCATACCGCCCACGGTCGGCTTCTCCGTTCAAATCGTCAAGGGAACGGCGCTGACCTCGATCATTGGTTTCGTCGAGTTGTCGAAAGCCGGCACCGTGGTCACCAATGCCACCTTCCAGCCCTTCACCGTCTACGGGCTCGTCGCCCTCATCTACTTCGCCCTTTGCTGGCCTTTGTCGAAAAGCAGCCAGATCCTGGAAAGGAAGCTCAATGTCGCTCATCGAAATCACTGAAGTCCGCAAGAGCTTTGGCACCACCGAGGTGCTGAAAGGCATCAATCTCGATGTGGAGGCCGGCGAAGTCATCGCCATCATCGGCAAGAGCGGTTCGGGCAAATCGACCCTGCTTCGCTGCATCAACGGCCTGGAGACCATCACTGACGGCTCCATCTCCGTGGCCGGCGCGCAGCTCCTCGATGACGAAGTCCATCTGAAGGCACTGCGTCTCAAGGTCGGCATGATCTTTCAGCAGTTCAACCTGTTCCCGCACCTGACCGTCGGCGGCAACGTCATGCTGTCGCAGACGGTGGTCAAGAAGACGCCGAAGGCCGAAGCCGAGGCCACCGCCCGCAAGATGCTGGAGCGGGTAGGGCTGGGCCACAGGTTCGACGCCTATCCGGACGAGCTCTCGGGTGGCCAGCAGCAGCGTGTCGCTATCGCCCGTGCACTGGCCATGCAGCCGACTGCACTTCTTTGCGACGAAATCACCTCGGCGCTCGATCCGGAACTGGTCGCCGAAGTTCTGGCCGTCGTGCGCGAGCTTGCGGCCGAGGGAATGACGCTCCTGATGGTAACCCACGAGATGAAGTTCGCCCGCGATGTCTGCAGCCGCGTCGTCTTCATGCACCAGGGCCGCGTTCACGAAATAGGCCTGCCGGAGGAAGTCTTCGCCAATCCTCAGACTGCGGAGCTGAAGCAGTTTCTCGGCGTCAACTAGAATATCCGTGCGTTTTCCATGTGAACGATAACCCATTGGTTTAACGTGCAAATCGAACTTCATCCTTCAACCCACCCGGCTTCATGCGATGTCATGTCAAAGCTGATTAGATGCGCGACGCTGTCAGCCATTTAGAAACGCGACACTTGCGCTTCGGATTAGCCGCCGATCCGACCGGCTGGCCGGGTTGCAAGGGAGGAGCGGGGGCGGGTGAGGAGCAGCACTTCGGCTTTAGCTTTGAGATTATGAGTGCCCCATTTATTCTGCTGCCTCCATTCGTGCCAGCGCCTTCTGCCTTTTTGCGATGACCTCCGGATCATTCATGAAGTCCGTCCGCCGGCCAGGCTTGCGGCCACGCTTCTGATAACCATTGCCCTGGCTGCCATCGGGAATACCGAACATATGATCCGTCTGGCCAGTGCGGCGAGGGCCGCTCT
>NZ_JAAXDD010000025.1:0-65886 GCF_019798305.1 Rhizobium leguminosarum
TCCCGAAGATCATCCGAAAAAGGTTTCGCCATCCAGACCAGCCTCCTGCACCGGCCAGAATGGTGAATCTGATTTGCACCACAAACGGAATCCCTGTTCCGATTCCGACTAAAACAATCCCGCTCTAGGTCTTTGTTTTTAGGCATATCGTTATCGCAAATCCGCTCCACAGTTTTGCGCGACATTCTTTAGGCTCGGCGGCGCGCGACAAGGCGCCACGATTCTGGCTCAAGGAATTCTGCAGCAGCCTACCGCGTGCCTGTGATCACAGTTGCCGTTGAGCGAAGGCGAACCTTTCCACCGCTGACGGATTGTAGCGCCAGTTCCAGCACCTCGCCACGGATCCTCTCCCGTGTCGCCGCATCGGCCCTGGACAGTCCGGCGACCACAGGCGCGGCGATCTCTGTCATGAAGTCCCAGTAGCGCTCAGGGGCATCGTGCACCATCATCGCCGACACTTCTTCCTCGGCGACATCGACAAGGCCCGCCTCTTTGAAGGTCTCGGCCATCATGCCTTCCGCCGAGCAGCGGAACAGGCCCGGAGAACCGGGCGGAGGCGGGGGCATTTCTACGTGGCGGGCAATCGTGCCCATGACCGTGGTCGCCCATGGATTTTTGGCAGGCGTGCTCCAGACTGCGGCGCAGACGCGTGCACCGGGCTTTGCCACGCGCGCCATCTCCCTGGCGGCGGCAGCGACTTCCGGGAAGAACATGAACCCGAACCGGCAGAGGACGGCGTCGAAACTGGCATCGGCAAAAGGCAACGCGCCCGCATCGCATAATTGAGTTTTGAAGTTTTTGAGGCCACGCCTGGCGGCATTTTCGGCGGCGGCATTCAGCATATTTTCCGAGAGATCGGTGACGACAACCTGACCGTCGGGGATTGCGGCGGCCGCCGTCAGGCCGGGTTCGCCAGTGCCGGCGGCTATGTCGAGCACGCTGAAGCCGCTGGAGAGATTGGCGGACCGAAGCATGGCGTCGCCAAATGGCGCGAGCCAACCGAGAACCAGGCTGTCCCATTTCTTCCAGCCGGCCGAAAACTTGTCCCAGGTCTCTCGTTGCTGGTTACGGATATCGTCGAGATTTGCTGACATGCCCCGCCTCCCCCCATGCGCCAACCGACAGAGCCCACACTATGGGCCACTCATGTCGGGATTCAATGGAAATAAGCGCCATTGCGCGGCAAATGCCACGATTGCTGCAATCCGGCGGCAGGTTTGGGCCGGGAAGATGCGAACGCCGCCGCTGCTTGTGAGATCAGCGCACGCTTGCCCCCAACGCCGGCCGGACAGTCGCAGGCAGAAAGTTTGGCCGGAGCGCCGGCTCAACCTCCCTCATCAAGTCACTTCGGCCCGGGGCCTTGTTTGGTTTCGTCGGTGGATGGTGTCCCTGACGCGGGCGTCTGCGCCGTGAGTGTCTCCCTCCGCCCGCCCCACGCTCCGTCCTCCTCGGGCTTGACCCGCGGATCCACACTCTCGCCTCCACTGGCGGCGGGCATGGATCCCAGGCTCAAGGCCTGGGATGACGGAGGGTGGGGTTGCCAGTCTCGCCAAACTCGTCCCCGACGTACTGAGGCACACCGACAACGGTTCAACCATGTATCCCGCTGCTTCGGCTTACGGATGAGCGGACAATCCCATCGAGTTTTCAATGATATCTGCCACAAGCAAACATCTACAGCAGCCGTAGCCAAGGAACTCAACAGCGCCTCACCACCCGCATGACTGCCTTGTGTAAATCCCCAAAAAGCAGTTAGCTGCCATCGTTGGGGACGCTCATTCCTGCACGGCTGCTGAAATGTGTCCGCATTTCGAGGGATATCTCGTGCTCTGGTCCAAACCCCTGAGACTGCACCTCGGCGTCCTCGTCGTCGCATCGCTGCTTTGCACGTCGACGCCGATCATCTGGTTGGCGTTCAGGCAGGGAAGCAATGCTGCAGTCAGCGCCGGCGTGCAGCAGATGCGCGAGATGAGCCTGCGGCTGATCGAGGGATACCGCAATACGCTGCAGGGCGGCACCGAGGCCGTGGCGCTCGCATCGACCCTGCCGCTGCTCGCCTCCCCGCCGCTGCAGGATATCGCGGCAAAACAGCAATTCTTCCTGGAGATCCTGCGCAACGTCCCCAACGCGACGAGCATTTACACCGGCTACCCCGACGGTTCCTACCTACAGGTCATCAACACAGAAAGGCGGGATGTTCGCCAGACGCTGGCGGCACCCGACCGTACGGCTTTCGCGATCAGGACGATCGCCGGGAGACAAGGTGCTGATGTCATCTCGACGCTGCGGTTTCTCGACAGCCAGGCAAGACCGATCGGCGAGCGGGACTTCGACTATGCATCCTTCGATCCCAGGCAACGCCCGTGGTATCAATCCGTCGTTCAGGACGGTGTGCCGGTGTCTGTCGGGCCCTATGTCACCGGTACGCTCAAGGTTCCGACGCTGACGATCGCAGCACCCATGCGGGACAATGGTCAGGTGGTTGTCGGCATCAACATTCACCTGCAGACCATCAGTCGCCTGCTGGACGCGCAGCAGATTTCGCCGCGGGCGCGCGCCTACATCATCGACGATGCCGATGATCTGATCGCCCATTCCGACCCGGCGACCATGAACAGGCTTCTCGGCATATGGTCGAAAAATGCCGATGGCGCCGTTGCCGTCGATACGACGACAGACAGTTACGACACGAGCCTGGAAACGGTGGCGAGGCTCAGGCGCGATCCCGCCTTTGCCAATGGCGGCGTGGCGCGGATCGATCTCGATGGCGAACGCCAGATTCTGCAGATCGCCCCCGTCGGCGTGTCCGGTCTGTTCAAGGGAAGCGTCGCCGCAATCGTCGTGCCTCTGGAAGATCTGGTGGCTGAGGCCAATCGGCTGCTCCTGCACAATCTCCTGATTGCCAGCGCCTTCGTGTTCGCGGGTGTCGCGGCATCGGTGCTGCTGTCGCGCATGGTCAGCCGCTCTCTCTATCGGCTGGCGGACGAGGCACGCAGGATCGGCGATCTCGAGGTCGGCGAGAAAGGTGTCTCCCACTCCTGGATATCGGAGATCAACACGCTGGCAAGCGCGCTGGCGGCAAGCCGCCATGCCATCAGCCAGTTTGCCCTCTATGTTCCGCGTGAAGTCGTCAGGCGGATCGTTAATCCCGAAGGGCGAGCGGTCGCCAAGGCGCAGCGGCAGGATGTGACCGTGCTCTTCACCGACATCAGAGATTTCACCACCATCTCCGAGCAGCATTCGCCCGAAGACGTCGTGGATACACTGTCGGCCTATTTCGAACTCTTGAACACCATCGCCGAGCGCCATGGCGGCACTGTCGTGCAGTATCTCGGCGATTCCATTTTCGTCATGTGGAACGCCCCAGTTCCAGATGCCAGCCATGCCGAAAACGGCTGCCGCTGCGCGCTTGCCATGAAAACGGCGGTCGACGAGCTGAATGAAGTCAACGGTCAGAATGGCCGTCCCGCGCTCGTCACGCGATTTGGTTTGCACACCGGCCCGGCGGTCGTCGGCAGCTTCGGCGCGATTTCCAGGCAGCAGTATACGGCCATGGGCGATACGATCAACGTCGCCTCGCGGCTGGAAGGGCTGAACAAGGAATTCAACACCTCGATCCTGGTCAGCGCCGCCATCCACGATGCTGTCGGCACCCGCTTCGAACTTCGCCCGCTTGGCCTGGTGCAGGTCAAAGGGCGCGCCGAGAAAGTCGATTTATGGGAACTGGTTGGGGGGAGCCCGAGGACGCAGGAATGAAGGAAGGGAAGTGGGCGCCTTCCGGTTGGCGCAGGGCGGCGGCATCAGGTTGCGGTCGTCGAGCAGTTGCTACCAACGACGGCTTTGCGCCAATAGCAGTCATTGCGGCCCGCGTGAAAGGTTGCGCTCACAGTCAGAAACTGCTTTTCTCAGCGGTGCAACCTTAGGCGGAGTGCCATGCCGAACCGAATTCAGATGATTGCTGCTCTCATCGCTACCCTCGCGATCCCGTCTTTGGTCCGGGCTGATGGCGGTGCATGGAACAGAGAAACTTTCGAATACTACGCTTCTGTCATTCGTGAACAGCCGTCGACCCATTCGCGAATTATCCAGGGATGTGCTGAGAACGGGTTGGCGGCGATGACCGATCGAGCACGGGCAGAGGTCGAACGGGATAGCGGAATGCGCGCAGCGAAGGCTATTGCCGAGGTGTGCCGTCGCATGATCAAGGGAATCGCGTCCGGTGCTGTGAGATACGAGGCCTATCGAGCATGGGCGGAGACGCCTGACGACAAGCGGGTAGTCTTTCCCGATTACAAGTGAGGTCCGCTTAGGGCCGGGAGCGGTCGCCAGCCCCGCTGCCCGCGAGATCACTACACACTTGCACCCAACGCCGGCCGGACGCCCACCCCTGCCCGATCCGCCGCTAAGGCAGAAAGTTTGGCGAAAGCGCCGCCTCAACCTCCCTCATTCCTGTGCTTGTCACAGGAATCCAGTGCGCCCAAGTCCTTGGGCGCGGGAGAGTTTTCTCTTTGCAGGAAAGTCACTCACGGCGCGGACGCGCCGTGGCTGGATTCCTGTGACAAGCACAGGAATGAAGGAGGAGAAGTGGGCGCCTGCCAGTTCGTGCAGGTCGGCGCGGCATCAGGTCGCGGTCGTCGAGCAGTTGCTACCAACGGCAGCTTCACCGCCAACGGCCTTTGTGGCGTCGTAAACTTTTTCTATTTCTTCCGTCAATTTAATCATGGCCTCCAAGGGTATCGCCAATGGGATGGGAAGCACTCGGGCAATGGGGTGAAGATGCGGTTCGCATCGAACGGCTCACGGGTGGAGTTGCCAACGACGTGTGGAGCGTTCGCCTCCACGGGCAGATCGCGGTCGCTCGTCTCGGCTCCAGGAGCGACGCTGATCTCGCATGGGAAGCCGAGCTGCTCAAATATCTCGACCGTGAAGGCATGACCGTTCCAGTTCCGATCCCGACGACTGACGGCCGGCTTTTCGTGGACGGTCTGGTGGTGATGAAATACATGGAGGGCGGACCGCCCGAGACGGAGTCCGACTGGCGTCGCGTCGCCGACACGCTGCGCGAGCTGCATCGGCTGACGCAGGGCTGGCCGCAGCGGCCGGGCTGGCGATCGTCGACCGACCTCCTGCATACTGAGACCGGAACGAGGATCAACCTTGCCGCGATGCCGCCTGAGGGCGTTATTCGATGTCGGGCAGCGTGGGCGCGGCTCATCGGGCGTCGGACCTGTGTTGTCCACGGCAACCCCAACAGCCCTGCCAACGTCCGCATGACCGCAGATCGGGTCGCGTTGATCGACTGGGATGAGTCGCATGTCGACGTCCCCGACCTCGACCTGGTGCTGCCCGACAATGCTGCCGGCCTCGACGACGGCGCGCATGACATCGCCGCGCAAGCGGCAGCCGCATGGGAAGCTGCCGTCTGCTGGCCAGACGATTACGCAGTCAAGCGGCTTGCCGAAGTTCGAGCGGTCTAGGCAGTTTGAGTTGAAGGCGGGCTGTCACACGCTCGCGCTGAGCGTGATGAGAAGTTCATCCAACTGCTCGAACTGCTCGGGCATCGCGTCTTCCATGCCGACGAACGATTGGTCGAGCGCTTCCTTCGAGGGATAGAGTTCCTGCAGGACCAGCAGCGTCGTGCCGTCCTCTTCCTCGAAGGTCACCGTGGTAACGGCGCCGTCCCCACCTTCGTCATTGGTCCAGACGAGGCGCGATGGCGGCGACACGTCGAGATACTTGCCGAAGAAGGCCATGGCGTCCGAGGCATCGTGTCCGAACGCGATGCGATAGCTGCCCCCGGTGCGAACATCCATCTCGCAGGAAAGTATGGGCACGCCCATCGACTTCGGCGCCCACCACAGCTTGAACAATTCGGGCTTGGTCCACGCGTCGAATACGAGGCGAACCGGGCCGTTGAAGGTGCGCGTCACCACGAGTTCAAGCTCGGATCTCCGTTCGACCGCCGTGCGGCCGTTACTCGCTCTGTCGCCCATCGACTTTCTCCTTCCGTTTTAGTGCCTCAATGACGTCATCAAGCGCGTCGAAGCGTGCGTTCCAGATCTGGCGGCGCGCTTCGATCCAGGCCGCCTCTTCCTCGAGCCCGCGTGAGCCCAGCCTGCAGGTCCGCACACGCCCGACCTTCTCCGTCGTCACCAGCCCCGCCTGCTCCAGGAGACTGACGTGCTTCTTCATACCCGTGAGGGTCATGTGGAATGTCTCTGCAAGCTCCGTGATCGAAGCATCCGCACTGCCGAGCTGCTCCAGAACGCCGCGTCGCGTGGCGTCCGAGAGCGCGGCAAAGGAGGCGTCAAGGCGGGCTGTCGAAAACTGAACCATATGGTTCAGTGTCTAGCACACGGATCGGCGTCATGCAACAGTGCCGCGAGATCGGCCTCAGGCTAGCGGCTAGCGTTGGAAAGTGAGGTGGATGGTGCCGCTCGATGACGTTTCCGCCTTGACCTTGCAGCCGGCTTCCAGGCCGCGCAGGTCGTCCCACAGGCGGATGCCGTGCCCGAGCAAAATCGGCGTGATGGCAACATGAAGGCGGTCGACAAGGCCTGCTTTGACATAGCCGCGAACGACCGAGGGGCCACCGCCTATCCTCACATCCCTACCGTTTGCGACCCTCACGGCCTGCTGGAGCGCGTCGTCAGGGGTGGTATTGAGGAAGTGAAAAGTCGTCCCGCCGGCCATCGCGATGGAGGGCCGTGGCTTTTGGGTGAGAACGAAGACCGGACACCCGAACGGTGGCTCGTCGCCCCACCAGCCGCGCCAGTTCGGATCGTCGGGAAAGTTGTGGAGACCGAACATGCCGGCACCCATGATCTCGGCGCCCACATTCTCGAAATATTCCTTCGCATATTCGTCGTCGACACCTGTGATCCCCCCTCCCGTCGTATCCTTGAGCACGCGCTCACGGAAGGTTCGCGTTGCCGCATAGGCGCCGACGAGACGCGGCCAGTCCTCGCCGAACGGGGTTTCGGGCGTCTGGTCCGTCGTTGTCGCGAAACCATCGAGCGAGATCATGAGATCGACACGAACGACCATTGGAGTCCTCCTTGAAAGGTGTTGCGCCACGGCGGCCCCTGCATTCGGGATTAAACACTAAGGCGACTACCTTCATATTTCCAGCCGGATACTAAGGCAAGTACCTTTTTATCCTTGACCGCCGCCCCCGACCAATTTACGGATTGATATGCCTTACCATTCGACCCCCCTCGATCTCGCCTTTCACGCTCTCAGCGACCCGACCCGCCGTGCTGTGGTGTCGCGGCTGGTCGAGGGCGAGTTGCCGGTCAGCGCGCTCGCCGAACCTTTCGACATGGCGCTGCCCTCCTTCGCCCAGCATCTCAGGGTGCTGGAAGATTGCGGGCTGATCGCCAGCGAGAAGCGCGGGCGCAGCCGCTGGTGCCGGCTGGTGCAGGCGCGTTTCGACGAGGCGGCGGACTGGATGATATCGGAGCGCCGGCGCTGGACCGAGCGGCTGGATCGGCTCGAAGTCTACCTGGACAAAACCGAAGAGGATGATGAAGGACATGGCAAACCTATTTGAGACATGGTCGCTCGACCGCGAAATCGTGCTGGTGAAGCTGCTCAACCACCCACGCGACAAGGTCTTTGCCGCCTGGATGGACCCCAAGGCGCTTGGCGAATGGTACGGCCCGGCCGGCCTCAGCATCGAGACCCACGAAGCCGATATCCGCGAGGGCGGGGTCTGGCGGTTCGACATGGTGGGTGTGTTCGAGGGCAAGCAGCAGCGCTTCCCGAACCTCATGCGCTTTCTGGAGATCGTGCCGAACGAGCGGATCGTGATGGACTATGGCACGCCCGACCCCGACGACCCCGACCGTTTCCGCGCCACGGTGACCTTCGATGAGCAGACCGACGGCAAGACGGTGCTGACCATGCGCCAGCTCCACCCCAGCGCCAAGCGGCGTCAGGTGGTCATCGGCTTCGGCGCGGTGGAATACGGGCTGCAGACGCTGGATGGACTCGCCGCCTGGCTGGACGGCTGAGCCCTTGGTGGCTCGGTGCCGCTCACGCCAGTTGGCGATGGCGAGGCGGCGTGCAGATCGAGTTGCTAGCTGAAATATCAGACCGGGACCAGCCCGTGGCGGAGCATGATCTCATTGGCCTTGGCGAGGTCCGGTTTACCGGGCACGTTCACCACCTCGGCAATTTCCTCGAAATGACGCCGTCCGATCGTACCCGGCGTTATGGTCGCCCTCGATGAGGATCAGACCGCTCCACTGCCGACGGCATCCCGGATATCGAAGCGGACGATCTTGTCGCCTTGCATGCGGAAGATATGCGTCACGGTCTTGTCCTTCAGGCCATGACTTTGACTTTCCAGTGGCCGGCCATCGAGGTCAAAGACCGACTGGATTACCTCGACAGCGACAGCGCCGTCTGGCGTTTCTTCAAATGCGACCGGCTCGACGTGGGGACTAATGACAGCCCACTGGCGTGTCCAATAGTCGCGCACGGCCTCACGGCCATTGATGTGGCCGCCCTCCATGCCGTTAGCCCAGGCGACATCATCGGAAAGGACGTCAAGGACAGCGTCAATGTCTCTGGCGTTGAAGCTGGCATAGATGCGCTTGATCGTTTCGACATCATTTCTAGACATGTCGTTTCCTCAATGGAGATTGAACCATTCGCTGGGCGGCATCGAATTGACATTGTCTCACGCCGCACATCAAGATACATACGTACATATATATCTCGCGGTCAAGCGCAGGCAAGGGGAACGGAATGAAGGAAGACGTGCTTTCAACGCCGGGGCATCTCATCAGTCTTGCGGCGCGGGGGTTTGTCCGCCTCAGCGAGTCACGCCTTAAGCCGCTCGGCTTCGGTGTCGGCCAGTTGCCTGTCCTGGTGGCGCTGCAAAATGGCAAGGCCAGCACCCAGCGCGACCTCGCCCGCTTTGCCAGGGTCGAGCAGCCGCCGATGGCGCAGACGCTCGCACGCATGCAGAGGGATGGCCTGATTGAGCGCACACCCGACCCGGCTGACGGTCGCAGCAGCCGCATCGTGCTGACGAAAACCGCGCAGGAACGCATGCCTGAGGCAATCACAGCCTTGTTCCTGGGCAATCGTGAGGCATTGACCGGCTTCACGGATGCGGAAGCGGGACAACTTGCCAATCTGCTCAAGCGGCTGATCGAAAATCTGGATCAGATTGCGAGCGCAGAGTCTTCGTTACGCGATTGATGCGTTTTGTGACCAAGCCGACTTCATTTTCCGTTCTGAGGCTGTGGCGCATTACTCGTCGTGCTGCCTTTCGGTGGGGCGCGGCGGTTCTCCAGAACGCGTGACAGCAGATTCGGTTTTCTCTTGCGGTTGATAAGGTCGATGTCGCTGACCAGCTTTGCGCCCCCCCGGCGCCGCTCCAGCGTGATCTTGCGGCTATGGAAGGCTTCCAGCTCGGCGCGATGCGCGACGCTGATAATGGTGACCTCGGGCAATTCATCGATCACCATCTGCATCATCTTGTCCTGGCTCTTCTCATCGAGTGCCGAGGTTGCTTCATCCAGCACGATGATATCGGGTTGATGCAGCAGGAGACGCGCAAAGGCGAGCCGCTGCTTTTCGCCGCCCGACAAGGTCTGGTCCCAGGGCGCCTCTTCCTCGATCCTGTCCTTCAGATAATCCAGTCCCACCTTGTCGAGGGCCGCCTTGATCTCATCCAGCGCCCAGCTATCAGCGGCGCCGGGATAGGCGACGGCACGGCCAAGCGTCCCCGAAGGAATATAGGGCCGTTGCGGCAACATAAACAATCGTCTGTCGGCGCGGAAATCGACGCTGCCGCCGCCCCACGGCCAGAGACCTGATATGGCCCGCACCAGCGTGCTCTTGCCCGATCCGGATTCACCGGCGACGAGCACCCGCTCTCCGGGTTCGATCTCGACCCGGGTTTCCGTGACCACGGCGGTGCCGTCGTCAAGCGACACGGAGAGATCGTTGAGGCTGAGCATCGCCTCGCCTTCGGTTTCACCATGCTTGATGCGCCCGAGCGAGTCGCTCTGTTCGGCACGCTCCAGCCCATCGAGCGACATCATCAGCGAAGCGACGCGCCGCGCGCAGGCGTTCCAATCGGCAAGACGCGGATAGTTATCGACCAGCCATCCGAAGGCGGTCTGGACGATGGCGAAGGCCGAGGCCGCCTGCATGACCTCTCCCAGCGTCATGCTGCCTTCGAGAAATTTCGGCGCGCAAAGCAGGACCGGCACGACGGGCGCAATCAGCATCGAACCGTGCGACACAAATGTCGTGCGCATGTGCTGGCGGGCCAGCAGCGCCCATTGCTTCAGCACATTGCCAAAGGTCTTGTCGAGGTCGTTGCGTTCCTCCTCCTCGCCGCCGAGAAGCGCGATGCTCTCGCCGTTTTCCCGCACATGCGTCAGGGTGTAGCGAAATTCGGCCTCTACCTGGTTCTTGACCTCAGAGACCTGCACGAAATGGCGGCCGATCACCGCGATCACGCTTGAGGTGATCACGGCGTAGAGGACCGCGGTGACGACGAGAAAGCCGGGGATGGTGACGGTCCACCCGCCGATCGGCAAGGTCAGGGCTCCGCCAATCGTCCACAGCACCACGATGAAGGTCGAGGCCGAGAGAAATGCAGCGATGACACCGGCGATGAAATCGACGGGGGATTCGGTGGCAATCCTCAGATCCTCCGAGATGCGCGCCTCGGGGTTCTTGTGATCGCCGCCGATGAGGTTCAGCTGATAATATCGGCCGTTTGCAAGCCAGCGCGCGATGACTGCAGTCGCGAGCCAGGAACGCCAGCGGCGCTGGATCATCATGCGAACATAGACTTGTGCGGTGACCAGTATGACGCTTCCGAGCACGAGCGGCACGAAGACCCCGCTGAGGTAATAGACAGTGCCGGCATCATGCCGCTCTATGGCGTCGAATATCCCGCGGTTCCAGCGATTGATCCCATACTGGAAGCCGACATTCATGCAGATCATCGCCAGCAGCCCGATTGAGAGGGGCCAAGCGAACTTGTCGCCACTGCTGCCCCAGTAGCGGCGCGCGCTGATCCAGAAACGCTTGAGCAGATACCGCCTGCGCGCCTCCTCGGCCTCCTCAGGCGTCAACTCCGGATCGGGTTCAATGACATTCGGCGGCGCCCCGACCTCGACAGCCGATGCCGTCTCCTGGCGTGTCTTATCGGCACCGTGCGGTTCGGTACCGTCGACCGATGTCGGATTGAGTTTAGCGTCGGCCATGTCAGCGATAACGGCTTACATACCGAAATGTTTCATGCTGCCGGCGTCGAACGCGGTCATCAGAGGACTTGTCGAAAAGATCAGGTAGTCGAATCTGGAAATGGGTGTTCAATGAATAACGGTAATTTGATCAACAAGGACATTATCGGACGCAACATCGGCCCTATTTACCCTGAATTGTACTGGGGATTTTTGGGCAATTGGGGGTGGTTAGATGCTTCAAACTCGCAAACTATTGGCAGCCTTGACAGCCATCATCGTGGTCGCGATGTCGTCATCCTGCACTACGGCCTCAAATGACTCGATGCAAACGGGCTCGATTGGTTACGGAAGCGCCGACCTTTCTCTCAGACCAGCTTGCCAAGGTGGTTTCGGCAATGATCGTCCGTGCAGCTATTAACGGCAGAAAGCCGGAAGCGGTGCCTGGGTTTAGACCATTCCGCACCCGTTTGAGAATATGGAAACCCTATCAAAGGGAAGACCGCAGCCCCTTTGAAATTCCCTCGATTCAAGACAAGATCATCCCCGTCCAGCGTCTGGGAGAATCCTGATGGAAAACCACGAGCCGTTTTTGCGCGAGGCAATTGCACTGTCGAAATCCGCGGTGGAAAACGGCGACGAACCGTTTGGCTCAGTGCTGGTGCAGGACGGCGAAGTCATTCTGCGCGCCGAAAACAGCGTCTTCACCGGCCACGATATGACGAACCACGCCGAGATGAACCTGGTCAAACTGGCGGCACAACATTACGACACTGCTTTTCTGGCTGACTGCACGCTCTACACCAGCACGGAGCCGTGCGCGATGTGCTCCGGGGCGATTTACTGGTCGGGCATCGGGCGCATGGTGTTCGCGTGCTCCGAAACGCGGCTTGGCGAAATCGCTGGGATCGGATTGAACGTGCCGAGCCGGGCGGTGTTGCAAACCGGCGCACGCATCGTGACTGTGGTTGGCCCGGACCCCAACCTCGAAGACGAAGCCGCCGAAGTCCATCAGGAATTCTGGCCGAAGCATCTGGGCAAGGCATAGGCTCTTTCGTCCGAACTGCCGCCGGCGGGCCCACCGAAACGGTGCCCGGAGTTGCTCTCTTCCGCTCAGACAGTTTCAGTGGCGATTTGCGGCAGGGATTGCAGCAGGGTCTGGCGGGCGGAGTGCAGATGCGCGCGGCAGGCGATTTCGATCGCCGCCTGATCGCCGGATTCCAGCGCTGCAATATAATCCAGATGTTCGTGGATGGCGCGCTCGTTGCGCGCGCGGGCGGCGGTCTTGTTCCACTGGTAGTGATAGTGGAAGACGATGGCGATGGCATCGTAGAAATCGGCGATGAAGCGGTTTTTCGAGGCGCGGTGGATCAGCAAATGGAAGCGCTCGTCGAGGACGGAGAAATCCTTGAAGCGCTGGTTGATGTCATCAAGCATGGCGTGATGTTCGTCGCGGATGGCGGCAAGATCGGCCCAGCTCTGATTATCCCTGGGCAGCCGGCCGAATTCGGCGGCGGAATGCAGTTCGAACATCTCGCGCACATCGGCAAGTTCGAGGGCGAATTCGCGAGTGAAGCCTTTCAGCGTCCAGTGGCTGTTCGGCCGTTTCTCGATGAGGCCGAAGCGGGAGAAGCGGATCAGGAATTCGCGCACGCTTGTTGTGCCGGTGCCGATCTCGCGGGCAAGCTCCAGCTCGTTGATCTGCATGCCGGGGGCGGCATCATCGGCAAGTATGCGCTGCATGAAGCTGCGCTCGATGATATCATGCAAGGAATCGGTTTCTTCGGAGGGAAAGAGGTCATGGTCTGTGGGTTGGCGCAGCACGATCTTCTGGCGCTTGTTCCAGCGGATGATGCCTTCTTCGCTGAGCCGCGTCAGGATGGCCCGCGCCGTCGAGCGGCTGACGCCGAGTTGGGCGGCGATCTCCGGTTCCGACGGCAGTGCAGTATCCCTGCGCAGCGCTGCGGCATACCTGTTGTAGGCTTCCTTGAAAACCGTATTCTGCCTTGCCACCAGACCCCGCTTTCCGCCCTCGTGACCGTCGCCCGCTTCAAAGCAGGGCAGAACAGACCGGGGCTTGTTCAAACGACCTTTAGCTTGATTCCGGTCGCCTGCGGCTCATTGCCTCCCTCGTCCACAGGATCAATATTCCCGTTGACTTGAAAATGTTTATTGTAGATAAAAAACAAAATCAATGCGCTTTCGCCGATGCAGCGAGCGTTTCCCAGGGAGATAGAGACTTGGACAAACTGCCTTGGATCATCCTTTCGGCCGGCGACAATGTCGCGGTCGCAACGGCGGCAATTGCGTCGGGTTCGACGGTTGCCGGCATTCAGACCCGTGAAAAGATCGACCCGGGCCACAAGGTGGCGATAGCGGATATTCCGCTTGGGTCACCCGTTGTGAAATACGGACAGGCGATCGGCCGCACCACGGCGGAGGTCAAGGCCGGCGACCATGTGCACAGCCACAACCTGCATTTCGAAAACGACCGGCTGGCGGCGACCGCCAATTCGGCGCCGGAAGCGGCGACGGTCGACGACGTTGGGCGGACCTTCATGGGCTATCGTCGCGCCGACGGACGGGCGGCGACACGCAACTATATCGGCATCATCGCCAGCGTGAACTGTTCCACCACGGTCTGTCGGGCCATCGCCGACGAGGCGAACCGGACGATCCTGCCGCATTACGAAGGCATCGACGGTTTTGTGCCGATCGTGCACGACCAGGGCTGCGGCATGAGCTCGACCGGTGACGGCATGAACGTGCTGCACCGGACGCTCGCCGGCTACACAAGACATGTGAATTTCGGCGGCGTGCTGATGATCGGCCTCGGCTGCGAGGTCAACCAGCTGACGCTCTATGGCCAGAGTGGTGCGGGCGCTTCGAAGCGGCATTTCAACATCCAGGATGCCGGCGGCTCGCGCCGCGCGGTCGAGCGCGCCATGGGCATGCTCCGCGAAATCGCCGCCGATGTCGGCAAGGAAAAACGCGTGCCGATGTCGATCGGCGAGATCATCATCGGCCTGCAATGCGGCGGCTCTGACGGCTTTTCCGGCATCACCGCCAATCCGGCGCTGGGTGTCGCGGCCGATCTGCTGGCGGCCGCCGGCGGTACGGCGATCCTGTCGGAGACCTCGGAAATCTATGGTGCGGAACATCTGCTGCGCAGCCGCGCCGTCAGCGACGCGGTGGCAAAGAAGCTCGACGAGAAGATCGCCTGGTGGGAGGATTACGTCGCGCTCCACGGCGCCTCGCTCGACAACAACCCTTCGCCCGGCAACAAGCGCGGCGGGCTGACGACCATCCTCGAAAAGTCGCTCGGCGCGGTTGCCAAGGGTGGGCGCTCGCCGCTGACTGCGGTCTATGGTTATGCCGAGCGGGTCACGGCCCCCGGCCTCGTCTTCATGGACACGCCCGGCTACGACCCGGTCTCGGCGACCGGCCAAGTGGCGGGCGGGGCAAACATGATTGCCTTTACCACTGGCCGCGGCAGCTGCTTCGGCTGTCGGCCGGCGCCGTCGCTGAAGCTTTCCAGCAATTCAGCGCTCTATGCCTCGATGGAAGAGGATATGGACATCGATTGCGGCACGATCGCCACGGGTGACGCGACGATCAGCGGCAAGGGCCGCGAGATCTTCGATCTGATCGTCGATACCGCCTCGGGCAAGAAGACCAAGAGCGAGATCTTCGGCTACGGCGACAATGAATTCGTGCCGTGGCATCTCGGTGCAACGCTGTAATCTTTGTTTTTAAGCAATCCCTGGGAAAACCGCTTCACACTTTTCCTGGGATTGATTTGAAGTACGCAATCCCGGACGGAAAACCGCTTCACACTTTTCCTGGGATTGCTCCAGATAGTTCAGCTTCTTCGTGAGGAGGAATGATGAAGACGAGACGGATCGGCAAGACCAAGCTGGAGGTGACCGAAATCAGTTTCGGTGCGGCCGCTCTCGGCGGTCTCTACCGCGACTGCCCGCGCGAGCAGGCAATGGACACGCTGCAGGCGGCCTGGGACAGCGGCATCCGCTATTTCGACGTGGCGCCCTGGTATGGGCTCGGCCTTGCCGAGCGGCGGGTCGGCGATTTCCTGCGCGACCAGCCGGATGGCAGCTACGTGCTTTCCACCAAGGTCGGCCGGCTGCTTCGGCCGGTGCCGACCGGCACCGTGCCCGACTACAGCTATGTCAATCCTCTCTCCTTCGATGCCGATTACGACTATTCCTATGATGGCATCATGCGCTCGGTCGAGTTCAGCTATGCGCGCCTCGGCCTCAACCGCATCGATATTCTCTATGTGCACGACCTCGGCGTCTATACGCATGGCGCGGCGAAGAATGCGATCCACCAGAAGCAGTTTCTCGATTCCGGCGTGAAGGCGCTGGAGGAACTCAAGTCGTCTGGCGCGATCTCCGCCTTCGGCCTCGGCGTCAACGAAGTACCGGTCTGCCTCGACGTCATGCGCCATTCCGATCTCGATTGCATCCTGATGGCCGGCCGCTACACGCTGCTCGACCGCTCTGCCGTCGCCGAACTGCTGCCGCTCTGCCGAGAGAAGGGGACGTCGCTCGTCGTCGGCGGCGTCTTCAACTCCGGCATCCTCGCCACCGGCCCGGTGCCGGGTTCGCATTTCGACTATATGCCGGCTGATGACGACGTACTTGCCAAGGTCGGCGCGATGGAGGCGATCGCCAAACGCCACGGCGTGCCGCTCGCAGCGCCCGCCCTGCAGTTTCCGCTGCGCGAGGCGATCGTCGCGTCGGTGCTGATCGGCACGGCGAAGCCGTCTAGCCTGACGCGCAACATGGAGATCGTCGAGCCGCGGCTTGCCGACGAGATCTATGCCGAATTCGAACCCTATACGCTGGTCGCGCCGCCGCTCGGCGCCGAAGCCGTCCGAGTCTGAGGAGACATTATGCTCAAAGGTATTCATCCGCTGCTTGGCCCCGACCTGCTCCATGCGTTGAAGACCATGGGACATGGCGACGACATCGTCATATCAGACGCCAATTTTCCCTCGGGCTCGATGGGTCCGCCGGTCATTCGCGCCGACGGCGTCAGCGCCACCGCGATGGCCGAGGCCATCCTGACCCACATGCCGCTCGACACCTTCGTGCCGGAAGCGGCATGGCGGATGGAGGTGGTCGGCGATCCCGATGCGATGCCCGAGGTCTGCGCCGAGTTCCAGGAGATCGTGACGCGCCGAGCCGGCGATTTCCGCATCGTGCCGGTCGAACGCTTTGCTTTCTACGCGATGGCCCGCAAGGCCACCTATATCGTCGCGACGACGGAATTCCGGCTGTACGGCAACCTAATTTTGAAAAAGGGCGTCGTCCATCCGCACGAGGTCGATCAAGCCTGATCCCTATTTTAGGGTATCGCGGTATTGGAATAAAATCAGTTGCTTGGCGGGAGTTTACCAGAGAAAAAAAGCCGGTTTGGCGCTCTTGCAATTTGATTGCGCCTCGGCTAGCTTCAGTCGGCAAATGTTTTTTATCGATAAAAATCGTCCGCCTGCGTTCAGCGGCCGATTTATTTGGAGGAGAACGCACCCTGAGAGGAGAACCCTTATGAGTATCGTGAAATCCCTTCTGTCCCGCCGCGCCTTTACCGCGCTTGCAGGTGCCGCCGTCATCGCCACGGCGATGCCGGCACCGTCGTTTGCCGCCGACGTGACGATCCCGATCATCGTCAAGGATACGACGTCGTTCTATTGGCAGATCGTTCTGGCCGGCGCCCGCAAGGCCGGCAAGGATCTCGGCGTCAAGGTGCCGGAACTCGGCGCACAGGCCGAATCCGACATCAACGGCCAGATCAGCATTCTGGAGAACGCCGTCGCCGGCAAGCCTGCCGCCATCGTCATTTCGCCGACCGAATTCAAGGCGCTCGGCAAGCCGATCGATGAAGCGGCCAAGTCGGTTCCGATCATCGGCATCGACTCCGGCGCCGACTCCAAGGCGTTCAAGTCGTTCCTGACGACCGACAACGTCCAGGGCGGTCGCATCGCAGCCGATGGTCTGGCTGCCGCCATCAAGGGAATGACAGGCAAGGAAGAGGGCGAAGTCGTCATCCTTACCAATCTTCCGGGCGTCGGCTCGCTGGAACAGCGCCGCGAAGGCTTCCTGGATCAGGTGAAGACCAAATATCCGGGCCTGAAGGTCATTGCCGACAAGTATGGTGATGGCCAGGCAACGACCGGCCTCAACATGATGACCGACCTGATCACGGCAAACCCGAACCTCGTCGGCATCTTCGCCTCGAACCTGATCATGGCGCAGGGCGTCGGCCAGGCGATCGCTGAAAACAAGCTCGGCGACAAGATCAAGGTCATCGGCTTCGACAGCGACGACAAGACGGTCGGCTTCCTCAAGGACGGCGCGATTGCCGGCCTCGTCGTTCAGGACCCCTACCGCATGGGCTATGACGGCGTGAAGACCGCGCTTGCCGTCTCCAAGGGCGAGAAGGTCGAACAGAATGTCGACACCGGCGCAAACCTCGTCACCAAGGCGAATATGGCCGATCCGAAGATCGACGCGCTGCTGAACCCGAAGATCAAGTAACGAAGACAGACAGGCCGCGCCGGCTTCAAAAACCGGCGCGGCCTTTTCCATCCGTGCTATGTTTTGCGCTGGATGGAGAGCAGACGCGACATAAGGAGGAGAGGTCCCATGATCGGACTGGAAGAGGTCAGTCATCGCCATGATGACAGCGCGACGCTGAAAGAAGCCAATCGAATTCCCGCCGGATCGCCTATCCTCGAACTCAAGGGCTTGCAGAAGAATTACGGTCACGTGCAGGCGCTGAAGCCAGCGACGCTGACCTTCCTCGCCGGGGAAATCCACGCCATCGTCGGGGAAAACGGCGCCGGCAAATCCACCCTCATCAAATTGCTGACAGGCGTCATCACCCGCACCGCAGGCGAAGTGCTGTGGTGCGGCCAGCCGGTGGCGCTGTCGACGCCGAACGAGGCGATCGCCCGCGGCATTAACGCCGTCCACCAGGAGGTCGTGCTCTGCCGGCACCTGACGGTCGCCGCCAATCTCTTCCTCGGCGACGAGGTCAACCGCTTCGGCCTGATGCGCAAGAAGCAGATGGAGAAGATGGCGCAGGCCGTGCTCGACGATCTCGGCTTCGGCCTGCCTGCGGCGGCACTGCTGAGCTCGCTGACGATCGGTCAGCAGCAGCTGGTGGCGACGGCGCGCGCGGCGATGCGCGGCACGCAGTTCCTGATCTTCGACGAACCCACAGCCTATCTGACGCGCCAGGAATCGGCGCAGCTCTTCAAGCTCATCCGCCGCCTGCAGGGCGAAGGCGTCACCATCGTCTATATCAGCCACCGCATGGAGGAAGTGTTCGAGCTTGCCGACCGTGTCTCGGTACTGCGCGACGGCACGCATGTCGGCACGCGCCTGATCGGCGAGACCAACGACGCCGAACTGATCTCGCTGATGATCAACCGCTCGATCGAACAGATCTACCACAAGGAAAAGATTGCGATTGGAGAGACGATCCTTTCCGTCAACGGCCTCTCTGGCCCGGGCTTCGAAGATGTGTCGCTCAGCGTCAAATCCGGACAGATCGTCGGGCTCTATGGCCTGATCGGCGCCGGGCGCAGCGAATTCGCGCTCGGGCTCTACGGCCGCCAGCCAACGACATCAGGCGATATCCAATGGATGGGCAAGCCTGTCGATATCCGCAACGAACGCACGGCGATGGAGCTTGGCATTGCGCTGGCGCCGGAAAGCCGGCGCGACCAGGGACTTTGCCTCAACCTGTCGATCGGCCTCAACATCAACCTGCCGGTGTTCGGGCGGCTGAGCCACGGGCCGGTGATCAATCACACGCGCGAATCGGCCAATGCCGACCAGCAGATCCGCAATCTCAGCATCAAGACGCCGAGCCGGCGCGTTCCGGCTTCCAGCATGTCGGGCGGCAACCAGCAGAAGATCGTCATTGGCAAGTGGCTGAGCCACGGCGCGAGGCTTTTCATCTTCGACGAGCCGACCGTCGGCGTCGATGTCGGCACCAAGGCGGAAATCTACCGGCTGTTCGCCAAGCTTCTGAAGGAGGGCGCCGGCATCATCCTGATCTCCTCCTATCTGCCCGAGGTCTACGAACTGGCCGACCGGCTGCACGTCTTCCGCGCCGGCAAAATAGTCGCAAGCCATGATTTCCACGCGGCGACGCATGAAGAAGTGCTCAGCGAAGCGATCGGCGTCTGAGCCAAAAGAATAAGAGGGAGAAATTCATGACTGCCACACCCACCGAAATCGTCGCGCCGCCGCCGCGCCGGAAAATGAACATCCTGTTCGGCCTGACGCTGATCGGCCTGCTGCTCTTCCTCTGGGTCTTGCTCGGCATCTTTACCGTCAGCTTCTGGACGCCGCTCAACATCTCCAACCTGCTGCGTCAGGGTGCGATGACGGCAATCCTCTCGCTTGGCCAGACCTTCGTCATCATCACCGCCGGCATCGACCTTTCGGTCGGCGCCATCGTCGGCTTCTGCACCGTCATTATCGCCTGGCTGCTGCAGGCGGGCGTGCCGCTCTGGGCTGCGATCGCGCTGACGCTGCTCATGGGCGTGGCGATCGGCAGCTTCCATGGCTTCGGCATCGTGCATATGGGCCTGCCGCCGTTCATCATCACGCTGGCAACGCTGACCTCGCTGCGCGGCATCGGCCTGCTGATCACCAACGGCTCTACGATCAGCATCACCAATGAGGGTTTCAGCAATTTCGCCCGCGCCGATCTGCTCAGTATTCCAAGCCTGTTCTGGATGGTCATCCTGGTGGCGGTCCCGTCCTTCATCTTCCTGCATCTGAGCCGCTGGGGCCGCTATCTCTTTGCGGTCGGTTCGAACGCCGAGGCGGCGCGCCTTTCCGGCGTCAACGTCAAGGGTATGATCTATCTTGCCTATATCCTGTCTGCCTCCTTCGCCGCCTTCGTCGGCGTGCTGCTCGCCTCGCGCATCGCGATCGGCAATGCGACGCAGGCCGACGGCTGGGAACTGCAGGCGATCGCCTCCTCCGTCATCGGCGGCACCAGCCTGTTCGGCGCTGTCGGCTCGGTGCACGGCCCGCTGATCGGCGCTTTCATTCTCGCCACCATCAACAACGGCGCGAACCTTCTGAACGTCAACTCCTTCTGGCAGCGCATCATCACAGGTCTGCTGATCATCGTGATCGTGTTCTTCGACCAGCTGCGCCGCCGCCGGAGCAATTGAGCGACAAGAGACAGCCGGCCTGAACAAGCCGGCTTCTTCGATTCCAGGAATGCGAGATCCGTCATGAAAGCAGTTCTTTGCCGGGAGCCCGGCGTGCTCGATATCGTCGAGCGTCCTTCGCCAGCGGCTCCCGCCGCCGGCTGGGTGCGGCTTGCCGTCAGCCATGTCGGCATTTGCGGCACCGACTACCACATCTTCGAGGGCAAACATCCCTTCCTCGAATATCCCCGGGTTATGGGGCATGAGATCTCGGCAACGGTGCTGGAAGCGGGCGACGGGGTGACTATCGCAGCCGGCACGCCCGTCATCGTCAATCCCTATCTCTCCTGCGGGCAATGTATCGCCTGCCGCCAGGGCAAGCCGAATTGCTGCACCAATATCAAGGTGCTCGGCGTCCATACCGACGGCGCCTTTTGCGAGGAGATTTCCGTTCCGGCCGAGAACCTCTATGCCGCCAAGGGCCTAAGCCTCGAGGCGGCGGCGACGACCGAATTTCTGGCAATCGGCGCGCATGCGGTGCGCCGTTCGATGACCGGCCCCGGAGCGCGGGCGCTCGTCATCGGCGCCGGGCCGATCGGGCTTGGGGCAGCGATCTTCTCGCGCATTGCAGGCCATGAGGTAACACTGCTCGATACCAGCGCGGAGCGGCTGCAGATGGCATCCGAGCGCTTCGGCTTCACCTCCGGCATCGTTGCCAACGAGGCGACAGCGGAGATTGTGCGGGAAAAGACCGATGGCGACGGTTTCGACGTTGTCTTCGACGCGACGGGTTACGGCCCTTCGATGGAAAAGGCCTTCTCCTTCGTCGCCCATGGCGGCGCGCTGGTGCTGGTCAGCGTCGTCAAGGACGATATCCGCTTCTCCGATCCCGAATTCCACAAGCGCGAGATGACGGTGATCGGCAGCCGCAACGCCACCCGCGTCGATTTCGAGCATGTGGCGGATTCGATCGCCAAAGGTCTGGTGCCGGTGGACAAGCTCATCACCCACCGCACGACGCTTGCCGATGCACCGCGCGATCTCGCGCGCTGGGCGCATGAGAAGAATGGGCTGATCAAGGCGGTGATCAGTATTGGTGGTTAGGGCGTTTCCAGCGAAAGCGCGACGTGATTTCCGTGCGCTTCGCGCCGGCGGCTGCCCCTCACCCTAACCCTCTCCCCGTAAAACGGGGCGAGGGGACGTGCCCTGCGAGAGCTGGGCGGGGGACAGAGAGGTCGCGGCATATCCCCTTCGCCCCGCGAGCGGGGAGAAGGTGGCGGCAGCCGGATGAGGGGCAAGCCGCGGTCGCTAAACTCCCGCCTCAATCGCCCTGCGCATCTGCCTGACGACGGCGACATCAGTCTTGTTTGTGCTTTTCGCCTCGAAGCCGAAGGCGACGGCGCGTGGATCGGCGCTTTCGACCGGTGAACTGCAGGAACCGTGGACCTCGCGGGCGCCGGTCGCCTGCAGGATCTCGCCGACATTGACGGGGCGGATGCCGCTGCCGGGCATGATGACGATACGGCCGGCCGCCTTTGCCGAAATGCGCTTCAGCGTTTCGAGACCGTCTACCGCCTTCAGCGCACAGCCGGAGGTCAGGATGCGTTCACAGCCGAGCTCGACCGCCTGCTCCAGCGCCTGGTCGGCATCCGGCACGAGATCGAAAGCGCGATGCAGCGTCGCGCCGAGGCCCGCGGCATGCACCTTCAAACGGTGGATCAATGGCATGTCGAGCGTACTGTCCGGCCGGTTGGCGCCGATGACGACGCCGGCAAGGCCCGATGTGCGCACGGCATCGATATCGATCATCATCGCCTCCTCGTCTGCCCCGTCGAAGATGAAGGGCCCAGCGTGCGGGCGGATCATCGCGTAAACCGGAATGGGTGCCCGGGCGGCGATCCGCATCAGGCTCGGCAGCGGCGTCAAGCCGCCGAGTTCCAGCGCCGAGCAGAGCTCGATGCGCCCGGCCCCACCTTCGATCGCGGCGGCGAGACCCTCAGCGCTGTCCACGCATACCTCAAGCAAGATCGTCATGTTGCGGTCTCCCTAGCTCCGCCGTGGCTTAAGCCACGGCTGCGGTTCGCACGACCGCTTCAGAGGTAATTCTCGCCGCCGCTTCGATGATGACAGTGCAGGCATCGGCGGCGGCTTTGCGATGGTTGAAGGCGACGTGATAGGACATCGGCAGATGCTCGTCGAGATCGACGATGCGCACCTTGTCGGCGATCGGCATGGCGCTGACCCGGCCGAGGAAAGAGACGTAACCGTGATTGGCGACGAGATCGACGATGACAGGCAGCGAATCTGCCGCGGTGATATCCTGGCCGCGCCGGCCGCCGGTTGGGCGCGCGTTCATAGCTGAAGGCCATGGCTGCATGGCCGAGGCCGGTGCGCGGGCTCGGCATGCAGATCGGGTGGCCGGCGACGAGATCGCTGACACTGGTCTCGGTACTATCCGGCGGCGCGATCACTACCATATCGGTCTGCAGCAATTCGCGATGGCGGAAGTTTTCGAGGCCGAAGACCGAATCCAGGATTGCGACATCGATGCGGCCGTTCTTCAGCGCCTCGCGCAGATCGTCGGCGGTCATCGACACCAGCGAGATCGCATTGTTGTTGCGGCGCGCATTCCATCCGGAGACCAGCAATCCCAGACAGCGTGCCACCCAGCTTTCCGATCCGGTCGGAATGATTGAGCCGATGCGCAGCGACCGGGCGGTGCGCCGATAACGCTCGTCGGCCGACGATTTGAGATCGTTCCACGCCTGGCTGATCGCCATGAAGATCTGGTAGGCGCGCCTGCCCTCCTCCGTCAGCACCGAGCCCTGCGCCTGCCGCTCGAACAGGCGATGGCCTAAAAATTTCTCAAGATTGGCAAGCTGAAGCGAAAGCTGCGGCTGACCGAGGCG
Source organism: Rhizobium leguminosarum (assembly GCF_019798305.1). Classification (GTDB taxonomy): domain Bacteria; phylum Pseudomonadota; class Alphaproteobacteria; order Rhizobiales; family Rhizobiaceae; genus Rhizobium; species Rhizobium leguminosarum_U. Next base: position 23,331 of record NZ_JAAXDD010000025.1, read on the forward strand.
AAGACGGCGGGCGGCCCGGTTGATGCTACCCTGGTCGGCAACTTCGAGAAAACGCTCCATCGTGACGATCTTGACGGGAATGCGGGACGGCCAGGCCTCGTCGATCCCGGCCGCGGGGTCGTGACCGGCCCATTGGCCGAGCTCGGCGATCACAGCCATGATCGGCTTCAGGCCTTCCAGCACCCTGCCGCTCGCAATCAGCGTCGCCAGCTCGCCGGAGGCGCGTTCGGTCAGCTTCATCGCCAGTTCGGTCTCGAGATTATGAATTGCCGTCGAGACGGTGGAGGGCGACAGCTGGAACCGCCGCGCGGTCTCGCGGACCGAACCGGAGGTCAGGACATGGCTTGCGATGAACAAGGCACCAAGATGCAAACGGCCACCTCCGGAAAGCGCTGGAAAAACCGGAAGATATGATGTGTTCAGGAAAAAAGATATCCCTGCCTCCGAAGAGGCGGGCTATCGTTCGATCATAGAAAAATCCGGGCGGCGGGAATCTGCAACAGAGCCTGGGAATATCGTGGAAACACGCAAGGGGACAAAAACAAATCGCGCCGGCCTTGAAAAAGGGAATGCGTTTCCGCGCGCGGAGGTGCATTCGCCGCCATAATCGTGCAGCGACCGCAAATACTGGAGGGGGCTTGCATCGATTTTTCGGGCATGCACGCTATTTCCATCACGCACGCAATTCCGGCATGATGGCGACTTGGTCGCCTTCGCCGGCGGATTTCCTATGCGCAAGCCTCCCGGCGGGGCTTGGGCCACTGCATAATTCCTTAAATCGGTATCGATTTGAGATAAAATTATGCAGCAATTCAAAGTGCTACAACGTCCTTTGCACGTCTGAAAGACGTGCGGCGCTGTAGGTCAACGGTTTTTGAAAAAGGGGACTTTCCATGCTGAAGAAACTCGCACTTGCCGTTTCGCTCTCCGCCTTTGCAGCGGGTGCGGCCCATGCTGCAGACGTCGTCGTCTCGTCGAAGATCGACACGGAAGGCACGCTGCTCGGCAACGTCATTGCGCTCGCTCTCGAAGCGAACGGCATCAAGACGCAGGACCGCATCGCGCTTGGCGCGACACCGGTCGTGCGCAAGGCGATCACCGCCGGCGAAATCGACATCTATCCCGAATATACCGGCAATGCCGGCTTCTTCTTCAACAAGGCCGATGACGCCGCTTGGAAGAACATCGACCAGGGCTATGAGCTGGCGAAGAAGCTCGATTACGATGCCAACAAGATCGTCTGGCTGACGCCCTCGCCTGCCAACAACACCTGGGCGCTCGCCGTGCGCAGCGACGTCGCCGGCCCGAACAAGCTGAAGAGCCTGACGGACTTCGGCAAATGGGTTGCCGGGGGCGGTACTGCCAAGCTTGCCGCCTCCGCCGAATTCGTCAATTCGGCCGGCGCGCTTCCCGCCTTCCAGACGACCTACGGCTTCCAGTTGAAGCCCGACCAGATGGTCGTTCTTTCCGGCGGCGACACGGCGGCAACGATCAAGGCGGCCGCCGACCAGACGAACGGCGTCAACACCGCCATGGTCTACGGCACCGACGGCGCCATCGAAGCGGCCGAACTCACCGTTCTCGAAGACGACAAGAACGTGCAGCAGGTCTATGCCCCGACGCCGATCATCCGAGAAGAGGTGCTGAAGGCCAATCCGAAGATCGAGGAAGTGCTCTCGCCGATCTTCAAGAGCCTGACCGCCGACGAATTGCGCAAGCTCAACGCCAAGATCCAGGTCGATGGCGAGCCGGCAAAGTCGGTCGCCGAAGCCTATCTCAAGGAAAAGGGCTTCCTGAAGTAGTCATCGCTCGCTCCGCCCGATTGCGGGCGGAGCCTCCCTTTGCTGATAGGGTTGGGCTGATGTTGGCCAGACAGGGTTGATTTGATGGAAGAAACCTTAGCGGTGCGCAGGCTGGACCGGCTCGGCGTGGTTCTGGTGGCCGGCGGCATCGCGGCGACAGCACTGATGCCCTTCATCTATGTGAAGGCGAACCGCATCGCCGCCGGCAAGCCGATGCTGCTGATGCAGCTTCTTCCCCAGCCTTCCGTCATCATCCTGACCGTGCTTCTCCTTCTCACCGCCTTCGCCACGCTGTTCCTACGCCATGCGATCGCGCGGCTTGCCGTCGCCACACTCTGCCTTGCGGCGCTGATCGTTGCGATCGGCCTCGTCTCGGCGGCGGCAACGCCGCCCGGCAGCACGGTGGCGCGGATGACGCCCGGCGGCGGCTTCTGGGTGCTGTTTTCGGTGATCGGCCTCGTCATATCCGATGCGCTGGTGAAGATCCGTCTGGCGCCCTGGATGCGGATCGCAGCCCTTGCCGCCTATACGGCGCTGCTCTTCATCTCGCTCTCCTCCGGCCTGCTCGACAGCCTTTCGATCATGAAGGAATTCTCGACGCGGGCTCCGCAGTTCGAGACGGAGGCGATCTCGCATCTGCTGTTGGCGTTCGGCTCGCTTGCCATCGCCATTGTTCTCGGCCTGCCGCTCGGCATCCTCTGCTTCTGGGTACCGAAGCTACGCGCTATCGTGCTGCAGGGGTTGAGCCTCATCCAGACAATCCCGAGTCTGGCGCTCTTCGGCCTGTTGATGCTGCCGCTCGGCTATCTCGCCACCCATGTGCCGCTCGCCGCCGCGATCGGCATTCGCGGCATCGGCACGGCACCTGCCTTGATTGCGCTGGTGCTCTACTCGCTGCTGCCGATCGTCGCCAACACCGTCGTCGGCCTGCAGGGCGTCGATCCCTCGGTGCGGGATGCTGCGGCCGGCATGGGGCTGACACGCTTACAGATCCTGGCCGGCATCGACATGCCGCTCGCCTTTCCCGTCATCCTCACCGGCATCCGCATCGTGCTGGTGCAGGCGATCGGCATGGTGACGATCGCCGCACTGATCGGCGGCGGCGGCTTCGGCATCTTCATCTTCCAGGGGCTCGGCCAGACGGCTATGGACCTCGTCCTGCTCGGTGCCGTACCGACCGTCTTCTTCGCCTTCTCATCGGCCGTCATCCTCGATGCGGTCATCGAAAGCATCCGGGGATCTGCCGCATGACCATGATCGAGATCAGGAACGTCACCAAGCGCTATGGCGTCGCCACTGTCGTCGACAACGTCTCGATGAATGTCGAGAAAGGCGAGATTACCGTCATCGTCGGCACATCGGGCTCCGGCAAATCGACGCTGATGCGGATGATCAACCGGCTGGTGCCGATCACCGAGGGAGAAATCTCAGTCGGCGGGCAGAATGTGATGGACGTTGAGGTGACCGAGCTTCGCCGCAAGATCGGCTATGCGATCCAGGGACACGGCCTCTTTCCGCACCGCACCGTGGCGCAGAATATCGCCACCGTGCCGCAGCTTCTCGATTGGGATTCCGCCCGCATCGCCAAACGGGTCGAGGAATTGCTTGGGCTCTTCAACCTCGATCCGGCAAGCTTCGCCGATAAATATCCACACCAGCTCTCCGGCGGCCAGCAGCAGCGCGTCGGCGTCGCCCGGGCGCTGGCGGCCGAACCGGAACTGCTGTTGATGGACGAGCCGTTCGGCGCGCTCGATCCGGTCATCCGCGGCAAGGCGCAGGACGACCTCTTGGCGATCCAGAAGCAGTTCGGCACGACGGTCATTCTCGTCACCCACGACATGGACGAGGCCTTCCACCTCGGCAACCAGATCGCGGTGATGAGCGAGGGCAGACTGCTGCAATGCTCGACGCCGGAAAAGATCCTCACCGAACCCGCCGATCCCTTCGTGCAGCAATTGACCGGCACCTCCGACCGGGCGCTGAAGCTGATGTCGCTGCTGCCGCTGAAGGAAAGCATGGAGCCGGCCAAGACCGGTCTTGCCTATGCCCTGCCGCAGTCGCTCAGTCTCCGCGACGCGCTGGCTGAAATGATCTGGCAGGGGGTCGACGAGGCGGCGGTGCAGGATGCGCAAAAGGCGCCTGTGGGATCGATCTCGATGACGCGGCTTCTCGAACTCGGCCGCAAGGCATGAAGCTCGTCGTCGCCAATCTCTTCCGCCTGGCGGCGCTGGCTTTGCTGCTCATCCTACTGTTCAGGACGGAGTGGCTTTCCTTCATGCTGGTGCCGCTGACCAGCAACAATGCGCCCGCCGTCTATACGCAAAACAGCCTTGCTTCGCTGACCGCCGGCCATCTGCAGCTGGTAATCGGCTCGATCGTCTGCAGCGCCGTGCTTGCGGTTATCGGCGGCATCTTCGTGACGCGGGAAAGCGGGGCCGATTTTCTGCCGCTGTCGCGCGCCATCGCCAATGCCGGGCAGACTTTTCCGCCGGTCGCAGTACTGGCGCTCGCGGTTCCGGCGACCGGTTTCGGCGCCATGCCGACGCTGATCGCGCTCTTTCTCTACGGCCTGCTGCCGATCTTCGAAAACACCGTCGCCGGGCTGAAGCAGGTTTCGCCGCAGGTTCTCGATGCTGCCGACGGCATGGGCATGAACGGTACGCAGCGGCTGTTTCGCGTCGAGCTGCCGCTTGCCCTGCCGCTGATCCTCGAGGGGCTGAAGGTCGCGACCGTGATCAATATCGGCACGGCGACAATCGGCTCGACGGTGGCCGCCAAGGGTCTCGGCGAGGTCATCATCGCCGGGCTGATCTCCGACAATACCGCCTTCATCCTGCAGGGCGGCCTGATCGTCGGCCTGATGGCGGTGCTGATCTATGACGCCATGGGTCTGGTCGAAGCGGCGATTACGCGAAGAATCGGCTTGCGCGCGGCGTAAAAGGACGGGTACCAAGACTGCCGCAGCAATTCAAAGTGCTACAGCGTCCTTTGCGCGTCTAAAAAGACGCGCGGCGCTGTAGTGGAATGGGAGGCAGACTTGGCGAAGATGATCCACTCCATGATCCGCGTTCTCGATGAGGCGCACTCCGTTGAATTCTACGAGAGGGCATTCGGTCTTTCGGTCGCCGACCGCGTCGATTTCGAAACCTTCACGCTGATCTATATGAGCAATGCCGAGACCGGCTTCGAGCTGGAACTGACCGTCAACAAGGGCCGGACCGCGCCATACGATCCCGGCAATGCCTATGGCCATCTCGCCGTCTCCGTCGAAGAGGTGGCGGTCGAGCGCGAGCGGCTGTCAAAGCTCGGGCTGAAGCCCGGTGAACTGGTAGAGCTCAACCGCGACGGCAAGCTCTTTGGCCTGTTATTCTTCATCAGCGATCCCGATGGCTACAAGATCGAGGTGATGCAGCGCCACGGCCGGTTTCTCTGAGGCATCTGACGCCGAACCACCGATACGTTCCAATCACAGATAATCCCATAGCTTCAAGCGGCATCATGACAGGAGCCCGCCATGATCGAAAAGACTGCGCTCAATTCCGGCTGGACGCTCTCCTGTAACGATACAGTGAGGCCCGGCCTGCCGGCTGCAATCCCCGCGACGGTGCCGGGCTGCGTGCATCTCGACCTTCTCGCCAACCGGCTGATCCCCGATCCCTATATCGACGTCAACGAGATCACCAACGACTGGATCGGCAAGACCGACTGGACCTATCGCTGCAGCTTCGAGGCGATGCTTGACGATGCCAGGGTGCAGGAACTGGTCTTCGACGGGCTCGATACGGTTGCGGTGATATCACTCAACGGCGAAGAGATCGGCCGTACCTTCAACATGCACCGCACCTATCGTTTCGATGCTTCGGGATTGCTGAAATCCGGCGCCAACGAACTCACGGTCATCTTCCGCTCCGCCTACGCCTATGGCGCGGAGATGGAAAAACATTACGGCTACCGTCCCAACAACTATCCGGGTCCGGGCAATCTGATGCGCAAGATGGCCTGCAATTTCGGCTGGGACTGGGGGCCGACGCTGGTGACAGCAGGCCTCTGGAAGCCGGTCCGGCTGGAAAGCTGGGACCGGGCGCGGCTTGCCGAAACCAGGGTGTCGGCAACACTTGACGGCGGCGACGGGCGGGTGAAGGTGCATGCCCGGCTGGCGCGGCAGGGCGACAAGACGCCGTTGAGGCTCGTTGCCGAAATCGGCGGCGTGACCAAGACAGTGGCGATTGGACCTGACGAAGAAGCGGTTTCCCTCGAACTTTCCCTCCCCTCGCCGCAGCTCTGGTGGCCGCACCATCTTGGCGCGCAGCCGCTCTATCCAATGACGCTGAGGCTGACCGACGACGCCAGCGACGATCTGCTCGACGCTCACGAGCGCGAACTCGGTTTCCGCTCGCTGCGGCTCGATACCGCAGCCGACGAGCACGGCTCGGCCTTCACCTTCGTCATCAATGACGTGCCGCTCTTCATCTGCGGGGCAAACTGGATTCCTGACGATTGTTTTCCCCCGCGAGTGACGGCCGAGCGTTATGCCGCGCGGATCGAGGAGGCGAAAGCCGCCAATATCCACATGCTGCGCGTCTGGGGCGGCGGCATCTTCGAGACCGACGAGTTCTATCAGGCCTGCGACCGCGCCGGCATGCTGGTCTGGCAGGATTTCCTCTTTGCCTGCGCCGCCTATCCGGAAGAAGAGCCGCTCAGAAACGAGGTCGAGGCGGAGGTGCGCGACAATGTCGTGCGGCTGATGCCGCATGCTTCGCTCGTCCTTTGGAACGGCAATAACGAGAACATCTGGGGCTTCGACGAATGGGGCTGGCGGCCGATCATCAAGGCGGGCGAAAGCTGGGGGCTCGGTTATTATCTCGACCTGCTGCCGAAACTCTCAGCCGAACTCGATCCGGACCGGCCCTATTATCCCGGCAGTCCCTATTCCGGCTCGATGGAAATCGAACCCAATGCCGACGCACATGGCTGCAAACATATCTGGGACGTGTGGAACGATGTCGGCTACGAGGTCTACCGCAACTATATCCCGCGCTTCTGCTCCGAATTCGGCTGGCAGGCGCCGGCCGTCTGGGCGACGATCGAAGAGAGCGTGCACGACGCGCCGCTGACACCGCAATCGAACGGCGTCTTCCACCATCAGAAGGCGACAGAGGGCAATGACAAGCTGATCCGCGGCCTGTCCGGCCATCTGCAGGAGCCCAAGTCGATGGACGACTGGCACTTCGCCACCCAGCTCAACCAGGCGCGCGCCATCCGCTTCGGCGTCGAGCACATGCGCTCGCATCGGGAAATCTGCAAGGGCGCGGTGGTCTGGCAGTTCAACGATTGCTGGCCGGTCACCTCGTGGGCGGCACTCGATTCGGCCGGGCGCCGCAAGCCGCTCTGGTATGCGCTGAAGGCCGCCTATGATCCGCGCCTGCTGACGATACAGCCGCGCGGCGGCGGACTTGCGGCGGTTGCGGTCGATGAACGAACGCTGTTCTGGCGGGCGAAGATCAGCGGCAAACGCATGAAGCTCGACGGCACCGTGCTTGCCGAATTCGAATTCTGGCGCCTGCTGTGCGACCGCTTCGAGGCAAAGGAATTTCCGCTGCCCGAGGATATCGTCATGCCCGAAGTACCGAATGACGAAGTCATCGTCGTTGAGATGCTGGACAGGCGCGCCTACCACTATTTCGTCGAGGATATCGAGCTTGCCTTACCAGCACCGCGGCTGACGGTCGATGTCGTCGGGATCGACGGCGGGTATCAGATCGAGGTGACGGCGCAAAATTTCCTCAAGGATCTTTGCCTGATGGCCGACCGGCTGGATCCGGATGCCGCCGTCGACACGATGCTGGTGACGCTGCTGCCGGGCGAGAGCCATGTGTTTGTGGTCAAGACGGCAAAGGCGATCAGGGCAGACGACATTGTCGTCGGCACCGTATTGCGCTCGGCCAACGATCTCGTCGCCAAACACTAAAAAGGCCCCGCATCCGCGGGGCCCTTCCAGCTCGGCCTATCGGACGACGTTACATCCAGTAGGGCGGCACGCCGTAGTAATCATAGACCCGGCGGCCATTGTCGTTGTACCAGGTGTCGTCATCGTCCGAATAGCTCGGGGCGCCTTCGATCTGCTCCTTGGTCAGGTCGATGCGATAGCCGTCCAGCTGGGTGTCGTAGTTCAGCTTTTCCCAGGGAAGCGGGTAGTGATCGTGACCGATGCCCAGGAAGCCGCCGAAGCTCAGCACGGCATAGGCGACGCGGCCGTCGCGCTTTCCGATGATCAGGCGTTCGATCGAGCCGATATGCCTGCCATCCGGACCATAGACGCGAGTGCCCTCGACGCGGTCGCTGGCGATCAGCGAATGCGTGTCCTTGACATTCGGGTCACGGCGGGTGGCGTCAGTATCCTCGTTCAACATTGTGCACCTCCTTTTGGTGTTTCCTCATGATGGGTATGCAAGATGAACGTCATGGCGGACTCAAAGTTCCCATCCTTCCCATGATCCCGCGATGGGCAAATGTTGACGTTTACGTCAAGGTTAGTATAGCTTCATTCGGCTTGAACCGTTCAGGCAATGGCATAAGCTGCTGGACTGGAAGATGGAGGACTCTTCCAGTCAATTGTGGGCCAGCCGATTACCGGCGCGGCCGGCGCGGCGGCCGCAAGGGAGAGAGGATACGATGAACAGCATTTCCGTCCATCCGAACGGAGCGAAGCCCGACAAGCCCTGGCTTGCCGCCTATCCCGATATCGTTCCGGCAGAGATTCCGCCGCTGGAATATGCCTCGCTTACAGAACTGCTCGAAAAATCCTGCGCCCGTTACGCCGACCGGACCGCCTTTTCCAGCATGGGCAAGGCGATGCGCTACCGCGAGCTGGAGAGCCAGACGCGCAAGGTTGCCGCCTGGCTGCAAAGCACCGGCCTTCAGAAGGGCGACCGCGTCGCCGTGATGATGCCGAACGTGCTGCAGAACCCGATCGCGACCTACGCCATCCTGCGCGCCGGCCTCGTCGTCGTGAACGTCAACCCGCTCTATACGCCGCGCGAACTCGAACACCAGTTGCGGGATTCCGGCGCCAAGGCGATCTTCGTGCTGGAGAATTTCGCCCGTACCGTGGAGCAGGTCCTCAACAAGACCGATCTGCGCCATGTCGTCGTCACCTCGCTCGGGGAAATGCTGGGGCCGAAGGGGCTGATCGTCAATTTCGTCGTGCGCAAGGTGAAGAAGCTCGTTCCCTCCTGGTCGATCCCTCAGCACAGGAGCTTCGGCCAGGTGCTGCGTGAAGGTGCGGGAAAAAAGCTCCAGCCGGTCACGCTGACGGGCAGCGATGTCGCCTTCCTGCAATATACCGGCGGCACGACGGGCGTTGCCAAGGGCGCGGTGCTGACGCATGAAAACCTGCTCGCCAACAAGCTGCAGCTGTCGCTCTGGCTTCGATCGGCCTTCGAGCGCAAGAAAGAGCCGGAGGTGCTGAATTTCCTCTGCGCCCTGCCGCTCTACCACATCTTTGCGCTGACGGTGAATTCGCTGATGGGCATGTCGCTTGGCGCCCACAATATCCTGATCGCCAATCCGCGCGACATTCCCGGTCTCGTCAAGGAATTCGAAAAATCGAAGGTGCATATCTTCCCCGGCCTCAACACGCTGTTCAATGCGCTGATGAACAATGCCGATTTTGCCAAGCTCGACTTCTCCTCGCTGATCATGTCGCTGGGTGGCGGCATGGCCGTCCAGCGCCCGGTCGCCGAACGCTGGCTGAAGATGACGGGCACGGCAGTGACGGAAGGCTACGGCCTTTCCGAGACATCGCCTGTTGCCACTGCCAACCGCTTCGATTCGCCTGAGTTCACCGGCACGATCGGCCTGCCGCTTCCCTCCACCGACCTCGACATCCGCGACGAAGCAGGCAATTCGCTGCCGCTCGGCGACGTCGGCGAGATCTGCATCCGCGGGCCGCAGGTGATGGCCGGCTATTGGCAGAAGCCGGAAGAGACGGCGCGGGCGATGACCGACGACGGCTACTTCCGCACGGGCGACATGGGTTTCATGGACGAACGCGGCTACACCAAGATCGTCGACCGCAAGAAGGACATGATCCTGGTCTCGGGCTTCAATGTCTATCCGAACGAGATAGAGGAAGTCGCCGCCATGCATGCCGGCATCCTCGAAGCCGCGGCCATCGGCGTGCCGGACGGACATTCGGGCGAGGCGGTGAAGCTCTTCGTGGTCAGGAAGGATCCGAACCTGACGGAAGCCGAGGTGAAGGCCCATTGCATCGCCAACCTCACCAACTACAAACGCCCGCGCTTCATCGAATTCCGCACCGAGCTGCCGAAGTCGCCGGTCGGCAAGATTATGCGCAAGGACTTGCGCGGCTGAATTTGACGATTTGACGAATAAGAGCCTTCCTGAATCGGCCATCCGCTTGCCGGGTGGCTTTTTTCTATTTCGGCAGGTGGCTGAACTTGATTTGCGGGTGAGAAAGCGAATAGTTTCCGCAACCTTTCCGCCTCCAAAGGAGCTTCCCATGAACGCCATCGTCGAACAGCTGAAAAGCACCGCTGATGCCACCAAGGCAACCGATATCCGTGCCGCCTTCGCCGCCGATTCGCAGCGCTTTTCGCGCTTTTCCGTTTCGCTCGACGACCTGCTGATGGATTTTTCCAAGACGGCGGTGAATGACGACATCCTCAAGCTCTTGGTGAAGCTCGCCGAAGACGGCGGCGTCGAGAAGAAGCGCGAGGAAATGTTCTCCGGCAAGGCGATCAACTTCACCGAGGATCGCGCCGTTCTGCACACCGCGCTGCGCAACCGCTCCAACACGCCGGTGCTGGTCGACGGCAAGGACGTCATGCCCGACGTCAATTCCGTGCTTGCCGCCATGGGCAAGTTTGCCGACGGCGTTCGCTCCGGCGCGCTGAAGGGCGCGACCGGCAAGGCGATCACCGATGTCGTCAATATCGGCATCGGCGGCTCGGACCTCGGGCCTGTGATGGCGACGCTGGCGCTTGCTCCCTTCCATGACGGTCCGCGCGCCCATTTCGTCTCCAACATCGACGGCGCCCACATCGCCGACATCCTGAAGCTGGTGCAGCCGGAAACGACGCTATTCATCGTTGCCTCGAAGACCTTCACCACCATCGAGACGATGACCAATGCGCAGACGGCGCGCAATTTCATCGCCAAGGCGCTTGGCGAAGCGGCCGTGCAGCACCATTTCGCCGCCGTCTCGACGGCGCTCGACAAGGTTGCCGCCTTCGGCATCGACAGCGCCCGCGTCTTCGGCTTCTGGGACTGGGTCGGCGGCCGCTATTCGATCTGGTCGGCGATCGGCCTGCCGCTGATGATCGCCGTCGGGCCGGAGAATTTCGGCAAGTTCCTCGACGGCGCCCACGCCGTCGACAATCATTTCCGTAAGGCACCGGTTACCGAAAACCTGCCGATGCTGCTCGGCCTGATCGGCTTCTACCATCGCAATGTGCTCGGCTACCCCACGCGCGCCATCCTGCCCTACGACCAGCGCCTGTCGCGCTTCCCGGCCTATCTGCAACAGCTGGACATGGAGTCGAACGGCAAGGGCGTCACCATCGACGGCACGCCGGTCGAAGGCAATTCCGGCCCTGTCGTCTGGGGCGAGCCCGGCACCAACGGCCAGCACGCCTTCTACCAGCTCATCCATCAGGGCACGAGCATCATCCCGGCCGAGTTCATGATCGCCGCCAACGCCTTCGAGCCGGAGCTGCGCCACCAGCACCAGCTCTTGATCTCCAACGTTCTCGCCCAGTCGGAAGCGCTGATGAAGGGACGCACCTTCGCAGAAGCCAAGAAGCAGCTGACCGACAAAGGCATGGACGACAAAAAGGCCGATTTCATCGCGCCGCACCGCGTCTTCAATGGCAACCGTCCGTCGATCACCTTCGTCTATGACAAGCTGACCCCTTATGCGCTCGGCCGGCTGATCGCGCTTTACGAACACCGCGTCTTCGTCGAAGGCGTGCTCTTCCGCATCAACTCCTTCGACCAGTGGGGCGTCGAGCTCGGCAAGGAACTGGCGACGGGCCTGCTGCCGGTCGTCGAAGGCAAGAAAAGTGCAGCATCGCATGACTCCTCGACGCAGGGCCTGGTTGCGGCACTGGCGAAGCTTGCGAAGTAAGCGCTCGAGATTGCCCTTCACCCTAGCCCTCTCCCCGTTCTGACGGGGAGAGGGGACGTGCCCTGCGAGAGGCGAGTGAGGAACGGAGAGGTCACGGCATATTCCCTTCTCCCCGTCAGAACGGGGAGAAGTGCCGGCAGCGCGCCCAGTGCTGACTGCCGCCAATATCGTCATTGCGCCGCAAATGATGAACTAATATCAGCGGGCCTGATGCACCCGCACGATGGGCTTCGTTAAGCGAAACCGGATTGAACGTTCTTCTAATCAAAAATTGTAGAATGAATTCTTTCAATTCGAGGGAATCGCCCTAGATTCAAGCAAAATCTGTGCAGAAGATGCTCCGTTCGTTGTTCCCCTTGGGCCGCTCGCGTCCGGGTCGGCTCGTCGATGTCGGCGCCTTCACTGCATGGTCCCTGCCCAAGTTCAGGAGATGTCTCAAGACGCTCGTCACGCAGCGTTTTCATGTCTCATCTCCTTTAAAGGAAGCTCATGAGCCGTCTTGTCGTCGTTTCAAATCGTGTTCCCATGCCCGCCAAAGATGGGAGCGCCGCTGCCGGCGGTCTGGCCGTTGCGCTGCAGGCAGCCCTGCAGGAGCGTGGCGGCATCTGGATGGGATGGTCGGGAGAATCGAGCGGGGACAGGGAGCCTGGCCCGCTGTCACAACTGCAGAAAGGCAACATCACCTATGCGCTGACCGATCTCACCGACACCGACGTCGAGGAATATTATCGCGGTTTTGCAAACCGTGTTCTCTGGCCCATCTGCCATTATCGACTGGACCTCGCCGAATATGGCCGTAAGGAAATGGCCGGCTATTTCCGCGTCAACCGCTTCTTCGCACACAGGTTGGCGCCGATGATCGAGCCGGACGACATCATCTGGGTTCATGATTACCACCTCATCCCGCTGGCGGCCGAACTGCGCCAGATGGGGCTGAAAAACCGGATCGGCTTTTTCCTGCACATCCCCTGGCCGCCGGCCGACATTCTCGTCACGATGCCCGTCCATGAGGAAATCATGCGCGGGCTCTCGCATTACGATCTCGTCGGCTTCCAGACCGACTACGACCTCCAGAACTTTGCCGGTTATCTCAAAAGGGAGGGAATTGGCGACGACCTCGGAAATGGATTGTTCGATTCCCATGGGCGGATATTCAAGGCCGGCGCCTATCCGATCGGAATCGAAACTGCCGGTTTCGCCGAATTCGCCGAGAGAGCCGCAAACAATATCATGGTGCAGAAGACCCGGCGCAGCATTGAAGGCCGGGACATGATCATCGGGGTCGACCGCCTCGATTATTCAAAGGGCATCATTCAGCGGCTGGAAGCGTTCGAACGCTTCCTCACCAGCAATCCTGGCTACCAGAACAAGGTCACCTATCTGCAGGTCACGCCGAAATCGCGATCGGAAGTTCCGGAATACGAGCATATGCAGAAGATGGTTGCCGAACAAGCCGGCCGCGTGAACGGTGCCATCGGAACGGTCGACTGGGTGCCTATCCGTTATGTCAACCGATCGATCAGCCGCAACGTGCTCGCCGGCCTCTACCGGCTGGCGACGATCGGGCTGGTCACGCCATTGCGCGACGGTATGAATCTCGTCGCCAAGGAATATGTCGCCGCCCAGGATCCCGATCGCCCGGGCGTATTGGTGCTGTCGCGCTTCGCCGGTGCGGCTCGAGAGTTAAAGGGCGCGCTGCTGGTCAATCCTTACGATGTCGAAGGCACTGCCAATGCCATCGCCCGGGGCCTTTCCATGTCGCTGGAGGAGCGCCGCGACCGCTGGAGCATGATGATGGAGCATCTGCTGTCTCACGACGTCTCACTTTGGTGCAAAAACTTCTTGGGGGATCTGGTGCCTGCTCCCGAACTTCGCTCGGAGCGTGACCCTGGATAGTCTCCTGATCGATCGGTATCGACCCGTCCTTCGGATCCGAGGGAAGATGCGGCGGATGACCGTCACCCGCCGTTTCAGCTGCGTTGGCGCGTCTCAACCCTCGCCTTTGCACGATCGTGTGTGGGAGCTTGATCGCCGAAGCCAGACCGAGCCTTGCCAGCAGCCGGATGAAATACCAACCGAGATCCAGCTGCCCCGGCTCGATGCCGAGCCGCGCCGAATCCGGAAAGGCGTGATGGTTGCCATGGAAGCTCTCGCCAAAGGTCACCAGCCCGAAACGTGGCAGGTTATAGCCCTGTACCGCGACGTCATCGACACTCCAGCTCTGATGGCCGCTCCGATGCGCGAAATGACCGACCAGCCAGTGTCCGGTCAGCGACACCGATACCCGCACGGCAATACCCCAAACCACCCATGGCAGTCCGCCGAGCGCAAAGAGCGCGAGTCCCAAGGGAATCTGCTGCGCCATCCATGTCGCCTCCAAGAAACGATAGAAGCGGTCGCGCCGCTCGCGCTCTTCGAGGACGAAACGCGGCGGATGGTCCAGCGCCACGATGCAATGCATCTGCCAGAAGGCATCGATGAAGAAAGGCCGCCGATGGTCATAGAGGTCATGGCAGTCTCGCTGCCGTTGCGCCCAGTCGCGAATGTCGTGCGCGTAGATCATACCGAAGGGGCCGGCCATGCCGACCAGCGTACCGAGATAGACGAGAAAGTGCTCGATCCAGATATGAGTGCTGAATGAGCGATGGATCAGCAGCCGGTGCATACCGACCGAATGACCAAGGCAGATCGTGATGGCGGTCAGGAGGATAAAGACGATAAAGGCGCTCCAGGTGAAGGTCAGTGGGCCACCGATGACGGCAATCAACGTCATGGCGATGATCCAGATCGACTTTGCGGGCATCCAGACCACTCTGCCCTTCACCGGATCGCTCCCATTGTCGATCATTCGTCCAGTGGAAATACTGCTCATGACAAACTCCTTCCCATCGGGCGCATTCTCTACTTGAACATCGCCTACCAATTCATTATTTAGGAAATTACCTAATTACTTTGCACGAGCTAGCAATTAAGCAATGCATTAATTGCTTAATTGATTAACGGATCGATGCGATGATGCCGCTGGCACGGAGACCGGACTTGGACGGAGAGACTTTCGATGACGCCGTAGAAGGCCGCTCCGTCAGCGCCGCCCAGCGGGTATTCCACGCGCTTTCCAGCGCGCCGCGCCGGAAGATCCTCGCCTATCTCTCGGCATCGGGTCTGACCGCTGGCGAAATCGCTGACCGCTTCAGCATGTCCAAGCCAGCCGTTTCGCAGCATCTTTCCATCCTCGAAGCTGCGGGTCTGATCGGACGAGAGAAACAGGGCCAGTTCGTCCACTATTCCCTGATCGAAAACAATCTCGTCAACACGCTCAACGGCTTCGTGCAGGAGGTCTGCCCGGTCGGTCGGCCGATCAAGAAGGAAAGCCAGGCGCGCACCCGGGGCGGATTGGTGCCGGCGAAGCCCGCGAAATAAGCGTTCGAGATTTGCCCCTCACCCTAACCCTCTCCCCGTGAAGAACGGGGAGAGGGGACGTGCCATACGTGACGTCAAGGGGAACGGAGAGGGCGCGGCACATCCCCTTCGCCCCGTGTTTTACGGGGAGAAGGTGCCGGCAGGCGGATGAGGGGCGGAGGCTTGCTCGAGCCTTAAAGCCCAATCTCGCGCGCCCAGGGTGGATTGGCGCCGGCGCGGGAGACGGTGACGGCGGCGGCTTTGGCGCCGAGGGTCAGGGCGTTGCGCAGCGCCTGCTCATCCAGCGAGGCGACTTGGCGTTTGGTCAGCAGATTATCCATCTTCAGCGATGCCAGGATGCCGGCATCGAAGGTATCGCCGGCGCCGACCGTGTCGACGACGGTGACGCGCTCACTCGGCACCGTTACCTTGCGTTCCTTGGTATAACCGGAAGCGCCTTCCGCGCCCTTGGTGATGACGACGAGCTTGGCGCCGTGGTTCAGCCAGTGAGTGGCGAGCGCATCATGGTCGCCCTGCAGGCCGAACCATTCGAGATCCTCGTCGGAGAATTTGACGATGTCGGCCTTCGCGGCCATGCGCTTGATGCGGGCCATATGCGACGGCTTGTCCTTGATGAAACCCGGGCGAATATTCGGATCGAGCGAGATGACGCGGCTTGCGGCTTCGCGGTCGAGCAGGGCTTCGTAGGTTTCGCCGCAGGGGCTGGGGATCAGGCTGATCGCGCCGAAATGCAGCGCTTCGCAATCATCGCCGAGATCCGGCAGGTCGGCCGTGGTGATCATCCGGCCGGCCGTGCCCTCGTCGTAGAAGGCATAGGTCGCCTGGCCGTTGACCAGCTTGACGAAGGCGATGGTCGAGGGACGCGGCGTGATGGCGCATGGGCTGTAATCGACATTGCTCGCCTTCAGCGTCTCGAGCAGAATTTCGCCCATCATGTCATCGGCAATGCCGGTGAAGAAGGCCGTGGGGATGCCGAGGCGACCGAGCGCGATTGCGGTGTTGAAGATCGCGCCGCCGGCATAGGGCGCAAAGCCCTTTTCGCCGAGGGTGGTATCTCTCGGCAGCATGTCGATCAAGGCTTCGCCGCAACACAAAATCATCGTATTCCTCCCAACAGGACTTCCGCGTTCATCAACCGATTAAGCGAGCTTTTGTCAACTGGTTAGAGCGAAAGCTCACTAACCCCGCCATTCCTTCCCGACCAAGCGAGCGGCGCATCGAGGAAGGCCTCGACCTCCGACAGCGTCTTGTCGTCGAAAAGCTTCTGGGCTTTGGCGACCGCCAGAACATTCCGCCAGGTGGCGATGTGATGCAGCCTGACCTTGCCGTCGGCAAAGCGCTGTTCGCCGAAGATACCGTAGAAGAACAGCGCGATGCCGTGATCGACGATACCGCCGGCGGCACGGATGGCATCGATGAACTTGAACATGCTGCCGCCTGCCGTCGTCAGGTCCTCAATGACCAGCACGCGCGACCCTTCCGGCATATTGCCTTCGATCTGGGCATTGCGGCCATGGCCCTTCGGCTGCTTGCGGACATAGATCATCGGCAGGCCGAGACGATCGGCCAGCAGGGCGGCGAAGGGAATGCCGGCGGTCTCGCCGCCGGCGATGCAATCGAACTGCTCGAAGCCGGCATCGCGCAGCAGGGTGCTGGCGGCGAAATCCATCACCGTCGAACGAATGCGCGGGAAGGAGAGCAGCTTGCGGCAATCGATATAAACAGGGCTCGCCATGCCGGAAGAGAGTTTATAGGGCTGGGCGGCATTGAAATGCACCGCCTTGATCTCCCAAAGCATCTTGGCCAGCAATTCGGCCATCACGGCGCGGTCGGGAAACGTGGTCTGGATCATGCGGCTCTCCTTCGGCTTGGATCCTTGCGGGAATAGCAGCAAGAGCCTGCCGTTTCCAGACGAAAGGCGGGCTATTGCTGCTGCAGGCGGCCGATATCAACGGTCTGCATCTTCTTGAACAAAGCAATTGCCTGAGCGCCCTCCTCCGCATCCAGCGAAACGGCATAACGCACGGCGGCGGCAAGCAGCTGCATCGTCAGCCGGGCGATCGCGAGCAGCTCCTTGCGGTCGCGATCCGGCCATAGACGAATAAGCACGGCGAGAAATGCCTGGGCATGAAATTCCATGTCCTCGGCATCGACCTGTTGCAGCAGCTTGTCGGTATGGGTCGCATGCCAGATGTCGCGCATGACAGGCTCGCGGCGGAAGAAGGCGTAATATTCGTCGACGATAGTGGCGAGCGCTCCCTGCAGGGCCGCAGCGTCAGTCACCTTCGCCAGTTCCTCTTCGACGCACCGCCTGCCCTCTTCGTTGAAGCGCTCAGCCAATGTGCGGATGATCGAGGTCTTGTCGGGGAAATATTGGTAAAGGGCGCCAAAGGAGAGACCGGCTTTCTCGACGATCTCGCTCATCTTCAAGCCGTCGCTGCCATGGCTTTCGATCAGCTCGGCGGCCACAGTGAGGATCTTTTCGAAGCGCTCGCGGCTGCGCTGCTGGCTGGGAATGCGGCGCAGCTGGCCGGTCGACTCCTGCTGGCGTCTGCGCGTTGCGACCGGCTGTTCCGACATGCTCTCTCCGTTTCCACGTTGACAAACAGAATAAGAGAGATTATCTCATTTTGCAAATAAGAGAGTTTCTCTTGTTTTCAAAGTTGGAAGGATTTTTGACATGCAGACTTCCGAAATCGTCCTCGTCGGTGGATCGGGAAAGACCGGCGGCCGCATCATCAAGCGCCTGGAAGAGCGCGGCCTCACCGTTCGCGCGGCATCGCGCTCCAGCGCACGGCCCTTCGACTGGGAAGACAGGTCGAGCTGGCGCGGCGCGCTTGAGGGCGCATCCCGCGCCTATGTCGCCTTCCAGCCGGACCTTGTCGTCGCCTGGGCAGCGGAAGCGATCGAAGCGCTCGCCAAGGTCGCCGTGGAATGCAGTCTGAGCATATCGTGCTGCTCTCCGGCCGGGGCGAAGAGGGCGCGCAGCGGAGCGAAGCGGCGCTGAAAGCGTCCGGCATAAACACCACCATCCTGCGCGCCTCCTGGTTCTGCCAGAATTTCAGCGAGGGTGCCTTCCTGGAGCAAATCCTCGCTGGCCGTCTGCAATTGCCGGCGGGCGAGATCAGCGAACCTTTCATCGATGCCGACGACATCGCCGATGCGACGGTCGCCGTCTTGACCGATCCGCGCCACCGCAACAAGACTTACGAACTGACCGGCCCGCGGGCGCTGACATTCCGCCAGGCGGTCGCCGAGATCGCCGCGGCCACTGGGCGGGTGATCGAATATGAGCAGGTGTCGATGGCGGATTTCACCGGCGGACTTGCGGCGGCCGGCCTGCCGCAGGGCCTGATCGAACTTCTGGAGGAGCTCTTCGGCCAGGTACTCGATGGCCGCAATTCCAACGTGATGGGCGGCGTTGCCGAAATTCTCGGCCGTCCCGCCACCGATTTCAGCGAATATGCCCGCCGGACCGCGGCAACCGGAATATGGAGCGCCTGACCATGCAGATCTTTCTTACCCTCTCCCTCGTGGCGGCGGCGATCGGCAGCGGCCTCGTCGCCGGCATCTTCTTCGCCTTCTCGACCTTCATCATGACCGCCGTCTCGCGCATCCCGGCGGAGCAAGGCATTGCGGCGATGAACTCGATCAATTTGACGATCGTCCGCTCGCCCTTCATGGGCCTCTTCGTGCCGACGGCGATCCTCTGCCTCGTCATCGCCGTGCTCGCCCTGATCGACTGGCGCGGCGGGGCATCCTTTCTGATGCTGGCGGGTGCAGCCCTCTACATTTTCGCCTCCTTCCTCTCGACCATCATCTTCAACGTGCCGATGAACGATGCGCTGGCAAAGGTCGGCGGCAACGGGACGGAAGCGGTTCAGCTCTGGACCACCTATCTCAGGGACTGGACGTGGTGGAACCATGTGCGGACCATCGCCTCGCTGCTTGCCTCGGTGGCCTTCGTGCGGGCGTTGATGATCAGTTGAGAAGCAAGCGGAAGAGCTGGCCGCTCCAGCTTATTTGGCAGCATCCCGGCTCCGGAAAGCGCGCCAGGCGGAGATCACCGCGAGCAGCAAGAACAAGCCTGCCAAACCCGCCCACAGAGAACCGCCTTGCGTCAGGTTGTCACCGTCGGGAGTGAGGCAACTGGATAGGGCCTGCGATATGCAATCTCGGAACTTCCAGTACCTTTCATAGAATAACCATCCGAAGACAATCGACAGAAGCGTTAGAACGAAGGCTGGAAGGTATTTCATTTTGTTCCTCTCGGCAGGCATGCCCCGCGACCTCATGGCACCGTCCCACGCCAACCGCCCCGGGGCGCCGGCATTCAAGAGAGCCTCATCCTGAGGTGCCCCGCAAGGGGCCTCGAAGGACGAGGCGGGCGTTCCGGCGCCGGATCTATGCAAGAAGCAGCGTTGCGGCGTGTCCTTCGAGGCTTCGCCCTGCGGGCTGCGCACCTCAGGATGAGGTACGTTGGAGAGTGCCGTGGCTGGCCGCCTTCTAGACCGGACAGCTGGAGAAGCAGCTAGCAACTTCGCTCGAAACATCTTGCTCTGGCTAAGAAGAAACGGCACGATGCTGCTACACGCCTCTTCTCCCCGCGGGGGTCCGAAGGACAGGTCGAGACCCAGGGCTCGACCCCGGTCGGTGCCGGCAGGCGGTTGAGGGGTGAGCGGCAAAGCCGCGAATGCTCTGAGCGTAAGCGAAGGGCAACATATAAGATGTGCCGCGCGGCCCCCTCATCCGACCCTTCGGGCCACCTTCTCCCCGCTGGGGAGAAGAGGGAGCCAAGCGGTGACCCCAGTCATCCCATAGGTCTACGTCTGTTCGCAAAAGGCGATGCGGTTGCTGAAGGGGTCGGTGACTGTCATCTCCAGTCCCCACGGCGCTTCCTCGACGCCGGGCTTCATGTAGCGGTAGTCCTTGCCTGAGAGTTCGGCGTGATAGGCCCGCACATTGGCGACGCGGACGAAGGCCTTGGCGCCGGGGCTGGCGTCGCCGGAATGTTCGCTCAGATGCAACGCCATGCCGTCGCGCGAGACCTGGCAATAGAGCGGGAAGTTTTCGCCGAAGCGGTGCTCCCAATCGAGATGGAAGCCGAGGAAGCCGCAATAGAATTCCATTGCCTTTTCGACCGAGAAGATGCGGAAGATCGGCATTGGTGGCTCGATGCCGATCGCGGAGCGGGAGGTGCCCGCCTCTTCTATCTTCGCCGAGAGGATATTCCATTGATCGAGCCCGAACTGCCGGGCGACGATTTCGAGCGTCTCGCTGTGGGTCAGCGAAATATCGCGGTCGGCAAGGCCTGCCGCAATGTCTTTGCCATGAGCTTGGCATCGCGAAAATCGCGCATGATGTCATCCTTCCGTTGGCGGCAAACAGGAAGATCAGTGCCCGCGTCTGCTGACCCGTTCGCCATCGATCGCCAAACGGCAAGGGATGTGAAGGATGTTGTCTGGATGCATTCACCATAACGCAGAAGCGTCGCGGGGCGGCTGGCCGCATCCGGCCGAGGCGATAATATGAGAGGGTCGGTCAGGAATCAAGACGCGGTGCGCGTTGCCTCGACGGGAACCGCCGTGAGGTAACTAGCAAGTTCGACCCGGTTGCGGCCGGCGCGCTTCGCGACGTAGAGAGCCTTGTCGGCGGCACTCAGCATTGCGTCGAAATCCAAGCTCTTCGAACGGCCGGGGGCGACGCCGATGCTGACCGTGCATGTCAGCACCTCGTCGTCGATATGGATCTCGCGCGCCTCGAACGCCCGGCGGATGCGCTCGGCCGTCAGTTCCGCCCGGCCGGGCATGATCTCCTTCAGCACCAGTACGAATTCCTCGCCGCCGAGCCGGGCAGCGGTGTCGCCGACGCGGCAATGGGCCGAAAGTTCGCCGGCGAAGATATTGAGCACGCGGTCGCCGGCGGCATGGCCGAAGCGATCGTTGACGGATTTGAAATGGTCGATATCGAAGACGATGACGGCGGTGGTCATTCCCATCGGGCGCGTGCCATATTGATCGAAGAGGGCGCGGCGGTTGAGCAGGCCGGTCAGCGGATCGGTGATCGCATCGAGACGATGGCGGGCAGCGAGCCGCCATTGATGCAGCGCCAGCGACAGCGCGCCGATCCCGGTCATGCCGGCGATGCAGACGGCAAGGCTCAGATCTTCGGCCCAGTTGCTGGGGGCGTGGCCCAGCACCAGCTTGCCGTCTGATATCAGCACGGCGGCGCAAAGCACGAAAGAGATCGCCGTCAACGTATAAAGCGCTGTGATGCCGAGGAGCGGCGCCGGCGCTTCCGCCCGGGCGAGCCAGTATTGCCGGGCGGTGGCAAAGAGAGAGCAAAGCGATGGCGAGGTTGTCGGCGATGAAAGCCAGGCCGTCATATCCCGATAACATCGGCACCACGGAAAAGATCATCGCCGCAAGCGCGCGGATCGCAATGGCTCGGATGGACAGGTGGCCAGTGAGGAACTGTCTGCCCGCACCCCATATGGTGGCGAAACCGGTATGAAACAGCACGAAGTTGCCGACGCCAAACCATTTCTCAGGTGTCGTCACATAGGCGCTATAAACGAAAATGCCGCTGACGACGAGGACCAGGCCTACGGTGGCGGTGAGCAGCACGGTTTCCGCCCGGCGGACAAGCCAGCTGCCCATCAGCGTCACCGCGAGGCAGGCCGCCGAAACGCCGAGCGCCAGCAAGAGGGAGTTATAGTCAAGCATCATGCTTTTCAGCCTCCGCGACTGCAGCCGCGCCGGATGATCTCGGCAGCTCATGGGGTCGGTGCTGAGGAATGTCTTATGCATCCGTTAACAAATGATGCATTGCACAATACAAATGTTACGCGTTTAACGTTACGCCGGGATTTAGGACAAAAAATCTATTTAAAATTGAATTCTGCGAGCTTACGCTTGCTGGACCACCTGCCAGTGCAGGGGAAACATCGGATCGAACACCGTCACCGGGCCTGCGCCGGTTTCTATCTTGGCGGGAAAGATGATCGGGTCGGCCTGCCGCGACAGGGTGATGCGGTCTTCGTTCGGCTGCAGCCCGTACCAAGCCGGTCCGTTCAGCGACACGAAGGCTTCGAGCCGCTCCAGGGCGCCCTCCTGTTCGAAGACATGGGCGAGGCAGCTCATCGTATTGACCGAGGTGTAGATGCCGGCGCAGCCGCAGGCGCATTCCTTCAGCGGATCGACATGCGGGGCGGAATCCGTGCCGAGGAAGAAGCGGGCGTCACCGCTGACGGCCGCCGCACGCAGAGCCAGCCGGTGGTTTTCGCGCTTGGCGACGGGCAGGCAGTAATAATGCGGGCGGATGCCGCCGACGAGGATGGCATTGCGGTTGATGATCAGATGGTGGGTGGTGATCGAGCCGGCCAGATTGCCGTTGGCCGCCTTGATGTAATCGACGCCATCGGATGTCGTCACATGCTCCATCGTCACCTTCAGGTCCGGCAGGCGCTGCCGCAGCGGATCGAGCACGGTCTCGATGAAGACGGCCTCGCGGTCGAAGATATCGACGTCAGGCGTCGTCACCTCGCCATGGACGCAGAGCGGCAGGCCGATCTTTGCCATGCGCTCCAGCACCGGCATCGCCTTTTCCATGTCGCGCACTCCGCCATGCGAATTGGTCGTGGCGCCGGCGGGGTAAAGCTTGACGGCGGTGATGAGGCCGCTGTTCCTCCCCTCCTCGACGTCATTGGGGCTGGTATGTTCGGTGAGATAAAGCGTCATCAGCGGCTGGAAGCGATGGCCTTCCGGCAGGGCCTTGAGGATGCGCTCGCGATAGGCCTTGGCGTCAGCTGACGTGACAACCGGCGGCACGAGATTGGGCATGATGATGGCGCGGGCGAAGGTGCGGCTCGTATCGGCGATCACGCCTTCCAACATGGCGCCGTCGCGCAGATGCAGGTGCCAGTCATCAGGACGGCGGATGGTGATCGATTGCATGGCAGGCCTCCGAAGCGATGCGTCTGCGGCCTCGATAGCACTATCTTTTACATGAAAACAATCGCCGCGACATCACGCCAGCGCGATCTCCAGCGTCACATCGGCCGGGCGGCGGTTTTCGAGGATCAGCCGGCCGTTCGGCAAGTCGTTGCCGTAGACCTTGGCGTTGGCGGCCTCCTCGGTGAGGTTGTAACCGCGCCAGCGCGCCCAGAGCCGCTCTTCGAGCACCTCGATCGGCGGCGCCAGCATGATCGAAAAGTCGAAGATGCCTTCGAGTTCGGCCCATTTTCCCAGCGAAAAGAGCAGATAATTGCCCTCGACGATGATGAAGCGGTGATCGGGGGAAACGGGGCGAGCCGAGGCAATGGCAAGTTCACGCGAGCGGTCGAAGACCGGCACCAGGACCTCCTGATCGGCCAGCCTGACGGCGCGGATGATATCGAGGAAACCGCGGACATCGAAGGTTTCGGGGATCCCCTTGCGCGCCAGAAGGCCGCGTTCGATCAGGATGGCGTTGTCCATGTGGAAGCCATCCATCGGCAGGACTACGGCACTTTCGCCCCTGGCCTTCAGCGCTTCCGCCAGATTGCCGGCCATGGTCGATTTGCCGGCACCCGGCGGTCCGGCAATGGCGACCAGGAAACGCTTGGAATGGCCGGCGCGGTCAAGCACCTCGCCGGCGATTTCATCGATGCGTGCATTCATGCGGCGACGGGCTCCGTCGGCACCGCCTTGGCGCCGGTCATGAAGGCGACGGCGTCGGACATGGTGTATTCCTTCGGATCGATCACCGTCAGCCGCCGGCCGAGGCGGTGGATGTGGATCCGGTCGGCCACCTCGAAGACATGCGGCATGTTGTGGGAGATCAGCACGATCGGCAGGCCGCGGGCCCGCACATCGAGGATCAGCTCCAGCACGCGGCGGCTTTCCTTGACGCCAAGGGCCGCCGTCGGTTCGTCCATGATGATGACCTTCGAGCCGAAGGCGGCGGCGCGGGCGACCGCAACACCCTGGCGCTGACCGCCGGAGAGCGTTTCCACCGCCTGGTTGATGTTCTGGATGGTCATCAGGCCGAGTTCGGACAGCTTGTTGCGCGCCAGCTTTTCCATGGCCGGCCGGTCGAGCATGCGGAACATCGAACCGAGCACGCCGGGTTTGCGGATCTCGCGGCCGAGGAACATGTTGTCGGCGATCGACAGCGCCGGCGACAACGCGAGATTCTGATAGACGGTCTCGATGCCGGCGTCACGCGCCTCCATCGGCGAGCGGAACTGCACCTGCTGGCCTTCCAGCGTGATCACCCCCTCGTCAGGGGTGACGGCGCCCGATATCGCCTTGATCAGCGAGGATTTGCCGGCGCCGTTATCGCCGATGACGGCGAGGATTTCACCCGGATAGAGGTCGAAATCGGCATTGTCGAGCGCGGTCACGCGGCCATAACGCTTGACGAGACCGCGGGCGGTGAGAAGGGGTTCGCGAGCCATGATTACACCGAAACCTTTCTGATCCACTGATCGATGGCGACGGCGGCAATGATCAGCACGCCTGTCAAAAGGACTTTCCATTGCGGGTCGGCGCCGAGCATGTTGAGACCCATCGAGACGACGCCGACGATCATGGCACCGAAGAGCGTGCCGAGAATGGAGCCGCGGCCGCCGAACAGCGAGATGCCGCCGATCACAGTCGCAGTGATCGCCTGGAGGTTAAAATCGGTGACGGCCGAGGACGGCGAGATCGAGCCGTTGCGGCCGATCGAGACCCAGGCGGCCAAGCCGGCAATGACACCCGAGATGGCGTAAACAGTCAGCAGCACCTTCTTGGTCTGAATGCCGGAGAGCTTGGCTGCCTCCGGATCGTCGCCGACGGCATAGACATGCCGGCCCCAGGCGGTGTGATTGAGGACATACCAGAGCACCAGGACGAGCAGCACCATGGCGATGACGCCGACGGTCAGCACGGCGCTGCCGAGCTTGAAGCTCACGGCGAAAAGATGCAGCAGCGGCGCCTTTTCGTCGACGTCGGTGTCGCGGATCGTCTCATTGGCGGAATAGATGAAATTCGTCGCCATGACGATGTTCCAGGTGCCGAGCGTGACGATGAAGGGCGGCAGTTTCATGTAGGCGACGAGGAAGCCGTTCAGCAATCCGCAAAGGCCGCCGACAAGCATGCCGGCCGCGACCGCGATCGGCGTCGGTATGCCGTAGGTGATGGCGACATTGCCCATGATCACCGCCGAGATCACCATGATGACGCCGATCGAAAGATCGATGCCGGCGGTCAGGATGACCAACGTCTGGGCGGCGCCGAGAATACCGACAATGGCGATCTGCTGCAGGATCAGCGTCAGCGTATAGGACGAGAAGAACCGTCCGCCGATGGTGATCCCGAAAATGATGATCGCCAGCACCAGCACGATCAGCGGCACGGCGGCCGGCGTCGAGTGGAGAAAATGCTGCGCGCGCTTGATCAGCGAGACATTCTCGTGCTCGAAGGAGGCAACGCTCTTGTCGCTGCCGTCGAGGACACGTTCGAATTCCTGTGTTCCGGTCATGGTTCCTCCTCCGCATCCGCGCGCCGAACTCGCGCGGGGGCCGTCACCGATATCCATCCGGTCTTTGATTAGCCGGTTCGTGAGGCGACGGCACATCGTCCGTCGAAAACGGCCGGGGATCAAGCCCCGGCCGGTCTGCTTTCAACAATCAGGGCTCAACCCCAGCACTTGTCCGTGCCTTCCTTGGTGTCGATCGACTTGACGCCGGAAACCGGCTTGTCGGTGACGAGCGAGACGCCGGTGTCGTAGAAGGACTTGCCTTCGGTCGGCTTCGGCTTTTCACCATTGTCGGCGAACTTCTTGATCGCTTCGACGCCAAGGGCTGCCATCATCAGCGGATATTGCTGCGAGGTGGCGCCGATGACGCCTTCCTTGACCGACTTCACGCCCGGGCAACCGCCGTCGACCGAGACGATCAGCACGTTCTTTTCCATGCCGACGGCCTTCAGCGCCTGATAGGCGCCGACAGCGGCCGGCTCGTTGATCGTGTGGATGACGTTGATGCTCGGATCCTTCTGCAGAAGGTTTTCCATGGCCTTGCGGCCGCCTTCTTCATTGCCGTTGGTCACGTCATGACCGACGACACGAGCATCGTCCTCGTCGCCGATCTTGTTCGGGTCCTTCGGATCGATGCCGAAGCCCATCATGAAGCCCTGGTCGCGCAGAACGTCGACCGTCGGCTGCGACGGGGTCAGGTCGAGGAAGCCGACCTTGGCATCCTTGGCCTTGTCGCCCATCGTTTCCTTGGCCCACTGGCCGATCAGCTTGCCGGCAAGCAGGTTGTCGGTGGCGAAGGTGGCGTCGGCGGCATCGGCCGGCTCGAGCGGCGTGTCGAGAGCGATGACCAGCAGGCCGGCATCACGGGCCTTCTTGACTGAAGACACGATGCCCTTGGTGTCGGAAGCAGCAATCAGGATGCCCTTTGCGCCGTCGGCAATGCAGCTTTCGATCGCGGCCACCTGGCTTTCGCTGTCACCGTCGACCTTGCCGGCATAGGACTTCAGCGAGACGCCGAGTTCCTTGGCCTTGGCTGTCGCACCTTCCTTCATCTTGACGAAGAAGGGGTTGGTGTCGGTCTTGGTGATCAGGCAGGCGGCAACGTCAGCCGCCATGACAGGAGCGGAAAAGGTGACACCAAGCGCGAGCGCGCCGAAAGCGAGAACAGACTTCTTCATGGAACTCCTCCCAGAGTTTGCCGGCGCCGCCCCTGCGGGGCCGGAAGCTTAAGATATGACACTTCGCCGTGGATCGCTAATGCCTCCCAGCGGTCCCGTGCCCTTGACGACGGCAATTAAGAGCGAAAAGAAATCAGCTTGTCAATAAATAAATCCAATTGAATTATTAATTCGATGTGGCATGCTCCATCGAATTAGGGCATAGGCCAACAATCGGGAGGAGCGGCCATGTCGTCCTTGGATGGACCGGAACACACGCCGGTCCCGCCACCAATTCTGAATCCGGCCGGAGGTGCGAACCAGGTCAGGGTGCGAGCCTATAACGAACGGCTCGTGCTGTCGCTGGTGCGTCTCTACGGCGCACTGTCGAAGGCCGATATCGCACGCCGCAGCGGGCTGTCGGCGCAGACCGTCTCCGTGATCATGCGGGTGCTGGAGAAGGAAGGGCTGCTGTCGCGCGGGGAGCCGGTGCGCGGCCGTGTCGGCCAGCCGTCGATCCCGATGCATATCAATCCCGATGCCGTCTATTCCTTCGGCCTGAAGATAGGCCGGCGCAGCGCCGATCTGGTGCTGATGGATTTCGTCGGCCGCATCCGCATGCAGCTGCACCGGACCTATGCCTATCCGCTGCCGGATGAAATTCTCGCCTTCGTCACCTCGGGCATCGGGGAGCTTGAGGACCGGCTCGACGACAAGCAGCGCGGCCGCATCGCCGGCCTCGGCATCGCCGCCCCTTTCGAGCTCTGGAACTGGGCCGAAGAGGTGGGCGCGCCGGCCGGCGCCATGGAGGTCTGGCGCGACGTCGACCTGCAGGCCGACATCGCCGCCCGCGTCTCGCATCCGGTCTTCCTGCAGAACGATGCGACCAGCGCCTGCGGCGCCGAACTCGTCTTCGGCGTCGGGCCGTCCTACCCGGATTTCGTCTATTTCTTCATCGGCTCCTTCATCGGCGGCGGCATCGTGCTCAATTCGGCGATCTTTTCCGGCCGCACCGGAACGGCGGGCGCGATCGGGCCGCTGCCGGTGCGCGGCAAGAACGGCGAGACGAAGCAGTTGCTCGAAATCGCCTCGATCTTCGTGCTCGAAAACATGCTGCGCGAGCGCGGCATCGATCCCGAGCCGCTCTGGTATTCCGCCGACGACTGGGTGGATTTCGGCGAGCCGATGGAAGCCTGGATCCAGGATAGCGCCAAGGCGCTGGCGCAGGCGATCGTCGCCGCCGCCTCGATCGTTGATTTCAGTGCGGCCGTCATCGATGGCGGCTTTCCCGATTGGGTGCGCAGCCGCGTGGTGCAGGCCACCATTGATGAAGCTGCCAAACTCGACCTGCAGGGCGTCGTCATGCCCGAAATCATCGAGGGCGCGGTCGGCGCGCAGGCGCGCGCCATCGGCGGCGCCAGCCTGCCGATCTTTGCGCGTTACCTCACCGACCAGAACGTACTCTTCAAGGAGGTAGACCATGCTGAAAGGACTTGATCCGCTGTTGAGCCCGGAGCTGCTTTTTACGCTTCGCGCCATGGGCCACGGTGACGAGATCGCCATCGTCGACGGCAATTATCCCGGCGTCGAACATGCCCGCCGGCTGATCCGGCTCGACGGCCACCACCTCATCCCGGTTCTTAACGCCGTGCTCAGCGTGCTGCCGATCGACGATTTCGTGACTGATGCGATCTTCCGCTCGACCGTCAAGGCCGAGCGCGACAAGCTCGACCCCGTGCACGAGGAGATGATCGACTGCTGCGCCCGCCACGAGCCGCACCGGCAGGTGGTGCCGCTGATCGGCCAGGATTTCTACGGAAGGGTGAAGACCGCCCATGCGGTGATCCAGACCGGCGAGCCCAGGCTCTATGCCAACATCATCCTGCGCAAGGGCGTGATCTATCCGAAAGAGCCGGGGACCCATGCGGCGGCGGGGGTGGATCCGTTCGTCTACTAGCGGTCACCCGTCAATTTCGACTTCCGCTTCACAGTTTACGGGCGCATTTAAAGGGATGGCCATGCCGATGGACGAGCGGGCGTGGGCGCCAACGTTGGGCCCGTACAGCTCCAGTATCAGATCGGAATAGCCGTTTGTGACCAGCGGCGTCTCATTGAAACCCGGCGCAACATTCACCATGGCGAAGACGCGCAGCCAAGCCGTGACCCGATCAAGATCTCCGACAGCACGTTTGAGACTGGCGAGATGGGCCAGGGCAACGAGCCGGGCTGACGCGTAACCCTGCTCTGGCGAAACTTCCGCTCCGACCTTGCCAAGCGGGCCTGCCAGTGTCCCATCGCGGTTGCACGCGACGTGACCCGAAATGTAAGCGCGAGTGCCGCGCACCCGAACCCAGGCGAAGGGCATATGAAGCCCCTCGCGAACTTTCAAAGGCTCGGGCAATTCCAGACCCATTTCGGCCAGGCGTTGTTCGATGATGGCCATGGTGCACCTCCCGGCGTGATTAGGGTACGATGTTGTCGAGCTCCGGCATCAGAACCACGCTCTCGTTGGCGGCGGGGTCATTGCGGGCACCGAGGAACTCGGCGTTTTCGGTGGTGCGATTGACGGCCACGTGGGGAACGCCGGCCGGAATGAACAGATAGTCACCGGCGTGGACCATTTCGCACTGATCGAGCTCCGGCCCCGACCAGATCTCGATCTCTTGGCCTGCGGTCATGAGAAGAGCCGTCTCGTGTCCCTCATGGCGATGGGCCTTGGTTCGCCTGCCTGGGGGTAGCGAAATCGCCCCGAGCCACAGCATGGTTGATCCGACGCTTTGTGCCGAGACGCCCGAGCGATAGACAGACCCCTGCTCGGCGACATGGCTGCCGCTCCCGCGTACGACTTTCGCGGTTAATACATGCGGATTTTTCGGCGGATTTTTCGGTTGCTTTGCTTCGTTCGTCATCGCTCTCACCACTTCAACCGCTGCACTGGAGCAGAATCTACGCGCTCAGCCGGCGCAAGTCCTGAAGCGGGGCCGAAAAAATCCGAAAAGATGCGAAATCGGGGTATCATTCCCGGCCATGAACACCCAGCACCTTACCTTCGGTCACTTCGAGTTCATTGCCGAGAACGGATGCCTGTTTCGCGACAATAGGCCTGTCGCCATCGGCGCCCGAGGTGCTTCGCTGCTTGCCGTTCTGCTTTCGGCACAGGGGGGTGTCGTCTCCAAATCGGCCCTGATGGATGCCGTTTGGCCGGGATTGGCCGTCGAGGAAAGCAATCTTTCCGTTCAGATTGCTGCCCTTCGCAAGCTGCTCGGCCCTGCATCAGACGGCAGCGAATGGATCGTCACGGTCCCGCGGGTCGGGTACAGATTTTCCGGTCCGGTGGAGAGCCGGACCGACGCAGCCGAAAGCGAATGGCACGCGCAGACCAGTTCGATGCCGGCGATTGCGGTACTGCCATTCGAAAATCTCGGCGGTGATGCTGAAAGACAGTATCTGGCCGACGGTATCACCGACGACCTGATCATGGCGCTCGTTCGGTTCAGATGGTTCCGCATCGCCTCACGCGGGGCGAGTTTCACAAGGAAGGATGGCTCGAGGGATCCGCAATCTATCGCGCGCGAACTCGGCGTCAATTTTCTGGTGGATGGAGCTATCCGGTATACCCGCGATCAGATCCGGATATCGGTGCACCTCGCCGACGCAGTGAAAGGCGCCACCGTCTGGTCCGAACATTACGACCTTCAGGTGGCCGAGGTATTTGCAGTGCAAGACGCCATCGCCGAGCGGATCGCAGCGGCGGTCGAGCCCGAGTTGCTGTTACGCCATGGGCTTCCGATGGCTCCGCACACCGGCAACATCACTGCCTGGAACCTCGTAAGGCAAGGCACATTCAATTTCCACAAGGTCACGCAGCCCACCCACCTTGTCGCACGGCGATTCTTCCGCGAGGCTGCGGAGCTCGATCCCATGCTTCCAGAGGCGCAGATCTGGCGGGCGCGGGTCAATGCTGGCCTCATTGGCTACGGCTGGACTGATAACCCCGCCGCGGACGGGAAGGAAGGATTGGACGCGGCCCTTCGAGCGATCTATCTCGATGCGCGGAACCCGTACTCGCACTATGCGCTGGCGATTGTGTCGGCCTACACAGGCAGGGCTGACCAGGCGATCCTCGCAGCGGAACGGTCCATCGAACTCGGTTCGAGTTTCGCCTTGGGGTATCTCGTCTTCGGCATGGCCCGTCTCTTTTCGGGGGATGCGGCCGGCGCGCGGCAACCCCTGGCTCGCGGCCTCGAACTCAACCCCCATGACCCTCAGAATGGGGTTTGGTTCAGCCTCCTGATGCTTGCACTGTTCTTTTCGGGCGACGTCGAGGGCGCACTCGAAACGGGACGCACGGCGCTAAAGGCGCGGCCTGACTGGCCGGCGCTTCTGCGCATTCAGGCGTGCTGCCATATGGCCGCGGGACATCGTGAACAGGCCCGCCGCTTTGCTGCGGCTGCCAGCGACCTTTCCGAATCCGCCTGCGATGGGCTTGGTCCGTTCAGGGATGGCAACAGGGAATGGGCCACCCGCCTGAACGAGCTGCTGCGAGCGGCGGAATTTTAATACGACCGGTTGGCAAAACCCATTCAGGATCGGCGCCGAAGAACCCTGGGGCCTTGCCGCTCGTCGGCCAGGATTTCCACCGGGTGAAGACCGCCCATGCGGTGATCCAGACCGGCGAACTTAGGCTCTATGCCAATTTCATCCTGCGCCAGGGCGTGATCTATCCCAATGAGGCGGACGCCCAGGCGCCTTTCGCCACTCGTTCGATAGATGTTATGGTGCGGCCGGTGCGTTGGCGCATTGTCCGCCGGGCCGCCAAACCGCTCGTTAAGCCAAGTGCTACGAACGACGCCTCACCACCAGGAGCGGACATCGAGCGGCTGCATGGGCACGTGCCGGATCAGGCCCGTGAAACGATGAGAACACGGATCTCACATGGCACCTGACATGAACTCAACTCCTCGTCGCAGCACCACCGGTCTGCGCAAGTTTCTGGATCCTGAGCAGCAGCGCGATTGGATAGAAGGCGAGGCGGACTTGATCGACGCCGAAGAGCGCTTGGAGTCCCTGGAACAGCGGTTCAAGTACGTCGCTCGGTACGAGAAGCTGCTTCGTCGCCCGCAGGCGCAAGACGTTCTGGAAATTCTCAGGGTATACGGGCAAACCTGCATCCCGATCCCGCGCAAGACCGAGCGTCACTACTGGTCGGTTTCGTGCCTGCCCTCGACGTCCGACAAGCCGCTCGTCCGCGTCAATGCGAGCTGGATGGAGCTTTTCACGCTCTACGCCGACGGCGAGTGCCTGCGTGCACGATTCCTGGTGCATCTTTCGCATTTCACCGCGGACCATTCACCCGCGCAGGGCGATGTGGACGAGGCTTTTCTCGAGGGCTGCGTCACGACGCCCGAAGACGTCGGTTATTTTTTTCCGCGCGGCGAGGACATTTTCGGCATCACTGTGCGGGGCTCCGCCTCGATCCGCAAATTCCTCGCGGAGCGCCGCATCTTGCGCGCCATTCGGACTTTCAATGTGACGCACATGAACCGAGGTCGGAACGCCTATCAGGCAAGCCACTGCTACAGCCTGGCGGATACCATGCTGGCGGGTTGATCGGCCCTGGGATGCCCTACCTGGCGAGATTCCGAGCCGGTCCGAGGTCGCGGTCCGCAATCGCGTGATCTGTCCCAAAAGCGGCGGTTGCTGACATGGTTGGCGCGACGAGGTCGATCCGGCGAGAATTTTCTCGGAAAGTTCATGGATGGTCATTGCGTTTGTATTCTTAATCGTTCATTCTAGAACAATCGATACAGAATCGAGGTGACGATGGGCCGGACGCGGGAATTCGATGAGGAAGCGGTGCTAAAGGGGGCGATGCACATCTTTCGCAAGCGCGGCTATCAAGGTGCCTCGATCCGGGACCTCGAAGAGGCGACGGGGCTCAAGGGCGGAAGCATCTATCACGCCTTCGGCGACAAGGCCGGCCTCTTCGACGCGGCGTTCGGACATTACCACCGGACGGTGCTGGAGGGACGCATCGAGCGGTTTGCGCCGCCGGGAAGCGGGCTGCAAGGCCTCCGCGAATTGTTCGTCTCGCTCCTGCATGAGCCCGACAATGGCTCCCTTGGCTGCCTGATCACTAATATGGCGGTTGAATTCGGCGGCGGTGCCGGCCCGCATCCTCGTGTCGAGGCAGCGCTCGGCCTCCTTCGCACCACATTCCGCTCAAGGCTGACCGAGGCGCCGACCTTCGCTGGTGACGCTGATGGAACCAAGGCGGACAGGACAGCCACCCGCCTTCTGGCCTTCTATCAGGGCCTTCTCGTGCTCATTCGCGGCGGTGACGACAAGGCCGGCCTGCGGCAGGCGATAGAAGACGAATTCAATCAATTGGAGACGATGTCATGACACCTGAGGCCCTCTGGAATCGATATGCAGCCATCTGGTCGCTGGATGCTTCCGCTCGCGAGCCGGAAATGCTGGCTTGCCTCGCGGACGATGTGACCTATTGCGACCCGAATGGAACGATCGCGGGGCGAGCCGGTCTCTCGGCTTACATGGCCGCCTTCAAGGAGAGCATGCCGGGAGGTCGGTTTAAGATATTGAGCGTTCTCCACCATAATGACCGTTCTCTGGCGCGCTGGGCACTGCGCCAGGAAGACGAGAGGGTCTTGCAGACCGGCACGAGCTTCGGGGTGATTTCCGATGGCCGGCTCGGCGCGATCACCGGCTTCTTCGATCCTCTGGCGGAGCAGCACCATGAGTAGCGAGGCGACACGCAGGCTGGCGCTCGACTTTGCGAGCCAGATCGCCCCAGCCGGCTGCATCGATATCAGGCGCTTCTTCGGCGGATCCGCCCTGGTCCGAAACGGCGCGCAGTTCGGGTTCGTCATGAAGGGCACTTTGTATTTTCGCGTCGACGAAGCGATGCGCGGGGAGTTCGAGGCAGATGGCTCCGAACCGTTTAGCTACCGCGCTGCCGGCCGGGAGGTGACGGTTCGCCGCTACTACGCAGTCCCGGCACATGTGATCGACGATCCCGCGCTGCTGCACAGCTACGCGGAGCGCGCATTGCACGCGACCCCTGCGCCCGGCCGCAGGCTCTCCGACACGATCCTGGCCGTCAGCCCGTCCGGCTAGCGCATCGATGAGAACGGGGGGGCCGACATCTGGGTCCCCTCTCTTTTGATGGCCGGAAGCAGTATCTTCCAATTCAGGTGTTCAAGCCGCCATCCACTGTGAGGATGGTTCCGGTGATGTGCCTTGCAGCAGGGCTCGCGAGAAAAGCCACAGCAGCCGCCACATCTTCCGGCTCGCCATACCGGCCAAGTGGGATCAAGGCACGCTGGAAGTCGGCGAAGTCGCCATCGGCGGGATTCATATCGGTGTCGGTCGAACCCGGCTGGACCAGGTTTACGGTGATATCGCGAGATCCGAGTTCCCGCGCGAGGCCGCGGGTAAACGAGTGGAGCGCGGATTTTGTCATGAAATAAACCGTGCCGGTGTCACCGACGATGCGTTCGGCGCCGACCGAGCCGATGGTGATGACGCGGCCTCCCGCCTGCAGATAGGGAATGGCGGCCTGCGAAGCGAGCAAGGGCGATCGTACATTGACATCAAGCAGCGCATCGATCTGCTCGACGCTGACGTCGGCGATCGCACCGTAAAGCGCGATTGCGGCATTGTTGACGAGAATATCGAGACCGCCAAGTGCCTGGGCCGCCTCGTCGACCGAGCGCTTCACCGCCGCCGGATCGGCGCTGTCGGCCTGGATGGCAAGCGCCTTACGGCCCTTGCCGTCGATCGCCCGGACGACTTCGGCGGCGCGATCGGCCGAACGCTCATAAGTGATGGCGACATCAGCGCCTTTGTCGGCAAGCGCCAATGCGATGGCAGCGCCAATGCCGCGCGAGCCACCGGTGACGAGGGCACGCTTTCCAGCCAGTTCTGTCATGATCTTCTCTTTCTGTAGTGATCGACACATAAATAGCTAGGCACGTTGCGACGGAGTGTCAATGGGTTTATATAATGATCGATGCAGAAATCGGATGAGATGTCGAACGTCGATGAAACCCCTGCCCGCAGTCGCGGGCGACCGCGGGCGTTCGACCGGGAAGCAGCCTTGGCGCAGGCGACCCGGCTGTTCTGGATCAAGGGCTTCGAGGCGACCTCGATCGCCGACCTCACCGAGGCGATGGGGATCGGATCGCCGAGCCTTTACGCGGCATTCGGTTCGAAGGAGGCGCTCTATGCCGAGGCGCTGCGCCACTATCGCGACAACAACGAGGCGCTCGTCTGGGCAGGCTTCTTTTCCGCGGGCACGGCCCGTGAAGCGGTGATGTCGTTTCTGATGGATTCGGCCGCTGCCCTGACCGGCTGTGTCGCGGATATTCCCCGCGGCTGCATGGTGGCGCTCTCTTCGGTCGGCAGCGAGGGCCACGCGGAACTCGGCGGGCTCGTGCGAGCCGCCCGCGCCGTCACGCTCGACCGCCTGAAGGCGCGCCTGAACCAGGCGATATCAGCAGGCGAAATTCCGGTCTCGACCGACGTCCACGCGCTTGGCCGCTTCGTGCAGACCATACAGAACGGCATGTCGATCCTGGCCCGCGACGGAGCAACGCGCGGCGAACTGGAGGCCGTCGCCGAGCTGGCTATGCTGGGTTGGGACACTCGAACCGGGGGCGCTGAACGCAGGCGGGGCTGACCGCGTTTCGAATATTGTTACGCGGATGCTCCTGCGTCACCCTTTGGTCAGTCGGTCTCGGACGCTTGGTAGGATCGCTGGAGCACCGGCATTCAAGAGAGCCTCATCCTGAGGTGCCCCGAAGGGGCCTCGAAGGACGAGGCGTCCGCGCTGGTGTCAGATGGATGCAAGGAGTGGCGTTGCGACGTGTCCTTCGAGGCGATCCTGCGGATCGCACCTCAGGATGAGGAGCGTTGGAGGATGCCGCCGCTTGGCTCCCTCTTCTCAGCGGGATCGGAGGAAGGGAGAGGGCAGCCATTCGCGCGAACCGTCCGGAAACCGCTCGCACTTTCCGGCATCACACCCTGAACGCTCAAATCTCTCCCGCCGATGGCCCCCAGACATCCGTCAGCGCAAAACCGTTCGGATGCGGGTCAAATGGGTCGAGCGCTACCTGGGTCAGGCCGAAGGTGAAGCCGCGGCCGGTGATGGTGGGGATGACGGCGGGGCGGCCGGCCACCTCGGTCACCGCTTGCAGCCCGACTTCGAATTCGGAGCCGATGATCGATTTCGAGGTGAAGGTGTCGCCGACCTTGGCCTTGCCGCGGGCATAAAGCGTGGCGAGATTGGCGGAATTGCCGGTGCCGCAGGGCGAGCGATCGGCCCGGCCCGGCCACATGGTGGTGCAGGTGCGCACCGTGCCGTCGGCTTCGGTATCGCGGAACATGACGTAGGCGACGCCCGAGATCGCCGGGATCTCGGGATGGACGACCTTGATGTCGCGGTTGATCAGCTCCTTGAGGATCATGCCGGCCTGGACGAGGCCGGCGGCATTGGCCTTCTCGATCGTCAGACCGATCTGGCCGACATCAACCAGCGCATAGAAGATGCCGCCATAGCAGATATCGGCCTTGATCTTTCCCCAATGCGGCGTGTCGATCCCGACATCGAGTTCCTGCACGAAGGCGGGCACCATGGTGAGCTTGACCTTTTCGCAGCGCCCGTCGCGGCAGGTTGCCGTCGCCTTGACGAGGCCGGCGGCGGTTTCGAGCGTGACTATCGTTTCCGGCTCCGTCATCTCGACGATGCCGGATTCGAGCAAGGCCGTCGTCACGCAGATCGAGTTCGAGCCGGAACTCGCATGCGCCTGGTCGGGCTGCAGGATGATGAAGGCGGCGTCGGCCTCCGGGTGCCAAGCCGGCAGCAGCAGGTTGACCGAGCCGATCGGCGCGCCGCGCGGCTCCAGGCAAAGGAAGCGGCGAAGCTCGTCGCCCTTCGGATCGGTGTTCAGCCAGTGCAGCTGGGCGGCGATGGTATCGCCGGGGATCTTCGGCACGCCGCCGATCGCGACGCGGCCGATCTCACCTTCGGCGTGGACATCCAGCAGCTGGATCGTGCGCTTCCATCTCATATAAGAAAACTCCAGATCAGACGTGACGGGTGACACCGCCATCAACGCGGATATTCTGGCCGGTGATATAACCCGCGCCGTCGGAGAGCAGGAAGGCCGCGGTCTTGGCGATCTCCTCCACATGGCCGATGCGCTTCATCGGGACCATCTCGGCGGTCCCGGGCTTGTGGTTGAGGCTGTCGATATAACCCGGCAGAATGCAGTTCATGCGGATATTGTCGGCCGCATAACGATCGGAATAGAGCTTGGTGAAGGCGCCGGCAGCGGCGCGGTAGGTGCAGGAAATCGGGAAGACCAGCGTCGGCTCGTAAGCCGCGAAAGTGGTGATGTTGACGAAGGCACCCTTGCCCTGCTTCAGCATGACCGGCGTCACCAGGCGGGCCATACGCACCAGCGACAGGATCATCATGTCGGAACCGAGCGTCCAGTTCTCGTCCGAGATATCGAGCAGGTCGCCCTTCGGCGGATGGCCGCTCAGGTTGACGACGGCGTCGATGCGGCCATAGGTCTTCATCGTCAGGTCGAAGATCGCCTTGAGATCCTCGGCCTTTTCGGCCACGCCGCGCGAGGCGACGCCGCTAAGTTCGGCCGCCAGCTTCTCACAGCTTTCCGACGGCGACATCAGCGCCAGCCGATAGCCCTGCGCCGAGAGCTCGCGGGCGATCGCCTCGCCCATGCCGCGTCCGCCGCCGGTGACCAGCGCTACGGGTTTGGTGGTTTCGGACATCGGGGCCTCCTAGTAGCGGTCTATGCGGAACGGGGTCATGTCGAGGGATGGTTTCAGCCCGGTCACCATATCGGCGATCACCAGCGCTGTCGTTGCCGAAAAGGTCAGGCCGAGATGGCCATGGCCGGTCGCATAAAAGACGCCGGGCATCTTCGACGAGGGCGAGATGATCGGGATCGTATCGGGCAGGGCCGGACGATGACCCATCCATTCCGTCGTCTCCTCGACCTTGAGACCGGGCAGCGCGCGTTGGGCGTGGCGCACCAGCACCCGCGGACGGCGGAAATCGGGCGCCGCATCGAGACCGGCGAGCTCGACATTGCCGCCGACACGGATGCCGCCCGCCGTCGGCGTCACCATGAAGGCGCGATGCGGCCAGATCATCGAATAGCGCATGGCGATGCCGGGCTTCATGATCTGCGTGTGATAGCCGCGCTCGGTTTCGAGCGGGATTGGCTCGCCGAGTTTTTCGGCAAGGAAGCGGGTGTGGACGCCGGCGGCAAGCACCACCGAACCCGCCTCGATGCGCCTGCCATCCTCAAGAAGAACGACGACGGTGCCGTCGCCCCTGCGCTCGATATTCCGCACAGTGCCGGAGACGAAAGTGGTGCCCGCAGCCTTTGCGGCGTCTGCGAGTTTGACCACCAGCTTGTAAGGATCGCGGATCGACTTGTTGTCGGGGAGCAGCACGGCTTTGGCGATCGCCGGTGACACGCTGGGTTCGTAATGTTGGATGGCGCCGTTGCTCAAGACCTCGAATTCGAAGCCGTAGCGCTGCATCATGGCGAGATGGCCGCGGTCGGCGGCAAATTCCGCCTCGGTCTCGTAGATGGCGAGACATCCTTCCTCGGTCATCAAGTCGGGCGCGCCGATCGCCTCGAGCATCGCTCTGAGATCGCCAAGCGCGCGGTTGGACAGGCTCATGCCGGCATCCTCGATCTCCCGGAGGCGCGAGGGCCGGCCGGCGGCGAGGAAGCGCAGGAACCAGGGCAGCATCCTGGCGGCATAAGAGGGACGCAGCCAGACCGGGCCTTCCGGATCGAGTAGCCAGCCGGGAATCTTCTTCCAGGTCGAAGGGCCGGAGCCGGCGGCAAAATCGAGCGCGATACTTGCCATGTTGCCGAAAGAGGTGCCGCGACCTGGTTCGCCCTTGTCGATCAGCGTCACCTCAAACCCGCGCCGCTGCAGCTCGAAAGCGATCGAGGCGCCGATCACGCCCGCGCCGACGACCGCTACCCTCTTCTTCGTCTCATCCGCCATGCCATCAACCCATCGCACGGCAGACAGAAGTGCCGTCGTGAATCTGATATATCACATCAAGATGCAATGCCTAGAGAATTTCCGTTTTCTCCGAATCACGGAAATTCTCTATTTCTTTGTGCACTTTTGCTGGAATTGCTCTGTGGGATTTTTACTGGCTTTCCGGCAGGCCGGCGCCGACGCTGTCGCCGACCGAACCGACGGTGTTGTTCATCGATTGGCCGAGACGTTTCAGCTGGGCGTCGTAGTTGCGCCGGGTGCGCGGATCGAAGATCGCAATCGGCGTGCTGACGGCAACACTGACGGCACTTCCTGCCGTCTGGGCAGCGCCCATCGCCACGGCGCCAACGGCCTCGCCGAGGCCGACATTGGAATCGGTGATCGTCTGGCCGGCAATCAGCCGGTCGCCGATCAGCTTTACCACTTCGGGGCTTTCGGCGAACTTGCCGTGGTTCAGCCGGTCGCCGCCCTTGAGCTTGGTGAGGTCGAGCACGGTGATGCCGGCCGCCTCTAGCTTGCTGCGATAGGGTTCGACGGAGGGATCGATCTGGCCGAGCCGGTCGACATTGCCGGAGATGCGCCGTGACAGCGCCAGAGCCCGGTCGTCCTGCGAGACGAAGATGGTGAAGTGCGGCCTGTCCTTGCCGAGGCTCGCGAACTGGCGGCCGAAGACATCGACATCGAGATCCGGCGAGGCAAGGATGACATTGTTGATCTTCGGTGCGACGTGGCCGTTGCGGATCGCCATCTGCCGCAGCGCTTCGACGGTGAGCCACGTGCCCATCGAATGGGCCATGATGGTGACGTCGCTGACGGCGGGATTGGCGGCGGTGCGGGTCAGCAGTTCCTCCAGCGCGTCGCGGGAATAGTTGGTGCTTTCCTTGTCGTAATTATAATCGAAGATGCTGCCGCGCGACGGCCAGGTAAAGACGACGGGCGCGACGTCGGCATGCGAATCGTGGACGATCTGCGCGAAGCGGTAGACGGCATCCTCATAACGATTGTTGAAACCGTGGACGAAGACCAGTACGCGGCGGCTCTTCGGCATATGCGACTTTAGCCAGGTCTCGCCGGCCCGCTCGCCTTCCAGGGGATCGACGGAAACGGTGACGAAATCGCGCAGCGCATCGGCCGGCAGGCGGCTTGGCCATTGCACCTGGCCGACCTTGCGATTGGCCTCCGGCGGGATCGAGACATCGACGGCATTGACGGCGAGCCCGGTGCCGCGCTCACCGGAGAAAAGCACGGCGGGATTGTCGTCGGCTGCACGTGTTGTGGCGACGAGCAGATCGACTTTCGACGTGCCGGGCGGCACGGTGCCGGCCGCCTGCATGACACCGACCGGCCTGCCGCCGCAGCCGGAAAGCGCCATCATTGCCACCAAAAGACCTGTCAGGGCCGCGCGCGGGGCGCGTCTTTTGCCGATCATGACCAACTCCAATTGGTTCACGCACCGGACAGGCGGCGCCCGTTCAAATAGTCTGACGAGGCTTGCCGAGTCAAACCGCGGGAGGTGGAAGCCTTCGTTTTGCGCAATCCCTCGTGGAAACCGCAGGACCGAGGCAGCCCGGATCGGCAATTGATCGATTTCGACTTACGGGAGGAGACTTGAGAGGAGACTGGGGGAAAAGAAAAAAGCCCGACGCGGGAGGAGGTGCGCCGGGCTCTTGATCCTGACTGACAACTGGGAGGAGGAGTGTTGTCAGTCCGATGTAAGAGCGCTGGGAGGAGGAGTGCGCTGCTTACGGAGATAGTAATAGCCAATTCTTTTGATTCGGAATAGCGAAAATACCGCAATGCAGCAATGCACTGTATGCAAGGCTTGCCCTCAAAACAACGGATCGCCGCCTTATTTTGAAGCATGTTTGACCGGATAGTCAAAATTATGCCGAAAACTGGGCCCGGGGGATCGCCGACATATTGCCCTCATCTGGATGCCGCCATCGACCGGGGTCGAGCCACCGATCTCGAGCCGTCCTTCGGACACCGTAAACGGTCGAAGGGGATATGCCGAAGGTCTCGACTCCCTCTTCTCCCCAGCGGGGAGAAGGTGGCGGCAGCCGGATGAGCGACTATCTGGGTTGTCAAGTTGCGCATTCGAATTCTCTTCGCGCATCCCGTGCTTTTGCATTGAGAATGACGAGCAGTTTTCGGGCGAGCGCAATGCGGATAACCATTTTCGGCTTGCCAGCGCTCTGCAACCTTCGCCTGAAGGCAGCCAAATGCGGATCGTACCTGGCCGCGGTGGCGGCGACCAGGAACAGGATGCCACGCGGTCCGGAGCGCCCGCCGCGTACCGGCCGGGGTCCGCCGCGTTTGCCGCTATCGTTGGCAATCGGCGCCAGGCCGGCCAGTTTGACGATCGCCTTGTTGGAGATTCGGCCGATTTCGGGCAATTCGGCCATCAGCCGGGCAACGGTACGGTCCGCCACCCCCTTGATCGAGCGAAAGGCTTGGTTGAGGCAGGCCCAGAGCGGATCGTCGTCGATCATCGAGGCAATCTCGCCTTCGAGGG
Organism: Rhizobium leguminosarum; assembly: GCF_019798305.1. Taxonomy (GTDB): domain Bacteria; phylum Pseudomonadota; class Alphaproteobacteria; order Rhizobiales; family Rhizobiaceae; genus Rhizobium; species Rhizobium leguminosarum_U. Next base: position 64,953 of record NZ_JAAXDD010000025.1, read on the forward strand.
TGCGGCTCTGGCGCACCAGAAGCGCGATCACTTCGTCGAGGCTTGCCACACTCTGCTGATCGCGGGCAGCACTGCGGCGCTGCCTCTGGACGGTCAGATCGCTGGTGACCTGAGACAGCCGCGTCATCAGCGCCGACAGCCGCAGCTGCGCGGCTTTCGGCGGCGGCAGGGCAGACAGCCGCCTGGCCTCGGCATAATGGGCGATCATCGCCGCATCGATCCGGTCGGTCTTTTCCAGAAAGCCCATGGCCTCGGCAAAGCGGCGCACATGGCGCGGATTGGCAAGCGCGCAGGCAATCCCCAACTCCCACAACAGCAGGAAGGCCGAACGCTCGTAGCCGCCCGACGCCTCCATGACGACGAGTTCGACACCATGCTCCCGGCAGAGCGCAGCCAGCGCACCGATGCCGGCCGCATCGTTGCTGAAACGCTCAAAAACCCCGGACGGGCGGACAAACGCATCCAGCCAGTCCTTCGAAACATCCACCTCCACATATAACTCTGTTCACGGTAACCTGCCTTGTGCGTGCGGTTGAAGCCAAGCGACTATTCGGTCGTACGTGACGATGACGAAGATCCCTGGCTCATCCACGGTTGTAACCGGAGGGGAAAACCGGCGACTTCGTCACGCCTCTGGCTGGGTGGCCACCCAGCCAGAGGCTCAATCGCTTCCATCGCACATAAAATCTAACATGCAGATACAAGGGGGCCGGCGAAGCCGGTCTTTTCAGCAAAGCGTAGCGGGATAGGTGGGAAGGGCGTGCCGTGTGGCCCCTCATCCGACCCTTCGGGCCACCTTCTAACGCTTCCGGGCGGGTGGCCGCCCGCCCGGAAGCTGGTTGTCGGATCGTCACCTTCTCAGTCGTTTGGGACTGTGGGGAGCAGGATCGCAACCGGCTCTTCATCTGGCCCGTGTGGTTGCAGGAACCTTGGG
>NZ_JAAXDD010000026.1:0-64010 GCF_019798305.1 Rhizobium leguminosarum
GCAAGGCCGGCGCCCCGATTGTTCTTCCTGCCGCAATACTCTCCCGATCTCAATCCGATCGAAAAGCTCTTTGCCAAGATCAAGCACGAGCTGCGTAAGGCGCAGGCCCGAACCCGACAGGCTGTCGACGACGCGCTGGCAGCCACCCTTCAAACCGTCTCGCCGAAAGAGTGCCAAAACTACTTCAGGGAAGCCGGATTTGAACAGACCTAAAACAATCCCGCTCTAGAATCGCGCTAAGCATGTCGCGCAAAAATGTGAAGCGGTTTTGCGAAAACGGCATGCGTGAGAACAAAGACCTAATGCGCGGCAAGCGTATCTGAAAGTTCGCGAGGCGCTTTAGATGCTGTAATCGTCCTTCCAGAAATCCGGGACGTCATAGGTCACATATTCGCGGATGATGTGCTGCAGCGCCTGGGCATCGATTTCGTCCTTGCCGATGCGGAAATCGACGCCGTAATCCGGGAATTCCTGGAAATAGCCACCCGATATGTCGGTCGAGATGACGCCGATCGGGCCGGTGTAACCGATGCCGCGCAACTCCGGCACCGTTTCGCGGAAATCGGCATTGGGCAGCAGGCGGTTGTCGAGCAGGATGAGATCGAAGCGTGCCAGGCGGATCTTTTCCAGCGCGTCACCGATCGATGGCGAATATTCAACCTCGACGGCCGGCTCGGAGAGATCGGCGATCTTCTTCTTGAGCGCGCGGAATTCGATGAATTCGTCATCGACAAAGAGAACCTTGACGGTGTTCCTCCGGCCCGTTTCGGTGATCATCGTCTCATTTCCCCAATCCGAAACCAATTTCACGAAACCAAACCATTCCTCAAGGCGATCGCCACCATATGAACGCGGTTGACGGCGTCAAGTTTGCGCGCGGCCGCAGTGATGTGCGAATTTACCGTGTGTTCGGAGAGACCGAGAATAATGGCGATTTCCGCCGACGTCTTGCCTTCGCTCGTCCATTTGACGATTTCCGATTCGCGCTGGGTCAGCCGTCCGGACATTTCCGGCGCCAGGATTTCCTCGTAGAGCTTGTCGAAAATGCGCATGGCGTCGAGGAGCATGTCGGCGATCTCACTCTGATCCGGCTCCTGACGCTCGCCGCTGAGCACGAGGCAGTATCGCCGCCCTTCCGGCGTAAACAGCGGGATGAAGAGAAAGACGCCACCCAGGAATTCGTTGAAAACAAGATCGGACGGATAAACTTCCGGCTGTGCGCCCCTGCCATGGACCGGCGTCGCCAGGAACTGGGCGGTCTTTGCCCGGACGGTTCCCAGCGCTTCCTTCAACGTCGTGATGAAAAGGCCGACACGCCGCTCAGCGACATTGGTGATGACGATATCGCGTTCACCGAAAGGGGCCGAGGCCTCGGAAATGCGGGCAAGTGCGAAATTGTCGAAGTTGTAATGCTGCGCCGCCGACTTCAGCAGGCGGAAAAAATCGGTGCGGTTGATGGCCCGGCTAAGCTCCGGTCCGGCATGAAAGGGAATTGCCGGGGCATTGCTCATTCCCACTCTTCCTCTCCTCCCGCCGATACCTCTAATCCCGAAATCTTGGGATATACGTCTTAAACGCGAAGAGCTACAAAAAATGCGAGACGGTTGATGAGAGATATCGAAAACGGGGACTTTCGATATGTAAGGCGGAAATCATCAATTATCTCAACGACAGGTGATGCACGGGCAGATTTTACTGAGGGGCAGTAGTTCTTACCTGGGTATCGTATTCTTCCTGCATTCAACATCCATGAATGCGAGAAGGCAGTGCCAGACGTAAGCGCGAGAGAGCCGAAGACCCATTCAGCTAAGGGGTTGGCTGATGTTCGTGGCGGCGAACGCGGGTTGATCGGTTCTCTCAGCGCTTATTTTTGCGTTCCATATTCTTCGCTCCGGTTGCATCTTGTGATGCGTCCTCGACCTTGTCAATTGCGGTTTGTCATATGGCTTGGACGAATGAGAGGGAATAGGTCATATGGCTTTCGCCGTTTTCTACATCTCAAGATTGAGAATGATCGTGGCAAGGTCAAGTGGCTTTTCCAGATAGACATCGGCGCCGGCATCGAGCGAGCGCGCGCGGTCCTCGGCAGCATCCGATCCGCTGCAGATAGCAAGCCGCATCGCCTTGAAACGATCATCCAGGCGCAACCGAGTGATCAGGCCGATGCCGCTATCGAGCGGCATGTAGAGATCGGCGACCAGCAGATCAGGCGAGGTCTTGCCTTCCGCCGCGCGCGTCTCCAGTGCCTCCAGCGCCATTTCGGCCGTGGAAAAACAGAATAGATCGACGTCTATCTGCTGCTTTTTGCTCATATAGTCGACATAGAAGAGGTCATCCTTGCTGTCGTCGACATAAAATAGGGTGGTCATCTAGCACCGTGATTTGGATATTGTTCGAATGAACCTCGCTGTCCTTCGACATCACGATACCGCGGTTCCACTAAAATTCGATATACCTTATCGCAGATCATTTCGCAAAAAGCGTGGCACCGCCCTGCCTTGCCTATTGAGTATTCCTCGATTTCGGAAAAGATGGCCGCGCGAACCGAAGGAGGACACACGGGTGCAGGATCAGGGCAACGTGGACCTGCAGGAGCAGCCAAGGCGGCACTACCGTGGCTTCGCGATTGCCGTCGGCTGCCTGATGTTCCTTCTCGGCGTGACTGCCCTTGCCGGCTGGCTACTGCAGGTCGAGATTGTCATTTCGCTGGTTCCCGGCTTTCCGTCGATGGCCTTCAACACCGCTCTCTGCTTCGTGCTTTCCGGCGTGGGGCTTGCCGCCTCGACACTGGCGGCCCGCCGTTTTCGCATAACGGCAACGATCACGGCGGGGCTTGCGGCGGCGATCGCTGCGGCCCGCCTCGTGGAAATCGTCACGATCGGGCGGACTTTTCACAATGTCGATATGTTGATCACGCGCTTCCTGGTTCCGCCCGATTTCATCGCAAAGATCGGCGGCGGCATGGGGCCGAACACGGCTTTGGTCTTCCTGATCGCCAATCTTTCGCTGCTGCCCTCGCTCTACGTGGAGAAGAAAAGCCAGGTCGTGCAGGAACTGACGAGCTATGTCCTTATCACGCTCGGCATGATCGCGCTGGCCGGCTATGTCACCGATGCCGAACAGGGTTACCGCTGGGGACCCTATGCGGCGATGGCGCTGCATACGGCGATCGGCATAGTGATCTTCGGCTCGGGGCTTCTCGCCCGCTCCTGGTGGATGCAGCCGACAAACCGGGCGCAGATCCCACTGTGGATCCCGGCTGCGGTCTGCTTCACTGGCATTCTTGTCGATCTCTATACGCCGCTGGGTGTCGCCAACGGCATTCTCTATGTGCCGCTGGTGTTGACGGCCCTTTGGTTCGGCAACAGAAATGCGCCGCTTTTCTTCGCCTTTGCCTGCACCGTGCTCCTGATGCTCGGCTTCTTCGCCGTCAAGCACAACGAGGCGGCGTTCTGGCAGGAAATCGCCAACCGTGCCATCACGGCTGCCACGCTTTGGCTGATCGCGATCCTCGTCTTTTATTTCATGCGCAACAACTATAACCTGGAAAGCGAGCGCGTCCGCTTCGGCGCGCTGGTGCGCGGCACTCCTGATGCCGTCGTCGTCATCGACGAGCGTGGAACGGTCAAGAATTTCAATCCGGCGGCTGAAAGCATGTTCGGTTACTCCCCGCAGGAGACGATCGGCCGGAACATCAAGATGCTGATGCCCGAACCCTACCATTCCGAGCACGACGGCTATCTCGCCCATTACCGGCAGACCGGCGAGGAGCGCATCATCGGCACGACGCGTACGGTCTCCGGACGACGCAAGAACGGCATCGTCTTTCCGATCGATGTTTCCATCAGCGCCGTCGTCACCGGCCAAACGAAGACCTTCGTCGGTATCGTGCGCGACATCAGCGAACGCGTCCGCCAGGAAGAACGGATGAAAACGACGCTTTCCCAGCTCGAGGCCTATACGGCTGAGCTCGAGCGCAGCAACCACGACCTCGATGAATTCGCCTATATCGCCTCGCATGACCTCAAGGAACCGCTACGCGGCCTGCACAACCATTCCCGCTTCCTCTTGGAGGACTATGAAGACAAGCTCGACCAGGACGGCGTGCGCCGGCTGAACCGGCTCGTGCGCCTCAGCCAGCGCATGGAGAAACTCGTCAACGACCTTCTTTATTTCTCCCGGCTCGGGCGGCAGCAATTGGCGGTCAAGCGCACCGATATCGGCCTGATCGTCAAGGATGTCGTCGCAACCATGGAGCTGTTGCTGGAGGAGCGGCATGCCAAGGTCATCATCGACGGCCGGCTGCCGGAGGTGGTCTGCGACGCGCCGCGGCTGACCGAAGTGTTCCGCAATCTCATCACCAATGCGATCAAATACAATGACAAGCCGGCGCCGCTCGTCTCGATCGGTTACCTCGATCGGTTCGTCGGCAAGGACGGCACGGTTGCCCGCAACGTGTTTTTCGTTAAGGATAACGGCAAGGGCATTCCGCAGGAATTCCACGAGGATATTTTCCGCATTTTCAAGCGGCTGGAAAAGTCGCAGGATTCCGACGACGGCACCGGAGCAGGCCTTACCTTCGTCCGCAAGATCATCGCGCGGCACAATGGCGATATCTGGCTGGAATCCGAGGTCGGCACCGGCACGACATTTTATTTCACCCTGGGAAAAAAGCGCGAGGGGCAGAATGCAGCAGCGTGACACGCAACCGATCCTGATCGTCGAGGACAGCGAGGACGATTTCGAAGCGACGATGCGCGCCTTCAAACGCACCAACCTGCGCAACTCGATCCGCTGGGCGGCCTCCGGTCAGGAAGCGCTCGACATGCTCGCCTCGATGGTGCCGAAACCGGGACTGATCCTGCTCGATCTCAACATGCCGGGTCTTGACGGCCGCAAGACGCTGGAGGCGATCAAGTCGAACGCCGGTTGGCGTAAGATCCCGGTGGTGATCCTCACGACCTCCGACGACGAGCGCGACATCGACGGCTGCTATGCGCTGGGCGCCAATACCTATGTGCAGAAGCCGGTCGATCTCGACGGGCTCTTCGCGGCGATCCAGCGGCTGAAGGAATACTGGTTCGAAATCGCGATCCTGCCGCTCGAGGACTGACAGATTGGCGGAACACTGCTCCATTCTCATCATCGACGACAACATCGACGATCGCGACGTCTATCGCCGCATATTGGGCCGCGTTTCCAGCACTGCCTATACCGTCGTGGAGGCGGAGACGGGCGAAGAGGGCCTTGCACTGAACGGCCGGAAACGGCCGGACTGCATCCTGCTCGACTATTCGCTGCCGGGTCGCGACGGGCTCGGCGTTCTCGCCGATATCCTGGAGGATGATCCCGCCGCCAACGTCATCATGCTGACCGGCCAGGGCAACGAAACCGTGGCCGTCGAGGTGATGAAGAGCGGCGCGCGCGACTATCTGACAAAGGATTCGCTGTCGCCCGAGACTCTGCATCGCTGCATCCAGAACGCCATCATGCACGGCATGCTGGAAGCAAAGCTGGAGCAGAAGCGACAATCGCTTGAGATCTTCACCCGCGCCATGGCCCATGATCTGAAGGAGCCGCTCCGGACGATCAAATCCTTCAGCCGCATCCTGCACGGTTCTGCAGCGCTTCCGGCCGAAGACCGGGAACTGCTCGATTACGTGCTCAGCGCCGCCGACCATATGGAGGACCTGATCGTCAAGGTCTCGGGTTTCACCAGGCTCGAGGCCTATGGCGGGCTGGAGCTCAGGCCGGTCTCGCTCTCTGATGTGCTCGACCAGGTGGAGGACAATCTGCGTCAGCAGACCGAAAGCCGTGGCGCCATCATCATCCGCGGGGCGCTGCCGGAGGTGATGGGCGATGCGACGCTGCTGACCCAGCTCCTGCAGAACCTGGTGTCGAATGCCATCCGCTATTGCGAGCAGAAAGTCCCGGAGATCAGCATCGCAGGCGAAGCGCAGGGCGATATTTGCCGCCTCACCGTGCGTGACAACGGGCCCGGCATCGATCCTGAGCATCGCGAGCTGATCTTCCAGCCGTTCAAGCGCCTCGTCGGCCGCGGCATCGAAGGCACCGGGCTCGGCCTTGCCATCTGCCGCCGCATCGCACAGATGCATGGCGGCTCGATCTGGTGCGAGGCAGAAAACGGGCCGGGCGCCACCTTCATTCTCGAAGTGCCGCTCGCCGAGGCGAGGTCCACGCCGTCTGCCGCATCGGCCATCCCAAACAGCGCCAGGCCGGCGGAGCAACCAGGCGAAGGTTCGGGCAGGCTGGCCGAAGTGCTGCTGGTGGAAGACAGCCCGGCCGACATCCAGATTCTGAAGATCAAGCTGATGCGGCGGGAGAAGGTGAATTTCAACCTGCATGTCGCCACCAACGGACGCGAGGCAATGCGGCTGCTCGAAGAACGCGCCGGCATCGCCGATGTGCCACAGATCGACCTGATGCTGCTCGACATCAACATGCCGATCATGGACGGCTTCGAGGTGCTGCATGCGCTTTCAGCCGACGTCCGCCTCAAGCAAATTCCCGTCTGCATTCTCAGCACATCAAGCGACGAGAGCGACATGCGGCGGGCCAGAAATCTCGGCGCGCGCGCCTATATGGTCAAGCCGCCGACCCTGCAGCAACTGGAAGAGGCGCTCGAAGATGTCGAACATTTGGAGTTGTTGCAGCGCGGCGATTCGCTTGCGCTTTGTGCGGAACAAAACTAAGCGATCGTCATTGGCAACGGTATGACCTTCGCAGCTCTCATACTCGCGCTCCTGACGACGCCGCTTCAATCAGGACTGCTCTCGATGGTATCAGGCATACATCACGTCACGGCCGTCACCCGAAAGGTGCAGGCGAACGTGGACTTCTACGCTGGATTTCTCGGCATGCGGCTCGTCAAGCAGACAGCCGGTTACGAGGACGCGACGCAACTTCATCTTTTCTATGGCGATGCTGCAGGGACACCAGGTTCTCTCCTGACCTTCCTCGCCTGGGAAGATGGTGCGCCCGGCCGGGCCGGCTATGGCCAGATCAGCGAAATATCGCTGTCGATAAACTCCGCCAGCATCGGCTACTGGCTGACGCGCGCCATGAGCTTCGGCCTGCGTTCTGAAGGACCGGCCGACGAATTCGGCGAGCCTGTGCTGCGGCTGAAAGACCCCGACAACATCATCCTCAAGCTCGCAGGCGCAAAGAACCTGGTATCGCCGGCCGCCTGGGATGGCGCCTCGATCCCGGTCGAGCATGCCATCCAGCGGGTGCGCGGCGCGACCATGCTGACGGAGAAGCCCGCCGAAAGCCGCAGCTTCCTCGAGAGCCATTTCGGTTACCGTTTCCAGGCCAACCGCGGCACGATCGACAGGCTGGTGTCGCAGTCCGGCGACATCATCGACGTGCGCGATGCGCGCGGCTTCTGGTCCGGCGCGCCGGGCACCGGTACGGTCGATCATGTCGCCTTCCGCGCCGCCGACGAGGAGACGCTGCTTTCGGTGCGCAAGGCGCTGGAGGCGACCGACGCGTCACCGACCAACATGCACGACCGCAAATATTTCCGCTCGCTCTACGCCCGCGAGCCGGGCGGCACGCTGATAGAGCTTGCGACCGACAAACCCGGCATGACCGTGGACGAAGAACACGCCGCCCTCGGGGGCAAGCTGTTCGCGCCACCCGAAGCCATCACCAATCTCCATGACCTGAAGGTGATGCTGCCGCAATTTTCAATGCCCGGCCAGCCGCGCATCAATTATCGCGAGCTGCCATTCGTCCATCGCTTCTATACGCCCCCCGACCCAGACGGCAGCGTCTTCGTGCTCCTGCACGGATCCGGCGGCAATGAGACGACGCTGATGCCGCTCTTGAACAAGGTGGCGCCGCGGGCAACGCTGCTCGGCGTGCGCGGCCGGGCGACGGAGGAAGGGTTTCCGCGCTGGTACAAGCGCATTACCCCCTTCTCCTTCGACCAGAACGACATCAAGACCGAGGCCGAGGCCTTTGCGGCCTTCATCGAGGGGGCCGTCAAATCCTACGGGCTTGATCCTGATAAGGTCGTCTATGTCGGCTACTCCAATGGCGCCAACCTTTTGAACTCGCTGCTCTACCTGCATCCGAACCTGGTTCATAAGGCGGTGCTGCTGCGCTCTATGCCTGTTCTCAGCAACTATCCGCATGCCGATCTGAAGGGCACGGACCTGCTCGTCATCAGCGGCAAGACGGATGCCTACGGCAAATATGCGAGCGAATTGGAAGAGAGGCTGAAGAGTTCGGGCGCCACCGTCGATTCCGACGTCATCCCCGGCGGTCACGATCTCGGTGATGCCGATGTGCCGATCATCCAGAAATGGCTGCTGCAGGAAAATCGCTGACGATCGGCCTCGGCTTCACACCTGAACGCGGGATGTCCGGGCAACCATGATGCCGGCAAGCACCACGGCGCCGCCGAGCGCCTGCATCGTCCCGATCGCCTCGTTAAGCAGCGCCCAGGCAAGGATGGCCGCGACGACTGGCTGCAGCAGCAGTGTCAGCGAGGAAAAGGCTGGCGGCAGATAGGCCAGCGCATAGGTGATCGCCACCTGCCCGCCGGCATGGCTGATAAAGGCGAGGCCGAAGACGATCGACCAGCCATAGACGGTCGCGGGCAGCATATGACCTTCGTAGAAGAAGCCGACCGGAAAGATGAAGGCGGCAGCCGATGCCGTGCTCCACAGCATGATGCGGATCGTATCGAAGCGGCTGCGCAGCCTGCCGATCGCAAGGATGTAGCAGGCATAGAAGAAGGCGGCGATCATCGCGATGCCGTCGCCGCGGAGGTCGCCATTGCCGATGGCTGCTGGTCCGCCCTTCAGGATGACGACGCCTGACAGTGCCAGGACAAGCCCGAACAGGAAGATGCGGCTGATCCTCGCGCTGAAAAAGAGGAAAGCGATCAGCGTGACAAAAACCGGTGCGAGGTTGGCAAGCAGGGTTGCATTGGCGACCGACGTCATGGTGAGCGAAAGGTGCCAGGCGCCGAGGTCGAGCGCCAACATGACACCCGGGAGAATCAGCATGCCATAGTCGGAAAGGCTTTGCGGTTTCGGTCCCCTTTCCTTCTTCATGAGCGAGACGATGACGATCGGGATCAACGCCAGCGCCACGCGCCAGAAGGCCGTCGCCATCGGGCCGACTTCGGACAGCCTGACGAAGATCGGCGAGCCGCCGATCGCCGCCCCGCCGAGAAGAAGCGACGCAAGGGCGAAACGATTGGAAGGCGAAGCTTCGGAAAGGGTGGAGGCAGCCTGCGACATGGTCTCGATATTTCTGGTCGCCCGAATGATGGGCCGGCGAGTGTTGGTGGCCGAGTGGCTATCAGAAGTCGATGACCGGGGACAGTCGAAGAGCGACATATTGATGGAAAATCAGGCAGGATGCCTATTCGTAGCGCTCGTCCGCAGCTTTTCGGCGATCTCGCCGGCGACGAAGAACGCATGCTCGGTCACCTGCGGCAGTCCCATCAGCTCGCCGAAGGTGCCGCGCGCCAGCGGGCCGGAGATCAGCAGCGAAGGATCTGCCGTTCCCGACGGGCCAATCGCCTCAGAACGCTCGGTGCAGGCAAGGCCGAGGCCGGTTGGATCAAGCGACAGGTAGCCGTTTGCCGCGAGTGCCGCGAGCCACGGCTGGGTTTCGAGAATGCCGCCATGCGCCGGGCCGGTGGTGACGACGACGGCGTCATAGAGTTCCTCCAACGGCTGGCGCTGATGACGCGGCTGCAGGATGCAAAGAATGAACTCGCCCTCGATGCGGGCATCGGCGACCGAGCCGGCCAGGATATCGAGGCGGCCCGAGGCAATCGCCGCGTCGAGCACAGCCTCGACCTGCGGGGCGATACGGAAGCGGTGTACATCCCAATAGGGACGTAGATGGCGGACGAGACGGCGTCGTTCGGCAACCGGCAGCGCCTGCCAGAGATCGTATCCCTGCGCCCGCACCTGGTCGATCACGCCATGCCAGCTTATGCCCTCCGCCTTCGCCGCTTTTATCGCAGTGCGGATCCCTGTCAGCAGCGACACGGCGGAATGGGTCGCATCGGAGACGAAATCGCCGAAGAGCTGCTGCGGCATCGGCGCATGCCCGCGAGACCGCAGACCGCGGCGCGAGATCGCGGTTACCGGACCGTCATGCCCGCGCTCAGCAAGCGAGGCAATAACATCAGCGGCCGTCAATCCGTTGCCGATGACCAGCACCCGATCTTGCGGGCGGATCACCTCGATCACGCCGGGCTTGGTGGTATCGGCGATGAAACGGGGATGGGCCGAAAGCCGGCTTGCAAGCCGGCCGGGGGCTGCCGGCGGCGGATGGCTGGTGGCGATCGCGACGATATCGGCCTCCGTCACGCCGCCTCTGTCGTCGAGGATCAACCAGCGGCCGGCACGGCGCTCGACACCGGTCACTGCGGCGCGGCAATGACGCACTGCACCGTCTTCCAGCTGCGGCTTCAGCAGCGAGGCGACATAATCGCCGAACAGTCGGCGCCGGGGGAAGAGCAGGCCTTCGGGCTGTTTGGCCTCAGGGTCGTCGACGACGGCGTCGCGGGCTTCGATCCAGGCCTGGAATTCCCCCAGGTCGTCGGGCTGCAGGCTCATCTTGGCGGCTGGAACATTAATGCGGTGGGCCGGATCCGCGGTGTCATAGGCAAGGCCGCGGCCAAGCTCGGCGCGCGGCTCGAAGACCACGATGACAGGGCGCTCGCCGCAGTTGGCTCTCGCGAGATGATAGGCGACGCCGGCACCGGAGACGCCGCCGCCGATGATGGCAACGACGGGCTGTTGAGACGTCGGGAGAGGCTTGGGCTGCATGGTGGCCGGGATCATTGCTTTCGATGCCGGAGCATAGAAGCGGGGCATTGGTCACGCAATCCTCCTCGCCTAATTGTCTATAATTATTATGCAGATTTAGCCTTACCCCGATATCGTCGTCGAGAACTCGGGATTGCCGCGGATGGTGTTGCTCACCGTGCAGATCTCGTCTTCGGCGGCATGGGCGATTTTCCGCCGGGTTTCCTCATCGATATCGCCCTTGATGGAAAAGGCGATGTTGAACCTGGCAACGCGCGAAAGGCCGTCCGTCGCCTTCTCGCCGGTGACGTCGGCGGTAATTTCGCTGATCCTGTCGAGAACACCCATCTGGCTGGCGACGATGCGGGCGCTGAGCACCAGGCAGGCCGAGAGTGAGGAATAGAGCAGGTCGAGCGGATTGAAACCCGGCTGCGACGGCGCGGTGACGATAGCGATTTCGCCCTTGGTGGCGGAAGTGACGTGCGGGAAACCGGTACGGCCGAGAACGGCGGTGGCGCCGGTCGGGCGGGGACGAGCCTTGAGATCGGCCATGTTGAAATCCTCTTGCGAATATATTGCAGATAGTGATTTCCGCTTGAGGCGGCAATGGCAAACGGCCGCCCACCGGTTTCGGAACCTTTCCATCTGTCATCAGTTGAATACACCTGAACGAAATCAGTGACAAAGGTGGATTGCGATGCCTGACGTCCGCAGCATGGATAACCAAGGCCGGCGGATGGATGCTCGCGATCGGCTGATCGTTGCGCTCTATGCGCAGCTGAAGGCCGAGCGGGAGACGCGCGAAACGCTGGAATGGGCGATCCGAAACGGCGCCGTCTCACAGGCGGTGCTGGAAGCCATCGCTGCCGATCCGGTTCCTGTCGTCACCAGCGAGGATATCGCATCGTTAGAGAAGATCATTGCGCTCGACGAACGGCGCAAACCACATCGGAAGTAGAACATGATGCGGAAAATCGTGAGCAGTTTTCGGCATCATGTTCTCACTGTTGAATAAAAGAGGAGATCCGAGATGGCCGATATCACCTATCAGGTCGTGCCGCATGACAATGGCTGGGCCTATAAGCTCGGCGACACACTTTCGGAAACCTATGCGACGGCGGATGAAGCGATTGTCCATGCCAAGGACGCCGCGTCGCGCCAGAAGATCGGCAATGGCGATGCGATGCTCGCCTATCCCTCACCCGACGGTGGCTGGGATTTCCAGCCGCTCGAAACCGACAAGAGCGGCAGCCGGCTCTGATTTGGGACGGAGGATGGAATGGCCGCTCGGGCAAGCTGGAAAGGTCATCTGAAGGTGGGCGACCTTGCCTGCGCCGTCGGACTCTACACCGCCGTTTCCTCCTCCGACCGCGTCTCCTTCCACATCATCAACAGCAGAACCGGCCACCGGGTGGAACGGCAGTTCGTCGACAGCGAGACTGGCAAACCGGTCGAGCGGGACGAGCAGGTCAAGGGTTACCGGATGGAGAATGGCGATTACATCGTCATCGAGGGCGACGAGATCGCCGAAATCATGCCGGAAAGCGACAAGGTCCTCAACATCAAGGCTTTCATCGCCTACGACGATATTGACAAGCTTTATTTCGACCGCCCTTACTACCTCGCACCCTTGGACGAGCATGACGAAGAGGCGCTGTCGCTTATCGCCAGGGGCATGCGTGACGGCAAGGTCGCGGCGCTGGCCGAAGCCGTGCTTTTCCGGCGCAACCGGACGCTGCTGATCCGCCCTCATGACGACTACATCGTCGCGACGATGCTGAATTTCGACTACGAGGTGCGCTCGGCCGATACCATCTTCAGGGACATTCCAGACATCAAATTCGACAAGGAGATGCTCGAACTCGCAGGTCATATCCTGGAGACCAAGCGTGGCAGCTTCGAACCGAGCGAATACGAAGATCGCTACGAGGCTGCCCTCATCGAACTGGTGAAGGCGAAGATCGAGGGCCGGGCACCACCGAAGAAGAAACAGCCGCCGGAACGCAAGGTCGTCGACCTGATGGAAGCGCTGCGTCAGAGCGCGAAGATGAGCGGCAAGGCTCCAACAAAGAAGGCCCTGGCGAAGAAGAAGGCGCCGGCGCGCATCGATAGCCGCAAGAAGGCAAGCTGAGATGGCCTCGACCCGATGGGCAATCTCAGGCGCACCCGACCTCGCGCGAATGCATCGGTTTGCCGCACCGGCGAAGTAGCTGGACCTGTAGCGCGTCAAAGTGGAATCCCGCAGTGCGCTTTAAGTCTTCGATTGATGTGCGTCGTTACCCCAAAACGGCTGGCCGCTTTTTCATTGGCGCGACTTCCGGCCGCCTTCCGCGGCCAGGCTCTTCTTCAGCGCATCCATGATATTGATGACATTGCCCGTCGACTTGACCGGTGCGGGTTTTTCCGCAGGCGTGGCCTTCTTCAGGCTCTTCTGCTTGCCGCGGATCATCGACTTCAGGCGTTTCTGGATCGGGTCCTGCACCATGGTGGGGCTCCAATCCTTCGTCTCTTCCTTCACCAGTTGCGTCATCAGCGTCAGCAGCTTGCTGTCGATCCCGGTCTTATCGTCGAGTTCGGCCACGGGTTCACGCACTTCGGCGCCATAGCGCAAGGTCCAGAGAACGATGCCTTTGCCTTGCGGTTCCAGCAGCACGGCACGCTCGCGACGATAAAGGACGAGGCGGGCGATGCCGACGACGTCATTCGCCTTCATCGCCTCGCGGATGACGCAGAAGGCTTCCACCCCGACCTCGTCCTCCGGCACCAGAAAATGCGGTTTGTCGTACCAGATCCAATCGATCGAGCCGCGCGGCACGAAACTGTCGATCTCGATGGTGCGGGTGCTTTCGAGCCCGACTTCCTCGATCTCCTCGTCTTCGAGAAGAATATAGTCGTCCTCGCCGCGCGGATAGCCCTTCACCTGGTCACGCTCAGCCACCGGTTTATGGGTGACGCTGTCGACGTAGCGGCTTTCGACGCGGTTCTTTGTCTGGCGATTGAGGACATGGAAACGGACCTTGTTGCTTTCGGTCGTCGCCGGCGTCAGCGAGACGGCGGCAGTGACGAGCGAGAGCTTGAGATAGCCTTTCCAGAATGTCTGACGTGCCATGTCTGTCCTGTCTCCCGGACACGGTTGGGCATGGCAATCAACGGCGGGTTCGGTCTTTGGTTCCGGCAATTGAAGACTTCGTTGATCAGATGCGGTCAGTGATTTCCATTTCATGGATCGGCTGCCAATGGTGCCGAGCATTGCGGGCGGAGAGGCCAGAGCCACTCTCTCCTTGCCACCGCCATTTTCCTCTTCAATAATGAAAGCCCCAAGACGTCAGGATATCGGTAATCTGAATGTTGCGACTTTTCGCCAACCTCGTCATCGTCCTCGCATTGAATTTCCTTTTCATTGTCAGCAATGCTGGCCCATCCTTCGCACAGGAATGCCCCGACCCTGCAAAAGTGTCGAATACGCTGGCGCTACAAAAGCCGGCAAACAAGAGATATGATCGCGCTCTTCCGAGCTATCGCGACAAATCTGCCCGATACAATCTGGCTCTTGTCGGCGATTCACTTGTCGAGCTCTGGCAGCCCTGGATCAAGGACAGCTTTCCGACGCGCCCAGTGATGAACCTCGGGGTCGCTGGGGATACCACGCAAAATGCATTGTACCGCCTCGATGGTCTAAACCTTCCGGATTTCCATCCCGCCGATGTCGTCGTGCTTATCGGCACGAACAATCTGGGTGCAAAAACTGCGCCGTGCGCTGTGGCAACTGGTGTCGTGGCTGTTGTCAGCAAGGTTCGCGCTCTTTGGCCAGGCGCCCATATTTATGCGTTGTCCATACCGCCTCGGGGCAAGCGCTATGCCTTCTACGAGGATGTACGAATTCCGGCCAACCAGCTTGTAGCATCGTCATTGGCCGAAATGCCGGGTGTCACGTTTGTTCAAATGAACGATGATATGTTGCGGTGCGGTAAGCCAAGCGATAAAGAATGTTCCAACTACAAGCCTGACCATCTTCATTTCAATGAAGGGGCATACAAGCTGATCACGAGCTTCCTCGCCGCAGCGGGTCTGCAGCTTTGATTTTTGCCGCTCAGGTGGTTACCAAAACGTAAGGCGGAATGTCATGAGCACCTCATTTGACAGCTACCAACCGATTGGCCTGCAAAGACATAGACCCAGAGTTCGCGCGCAATATCGCATTCGGCGTGAAACCTTCGTGCGGATCATCCTCTCGGCAATATTTTATATTTCCCTCTGGAGAGCGACCGGCATGTGGTATGGGCTGCCGGCCGACTTCGAGGAGGGCATCGGCAAAGACCCCATGCCGATGCGGCTGCTGCTGATGTCGCTCGTTCCACTCATTGGCCTCTACTGCGTCCTGGAGCCCAGGCGCATCTTCGAATTGATTCGCAGCGCCTCGCCGCTCGTCGGCATAGTCTTCTTATGCGTCTTTCTCTCGATTGCTTTTTCCGTCAGCGTCGGAGCCTCGCTCCGAGCCCTCGTCGCCGTCGCATTGCTGACAGCTGGACCCATTCTTTACCGGGCCCGTTACGGAGCCGTTGACACATTTGAAAGCCTGGCGAAATTTGCGATTGCAACGGCTTTCATCAATATACTTTACACAGCAGCCTTTCCGCGGTTCGCGGTGATGAGAGGCAGTTATGCCGGGATGGTGAAAGGGGCATTTTACCACAAGAACATGCTCGGCCAGTTCTCGGCAACAAACTTCATCTTGCTGCTGCCGGCCCTGCCGATGTGGCGTCTGCGGTACTATGATCTTCTGCGATGGGCGGCAATGCTGCTCTACCTCGTGCTCATCGTGTTGGCGAAATCATCGACGGCGATCATTCTGCTTTCGATCGGAATAGCCGTATACTACGGAATGAGCTGGATTCAGCGCTTTCCAGGCCGGATCTTCAGATCCTTCGTCGTTCTTCTCGCATTCGCCCTGCTGGGCTTTGTCGTCTCCGTCGCGTTGATGGGTGTGGCACAGGCGATTGCGGAGTCATTCGGGAAAGACCTTACGCTCAGCGGACGTACGAATGTCTGGGAACAGTTGCTGCCGCTGATCTTCGAGCGGCCCCTTACAGGCTGGGGATTTGCCTTGTTCCGACAGCCCGAAATCATGGAGCAATATGTCCGCCTTACCTGGGACGCTCAATCCACCCACAACACCTATATCGAACTTGCGCTGAACATGGGCATACCCGCCACCATCATCTGGACGTCGTTCGTGGTGGTGCGGCTCGTGGGGAAGATGACCTCGTCACCCCTCAATCAAGCGCTCGCCATCACCAAGAGGAAGGAGGTTGTCATTATCCTCCTGATCCTGATCGGCGCGTTCACCGAAGCCGGAATGATGCTGGCCCCCTTCATCCTATGGCCCCATACCGTGATCGCACTGACGAGCCTCGGCCCGGAGTTCCTGTCCCGCTTCCGCAAACCGACCCAGGCAGGCGCGCAACATGCACCAAGCTAAAAAGATGACTTCAAATACTCGTAGACTGGTTGGCCTCGATGGGATTCGCGGCCTGGCGGCTATTTGTGTGGCAGTGCATCATACCGAAGGGTTTGTCGGATTTGATGCAGCACCTGCTGCATACCTCGCCGTCGACCTGTTTTTTTGTCTCAGCGGCTTCGTAATCGGCCACGCCTATGAGAAGAAACTCATCCAGGAGTCTTCGCTCTCTGCCAATGATTTCGCCATCAAGCGTCTCATCCGCTTATACCCCCTCTATCTGCTCGGTTTGTTGCTCGGCGTCCTCGCATATGCGGGCATGTCGCTCAGCAGAAATCAGCAAATGGATCCCATGCTGTTCGCCACCTCGTTGATTGCCTCGATGTTCTTCCTGCCGGCGATCGGTGGAACATCGCTGAAGGCGCCGAATCTGTTCCCCTTCAACGGCCCGTCATGGTCGCTATTCCTGGAGATCGTGATCAACCTGGCCTACGGCTATGCGGCGAGAATGCTGTCCAGCGGCGTGCTCGCACTCATCCTGCTTGCGTCATGGTTTTGGTTGGCGGCGCAAACGCTGGCCCATGGAAGCGCCGACCTGATCCCGCTCGACGGCGCTTTGCTCTCCGGTTTTCCCCGCGTTCTCTTTTCCTTCACCCTCGGCATCTTGATGTACCGCTACCGTGAGCGGCTTTCCCCTTCAGGCATCGGAAAAGCAACTGCAGTGGCGGTCATCGTCGTCGCGACTGCTCTTCTCGTCTTCCAGGCGCCAGCCGCCTTGGTTGGCATAAAGGACCTGATTGTCATCACTGCTCTATTTCCTATCGCCGTGCTTGTGCTTTACACAGCCAACTTCGATGGCGTGCTGCGACAGCCGCTTCTTATTGCGGGAGAGGCGTCCTACGCGCTCTACGCAATTCATGTTCCGCTGCTGGGCTTGCTGTTGGGAGCCTGGAAGGCCGCCGGCCTGGGACAGCCGCCGGCTTGGGCGATCTTTGCCATCGTTCTTCCACTGATCGTCCTATTGGCCATTATCGTCACCCGCCTCTACGATGAGCCGGTTCGCAAAGCGCTCAGTGCAGGTAAGGCCATGAGACTTCGCTGGCGTCGATCCTGATTTTGCGCGATCCAGGCCCCCGTCGCACCGCTTAAATCGAGAGATAGCGCTTCTGCCAAGGCAGCCTGTGTTCTTGCCATGCGCGCGGCGTGAAGTCGTCATAAGCAGTCTCAGCGATCGCCAGCATCCAGTTCTGCGCCTTGCGGGCCAGCAGGACGCATGACAATTCCATGCCAGGCTCAACTGTAATGGAAGGCCGATTGGCGCCTGGGATGTCGATCCCCTTGTCACGCCACTGGATGCGGATTTCGTCGGGCTCGGATGTCCATTCGCCGGAGGAAACCGAAGCCTTGCCGTCAGGCTTCAAGCGAAGCGGCGGTGGGGTGACATTCAGAAAGCTGCCGTCGTTCCGATAGTTGCCATCGATATCACCCGCAGTCGCTTTGCCGTTTCTCTCGAGAACGATGTCCTGCTCGCACTGCAGAAATACGTTGCGCCGAAAGCTGCCGGACCACCGACGGTTGGCGAAGAACGCGATGTCGCATTGGCTAATGACGTTGTCGTGGATATCGATGTCTTTGCGAAATGCCAGCTCCTGATCCGAAAAACCGCTCAGGCTGACGCCACGATTGGTGTTCTCGATCCAGTTGTCATAAACGTGATGCCCGGCGTGGTCGGCCTTGTCGCCGATGCCATAGCCGAAGGAATAATCATTCATCCGGCCATCGCGCATGATGTTGCTGCGCACCACGGCGTCATCCCCAATCGACGAAAAGGAGAAATTCTTGCCGCCGATGAAATTGTATTCGACCAGGTATTTTCGAGTTTTGTCACAGACCAGCGCGCCCTTGTTCGAAGCGCTCGCCGGCGACTGCAGGAAGAGGTTGCCGCGGATCACGATATCGGAGCTGATATTGTCGTCGCTGTTTTGATAGGCGAACTGGCAGCAGTCTGCTCCCTCGCCCGGTGCCGCGCCGATGCGATTATTCTCCAGCAACACGTGCGTCGTCTTCGTCAGGTAGATGCCGTCGCCGTTCACATTCTCCGTTTCACAGCGCCTGACGGTAAGATTCTTGCCATTGTGAAATTTGAAGCCTCGAGGAGAATTCTTGACGATAACGTCTTCGATCACCGTATCGGAAAACACCTGATAGGCGACGCCGACATCGGGCGCACCATCGATGACCTGTCCGCGTGTAGACGCGCCGTGAACTTTCTTTCGCAGGATGGCGGTCATTACATTTCCTTCGATACCGGTGCCGCGGGGAATTAAGCAGAGGGCATGTGGCGGATGTTTGAATATGTGGAAATTCAGCTTGTAAACCGCCCATCTTGCAAAAACGACAGGGTCTCGCTCCACATCGTCTTGTTGACGGGCAGGAACGTGTGGTTTGCCGGAATGACGATATGCGCCGACGCGCCGTTGAGACGGGTGCTCTCCACCGAAACCTTTCCATCATTCGGAACCCTGAGGCCGATGATAAGGGAGGAGACCGGGTCGATGGTCCGATTCCCGGCGATGATGCCAAGTTCATAATCCACAGTGCCGAACAGCTCGGGCATTGCGGTTTGATCGGTAATCAGTTGCTGTCCTGCCGGTCCATAGATCTTCCTATATAAGGGCCAGTTCTTGAGGAAATCGGCAATCTGACTGCCGTTGTTCGGCGTTCCGACCATCACAACCCTTCCCAGGTTGGCTGGGCGATAGCTCCTGAGAAAAGCGCGGATGATCAGCCCGCCCATCGAATAACCGACAAAATGGACCCGGCCGTCGCCTGCCTCCTTCGCGGCGCCGTCGATCTCCGGTCGGATGATGTCGATGAGGTCGCTGATCGAAAACTTGGTGGAGGGGTAACCGACATTCACAACCCGATAACCGTGGCCGGACAAGAAGCCGGCGAGCTTCGCCATGCTTTTCTTCGTCCGGGCAATGCCGTGAAACAGGAGGACAGTGTCGTTCATCATGTGTGTCCGCTCAACGGGGCTGCTATCGATCAGGCTCCTATCCTCTAGCTCTCACGGTGAAGCTTGTCACGACAGCCAGCGTTCTCGAATAGCGGCGCGCTTGATGCGGCGTCCCGCTAGTGATCTAGTGGATGATGAAATGAAAGTGAACTTCAGCAGTGCGTCTGATGAACGTTCGACCGCTCCTATGCTGGCGGTTTTTGCGCGTCTTAAAGACGCCGGCGCTGTAGAGAAAGAAATGCGAGCACGTGACGACCAGCATCAGACATATTGCTAAACTTGCAGGAACATCGCTCTCTTCGGTCTCGCGCGTGCTAAACAACAGCGGTTACGCCTCCCCTGAGCTCAGGGAGCGGGTCGAGGCGGCTGTCCGAACGCTGAATTACACGCCCAGCAAGGGTGCCCGTATGCTGCGCGGTGCACCAAGCCGGATGATCGGACTGATGCTGCCGTCGATCGAGGTGCCTTTCTTCGGTATCCTGGCCCACGCGATCGAACAGGAACTGTTCCAGCACGGCTATCAGACGCTGATCTGCAGCACCGCGGAAAATATGGACCACGAGGTGCGCTACATCTCCATGCTGCTCGCTCAACGCGTCGACGGCGTCATCGTGGCAAGCGCCTTCGGCAGCATCGAGCATTTCGGGGTGCTTCGGGACGCTCGCATTCCGATCGTCGCCATTGACCGCGAGCTGAGCGGCATCGCCGACGATGCTGTCATGGCCGATCACGAGGAGGGTGGGCGGCTGATGGCGCGCCATCTGATCGACCTCGGCCACCGGGCGATCGCCATCGTCGGCGCACCGGCCCACAGCCAGCCGATCCAGCTTCGCCTTCAGGGCATCACGGCGGAAATGGCGAAAGATGGCGTCGCACCCGCCATCGTGGCGATGGCCGAAGAACACAGCTTTGCAGAGACCTACCGGCTGGCGCGGGAATTGCTGGCGTCCCGACCTGAGGTCACGGCGATCATTGGCACGACCGACGTTTCAGCGATTGCCGCCATCCATGCCATCCAGGATCGCGGATTTTCCGTTCCGCGCGACTATTCGGTCGTCGGCTTCGACGATCTGCCGGAGGCTGCCTACGTCTTTCCGCGGCTGACAACGGTCGCACAGCCGATCCGCGATGTCGGACAGCAGGCAGCACGGCTGCTGGAAACGCTGATCGAGGAGCACCCAACAGGGGACGAACCTCGGCGAGGTGCGATCGTAAAAGTGCCGGTCACCCTGATAGAGCGCGATTCCACCGGCCCCGTCCGGAACTGAGCAGATGGCGTGGGTCGGAGAGACGACAGGCTAGGGCCGGACGATGACCTTGATCTCGCCTGGCAATGGCGCGTGGCCCACCACGTCGGCGACCTCCTCGAGACCGATGGTTTTGGTGACCAATGCGTCCAGTTCCAACGCCCCGCTCGCGACCATTGCCGCAGCGCGCGAATGGGTGAAGGGGTTGAGGTAGGCCGGCCTGATATCGACTTCGTTGACGAGCAGATCGAAGGGCAGAACCGGCACCTCGACACCCGCCGGCGTCACCCCGAAAAGCACTAAGGCACCACCGCGCCGCGCCATTTTCAAACCGGTTTGAAGGGTCTCGCTGACGCCGGCGCACTCGATGACCACGTCGGCCCCGCCCTTGGTGAGTTCTCGAACGGCAGCGATTGTGTCTGAAGCGGCCGGGTCGAAGGCGTGCGTCGCCCCCAGGCTCAGAGCGGTTTGGCGTCTGGATTGCTGCCGCGTGATCAAAATTACCTCGCCTGCCCCAGCCAGGCGGGCCAGTTGCACCATGAGCAAGCCGATCACGCCCCCGCCGAGGATCGCGACGCTGTCGCCCGTACGGATCCTTGCCTTGTCGATGGCGTGGATACAGCAGGCCAGCGGTTCACTGAAGGCGCCGTGAACGGGATTAATGTCAGCCGGCAGCATGAGGGCCTGGGCCTGCGGCACCGCCACATATTCGGCAAAGCCGCCATCCCGTGTCACGCCGATGGCGGTCAAGCTCTCGCACAAGTTCGGCCGCGCCTGCGTGCAGGCCCGACAGGTGCCGCAGGAGATATTCGGGTCGACCGTCACCAACTCACCGCCGGTAAACCGTGTCACACCATCGCCGATCTCTTCGACGATGCCGGAGAATTCGTGGCCCAGCGTCACGGGGATCGCTGTCGGATACTCGCCCTTGTACATGTGGCGATCGGAACCGCAGATGCCGGCCGCCACGACCCGGACAAGCAGCTCGCCCGGCCCGGCAACCGGTTTTTCAACGCTGCGCATGGTCAAAGACCCGATCGACTCCAAGCGTACAGCCCTCATTTCACTCCTCCAGACCTCAAGTGATTGTGCTGATGACACGTCCGCTCCTGCGGCCTCGGCCATTCCAGGCACGGCTCAAACGCTCAGCTCATGACATTGCCGCCATCGACATTGTAGCACTGCGCCACGATGTATGCTGCATCAGGCCCGGCCAGGAAGGCCGCCATGGCGGCTTGTTCGTGGGGCGCGCCAAATCGTCCGGCGGGGACGGCGGCGGCCACGCGGCGCTTGACGTCACCGGGTTTCAAACCTTCCCGGCTGCCGAGTTTTGCATCAACGACGTCCCACATCGGCGTATCGACGACGCCGGGAGCGATGGCGTTGACGTTGATGCCATAACGGATCAGCTCCAGGGCGCAGCTTTGCGTGATGCTGATGACGGCCGCCTTGGAAGCACAGTAAGCAACGGCCGGTCCTTCGCCCCGACGCCCTGCCTGGGATGAGAAGTTGATGATGCGTCCACCTTCCCCTCTCTCCACCATGTGTCGGGCAACGGCCTGTGTCATGAAGATCAGGCCTTCGATGTTGACCTGAAATACCCTAGCGGTCCGTTCCCGAGATATTTCCAGAATGGACTCGACGTCGTAAATGCCTGCGGCGTTGACCAGGATGTCGATCTGACCAGCGGTGGCGATGGTGAAGCGCGCGGCTTCTTCGATGCTGTCCTGGCTGGTCACGTCAAGCGCCACACCCCAGGCCTGAGGGCCGATCGCTTCTGCCACCCGAGCACATCGTTCACCGTCGAGGTCCGCCACGACAACCCTTGCGCCTTCGGCCGCAAAGCGTTCGCAGACCGCCTTGCCGATGCCGCTCGCTCCCCCCGTGACCAATGCAACCTTGCCGGAGAGCCGCGCCGTTTCCGCATATGTCATCGCACTGCCTCCGCGCTCGCGCCTAAATCGGCAAAGGTTCCGTGCGCGGCTGCCGTAACGAATAGCTTCATGTTTGCTCCTCCCTTTTTGACTGAACGATAATCGGAGCCACCCTCCTGAGGCGACGCCAATGGGCTAAGCGGATTCCGGGTTCGTCTCCTTCGCCTCGCGACGAAGGACGGACATGTCGGGGATACCATCGGTGGCCGTCGCCCCCTTGAGGCAACGCGCAGCTGCGGCATGGGCGACGGCGCAGATATGCTCGGCCGGCCAGTTCTCATGCAGGCCGTAGAGCACGGCGGCGCAGAAAGCGTCTCCTGCGCCGACCGTACTGACGATGTCATCGGGATCGACAGGTCGTGAACGTGTGATGATCGGGGAAGCGCCAGGCGCAAACCAGAAGCAGGTTTCCGGCGCATGGATGATCGCGCCCTTGGCGACGCCCGCCGCAAGCAGGCGCTCGCCCGCTTCCAAAAGCCCCGCCTCGATCAAATCCCCCTTCGCATCGCGAACGATAACGCCGGTTGCACGTCCCGCCTCCATCTCGTTGATAACCAGATAATCGCAGAAGGGCAGCGCGACGCCGACCTTGGCCGCAAATTCCGGGTCTTCGCTCGATACGAAATCCACGCAGGTCGTAAGCCCCGCGTGGCGCGCCGCTTCCAGCAGGCGCGATGCTCCCGAACGGCCGTCGGGGCCAATGCGGTCGAGCCCCGGCAACAGCATGAGATAACCGAGATAGAACAGCCGATAGCCGGCCTTGGCGAAGGCTGCTGGTGAGACAAACTTGTCCGTGACGGCATCGTTGGCGCCGCCATGATAGAAGAAGGTCCGGTTCTGGCCGGGCACATTCATGACATGCGTATGAGCGGTCACCCGGTCGGCAAGCGCTGTCAGACCACCGACATCGACGCCGGCAACCGCAAGGCGCGCCTTGACGATCTCTCCGTCCTGATCGGCGCCGATGCATCCCGCTGCCGCCAGATTTCCGGGAAATCCGAGCGAGGCCAGATCGGTGACGACATTGGCGGCCCCACCCCCCACACCCAGATCCTGGTGCAGGATATGGGCGAGATTGCCCTGTTCGGGCCAATAAGACAGGGTGTGGACGCGATCGACGATGAAGTTTCCGGCGCAGACGATGCCGCCCTGTTTCCGACTGTCGCGATCGTGAACCTCTTCCCCGGCTCGCATCAGCTGACTCCTTCGTTCCACAAGGGTCTGAGCGGCGGCTCGTCGTCCTCGATCGCGGCAAAACGCGCGATCGGCTCCAGAAAGAAATTATCCCGGTTGTCGTCGTTGACCTGGCTGACCTCGCCAACAAGGACAGGTCCGCCGCCTTTCCTGCCGTAGAAGCGGTGGCAGAGCCCGGTGCTGATCGTCACGCTCTGGCCAGGCTCAAGAACCAGAGGTTCCCATGCAGCGAGCCGATGCGGCAGTCCGTCTACCGGCACCGTCACATCCTCCGCCAGCACATTGCCATCGGCATCGGTTGCGGCGAATTCGATGACGAGATCGCCGCCGGCGCGATTGATGATGTCTTCCATCTTCGCCGCATGACGGTGCGTCGGCGTGACCTGCCCTTCGCCAACGAAGAGCAGCTTTTCGGCATAGGTCCGTTCACCTCTAACATCGACGATGCCATTGCGCAGGCTAAACAGAGGCCGCATTCGGCGAACCGGTCCGAGCCGAAATCGGTGACATCCCAACCCAGTTGATGGGCGCGCAAATAGGCCGATGCCTCGGGTTGAGCGGCAAAATCCGCTGCCGTCCAGGAGCCCCATGCCGGCAGCGACCAGTGCCAACGCTCGAGAGTCTCGGTTGCCCGCAGCAACGCGGCGTTGATCGCAGAACGCTTCATCAGGCTGGCGCCCCGTCATACGCGACCGATACCACGACGTCCTCGCGGCCGGATTTGAGGGCTGCCGTCAGGACCGCATGATGCGCCTGCGCTTCCGCCGGCGTCGCACAGCCGAAACCGTTGGCATTTCCGCCGGCAAGCTCATCGACGAAGGCCGCCCACATCTGCTGTATGGCGTCGGCAAAACCGAATTCGAAGATCTTGCCTGTTATGGCTGGAAACAGCGAGCCATAACCGAGATCCTCGGTGCTCCAGGCCTGGGCACCGCCATTGTAGTCCATCCACTGCCACTGGCGCGGCGACTTCGTGCTGAAGAACGCGCTTTTCTTCATGCCGAGAACTCTTAGGTACCAGGTGTTCGATTCACCGGGCGCGATGCGCCAGGTTTTCATCACCATCGGGAAATCCTGATCCCCGGTGCGCACGCGGCTGCTGATCGTGGCATTGTCCCAGGTGGTGCAGGGCAACATGCCGCCCTTGCCGTCAGGACGTTCGGTGACCTTCTTGACCAATTGCGCATGCAGGGTGGTCGGGCGCCAGCCGAGACGCAGCGGCACGTGCAGCACATGCATGCCGAGATCACCCATGCAGCCATAGTCGCCATTGATATCGGCCATACGCTTCCAGTTGATCGGCTTCTGCCGGTCGATATCCGAAGAGTGCAGAAAACCCGCCTCGACTTCGATTATCTCGCCCATCTCGCCGCTTTTTGCCAGCGCGATGACCTTCTGTGCTCCGGGGAAGAAAGGCATTTCCGACGAGCAGCGGACCAGGAGTTCGGGATGCTCGGCGAGAACCGCCGTGATCTCCCGGTTCTGCGCGGCGTCCATGCCGAAGGGTTTTTCACCGAGAAGATGCTTTCCGGCCTTCAGGATGTCGATGTAGAATTGCTGGTGCAGCACATGCGGGACAGCGCAATAGACCGCATCGACCTCGGGATTGGCCAGAAGCTCCTTATAGTCGGCGGTGAACTGCCGAACGGTCGGCACATGATCCCTGAACCAGTCGAGCAGCGTTGCGTTGGTATCACAGACGGCGACGATTTCCGGTCGCGCCTTCACATCGGCCAGATGCAGCCAGCGCGCCGCGGCACTCGCGAACTCGCGCCCCATCAGACCGCAACCGATGACGCCGAAGCGGAATATTTTCGTCATGACATCTCCTCCCAGACGCGCGTCAGCCAATATGCAGCGAAGCTTGCTCGACGGAAGCCTTGTCGTGGACGATCGCCATCAAGGCCCGCGTCATACCGGCAGGATTTTGATGCTGGATGACGTTGCGGCCATAGACGATGCCACGGGCGCCCTGCTCCATCAACTCTCTGGTGCGGATCAGAATTTCCTGATCCGAAACGCGACCGCCGCCGCGCACCAGCACCGGCAGGCCTTGGGCGATCTCGACCACGCGGTGATATTCCTCGACATTGTCGCACGGGTCGGCCTTGATGATATCGGCGCCGAGTTCGGCCGCCTGGCGCACGAGCGGCAGGATCTTGTCGATCGCGCCATCGACCATGTAGGCGCCCTTGGAATTGTCCTGCATGACAAGCGGCTCGACCATCAGCGGCATGCCGTAGATCTCGCATTCGCGTTTCAGGCTGTTCACATTGCGCACGCAGGCGCGGTAGACTTCCGGCTGGTCCGGCAGCATCAAAAGGTTGACGACGACACAGGCGGCATCCAATGCAACGCCCTGTTCCACAGCCCTGTCGATCATTTCGGAAAACAGCTGAGACGGCAGGGGATTGCCATAGATGTTGGCGATGTCGGTCCGCAGCACCAGTGCCGGACGATGCTTGCCGGGAATAGCCTGCAGAAGGGGTGCCGTCCCTGGCGGCAGCTGAATGGCATCCGGCGCCGCGTCCGCGATCACCTCGATGGCCGTCTTCATGTTCTCGATGCCGGAAAGGAAGGTCCGTTCATTGAACATGCCGTGATCGATAGCAACGTCAAAACAATTTCCAGACACGCCGAAAAGTCGGTTCAACCGCGCGGATTTCATCAGCTTCCTCCCAATATGGCAACGTTTCCACATCTGGATAAGCGCAGCAGGAATGCGAGTCAAGATAATGTGGTAACGTTTCCATACTGGTTTCCAGGTGTGGGCGAGGCGCCGCTTACACCTCGTCCTGGAAGGGACTACCAGCAGGTGAATCCTGCATCGACGTTGACGATCGCCCCGGTCATCAGGCTGGCGGCGCCCGAGGCGAGGAAGAGGACCGCGCTGGCAACCTCTTCCGGCGTTCCCATCCTGCCCATCGGCGTGTCGGCGAGCCAGAGCGGGATACGCTCGCGATTGGCTTCGACGGCCACCACCATCGGCGTCTCGATATAGGTGGGCGCAACGGCGTTTACCCTGATGCCGTGATGCGCCCACTCGGCGGCCAACGAGCGCGTGAGGTGATGGACGGCCGCCTTGGAGACGTTATAGGCCGTCTGAGGCTGAGGCCGGTTGCAGATGTGACCCGACATGGAGCCGAGGTTGACGATGGCGCCGCGTTTCATCGAAATCATCGGACGACCGAAGGCGCGCGAGCACCAGAAGACGCCGTTGAGATTGACGTCCATCATGCGCAGCCAATCCGCGTCGGTGAGACTCTCCGCCGCGATGCCGTTCTGGCCAATTCCGGCATTGTTGACGAGGATCGTCGCCGGCCGCCCGCCGTCGGCAAGCTCGGTTGCGATCGCGTCCATTCGGGCCGCGTCGGTGACGTCGCCCACCCGGACTTCGATGTCGTAGCCTCTGTCCCGGAGAGCAAGCGCTTGCTCAGCGTCGGCCTCGCTTCGCTCGATGACAACGACGGCAGCACCCGCCTCTGCCAGCGCCTCGGCGCAGCTGAGCCCGATCGCACGCCCTCCGCCCGTGACCACTGCCCGTTCGCCGTCGAGGCGAAATTTCTGCTGGTAACTCATGTTCGGCTCCTTCAGATGTCAAAGGCGCTTGGAAGCACCACGATATCGCGGATGGTGACGTTGCGCGGCCGGGTCAGCATGAAGATGATCGCGTCGGCGACTTCCTTCGGCTCGATCAAAGCTCCGGCCTCCTTGGCTTTGCGAAGGTTTTCCTCCGGCCAATCCGCAAGCAAAGCGCTGATCACCGGCCCCGGAGAAACCGACCCCACACGAATGCCACTTTTCAGAAGCTGGCGTCGCATCGTCTGGACGAAGCAGGTCATCGCCCATTTCGACGACGAATAGACCGGTTCCCATGGTATCGCCGAATGTCCAGCAACGGAACTGGTGACGACAATGTCGCCGGTGCCACGTTCGATCATGTGAGGAATGACATTTCGAACGTTCTTGATCACGACATTGACGTTGAGATTGAGCATCCGATCGATGCTATCGAGATCGGTTTCCATCAGGTCGCCGCCGATATAGGTGCCTGCATTGGCATGCAGGATGTCGAGCTTGCCGGTCTTCGACAGAATGCCCTCGAGCAGTCCCGCACACTGGTGCGGATCCAGCAAGTTGATCTTGAGCGGAATAGCGCGCTCGCCAAGCCGCGCGCAAACCGTTTCAAGGGCCTTCTCATCGCGGTCGACCAGCACGACCGTCGCCCCAGCGGCGAGCATTGCCTCCGTCGAAGCGAGCCCTATTCCGGACGCAGCGCCCGTGACCGCCGCGATCTTCCCATTCAAATCCGTCATCGATTTTTCCTCCTGTCTTGATCCTGATTGTCAATTCTTCCCGACGCCGCAAGCGGCATGATAGTCCGAGAGACTCTTCGTCACCCTCCAGATCAAAACCTGTTCCGGATCGAGCGGCGCATCTGCGAAATCCTGTGCAGCCGGCATGTGCTGCCAAAGCAAGGGCAGCGGTACCGATTGGCTCCGAAGGGCTTCGCACAGCTGCCGGACGGCATCTTGTGCTTCAGCCGACGCCCAATAATAGCGGATGCGGTCGGAGAGCGAATAGTGCCGCAACCAGCGCATCTCGGCGTTTGTGCCGTGGTAGTGGCGGCTCCAGTTGCCTGTCTGATCGAGCATCAGCGCCTCCATCGCCTGGTAGAGCGGACGCTGGCCGTAATCAGGCAAAAGGTCCGAAGCGATCGCATCCAGCGCGTAGAGCGCCTCGCGCAGGACGAAGGTCAGCTCGGGACCGACTTTCAGAATGGGAAACCCGTCCTCCACCAGCGCGGTCAAAGGCTTGGTTCCCTGATAATCCGTCGAGTGCGCCTCGAAGACAAACTGCGGCTCGTCGGTGAGCACCGATTTCAGCTCGTCTATCTTGCTCCGGTCGTACAGGATGACATTCTGATTGCCGAACTCGACGCCCGGCTGCACGACCAGCCCGATGGCCCGTCCAAATGCTTGCCCGAGTCCTGCCTCCGCAAAGATCCGGCGGTGGACTTCGATCGTCTTCAGCGCCGCCGCGGCCGCCGTCGGTTCGATGGTTGTCAGGGCATGATCGGCCCCGCCCGGCGGCGGCACTTCGGTGCCGATGACGTAAACCGGCATTGCGCCGCCGGTCTTCTTTGCCGAGGCCTCGGCGACCGCCGCAAGCCGGACGGCGCGATGGGCGGTGGTTTCGTCGTCGAGTGCCACCGGCTCACCCTTGCAGCCCATCGAGGCGTCGAGGTGAACCTTGCGGAATCCGGCGTCGACATAGGCGGCAACCATCTTCTCCGCCTCGGCCATCGCCTCTTCCGCCGGGCGGTCGCGCCAAGGATTGGGGCCGAGATGATCGCCGCCGAGAATGATCAGATTTTCGGGGCACCCTTCCTCCACTGCGATCTTCATCACGAGAGACGCGAAGTCGCTTGGCGTCATTCCGGTGTAGCCGCCAAGGTGGTTGACTTGGTTGCAGGTCGCTTCGATCAGGACGGTGCTCTCCTGTTGCCGCCCGTGTCGGAGTGCTGCTCGAAGCACGATCGGATGGGCGGAGCATACGGAGGTCACGCCTCTGGGGTGGCCTTCGATCCTCAGCTTGGCCAGCTCGTTGAGATGCACCTCCATCATGGGCGCCTTTCCGTTGAAGCGATGAACGCATCGAGTTCTTGCTGAGTGCCGGCGCCTTCCATCGGTCCCAGGACCGTCACGTTGCGGGCGCCAGCGGCCGAGCCATAGGTCAGAGCTTGCTGCGGAGACATTCCGAGCCGCCGGCAGGTGAGATAGGCACCGCCGAAGCAGTCGCCGGCGCCGGTGGGGTCAAGCTCCTGAACGACAAATGCCGGAGCGTCGATGCGGTCTCCGTCCCTGCCGAAATAGGTCGCGCCGTCGGCTCCGCGCTTCAACACGATCTCCTTGACGCCCATCTCGAACAAGCGGCGGATCGCTTCTGCCTCGCCTTCGACACCTGCGGCACGCTCTAGTTCTTCTCCGGACGGCAAAAGCAGGTCGGCGGCAGCGACAAGCTTGGAAAACCGCCGCTCGGTGTCCTTGTCCAGCTTCAATTCCTTGCGAATGTTCGGATCCACCGAGAGCGTTCCCCCGCGTGCCTTGACGGTGTCGACCGCCTTGTCGATCACCTCGCGCGCACTGGGCACCGACAGAGCCGAGCCCATCACGTGAAGATGCCCGCTCCGATGGATGAGGCCGCCGACCGTTTGAGACCAGCCGAAGCGCGCGGCTGCAGATGTGGCGATGTTGTAGACGAAATCCCGGGAGCCATCCTTGCGGTAGCGGACAAAGGCGCTTCCTGTGGGATAATCCGGATCGATCGATATCGTCGAAATATCGACGCCGTCGCGTTTGAGGCGATCCGTATTGACACGACCGAAATCGTCATCGCCGACGGCGCCCACCATGGCGGCCTTGCCGCCGAGGCGACCGCACTGCGAGATGAAGATCGCCGGCGCTCCGCTCGCAAACGGACCGACAAGCGGCTGGGCTTCGAGAAACCCGTCTCCGACCGTCGTGGCGACGATCTCGACGAGGATCTCCCCTACGCAAACCGTGGGACCAAGCGCGTCCGGAGCCAGTACTGAAGTCATTTGCAATCCTGCTTTCGATCGTTCTTGTCGTCAACTCGTCGGCGCCTGAACCGGCGCACCGTCCTCGCTGCCGAACTCCTCGCTCTCCAATGACAGAAAGCGCTGGTGCAACATGCATGCCGCCCCGAAGGCGGAACCGAACTCCGCATCACCATCCACGACGACCTCCGGCGTGGGAAAAGGGATGTTCTGCCCCTCCGACATGTGAACCGCCACGCGGGCGGCCACCATCGGGTAGAGGGATGCCACGGAGCCACCCAGCACGATCCTGTCGGGATCGAGCAGACGACAGGCCTGCAGCAATGCGTATGCGAGATGGCGCGACCAGGTTTCGGCGATATTGACGGCGGCCGGGACACGGTCGCGAACACCGCCGAGGAAATCCTGCAGATCCGCGTCCCCGCGGCCGACAGCCTCACGATACTGCCTGATGAGCACCTCGCGACCGATCAGTTGTTCAAACTTCTGACCGCCGCTCCCCGGCACCAGGGTGTGGCCGATTTCTCCTGCCAGACCGTGGCCGCCCCGGAACAGCTTGCCATCGATCATGATGCCGCCACCGACGCCGGTTTCCATCAGCAGAAACAGGGTCACGCCTGCGGCGCCGTGACGATAGCTGTCGCCGATCGCAAAGGCGTTGGCGTCGTTTTCGACCGCGATCGGCACGGCGGCCGGGAAGGCGGCCAGGAAGGCGGATCGCCCAATCTCCTTCAACGACACGTCTCGCCAGCCGATGATGGGTGCGAGGGTGACAATTCCGTCCGGCCGGATGTGGGCCGGCGCCGATATGCCCAGCCCCTTGCACCGTCCGATCATCCTCTTTTCCATCGCACTGACAATAAGCTCGACGCCCCGCGCCACGGCCTCCTCCACGGTCGAAGACATGGTGTCGAATGCCATTTTCCGACATGCCCGGACGTCGGCGGAGAGATCGATAACTGCCGCCGAGATATGCTCGACGCCAATCTCTATCCCGACGAAGAATGCCGCATCGGGGACCAGTTCGAGCATGATGCCCGGGCGCCCGGCACGGGAATGTTCCAGGCGCTGCCTGCCGCTCTCGTCCGACTCCTGAACGAACCCGCCTTCCGTCAACTCGGCGACGATCTCTCCCGAGGATGAGCGATTCATCCCAAGCTTCCGGGCGAGATCCGCGCGGCTGAGGCTTCGGTGGGCATAGATCGTCTGCAAGGCGGCGACGATATTGTTCTGCCGGATCCTGCGCGGCGAACTTCCGATGGTGTCGTTCATATTTCAATTCCCTTCAGTCGGCCCAACCCTTACATGACTGGAACAGGCTGTCAGAGGGATAATCAGGGCCGCGCGTTTGTGGCGCGGCGACGCTTGGCCTCGTCATATTTCAGCTCGATGTAGCGCTTCGCGTGCGCCGCAAGCGGATCATTATCCTCCCAGGTGTCGCGCCAGATCGCGCAGGCGAGCGACAGGCCTTCGTCGACGACCGTCGTCGAGAAGCTCTCGAACACGATGTCGCGCTTGTAGTCGATGTCGAGCAGAGCGTCGAAGATCAGATCGAAGTTGATGACGCCGTCGCCGAGATAGCCGCGATTGCTCTCGCCGATGTGGAAGTAGCCGATCTTGTCGCCGGCCAGGCGGATCGCGGCGGCCGGATTGGCTTCCTCGATATTCATATGGAACGTGTCGAGGTGGAGACGAACATGCTCCGATCCCGTCTCGGCGATGAACTTCAGTCCCTGCGCCGCCGTATTCAGCAGGTTCGTCTCGAACCGGTTGACAACCTCGAGGACGAGGTCGACGTTCGCTTGTCTCGCGACTTCGGCGGTCGCGGCGATCGCGGCGACGCTGTTGTCCCAGCCCTTCTTCGTCGGCTGGCGATTGTACTTGGTGTGCGCGGAATAGAGAATCCCGCCGAGCTTGTTGCCGCCGATATCACGGACCGCACGAACGGCGTCTGCGAGCGTCTGCTTGCCGGCGGATACCGCAGGGGCATCCTCGCTCGATACGTCCTTGTCGAGCGGCAGACCCATCGTCACGCCAATCTCGACGTCAAGCGACTGCGCAAGCTTTGCCAGACGGTCGAGATTGAATTTCTCGGGGCGCAGATAGGCAAATTCGATGGTGCGATATCCGTGTTCGGCCGACTTGTTGAGGGCCATCTCCAGCCCTTCCTGCGTTTGGCCGCCTGTCCATACAAATGAATGGATACCCAATCGACGCATAGCCTTTTCCTCCAAAAAATGCCTTTGGCTGCACACAGTGCTATGCCATTTAGTTTGGCAAGACAACAAATAATTTTGGCTGAATTTTTTTTGCTGCTTTGCAAAAATACTTTGCAATGCAATATTTTAAGCTTCTCGCCGTTACATTCTAATCTCTACGAGAAATTAGTTTCTGCAAAAATCAATGGGATAGACCAGCGATTTGCATGTTTAGACAACAAATGTTGCGCCGGCAGTTTTTTTGGCCTACACAATGCATCGGCGAAATGATCTCGCTGCAATTTGGGAGGATTGAAAATGAACTATGCTTTGAAGGCTAGCGCGCTTGCGCTGACGCTCAGCCTCGCCGCCACTGCTTCGCCTGCCTGGGCTGACTTCTGGTCCGACGCCGGCGCCAAATTCAAAGGCGTGACACTGCACGGCGTCACCGAAAGCACCCCGCCATCGAACTACATCAGGAACGTGCTCGCTCCGGAATTCGAAAAGAAGACCGGCATCAAGGTCGATATCGAGACGACCTCCTGGGATCAGATGTACGACAAGGCCATCAAGGACATGGAAGCCAAGACCGGCATCTATGACATGGTCTACATCGAGCAGGACATCATCTATTCCTATCTGGCCAGGAATTTCCTCATCGACATCACCAAGACGCTGAAAGACCAGCCGGATCTGAAGGCGCCGACCTACGACGATGCGAACTTCACCAGCTTTGCCGACTACTTCAAGGACGCGAGCGGCGATCTCTTCGGCGTTCCGATGGAAGCCTTCTTGAAGACCTATCTCTACCGCAAGGACCTGTTCGATGATCCGAAGATCAAGGAAGCCTTCAAGAAGGAAACCGGCAAGGACTTGAAGCCGGCGACCACCCACGCGGAATACACCCAGATCGCCGAATTCTTCACGAAGTACGGCAAGGACAATGGCATGGAGCTCTGGGGCACGACTGCCCAGGCACATACAGGCCATGCGGCATCGTGGTATGAATTCTTCGAGTCGATCGCGCCGACCTTCGGCGTCTACAATTGGGGCATCGACGCCAAGAACAATTATGCGGCGACGGTGGAACATGGCGGCGCGATGAACAGCGACAAGGCGAAGGCCGCGTTGAAGTATTGGCTGCACCTGCGCGACATCGCTCCTCCGGAATCGACCCAGTCAACCTGGACGGAAACCGCAACGACCTTCGCCGCGGGCCGTGTCGCCCAGGGACTGATCTACGGTGAGAATGCCGCGTGGATCGCAAGCGATCCAGCGCAGTCGAAGGTGGTCGGCCAGGTCGGGTTCGCTCTGCCGCCGCTCGAGCCGGGCGTGCTGGACGACGCGAAAGCCGGCAAGGGCTATATCGGCTACTACGATGGCGGCGCCTTCGGCGTGCCGGTCACGTCCAAGAACAAGGAAGCGTCGCTGCTCTTCCTCGAATTCATCGGTCAGAACGAAGTGCAGCCCGATTGGGCCATCGCCGCGCCGCGCATCACCAACAAGGCGACGTTCGACGATCCGAAGGTGAAGGAGATGGACATCAAGCTCGGCGGCTTCTACACGATGCTGAAGGACGAGGGCAAGCTCTTCGCCGGCGCTCCTCCCTATCCCTTCCATGCGCAGGTGCGTGAAGCGACCGCTCCCATCTTCTACGACATCCTGACCGGCAAGATCGGCCCCGATCAAGGCCTCGACCAGATGGCGGCCAAGGCCGAAGAAGAGCTCACCTCGCTCGGCTATCGCAAATAAAACATCCTCCCCAACTTGACGGGTCGTTCCGACGACCCGTCATCTTCCGTTCCCAGATGGAGCGGACGTCCACATCGTGTTCAATGGGGGATAGGCGATGCATTCGCAGAAGCTCGGGTGGCTGTTGCTGTCACCGACCATAGTGATCCTCGGACTGTTCGGGATCTTTCCTTTCATCTACGTCCTCTGGGTCTCTTTCCATTCATGGAACCCGTTCGCGGCCAATCCGGGCATGATTTTCAACTGGGCCGAGAACTATCGGCGGCTCGTCTTCGACCCGCAGTTCCTGGCATCGCTTGGCATCACCCTGACATTCGTCTTCTTCGCGGTCGTCTCGGAGCTGGTCCTTGGCTACATCCTCGCCCAGGCGCTGCTCAAGGACTTTCCCGGAAAAGCGGTGTTTCGCACGATCCATACGCTGCCACTGATCATGGCGCCGATCATCGTCGGCTCAGTCTGGAAGCTGATGACCACCCCGTCCATCGGCATCATTCCCTATCTTCTGAGGAGCTGGTTCGGCTACGATCTGAATATCGGCCAGAGCGCGGTTGCGGCCTTCACCGTCACTGTCATCATGGACATCTGGCACTGGACGCCGCTCGTCACCCTCTCGCTGATCGCCGCACTCGTCTCACTTCCTTCAGACCCGTTCGAGCAGGCGCAGATCGATGGCGCGGGCAAGAGCCAGATCTTCTGGCACATAACGCTGCCCCTGATCCGTCCGGCCATGCTCGCCACCGTGTTCATCCGGCTGATGGATGCGCTGCGCACTGTCGACGAAGTCCTGATGCTGACCGGCGGCGGTCCGGGTTCATCGACGCGTTACATCGGCGTCCATATCTTCAAGGAAGTCTTTCCCAAGACGAATTACGGCTACGGTTCGGCGATCTCCGTCATCGTCCTCTATCTCACCATCGTCGTCTGCTGGCTGCTCTACGTCGGTTTGATTGCGCCCCGCGTGAAGAGAGGTTGAAGCGATGAAGAAGACCCGTTTTCCCTGGCTTCCGGTCGTCCTGTGGGCCTTGATAAGCCTCGCGACCCTTTTCCCGATCTACTGGCTCTTCGTCATATCGGTGAAACAGCCCTTCGACCTGTTCTCGACGCCCGATGTCATTCTCCGGAGCTTCTTCTGGAAGAACTACCAGGACGTGCTGACCAATCCGACCTTGCGCGGATACATGCTCAACTCGATGATCATTTCGTCAGGCAACGCGCTGCTCGTCACCACACTCGGCTTCCTTGCCTGCTACGCCCTGACGCGCTTCGACCTCGCCGGCAAGGAAAGCATCTTCTTCTGGACGATCACCAACCGCATGGCGCCGCCGGCGGTCTTCCTCTTGCCGCTTTTCCTGCTGCTGACGCAGGTTTACAGGATCGGCGACTTCTCGCTCGCCGATTCCAAGCTGGGCATGATCCTGGTCTATTGCTCCTTCAACCTTCCCTTCGCCATCTGGACGCTGCGTCCGACCGTGGACGGCATTCCGAAGGAATTGGACGAGGCGGCCTACATGGACGGCGCGAGCCCATGGACTGTCCTCTATGATATCATCTTTCCTTTGGCACGGCCCGGACTTGCGGTGACGCTGATCCTGACCTGGGTGTTTGCGTGGAACGAATACCTGCTGGCAGCGACGCTCACCAACTTCCATGCGCGGACACTCACCACCGGCTTGTCTGAATATGTGACGACGACGGGGACGGCCTGGGGCATCATGGCCGCGATTTCCATGCTGACATTGGTTCCGGCGCTCATCGTCTTTTCGGTGGTCCAGCGTCACATCGTCGCCGGCCTGACCTTCGGCGCCGTGAAAGGATGAAACGATGACGTCTCAATCAGAAAATAACGAACGCAAGCCGGGATTTCTGCCGATCGAAACCAACTGGTTCGACCGGCTCTTCATTTCGATCGTGATCTGGGTCGCGCTCTCCCTGTTCTGGATGCGGTTCATCGAGCCGTTCGGGCCTTCGGTATGGTTTGCGGCGGCAATCTCGGCGGTCCTTGGCGCCTATGTCGTCTGGAAGGGATGAGCCGATGAATTCCGTCTACAACACCAAAACACTACAGCGCCGCGCCTCTTCTCAGACGCGCAAAGGACGCTGTAGCACTTTAAATTCTGCATGCTGAAGGAGAACGACATTGGCAAACGTACAGGTTAGCGACGTCACCAAGAAGTATGGCTCTCTTCAGGTCATGCATGGCGTGAGCGTCGACATCGAGGACGGCGAATTCGTCGTTCTGGTCGGTCCCTCCGGATGCGGCAAGTCCACCCTGCTCCGGATGATCGCCGGGCTGGAGACGGTCAGCAGCGGAGACATCCGGATCGGCGGCCGTGTCGTCACCGACGCTCCTCCAAAGGAGCGTGACATCGCGATGGTCTTCCAGAGCTACGCGCTCTATCCCCATAAGACGGTCGCCGAGAATATGGGCTTTCCGCTGAAGATGGCCAAACGTCCGAAGGCGGAGATCGACGAGAAGGTCGGCAGGGCGGCCGAGATCCTCGATCTGACGCGTTATCTCGACCGCTATCCGAAGCAACTCTCGGGCGGACAGCGTCAACGCGTGGCGATGGGTCGTGCTATCGTCCGAGATCCGAAGGTCTTCCTGTTCGACGAGCCATTGTCGAACCTCGACGCTAAACTCCGCGTCACCATGCGCGTCGAGATCAAGGAGCTTCACCAGCGGCTGAAGACCACCACCGTCTACGTCACGCACGATCAGATCGAGGCGATGACGATGGCCAACAAGATCGTGGTGATGCGCGACGGTAGGGTCGAGCAGATCGGCAAGCCTCTCGATCTCTACGACTTCCCCGTCAACCTCTTCGTCGCCGGCTTCATCGGCAGCCCATCGATGAACTTCCTTGAGGGCCGCATAGCCACAAGCGACGGCAGGAAGATCGTCGTCACCGACCAGGGCATCGCCCTTCCGATGGCGGACACGAATGCGGATGAAGGACGAGCCGTTACCTACGGTATCAGACCGGAGCACATCACGATCGGCGAAGAAGGCGTTCCGGTCGAAGTCTCGGTGTTCGAGCCGACGGGTTCCGAGACGTTGATCTTCGGCCGCACGGGAGGCGTGCCGATCGACGCGCTGATCCGCGAGCGTATCGAGGTCGATCCCGGACGGACGATGTACTTCCACATCGATCCCCGACGTGCGCATATCTTCGATCGGGAAACAGGCCAGAGACTGTAGGAGAACGACCCATGGAGTTCAAAGGAAAGACCGTGATCGTGACCGGCGCCGGCAAAGGCATCGGACGCGAAATTGTAAGGATGCTCGTCGAACGGGGTGCGCAGGTCGTCGCGCTCACCCGGAGTGCTGGCGACGTCGAAGCGCTACGGGGGCAATTCGGCTGCCGGGCAATCCAGGTGGATCTCGCGGATGCCGATGCCACCAGAGAGGCTGTCATCGCTGCCCTTCCCGCAGATTTCCTTGTCAACTGCGCCGGCACGACCGAGCTCCAGCCGTTCCTGGAGACAACCGTCGAAGCATTCGATCGCCTTGTCGCGGTCAATACGCGTGCTCCGATGATCGTCGCCCAGGAATATGCCCGTTCGCTGATCAAGGAAGGTCGTCCTGGCGCCATCGTCAATGTCTCGTCGGTCGCGTCCTTCGTCGGCATCCCCGACCACGCCGCCTATTGTGCATCGAAGGGTGGATTGGATGGCTTGACGCGGGTCATGGCAAAAGAGCTTGCGCCTCACGGCATACGCGCAAACGGCGTCCACCCAACGGTGACGTTGACGCCAATGGCGGTGAAGGCATGGAGCGATCCCGAGAAGGCCGCAGGGATGATGAAGCGAATTCCGGTCGGACGCTTCGCCGAGCCGGCAGACATCGCCGAAGTTGTTCTTTTCCTGCTCTCCGATCAGGCGGCCATGGTGAACGGCATCTCGATGCCGGTGGATGGCGGCTATATGATTGCTTGAAGCTCAGGACGAACGTGCAGTGCGGCCCGGCGATTGCAACACCGGAAGCGGCGACGTTGACCGCCGCACCAATCGGCGCAGTTCATCCTGATCAACAAAGTGATCCGTCACGCCGGCCTCTTTATCCGGATGGCTGAAAACAAGACCATCAGCATCCTCAAGCTTCAGAGCTTGCTCCGTATTCATGATCCCGAGCGCCTGGCGCTCGTACTCGGACTCAAGCGCCGCCTCGACGATGGCTTTTCTCTTGCGCATGTCCATGTCCTCCGTTCCTGAAATGGTAACGGGCGGCCGGACTCGCGGTTCCGATCATGGCATCACGATATGAGACCCGTTGATACGAACGCCCCGCCGATGCGTGGCCCGCGCGATGACAGCACACGGCTGTGCCAATCCTCGTCAATTGGCAACGGTCTGAGTCAGGGAGCAATCTTCGGCGCCTTTGGCGGGGGCAAACCGTGCTCCGAAACCCAACTAAAACGTTGAGACGGCTCCCCCGCACTGGCGACACCGCCTAACTCGGCGAAGCGTCAGGCTCACTGGCGGCTCTTTGAATTAAGCGGGCAACCACTTCAGTGCGGTTCTGCGCCTGCAGCTTGCGCATTATGTGTTGCAAATGCATCTTCACCGTATGCCCCGACAAATTGAGTTTTCCTGCAATGACCTTATTTGAACAGCCGCATTGCAGCTCTGCGAGGACATCCGCTTCCCGGGGAGTGAAATCAGCAATCGCCAAGTACTGCATCCTGTCATCCAAGCTTTTTTCGGCCTCATTTCTGGCCGGAATATGCTCGCTTGAGCCGTTTGTACCAGCTCCCAATAGCTGCGGGAAAAATGTTCCTCCTGCCAGAACGAGACGAAGACCGGCAAGAGCAATGTCAACGGGAAGTGAAGTCGAGAAAAAGCCGCGGATTCCCATCTTGAGTGCTTGACGGGCTATGATCGCGTCATCCGTACGTGAGAGCAACGTGACAGGAGCCTCAGGAAAACGTGCGGCAATCGCCGCGAGATCATCACGCAGGCTGGTGCTCTCAACACTTCTGCCGGCCAGACCCAATACAGTCAAGCGCACCTCAGTTCCAAGAGCACTATCGAGACTCTCGGTCGAGATCAAATCTATAACGTTCCATCCGCCGAGTTCACGCTCAAGAAGCTTCACCACGGTGGTGCGCGCCAATGTAGAATGCTCGATGATGATCACAGTTGGTGCATTGCGCCCCATACGGCGCCTAGTTCCAGCAATGTCGGACACTTGCGTGCTCCCCACGAATATTTGCAACGCAACAGCTATTCATATTATTCCTGTTCTCATTACATGTCATGATAAAAAGTGAGTGTATCTCAGATATTAATAGTCTGATCTCTCATGATAATTCTTATAGTCTATAAGATATCAACGATAGATAACTGGGCTTGCAGAGAACATTTAAGAGATTTTTCATGACGTCCTGCTGGTTCGACTTGTCGCTGCAGACTTTCCAGCCATCGCCGAATTCACGTATGGCAAGCGGGTCAACAAAGCTTTCAAAGGCATTGAAAAGGCAATCGATCTGCTACAGACCCATCTCGGAAAGCGCCATTGGATATAACGAGCTGCCGATCGGCTCGGCTTTGTTTCCATATCTCAATTCAAAGCAGTCGCAGACCCGACAGCAAAACGACAAACGCGAAAAGCAACAAAAGCCTGAGATCGCTGACTACCCGTTATGATTAGTAAAACTGCGCTCCAATGACGCATTAATACCAGCTAGCATTGTTCTCCCGCAGGCAGGACTATGCCGGCACCGACCGATAGCGGCCGGAGGTCACGGCCCCTGGCGGCAGAAATCGGCGACAATGCGGATGAGGTCATGGTGGAATATTCGGGATCTCAGTGAGCCCGCCGTTCAGTGCCATGTCGGCCCAAGGAGCCGAATGCCGGGCGGAGGAAACAATTCAACACATGGCTTGAAAGATCGCACGAAGAACGGTTTCGTGCAGTTGAGCCTCTGCAATGCAAGCTGAGATTTTATCCCCAGGAGAATGATGCCGTGTGAGCGATTTTCGGCGACCCGGCCTAAAGTCATCCCGCTCTAGCTATGCATGAAGGCCAGAATGTCATCTACGAGAGCCGAATGGGCGTCGGTGAGGTTGCCTTCTCCGCCATGACCCGCGATGCCGGCCAACTGGAGTGCATGTTGGTCATAGAGAACATGATCGATCTGTTGGGCGTCCGCCGTACCGCCGGCGGGAACGGCAATGTTGATGGGATGGAAATAGCCGAAATTGACATCGACCATGCCGCTGGCCGACGATCCTGCCCCGCCACCGCCGCCCGCATGGTTGCCGGTGAAAATCGTGTCTGACGACAGGTTGAAGCCACCACCATTGCCGCCGATGCCTGCGATCTGCACAGCGCCCTGATCGAAAATGACATTGTTTGTCTGATGGGCCTCCGCCGAGCCGCCCGCGGCGCCGATGGCGATGTTGATCGGCGAGAAGATGGCGATACTCACGTCGACCATAGTGCCGACGAAATATCCATCGCCGCCGTGGCCTGCATAATAGTCGCCGGTCAATGTGAGCGCAGTTCCAGGGCTCATCGACGTGCCATGGCTCGCGACGTTATGGTCTCCGCCCGAGCCGCCCATGCCGCCGATCTGGGTTGCGCCCTGCAGGAACAGTGCGTTGTTCGATTGCTCGGCGTGAGCCGTCGCGCCGGGGCCTGCAGCCACAGCAGTATTCACGGGGGCAAACAGCGCGACTTCGGTGCTCACGAGTCCGCCGTAGAAAAGCCCACTGCCCCCGGTGCCGGCATGATTGGCGCCATCGCCGCTGCCGACGGCAACATTGCCGCTTCCGCCATTCCCGCCTATCCCGGCCATTTCGGTGGGATGCTGATTGATGAGCGCATCGTTGCCCTGGAAAGCGTCGGCACCCGAATGAGGTCCCGCAATGGCGGCATTGGACGGCATGAAGACGGCCAGCGCGTTGCTGCTGATCACGCCGTCGCTTATCCCGTTACCACCGCTGCCGGCTGAATTAGAGCTCGGACCGGAAGCGACATCCAATGGAAGCCAAGTCGGCACCAGCGCCAGATGTCCAGCGGCCACATTGGAGGCGAGGTGTTGATCGGTGCCCGCCTTGGGCAAGTCTTCCAATGAGGAACGAGTTTCCGTCATTACCGTCTCCATCCGCGATTAACCGCACGTCCACCGAGCGTGGGGCGCCATGCAGCCTGAATTGTTCAGGTATTGTGCCTCTGAACGGAAGAAAAGCGGAGCCTGCAATTCGTCTACATCCCGTCGGCTAGGACTGTAGCCATTTGACTGTCATGACCGCAGCGCCCGTTGTGCGAGTTTGCGAGCACTCAATCCCCCTTTGGGTTAGAGGCCCTACATCTTGCATCCTCGTTCTCGCGGCGGGTCATGAACGCTTTTCGGCTCCAAGCGGGGGTCTCCTCCGCCAAACGCAGCCGGATCAACCCCGGAATGCAGCCGGTTCGCTTGGGCGGCCGTTGTTTCGAAAAGCGGCGTCGTTTCGACGAGGTCGCAGACATGATCATGACCATGCCATCCGGCCTCAAATTACCTCGTACTAATCAAAAATAACGTTCCGTCACCTGCAAGTATACATCCGAAGGAACATCGCCGAATATCTAGATAGTTCACAGATTAAATCGCAGGCAGTATTTGATTGCGGCTGTATTGTCTGGCGGTGACATACTGGATATCCACGCCATAGGGGAAAGCCGTAAAAAACTAGCTCGCAAGAAACCAACAAGAAGGAGTGACATCAATGCCTATTCCACAAATATCGGACACGATTCACCTCAACAACCCGGATGCGGGTGACGCGAATGCCGGCAACGGCGGTAATGGTTACAATCATGGCGACATTGACTACAACCCGGTAGCCTATGTCACCCCTGTGCAAACGGTCGACGGGGCATCTACCCATCTGCACAACGGCGATCATGTTTGGCAGACGGCAGATTGGGACGCCGGCGGTGGCGGACCCGGTGGCTTCAGCCAGGCCCAGAACGGCTTCCTGGCATCGCTCTCCAGCGGCGCCGGCGGCGCGGGCGGAAACGCTCACTCCAACGGTGATCAAGAAAACACGAGCGGCGGCGACACGGCTACGGTGAATGCGGCTACGACCGCAACACAGTATACGCAGCTCGTGGCCGATCAGCATGCCACCATCCTCGCAGGCGTCGGCGGCAACGGCGGCAACGGAAACAACGCCCTGGGCGGCGATATCTCGTCAGCTCTGGTTCACACGGATCCCGAAACGACGACGGTGAACAATTCTCTCGATCACTTCATAAACGCCTTCGGCCATATCGACGTCGACCATCTCGGCTCATGAACTCAGACTCTGAGGGTCGCCGGTTTCGGATGGCGACCCTCCTGAATTGCTGAACCAGCACGCAGTCCTTTCTCGTCAGTATCAAATGCAGCGAGATCTGGTAATGACAACGATTTCCATAAAGCCACCGCGCCCGCCGACGCAGCTTGTTGTTGCGCTCCGGGCTTGTGCCGGAGCCTTCGGGTTGGTCTTCCTCTACAGCTGCGGCTATAATCTCTTTCTTCTGGCGCCTTCCATCTATCTCCTGCAGATCTATGACAGGGTCCTGTCGAGCCGAAGCGCTGATACGCTCCTGATGCTGACGATGATCATCGCCATCGGCGTGGTGGTCGGGTCCACGCTGGATATCGTGCGCAGGGCAGCTCTTTCGCGCATCGGCAGCTGGCTGGACCACAGGCTACGGCCCCTGGTGCTGACAGCATCGTTCGAATATGCCGCTCGCGCCGATACTGGAGGCGCCACGGAATGCTACAGGGACCTTGCCGCACTACGCCAGTTCCTCGATTCACCGGCTAGCTCGCTCTTTTTTGATGTCCCCTGGGCACCGGTATTCCTGTTCCTGCTCTTTCTTGTTCATCCGCTGCTTGGGACTATCGGTCTTCTGAGCGCAGTTGCACTCCTGCTGTTTGCGTTCCTGACGGAACTGGCGACACGCGAGCCGCTTGCCCACGCCAATCTTGCCCTTTCGAGGAGCTATATCCGATTTGCGACCGCCCTCAGAAACATCGAGGTGATCCGGGCAATGGGCATGCAGGATGGCGCAGCGATGATCGTCTATCGCGATGCGGAAATGGCAAGAAGGGCGCAGGACATCGCGATGCATCGGACGGAGATCATTCTTGGTTTCTCCAAATCGATCCGCACACTGGCGCAGATCCTGATGATGGGATCCGCTACATGGCTGGTGCTCGCAAACAACGGCAGTGCAGGAATTATCTTCGTTGCAAGCCTGCTGCTCGGGCGCG
This sequence comes from Rhizobium leguminosarum, assembly GCF_019798305.1. Classification (GTDB taxonomy): domain Bacteria; phylum Pseudomonadota; class Alphaproteobacteria; order Rhizobiales; family Rhizobiaceae; genus Rhizobium; species Rhizobium leguminosarum_U. The sequence goes on from NZ_JAAXDD010000026.1 coordinate 43,436, forward strand.
GGCTTGCACCAATCGAGGGCGCAATAGGTGCATGGCGCTCCTTTACGTTTGCGCGCAATGCCTTCCATCGCTTGAACAGAATGCTGATATCGGTTGCATCTGAACACGATGCCCGAATGGTGCCGCTACCGGAACCCAACGGCCTCGTTCTCGATAACGTCAGCTATATCAAGCCATTCGCCAATCAGCCGATATTGACAGGCATCACATTGCGCCTCGCGCCCGGCGATTGCATAGCGCTCATCGGTCCGTCGGGATCAGGGAAATCGACACTGGGTCGCGTCATAGCAGGCGTTGTGCAAGCAACGAGCGGATGCGCTCTTCTCGGCGGGGTCGATATCTCGGCTCTGCGCCTTTGCGGGGGGACCCGCCACGTCGGATATCTGCCGCAAGACATCGAACTTTTCGGCGGAGCGATCAAGGATGTGATCGGCCGGCTGGACGGAGGAGATCCCGGCAAAGCGATCGACGCCGCGAAGCTGGTTGGGTTGCACGAAGCGATCATGCGGCTGCCCCAGGGATACGAGACCGATATCGGTGAAGGTGGAAACCTGCTCCTTCGAGCTCAGCGTCAACAGCTGGGACTGGCACGGGCGGCCTATGGAAATCCGTCTCTGATTGTTCTCGACGATCCGAATTCGAGCCTGGATTATGACGGCGAACGGATGCTGTTCACGGCAATCGAGCGCATGAAATCCAGGGGGATGACCGTCGTTATAATAACTCACCGGATGGGGATCCTGCCGGTCACCAACAAGATTGCCATCATGCGTGACGGAACTGTGGCTGCCGTCGGCGACAGCGAGCGGATTTACGAAACCTATCTTCAACCACCGTCTCGAACAGGAACATAGGGAGAAACGCTGCCATGGCCCTTGTTCAACTGGACGCAACGCCGGCGAGATTTTCAAATTCGTCAAGGACGGGTCAGCAGTTGGTTCAACGATCGATAGCGACGGCCAGGCAACAGACGGCCTATTTGCCGGTGATCGAGTCGAAACAGCGCGGACCCGCCCCCCCTTCGCCCATGCCGGGGCTCAGAGGTGTTGTCTGGATGGGGAACATGTTGATCCTGGTCTTCATCCTCGGATTGGGAATCTGGTCGGTCCTGGCGCCGCTGCAAAGCGCTGCGGTCGCATCGGGCGTTATCGAACCGGAGTCCAGCCGCAAGACCATTCAGCATCTTGAGGGCGGAATTGTCCGACGGATACTTGTCAAAAACGGCGATACGGTGATGGCCGGGCAAATCGTGATAGAACTCGACGATACGAAATCTCGCTCGGAGCGCGACAGCATTCAAGGGCAACTTTGGGACGCCGAAGGAAGCCGCGCCCGCCTGCTTGCGGAGCAGACGGGCGGCGACCGTGTCGCCTATCCTGAGGATCTCAGGGCAGCAATGGATAAATATCCCTCGGTCAGCGCGATTCTGATCGGGCAACAGAAAATCTTCGAAGCCCGTCGCCGGGTCATGCAGGCGGAAATTCAGATCGGCAATGAAAAGATCGCGCAGGTGGGGCAGGAAATCGTCGGACTTGGCGCGCAGAAGGCAGCACTGGCCGACAGAGCCACAATCTCGAGCCAAGAACTGGATCAGGTTACGGTCCTCGCCGCCAAGGGACTGGAACGAAGGAGCAGGCTTCTCAACCTCGAGCGCGAAAAAGCAGACCTTGACGGCCAGCAGGGCCAAGTCGAGGCCCAGATCTCTCGCGCCTACCAGGTGATCAGCGAGTCGCAGGCCGATCTCGCAAAGCTTGAGAGCGACCGGTTGAGCGAAGTCGCCCAAGGCATGCGCGATACGGAAAGCCGGATCATGCAATTGCGCGAGCGCCTGCGGGCGATCGACGACCAACTCTCAAGGACCGATATCCGTGCTCCCGAAGATGGAACCATCATGAACCTGCGCGTCCACACATCAGGCGGCGTGATCGGCGCGGGTGAACCGCTCGTCGATCTTCTGCCACGCTCCGATCGCCTTGTCGTGTCTGCCCATGTCAGACCGGAGGACATCAATCTTGTCTATGCGGGGCTGGAGGCACAGGTGCACCTCCTTCCATACAATCAGCGGCGCGTTCCCCTCCTGAAAGGGCGGGTCGAGTATGTGTCAGCGGACCGTCTCATCGATCCGCAGAGCGGCCAGCCCTACTTTGCCGCGACGATCCGTGTAACCGACGAGCGGTTGGCGAAAATGAAAGATGTCGAACTGATCGCGGGCATGCCCGCACAGGCACTGATCGAAACCGGCAAAAGCAGCGTGGCGCTCTATGCTGTCAGACCACTCCTCGACAGTTTCAACAGAGCATTTCGCGAGGACTGAGACCGTGATGGGCAAACGAAAATTCGACGACGACCAGATTGCCGGTATTCTGAAGGAACACCAAGCCGGAGTGACGGTGGCAGATGTTTGCCACAAGCACGGTATCAGCGAGCCGACCTTCTATCGGTGGCAATCCTTGCAGGTCGGAAATGTCGGTCTCCATGCCAAAAGATTGAGAGCACTGGAGGAAGAGAACCAGAAGCTCAAGAAGCTTTTGGCCGAATCCATGCTCTCGGCGGCAACACTGAGCGAGATGCTGGCCAAGACACTGAAAGGGCGACACTAAGGCTACTTCGAACAATAATCGCACGATTACGGCGGCTGGCGCGGTTTGATCGTGTAATTCCTTTGGGGCGGAAGGGTCGCCAGCGATGTTGAGGCTCGCCATCTCAGCGTCGGACGCTCGGATAACGCCCACAGCCCATGCGCTCGCGCCACGTGCGGTCTAGGCAACCACGAATTCGGTCGTGCGGGCGGTGATGCCGACACCGACGAAGCCCCCGTTGGCGGCCACGTCGTTGAGCCCCGTAGGGCGCCACCTGCCGAGGGCTTGGCCCCCAAAGTCGCGGACCTTGACGCTCGGAGGCGCCTCCCGGCGGGAGCCGGCCGAACGGCTAGGCGGCAATGTCGCCGCCCGGCCTGATCCTCTATTGGCTTGGGGCGGTCGTCGGATCGCATGACACCTTCGGATTCATGTCGGCGAAAGTACCTGTCGGGTTGCCCTTCCAGGCCCAGACATGCAGTTCGTAGAATTCACCCAGGCCGTAGCGGTTGGGCGCGCTGTTGAAATTGAACAGATGTCCGTCCAGCGCGGCCGGCCCCTTCGAGGTAATGTATTCAACCGCTATCAGCTTGAGCGTGCCGTCGGCCATCGGCTCGTACATGACGGCTTCGGGGCGAGCCAGATCGATCTTGTCGTCTTTCAAGTACTGGCCATTGACATAGTGGATGCCCATGGCCCCGTCGGTGATGCCGCTGGCGCAGGGGATGGGCACATAGCCCTCCGATGTGGCAGCCTTGACGTCAAGAAAACGGCTGTTGGCAGCCCGAACCTTGTCGGCCAGCGGATTGGGACCGGTTTCAGGCGCGGCGGCCTCCTGATGCGCCTGTGCGAATGTGGCGCAGGCGGACAGCACGGCCGCGGCCATGAGAAGCCTGTTGTAAAAGTTGATTGTCATATTCATTCCATTCTTCCTGAGAAGCACAGCGGGCCGGCCATCGAAAATACGGAGGTCCGATAGGCAAGCGCTGCGACTGTTGTTGCTTGGTGATCTCGAATTCGAGGCTACGAGTTCCGGGAAGAATCACCCCTTCGGCAGATAGGAAATCGTTCCAGCCAGATCGGTGTTGTCGATCAACTGGAAACGGCTGTCGCTGCCGCCCTGACGGGCCGACACGAAGGGAGCGTAGGCGGGATCGTTGGTGAAGGCGCGCGCCGCCACCTCCGACGGGAACTCCATCAGGGCGATCAGGGTTGTGTCGAGCGGCTTGCCTTCAAGCGTCTTCACGTTGCCGCTGCGCGACAGATATCTGCCTCCGTGCTTGTGAACGAGGTCGTGGACCGAAGCGGCGTAGGCCGGCATCCACTGTGGGTCATTCACCTTGATGTCTGCAATGACGTAAACGGTCATGGGTTATGTCTCCTGGTTGCCGCGCACAGGCCATCCCGTGCACCGGACAAAGGGCTCGCATGGTAGGGGCCTGCCAGCCAGCCCTCGAACTGTACTGGGCCGGTACAGTTTCTGTACTCGCCGCACCGCGGGCGAAGGCCTATGGTTCTCGAGAGGTTGGAAGGAGAGGCTAAAATCATGACTGAGCACGGATACAAACAGTTCTGCCCGCTATCGATGGCCGCCGAGGTGCTGTGCACCCGCTGGACGATGGTACTGATGCGCGAATTGGTGGCGGGGTCGACCCGTTTCAACGATCTGCGCCGCGGCGTGCCAAAAATGTCGCCGACCCTTCTGTCGCAACGGCTCAAGGAGCTCGAGCTGGCGGGAATCGTCGTGCGCAAGGAGGTCCAGGGTGAGAAGGGCATATTCGAATATCAGCTTACGGAAGCGGGCCGTGATTTGCGCCCCGTTGTCGAAGCGATGGGCTTCTGGGGACAAAAATGGGTCGAATCCCGGCTATCCCTGAAGAATCTCGATCCGTCGCTTCTGATGTGGGACATGCGGCGCAATTTGAACCCCTCCCCGCTACCCGAGGGCAGAACGGTGATACAATTTCTGTATCAGGACCTGCCGGCGTCCAAACGGGCGTGGTGGCTGATCGTCGAAAAGCATGGTGAGGTCGATCTGTGCTGGTACGATCCGGGGTTCGACGTTGACCTTTATGTTTCGACCGACCTGCACACCATGACCGAGATCTGGATGGGGCTGGTCACGGTCGAGAAGGCCGGAGCGAAAGTCGCCTTGACCGGCGACCATGATATCGCAAAGAAAATGCAGACGTGGCTGGGACTCAGCCCCTTTGCGATCGAACCGAAGCGCGCGGCCTAGCAGAGGCGAGTGCTCCCCCCTGCATATCAGGCGTGAGGCATAGGCTAATCCACTGAAATATCTAGGCTATCCCAATACTATTCATATGATATTAGTTTTAGGGGGCTGAGTGGTGCCCAGGACCGGAATCGAACCAGTGACACGCGGATTTTCAATCCGCTGCTCTACCAACTGAGCTACCTGGGCTAACCTGCTTCCGCTGGTCCCTTTCAGAAAAGGAACCGCGGGGCCTTGGTTCACCCCGGAAGCGAGCGGGGTTATAGCATCTTGTTCGCCCATGGCAAGCGTCAAATGACTCTTTTTTGACGGTCTTGGCGGCTTTGCGGATTCATGAGGAAAAATAAGAGCTTCGCGGGCGGAAATCTTTAATTTTCTTCATCCGGATAGTCGGCCTTCGTCTCGTCGTCGGCAACCGGAATAGCATAGGCGCCGGTCAGCCAGCGGGAGAGATCGGCCTCGCGGCAGCGGTTGGAGCAGAAGGGGTAATGCTCGCGGTGGGAAGGTTTGCCGCATTCGGGGCAAGGGCGTGTCTTGCGCAGTGGTTCGACCTTGGCGGCCGCTTTCTTGTCTTCAGGCATATCGGTCCGTCCTAAAGCATGTCGCGTGAAAGTGTGTCGCGGTTTTGCGACAACGACATGCGTAAAAACAAAGCCTTAAAGCGCGACGCGCGGATCTGAAAGATCGTGACGCGCTCTAAGCATCGGCCGTCGGGCTCAGCCCTCGGGCCACCGGCTTTGCACATCGAAGCCTTCGCCGGTCAAAAGCAGAATGGTTTCATAAAGCGGAAGGCCGACGACATTGGTGTAGGATCCCACCATCTTCTGCACGAAGGTGCCGGCGAGGCCCTGGATGCCGTAGGCGCCTGCCTTGCCGCGCCACTGGCCGGAGGCCAGGTAGTTCTCGATCTCGAAGCCGGAGAGACGCTTGAAGCGCACCTTGGTCTCGACGATCTTCTGGCGAATCTTGCGATCCGGGGTCACCAGGCAAACGCCGGTGTAGACCATATGGTTGCGTCCCGAGAGGAGATGCAGCGAGTTCAACGCCTCGTCGGCGAACTCAGCCTTGCCGAGAATGCGCCGGCCAACGGCGACCACCGTATCGGCAGACAGGATATAGCTGCCCTTCCAGGTGATATCGCTCTTGATGGCGGCAAGGGCGGCTTCGGCCTTCTCAGCCGAAAGCCTGCGGGCGAGCGAACGCGGATGCTCCGACTTCTTCGGCGCCTCGTCGATATCCATCGGCATCAGGCGCGAGGGCTCGATGCCGGCCTGGTTGAGCAGATCGACGCGACGGGGCGAGCCCGAGGCCAGAATGAGCTTGTATTTCAGCGCCATGGAACCTCGACCATCGTCAGACGGGGGCAAAAACCCTTGCAGGACCTTCGGGCGAACTTACTTGAAACGGTAGGTGATGCGGCCTTTGGTCAAATCGTAGGGCGTCATTTCCACAAGCACCTTGTCGCCGGCCAGAACGCGGATGCGGTTCTTGCGCATGCGGCCCGCGGTGTGGGCGATGATCTCGTGTTCGTTTTCGAGCTTCACGCGGAACGTCGCATTCGGCAGAAGTTCGGTGACGATTCCCGGGAATTCGAGGACTTCTTCTTTAGGCATATAAGTGTTTTCTTCCTGTGGGTTGAATAGGCAGCGCAGCGCACGCCTTTAAAATTTGGGCGGAAACTACACAATCAACGCAGGTTTGTGAACCTTGTTGAACGGCCTTTCCTTTATTTGTTTTCATGCCGATTGCGCGGCAATGCCATTTCGTTTGAGTAGCCGGCTTTCGATGAGGCCGGCCAGATGATTGCGGACCTCGCGGTAGCTCTCCAGAATCTGCTCGCGCGTTCCGATTGCAACCGTCGGATCCATGGTCGGCCAGTAGACGACATCGACCGCATTCGACCGTGTCAGCTCGAGTGCGGCGTGATGGGCCTGCGGTGACAGCGTGATGATCAGATCGAAGTAATCGTCATCGAGCTCTTCCAGCGTCTGCGGCTGGCGGCGCCCGAGGGAAAGGCCGACCTCATCGAGCACGGCATCCACGAAGGGATCGCGCTCGCCGGCGCGAACGCCTGCGGACCTGATATAGGTATTGGCCGGCAGAATGCTGCGGGCGATCGCTTCGGCTATCGGCGAGCGGATGGCATTCATCCCGCACATGAAGAGGATGGCGCCTGGCCTCTTTCCCTCTTCGACGTCGACGGCGCGCTCCATGGCCGTCATCCGCGCCAGTAGAGCACGCAGACCAGCGTGAACAGGCGCCGAGCGGTATCGAAATCGACCTCTATCTTGCCGGCCAGCCTATCCTTCAGCGTCTGCGAGCCCTCATTGTGGATGCCGCGCCGGCCCATGTCGATCGCCTCAATGCGGCTCGGCGTCGACGAACGGATCGCTTCGTAATAGCTCTCGCAGATCATGAAGTAATCCTTGACGATCCGCCGGAACGGCGTGAGCGACAGGATATGGGTGGCGACACCGCCACCCTCTTCGGTGGCGATGGCGAAAACCAGTTTCGAATCGACCAGCGAGATGTTCAGCCGGTAAGGTCCGCCGACATGGCCGAGCGGCTCGAACCTGTTCTCCTCGATCAGATCGAAGATGGCGACCGCGCGTTCGTGCTCGACATCGGGCGTCGAACGGCCGATCGTATCGTCAAGGACGACGTCGCAAAGCCGGAAATCGCCCTTCGCCATGCCCTCACCTTTCGAGGTTGAGGCGGATCGCGACCGATCGCGCATGGGCATCAAGGCCTTCGGAAACGGCAAGGGCGATTGCCGCCGGGCCGAGGGTGCGGAGCTGCTGCGGGCCGAGACGCAGGATCGAGGTACGCTTGACGAAATCGAGCACCGAAAGACCGGATGAGAAGCGCGCCGAACGCGCCGTCGGCAGCACATGGTTCGAACCGCCGACATAATCGCCGATGACCTCAGGCGTATGGGCGCCGATGAAGATCGCGCCGGCATTGCGGATGCCAGCGAGCAGCCGGTCCGGATCGACGACGGCGAGCTCCAGATGCTCGGCAGCGATGCGGTTTGCCAAGGGAATGGCCTGTTTCAGATCGGCAACGAGGATGACCGCGCCGAAATCGCGCCAGCTCGCTGCCGCCGTCTCGGCGCGGTTCAGCGTCTTCAGCTGGCGTTCGACCGCCTGCTCCACCGCCTTGCCGAATGCGGCATCGTCGGTGATCAGGATCGCCTGGGAACTGACGTCGTGCTCGGCCTGCGCCAGGAGGTCGGCTGCGATCCAATCCGGATTGTTGTCCTTGTCTGCAATCACCAGCACCTCGGAAGGGCCGGCGATCATATCGATGCCGACGGTGCCGAAGACATGGCGCTTGGCCGCGGCGACATAGGCATTGCCGGGACCGGTGATCTTGGCGACCGGGGCGATCGTCTCGGTGCCATAGGCAAGGGCCGCGATCGCCTGGGCACCGCCGACACGATAAATCTCGGTGACGCCGACAAGCTTGGCGGCGGCAAGCACCGCCGGGTTGACGGCGCCGCCGGTGGCGGGAACGGCGATGACAATGCGATCGACACCGGCGACCTTGGCCGGCACGGCGTTCATCAGCACCGAGCTCGGATAACTCGCGGTGCCGCCCGGAACATAGAGCCCGACTGCTTCGATCGCCGTCCAGCGCGAGCCGAGACCGACACCCATGTCGTCCTCGTAGATATCGTCCTTCGGCAGCTGCCGGCGATGATGAGATTCAATGCGCAGTGCCGCGAGTTTCAGCGCCCCCAACACTTCCGAAGGCACCGCCTCGATGGCGGCGTCGATCTCTTCAGCTGTGACGCGCATCGGGACCGTGGCGTGATCGATGCCGTCGAATTTCAGCGAATATTCGGCAAGCGCCAAATCGCCACGGGCGCGCACGTCATCGATAATGGCGCGAACAACGATGTTCACATCCTCGGAGACTTCACGCTTCGTCGTCAGAAAGGCGGCAAAATGCTGCTCGAAACCTTCCGATGCCTGATCCAGCCAGATTGCCAAGGCCGATATTCCTTCTCAACTCGAAACTGCGATGTTCAAACTCAAGGCGTCAAACACTCATTGTTTTATGCATGTCGTTATCCCGGAACCGCTGCACACTTCCGGGCGACATGCATTAGCGGTGACGAGGCTTTGACGAAGCCTCCCAGGCGCCGCCGATATCGGCCAGCTGGACCTCGATGCATTCGACATCGAGCGCAATCGAGGCCGTGCCCGACAGCGACAGCTCGATCGTGCCCTCCGGCCCTTCGCCCTTCTTCTCGAAGCGCAGCGCCAGCAGCGACAGCACTTCGTCGCGTTTTCCACGATCGATGCCGAGCGAGCGGACGGCAAGCGCGCGTTTGAAGACCAGGGCAGCACGGCGCCGCTCGAAACCCCTGCGCTTGCGCTCGGCACCTTCCCAGACGAAACGATTGACGGCAAGCGCGAACTGCGCGCCGCGCGGCGACCAGTCAATGTCGCCGACCTTGAAGACGCTGTCCTGCATATGCGCGGAAATGATCGCAAGGTCTTCGTCATCGAGCGCAACAAGCTTCAGATCAGTCATTCAGGCTCAATCCCACTGCCGGCCGGTGCCGGGCACCGCCGGAATGGCGATGCGTCAGACAAGGGAAATAAGGCGCTGCGGCCAATTACGCAACCAGGATAAAGGGCGCCTTAGCACCCTCTACTCATTCGCTGATGCGCTCGACGATGGCACCGCAGCGGGTCAGCTTTTCCTCGAGCCGCTCAAAACCGCGGTCGAGGTGATAGACGCGGGAGACCGTGGTTTCGCCCTCGGCGGCAAGGCCGGCGATGACGAGCGAAACGGAGGCGCGGAGATCGGTCGCCATAACCGGTGCGCCGCGCAGGCGTTGGACACCCTCGATCTTCGCCGTCTGGCCGGACAGCGAGATCCTGGCGCCGAGGCGGGCAAGCTCCTGCACATGCATGAAACGGTTTTCGAAAATGGTCTCGGTGACATGCGAGACGCCCGAAGAACGGGTCATCAGCGCCATGAACTGCGCCTGCAGATCTGTGGGGAAACCCGGGAAAGGATCGGTGACGATATCGACCGGCCTGATGCCGGCGCCATTGCGCTTGATGCGCATGCCGTTGTTGGTCGATGAGATTTCCGCGCCGGCGCGGCGTAGCGTTTCCACCGCGGTTTCGAGCAACGCCACGTCGGTATTTTCGAGCACGACGTCGCCGCCGGCCATGGCGACAGCCATGGCATAGGTGCCGGTCTCGATGCGATCCGGCAGGACGCGATGGCGGGCGCCGGAGAGCGAGGTAACACCTTCGATGGTGATCGTCGCAGTACCCGCGCCCGATATCTTGGCGCCCATGGCGTTCAGGCAGTTGGCGAGATCGACGACCTCAGGCTCGCGGGCGGCATTGCCGATGACAGTTGTGCCGCGGGCAAGCGTTGCCGCCATCATCACCACATGGGTGGCGCCGACGGAGACCTTCGGGAAGGTGTAGCGTGCGCCGATCAGGCCGCCGGCAGGCGCCTTGGCGTTGATATAACCGGCATCGATCTCCATGGTGGCGCCGAGCGCCGTCAGGCCCTCGATGAAGAGATCGACGGGCCGCGTGCCGATGGCACAGCCGCCCGGCAGCGAAACGCGGCAATGGCCTTCGCGCGCCAGTAACGGGCCGATGACCCAGAAGGAGGCGCGCATCTTCGAGACTAGCTCATAGGATGCTGTGGTATCGACGATAGTACGGCAGGTGAAATGGATCGTGCGCGAATAGGAATCTTCCTGGCGTTCGCGGCGGCCGTTGACGGCGACGTCGACGCCGTGATTGCCGAGGATGCGCATCAGCAGCTCGACATCGGCCAGATGCGGCACGTTTTCGAGCGTCAGCGTATCGCTGGTCAGAAGTGAGGCGATCATCAGCGGCAGTGCGGCATTCTTGGCGCCGGAAATCGGAATGATGCCATTCAGCTCATTACCGCCGACGATTCTGATACGATCCATGTGCGCCTACGGGCAGCGCCCGCCTTTCCTGAAAGTTCTGCCTTGGAATAAGGAGTGAGGTGTTTAGGGGATTTATCGACACGCTTCAATTCGCGACGGACGGAACATTACGATTCGTCCAATTTTGCGGCGGGCAGCCCATTTGTTTCGTCAACCTGGCCGGAACGGCGGGCGCGGACCTGCTGTTTGCGTCGCCCCAGATTTTCCCTGAGCTTTTCGGCGGCGCGCTCACGGCGCAGTTTCGCCTGTGCCTCGATCGCCTGTTTGCGGCTCTGCTGGCCGGTTTCGGTCTTTTCGTTCATGCGACAGGATTAGCCGAATTCGCGCCAATCCAAAAGGCCCTTTGCCTCAATCCATACGAAGTTGGAATTTGCGGCTTGCGCTGGCCGCCAAGCTGTGGCAATAGCCCCCCGTTCTCGCGATTGAGCCACCCGGCTCGTACGAGTACTGGTCCTGCTGCCGTAGCTCAGTGGTAGAGCACACCCTTGGTAAGGGTGAGGTCGGTGGTTCAATCCCACTCGGCAGCACCAGTTTTCTCTCAAGTATCGGATATCTCCTCGCACGTACTCGAGGGCTAGCGACAATTGGAAAGCAGCACGCTGCCATGGGCGCAATCGGGAATGTCCGTTGCTTCGAGATGATAGGGCATGGATGGCGACAAAGCCCACCGTTCAAGCAGGTCAGCGGTTACCCTCGTAGGAACTCCATCATATATACCATCGACATACCATTGCTGTAATGTCTCGTCCAATATCAATCGTGCGCGAAAGGCGGCGATATCCATCGCGGCCGTAAACTGGCCGATGGCGGTCTGCACGTATTCCCGTTGGATTCTAGGGATAACCTCCGCAGAAATTCGCGCGAGCAAAGCGTCTTCATCTGATATCTCTGCGCCGCCGGCAAAGGCCGGCATTGCCAGCCCCCCGCAGAGAAAAGCAGCCTGGATCAATTTTCGATCTAAACCCATGTCGGAGCCCCTCAGCTTCCCGAGCAGGGTAGCGGTAGCAGCGTACAAGCGCCATACAACTTATCTGCGACTATCTTAAAAAACATCCCCGCCTGCATGCCACCGAACCCTTCTCACTCAAGCTGACATTTCGCCTCATCAGCAACAAACGATTCACCATTGTTGGCCGCAAAAATCACGCTAGAATGCTTATCATGGCGGCGTCTCCACGGAGGAATAGGGAGGCGCGGCATCCTTTGTTTCTGTCGACAATCGTGGAGGAGCATTGATGGCAACTGAAAAATGGAACAGCCCGGTCAAGGTCGGTTTCGAAGATGCCGACGCGCGAACGGTCAGCGGGCCGTTCGATGCGCTGAAATGCCTGGCGGATTTCTGGCCGAACTCGCGCGGGCTGCGTTACATCAAGGCGCGCAGCACCTGCCGGGCAGCACTTGACGGGCGCAAGAGCGTCGAGGAGGCGCGAGCCGAATTCCTCGCGGCGGCCGAAGAGGCGAAGCTTAAGTTGCATTAGAGCGCCACGCGTCCGACAGGACGCGAAAGCACGCTCAGCCACGTTGAACTGGTATATCGGCCGGCATTTCCGTAAACGGAGCGTGCCGGAACGGTGCAACGCTTTAATTTGCTTAACCCTGCATCGAATTTATGGCGGATTTTGGTGCAATGAGCGTTGTGCCTGGGACAGGTCTATTCATAAAAGACGCCCAGCCATCATGATGATGGTTAGAGGCTCGTCACCTCTGCGGAAACGCAGGCGAGCCTCGTCCGAGCAAAGCGGACGCCTCAGCAGTCCGCGCCGCCCTCACTCTCCACTTCGATATAACCGACACCGATGATCGTGCCATCCGATGCACGGATGAAGGACGGCAAATACTGAGGCTCTACCGGCGTGCAGGCGACGGCCCCGGTATATTCGTTGAGGGCGATCTGGTCCTTCGGCAAAGCGGAATAGTTCGTGCCGGTTTCCAGCGAGGCATGGGCGGAGCCGGCAAAGACACCGCAACCCACTATTAAGGTGGTTGCCCAGAGGCGAGGAAGCAACTGCATGAGAGTCTCCAGCGTTTAGGTCCGGCCTTTCAACACGCGAGCGAGCATTTTGGTTCCCTTCATGCATCGCAATGACATGCGCGCGCAGATCGGCGCAGCATCTCCTTCGCCGGGCTTTTATTTGATGTCGTTGTCCTATAACCGCTGCACACTTTTAGGCGACATGCATTAGCGTCGCAGCAGGCGACCACGCACATAGCCTCGCCCGACGACGCCCTCTGCGATCTCGACCGCCCGCTCGACATCACCTCGCCCACCGACGAAACCTTCCAGGATGACATACGAACCCGCTATGCTAACGGTGATTTCCGCAACATCGATATCGCCGGCCGCATGAAGGGCGCTCTTCACCGAGGCGCGTGTCGCCGCGTCGCTGTGATCCTGTCGGCCGGATTCCTCATGGTTCGTGAATGCTACAAAGCCGAGCACGTCACCGTCTCCTGATGTCAGTTGATATCGGTTAACGCCGCGGCAAAGCATTTCGTTGCGCATTCCGGGCTCTTCGGGAGCGATTCCTATGGACCCTGGATGGACGACCCTTGGCGAAAGACGCCGCGGTTTTCATATCTGGCCGCAGTCTGAGAAGGATGACGATGATGAAAGCGCTTCTGCCCGCCTTGTTTGCCGGGGCATTGGTTGCCGGCTGCTCTTCGGCCGATACGCCGGCGCTGGAATCCATTCCCGGCAGCATTACCTATGGCGGCCAGCCGCGAACGAAGCTCACCAAATCGCCGGTCGGCAGTGCCGTCTACAGCCAGTTTTACAACGGGACGGGCCAGCGCGTGGAGGAAACCTATATTCTTCAGCCCGACCGCAGCCTGAAGCTGGTGCGGCGCGAGATCGGCCCGGATTTCCCCGACTGAGATGTAGCTCGCGCGCCAGATCGCTTGACAGGGACGGCAATCGCGAACATTCAAGGAACATCTAATCTTTCCCCAGTGATTCTGCGGGAGCCCGACCGGACGGCTGGATGTATCTCGAAAAACTCAACCCGCAGCAGCGCATGGCCGTCGAGCACGGCACGCTCGTCGACGGCAACCATATTGCCGGGCCGCTGCTGGTCATTGCCGGTGCCGGCTCCGGCAAGACGAATACCTTGGCGCATCGGGTCGCCCATCTGATCGTCAAGGGGGCCGATCCCCGCCGCATCCTGCTGATGACCTTCTCACGCCGCGCCGCCGCCGAAATGGCGCGGCGCGTCGAGCGTATCTGCCGCGATGTGCTTGGTGCGAATGCCGGCGTGATGGCGGATGCACTTTCCTGGTCCGGCACCTTCCACGGCATCGGCGCACGGCTGTTGCGCGACTATGCCCAGCAGATCGGCCTGGATCCCGATTTCACCATCCACGACCGCGAAGACAGCGCCGATCTGATGAACCTGATCCGGCACGACCTCGGCTTCTCGAAGACGGAAAGCCGCTTTCCCACCAAGGGCACCTGCCTTGCCATCTATTCCAGGGCGGTGAATTCGGAAACCGCGCTCGACCTCGTGCTGCGGGACGTCTTTCCCTGGTGCGCGGCGTGGGAGAAACAGCTTCGCGAACTTTTCGCCTGTTATGTCGAGGCCAAGCAGAGCCAGAACGTGCTCGATTACGACGATCTGCTGCTCTACTGGGCGCAGATGGTCGGCGAGGCAATGATTGCCGAGGATATCGGCAGCCGCTTCGACCATGTGCTGGTCGACGAATATCAGGATACCAACCGGTTGCAGGCCTCGATCCTGCTGGCGCTGAAACCCCAAGGCCAGGGGCTGACCGTCGTCGGCGACGATGCGCAGTCGATCTATTCCTTCCGTGCCGCGACCGTGCGCAATATCCTCGATTTTCCCGCCGCCTTCAGCCCGGCCGCCAATATCGTCACGCTCGACCGCAACTACCGCTCGACGCAGCCGATCCTCGCCGCCGCCAATGCCGTCATCGATCTCGCCTCCGAGCGCTTCACCAAAAACCTCTGGACCGAGCGGCAATCGTCCGAGCGGCCGCGCCTCGTCACCGTGCGCGATGAGGCCGAGCAGGCGCGTTACATCACCGACATGGTGCTCGACAATCGCGAGGAAGGCCTCACGCTCAAGCAGCAGGCCGTGCTCTTCCGTGCCTCGCATCACAGCGGGCCGCTGGAGGTCGAGCTGACCCGGCGCAACATTCCCTTCGTCAAGTTCGGCGGGCTGAAGTTTCTCGACAGCGCACATGTGAAGGACATGCTGGCCGCCCTTCGCTTCGCGCAGAACCCGCGCGACCGGGTGGCGGGCTTCCGGCTGATGCAGATCCTGCCGGGCGTCGGGCCGTCGACGGCGCAGAAGACGCTCGATCTGATGGCCGAGGATGCCAGCCCGATTACTGCTCTTGGCGCCATGCCGGCACCGCCGCGCTCCGGCGAGGACTGGACAATGTTCGTTTCGATGCTGCAGGAGCTGAAGACCGGCAAGGCCGGCTGGCCGGCAGAGATCGGCCTGGCACGGCAATGGTATGCGCCGCATCTGGAACGGCTGCACGAGGACGCAGCGACGCGGCAGGCCGACCTGCTGCAGCTCGAGCAGATCGCTAGCGGTTATGCCTCGCGCGAGCGCTTTCTCACCGAGCTCACGCTCGATCCGCCGGACGCGACCAGCGACCAGGCGGGCGTGCCGCTTCTCGACGAAGACTATCTCATCCTGTCGACCATCCATTCCGCCAAGGGCCAGGAATGGACGAGGGTCTTCATGCTGAACGTCGTCGACGGCTGCATACCGAGCGATCTCGCCGTCGGCACCACCGCCGAAATCGAAGAGGAACGCCGGCTGCTCTATGTCGCGATGACGCGCGCCCGGGATGGTCTCGACCTCGTCGTGCCGCAACGCTTCTTCACTTACGGGCAGAATTCGCAGGGCGACCGGCATGTCTATGCCTCGCGCAGCCGCTTCATTCCGGCAACGCTGCTGCAGTTCTTCGAAGCCTGCAGCTGGCCGCAGGTGAAATCCGGCGGCGTCGCCCAGCAACAGGCGCGGCAGGTGCGCATCGATGTCGGCGCCCGCATGCGCGGCATGTGGCGATAGCCGGATAGCGTTCAGAGTGAAAGCGGCGGTTCGGCCGGTTTCAGGAACTGCTCGACCGTTGCTGGCTCCACAGCCTCGACTGATGCCGGCGACCATTGCGGATTGCGATCTTTGTCGATGACGGCTGCGCGGATGCCCTCGAAGAAATCGGGATTATCAAGCATTTGCAGACAGGCGCCAAGTTCGCGGCCGAGGCATTCGGCAAGCGAGGCGCTGCGGCGCCCGGCTCTGAGCAGCCGCAAAGCGAGCTTCAGGCTGGTCGGTGAACGCGTCAGCATCACCCGGCGCGTCTCGGCGGCGAATTCGCCCTCCTCCGCGGCAAGCGCTGCCAGGATCTCCTCGACGCTGTCGAACCGAAATGCGCGATCGATCATCGCCGCGTTCTGCTTGAGCCGGCTTTCTCCCTGAGGCTCAGAAAGCGCCTGCAGCACGGCATCGACATCGCCGGATGAACTGGGGCGCGGCAGGCCCGAGAGAGCATCGATCGCTTCGCCGAGCCGCGCCGACGCGATCTGAAGGTCGGCAAGCCCAGCGTGGATCGCATCGGCAGCCCCGATATCGAGCCCTGTCAGGCCGAGCCATGTTCCGGCTTCACCGGGCGCGCGTGGCAGCAGCCAGGTGGCGCCGACATCCGGGACATAGCCGATGCCGGTTTCGGGCATGGCCAGCCGTGTGCGCTCGGTGACGATGCGGTGGCGGCCGTGCGACGACAGGCCGACGCCGCCGCCCATGGTGATGCCGTCCATCAGCGCGACGTAGGGTTTGGGGTAGGCGGCGATCAGATGGTTGAGGCGGAATTCCTCACGCCAGAAGCTTGCCGCCAGGCCATCGCCGGCGCGGGCGCTCTCGTGCAGGGCGCGGATATCGCCGCCGGCACAGAAGCCGCGTTCGCCCTCTCCCGTCATCACGACGCTTGCCACCTCGGGGTCACCGGCAAAATCATGAAGGGAAGCAGTGATCGCACCGATCATCGGCAGGGTCAGGCTGTTCAGTGCCCGCGGCCGGTTGAGCCGGATGACGCCTGCGGTGCCCCGCCGCTCAATGATGACTTCGCCGTCTTGCATGGTTCACCTCATTGTTACGACCATGAATAGACGACCCCGCGGCATCGCTCCAGTCGATTTGCGGCGGATCGAGATCGATCGGTCAGGCAGACAACGAATTCCGGGCGGAGGCTTCGGCCTCGCACCGGGCGGCGTAATCGATGGCAAGTTCCAGCGGCAGCGGCCGCGAGAAATGATAGCCCTGCGCCAGACGAACGCCCATCGCCTTCAATCCCTCGGCGATCTCTTCGCTTTCGACGCCGTCGGCGACGGAGGCGATACCGAGATTCTGGCAGAGATTGGCGACCGAGCGGGTGATGTTCATACAGGGGGCGTCGCGGTCGAAATTCATCACAAAGGACTTGTCGATCTTCAGCTTGTCGAAGGCTAGACGATGAATATGGCTGAGGCTCGAAAAGCCGGTGCCGAAATCATCAAGCGCGATCGAGATGCCGGCAGCGCGCAGCATTGATATCACCTGGTCGGCGGTGTCGAAATCGGAGAGCAGTGCGGTCTCGGTAATCTCGAATTCGATGCGCCTGGGATCGATGCCGGAGCGGGTGATCATGGCAAGCAGCGCCATCGAGGTTTCGTGGTCGCAGATATCGCGCGCCGAGAGATTGAAGGACAGGCTCAGATGCCGTGGAATGATCGCCAGCGCTTCGAGCGCCTTGGCGAAGAGGATGCGTGTCATGCGGCCGATGACCGCCGTGCGCTCGGCAGCGGGGATGAAGGCGTCTGGGCTGATACGGCCGAAGCGAGCGCTGTCCCAGCGGGCAAGCGCCTCGTAAGCGACGACGCGGCCGCTCTTCAATTCGACGATCGGCTGATAGTCGAGTTTCAATTCCCTGGCGAAATCGTTCGCCTGCAGCTCGAGTTCGATCAGGTGGCGCTGCGTCAAGATCTTCTCGTGCTCGGCCGAGAAGAATTCGACGCCGCTACTGCGCTTGCTCTTGACCTGATAGAGGGCGAAATCCGCTTTCTCGTAGAGATCCTCGGCGGTGTATGTGCCGATATCGGGGTAGACGATGCCGCAGGAGCCGAAGACGCGAACCGAGCCGTCGGGGATTTCGAAAGGGTCGCGGACGGCAGCACAGAGCGCCTGGCCGAGATCGGCGATCGCCTGGCGTGTCATCGAGCAGGGGAAGATAATCCCGAACTCATCGCCGCCGAGACGGGAGACGATGCCCTCTTCGCCGACCAGCGCGACGAAGCGGCGAGCCGTCTCCTTGAGCACGAGGTCGCCAGCGGCATGGCCGAAGACGTCGTTGACGGGCTTGAAGCCATCGAGATCGAGAATGCCGAGGACGGGCGGCGCGGACGGATTCTTCTGCAGCCGTTGTTCCAGCGACAGAAAGAAGCTGCGGCGGTTGGCAAGGCCGGTCAGCTGGTCATGCAGGGCGTTGCGGCTATTGACGAGGTTCAGTTCCTCGGCCTCCGCCTGCTTCTGCTTCAGCTCCTCGGTCAATTGCACGAGACCGACGAAATTCTGGAAATAGCTGTTGATCACCCTGAGGAAGGGCAGGATCAGGAAGAGGCCACTGACGGCGGTTGCCACGAAAACGGGATTGCCCGAGAACATGAAGGTCGCAATCATGGCCGAGAAGGTGATGACCGTGGTCAGCGCCGCCGCCATCGGCAGGTGCATCAGGCAAAAGATGCAGGAAATGCCCGTGACGACGAGGAAATAGGCGATCTGGCCCTGCTGGGAAGCATCACCATATTGGTAAAGCGCAATCGCCCAGCCGCCGAAAGCGACGGCCAGGATACCGGCGCCCGATATCGTCACCTTCATCAGCCTGTAGGCCCGCTCGGCGGTGACATCTTCCTTACCCCGGATCTCCCACCAGCAGAGACGGAAGACACAGACGACGCTCAAGACCACTGGAATGTAGAGCGAGAGCCAAAGGGGGGCGGATTTGAGGTGGGTGATCGCCACCGCAAGAGCGTTGATGATCAGCAGGACATAGAGAATGGGGATCTGCGACGACAAGGCCCGGAACTGCGCCGTCAGAAGCGTCGGATTGTCTTTTTGCAGCTGCAATGAGGCCAGAAAGTTCTTCATCTTCTCCTTTCCGTCGGCCAGAGCCAGCCAGAGAAAGCTTGATTTTTCCTTATTCACGTCACGCCATGCGGTCCCCGCAGGCATGGGGGTGGTGAGGCTTCTGCATCAGAACGAAGCGGCGGCCAGTGCCCGGTGGATGCTATGCAGGTCGTCGACGCTCTTGTTCGACAGGAACAGTTCCCAATCGAGCGAGCTCTGGACGATGGTTTCCAGCGAATCGTATCTGGGCTTCCAGTCGAGCATCTGGCGGGCGAGCGAGGCGTCTGCGACGACGCTTGCCGAATCGCCGGCGCGTCGCGGCGCCATGTGGATCTTGAAGGAATGCCCGTGCAGGCGGGTGACCATGTTCAGCACGTCCAGCACCGAATAGCCGCTGCCATAACCGCAATTGGCAACGAGCGAGCCCTTGTCCCTGCGCAGGTGCTGCAGCGCTTTCAGATGCGCATCCGTGAGATCGCTGACGTGGATGTAGTCGCGCACGCCGGTACCGTCATGGGTGGGATAGTCGATGCCGTAGACATTGACGCTGTCACGCCTGCCGAGCGCTGCCTCGCAGGCGACCTTGATGAGGTGCGTGGCGCCTGAGGTCGACTGGCCGGCGCGGTGATGCGGGTCGGCGCCGGCGACGTTGAAGTAGCGCAGCGCGACATAGTTGAAATCATAGGCGGCGGCGGCATCGCGCAGCATGAACTCGGTCATCAGCTTCGACTGGCCGTAAGGATTTTCCGGATTGAGAGGGGCCGTCTCCTTCACCGGCAGGTCGGTCTTTTGCTGACCGTAAACTGCCGCCGTCGAAGAGAAGACGAAGTTGCGGATACCGGCCTTGACCGAAGCGCTCAGCAACGCCCGGGTCTTGCCGGAATTGTTGTCGTAGTAGGAGAGCGGATCTGCAACCGAGACGGGGACGACGGCGGAGCCGGCGAAATGGATGATCGCCTCGATGTCGTTTTCGATGAAGACCTTCTTCAATATGTCGGGATCGGCAATGTCGCCGAGATAGAAACGGGCCGCCGGCGCCACGGCCCAGCGAAAGCCCGTGGAGAGGCGGTCGAGCACGACCACGTCCTCGCCCGCATCGAGCAGCGCCCAAACCATGTGACTGCCGATATATCCGGCCCCGCCCGTCACCAAAACCGCCATGTCCCGCGTCCCTGCTTTCGTTTTTATAAGCAGGGGCATCAGGCGCCGGTTTTTCTTTCCAATTTTCTTATCGAACGGCCATTGGAAGGCCTTTGAACGGGTATGTTTGGAGTCGTGGTTAGAGGCCGATTTCGGGCTTTGCTATAGTTTTATCGATCCGGCGATTCCGGCACAAAATCGCGGTATTTGCGGCTGATGGCTGCCCCTCACCCTAACCCTCTCCCCGTTCTGACGGGGAGAGGGGACGTGCCCTGCGCGGCGTCAATGGGGACCGAGATGTCGCCGCATACCCCTTCGCCCCGCGAGCGGGGAGCAACCATGTTTCAATTTTGCCGGTACTGTGGCGTCCATTCGGTCTTTCGGATGAGGATGGCGTTGGCGAGAATGATGAGTTTTCGGGCGACGGCTATGACGGCGCACAGGTGTTGCTTCCCGTTGCTGCGCAAGCGCGCATAGAAGGAGGCCAGATCCGGATTGTGCCGGGTTGCCGTGAAGGCGCACATGAACAGGCTCT
>NZ_JAAXDD010000027.1:0-55408 GCF_019798305.1 Rhizobium leguminosarum
CCCAAGGTTCCTGCAACCACACGGGCCAGATGAAGAGCCGGTTGCGATCCTGCTCCCCACAGTCCCAAACGACTGAGAAGGTGACGATCCGACAACCAGCTTCCGGGCGGGCGGCCACCCGCCCGGAAGCGTTAGTATCCTACATTTTTGTCATCCAAGAAGGTGCCGGCAGCCGGATGAGGGGCACGCGCCGACGTCTCCACGCTTGCTAGAGCTCGAGCGGTCGCAGGTCGCGCGTCGGCACCCGCGGGTCAACCGGCCACCATCTCCATGGTGTCACGCCATGCGAAGTGCGCTTCGAGATCAGCCACCGACCATCCTGACGCATATACCCGTCATTGTAATAAACGCCGCGTAAGCAGCGGCTGAACCCGGATTCGGGTATCCATGCTGTCGCTCCCCAGGAAACACTTTAGTCCTTCATCGGCTCGCCGAGCGTATGCATCAGGCGGTTCGCCCAGCCGAAGATCGCTGAGGAGAGGACGAGATCGAGAGCCTCCAGCTCGTCGAGCCCGACGTCTGCCAGCGCCTGCGCGTCGGCCGCGACCGCTTCGGGCGGCGTGGTCGACAGTCGGGCCGAAAAGTTGAAGATTTCCTGGAGGTGCTCGTCGAGCGTCGCCTCGAGACCATCGGCGAACACGGCTTCGATGACATCCGTGCGTTTTGTCAGATTGTTGAACCGGGATGCATGGACGGCGGCGCAGTAGACGCAGCGGTTGACGACGGAGGCGGCGACGGCACCCAGTTCGCGCTCGCTGGCCGCCAGTCCGTCCTTGCCGTACATGATCAGGTTGAACAGGGGTGAGCGGACCGCGAGCGTCTCGGGGTCGTGCGCCAGGGTCAGCACATAGGGCGAGATGCCCTTGTTCGACGGCGTCGTCTGCATCGCTGCATGCTGCTCGTCGGTGGCGGTCGCGAAATCGACCGGAACGACATAGGGCTGCCAGCGCGGCACTGTGGTGGTGAAGGTGTGGACGACCTCGCTCATCGCATCTCTCCCAGCAGCTTCAGGCCGGCAAGAACCCGCACCTGATAATTGACGAAAGCCGCAAGCTCCGCGAGCCGGACGATGTCGGCGTCGGTTACGCCGACCTGGCGCAATGCCTCCACATGGGCGCGCGTGGCATCGCGCGGCGCGACCGTGAGCCGGTCGGCATGGCGAACGATCTCGGCGGTGCGCGGATCCGACACGTTCGTGTCCGGCTCGGCGAGCAAGGCTGTCGTTGGTTCGTCGGCGCGGGCAACGAGCCCGTCGTAGTGGCTTGCGAGCGCCGGGCTGCGGTTGTGGCGCGCCATGCGGGCGGCAAGCGCCGCCCTCAGGCCGTGCGACAATCCGCCGGGATCGCGTGGCAGAAGTACTGCATCGTGGGCCGCTTCACTGAGGCGCAGGATCTCCGCACGTTTCCCCATGGCTTCCGCGAGCGCGGAATCCGGCCTCACAGAGGCAAGAGTTTCGATGAGTGTCAAAACAAGCTCCTCAATACGTCAGCGGACATAAGCTCTAGGTATGCCGGGCCTCTCATTATGTCAAACTGGAATGCTAAACAGTCTTTGATGTGAATTTTTTATCTACGGCCAGTCGTCAAATGAGAATTGTCATGCTTTACTGACATGAAGGAGAGTGTTTGATGTCCATTATGCATTCTAACTCTTTCGATATCCGGCAACTTGAAGCCTTCGCGGCGGTGATGTCCGCCGGCAGCGTGACCGGGGCGGCGCGACTGCTCGGCCGGTCGCAACCGGCGGTCACAAGGCTGATCCAGGATCTGGAAGCCGATATCGGTTATGCGCTGCTGCATCGAAGCGGCCCGCGCATCAGCCCGACCGCGCGCGGTCTGCTCTTTCACGCCGAAGTGGAGCGCCATCTTGCCAGCTTGGCCCACATCCGCGAACGGGCGAACGCCATCGGTCTCGATGAGCCGGCTTCGCTGACGATCGCAGCCACCCCGTCGCTTGCGGCCGGCGTTCTGCCGCAGGCGATCGCGGCCGTCGCGCCGGATCTGATACCGCGCCATCTCCATGTGCAGGCGCTGGCGGCCGAGAACGTCGTGCAGGCGGTGCTCGCCCGCTCGGCGGATTTCGGGATCTCAAGCCTGCCGCTGGAGCACCCCGGCCTCGAGGTGCACTGGATTGCCGAAGCGCCGTGTGTCGTTGCTCTTGCCGCCAGCGATCCGCTCGCCAATGATGACGTGGTGCGTCTCTCCGATCTCGCCGAGCGCCGCATCATCACGCTCGCCAATCCCTACCGCCTGCGGCATCGCATCGACGAGGCCCTGGAGCGGGCGGGTGTGGCGCCGCAACGGATGATCGACGTCAACGCCTCGCTGACGGCCCTTACAATGGTTCGGGCCGGACTGGGCGTCGCCATCGTCGAGCCGGCGACGGTCTGCGGCGTTCCGCTCGAGGGGATCGTGATGCGCGTCCTCGACCACACCATCCCCTTCCTGTTCGGCGCCATCTCGCCTGCCGCGATGCCGCTGACCCCGACGGTCGCCGCCGTGATCGATGCGGCGCGCGCCGTGGCGCTGGCGATGCCCGGTTGCCGGCTGCATGACGCAGGCGGCGTCGAAGCATTGGCCGACACCGTCTACGGCGGTAGCCCGATGACCGAGGACGTGCCGTCATGAGCGATCTCTCGACATTTCCGAACAATCTTGAAGCGCTCGAGGCACGCTTGCGCCAAGACCTTGCCTGGCTGGAGCTGCCGGCCAAGTCCTGGGTTCCGCCCCGCCTCGTCGACGGCCAAGCGGTCGTCGACGTCGTGATCATCGGTGCGGGCATGGCCGGGCTCGTGGCCTCCGCCATGCTGAAGCGGCTCGGCGTCGCCAACCACACCGTTCTCGACAAGGCGCCGGCCGGAAGCGAGGGTCCCTGGGTCACCTTCGCCAGGATGCGGACCCTTCGCTCCCCCAAGCAACTGACCGGGCCCGCAATGGGCCTGCCGGCCCTGACGTTTCGCGCCTACTACGAGGCGCGTCATGGCCGCGATGCGTGGATCGCGCTCGACAGGGCGCCGCGTGAGACATGGATGGACTATCTGGTCTGGTACCGGCGCGTGCTTGACCTGCCGGTGCGCAATGGGATCGCCGTCGATGCCATTCGTCCGCGCGCCGACGGCCTGCTCGACATAGTCTGCCGTCATGACGACCGGTCCGAAACCACGATCGCGCGCCATGTGGTGCTGGCAACGGGCCGCGACGGCCTCGGCGGTCCCTTCGTACCGTCGATCGCCCACGACATCGAGCGCAAGTTCTGGGCTCATACCGCCGACCCTATCGATTTCGCCGCATTGCGCGGCAAGCGGGTCGGCGTCGTCGGAGCCGGCGCCTCGGCGATGGACAACGCCGCCACCGCGCTCGAGGCAGGTGCTGCCCGGCTTGACCTGTTCGTGCGCAGGACCGACCTGCCACGGATCAACAAGTTCACCGGCATCGGCAGCCAGGGCGTGGTGCATGGCTTCGCCGGTCTGCCGGATGACTGGAAGTGGCGCTTTCTCGACTACGCCATGCGCTCGCAGACGCCGCCTCCGCGCCCGAGCGTCTTGCGTGTCAGCGCATTCCCGCAGGCCCATCTTCATCTCGGAAGCCCGATCGATCGATTGCAGCAGCAAGGCGACCATATCGTTGTGACGACGCCGAAAGGCAGCTATCCCGTCGATTTCCTGATCTTCGGCACCGGCTTCAGGGTCGACCTGAAGAACCGGCCGGAACTCGCCGCCGTCGCATCGCATATCCGCCTCTGGCGCGACCGCTTCCCGGTGCCCGCGGACATGCGAAACGACGAGCTTGAAACCTCGCCCGACCTCGGCGAGGCGTTCGAGTTCCTCGAGGCCGAGCCAGGCGCTTGCCCGGCGCTGGCCCGCATCCACTGCTTCAACTTCCCGGCCACGCTCAGCCACGGCAAGCTCACGGGCGACATTCCCGCAATCAGCGAAGGCGCAGACCGGCTTGCGCGCGGCATCGTCAGGGCGCTGTTCGTCGCCGACCGCGAGCGTCATTTCGCCGATCTCCAGGCCTTCGACACGCCCGAGCTGCTCGGAGACGAGTGGGCCGACGACGAGACCGCGACGTTTTCCGACCTATCTACCGAAAGGACACCGACCCGAAATGCTTGAGCTCAAAAACCTAAAGCTGTCCTACGGAAACACGCAGGTCCTGAACGGCGTCGATCTTTCGGTGAACCGCGGCGACGTGGTGTCGATCATCGGCCCCAGCGGCACCGGCAAGACGACGTTGCTGAAGTGCATCAACTATCTGGCCAAGCCGGCCTCCGGCACGATCGCCTTCGATCAGGTCAGCATGGACTACCGGAAACCGGACAACACAGCGGTCCAGGCGATCCGGCTGCGGACGGCGATGGTCTTCCAGCAGTTCAACGTCTTCAAGAACATGACCGTCATTCAGAACGTGATGGATCCGCTCGTGGTCGTGCAACGCAAGTCGAAGGACGAGGCGCGTTCGATCGCCTTGCAGGAGCTTGAGCGGGTCGGCCTTTCGAACAAGATCGACAGCTACCCGTCCCAGCTTTCCGGCGGCCAGCTGCAGCGGACCGGCATTGCGCGTGCGCTGGCCGTGAAGCCGGATGTCATGCTCTTCGACGAACCGACGTCGTCGCTCGACCCCGAACTGGTCGGCGAGGTTTTGAAGGTGATCAGGGACGTCACGTCATCTTGCATCACCTCGCTCCTCGTCACCCACGAGATGCAGTTCGCAAAGAATATCTCGAACCGCATCGTCTTCATGGATCGGGGCGTCGTCGCCGCTCAAGGCAGCCCTGCCGAGATCTTCGACACGCCCTCCAATCCGCGCCTTGCCCAGTTCCTGAATTCCGAACACTCCATCCAGTAAAGAAAGGATGCCTGACATGTCTTCCATCAAGTCGACTTCCCGCCGCACCTTCGGCCTCGCTGTCGCCGGCGTTGCCTTTGCCCTCGCAACCGCGGGCCTATCGCATGCCGAGGACGTGCGCACCATCAAGATCGCGACGGCTGCCGAATCCAAGCCGCTCTCCTGGGGTGCCATCGGCGTCGAGCCGCAGGGTTACGAGCCCGACGTCCTGAAGGCGATCAACGCCAAGCTGCCCCAGTACAAATTCGTCATGGAGGGTGCTGCCGACATCGCTCAGGAGACCGGCCTCGCCACCGGCAAGTACGACATCGCGACCGGCGGCTACTACCGGGCGCCCGCTCGCGAAAAGCAGTTCCTCCTTCCGGAGAGCCCGATCGGCGCCAGCCTGATCAAGATCTACAGCCGCAAGGACAGCGGCATCAACGAAATGAAGGATCTCGTCGGCAAGAAGATCGTGCCCGTGACGGCCGGCGGCGGCATCTACAAGTTCGCCACTGCCTGGCAGGAAAAGAACCCCGACTTTAAAATCGAGATCACCGCATCCAGCGCCGGCATTCCCTATCCGGACCGCCTGAAAGAGGTTGAGAACGGCAAATATGACGCGCTGGTTCTGCCGTCGAACCTCGGCGAGCAGACGGTCATCGACCAGCAGAAGCTCGAGGTCAAGGCGAGCGAGCCGGTCGCGATCAACAACACCTTCGTCCTGATCCATCGCTCCGAGGAGAACAAGGCGCTCTCCGCAGACATCGACAAGGCTCTGAAGGAGCTCAAGGCCGACGGCACGCTGGCAAAGCTCTCGCAGAAATGGTTCGGCGAGGACATCACCACCTACATGAAGTAACGCCCGGCAACGATCGGCGATCAGGCCAAGACTGAAACAAGGAGTGTTCCGAAGTGGACCTATCCATCATGATCCCTGAGCTGCTCAAGGCGCTGCCGCTGACGCTTGCGATCACGTTCACGGCCATGATCGCCGGCTTCCTGCTGGCCTTGATTGCGACGACGTTCCGGGTGCGCAGGATACCGGTTCTCAGCCAACTGGCTGACCTCTACGTCTCCTATGCCCGGAGCGTCCCCGTCGTGCTCCAACTGTTCGTCGCCTTCTACGGGCTGCCGCTGGTCGTCGCTCTGTTCGAGGTCGAGGACTTCGTGTCCCCGAACGTCGCGGCGATCGTCGGCCTCAGCCTCTACCATGGAGGCTATCTTTCCGAGGTTCTGCGGCCAGCCTACCTCGCCGTAGAACGCGGCCAGCACGACGCCGCCGACAGCCTCGGATACAGCTTCCTTCAGAAGATCCTTCGGGTCGTCGGACCCCAGGCGGTGCACATCGCCCTGCCAGGCTACGGCAACTCGATCATCTACCTCATCCACAACGTCGCACTGGTGATGTACATCGGCGCCGCGGATGTCATGGCGACCGCCCATCTCGTCATGGAGCGCGACTACAACCAGTACCAGTTCGAGACCTACCTTGTGCTGGCAGTGATCTATTCGCTGCTATGCCTTGTCGCATGGATCGTCGTGCGCTTTTTCGAAACGCGAAACGCAAAATTCGCGCCCAACACCGCACCGGCCAAGGCCACCATGATGGCAAGCGTCTGATCGAATAGGAGGTCATCACATGTTCGATTCCGAAGTCCTTCTTCCCGATCTCTGGGACATCCTCGGCGCGGTCCCGGTGACGCTCGCCATGGCGCTTGGAATCTTCGTCTTCTCGACGATCGTCGGCAGCCTTTTCGCGATGGTGGAATATCGGCGGGTCCCGCTGCTTCGGGAACTGGTCGTCGCCTACAAGGTCGTCTTCAAGGGCGTTCCGATGGTCATCGTGATCTTCCTCGCCTATTACGGCCTGCCGCCGACGCTGCAGTTCCTGACCTCGCTCGTCGGCATCGACTATAACGGTCACTCGACGCCGAACTGGATCACGCTCATCGTCGCCCTGACCGCCTGCGTCGCGGCGTTCCAGGCGGAAGTCGTCAAGGGCGCACTCAACTCTTTCGACAACGGTCAGGCAGATGCGGCCTATTCCCTGGGCTACAAGCGCAGCCAGTTGTTCCGCCGGGTAATGCTTCCTCAGGTGATCGTCGCGGCCATCCCGGATCTTGCCAACTCGATCATGGTAATCATGAAGGCGCTGTCGCTGGGATTTGCGATCGAGGTCGTCGACATCTTCGCGCAGTCGCAGCTGACCGCGGCGCTGAACTTCTACTACCTCGAAGCCTTCCTGATCGCGGTCGTCATCTACATGGTGATCGCCTATATCGTCACCTACGCCGCCGACCGGATGGAACGGGCTCTTAGGGTATGGGCCTAAGGGGCCGTTTGCCCAGGATCGGGATTTCCACAGTCGTTTTCGGCATGTAGCGGCTATCGCTTTTGATGTGCCGGCGGGGAGTTTGGTAGAAACGTGCCCCAAGCCTCCGTCATCCCAGGCCTTGAGCCTGGGATCCATGCCCCGCTGATGGAGGCGAGAGTGGATCCTCGGGTCAAGCCCGAGGAAGACGGAGGGTGGGGCGGCTTCTGGAGCAAGGACAGCGGAGCGCTGCATCGACGAGCATCCTCACAGATAAAGGGCGGCCGTTTGTCGCCCTTTTCAATTGTGTGAGCAATTGCCAAGCCTCCGCCTCAATCTCGCCGCATTCGTTATAACATAACCGTAATGTTATTACATTGTAGGATGCGCCATGCCCCCGAGCCCCGACCGCCCCTCCGTCAGCCTGCTGGGACAGTCGGCATTCTCTAGGGTGATCGGCATGGCGCTGGTCATTACCGTGCTTTGGCTGGCGATCCACTGGGCGGTTCTCTTGCCATGACGCCGCTGATCCGTCTCGAGAATTTGACCGTCGCCTATAACAGGCACCCCGCCGTCCATCATGTCTCCGGCGCCTTCGCCTCGGGCAGCCTGACGGCGATTGCCGGGCCGAACGGGGCGGGCAAGTCGACGCTGCTGAAGGCGATCATGGGCGAGCTTCGTCCCGCCGAAGGCAGGGTCGAGCACCGGTTGGGGCGGGCTGAATTCGGCTATCTCCCGCAGGCGGCCGAAATCGACCGGCGCTTTCCGATCTCGGTCATCGACACCATCATGCTCGGCGCCTGGAAGAAGACCGGCGCCTTCGGCCGCATCGCGCCCGCCGAGGTGAAGAGGGCAGGCGAGGCGCTCTCGGCCGTCGGGCTCGAAGGCTTCGGCCGACGCCATGTCGGCTCACTCTCGGCCGGCCAGTTCCAGCGCGTGCTCTTTGCCCGTCTGCTGCTGCAGGATGCCGGCATCATCCTGCTCGACGAGCCGTTTACGGCGATTGATGCCCGCACGACCAGGGACCTCGTCGATATCGTCACCCGCTGGCATGGCGAAGGCCGCACGGTGATCGCCGTGCTGCACGATTTCGAGCTGGTTCGCGCCCATTTCCCGCAAACCCTGCTGCTCGCCCGCGAACTGGTCGGCTGGGGTGCGACCGCAGACGTCATGTCCTCCGTCAATCTCCTCAAGGCCCGCGCCATGGCCGAGCGCTGGGATGAGGATGCGAATGCCTGTGCACCTGAAGAGGCGCCGGCGGCATGACGGCTTACGATCTGTTCCTCGCGCCCTTTGCCGATTACGGTTTCATGCGCCGCGCGCTCGTCGCCTGCCTCTGCCTTGGGCTCGGCTCCGGCCCGATCGGCGTCTTCCTGATGCTGCGGCGCATGAGCCTGATGGGTGATGCCATGAGCCATGCCGTGCTGCCGGGGGCCGCCATCGGCTACCTCGTCGCCGGCTCGCTGTCGCTGACGGCGATGGGCCTCGGCGGCCTCATCGCCGGCCTGTCGGTAGCGCTGCTGTCCGGCGCCGTCAGCCGGATGACCGTGCTGCAGGAGGATGCGAGCTTTGCCAGCTTCTATCTCGCATCGCTGGCGCTCGGCGTGCTGATCGTCTCGCTGCGCGGCTCGAATATCGATCTCCTGCATGTGCTCTTCGGCACCATCCTGGCGATCGATGCCTCTGCGCTTTATCTGATCGGCGCGATCACCTCGCTGACCCTCGTCATCCTCGCCTTCATCTACAGGCCGCTGGTGGCCGAATGTTTTGATCCGGGTTTTCTGCGGGCCGTCGGCGGGCGCGGGTCGGTCTATCACCTGCTCTTCCTGCTGCTGGTGGTGCTGAACCTCGTCGCCAGCTTCCAGGCGCTCGGCACGCTGATGGCGGTCGGCCTGATGATGCTGCCGGCGGCTGTCGCCCAGCTCTGGTCGCGCAGCCTGCCGGTGATGATGGCGATCGCTGCCGCCAGTGCCGCCGCCTCCGGTTATCTCGGCCTGATCGCCTCCTACCATCTCGAGCTCGCCTCCGGCCCGACGATCATCATGACGGCGGCGATCCTCTACGGCTTTTCTATTCTTTTCGCGCCTTCCGGCCTGGCCCGGCGCTTCTTCCCCCGCCCGCATTTGAAGGGCTGATCCCAAGGAGACTTCGATGACATCGCACAGACTGCTTCTCTCCGCAGCAATCCCCGCTTTGATGGCGCTGTCGGCCATGCCCGCCTCCGCCGAAACGCTGAAGGTTGTGGCCTCCTTCACCGTGCTTGCCGATGTCGTCAAGCAGGTCGGCGGCGAACACGTAGAGGTAACGAGCCTCGTCGTGCCGAACGGCGACCCCCATGAATTCGAGCCGTCGCCGGCCGATGCGAAGAATTTGAACGCAGCGCAGGTTACCTTCGTCAGCGGCGAGGGACTGGAAGGCTGGATGGACCGGCTGATCACCGCCTCGGGCTATAAGGGCAAGCCGGTCACCGTTTCCGAAGGCATCAACACCCGCACCATGGAAGAGGACGGCGCACAGATTACCGATCCGCATGTCTGGAACAGCCCCGTCAACGTCAAGGTCTGGGTCGCCAATATCGAAAAGGCGCTGTCATCGGCCGACCCTACTGACGCCGCCGCCTTCAAGGCCAATGCCGAGAAGTACACAAGGATGCTCGATGAACTGAACGCCTACGCCCACGCGAAATTCGACAAGGTGGCCGACGATCGCCGCAAGGTGCTGACCAGCCATGACG
This sequence comes from Rhizobium leguminosarum, assembly GCF_019798305.1. GTDB lineage: Bacteria > Pseudomonadota > Alphaproteobacteria > Rhizobiales > Rhizobiaceae > Rhizobium > Rhizobium leguminosarum_U. Next base: position 9,875 of record NZ_JAAXDD010000027.1, read on the forward strand.
CCTTCGGTTATTTCGGCCGCGAATATAATGTCAGCTTCCTCGCCCCGCTTGGCCTGTCCACGGAAAGCGAGGCCTCGGCCGCCGATGTCGCCAAGCTGATCGAGCAGATCAAAGGCGAGCGCGTGAAGGCTTATTTCTTCGAGAATTCCAACGATCCGCGCCTGGTCAAGCAGGTCGCCAAGGCAACCGGTGCCGAGCCCGGCGGCGAGCTCTATGTCGAATCGCTCTCCGACGCCAAGGGGCCGGCGCCTACCTATGAGAAGATGTTCAAATACAATGTCGATCAGCTCGCCGCCGCCATGGCGAAATCGAGCTGAGGATTAAGGGCCGCAGGCCTATCCTGCGGCCCCTCACAAATTGAGGTCGAAGACCAGGATGCCGGCAAGGCCTCCATCCGTCGACGAGACGATGCGCTCGCCCACCGTCACATGCTCGGGGTGAATGAGATAGGCGTCGCGCGCCTCGGCGCTTTCGAAGGTCACGGCAAACCCGTCGACGAAGCCGCCATGCAAACCTTCGGGCGAAACATTCGGCCCGTATTTAATGTCCAATATGCCGGGAATGACCTGTTTCAGGGCGACGATCGCCGCAAACAGCGACTGCTTGTCTTCGCTCGTCATCGCGGTCTTCAACCGCAGGAATACGCAGTGCAGGATCATCAGTCGTCCTCCCTATCTTCTTTGGGCCTATTTTCTTTGGCCCGATTTTCTTTGGGTGGAGAATAGCGGCGAAAGCCGGGAGAGCAACGAGATTTATTTTCAGCAGACGTTGCGCCGCGAGCCGGCACCCCAACCAGATTACATTTGGTCGGTCGCGACCATCGGGCGCTTGTAGATCTTCTGGACGAGATCGCGAGACGAGGCGCGGGCCTGGTCTTTCTCAGCCGGCGTCATCGGCCGGCAAGTGTTCCTGAGATTGGAAGCGTCGAGCACTGTCGCAGCGCCCGAATTGGCAATGACGAGATGCCAGCTACAGGACCCGACCTTGTCGATCGCGACGGCACCATGGCAACCGGTGGACAGGCAGAAGGCGACCGTCTCCTGCGCGCCGTGGTCGCCTTTATAGGCCAGCTCGACGGCTTTCTTAATATCCTGGACCCATCGCTCGCATTGCGCCTGTTTTGCCCCCGGCTCGCAGCTCTTGGTGACGGGAGTGATGTCGCCGGCCTGAAGCGGCGAGACGCAAAAAACACCCATCGACAGGGCGAGCAGAAATTTGAGCATGGGATTTTCCTTGTGCAAGCAATGAGTGGCGCACATCGCAGGCCGTTGGTCAATGGCCACTCACAAAAGGGAAGGGTGAACGTCGCGATCTGGTCGCTCTGGAACTATGTGATCGGCGCGACCATCACCCGGGTGAACTTCGACCTCTCGAACGACGACAGGGCGGCCGCGCAGCAGCGCCTGACAGGTCTGAGCGAGCACTACCCGACGATCGAACGCTCTCGTCTGCTGCTGGATAATGATTGGGACGGCGCCTTCAGGAAGGGCCTCGACTTCCTGCTCGATGGCCTCGCTCCGCGCCAGTGATCATTGGTCATTTCCTGGACGAGACGGTGCCGGATTCTGCGCGCGTGCCGCGGGTGAGCGCGCGCTGCCGCGACACGGCTCCGGGCTATTTCCGCAGGATTTTCTCCATCGCTTTCCCCTTGGCGAGTTCGTCGATCAATTTGTCCAGATAGCGGATTTCCCGCATCGTCGTTTCTTGGATCTCTTCCACGCGGACACCGCAGATCACGCCCGTAATCAACGATCGGGAGGGATTCATCTGTGGCGCTTGCGCAAAGAAATCCTCGAAGTTGGTCTTCTCAGCCAACTGATCGTCCAGGCTCTGCCGGCTATGCCCCGTCAGCCAACAGATGATGTCATCGACCTCTGTCTTCGTGCGTCCCTTCTTCTCTGCCTTGGCAACATAATGGGGATAGACGCTCGCGACGCTGATGGAATAGATGTGATGCTTCGTCATGCCTGCTCCTCAACATTCCAGATATTTTCCGGCTTGAGATAGCTAACTTCAAGTCCTTACGAAAGCCGTCGGTCGGCTTCCGGGCTCCGATTTTCGAAAGCAGATCTTGAGCCTGGCGGGCACGTGATCTGACGCGAAGTGGACGTTCGGTCGCCCTCGGCCGAACGCACGCGCCGGCGACCCCCTTCGTAAGTCCGAAATCCTTGGTTTCTGTCCCATCATTTCAGCTATAAGGTGGGAGACATCGCCCAAAGGGGATTCGGCCAATGCCCCCAGAGAAGAAGGACCGTTCACCTGTTGCGCTGGAACAGCGCGACATAAGCGCCGACCAGCGCATGTTCTCACCTTCCGTTGCGCGAAATTCGGCGCCGATCGTCGCGGTCCTAAAACGTGTCCTTCCAACACGTGGCGCCGTGCTGGAGATTGGATGCGGGACCGGCGAGCACGCCGTGTGTTTTGCGGGAGCAATGCCCAACCTCACCTGGCAGCCGAGCGATCCGGATGCCGACGCCCGCACCAGCACGTCTAGCTGGATCAAATTCGCAGGGCTGAAGAATGTGCTGGCACCGCGGGATATTGATGTGTGCTCAGGACAATGGGGCGTCGAACAAACGGGGCATTATGACGCCATCGTGTCGATCAATATGATCCATATCGCGCCTTGGGCGGCAAGCTTAGGATTGTTCGCAGGAGCTGGCCGTTTGCTTCACGCTGGTGGGCTTCTTCTTCTCTACGGCCCATTCATGCGCGACGGGGCACACAACGCCCCCTCGAACGCTGCTTTCGACGCGGCTCTAAAGGAGCGCAACCCATCCTGGGGGGTGCGTGATATCGCTGATCTCGAACAAGTGGGTGAGGCCGCTGGACTTAATCTCCGCGAGACGATCGAGATGCCTACCAACAATACGTTGCTGGTCTTCTCCAGCGGCAGTGCCTGAACGACAAGCGGGCGCGAAAGAGACGTGGGACCCATAGCAGCATTCGGGTCCTTTGCTGACGTTCGAGGTCGATCCGAGGAACGTGCGGCATGTGCTAGAGCGGTTCAGCTTTTAACGGAAGCGCAGAACCGCTCTATCCTTTTGTTTTTACGCAATTCCGGACGGAAAACCGCTTCGCACTTTTCCTGGAATTGCTCTAGAATGCGGCCCGAAGGCGGAACGCGACAGACGCACTGCGAGGGGCGGTGTGATCGTACCGGAATTCGCGCGACCGAGAGCCGACGTTGTGCTCTTGAAAGGGGAGACGAGGACGATGCCGACACCACAGCAACCCAGTCTGATCGTTCGACAGAAATCCCCACCGAACATCGAGTCTCCGTTTGCGTCGCTCTCCGACTGGCTGATCCCAACCGAGCTGTTCTTCGTGCGAAACCATTTCCCGTCGCCGGACCTCGATGCGCGAGACTGGAGATTGCGCGTTGGCGGGGCGGTGGAGCGGCCGATCGAACTTGACCTCGACAGCATCAAGGCGATGCGGAGCACGACTTTCACCGCCGTCGTCGAGTGTGCAGGCAACGGGCGCGTCTACTATGAGCCGCCGAAGGAGGGGTTGCAGTGGCAGAACGGAGCCGTCGGCAATGCCGCGTGGACAGGTGTTCTTCTGCGCGAGATTTTGGAAATGGCGGGCGTTAAGCGAACCGCATGTGAGGTTCTGCTCGCGGGCGCCGACAGCGGCGTCGTCGACATGAACAAGAAAACGGCTTCTCCCGGCCCCATCGCTTTTGCGCGCAGTTTACCGCTTGAGAAGGCCATCGCTGACAGCACGATCCTTGCCTATTCGATGAACGAGGAGCCGTTGACGCGCGATCACGGCTACCCGCTACGCGCGGTCGTGGGCGGCTGGTTCGGCATGGCCTGGGTCAAGTGGATCACTGATATCACGGTTGTGGAGCAACCCTTCCTTGGCTACTGGCAGGCGCGCGACTATTTCCGTTGGGAGAGCAGCCTCGGGGAACCCAGGCTGGTCCCCCTCGCGGAGATGGAGGTCAAAGCGCAGATCGCGCGTCCCGTACAGGGGGCGCATCTCATCGCCGGCCAACCGTACCGGATTTTCGGAGCCGCCTGGAGCGGAGAGGCTGCTATCCGGCAGGTGCAGGTCTGCACCGGAGATGGCAGGGGCTGGCGCGAGGGAAGGCTCCTCGAAACAGAACGCCCCTTTGCATGGCGCTTGTGGGAGTACATGTGGACCCCTGAAGAAGTGGGGCGATATATACTGCGATGTCGCGCGATCGATGGGGCGGGGTGCGTGCAGCCCGAGCTCCAGCGTTCCGACTGCGAGAGCTACGCGGCCAATTGGATCGTGCCGGTGGAGGTTACGGTCGTTCCCGAGCCACAGACGTACGACGGGGAATTCGTAATCTAATCACCCGCATGGGGCGGAATGGCGGCTTTTGGCGCAACCGCGACCCGCGTTGTCACTGCGTCATGTCCGCTTTGCAGCAGCAGCGAAGGGTGGCTCGATGACCATTATGAGGGCGCCTTGCCGCCCGGCAGCATTGGCTCGGTCGGTGGTGCCTCTGACCGCATTTCTGCTAAAGTTCGGAAGCAAATCGCCTGCGATGTCACCCACTGCCGAAGTGTGAAGGGCGCAACGGGCTGATGGGCCTCTCGCTCATCAGGTCTCTTGTCTTGAAGGAGGAGCGCTAGGATGAGCACCGACCTGGATACCGTGCGGTCCTATGATACGGTTGCGGCGGAGTACGCTGCGGAGGCCGCGGCGATGCCCGAATGGGTCGCAACAGAGATCGATGCGTTCGTGACCGAGCTAGGCGGCTCGGGCAGGGTGCTGGAGATCGGAAGCGGTGGCGGGCGAGATGCACTTGAGCTTGAGAAGCGGGGAATGAGCGTCCGGCGCACCGACATTGCAAAGGGTTTCGTCGAACTGCTTCGCGAAAGTGGCTTCGAAGCCGACCTGTTGGACCCGCTGACCGATGACTTGGCCGACCCGCAGCGTCCCGGCACGCCGTACGACGGGATCTGGGCCTGTGCCTGCCTGATTCATGTCGCGCGCGAGGATTTCGGCACGGTGCTTGGACGGCTTGCCGAGGCGACCCGGACCGGTGGCCGATTGCACGCCTCGGTAAGAGAGGGCGACGGCGAGGATGTGTCCTCGCACGGCAGTGCTGCAGCGCCGCGGCGCTACGTCGAGACGTATTGGCGCGAGTCTGCCCTGCGGTCCGCACTCACAGACGCCGGCTGGATCGTCAGCGAGGTACGTCGGTGCGTCGGAAAGCCCCATGATCGGTGGCTGAGCGTTCGGGCAAGTCGGGCGTGACGCACACAGAACTCGTGGGAATGGCCGGTCGTGGCGCGACTATGAACGCCAGGTGGTCACCGCAATGTCGGCTTCCGGGCGAAGGCAAAGATCCCCTCTGTGGCCGACAAGGGGGCGCAAAGCAGTGGCCGTCGCGGGCTGACGTCGGCCTTTTGTTGCTACCGAGGAAATCGACGAGACTGGGCGTTCCGCTCAGGCCCGTTTCGTCAGCGGAAAGCGGACGCTTCGGTCCTCGGCGCCAAGGTCTTGAGCAGCTATCGTCACAAAATCCCATACCGTTTTGAGTAGGATGTCTCTTAACCTGCACTTCAAACTTTGCGTTGAACCTTATTTTCTCGCCAGGCTGAACGAGAAGTGGCTGCCTCGGTGATAATCAATCGCGTAGATCACCGGTATGCCGGCAGCATTGAAGCAGGTTTCGGTGATCAGGAGAGCCGGGCCGAAGTCCCTTAGATCGTTGCGCTCGACAACGTCGTTCGGCAGCACGACGGCGGATACGCTCGCTGCCGACATTCGTGGCTTGTTCTTGTGCTCCTCGAGCAGCGCGAGCAGCGAACCGCTCCAGTCGATGTCGTAGAGACGGGCGGAAATGAGGCTGCGCGGCACGTAATCGACGCAGTACATGATCGGCTCATCGCGCTGGAGCCGCAGGCGTTCGATGCGGATCACGCGATCCGAGACCCGCATCTGCAATTGCCTTGCGACGAGCTCATCCGGCGCTTCTTCGGCAATGGACAGCACTTTGTTGACTATCTCATAGCCATAGTGCCGGACCATGTCGGTCACGCTCTCGAACACCGTAATCGGCCTATCGACTTGCACCGCGGACATCGGCGAAACGAAGCGGCCGCGGCCATGTTCGGCATAAATCAGGTTGTCTTGTTCGAGGAGTTTGAGAGCCTCGCGGACGACGGGGCGGGAAATCCTGAAGCGCTGGGTAAGTTCGGCCTCGGTTGGCAGCTTGTCACCGGGCTTCAGGCTCGCGTCGCGGATGAGATCCAGGATCCTGTCGCGCAGCTTGATCACAAGGGTCTGTTTGTCACGCAAGGGCTCGTCCAAGACCGCAATCCTCTCTACCGTCCTGAATGTGCTTGTCTGACATTGGCAGCGTGGTCAACAAATTTCTGGTGTCCCGACAGCGTCGCATTAACCAAGGGTATTGCTAAAGCCAGTGCAAATTCACAGTCGAGTTATTGACACATCCAAATCAAGATGTCAGTTGTCTTACAACATTGTCGGTGTTAGTCGCTGACACTATCGCGAACGGAGGCTTGCATGCTGAATTTTGACGAACAGAGGTTTCTCCGCATCCAGTCCGGCGCGGTGGCCCTGCGCGAACGGTTGGACCGGGTGATCGCCGATTGCCTGGCCGCCGGTGCCGAAAACATCCATTTCCTCGGAACGGGCGGCGCTGCGATCCTGATGCAGCCGGCAGCCCAATTGCTGCTACGCCAGTCGCGGTTTCCGGTCTTTTTCGACATGCCGGCCGAGCTGGTCCTGACCGGATCGGCAAACCTGAATGGCAAATCGATCGTCGTCATACCCTCGCTGTCGGGCACGACGAGGGAAAGCGTGGCACTCCTCGCCAAGGCGAAGGAAGCCGGCGCTATGGTGATCACTCTGGTCGGCCATGAGGAAACGCCGATCGGCAAAGGTGGCGATCATGTCTTCGTGAACTTCGCCGAGGACGATACGTCCTGCGAATCCTTCTATCTGCAATCGCTGTTCATCGCGCTTTCGATCATGCGCCATCGCGGGGAGATCGAGAACTACAATCAGATCGCGGGTGAATTCGACAGGTTGCCGGCGCTACTGCTCGAAGTGAAGCGCGCTTATGAGCCGAAGGCCGAGGCTTTTGCGAGGGTGCTTGCCGGAGCCGAATATCACATCATCACCGGTGCCGGGAATGTCTGGCCGCAAGCCTTCTATTACGGCATGTGCATTCTCGAGGAGATGCAGTGGATCCGTACTCGGCCGGTGCATGCATCCGATTTCTTCCACGGCACGCTGGAACTGGTCGAGGAGGGCGTTTCCGTCATCCTGTTCAAGGGCGAAGATGCCTTGCGTCCACTGGCCGACCGGGTGGAGAATTTCGCACCTGAATATACCGACCGGTTGACCGTGCTCGATACGGCCGAATTTGCGCTGCCCGGCATTTCACCCGAGGTCCGCGGGCTGGTCTCGCCAGCGTTGCTCGCCACGGTGCTCGAACGCATCAGCGCGCATCTCGAAGTCATGCGAAATCATCCGCTGACCACGCGACGCTATTATAAGCGGGTCAACTATTGATGCGAGTTTGACAGCGCGCCGCGAATGCTCCTAGAGGCAGGCGCGGCATTGTCGGGGATGACCTGTATGAAGAGACTTCGCATTGCAGCGGTTGGCGACAATTGCATCGACAAGTTCCTGTCGCCGTCGATCGGCGAGGCACTTGTTGGCGGCAATGCGGTAAATGTCGCAGTACATCTCGCCAAGCTTGGCCATGAGGCGTTCTATCTCGGAGCCGTCGGCCCTGATCTCGATGGCCGGCGGACGCGAACTGCCCTGATCGAGAATGGCGTTGCTGTGGCGCATATGCAGGAACGGCTAGGCAAGACTGCCCATACGGACATCGAGGTCCTGCCGTCGGGCGAGCGCGTGTTTCTGTTTGAGGATTTCGGCGTCTGCGCTGGCTACCGGCCATCGGAAGAAGATATCGCCGCGCTGAAGACCATGGACCACGTCCATATCGGTTGGCTGGATGATGGCGGTGCGCTGAGACACACGCTCGCTGCAGCCGGTGTCAGTGTCTCGCAGGATGTCTCCGTCAACGCCGACCCGGCCAATCTCGGCATTGAGGGCCTGACGATCGCCTTTGGCTCGGCGGGCGAGGACGACGACACGGCGGTCGAAGCGATGATCGACCGCTTTCTTTCCGCCGGTGTTCGGGTCGCAGTGGTTACACGGGGCGCGAAGGGGTCGGTGGCGGCGACGCTTGAAGAGCGGGCAGAGACGGGCATCATGCAGGTCGAGGTCGTAGACACCACCGGCGCCGGCGATAGCTTCAGCGCGGGATTTCTGTCCGTGCATGTTGGCGGTGGATCGTTGCAGGACGCGGTCGAGGCGGGACGAGACCGGGCAGCGCTCACCTGCAGCCATGTCGGCGGCTTTCCACAGAAGCCGACGGCGCTGTGATACCTATTGGAGTACCAGCCAGCCGAACAGAATGATGATCAGCGCGCCAGCGATCGTGTAGGGATCGACCGGTGCCGCAAAAGGAGGCAGCCCCAGATGATCTGCCTGTACTGAAACGGCGCCACGACCGATGCCTCGCCGGCACGGAAGGCCCGCACCAGTAGCACGTGGCCGGCAAGACCCAAAAAGCCGGCGATAACAACAATGCCCGTATGGTTGAAATCCATGGCCGAGAGGCCGGTGCTGCTGAGCGCTGTCACGAGGCTCAAGGGGGTCATGACCACCAGCAGGGTCGCAATCAGTGCTTTATCGCTTTCCGCAGCCTTGGCGCGTCGCAACAATAGCAGCGAATGTGCGAAGACGACCGTCGAGACGAAGGCGGCGACGTGGCCGATATTGAATTCGGCGGTGCCGGGTCGCAGCGCCACCGGCAAGGCAAGAACGGCGATACCGGCGGCACGCCTATTGGAGTGTCCTGATGAAGGAGGTCTCAGCGGACATTGAAACGGCCGAACCGCTCTTCGATGCGGGATTGGGTATATTCCAGCCCGATGGAAAGCAGCCAATAGATCATGGAAGCGGTGATCAGCATTTCAATATGGCGGAATTCGGTCTGTCCTTGGGTGCGGGCGAGATACATGATCTCCCATACGCCAACGACCGACACGAGCGAGGAATCCTTCAGCATGGCAATAAACTGGTTGCCGGTCGGCGGGATGATGATGCGCATGGCTTGTGGCAGAATCACCAGGGCCATGGTCTGGCCGGGCTTGAGACCGAGCGCGGTCGCCGCTTCCGACTGGCCCCTGTCGATGCTTTCGATGCCGGCGCGGAAAATCTCGGTCATATAGGCGCCATAGCAGAGCGACAGGGCAAGGATGCCCGCCGGTATCGCGCCGATGACATAGCCGACCTGCGGCAGGCCGAGATAAATGATGTAGATCTGCATGAGCAGCGGCAGGCCGCGAAAGAGCGAAGTGTAAAAGGTCGCAAGCCCATAGATCACGCCGTTGCGCGAGAGCTTGGCAATAGCGCCGGCCAGCGCGATTACCGTGGCGACCGCGATCGAGATCGCCGAAATGAACAGCGTCGTTGTGACGCCCTGGGTGATGAGGAAGCCGATTTTCTTGGCGATGAAGGCGAAGGAAAGATTGAACGAATAGAAGAAGAGCATTAGCAGGACGAAGAGTTCGACCCACACGCCGATGATCTGCCAGCGGCGCGGTAGGAGCCGCAGCAGCGTCCAATTGGCTGCGAGAATCAAGGCGATCAGCAACGAGGACACAAGGCGGCTGACGAGCGGATTATCGGTCACCCATGGCGCGCTCGACGGCAGCATATACCCGAGCCAATGCGAACTGACGCCAAGCTGGAACAGGCCGAGCGTAATCACCAGGATAATCAGCGCCACGCCGAGGCGCCGCATGGCATCAGGATAGGTGAGAATGAGTCGAGCCAGCATGCGCTGCGTCCCTTCGTTCAGGCAGTGCGTTCGCGCCACCAGTCCTGTGCTTGAAGTTTCCAGTAGGTGAGCTGCGCCGCGGCAAGGCCGGCGACGCCTCCTGCCCAGACCAGGCCGAATGGCGCAAACAGCTTGTAACGATCGCTCTGGCCGAGGATGGCCTCGGCCACGAGTTTGCCGCCGATCGCGGTGGTGTTGAGCCCGTGGCCGCCGAAGGCCGTGCAGTGCCAGACGCCGGGCTCGACCTCGCCAATCTGTGGCATCAGGTGGCGGGCATAGGACATCAGGCCCGACCAGGCGAGTTCTGTCTTGAGGCCCGAGAGCTGCGGATAGGTGCCGGTCATCTCGCGGCGGAGTTCAGCAACGACGCCGGCCGTGGAGGCAGCGCGTGTGGTGATCCGGCCGCCCCAGAGGATGCGTTTTCCATCGTCCACAAGGCGGTAGTAATCGCCGGCGCGGCGGTTGTCGCCGATCGCATCGCGGGTCGCGATCGCGTTGGCGATCAGATCAGGCGCCTCCTCGCTGACCATCACATAGGTCGCGATCGGCAGGAAAGCGCGCTGGAGCCGCGGCTCCAGGCTGCCGGTGTAGCCGCCTGTCGTGAAGACCATGTGCCGGGCTCGGACTTCGCCATTGGCGGTGCGCACGCGTTTCTCCGCGCCTGAAAGGCTGGTCGAGATCGCTGCCGAACCCTCGAAGATCTTGCCGCCGAGCCGTTCGATTTCGGCGGCGATGGCGCGGAGATAATTCAGCGGATGCATGTGAAAGGCTTTGGGATTGCGGAGCGCCTGAAAATATCGTTGCGACTTCAGCACCGCCCGCACCTGCTCGGTGTCGAGATAGTCAAGTTCGTAGTCGTAGTCTTTGAGCAACTGCTCGCGGTAGGTCTTGAGCGACGCGGCATCATCATGGCGCAACACACTGGTGATGCCGGGCTGCGGCGCTGCACTCTCGATATTGAGATCGCGGATGGTGTCGCGGATGAATTCGACACCCTCCGTCGAGAGATGGAAGAGCTTTTTGGCGGCATCCTTGCCCGCCGTCCGGGCGATGTCATCGCTGCCGGTGGCGAAGCCGGGGGCTACGAAACCACCGTTGCGGCCGGACGCGCCGAAGCCCACGATCTCGGCTTCCAGCACGACCGCTTTCTTGCCGGCGCGGACGAGTTGCAGCGCAGTTGTCAGACCAGCCAGCCCTGCGCCGATCACGACCGCGTCGCAATCCTCCGGCCCAGAGAGGGAAGACCGCGACCGATCTTCGGCAATGGTTCTCTTGTAATACGTATCGGGGTAGGACATTGCATGCTCTTCGAAATGGAAGGCACGGGCGGGCAAAGCCGCCCGTGCGACGCCGCAAATCAATCTGCGCTATAGTCCTTGCCGTACCACTTGGTGGTCAGCTTGGCGAGCGTGCCATCCTTCTTCATCTCGGCGATGATGTCGCCGACCTTCGCGGTCCAGTCCGGGTCGACCTTTTCGGCGATCACGACGAGCGGCTCGCGGAAGGCATATTCGCCTTCGAGAACGCGGACCGGATAGCCGTTCTTGATCGCGTTCCTGGCCGTCTGTTCCGGCGCGATAACGGCGGACAGGCGAACGCCGTCACCGAGGCGAAGGTCGTCGAAAGGCAGCATGGAATCGGCGAACGTGCGCACTTCACCAGGCTCGAGCTTGTACTCGATCGGTGGAACGCCGGGCGCGTCTATCTCCAGGCGGCGATTGATGAAATCCTCCGAGGTCGTCGCGGTCTCGACGCCAATCACCTTGCCGTTGAGGTCGGTGACGGTCTTGGCGTTATTGTCCTTGTGCACGACGTAGACATAGGGGCTATAGTAATAGACGCCGACGAAATCAATCACTTGCGCACGCGGTTTGGTCGGTGTCACCGAGCCGACGCCGAGATCGTAGCGGCCCTGCCAGCGACCGCCGGTAAGCGTCGCCCAATCCGGCGTTTCGAAGCTGATCTCGACGCCAAGACGCTTGGCGATCTCGCGGGAAACATCGATATCGAAGCCGACCATTTGGTTGCTGTCGTCAAGATAGCTCTGGGGCGGCCAGCCACTGTTGGTGGCGACGACCATTGCCTTCTTTTCCATCACCCGATCGAGCGTCGCCCCAGCTTGAGCCTGCGTCGAAAGCGTCATTGCGGCCGCACCAAGTGCCAGCCATGTCAAAAGTCTCCTCATCGAAATCCTCCCTTTCCATCACATGAAGTATGTAAGATGTCTTACAACATAGATGAAAGGAATGTTATGGCGCTGTCAATAGCCACTCCGCCCCATTGATACGCCAAGCAGTATTGCACGCGCCTGTCCACCGTTCATTTCACGAGAAGCGTTACCTCGGCGATCGCCAGGGACTGGCAGACAGGAGGGAAGAAACGCCGTGCTTAGAAATTGCGACGGAACATCGCGTTGGAGGATCGACGATGGTCTGCTTTCGGTAAAAGCCCAGAAAACTTCAACGACCGAGATGAGGGCGCAAGGCAGCCGCATCCTTCAACAGCAAACAGATGTCCGCCTCGGGCCGAAGCCGGCCTTTTGTCGCTACCGAGGAAATCGACCAGCCGCTCGGCTCAGGCCCGTTTCGTCAGCGGAAAGCGGTCGCGCAGCAGCCGCAGCACCGATTCCGAAGGGATCGGTGGGCCGAAAAGGTAGCTCTGGCCGTAGTTGCAGCCCATCTTGGCAAGCTCGATCGCATCCTCGTTGGATTCGATCCCTTCCGCCACCACCTTCATCTCAAGTTCGCGTGCCATCGATATCACCGATCTGAGCACGATCGCCTTCTTGTCGCTGCTGTCGCGCACCAAAGTCTTGTCGAGCTTGATCGTGTCGAAGGGGAAGCGCGTGAGATAGGCGAGCGACGAATATCCGGTGCCGAAATCGTCGAGCGCCAGGCCGATGCCAGCCTCCTTCAGCTTCTGCAGCACGAGGCGGGCCTGTTCCGGATTTTCCATCACCATGGATTCCGTCAGTTCGAGCTTGAGGCGCGAGGGCTGGCAATGCGTCTTGGCGAGAACCGAACGCACATCGTCATAGAGCTCGTTATTGAGCAACTGCACGCTCGACAGGTTGATCGAGACGAAGATCGGCAATTCGCCGGTCTGGTGCTGCCAGCTCATCAGATCGTTGGTCGCCTGTTCCAGTGCGAACATGCCGAGGGGCCCGATAAGATCGGAGGCCTCGGCGATCGGAATGAATTCGGATGGCGGGATATTGCCGCGCTTGGGATGTTCCCAGCGCATCAATGCCTCGAAACCGGCGACCTCGACATCCTCCAGCCGTGCGATCGGCTGGTAGACCATCGACAATTCCTTGCGCTCGATGGCGCGGCGCAGATCCGTTTCCAGCTGCAGCCGGTCGGTGCCGAAGTCGCGGAAGGCCGGCTGGAACGGCTCGACGCGGTTGCCGCCGGCCCGTTTTGCCCGGTACATCGCAAGCTCCGCATCGCTGAGCAGGCCGGTGGCGCTCTCCTGCCGGTCGACCCAGGAGGCGAGTCCGACCGAGGCCGTCAGGATGATCTCGCGATTGGAAAAGTTGATCGGCACCATGATCGCCTTGCTGATCGCATCGGCAAAATCGGCGACCTTGGCCGGATTGTGCTCGGAAACCAGGATGAGGCCGAACTGGTCGCCGGCAAGCCGCGCCAGCGTGTCCTGCGGTTTCAACAGCCGGCGCAGCCGCCGCGTCAGCGCGATGAGGATGTTGTCGCCGGCGGCAACGCCCAGCGAATCATTGACCAGCTTGTAACGGTCGATGTCGATCACCATCACCGTCGGCCTGAGCGTGTCGCCGCCAGGCGCCAGCGCCAGCACCGACTGCAGCCGGTCGAGGAAGACCTGCCGGTTCGGCAGGCCGGTCAGATTGTCGTGCAGCGCATCGTGCAGCAGCCGTTCGACGGAATTCTTCTGTTCGGTCACATCAACGATCGTGCCGACGCAGCGGATGATCTCGCCGTTCGAGCCGAGCACCGGCCGGGCGCGGATCAGCAGCCAGTGGAAATGCCCGTCTTCGGCGCGGATACGGAACTCATGGTTCAGCCGCCCGCGCCGGTGTTCGAGCAGCACATCGAGCGTGGCGCGGAAGCGGTCGCGGTCGTCGGGATGCAGCCGCGGCAGCCAGTTGCGCGCCGCGCCATGCATGGTGCCCGGCGACAGGCCGAGCTTGATCGAGACGTCGGGAATGGTGACGACGCGGTCGCGCGCGACGTCCCAATCCCACACCATGTCGCCGGAGCCGGTCAGCGCCAGCGATTGCCGCTCGAGATCGGAAAACAGCCCCTGCTGGAAGGCGCCGCCGGCAAAAGCGTGCTGCATGACGGTGAAGCCGATCAACAGCACGATCAGCACCAGGCCGCCGCCGAGTGCCGGCTGGATGATGTCGTTGTCTAGCCGGCCGGTAACCGTCAGCCACGCCCCGAACAGCCAGACGAGCGTCAGCGCCCAGGCCGGCACCAGCAGAATGGCGCGGTCGTAGCGGTTGAAGCCAAGATAGATGATCAAGAGCAGCCCGGTCGCGGCCGTCAGCGCGAAGGAAAGCCGGGCGATGCCGGCGGCGATCGACGGGTCGTAGATCGCCACGCCGAAGAGCAAAGCAAGGCCGAGCACCCAGGCAAGCGTGGCGTAGCCGAGATGCGCGTGCCAGCGGTTGAGGTTGAGATAGGTGAAGAGGAAGATGACGAAACTCGAGGCCAGCGCCACCTCGGCGCAGGCGCGCCATATTCGCTGGTCGGCCGAGGCGACGCTGATCAGCTTGCCGAGAAAACCGAAATCGACGCAGATATAACCGAGCACCGCCCAGGCCAGTGCTGCCGTCGCCGGCAGCATCGAGGTGCCCTTGACGACGAACAGGATGGTCAGGAACACGGCGAGCAGGCCGGCAATGCCGAGCACGATGCCGCGATAGAGCGTGAAGGCGTTGATCGTGTCCTTATAGGCGTTCGGTTCCCAGAGATAGATCTGCGGCAGCTCCGGCGTCGACAGTTCGGCGACGAAGGTGATGACGGCGCCGGGGTTCAGCGTGATGCGGAAGACGTCGGCTTCGTCGCTCGGCTGCCGATCGAGCGCAAAACCTTCGCTCGGCGTAATCGCGCTGATGCGCTGCGAGCCGAGATCCGGCCAGAAGAGCTTGGAATTGACCAGACGGAAATGCGGCGCGACGATGACACGCTCGAGCTGTTCTTCCGAAACGTTGGCAAGCGCAAACACTGCCCAGTCGCCCTGATGGTTCTCCGAGCTTGCCCGGACCTCGATGCGGCGACGGATGCCGTCGGCGCCGGCCGCCGTCGAAACCTGGAAGGCCTCGCCCTGGTTGGCGTAGATCTCGGTCGTCGCCGTCAGGTCGAGCGCGGTATCGTCACGGGAAATTTTTACCGGTTCGGCCGCCTGGGCAACGCCCGCCGCGAAGGCGAAGGCCGCCAGGAAAAGGGCTGCGATCACCGCGATCATTCGTCCGGACGGTGACTTGGGCAGCATGCGGTCTCTTGTCATCGGCTGTCGGTTTTCCTGCCTTTATCCGTATCGGTGGCGAGACGTGAAAACATCACGTGGTCGTGCCACTGACCGTTGATCTTCAAATATCCGCGCAGATAGCCTTCCTGTTGAAACCCGGCTTTTTCAAGCAGACGGATGCTGCGCGCGTTATCTGGAATACAGGCTGCTTCGATACGGTGCAACTCAAGCCCGGTGAAGATGTAAGGAATAACCATTTGAAGAGCGGCGAACATGTGCCCCTGGCCGGCATGACGTTCGCCCATCCAGTAGCCGATCATGCAGCTTTGTGCCGCACCCCGTCTGATGTAGCCGATGGTGACGCCGCCGACGAGCGTCATGTCGTCTTTCAGGAAAATGAACAGCGGCACCGCCTGGCCCGAGGCATATTCCTGCTTGCCGCGGACGACGCGAGCACGATATGCGCCCTCCGTCAGCTCGTCGCGCCGCCAAGTCGGCTCCCAGGGTTCCAGGAATTTGCGGCTGTCGGCGCGCAATCGGTGCCACTGGTTGAAATCCTGATAGCGCGGCAGGCGCAGGAGATATCTGTCGTTCTCCAGCTGCACCGCTTCCGGCTGCCGCTGCAGGAACCGAAAAACCGATTTTGGCATCGATCACTCCCGGCAGGACCGACGTCGGCTCAGCGGCTTGCCTGCAGCGTCTTCGACGCCGGGACCGAAAGCGAGGCAGTGATGTCTTCCATCGGCGCGAGCTGTTCCAGTGGACCGATCGCCGAAAGCGTCGGCACCGTATCATAGAACAGCCGGCCGGCGAGGTCGGTCAGCCGCTCGATGGTGATGCCTTCCAGCCGCTCCATCATCTCCGGATTGGAGATCGGCCGGCCGTAAAGCATCATCTGCCTGGCGATCTGGCCGGCGCGGGCAGCCGGGCTTTCCGCACCCATCAACAGCTGGGCGCGGATCTGGGCGCGGGCGCGCTCGATTTCCTTCTGGTGGATCGCATCGGCCGATTTGTGCAGCTCATCGACGATGACGGGCACCAGCTCCGGCAGGTTTTCGCCGCCGGTCGCAGCATGAATGCCGAAGATGCCGGTGTCGGAAAAGCCCCAGTGGAAGGCATAGACCGAATAACAGAGGCCGCGGAACTCGCGCACCTCCTGGAAGAGCCTGGAGGACATGCCGCCGCCAAGGATATTGGCGAGGATTTGCGAGCAGTAGAAATCGCGGGCGTGATAGGGCTTGCCTTCGAAGCCGAGCAGGATCTGCGCGTCCATCAGGTCGCGCGGTTCGCGCACGCTGCCGCCGATATAACGCGCCGGTTCCATGACCGGCGGGGCGGAAGGGGTCGTCGGCAAGCTGGCGAAGCGATCCTCGACCATGCGCAGGAATTCTTCATGTTCGACGGCGCCGGTGGCGACCACGAACATGCGGTCGGTCGTGTAGTTGCGGCCGAGATAGCCACGGATCTGCTGCGGCGTGAAGGAGACGACGGTCTCCGGCGTGCCGAGGATCGCCCGGCCGAGCGTCTGGTCGCGATAGGCGACCTCGGAGAACCGGTCGAACACCACGTCGTCGGGCGTATCGTTGGCAGCGTTGATTTCCTGCAGGATCACCTGCTTCTCACGCTCCAACTCCTCTTCCTCGAAGGCTGATTCCGTCAGGATGTCGGCGAGGATATCGACGGCGAGCGGCACGTAGTCCTTGAGCACACGGGCATAATAGGAGGTCGTCTCGGTCGAGGTTGCGGCATTGACTTCGCCGCCGACATCCTCGATCTCCTCGGCAATCTGGCGGGCCGTGCGCCGCGCCGTGCCCTTGAAGGCCATGTGTTCGAGCAGATGAGCGATGCCGTGCTCGTCGTCCGTCTCGTTACGCGATCCCGATTTGATCCAGACTCCGAGCGCAACGCTTTCAAGATGCGGCATGGTCTCTGTGACTACTGTCAGCCCGGATTTCAGCCGGGTGCACTCAACTGTCATTGGCTATCTTTCTGCGCCTGCTGTCGTCTCGCCGCGGGCATGCTGGCCGATAAAAGTCTCAACGGCTTTCAGCTCCGGTTTGATGATCTGGAAACGCTCCTCCCTGTGCATCAGATCAGCAAGCCACGTCGGAAGCGCCGGGTCAATACCGCAGGCGGATTTTACGGCGGCGGGGAATTTCGCCGGATGCGCGGTCGAAAGCGTCACCATCGGCGTATTCGGCTTTTCTTTCTTGGCGGCGACGAAGACGCCGATCGCCGAGTGCGGATCCAGCAGATAGCCGGTCTCGGCGTGGGTCTGGCGGATCGTCTCGGCCACTTGGCTCTCGCTGGCGCGCCCGGCGCGGAAGTCGCGGCGGATCGCCTTAAGCGCTTGCGCACCGATCTCGAAGCCGTTGGATTGCTTGAGGCTTTCCATTGCCGCGCGCACCTTCGAGGCGTCGCGGTCATAGGCTTCGAACAGCAGCCGTTCGAAGTTCGAGGAGATCTGGATGTCCATCGACGGCGAACTCGTCGCCTTGACCGCCTTCATGTCGTAGCGCCCCGTTTTCAGCATCCGCGTCAGGATGTCGTTTTCGTTGGTGGCGATCACCAGCCGGTCGATCGGCAGGCCCATGCGCTTGGCGCAGTAGCCGGCGAATATATCGCCGAAATTGCCTGTGGGCACCGTGAACGAGATCTTCCGGTCGGGGCCGCCGAGCGCCACCGCCGCCGTGAAATAATAGACGATCTGGGCCATGATGCGCGCCCAGTTGATCGAGTTGACGCCGGAAAGTCGGACCTTGTCGCGGAAGGCCACGTCGTTGAACATTGCTTTCACCAGGTTCTGGCAATCGTCGAAATTGCCCTCGACGGCAAGCGCATGCACGTTTGGTGACGACGAGGTCGTCATCTGCCGCTGCTGCACCGGCGAGACCTTGCCGTGCGGGAAGAGGATGAAGATGTCGGTGCGCTCGCGCCCCGCAAAGGCGTCGATCGCCGCTCCCCCAGTATCGCCCGAGGTGGCGCCGACGATCGTTGCCCGCTCGCCGCGTTTTTCCAGCGCAAAGTCCATCAGCCGGGCGAGCAGCTGCATCGCCACGTCCTTGAAGGCGAGCGTCGTACCGTGGAACAGCTCCATGACGAAGCTGTTCGGCCCAGTCTGGACGAGCGGCGCGATCGCCGGATGGCGGAAGGTGCCGTAGGCCTCGTCGATCATCGCCCGGAACGTGTCGTCGGGGATCTCGCCATTGGTGAAGGGCGACAGGATGGTGAAGGCGATTTCCTGATAGCTCTTGCCGCGCAGCGCACGGATCTCCTTCTTCGAAAAGCTCGGCCATTTGCGCGGAACGTAGAGCCCGCCATCGCGCGCCAGCCCCGTCAGCAGGGCGTCGCAAAAGCCGAGGGAAGGGGCCTCGCCGCGGGTCGAGATATAGTCCACGTTCGTCATCCTTGATCTATCGCTGAAGGAAATCCGGCCGGGCGCCGCCGTGGCCCGGTCCGCTGGAAATCGAAAAGAGGCCGCCCTGCAGGCATGGTATCGCGGATATGCTGTTGACGTTGCCCGCATCCGGCGGCGAAAAGTGCATCAAAACGGCGCTTACCCAATCGATTTTTGTTTACGCCGCTGATATAGACCATCGCAAACCGTCATGAAAGGCCCCGCGAAAAAGACATGGGGCCTCCAAGAAACGCTTGCACAAGGGATGGAATATGGTGCTCGGCAAGGTCTCGCGTCTCATCGTCTCCGCATCTTTTCTTGCCTTGCTCACTGGTTGCAACTCGCTCGGTATAGGCGGCGACAGCAAGTCGTCGGCGCCGGCGACGCAGTCGAACGGCACCGCCCAGATCATGCCGCTGGCGCCCGCCAACCCGTCTTCGAACAATCCCTCGATCGGCACCGCTACGACGGCGCAGGGCACGGTCGCTCCCGTCGTCCAGGGCGCCTGCCCACAGATCTTCATGCGTGACCAGGATGCGATCTTCCGCACCTATGCCAAGGGCAAGAAGGACGATCCGCAGCAGATCGTCTTCCAGGCCTCCTTCGGCGATTACACCCGCCAGTGCACACTGAACGACACGAACCTGACGATGACGGTCGTTGCCCAGTTGCGCCTCATCACCGGCCCGGCCGGCACGCCGGGCCCCGTGACGCTGCCGATCCGCATCTCCGTCCTCGACGGCGAGACCGTGCTCTATTCCGAGGTCACCAAGTTCCCGACCGAGATCCCACCGGGTGCGCCGGGCACGCAGGTGGTCTTCCGCAAGGACGGCATCACGATGCCGGTCGGCTCCGGCGCCCTGGTGCGCGTCAATATCGGCTTCGACACCCAGCCGGCAAAGACCAAGAAGAGCAGCTAAGTTATTCCGGCGGCTGCTTCCGAGATACGGATGCACGACCTGCCTCATTCCTGTGCTCGTCACAGGAATCCAGCTAGGGCGCGTCGGCGCCGTGAATGACTCTCATCGATGAAGGCGTTCTCTTGCGCCCAAAGACTTAGGCGCACTGGATACCTGTGACATCCCTCGGGCAAAGCCCTGAGGACACAGCGATGAGGGAGGAGAAGGCGTGCTCACCTGGCAGAGCATTCAGCGTTTGAATCGGGAGGATCCATGGGCTCGATAGACTCGGAGCGTCGTGAACGTTGCATAGCCCCTGGTATCGAACTCAGCAGTCCGGCGCCTCAGAGAACGTTGTCCCATGCCGCCAGTGCGGCAACGACGCCGGGCAGGTCGTTCATGCGCGAGATTGCCGTTTCGGCGCCGGCATCGGTCAATTTGTCGGCATGGGCGGGATAGCTGTGCGACGCGCCGGTAAAGCCGATGACGCGCATGCCGGCGGCGCGCGCCGCATGCACGCCGTGGACGGAATCCTCGACCACGACGACCCTGTTGGGCGAAACACCCATCTGGCTTGCGCCATGCAGGAAGATGTCGGGCTTCGGCTTGACGCGGTCGGGGCCAAGATCCTTGGCGGAAAAGATGTTCGGCGCAAATAGCGGCTTGAGGCCCACCTTGGTGAGCATCATGTCGAGCCGCTTGGTGCTGGAATTCGAGCAGATGCAGCGCTTCATTGCCAGCCTGGAGACGGCGAATTCGACGCCCGGAATGGCTTGCACGTCCTGCGCCAATCTGAGGTCGAGCAGATGCTCCGACTTGTCAAGCAGGGAGGCCGAAAACGGGATGCTTGCCTCGCGCTCGATCTGCAGCAGGATATTGCGCCATGTCATGCCGGCGAAGCGCTCGCCCATTTCCTCGGCACCGATCGGATACCCGGCCTCGGTCAGAAGTCCGGATTCGACTTCCGCCGCGATGATTTCCGAATCGACGAGAACGCCGTCGCAGTCGAAGATGATGAGGTCGAAGCCGTCCATATGTTCACGCCTTGCTGGAAGTCTGGGCTGGAAGTCTGGGTCTTGTCCGGGAATGCTGCGGCTTTACACGATGCCCGGCCAAAGCTCAACCTGATCTCAAGCATGGCTGCGATGCGGCAGCCGCCCGGCTCCGTGGCGGTTGCCGGATCGGTCGTGTCGGATTGACTTGGGAACGAACAATGGCGAGCAGATAGCAGCCGTCAGGCCGCCAGCTGCCCACCCCGACGTCCAGCTACAGATTGCGTCGGCGCCGTCGCCCGAAGCTTGAACCGGGAAACGAGTTCGCGCAGCGTGGCAGCTTCCTGGGCAAGCTGGCCGGATGCCGCGGTGGATTGCTCCACCATCGCCGCGTTCTGCTGGGTCACCTGGTCCATGGAGTTGACGGCTGTGTTGACTTCGGCAAGGCCGGTCGACTGCTCCCTGGCCGATACGGCGATTGCATCCATGTGCTGATTAATGCGGGCAATCTGTTCACTGATTGCCTTCAGAACCTGGCTGGTGTCGAGAACCAGTTTGACGCCGCTTTCCACTTCCACCGAGGATTTCTGGATGTGGCCTTTGATTTCCTTTGCCGCCTGAGCCGATCGCTGGGCGAGCTCGCGAACTTCCTGGGCCACCACCGCAAAGCCCTTGCCGGCGTCTCCGGCGCGTGCAGCTTCGACGCCGGCGTTCAGCGCCAGCAGATTGGTCTGGAAGGCGATCTCGTCGATCACGCCGATAATGCTGGAGATCTGCTGGGACGAGGCCTCGATGCGGCGCATGGCCTCTTCCGCGTGCGACACGACCTCGGAAGACTTGGCGGCGTTGCGGTTTGCATCGGTCGCTTCAGTGCGTGCCTCGTCCGTGCGCTTGCTCGAGTTCGAGACATTGGCGGTGATCTGGTCGAGCGCTGCCGCGGTTTCTTCGAGCGAGGCTGCCTGCTGTTCGGTTCGTTTGGACAGATCGCCGGCCCCGGACGCGATTTCCCTCGTGCCTTCGTCGATCGCGGCAATGGCGGTCGCAATCGCGCCGAGCGTCTGATCGAGCTGCCGGATCGACATGTTGAAATCATGCCGGAGGTTTTCAAAGTCGGGAGCGAAGGGCTCGTCGATCTGGAAGGCGAGATCGCCGGATGCAAGCCTCTTCAGGCCTGCAGCGAGGCCTGATGTCGCTGCCCGCAGCCGAACGGCGGCATCTTCGTCAGCCTGCTTTCGGGCCGTGATCCGCTCGGCTTCGCCCTGCAATCGGGCTGCCTCGGCGTCCTGCTCGAATTGCTTGTTGGCAATCGCCGCCTGGCGGAAGACTTCGACGGCCGATGCCATCGTCCCGATTTCATCGGTGCGGCCGATCCCGGTGCAGGCAATGGCTGTGTCACCGCCGGCGAGCCTTTGCATATCGTTGGAGAGCGAAAGGATAGGCTTGGTGACGGTCTTGCGGGTCAGGAAATAGAGGCCAAAGGCGAAGAGCGCGGCCAAGGCCAGAAGTGCTTTCAGAACAATATCGACCGAAGCTTTTATCTCGGAGCTGTGCTTGGAAATATCGTCCGACGCCGCCGTGATCTGGTCCCCGGCCTGTTCCAAGGCCGTTTCCAACGTCGAGAACTGCGCCATGAAATCCGGCAACGCCTTCAATGCCGCGGTGGGATCCTTGCCGGCGAGATCGACGATGTCAGTGGCGCTTGCAACATAGGCAAGCAGGGGACGTTCGACGCTGGCAAGGATCGTTTTGGTCTTGTCGTCCGTGGCAAGCGCCTTGTTGGCGTCGATCATCTCGCGGAACGACGCGTCGTGCTCTGCCAGATCCGCCTTCACCGCGTCAGCGGCGATGCCTGCTGCCGGATTGGACGCCAGCATTGACGCGAGCACGTCCGCGCGCATGGCGTCGTGCATCATGTCGGCCTGCATGTGGTTGCGCAGAATTTGTGCCGATCGGGCAACGTCGGCGTTGTTGTCGGAAAGAGTCGAGGCGGACCAGATGCCGACCCCCGTGGCTCCGCCCGCCAATCCGAAAATTGCGATGCTCGCAATGATGATCTTATGCTGGATCGACGCCATGACAGGGCTCTCTCGTTAATTTAGAACGTGAGAGTAGCCGAACATGCTTAATTATTTTCTCATTACCACGTCGCTTAGCGGCGCAAAAACAACAGGTTGTGGTTGATATTTCATTCTCGACAAATGGTTGAGCTCTTTGTGCGTCGAGCGGATGCCTCGGTGCCGCACCTCACGGCGCCGACGATGCGATAGGGGTGGGGCTCGTCCATGTTTGCGATGCGCGAGCCCCATCCGACTATTCTTCCGGCAGGATGATCTTCCGATTGGTTGTGTTCTTCACCGGCTTTTCGCCGGGGACATGCGACATCGTGCGCGTCGTGCTATCCAGCGTGCTGCCGTCGGTGCTGGTCTTGGTGCGGGACTTGCTGAACGTTCCCTTGTCCACCGCCTGAGCCTTGGTCTGCGCCTTGAGCTTATCGCCATTGTCATTGATATGAGTCTTGCTTTGCGCGTTGCCGTCGGTGGTGGCGGCACTTCCGCCCGATCCGATCGAAGATGTCGTGCCACTATCGGTTCGACAGGTACCTGCGGTTCCGATCGAGCTGGCGGACGTGCCTCCGGCCGAAGCGCTCCCGCCTGTTCCGACCGTTCCGGCCGCATTGCACTCTTCGGCAAGAACGGCTGGGCTCGACGCGAGCAGCGCGATCGAGGCGGCTGCGATAAGGTTGATGTGTTTCATTGCCATCTCCTATTTCTTCGGCTTGGTGACGGAACAGGTTCCGTCAGACCGTTTGGTAATGACGGTGCCGTCAGGCCGGGTGATGCTCGCCGTCGAAAAGCTGTCGACGCTTCCCGATCCGGCCGAGGAACCGGCGGAGGCCGACGACGAAGACGAACCGCTCGATCCGCCGCCGGTCGTGGTCGATGAGGAAACATGTCCGTTGCCAGCCGTCACGGTGGTGGACATGTCCCCCGCCTGGGACTGGACGATGGTGCATGTGGTTCCGTCATCGAGCTTGATCTCCTCGGACATTGCCTGTCCGGCGATCAGGGCGAGTGAAGCGCCCAGTGCGATTGTGGAAAAGTTGGTCATTGGTCTATCTCCAAGGGATTGGCCGACGCCATAAAGGCGCCGGCCGACATCGTCAGCAGCCTTTGGTGCCGGCGGCGTCCTTCTTGACCTGTCCGGGTGCACAGCCCTTCTTGCCCTTATTGTCGTGAGAGCTTCCCGCAGCGCTGCCGCCGGTGCCGACTGTACTGCCGGTCTTGTCTCCGTCCGCTGACGAAGCACCGGTTCCGACGCTCGAGGCCGAGTTCGCATCGCCCGAGCCTGCAGCAGAGCCGCCGGTGCCGACCGAGCTGCTGGAGGTGCCGCCGCCGGCCGACGAACCGCCGGTGCCAAGCGTCGAAGCAGACCCAGAGCCGGAGCCGGAACCCGCTGCAGAGCCGCCGGTGCCGACCGAGCTGCTCGATGTGCCGCCGCCGGCCGATGAGCCGCCGGTGCCGAGCGTCGAGGATGAGCCGGAATTACAGTTGGTTGCGCCGGCAGGGCAGGTGCCCCCGGCAGAGCTGCCACCAGTACCGACCGTGCTGCTCGCAGTTCCGCCGCCAGCCGACGAACCGCCGGTGCCGACGGTGCTTGACGATTGGGCGAAGCCGGAAACAGCCGTGCCGGCCAGAAGGGCGGCCGCCAAGGCCAGATGTGTTGCCTTCATCATGGTGTATTCCTCCGTTTGTTTCTAACGTGCCGTCGCATCCGGAATGGATGGATAGCTGTCTGACAAACTTGGCTCTCACCCCACTGTTCCTGTCTTAGGCCCTCAGTCGGATGGGCGTGGGACCTTGGTCCGATCCTCGCCGCAAGGGTTGACGATCGAGCCTGATGGGAGCGCGCTCCCGCCCGCCCGGCTGTTCGCAATACCCGCATTTACTGGCTGGCGCGACACCATCCTCATTGCGGGCTCACCGGCTCGGGCGTAGCATGCAGGGCAAGAGGAGAGGGGAAATGAGGCTTTCAGCTTTCGTCCGACCGGCGGCAGCCGTAGCGCTGCTATTTGCCTTCACATCCACCGACGTCATTGCCAAGGGCAAGCACCGAAGCTGTGCGCAGCTGCAGGCGATGATGGATAATGGTCTGACCGGCGGAAAGCATGTCGGGGATGGGCTCGAAAAGAGAGCCAAAATTGAAAAGAAGATGAGGAAGAAGGGCTGCTAAGCGCCGGGTAACCTACGAGAGCCGGCGACGGGTGCGCAGCTGCGCGAAATCAAGGAGGATGAAAGCAGCCTCGGTGAAGCCGAGAGCAATCACGCGGCGCTGGCGCGCACTCTCGCGGCGCCGCAGGCGCATGTGCGGCAGGAAGATGAAAAGAGGACAGGTGCGTGAGGGGTCGGGGAGGTCGAGCGGCGCGCTTGAGAGCGTAATGAGACGGCAAGATCCCGCGCATTTTCATCGGAACAAATCGAAGGAATCCCGGTTCGCCCACCATCACTGGTGAAGCAAAAAGGAGATTCCAATGCTTCTGAGACTGCTCGCAGTAACAGCGCTTTCACTCGGCCTGACAACGGCCGCCATCGCACAATCCGGCGGCAGCGGTGGTTCCGGATCCGGTTCCGGCAGCAGCAGCGGTGCGTCCGGCTCCGGTAGCGGCTCGGATTCCGGTTCCGGCGGCACGGGTTCCGGCAATTCGTCTGGCAATTCGGGCGCGAAGTCGACAGATGGAGGAGGCGCAGGAGGAATGAACGGCGCGAACAACTCCGGCGGCGACCCGGATGACTGCCGACGCCAGCAAGCAGGCCAACCCGGCAATTCGGCCCCCTCCGGCACGACGACAAACAAGCCGGATTCTGCGACTGCCTGCCAATAAAGATGTAAATCGTTAGCGACTGGCTCCTGAGGGCACCTCGTGCCTTCGGGTTGATCGTCCGGCTGCTCCTTCGTCGTCGGGGGAGGGACGGCACCAGGGGGCCGCATCGCAATCTCACTCTGCTGATCATTTTATCGCGAAACGGTTGCAAGAATGATGTACGATACACAGCATCCGCTTCGCATGTGATCTGCAGGGAAAATGCGCCGTTGGAACGAGATCGAGATCGTTGCGGCTGCACCGCCGGAGGCCCATGCTCCGCCTTCGCGCTGCGATTGTTGGCGCAACCCCATCGCCGGCGGCACTTTTGACTGTCGCGTGGCGCTTTGCTTGAACTGAACGGACGCCCCAGGATCGAGATCAGGTCCGATCTTGCGGGCTGAGTCGATCTTTCGAGACCCTACAACTTGTCTGAAGTCGGCAAGGAATTGTTCAAGCGTTGGGAGCATTTAGTTGAACTGGTAGGTTGTCATCCTTCTGCGCCTCACCTACCGTATAGTTCCGTAAACGATTCCGGGGACGATGATGGGCGATGCATTGCGAGCCAGCAACCAGGTGCGCAGACTAACCTTCAATTTGCGCGGGCTGCGGGCGGGCGTCTCGGGCGTGGCGTTGGTGATGATGTCCACAGGGGCGGGCCAAGCCGCTGACTGGCGCGGTTTGACAAGCAGTGACTGGACAGACGGGAGCAACTGGTCGGGTGGAATCGTTCCCGGTGTCGGTACAACCGTCAACATCAGTACGGCGGGTGCACCGGGGAACACTCCGGTCGTCCTCGGCGTAACCGGGCCCGCCAGCGCTTCGGTAGGGTTGCTAACAGTCGGTCAAGGCGGTACCGTCCCCGGCGTTCTAACGATCCAAAATGGCAGCACCCTGACCAGCTCTGGCAGCTCCCGGGTGGGCGGTGCCGCCTTTACCACCGGAATTGCCACCGTCACCGGATCAGGATCGCAGTGGAACATCACCCCCACCAACTTTTATATCGGCTTTCTCGGTACCGGCACACTCAACATTGAGAATGGCGGGCTGGTCAACACGGGCACCACTGTCCTAGGTAACTTCGCCAGCTCTTCGGGCACCCTCAACATTAGCAGCGGCGGCACGCTCCGAACTCAAACATTGCGGGGCGGTGCCGGCGCCAGCCAAGCCAATTTCGACGACGGCATTCTGCGCGCGACGGCCGCCAATGCGACCTTCATCAACGGATTTTCCGGCACTGAACTAAACCTGCTCGCCGGCGGGCTGACGATAGATACTGCCGGCTTTGCTGTGGGAACCGACGCGGCGTCGGGGTTTTCAGGCGTCGGCGGCCTGAGTGTCACCGGTGGCGGTATCTTCAGCCTTCTGGCAAGCAGCATCTATACCGGCGAGACGCAGATCGACTTCGGCAGTGGCCTCGCGCTATCCGGCGCCGGCGCCATCGCCAATTCCAGCCGGGTTGTCGCCGACGGCACTTTTAACGTTTCGGCGGCCGCGGCCCCGACCATCCAGAGCCTGGCCGGCAGCGGCAGCGTCCTACTCGGAGCCCAAACCCTGACGATCGCCAATGCCAACGACACCTTCGCTGGCGTTATGGGCGGCACGGGCGGGCTGACCGTCACCGGCGGCAGGCAGACGCTGTCGGGCGTCAACACCTATACCGGCGCGACGACCGTGACCGGCGGCCGGCTTGCCGTCAACGGCTCGATCACCAGCCCGGTCACGACATCGGGCACAGGCATTCTCGGCGGCACCGGCACGATCTTCGGCGATGTGATCAATGCCGGCGTGGTAGCACCCGGCAATTCGATCGGCACGCTGACCATTGCGGGCAACTATACCGGCACTGGCGGCACGCTCGAGATCGAAACGGTCCTCGGCGGCGATGCCTCGCCGTCGGACCGCCTTGTGGTCACGGGCAATACGGCAGGTACGACCAATGTCACTGTCGTCAACCTCGGTGGCGGCGGCGCGCAGACGGTCGAGGGCATCAAGATCATCGATGTCGGCGGCATATCCGCCGGCAACTTCTCGCTGCTCGGCGACTATGTCTTCGAAGGTGATCAGGCCGTGGTCGGCGGGGCGTATGCCTATCGCCTCTACCAGGGCGGCGTCAGCACGCCTGCCGATGGCGACTGGTATCTCCGTTCGACCGAACTCGATGCCGCGGGCGCCGCGATCGGGCCGATCTATGCGCCGGGTGTGCCGCTCTACGAGGCCTATGCCGGCGTGCTGCAAAGCCTCAACCAGTTCGGCACGCTGCGCCAGCGCACCGGTGGGTGGATGCTCGACGGTGATCGATCCGCAGACCAGGACGGCAACACCGCCGCCACGGGAATCCAGACCCGCATCGGCGGTAACCGTTCACACTTCGAGCCGGAAAGCTCGACCACCGGCACCGACTATGAGGTCAGCAGTTGGACGCTGCAGGCGGGTGTCGACGGAATGCTGCGCGAAAGCGAGGCCGGTACTCTGATCGGCGGGATCAACTTTCATATGAACACCGCTTCGGCCGACATCTCCTCGCGCTTCGGCAAGGGCGACATCGACACCACGGGTTATGGCTTTGACGGCACCTTGACCTGGTACGGCAAGAGCGGCTTCTACGTCGATGCGCAGGCTGCCGTCACCTGGTATGATAGCGACCTCAAGTCCTCGACACTTCAAACTTCGCTTGCGAACGGCAATGACGGCTTCGGTTATGGCCTCAGCATCGAAGCCGGACAGAAGATTGCCCTGACAAGCCAATGGTCGCTGACGCCGCAGGCGCAACTCGCCTATTCCTCGGTGCGCTTCGACAGCTTCACCGATGCCTTTGGCGCCGATGTATCGTTCGATGATGGTGACAGCCTGACCAGCCGCCTCGGCATTTCGGCCGATTTTGACAGCGATTGGAAGGATGCCTCCGGAAAGACCAGCCACTCGACGCTCTACGGCATCGCCAATCTCTATTACGATTTCTTCGACGGCTCGAATGTCGATGTCTCGGGGACCAGCGTCGTCAGCGAAAACCAGGCCCTCTGGGGCGGTCTTGGCCTCGGCGGCTCGCTCAGTTGGTCTGACGAGCGATATGCAGCCCACGGTGAAGCCTTTGCCAGCACCAGCCTCAAGGACTTCGGCGACAGCAATGCTTACGGCGCCAAGATCGGATTCAGCGTGAAGTGGTAGCGATCAGCCATCAATCGGAAAAAGCCTCAGAAACTGCCGATCGCCCTCCGGGGAGAAGAAGATCGAGCGGCTTTCGGCGGTTCGCCGCGCCCAGCCTTTGTCGAGGAAGCTTGACAGCAACGCCTTTCCGAGGCTGCCGGCCAGATGCGCGCGCCGTTCGCTCCAGTCGAGGCAGGAGCGGCAGAGCGGGCGGCGCGACGATCTGAGGTCGCTAACATCGATGCCGATGCATTTGAGATCGCTTTCGCCCTTTTCCGTCAGCGCCAGGCCGTCTCCGACCGCGTCGATCGAGCCGGAGGCAATCAGGCTGTCGAGCATGCGCACGCCGTAGTCGCCGGCAAGATGATCGTAGCAGATGCGCGCCTTGCGCAGCGCCGGCTCCTTCGGTCCCGGCTGGTGACGCAGATGGCCGCGCCCGGCGGCAAAGCCCATCATGCTTTCGATCAGCCGGGCGACGGCCTCGTCAGCCAGGGTGAAATAGCGATGGCGCCCCTGCTTGCGCTGGGTTAGCAGCCCGCCGGCTTCGAGCTTGGCAAGATGGGTGCTCGCCGTCTGCACGGTGATGCCGCCGACGCCGGCAAGCTCGGTCGCCGTCAGCGCCCGGCCGCCGGTCAGTGCCGCCAGCATGTTGGCGCGGGCGGGATCGCCAATCAGCGCGCCGATCTGCGCAATGTCTGGACCTTCTTTCATACTTCGATCGTAACCGAAGCATCGCCGTCAGGCAATGTGCAAAAAGGGGTGAAGAGCCAAAGGAGAAAACCCATGATCACCTGCTTCATCCGTTATCAGATCGACCCTTTCAAGAAGGAGGCGTTTGCCGAATATGCCCGCAACTGGGGGCAGGCGATACCGAAGAACGGCGCCGACCTGATCGGCTATTACGGCCCGCATGAGGGATCGGCAACGACGGCTTACGGCGTCTACAATATCGAAAGCCTCGCCGCCTACGAAGCCTATCGCGCCAGGCTGGCTGCCGACCCGCTCGGCCGCGAGAATTATGAATTTGCCAGACGCGAAGGCTTCATCCTGAAGGAGGATCGCATCTTCCTCAAAAATGTCTCCGCCCCTCACGCCAAGCTGGTGCTGCCATGATCGCCGTCATCTTCGAAGTCGTGCCCTATATGGGCGAACGCCACAAATATCTGGATCTCGCCGGCGAGCTGCGCGCCGATCTCGAAACGATCGACGGCTTCATCTCGATCGAACGTTTCGAGAGCCTGACGACCCGCGGCAAGCTGCTGTCGCTCTCCTTTTTCCGCGATGAGGCAGCGGTGAAGGAGTGGCGCAATCTCGAGTCTCACCGGGCAGCCCAGCAGGCCGGCCGCGGCGGCATTTTCGCCGATTATCGGCTGCGGATCGCCAGTGTCATCCGCGATTACGGCATGTTCGAACGCGACGAAGCACCGGCCGACAGCCGCAAGGTTCACGATGCGGCGTGACCCGTGGCGTCCAATCCGCCCCGTCCAGGGGCGCCCTGACAGCCGGTTGTCGATCTGGAGAAATAGGGACAAACCTAAGACCCTGCGTTGGTATTCTCGCCGTCACGCATTGGCGCACCGGTTTGAACTATGGGCGTGACAACGAATTTATTTCATCTATCAAATTGAAGGATATGCTACCGACAGCCAAAATCGCTAACCGAACGGGAAAGCCAAATCGTGTGGGCGTCAAGATAATAAAATTTACGTGGGTGGCTATATTTTCCTTTATTTCCATTGACTTAGCGCTCCTGATAATTTCGACCGCTATAATGTTCATCCAGAATCCTGATTTCATCGGAGTTACATTCCCAGAACGGGCAATCTCGGATGCTGCGCGCTTGACCAACGGCAGTCGAAACGAAATCGAAGGAGAATGCAGCATAAAGGGCAGCTATTTTGAGAAGAGCGTTAGCTGCGACATGAGAAGAACTCAGCATGGTAAAATAACAGACACTATATTGCTGGAATATACCCTGATGTTTGACTCGATAACGAGTATTGCCGATACTCGGGAAAATGTAGAATAGAAAGATGGCTGACGCCGTTGAACCTCAGTTCAGCCGCGACGGGCTCGGGCCATCTCAGCCCAGTTTGCCCGACTGCCGCCCGAATAAATTCCCGAAATCGGCCAGCGCTTCAGGCTTTGGTAACTAAGTTGCGTAACCATAACGGACAGTTAAGCGTAGAGCGTATGAGTGAGTATCAGAATGGCATCAGTTTTTCCGCTTACCGACCTCAAGGCTTCCGTCAAGTCGGATTCCCGGCAGGATTCCAGGGCCGGGTCTTGGGTCGACACGATCATCAAGGGCGATTGCGTCAGCGCCCTTGAAGCTTTGCCCAGCCACTCCGTCGACATCATCTTTGCCGATCCGCCGTATAATCTCCAGCTCGGCGGAACGCTGCATCGTCCCGACCAGTCGCTGGTCGATGCGGTCGACGACGAATGGGATCAGTTCGCCTCCTTCGAGGCCTATGACGCCTTCACCCGCGCCTGGCTGCTGGCTTGCCGCCGCGTGCTGAAACCATCAGGCTCGATTTGGGTGATCGGCTCCTACCACAATATCTTCCGTGTCGGCGCCACGCTGCAGGATCTGAATTTCTGGATCCTCAACGACATCATCTGGCGCAAGACCAACCCGATGCCGAATTTCAAGGGCCGCCGTTTCCAGAACGCCCATGAGACGATGATCTGGGCAAGCCCCAGCGCCAAGGCCAAGGGCTATACCTTCAATTACGATGCGCTGAAGGCCGCCAATGACGACGTGCAGATGCGCTCCGACTGGCTGTTCCCTATCTGCAACGGCAGCGAGCGGCTGAAGGGCGAGGACGGCAAGAAGGCGCATCCGACGCAGAAGCCGGAAGCACTGCTCGCCCGTGTCATCATGGCGTCGACCAAGCCCGGCGATATCGTGCTCGATCCCTTCTTCGGCTCGGGAACGACGGGTGCCGTCGCCAAGCGTCTCGGCCGCCACTTCGTCGGTATCGAGCGCGAACAGGATTATATCGACGCCGCCGCAGCCCGCATCGCTGCCGTAGAGCCGCTCGGCAAGGCGGAACTGACCGTCATGACCGGCAAAAAGGCCGAAGTCCGCGTCGCCTTCAACGTGCTTGTTGAAAGCGGCCTGATCAAGCCCGGCCAGGTGCTGACCGACGCCAAGCGCCGCTATAGCGCGATTGTCCGCGCCGACGGCACGGTAGCATCCGGCGGCGAGGCCGGCTCCATTCATCGTCTCGGCGCCAAGGTGCAGGGTCTCGATGCATGCAACGGATGGACCTTCTGGCATTTCGAAGATGGGCAGTCCCTGCGCCCGATCGACGATCTCAGGTCCGTCATCCGCAGTGATCTGGCAAAGGCGGAGTGAGCAGCGCCTCTGATGGATCGAAACTACCTTCTTCCGATTTCCCTCCAGTTGCGGAAGAAGACCAAGGCGCCCGGGGTCAAACCCGGGCGTCTTCTATTCGAAGATCGCTCAACCTATCACTCGATTGGGCTGCTGCCGGAAAGGAAGCGTTGCTGAGCTTCCTCGATGTCGTTCATGGGAATACAGCGCGCCGCCCACAAATAGTTGACTGCTACGCCATCGAAGCCGGGCTCTCCCAATATCACATCAGACCTATTCACCGTCCATTGGAGGAGAGAGCCTCTCCCGATGATCCGCTTCTGACAGCCAAATCGCACACATGCGAATGCAGTGGATTTAGTGACCGGGATACAGCTAAATCCTAGGTTCCGGAGTTTCGTTGCCATCGCGGCTTCGTTTCCGTTCACTTCGGCAGCCAGCTTGTGCACGAACGCTTTGTAGTCATCGAGAACGAGCGGCAATGGAGCGAGTGCATCGTTGCGAACGTCGCCAGCTTGCGCACCGCTCCAGCTTCCAAAGCAGACCGAGAGGACAAGCGCGAGACAGCTTGACGTTTTGTGCCTTGATTGGTTGATCACAACACTTGCCTCATCCCCAAACTCCCTTCAGCAATGAACAGATTCGCCGTCAAGAATCTCGTCAGGCGGCTTGGAAGAAATGCCATTTTCAGTCGATTTCCGGTGCGCCCATAATCCTCGTTGTGCGGAGTAGGCAAGGCGCCCGGGGTCAAACCCGGGCGTCCTCTTTTCAAAAATCCCGGTAATCGGTGACCTCGACCCGCGTGACGCGGCCTTCCGCATTGAAGGTGATCGTCTCCTCACCCTCGCGGACCAGCGGCTTGCCTGATTTGCTGTGGGTGGCGCGCACCGACCAGACCGACCGGCCGGATTGGGCCGTCAACGTTTCCACCAGCGAATTTTCCGCCGTCTGGTCGGGATAGTCGTCGAAATAACGCCGGAACGCCGCCATGATCTCAGCCCGTCCGGTGAGATCGCCGACGCCGTTCGAGACATAGGTGGCATCCTCGGCGAAATAGGCCTCGATGGTGGGAAAATCGAGGGCGTTGATGGCGGCGTGAAAACGTTCGATTTCTTCTGCGGGGTCGAAAGCCATGGATTTCAAACCTTCAATCCGTAAGCGGCAAGATCGCTGCGCAGCTTCTCAGGCCCCGAAAACAGCACCGCATTCCAACCGTAGGCCTTGGCGCCTTCGACATTGGCCGGCGCGTCGTCGATGAAGATCGTGGCATTGGGATCGAGGCCGAAACTTTTTGTATGGGTCTCGTAGATGGCGATATCGGGCTTGATCAGGCCGACATCGCCGGAAACGGTGACGCCGCGCGGTTTGGTCAGGAAGGGGAAGCGTTGCTGCGCCTCGCGGAACGTATCCGAGGCGAAGTTGGTCAGCATCGTTACATCACGCCCTTCGGCAATCAGCCCTTCCATGATCGCGACGCTGTCGTCATAGGCGTGCGGCACCATCTCGTGCCAATATTTGCGGAAGGCGCGGATATGCTCCTCACGCGCCGGGTGCTGTTTAATCAGCAGCGCTTCGGCCTCCGCCCATGCGCGGCCGCGGTCCTGCTCGATGTTCCAGTCATGGGTGCAGATATTGGCGAAGAACCAGTTGCGCTCGGTCTCATCGGGGATGAGGCGGCTGAAGGGAAGATGCGGATCGTAATGAATAAGGACTTTGCCGATATCAAAAACGATATGTCTTATGTCGGTGGTCATGGTCATCCCTTGGATGTTTTAAACGCGAGAGGAATAGCCGCTGCGATCGCTTTTTTCATGATGGTCGGTAAGGCCTGGGCTTCAAGATTTGTAACCGGCTCCCACCATCCGTCATTCGGGCCGTCATCCATGACGACCTTGGATGCAATCGCCGCGCGCCAGATCGAAAGCCTGAGCTCGAAATGGGTGAAGACATGGATGACGGTGCCAGAGGCCTGCCATGCCGCCTCGAAGGGCGCGGCGGCAGCCGAGGTCTCGCCGTCGATGCGCGCCGTCCAGGCGGTCGTCGGCACCTCGGTCATGCCGCCGAGCAGGCCGCTGTCGATGCGCCGCCTGAGCAGGATCTCGCCATCACCGGTGACCGCGATGAAGGCCGCGCCGTATCTGACCGGCTTCTCCTTCTTCGCCGCCTTGATCGGAAAAAGCTCGGGATCGGAAAGTTTGAGCGCCTGGCAGGCGTCTCGGAACGGACAGAGCGAACAGGCCGGTCGCTTCGGCGTGCAGATCGTCGCGCCGAGATCCATCATCGCCTGGGCGAAATCGCCGGGCCGATCGGCGGGCGTTAGCAGCGCCACCTTCTCTTTCATCGCCGGCTTTGCGGCCGGAAGCGGCGTGGCGATCGCATAGAGCCTGGAGATCACCCGCTCGACATTGCCGTCCATGACAGCCGCCTGCCGGTTGAAGGCGATGGCCGCGACGGCGGCTGCCGTATAGTCGCCGATGCCGGGGAGGGATTTGAGGCCCTCTTCGGTATCGGGAAAGATGCCGCCATGTTCTTTCGCCACCGCTTCGGCGCATTTCTTCAGGTTGCGGGCCCGAGCATAATAGCCAAGCCCCGCCCAGGCGGCCATCACCGCGTCGTTTTCGGCTGCGGCAAGATCGGTCACCTCGGGCCAGCGCTCAAGAAACCTCTCGAAATAGGGTTTGACCGCCTGCACCGTCGTCTGCTGCAGCATCACCTCGGACAGCCAGACGCGATAGGGATCGGGTTTGACGCCGCGGGCGGCCATGCCGGGCGAAACGCGCCAGGGCAGGTCGCGGTGGTGGCGATCGTACCAGTCGAGCAGAGGCATTGCTAAGGGCGTGTCGAGTGTGGTGATCGTCATGATTTGCCGCGATGGGGGGAAGTGCCTATACTTGCCGAAGCAATGCCGCGCGATCAAGTCGCCTGTGCGAAATGGCATGCGAATTGGCGGCGTCGCTGAAGGGTTTCGATGAGTTATCCACGCAAAGGTGCAAAGCAGATCTCCGAGCTGGCGAACGGGCTGATCGATCCCGTGCTCGCGCGGCGCGCCGGCATCAACACGGCTCTGCTCGGCTCGTGGAGCGAAATCGCCGGCGAGGATTTCGCCGATTGCACCCGGCCGGAAAAGATCGCCTGGGCCCGCGGCGGCAACGAGACCGGCGGCTTCCGCCCCGGCGTGCTGACGATTGCCTGCGAAGGCGCGCGCGCGCTGTTCCTCACCCATGCGCAAGGCGAACTCATCCAGCGCATCAACAGCTTCTTCGGCTTTGCCGCCGTCCACCAGATCCGCATCGTCCAGAAGCCGGTCTCGCAAGCCATCCGCCGCTCCCGCACCCCGCCGCCCCTAAAGGGCGAAGCCGCCCGCAAGCTCGAAGGCATGATGGAGGGGATAGAGAACGACAAGCTGCGCCAGGCGATCCAGCGCTTGGGCACGGCGGTGATGGGGAAGCGGGGACGATAAATGCGGCGCTTGCTCGATCGGAAAAAAGACCTGACCGACGAAATCATCCGTCGGAAAATCCGCGAGGCAATCGACGATCCGAGTTCGGATATCGATGCCGATACGATTTTCGAGCGGCTCGACCGTCTGCATGCCGAGCGAATAAAGACTGAGGGCGGTGGCGTTTAGCCCTGTCGACAAATCGAAGTTATGATTTCCGATATTCCCCGGGAATGGGCGGACTTCCCCACGGGCCGACGTCTTGCCCTGTATCGAGAATATCAAGTTGCCGCTGCACGGCTTGTTCAAGCTCATATTGCAAAGCCTGATATTGCTCGATGTATCCGTATTGATGCCAGGGCGACAGTTCGAAGCCGTTTTCAAAATGATTGTAGTAAATTACGGTCGGCCCCATGAGGGCCACCACCCAGCACCGGTCATAGCCCCGCAGTTCCCATTCTTCCGGCATGCGCTTGATTGCCTCCCACAGGGAGCGCTGCTTGCGGGACATTCGTGTCCAGCCGTCATTGATTTTGTCCCAAACTAGTTCTTCTGGAAATGACATTCAGCGCTCTCGCCCCGGCATGCCTAGTTTTTTGATCCTGCTTCGACAAGCTCGCGGGTAACAGCGAATTCCGCCCTGCCCGAGATCGAGCTATAAGGCTCGCACTGTGTGATTGCATCGGCGATCAACGGGGCTGCCGTTTTTTCCCATTCGGAAGGCGGCGTGCGGAAGTTGATCGATAAAAAGTCCGCGGATCCATCCTTGATGACCGCAACAACCATGAAGTCATAAGCGATCGGCGCGTCCGCAGGCAGCTTTAGACATTTAAGCATCTGATTGAAAACAACATTGCCGCCCTCTTCAGAGGCAAGCACGCTCGTGACGTTCATGGCCGATACGACAAAGGCGATAAGCAAGCCGTAGAGAAAAGTCTTAGTCAAAGAATACATTCAAAATACCCCTCTGAATAGTCGTCTGCTATACCTGTAAAGCAGACGGGAGAAAAGTCATGCTGGTCTTGCAGTTGCCCCCTGATATCGAAGCGCGGCTGATTGAGCTTTCCAGGCGCACGGGCCGCAGCAAGTGCTTCTTTGCGCGGCAAGCCATCCTCGCGCATCTCGACGACGTCGAAGATATCTATCTTGCCGAAAGGCGCCTCGAAGAACTTCGCCGCGACGAGGGCGATACCGTGCCTCTGGCCGAGCTGACGTCGCATTACGGGTTGGATAACTGAGTTTCATCGACCAGCCGGTACGAGGTAGCAGCCCTTGCGATCTCTACCGATGAAATCGAGCAAAAGCTCCAATCTCGCAATTTTTGATCTATGGTCTTCCCTCGGTCACAATTCTTTGAAGGAAGTTGGTTCACCGTGCCTTGTGAGCGGCCGCCAGCCGTTATATCGCACAGTCATGCCGTCAATCTCATATTTATGGGGAATCCATGCAGATGTCCGAAATGCAACTGACGAAACGCCGCCTGCTCAGCGGTATCGCCATCGCCGCAGCTGCCGTAGCGCTTGTCGCCTGCAACGACAGCAAGGACGCTGCCGATGCGTCGTCCTCCGGCAAGACCATGGCTGACGGCACCAATGTCGACACCATGCAGACGGCCGCCACGGCGGCAACCGAAATGCCGCAGTCCGATGGCGATATCGACATGACCGAAGTGCTGAAGCCCGGCGCGCTGCCGGAAATGGCGCTGGGGAAGGCCGACGCCCCGGTCAAGATCGTCGAATATATGTCGATGACCTGCCCACATTGCGCTCATTTCCACAACACCACCTTCGACGCGATCAAGCAGAAATACGTCGACGCCGGCAAGGTGCAGTTCATTATCCGCGAATTCCCCTTCGACCCGCGCGCCGCCGCAGCCTTCATGCTTGCTCGCTGCAGCGCCTCCAATCCGGAACAGTTGAGCACGCCGGAACAGTATTTCCCGATGGTTTCGATGCTCTTCAAGCAGCAGCAGGTCTGGGCCGCCGCCGATGACGGCCGCGCCGCACTGCTACAGATGTCGAAGCTTGCCGGATTTACTGAGGATAGCTTCACGAAATGCTTGACGAACCAGAAGCTTCTGGATGAAGTGAACGCCACGCGGGAAAGAGGTTCCAAGGATTTCGGCGTCAACGCCACACCGACTTTCATCATCAATGGCAAGCGCTACTCTGGAGACATGCCGGTTGACACCATGTCGAAGCTCATCGACAGCCTGCTCTGAACCGGATCGTTTCGATAGAACGGGCGACGGCGAAAGCCGTGCGCCCGTTTTTTTGTGGCTGCGTGGGGAATACCCCCCTCTGTCCTGCCGGACATCTCCCCCACAAGGGGGGAGATCAGCTGGGGGCGATGTCTCCTCCTTCATTATGCCTTTCACGACTGCTCAGAGTGAGCGGGTC
Source organism: Rhizobium leguminosarum (assembly GCF_019798305.1). Lineage (GTDB taxonomy): Bacteria > Pseudomonadota > Alphaproteobacteria > Rhizobiales > Rhizobiaceae > Rhizobium > Rhizobium leguminosarum_U. The sequence continues at coordinate 47,671 of NZ_JAAXDD010000027.1, forward strand.
TTTGTTTGGGGAAGCCTTCGCCACCTGCCGATCTCCCCACCTGTGGGGGAGATGCCCGGCAGGGCAGAGGGGGGTACCACGCCCTCCCTACGCTCCAGAGATGCTGCCTGCTCTGAACTGCGCTGCGGAGCGGCTGCATGAAGTTCAACAAGCTGCGTCTGGTCGGCTTCAAATCCTTCGTCGAGCCGACGGAATTCATCATCGAGCGCGGGCTGACCGGCGTTGTCGGCCCGAACGGCTGCGGCAAGTCGAACCTTGTCGAGGCGCTGCGCTGGGTGATGGGCGAGAATTCCTACAAGAACATGCGCGCCTCCGGCATGGACGACGTGATCTTTTCGGGCTCGGGAAACCGCCCGGCGCGCAACACCGCCGAAGTGGCGCTCTATCTCGACAATGGCGAGCGCACCGCGCCTGCCGCCTTCAACGACAGCGACGAGATCCAGGTTACCCGCCGCATCGAGCGCGAGCAGGGTTCGCTCTATCGCATCAACGGCAAGGAAAGCCGCGCCAAGGACGTGCAGCTGCTGTTTGCCGATGCCTCCACCGGCGCGCGGTCGCCCTCGATGGTCGGGCAGGGGCGTATCGGCGAGCTGATCCAGGCCAAGCCGCAGGCCCGCCGCCAGCTGCTGGAAGAGGCGGCCGGCATTTCAGGCCTGCATTCCCGCCGCCATGAGGCCGAACTGCGGCTGCGCGCCGCCGAAGGCAATCTCGAGCGCCTTGACGACGTCACCTCGCAGCTCGAAAGCCAGATCGAGAGCCTGAAGCGCCAGGCCCGCCAGGCAAACCGCTTCAAGACGCTGTCTGCCGATATCCGCGCCCGCGAGGCGATGCTGCTGCATATCCGCTGGGTGCAGGCCAAGGAAGCCGAGGCCGAGGCCGACAGCGCCTTGAACCAGGCGACCTCCGTCGTCGCCGAAAAGGCGCAGATGCAGATGGAGGCGGCGAAGAACCAGGCTATCGCCAGCCTGAAGCTGCCGGAACTGCGCGAGGGCGAGGCGCGTGCCGCCGCCGCCCTGCAGCGCCTGCAGATCGCCAGAAGCCAGCTGGAGGAGGATGCCGGCCGCATTCTGCGCCGCCGCGACGAGCTGACCCGCCGTCTGGCCCAGCTTGCCGAGGATATAAGCCGCGAGCAGCGGCTGGTGGCCGACAATGCCGTCATCCTGGCAAGGCTCGACGCCGAAGAGGCGGAGATTTCGGAAATCCTCGCCGATTCCGGCCGTTATGCCGAGGAAACCCGCGAGACCTTCGAGGGCGCGGCGGCAAAACTGGCCGATAGCGAGCGCATCTTCACCCAGCTGACGGCCGAGCGCGCCGAGGCCGCCGCCGGCCGCAACCAGCTGGAGCGCGCCATTCGCGATCTCGCCGACCGCCGGATGCGCCTCGAACGGCAGATGGACGAGGCGAACCACGAACTGTCCGCCATCGGCGAGAAGATATCAGGCCTGCCCGATCCGGACGAAAAACGCGCCATCGTCGAAGCCGGCGAGATCGCCGTCGCCGACGCGGAAGCCGCGGTGCAGGCGGTCGACCAGGCGCTGGCCGCAGCCCGCCAGACCGAGGCGCTGTCGCGCGCGCCAGTCGAACAGGCCCGTTCGGCGCTGAATGCGCTGGAAACCGAAGCCCGCACGATTTCCCGCATGCTCGCCGCCGGTGCCACGGCCGGCAAATTTCCGCCGGTTGCCGACGAGCTGAAGGTTGACCGCGGCTTCGAAACCGCACTTGGCGCTGCCCTCGGCGACGATCTGGAATCGCCACTCGCTCCCGAGGCGCCGGCCCATTGGTCGGACAATGGCGATGGTGCCAGCGATCCCGCCCTGCCATCCGGTGTCGCGCCGCTGCTTGCCCATATAAGTGCGCCGGCGGCACTCACCCGCCGGCTGCGCCAGATCGGCCTGGTGGCGGAAGGCGATGCGCAGTCGCTGATGGCGGCGCTGAAGCCCGGCCAGCGGCTGGTGACGAAAGAGGGTGCGGTCTATCGCTGGGATGGCCACGTCACCGGTGCCGACGCCCCGAGTGCTGCGGCCCTGCGCCTGGCCCAGAAGAACCGCCTGGCCGAACTCGAAGGCGAAGCCGCCCTTGCCCGCGACGTGCTTGCCGAAGCCGAAGAGCGGCAGGCAGCCGCTGCCGAAGCGATCCGCGCTGGGGAGCGCCGGCTTGCCGAGGCACGCGACATGAGTCGTCTGTCGGCGCGCCATCTGACTGAGGCGCGCGAGGCGCTTGCCGCCGCCGAGCGTGCCTCCGGCGATCTGATCCGCCGCCGCGATGTCGTCAGCGAGGCGGCGAGCCAGCTGCGCGCGCAGCTCGAAGAGATCGCCATCCAGGAAGAGAATGCCCGCATTGAGCTGGAGGACGCGCCCGATCTGACTGATATCGACGAGCGGCTGCGGTTCCAGCAGGCGGAGGTGGCGACCGATCGCGGCGCGCTGGCCGAAAGCCGCGCCCGCCATGAGAGCCTCGCCCGGGAAAACGAGGCCCGCCAGCGCCGCATCGTGGCGATCGGCCAGGAGCGCGAGACCTGGCGCCAGCGGGCGGCAAGTGCTGAAGACCATGTCGCGACATTGCGCGAGCGCGAGGAAGAGGCGCGGGACGAGGCAGCCGAGCTCGAACTGGCGCCGGATGAATTCGACGACAAGCGCCGCGCCCTGCTCAGCGAGTTGCAGAAGGCCGAGGAGGCGCGCCGTCAGGCGAGCGACCTGCTGGCTGAGGCCGAACGCATCCAGCGCGAAGCCGACCAGAAGGCGACGACGGCATTGTCGGAACTTGCCGAATGCCGTGAACGCCGCGGCCGCGCCGAGGAGCGCCTGGTTTCGGCCCGCGAGAAGCGGCAGGAAAGCGAAGCCCGCATCCGCGAGGTCCTGAACGTCGCGCCGCACGAGGCGCTGCAGCTGACCGGGCGCCCGACCATGCAGGCGCTTCCCGATCCGCGCGAAGTCGAGCGCGAGCTGGAACGGCTGAGGATCGAGCGCGAGCGGCTCGGCGCCGTCAACCTGCGCGCCGACGAGGAACAGAAGGAGTTGAGCGAGAAGCTCGAAGCGCTGATCAAGGAACGCGACGACGTCATCGATGCGATCCGCAAGCTGCGCGGCGCCATCCAGAGCCTCAACCGCGAGGGCCGTGAACGGCTGATCGCCGCCTTCGACATCGTCAATGCCCAGTTCCAGCGGCTGTTCACCCATCTGTTCGGCGGCGGCACGGCCGAGCTGCAGCTGATCGAATCCGACGATCCGCTGGAAGCCGGCCTCGAAATCCTCGCCCGACCCCCCGGCAAGAAGCCGCAGACCATGACGCTGCTTTCCGGCGGCGAACAGGCGCTGACGGCCATGGCGCTGATCTTTGCCGTCTTCCTCACCAATCCGGCGCCGATCTGCGTGCTCGACGAAGTGGATGCGCCGCTCGACGACCACAATGTCGAACGCTACTGCAATCTGATGGACGAAATGGCGGCCTCCACCGAAACCCGCTTCGTCATCATCACCCACAATCCGATCACCATGGCCCGCATGAACCGCCTCTTCGGCGTCACCATGGCCGAGCAGGGCGTCTCCCAACTCGTCTCCGTCGACCTGCAAATGGCCGAACGCCTGCGTGAGATTGCCTGAGGTAGCATCCGGTTTCGGATGTTCCGCAGTGTTTGAGACACACCTCGGCCCGTGAGGTTGCCGACACCAGCCCCTCATCCGCCTGCCGGCACCTTCTCCCCGCTTGCGGGGAGAAGGGGCATCGCCGCAAGCTCTCCGTTTCCCACTGACCTCTCGCAAGGCACGTCCCCTCTCCCCGTTTTTACGGGGAGAGGGTTAGGGTGAGGGGCAGCCATTGGCGCCAACCGAGCATCCACGTCGACGCTGAGCGCCGACGCAATTTCAGCAAAGCTATGGCGCGGTTTCGCGCCTAGAAATTGCGTAAAATCAAAGGTCAAGCAATAAACACCAAAAAAGGTCGGCTCTCTTGTCGCTTGTACCCCATTTGGGTGATGCTCTTTTCGCTGACTTGCATTAGAAGTTGTTTCAACGCAACCTAATTACCCTGCTCGAAAACGGGCGATCAACGGTTGCGCATTGTCGAATTTGCGTGCGGCTTTCCGGGCGAGGGCAAGAACCGGAAACCGAGAGCAAATCTTGGGACGTAGCGATCTATTTTCCCAGGAAATGCGTATGACGCGGTCAGAGCGGTTCTGCTTGAGAAAAAGCTGAACCGTTCCTGGGTTGAGGGACCCCCCGTCCGGTTTTCCTGGCCGGACGGAAACAAGGCTTTGCGGGACATTGTTGCAGTCCCGCAAAGCTTTTTTTGTGCCTTGTTTTCTGTTTGGGCACCTTTCAACCGTTCCAAGGCCGCCCGCGGCCAAGATTCATTGTGCAGCGCAACATTCTGCCGCATTTGTCGATTTTCATTTCAACACCAACGGATTAAGCTAACCCCGATTTGGTGTTGGGGGGAAGATGACCAAGTGGGTCTATAGGTTCGGCGACGGGCAGGCTGAGGGCCGGGCGCGCGATCACGAGATTCTGGGCGGCAAGGGCGCCAATCTCGCGGAAATGTGCGCCCTGGGATTGCCGGTGCCGCCGGGGCTGACGATCGTCAGCGATGCCTGCAGCACCTATTACAAGAACGGCCGCCACATCGAGGATGCGGTGAAGGCTGAGGTGCGCGCCGGCATATCGGCGATCGAGGCGGTCACCGGCCGCCGCTTCGGCTCGGTCAGCCAGCCGCTGCTCTTGTCGGTGCGCTCCGGCGCCCGCGTCTCCATGCCGGGCATGATGGACACGGTGCTCAATCTCGGCCTCAACGACGAGACAGTGCAGGCGCTCGGCCATGATGCCGGTGATGCGCGTTTTGCCTGGGACAGCTACCGCCGCTTCATCCAGATGTATGCCGATGTCGTCATGGGCCTCGGCAACGACGCCTTCGAGGAGATCCTGGAAGACGAGAAGGCCAAGCTCGGCCATGAATTCGATACCGAACTCAGCGCCTCGGAATGGCAGCACATCGTCTCGCTCTACAAGAAGCTGATCGAGGAGGAGCTGGAGCAGGAATTTCCGCAGGATCCCGAAGTTCAGCTCTGGGGCGCGGTCGGCGCCGTGTTTTCCAGCTGGATGAGCGCGCGCGCCGTCACCTACCGCCAGCTCCACAATATTCCGGAAGGCTGGGGCACGGCGATCAACATCCAGGCGATGGTCTTCGGCAATCTCGGCAACAGTTCGGCGACCGGCGTTGCCTTCACCCGCAACCCCTCGACCGGCGAGAGAGCGCTTTACGGCGAATTCCTGGTCAATGCCCAGGGCGAGGATGTCGTGGCCGGCATCCGCACGCCGCAAAGCATCACCGAGGAGGGGCGGATTTCCTCGGGCTCCGAAAAACCCTCGATGGAAAAGCTGATGCCGGAGGCGTTTCGCGAGCTCTGCCGCATCTGCACCGATCTCGAAATCCATTACCGCGACATGCAGGATATCGAATTCACCATCGAGCGCGGCAGGCTGTGGATGCTGCAGACCCGCTCGGCCAAACGCTCGACGCGGGCGGCCATGAAGATCGCCGTCGACATGGTCGACGAGGGGGTGATCACCGAAGACGAGGCGGTGCTGCGCATCGAGCCCTCGAGCCTCGACCAGCTGCTGCATCCGACGATCGATCCGCGCGTCACCCGCCAGGTGATCGGCACCGGGCTGCCGGCCTCGCCGGGGGCTGCCACCGGCGCCATCGTCTTCACGGCGGAAGAGGCGGTCGAGGCCGAAGCCGAAGGCCGCAAGGTCATCCTGCTGAGAGTCGAGACCAGCCCCGAGGATATTCACGGCATGCATGCCGCCGAGGGCATTCTGACGACCCGCGGCGGCATGACCAGCCATGCGGCAGTCGTTGCCCGCGGCATGGGCATCCCCTGCGTCGTCGGCGCCGGCACGATGCGCATCGATCAGCGCAACGAGCGGCTGCTCGGCGTCGGCGTGACGCTGAAGAAGGGCGATATCATCACCATCGACGGTTCTGCCGGCCAGGTGCTGAAGGGCGAGGTGCCGATGATCCAGCCGGCGCTGTCGGGCGATTTCGGCCGCATCATGGGCTGGGCCGACCGCGCCCGGCGCATGACGGTGCGCACCAATGCCGATACGCCGGCCGATGCGCTCGCCGCCCGCTCCTTCGGCGCCGAGGGCATCGGCCTTTGCCGCACCGAGCACATGTTCTTCGAGGGCGAGCGCATTCATGTCATGCGCGAGATGATCCTTGCCGTCGACGAGAAGGGCAGGCGAGTGGCGCTCGACAAGCTCTTACCGATGCAGCGGCTGGATTTCACCGGCCTCTTCACCGTCATGCACGGCCTGCCGGTGACGATCCGCCTGCTCGACCCGCCGCTGCACGAATTCCTGCCGAAGACCGACGACGAGGTCGCCGAGGTCGCCTTCGCCATGGGCATGGAGGCATCAACCCTTCGCCAGCGCGTCGATGCGCTGCACGAATTCAATCCGATGCTCGGCCATCGCGGCTGCCGGCTGGCGATCTCCTATCCCGAAATCGTCGAGATGCAGGCCCGCGCCATCTTCGAGGCAGCGGTCGCCGCAGCCAAGGAGACCGGGGCTGCCGTCGTGCCGGAGATCATGGTGCCGCTGGTTGGCCTGCGCACCGAGCTCGATTACGTCAAGGCGCGCATCGACGAAGTCGCCGGCGAGGTGATGAGCGAGGCCGGCATGAAGATCGATTATCTCGTCGGCACGATGATCGAGCTGCCGCGCGCGGCCCTTCGCGCCCATGTGATTGCCGAGGCCGCCGAATTCTTCTCCTTCGGCACCAACGACCTGACGCAGACGACCTTCGGCATCTCGCGCGACGACGCCTCGGCCTTCATCCCCACCTATCAGCGCAAGGGCATCATCGAGCACGATCCTTTCATTTCGCTCGATTTCGACGGTGTCGGCGAATTGATCAGCATCGCCGCCGAGCGCGGCCGCCGCACCCGCAACGACATGAAGCTCGGCATCTGCGGCGAACATGGCGGCGACCCGGCCTCGATCCGCTTCTGCGAAACGATCGGCCTCGATTACGTCTCCTGCTCGCCGTTCCGCGTGCCGATCGCCAGGCTGGCGGCGGCGCAGGCGGTGATTGCAGGCAGTCTGGAAGAGGTCAGGCGCGGTCCGAAAGACCTGCGGGCAATCGTGTAGGATATTCGCTGGAGTCTGGGGGCAGGGCGCCTGGGACACTCAGTGGTGATGCCGCCAGTGATCGCGGTAGATATAAGGTCCGTTCAGATCCCAGGCCATGTCGTTCATCAGCTCGGCACTTTGCGCCCGCGATTCGGCGCGCCGGTCGAGATCGATGCGCTGCAGGCAGGTGGCAAACCCATCCGTGCCGCGCCGGAAGCCATAGCCCAGACAGCGCTGCTCATCCGCCGCCCGCCGCTCCTCCGGCGTCATCGTCTGGCAGGCGGAAAGCCCGGCGACGATGGTGGCGAGGGCGGTGATGAGAAGACGAATGCGCATTGGTGTGGTCCTTGGAATGCTTTTCCGTGAGGAGAGGCCATTCGGGCGAGGGCGTCAAGCTGCTCTTGGTATAGGAGATCGCTGAGGCCAGCCCCTCATCCGCCTGCCGGCACCTTCTTGGATGACAAAAATGTAGGATACTAACGCTTCCGGGCGGGTGGCCGCCCGCCCGGAAGCTGGTTGTCGGATCGTCACCTTCTCAGTCGTTTGGGACTGTGGGGAGCAGGATCGCAACCGGCTCTTCATCTGGCCCGTGTGGTTGCAGGAACCTTGGG
>NZ_JAAXDD010000028.1:0-45000 GCF_019798305.1 Rhizobium leguminosarum
GTCAGCCAGAAGAAGAATGGTCATGATGATGGCTCCTGTTCCAAGCTGATTACAGCACGCCGGCTTCGTTTTTGAGCTTGTCGATCAGTTCGGCGACCGACTTGACCTTGACGCCGGCCTTGCGGCCGGAGGGCTCCTCGGTTTTCAAGACCTTGAGGCGCGGCGTGGTGTCGACACCGAAGTCGCCGGGCGTTTTCTTGTCGAGCGGCTTCTTCTTCGCCTTCATGATATTAGGCAGCGAGGCATAACGCGGTTCGTTCAAGCGCAGATCGGTGGTGACGACCGCCGGCAGCTTGATCTCGATCGTCTGCAGGCCGCCATCGACTTCGCGGGTGACGGTTGCTTTGCCCCCAGGACCAGAGGCTTCGATCTCGATCTTCGAGGCGAAGGTCGCTTGGGCAATTCCCATCAGTGCCGCCAGCATCTGGCCGGTCTGGTTGCTGTCGTCATCGATCGCCTGCTTGCCTGATATGATCAGCCCTGGCTGTTCGGCATCGGCGACAGCCTTGAGGATCTTGGCAACCGTGAGCGGTTCGACTTGATCGTCGGTCTCGACCAGGATCGCCCGATCGGCACCCATCGCAAGGGCGGTCCGTAGCGTCTCCTCGGCCTTGGCAGGACCGATCGAGACGACGACCACTTCCTCGCACTTGCCGGCTTCCCTCAGCCGCAGCGCCTCTTCCACCGAGATCTCGTCGAACGGGTTCATCGACATCTTCACATTGGCAAGCTCGACACCAGTGCCGTCCGGCTTCACCCGGATCTTCACATTATAGTCGACAACCCGTTTGACTGGGACGAGTATCTTCATGGGGTCCTTCCTTCAGGAGAAACTGGCTTCGGAGACTTTTTTAGAAAATGCGCGTTCGGGCGCCGCTCCGATTGTCGAATGGCGACATGGATACGCGCTTTTCCTCCAAATTCAACGCTTCCATGACGCCGGCAGGCGATTTGCCTCGGCAATATACGAACGTTTACGTTCACGTCAATATTGTCGTCACTGACGACCCCAGGGAAATCGCTGTGCCGTCCGCCCATCCGTACCGGCCGCGATGGCCGGGCCGGCGCCCGGGTCGTTTCTGACGGCGCGAGGCGTGACGATCTGCCGGTCGAAGAGCGGCACACCATGCCGGCGCAACACGAGGATCAGGAAAGCCCCGGCAAGGATGCCGCCGACATGCGCGCCCCAGGAAACGTCGCCGTCAGGTGTGATCGCCAGCATGAAAAATTGCTGCCCGATCCACAGAAGCAGCGGCACGAAGGCTGGCAGGGGCAACGGCACACGGAAAAACACCAGCACCCAGACCCGGACGCGCGGATGCAGCATCACATAGGCGGCAACGACGCCGGAGACCGCCCCCGATGCGCCGACCAGCGGTGCTTCCGAGGTCATAGTCAGCAGCCCGTGGCAGAGCGCGCCGGCGGCCGCGCAAACGAGATAGAAAATCAGGAAGCGCAGATGCCCCATCGCATCCTCGACATTGTCGCCGAAGACCCAGAGGAAGATCATGTTGCCGGCGAGATGCCAGAAGCCGGTGTGGACGAAGGCATAGGTGAGGTAAGTCAGCGGCTCCGGCACGATTTCGAGCCCCTGCGCCAGCACCGCGTGGCCGAAGGCGATCGCCGGGATATAGCCGAGCCCGACGGTTGTCGCCTGGGCTGCCTGCTCACTTTCTAGGCTGGTCAAAAGCCAGGCCGCTATATTCAGTGCGATCAGTGCGAGCGTCACCCACTGAACCTTGATATGTTTCAGCGTGTTGGCATCGTGAAGTGGTATGAACATAAAGGCCCCCGGGCGATCGTGATCGCGGTTAGCCTATCTGTTTTTTCCCGGAACCCAAAGCACATCCGCATGACCCCGGTCGTTTGCATGACGTGCGGCGACGAAGAGGAAATCGGAGAGCCGGTTGACATATTTCATCGCCGGCTCGCCGATGATTTCGCCGTCGGTGCGGGCAAGCGCCACCATCAAACGTTCGGCGCGCCGCGCAATCGTGCGGGCAAGATGCAGATGGGCGGCGGCCGGGCTGCCGCCTGGCAGGATGAAGGATTTCAGCGGCTCCAGACCGGCGTTCAGCTGGTCGATGTCGTGCTCGACGCGGCCAACCTGCGTCTCGGCGACCCGCAGCGGCTCGTAGGCCGGCGGCTCACCGGTGTCAGGGGTGGCGAGATCGGCGCCGAGATCGAAGAGGTCGTTCTGGATCGACATCAGCATGGCGTCGAGGTCAGGCAAGCCGGCCGTGTACAGCCGCGCCAAGCCGATCGCGGAATTGGCCTCGTCGATCGTGCCGTAGGCCTCGACGCGCAGATCGTCTTTGAGCCGGCGCGGGCCGGACACCAGCCCAGTGGTGCCGTCATCGCCCGTTTTCGTGTAGATCTTGTTGAGCTTGACCACGGTTTCCTCCTTGAATCGCGATCAGGTCGGGCGGCCACCGCCGGTCAGCCAGAGCGTCAGCATGATCAGGATGACGGCGATCGCCTGCAACAGCACACGAAGCTGCATCAGCTTGTTGGAACGGTTGGCATCGCCGCCCTTCATCATGTTGAATAGACCGCGGATCAGGACGAGGGCGACGACGCCCATGACGATGATCGCGAGGATATAGGTGACCGTGGACATGGCATTCAGCTTTCTCAGTCAGTCCATCCAGCGCATCAGGCGGTAGAAGAGGTCTGCTGGAAGCAGCCGCTTCAGGAACATGCCCTGCTTGGCCGGAGTCGTTACGGGATAATGTGGCCTCGGATTTTTCGAGTTCAATGCGTGTTTCAATACGGAATAGACCGCTTCCGGGCCGAGTTTGTGGCGGTTGACCGGCCCCGATCCGTCGAGCCTTGCCAGTTGCCTGATGTAATCGACCGCGTGCGGCGAATTCTCGAGGTCGATATGCTCCTTGATCTTTGCGAGCGCATTGGCGGTGAACCGCGTGGCGATCGGTCCCGGCTCGATCAGGCTCACATGGATGCCGCTGCCCTGCAGTTCCATGCGCAGGGTGATGCTGAGGCCTTCCAGCGCGAACTTGGAAGCGGTGTAGGCGCCGCGATAGCGATAGGGGACGACGCCGAGGATCGAAGAGCATTGCACGATCCGCCCCTCTCCGCGTTTGCGCATCGGCGGAATGACCTGCCGCGTCAGCTCATGCCAGCCGAAGAAATTCGCCTCGAACTGTGCGCGCAGCGCTGCCGTCGACAGATCCTCGACGGCGCCCGGCTGGCCATAGGCGCCGTTATTGAAGAGCGCGTCGATGCGACCGCCGCTGCGTTCCAGAACCGCGCCGACCAGGTCGGAAATCGTCTCGGTCCTCGCATAATCCATCAGGAAGGCTTCGATGCCTTCCGCTACCAGCCCCTTGAGATCATCCGGCTTGCGCACCGTCGCGAAGACACGCCAGCCATCGGTTTTCAGCGCCCGTGCGCAATGAGCGCCGATACCGGACGAACATCCGGTCACGACGATGGTGCGCTGCTCCGCCATGGAATGATTCCTGTACAAAATGGGACTCGTTTCCCATATTCGGCCAGAGGATACAATCTGGAAAGCCGAGACGGAATGCTGAAGGTGCTGCGCACGATCTACGACGTGGTCTATGACGCGATCTGTCACATGGTCGAGGACGACGGCTTCGCCATGGCAAGCCACGTGGCGCTGTCGAGCCTGCTTGCGGTTTTCCCCTTCCTGATCTTCGGCACCGCGCTTGCAAGCTTTCTCGGCGCCGATCAGTTTTCCTCGACCGCCATCCATCTGATCTTCGACACCTGGCCCGAGGCGATCGCCAAGCCGCTGGCTGACCAGGTGCTGCAGGTGCTGACCATTCCGCGCGGCGGGCTGCTGACGATCTCGGTTCTGGCAGCCGCCTATTTCGCCTCGAACGGCGTCGAGGCGCTGCGCATCTCGCTCAATCGCGCCTATCGGGTGCAGGAAACACGGCCCTGGTATTTCACCCGTCTCTTCAGCCTCGGCTACGTGTTGATCGCGGTCATCATCTTTGCGGCGATCAGCATTCTGCTCGTCGCCCTGCCGCTGGCACTCGATTATTCCAGGAAATGGTTTCCGCTATTTGCCGAAACGCTCGACATCGTCTTCAGCTGGCGCATCTACGGCACGCTGGTGGTTCTGACGGTCGGACTGCTGGTCATGCATCTCTGGCTGCCGGCCGGCAAACGGCGGGTCTTCGATGTCATTCCGGGCGTCTTGCTGACGCTGCTTCTCTGGCTCGCCGGCGCGCTGATCTTCGCCTATTACCTTGCGACCTTCGCGAATTATACGGCAACCTATGCCGGTCTCGCCTCCGTCATGATCGTGCTGATCTTCCTCTACATGGTCGGCGTCATCTTCATCATCGGGGCGGAGATCAATGCGGCGCTGATCAAGTTTCGCGTCTTCCGGATGTTTTCCCATACGCTTTCGATCGTCGGCAGAGAGCGTGTCGAAAGGCCATCAGAGCCCGACAAGGCGGCGAATATCCGCCCCTGACATGCCTTGGGCGCGCAATTCGCCAAGCCCGGTGTCGCCCTCGCTTTTCGAAAGCTTGCGGCCGTCGGCGCCGAGAATGAGACGGTGATGGTGATAGACCGGCTGCGGCAGGCCGAGCAGCACCTGCAATAACCGATGCACCGATGTCGCGTGGAAGAGGTCGAGCCCACGCACGACATGGGTGACGCCCTGCAGCGCATCGTCGACGACCACGGAAAGATGATAGCTCGATGGCGCATCCGACCGCGACAGGATGACGTCGCCCCAGACGTCAGGTTCTGCGGCAATCTCGCCTGTCCTGCCGTCGCCGGTTTCCGTCCAGAACAGCAGCTCGCCGATCAGGTCGAGCGCTTTGCGCATATCGAGTCGCCAGGCATGTTTCTTTCCCGAGGTCAGCAGGTCCTGCCATTCGTCTGCCGGGCGTTCGCGATCACCGGCGGGATAATGCGGCGTGCCGTCGGGATCGCGCGGCCAGGATTCACCCGCCGCCTCGTAGGCAGCGACGCGCGCCTTCACCTCGCCGCGCGTCAGAAAGGCGGGATAGACCAGCCCGCGCCCGATCAGCGCATGCAGCGCCGCCTGATATTCGGGGAAATGGTCCGACTGGCGCCGCACCGGCCTTTCCCAGCTGATATCAAGCCATTCGAGATCGCTGAAGATGCCGTCCTCGAACTCCGGCGTGCAGCGCGTCTGGTCGATATCCTCGATACGCAGCAGCAAGCGGCCTTGTTCGGCCTCCGCCATGTCGCGGTTCAGCAGAGCCGAGAGGGCATGGCCGAGATGCAACGGTCCGTTGGGGCTCGGCGCAAAACGAAAGACAGGTTTTTGACGCTCACTCGTGGTCATGCTTTCTTCTGCCATGGATTCGAATTTTGAACCACTGCGAGGCAAAGTGCAGATCATCCGCAACGAAGACGATGTCAGGCAGGGGCTCGAAGCGCTGCTTCGCCTTGATCCGCGTCTTGCACCGATCGTCGCGGAGGCCGGGCCCATTCCGCTGCGGCTGCGCGAACCCGGCTTTGCCGGCCTTGCCCATATCATCGTCTCGCAGATGGTGTCGCGCGCCAGCGCCGACGCGATCTGGCGGCGCATGCTGCCGGCGGATGGTCTTTTGACTGCCGAAGGCTACGTGCTGCTTCACGCCGACGCATGGCGCGAATTCGGCTTGTCGCGCGCCAAGGCCGAGACGCTGTCGCGGATTGCCGAAGCGGTCGCCTCCGGCCGCCTCGATCTCTCCGGGCTCTGCCTGAAGCCGCCAGGCGACGCACTTGGCGAACTCACCGCGCTGAAAGGCGTCGGTCCGTGGACGGCGGAGGTCTATCTGATGTTTTGCGGCGGCCATGCCGATGTTTTCCCGGCCGGCGATGTCGCGCTGCAGAATGCCGTCAGGGCGGCTTTCGGTCTTGCAGCACGGCCGCCGGCAAAGGCGCTGACCCGGCTTGCGGAAGTCTGGTCGCCGTGGCGTTCGGTGGCGGCACGGCTTTTCTGGGCCTATTACGCCACGAAAATGCGCCGTGACATGGTGCCGATCGGCTGATCGGCAACACTCTTCAAATTGCCTTTATCCTCTGAATTTATTGGACTTCACAATCCTGTAACAACCGGCCTAATATACAGGTGCAGATGCCGAATCGATCAGGAGAGTCCCTTGACGATTGCAGTCTCCCCACAGGCCCTGCCAGCGCTCGTCCTGAACGCTGACTACCGGCCACTGAGTTATTACCCCTTGTCGTTGTGGTCCTGGCAGGACGCGATCAAGGCGGTATTTCTCGACCGTGTGAACATCATTGCAGAATATGAACATTCGGTTTCCTCGCCGAGTTTTTCGATGCGGCTTCCGAGTGTCGTGTGCCTGAAGACTTACGTTCAGCCGTCCCGCAATCCCGCCTTCACCCGGTTCAACGTCTTCCTGCGCGACCGGTTCGAGTGCCAGTATTGCGGCGCTGATGACGACCTGACCTTTGACCACGTCATCCCGCGCGCCCATGGCGGCGAGACTACCTGGGAGAATGTCGTGGCAGCCTGCTCGCCCTGCAATCTGCGCAAGGGTAGCAAGCTTCCGAAGCAGGCAGGCATGTTCCCGGCGCAGAAGCCCTACCAGCCGACGGTACAGGATCTGCACAATAACGGCCGGCTGTTCCCGCCAAACTATCTGCATCAAAGCTGGCTCGACTATCTCTACTGGGATACCGAACTGCAGCCCTGATCGAACGGCCTACAGCGTCGCGCGTCTTTTCAGAGGCACAAAAGACGCTGTACATTTCGGTTTCCTGCATAATTTATGCAGTGGCGGCCTTGTGAACGCCGACAAAGGCGAAGGCCGCAAGCAGAATTCCGGCAATCACATTCCAGCCGGCAAAAGACAGGCCGAGCACGCGAAGCGCCGCATCGGTACAGGACGGGCCCTTGATGGTGTTGAGCTCACCGAGCAGATCACCGGCATTGGTCGTCATGCTGCTTGCCGTGGTCGAGCAAGTGGCCGGGCCGGGCCAGAAATGCCATTCGACCCCTGCGTGATAGACACCCATGCCTGCCGTCACCAGCATCAGCATGCCGGCCGCGAGAATGAGCGCCCGGGTGATCCAGTTCGGCAGTCCGACGAGTTCGGAGATTGCGGCCAGGATCGCGATCGGGATGGCGTAATAATAGGGCTGACGCTGCAACAGGCAGAGCGCGCAAGGGATATAGCCGCCGATATACTGGAAGCCGAGCGCCGTTCCGATCGCTGCCGCCATGCCGATGGCGAGCAACAGGGAATAAATAAAGCCGGGGCGGGCGAGCGGCGAGGAAGGGGCAGTCATGGCAGGGCTCCGCGAAATTGGCTCAGTGGGCAAACAGTTTATAAGCGATTCCGAGTGTGATGAGGACGCCTGCACCGATGCCGACGATCTGACCAAGGCGTTTCTCGACGAAGTGGCGGATCGGCTCACCATATCGACGAAGCAGCCACGCCAAAAGCAGGAACCGAGCACCACGAGCTATGATGGCGGAGATAACGAAGAAGCCTAGATTCATGCCAATGACGCCAGCCATAATGGTCACGACCTTAATCGGCGGAAGGTGTGCCAAGCCGGAAGTCACTAGCAATAGTAACAGGATTTCCCATTCGCCGTGGATCGCGCTTCGCAATTGTTCGAAATCATCGAATTTGTTGTAGAACTCAAGAACTGGTCTGGCGATTGCGTCATAAGCGTAATAGCCGAGCGCCCAGCCGGCGATGCCGCCGAGCACGGAGGCGACAGTCGCAATTAGCGCATAGCGATAGGCGCGTTCCGGCTTGGCAAGCGCCATCGGCAGGAAGAGCACATCGGCGGGGACGAGAAAGACGGAGCTTTCGACGAAGGCGATGACGGCGAGCCAGACTTCGGCCGATTTGCGCGAGGCCAAAGACATGGTCCAGTCGTAAAGTCTGCGGAGCATTCCGTTTCCTTCCTGTTGCGGTGCAAAAAAGCTTTAGGGACCATGCGCGGCGCTGTAAATGCTCGCCCGTGTCCTTCTTGCCACCGCGGTCCAAAAATTTTCGTGATGCGGGCCATCGGCGCCTCTCCCAAGATTTCACGGGATTGCGAATCGGCCATTCTGCGGCAAGCTAATTTGGGGTCGACGTGCAGGGTGGCATGAGGATGTTCAAAGTGATCGAAGGCGGCCGTGGACAGTCCGTGCAAATGGATGACCGGTCCGCAGAGGGGCGTGGACCAAGCAAAGACGACGTGCGCCGGGAGGCTGCGCGACGGATCAGCGAGAGCGGTTATCATCTGTCCCGCATCCGGGAATTCGCGACCGGCGTGCCCATGCTGGCGTCTCTCAAACACTTGTCGCTGCAGATCGACTTCGCAGCCGAGGCGTTGTCACGGCTCGATCCGATCCCGGAGGATTTCTGCGCCGACGGTTATTGGCCGGCGGGCTGAGGCAATCCCGATACGGCGCCGCGCGTCTGGGGATTTAATCCCTACGCCTGCGGAACAACGGCTTTGGCGCATGGTTTCTTTCTCATGACCAACAAAATCCCGAGGAGGATATTCCCATGCCGATGAAACTTGCTGCAGTCTCGCTGCTCGCCCTTGGCATGGCGACGGCAGCTTTCGCACAGAGCAACCCGCCGCAGGCTCCGACCAACAGCGGCGCCAACACGCCGAGCAGCTCAGAATATAACAGCACCGGCAACAGCGGCAGCGGCACGACGGTACCACTGGATCCGAATGCGACGAACAGCACGACGAACAATGGCTCCGGCAGTTCGATGAACACGCCGATGAACAAGGCGAATTGCCCGGATCAGCCGAGCGGCAATTCACTTCAGACGCAAGGCGGCAACAGCGGTACGACGACCAGCGAAGCCTGCCCTGACAAGTAGTCCATTATTTGCCGAAACGCCGCAGCTCCGTCCGGGAGCTGCGGCTTTCGTTTCAGGATAGATCCATCGACTTTTCCCATTGCTGACGCAGAACGTTCATTTCCGTCCGCTTCTGGGCCATTTCGCTAACGGCGGCCCGCAGATGTGGATGGTGCGACATGAACATGTTGAAGTCGCGCCGTTCGAGCACTTCGAACTGGCAGAAATCGACGGCGATGACGTCGGCGGTGCGTCGTGCGCCAGTCAGCAGCGCCATTTCCCCAAAGAAGGCGCCCGGCTCCAGACGGATAGCGCCGCTGGCGAGCCGCACTTCCACCGCACCGGACGAGATGAAATACATGCTGTCGCCGCGGTCGCCGCGGCGGATGACGCGTTCGCCGGGCGGCGCGGATTTCGCCTTGAAGAGCAGCAGCAGCTCCTCCTGCGCGTCCTCGTTGACTTGGGAGAACAGCGGGAAAGTCTCGATCAGCTGCTGCATCTTCAATTGATGCTGGCGCTCGCGCTCGTCGCCGAGCGCCCTGATCTTTTCCAGTTCCTTTCCGAGCGCCTTCTGCCTGCTCCTGCCATAGCTTTCCCAGAGGGAGGGCCATTTCGAGTGGATGTATTTCTTCAGGCCGTCGGTTGCAAAGATCACAATCGGGTTGAGTGTGATCGACAGGATCGCGGCAGCGAGGATCAGATCCTGGCCCTCATGCGGCAGGAGCCCGAGCGAGACGCCGAGGCCGGCGAGGATGAAGGAAAACTCGCCGATCTGGGCGAGGCCGCCGGCCAACGTCAACCCCATGCTGATCGGATATCGCAGCAGCATGACGATGAGGAAGGTGATGATGCCTTTTCCCAGGATCACGAGCGCCAGCGCGCCGATCACGGCCAACGGCTGACGCACTAGGATCGAGGGGTCGAAGAGCATGCCGACGGAGACGAAGAACAGCACGGAGAAGGCATTCTGCAACGGCAGCGAGTCGGCCGCCGCCCTGTGGCTGAGCTGGGATTCGCTCATGACGACGCCAGCGAAAAAAGCGCCGAGCGCAAAGGAGACGCCGAAGATCGCCGCCGAACCGAAGGCGATGCCGAGCGCGATCGCCAGCACCGTCAGCGTAAAGAGTTCGCGCGAGCCGGTGCGGGCGATCAGCGTCAGCAGCCAGGGCACAATGCGAGGGCCGAGGAAGATCGCCATGGCGGCAAAGGCCACCACCTTCAGCAGCGTCAGGCCGATCGTCAGCACCAGCGGCAGCTCACCGAGGCCGTGGTTGATAGTATCGCTGGCGTTGCCACCCAGAAGCTCTGCCAGCGCCGGCAGCAGCACCAGCGCCAGCACCATCACCAGATCCTCGACGATCAGCCAGCCGACCGCGACGCGTCCGCTTGCCGCGTTGACGAGATTGCGCTCCTCCAGCGCCTTCAAGAGCACGACGGTGCTTGCCACCGACAGGCTGAGGCCAAGGACGATGCCGGCGCCGAGGCTCCAGCCCCAGAGTTTGCAAAGGCCGATGCCCAACAGGGTGGCGAAGATAATCCGCCCGATCGCGCCAGGCACGGCGATGCCGCGCACGGCGAGCAGGTCGGAGGCGGAAAAATGCAGGCCGACGCCGAACATCAGAAGGATGACGCCCATCTCGGCGAGCTGGCCGGCAAGAGCGGTATCGGCGACGAAGCCCGGCGTGAACGGCCCCATCAGGATGCCGGCCATCAAATAACCGACGAGCGGCGGCAGCCGAAGCCGGTCGGCCGCATAGCCCAGGATCGCCGCGAAAACGAAACTGACGGCGACCGTCGCGATAAGTCCTACTTCCTGATGCACGTCCGCCCTCTCTTGTGATAGCGGCGGCCACTTTGGACGAAGCGCAAGCAAAATTAAACAGTTGATTTGGGGGATGGGCTACTGTTCGGGCTTTCGTTCTCAGTGCTGGCTGGTGTGGCGCAGACGTCGTCCGCGGCGCGGTCGGGCCGTCACCGATGTTGGAACCACTTGCGTCTTGCCTCGTTGCCCTTTCATCAAGAAAGGAGAAACGACATGCGGAAGATGATCTTGAACTGTACTGTGGCGGCTCTTGCCGCTTGCTCGTTTGCAGCGCCTGTTCTTGCCGACAGCGTGTATGTGAGGGAGCGCTCTTATGACGACGGCTATCGCCATGAGCGGGTACGACCCGGCATCACAATCAGCGAACGTGGCGTCACTTTCGGTGCCGTGCGCGAGCGTGAGCACCGCCGCTATCGCGATAATGGCTGCGAAACCAGGAGCGTCACCCGACAGACCGAGGAAGGCGAGGTCACCAGGACTGTCCGACGCTGCAATTAACGAAAAAATATGCGATAAGCACGAAGCCCGGTTCCAACGAGCCGGGTTTTCGCCTTTCGTGGTACGAATATCTCAATGCGGTGGTGAAAGTCGTCTGTCGGTGTTATGAGCACGCCTTTGGTAACAGCGCGTTCCCAGCGCAAACACCGCCCGCACAGGATCTTTTAGTATGATTGAGCTTACGCCGTCCCAGATCGCCGCACTTAAACTCGCCAGGGATGGAGACCTTTATCCTCAGCCGGCCAATAAATGGACGCACGAGAACGCGACAGTGACTTACGCAAAAACTGACCGGTGGAAAGAGCGGCCTCAGAAAATAAAGTCGGTCACTGCCAAGACGTTGGGCGAGTTGAAGGAGCCGGGTTTTCTCGAAAGGCGGCACCTGGATGACGACGCATCAAAAGACGTCTACGGCATCACGATGGCCGGCAAAATGTGGCTGCTGAAGAACAAGTAGTTTAGCTTAGCCGCTGAGTATTTTCACAAGCCCCCCAGCCTAACGAGATATGAGGGCCTCATATCTGACTTTTCGGGAGGGACTTGAGATCGCCGCCAGAGCGACCTTGGCCAATAAGAATTGTATCGGGTACGGGCGGGGGCGGCGTCGTCTTTCGCTGGCGCACAGCCGCCAGCGCCGGCGCCCCATCACGCCCAAGCCTTTCACAGTGGCTTTGGTTCGGAATTATGTGGCCTCACCTGCCTGCGCGCAAAGCCATGCGCAGAGCTGCCGCGGCGCCTGGCGCGCGTCATTGGCGCGCATGAGCGCAAAATGCCAGGCCGGCCCGCTCAGCACGTAGGGGAACGGCGCGATCAACCGGCCCTCGGTCAAAAGCGGCCGAAACAGCGATGGCGACAACAGCGCCACACCCACGCCTGCCAGCGCCGCATTGGCATCCAACTCGTGCGTGGGGTAATCGACCGCCAAAAAGCGCAAACCCTGCGGGGTCGCGCATTGAGCCTCCTTAAACCATTGCTCCCAATCAGGGTGCGGCAAAAGCTCAAAGTCAGCCAGCGCCTCCGGCGCGGCAAGCGTCCGCGTTCCAAGCAGGGAAGGCGACAGCATCGGCGTCACTTCTACGGGAGCGAGCCGATATTCTTCCAGCCCGGCCCATCCACCGCGACCCGTCCTTATGGCGACGTCGAATGCGCCCGTGTCACGTATTTCCGCCGAGACGTCGACCTCGATGACGGAAGCTCCAGGCGTAGGATAGCGCGCCAGACGCGGTGCAAGCCAGCGTGACGCAAAGGTCGGCGGCGCCGTGAGCCTGAGTGGCGGCGTCGCCGCCTGAAATTCTGCGAGCGCCTCACCGATCCCGGTTAATGCCTCCCGAACCCGATATGCCAGAACGGAGGCGGCGCCCGTCGGGACCACTCGCCGACCGGCGCGAATAAATAGCGGCTGACCGAGCTCAGCCTCCAGAGTGCGAATACGAAGGCTGACCGCCGCCGGCGTCAGAAACAAGCGTTCGGCTGCGCGCGCGAAGCTGCCGGCCGAGACACAGGCTTCCAAAACGCGCAGAGACTCCAATGACGGCCGCATGATCAGCTTCCCTTCACGATCAATTTGTCTTGTGGTGACGACAAGCAAAGCACGTTTTGAAGGCGGAATGCCCTGGTGCAATTTGGGGGAGCCAAGAATAGGAGATTTACTGTGTCCCTGCAATCTCAGCACCTGTTTACACTCTTTATGAACCAAAGGGGAGGTTCTTGTCTTGGACGCAGTGTACCCTGGGCATGAAGCGAGCGTTCATGATATTCTCGAGCTAGCATCGCATTACCGAGCGGCCGCGATTTTGCTTGGGGAATGCTCTCCTCGGGGCAAACCGCTGTCGCACGCTCCGCGCCGGTTTCTGGCCCTCCACTCGATCGAGCTCTACCTGAATGCGTTTCTGCTCGCCAAGGGGCGTGACCCTAAGATGATCCGCGGCCTCCAGCACAACATTGGCGAGCGATCGCGATGGGCGAAGGAAGCCGGCCTAATCTTCCGAAAGCGGACGGAGGAACACTTGGCGACGCTGTCCAGGGAATACCTCGTCACACGATACGGTCCTGAAATGACCGCCACGCTGTCGCAGGTGAACCGAGTGATGGCAACGCTCGAAGAGTTGTCGCAGAAGGTGAGGAAGGTCATAGGCGTAGATAAGTCGAACAACGGGGAAACCGCCGATCCAAACCTGTGAGCATCGGCGATTCGTGCGATTGCCCCTTGATGGAATCACACGATTCAAACTTCATGACCGCCCGAGACACCGGTTGCTGGAAGGAAACCTATGAGCTTAGGACTGCATAAAGAGGATCTGCTGGCCCTTAACCCAGACATGCGCGCCTTCGCCCTGGTTGGGGCGTTCATGGGATTCTTCGCACTGATGGAATCGGGCATCAATGAGGCTCTTGGTGAAGTGCTCGAGGCAAAGGGCGCAAAGGCGGCCATAATTACCCGGAACATGACCTTTAACGATAAGATTAAGACGCTCAGAACATTAGTTCACTACTTCATCACAGACGAACAAAAGGCCGCCGAATTCGATGAACTCGCGAGACGTGCCAAAAAATTCGGAGAGATGCGAAATATCGTTGCCCACACGGCGTTTCGAGGAAGCTCCAAATCCGACGGGGTTGAATTTTTCACGATGGAAGCGAGCAGCAAGTTACGCTTTCCCGAAACGGACTGGTCGATAGACGAATTCCTCAAGCACATCGACACCATCAACGCGATCGACGACGGGCTTCGCTCTATCGAAAGCAGAATGTCATTGCAGCGCGTCGCTAGGGCCCTCATGGAAAAGCCCAAGGGAGCGCTCGGTGGTCTTTTCGGTCTGGGGGCGCAGTTTACGGAAGAAGAAGGTGCCGGGGGCCTCGGGCTTCTATAGCTCCTGGTGGCTAGCCTCCTTGGTGGCGCGCATGAACCGCTGAGCTTGGCTACGGGTGATCCCGCTCTTCTCTTCCACCCATGGCCCGAAGTGACCATGTGGCAGCTTGTCCTTGATGGCGAGCAGCTCCCGCCCGAGTTCGATCATTTTCTCCTTGGGAACGTGCTCACCGGGCCGGGGCAGTCGCCGGAGCTGTTGCCGCGCCTCGACGGGACGCTCCATGAGATACGGGCATGTGAGGCGATTGTGGGCATCCCACGCCGCGCGCTTCTGTTCGGGAGTTAGCGACTTGAACTGCTGGACGGTCATGCCAAGGCCGAACGCCATCGGAGCAAAGTCCCGGTTCGGACCAGGCCTCATGCCTGAGCCGCACGATCTGCCAGCTATTCAGGTGGCGCATGACACCCACGCCTTCGACCTCGATTTCCGTTAAAGCCACGACCAATTAGCGGCTCGCCATGACTTGGAGGACGGTTCTGCGAACGTCATCCGCTATGGCCTGGCGGGACTTCTGATCGCCCAAATTGCCGTGGGGCTGATGAACAAGGATTTGGAACACGAATAGAACCGATCAAATACGGAACAAAAGTGTCCAGCTTTTCAGAAGGGTAAAAGTTTTCTGGACATTTAATGGAAAAAATTCGATGAAATCAATGAATACTTAAGAGAGTGGTGCCCCATGCCGGAGTCGAACCAGCACTTCTTTCGAAACTCGATTTTGAGTCGAGCGCGTCTACCAATTCCGCCAATGGGGCAACGGATACGAACGGGCGGCTGTCTAACATGCGAGCGCCCGGACGCGCAAGACGGGCAAGCGAAGTTATCGGACTGATCCGGCAGAGAGATCCGGCCTCGCTTCGAGGCCGGATCCTGTCTGATATCAATGGGCGGCGGCCGGTGCGGGATTGCTCAGGCCGGACTTCTTCAGCGTGATCGCCAGGATCGAGGCCAGCAGGCAGAAGGCGCCGGCAACGAAGAAGGCGGGCAGGTAGCTCGAAAGCTCGGTGCGCGAGAGGCCGGCGCCATAGGCGGCGGTTGCGGCTCCCAGCTGGTGGCCGGCAAAGACCCAGCCGAAGACGAGGCCGGTCTTTTCGCGGCCGAAGCGGTCGGCGGCGATCTTGACGGTCGGCGGCACGGTGGCAATCCAGTCGAGGCCGTAGAAGACGGCGAAGATGGAGAGGCCGTAGAAGCTGAAATCGCTGAAGGGCAGGTAGAGCAGCGACAGGCCGCGCAGGCCGTAATACCAGAAGAGCAGCCAACGATTGTCGAAGCGGTCGGACAGCCAGCCGGAACCGATGGTGCCGAAGAAATCGAAGATGCCCATGACGGCCAGCACGCTGGCCGCAGCCACCGGCACGATGCCGAAATCACCGCACAGGGTGACGAAGTGGGTTTGGATCAGGCCGTTGGTGCTGAGACCGCAGATGAAGAAGGTGGCAAAGAGGATCCAGAAGGTCGAGGTCTTCGAGATTTCCTTGAGGACGGTGATCGGCGTCATCAGCGCGGCGCCGAGGGAGGTGCTTGCCGGTGGCGGCGTCACCTGCGTTTCTCCGAAGGAGGGCAGGTTGAGATCGGCCGGCCGGTCGCGCATGAAGGCAAGCACGGCAAGGGCTGCAACCATGATCATGGCGCAGACGAAAAACACCGTCGAGCGCCAGCCGTAACGTTGCGTCAGCTCCGCCATCAACGGCAGAAAGACGAGCTGGCCGGTGGCCGAGCTTGCCGAGAGCATGCCGACGACGAGGCCGCGATGCTTGGTGAACCAGCGGGAGGAGATCGTTGCGGCGAGCACCATGGCCGTCAGACCCGTGCCGAAGCCGACGACGATACCCCAGAGCAGCAGCAGCTGCCACAGCGTCGTCATGAACAGCGAACCGACGAAGCCGGCGCCGATCAGCGCTAAGGCGAAGACAATGACCTTGCGCACGCCGAAATAGTTCATGAAGGCGGCGGCGAACGGACCCATGAAGCCGAAAAGGATCAGGCGGATCGCAAGGGCCGAGGAAATCTGCGAGGTCTCCCAGCCGAATTCGTCCTGCAGCGGCTTGATGAGAACGCCGGGTGCCCCCATGGCGCCGGCGGTGACCAGCATGGTGAGGAAGGTCGCGGCGACGACGACCCAGCCGTAATGGATGTTGCGCCGGGCAAGGGTGGAGGCAAGGGCTGTGGAAACCATGGGGCAAGATTCCGTTTGAATTCAGGTTCGAGAAGATACTGGATCGATTTACATGATGGCCATCATATTTCTTGCGTATTGATGATGGACGTCATATATTTTGTCAAGCGACTATTTCTGGAGACGACAATGCGGGTCAGCCGCGAAAAATTTGCCGAAAACCGCGAAAGGATCCTGAGCGTTGCCGGCGTGCTTTTCCGCGAAAACGGTTTCGACGGGGTCGGCGTCGCCGACATCATGAAGGCGGCGGGACTGACGCATGGCGGCTTCTACGGTCATTTCGGTTCGAAGGACGACCTGGCACTGGAGGTCAGCCGCAAGCTGATCGACAAGGTCGAAATACGCTGGAAGGAGCATATCGCCGAATCGCCCGACCGGCCGCTGGCCGCCCTTCTCGACCATTATATCCACTGGCGCACGGTTGACGATCCCGGTGGCAGCTGCGTCTTCGCAACGCTGATCCAGGAGGTCAGCCGCAGCCGCGGCGCGGTCCGCGCGGTCTTCAGCGATGGGCTGTCCGTGCTGGTCGACACGCTTGCCGATATCGTTCCCGGCGAAACGGAAGAGGAGCGCCGTGCCAATGCGACGACGACGCTGTCATCGATGATGGGTGCTGTCATTCTTGCCCGCGCGGTCGAGGACCGGGCGCTTGCCGAGCAGTTTTTGGTGACGATGCGCCGGCAGCTCGATCCTGAAAGCCAGGCATAATCTCAGTCGGAAAGGCGAGGGTTTCGATCTCCCTCTCCGCGCGGAGTGGGATCTACCTTGCACAAGCCTGAGGACCGAGAAGCCAGCGGCTACTTGAATCCGGCGATGGCGTGCGGGACGTAGGGTGCTTCCAGTGCTGCGATTTCCTCGGCGGTGAGCTTGACCGAGAGCGAGGCAACGGCGTCTCTGAGGTGGTTCGGTTTGGACGCGCCGATGATCGGGGCGGTCACCGCACTCTTCTGCAGGATCCAGGCAGTTGCGACCTGGGCGCGGGAGATGTTGCGGGCCTTGGCGATTTCGGCCACGGCCGCGAAGATCTTGCGGTCGGCATCGATGGACTGGGTGTAGAGTGTCTTGCCGAATTCGTCGGTTTCGCTGCGCGCCGTCGTCTCGTCCCAGTCGCGGGTCAGGCGGCCGCGGGCAAGCGGGCTCCAGGGGATGACGGCGATTTTCTGATCCTCGCAAAGCGGCAGCATTTCGCGCTCTTCCTCACGGTAGAGCAGGTTCAGGTGGTCCTGCATGCTGACGAATTCGGTCCAGCCGTTCAGCCTGGAGACGTAAAGCGCCTTGGCGAATTGCCAGGCATACATGGAGGAGGCGCCGATATAACGCGCCTTGCCCGATTTGACGACGTCGTGCAGCGCTTCCAGCGTTTCCTCGATCGGCGTCGTGTAGTCGAAGCGGTGGATCTGGTAGAGATCGACATAGTCGGTGCCGAGACGACGCAGACTGTTGTCGATCTCGTCGAAGATCGCCTTGCGCGACAGCCCGGCGCCGTTCGGGCCCGGCCGCATGCGGTTGAACACCTTGGTCGCCAGCACGATGTCCTCGCGTTTGGCGAAGTCTTTTATGGCCCGGCCGACGATCTCCTCTGATGAACCGTTGGAATAGGTGTTGGCGGTGTCGAGGAAATTGATGCCGAGGTCGATCGCCTGCTTGATCATCGTCCGGCTTTCTTCTTCCCGAAGGCTCCAGGCATGATTGCCGCGGCCGGGATCGCCGAAGGTCATGCAGCCCAAGCAGATTTTCGACACTTCGAGACCGGTCTTCCCAAATTTTGCGTATTCCATGAAACGACTCCGTGATGAATTGGATACCAGGCGCCTTTCGATGATTTAGCGCGAGATGGCCAAAGCCGCAGGGCGGCAAATGAAGAATCTATGCTGCATGCGCACAATGATCCGTGATCGAGACTTCTGAAGCCGCGCTCATCGCCGTCGATTCTGGCTGCAGCTTGCACATCCGCGCCGCAAGATGTTAGCTGATGCAGCATTTTTATCGGAATCCGACCATGCAGCTGCCGTCCCACGATCGTTATGACGATCTTTATCGCGATTTCTCCTGGCGGATCCCGGAGGACTTCAATATCGGCCGCGCCGTCAGCGACGACTGGGCCGCAAGAGATTCCGAGCGCGTGTGCCTTGAGCATTTCAGCCCTGATGGCGATCATCTTTCGCTGACTTATGGAGAGCTTGCCGGTTCCTCCTCCATGTTCGCCAATGCGCTGGCTTCGCTCGGCATTAAGCGAGGTGACCGCGTCGCTCTGCTGATGCCCCAATCCTTCGAGACCGTGGTCGTTCATGTCGCGATCTACAAGATGGGTGCAATTGCCTTGCCGCTTGCGCTGCTCTTCGGCGTCGAGGCGCTCGAATACAGGTTGAGGATCTCAGGTGCGACGGCAATCGTCACCAATGATTTCGGCCTCGATCGCATCCGGAAAATTCGCGATCGGCTGCCGGAGCTCCGGCATGTGATCAGCGTCGATGATGCTCACGATGCTCTCTCCTTTGCCGATTTGATCGTGTCATACGAGCCCTTCTTCAAGGGAGAAAAGACGGCTCCCGACGATCCGGCGCTGATGATCTTTACCTCCGGCACGACGGGGCCGCCCAAGGGCGCGTTGCATGGTCATCGCGTTCTGCCCGGCCATATTCCCGGTATGCAGTTTGCCCATGAGGGCTTTCCGAAAGTGGGCGACAAGGTCTGGACGCCGTCCGACTGGGCTTGGGCGGGTGGGTTGCTCAATGCGTTGCTGCCGAGCCTGCTGCTCGGAATTCCCGTCGTCTCGTCGCCGGCGCAGAAATTCGATGCCCATATGGCTTATCGTATCATGGCGGAGATGGATGTGCGCAACGCCTTCATTCCGCCGACGGCGCTGAGGCTGATGAGATCCGTGTCCGATCCGCGCTCGAAATATGATCTGGTGCTGCGCACCATCGGTTCGGCCGGGGAGGCGCTCGGCCGAGAGACCTATGAATGGGCGCGGCATACGCTCGGCATCACCGTCAACGAATTCTACGGCCAGACGGAGTGCAATTTCGTGCTTGCTTCCAGCGCTGTCTATGGCGTCACCAAGGCGGGTGCCATTGGACGGGCAGTGCCCGGGCATCGCGTCGCGATCGTCAGCGAAACGGGCGACGAGTTGCCCGTCGGCGAACCGGGCCAGATCGCCATCGCCAGTCCCGATCCTGTGATGTTCCTCGGCTATTGGGACGATGCGGCGGCGACCGAACGAAAATTCGCCAAAGGCTGGCTGCTCACCGGCGATATCGGCCGGCAGGACGCCGAGGGCTACGTCACCTTCGAAGGCCGCGATGACGACGTCATCACCTCGTCGGGATATCGCATCGGCCCGGCCGAGATCGAAGACTGCCTGATCGGCCATCCCGCCGTGCAGCTTGCCGCCGCCGTCGGCAAGCCCGATGCCGTGCGCACCGAAATCGTCAAGGCCTATATCGTGCTTTCACCAGGCCATCATCCAAGCGACGCGCTGGCCGCCGACATAAGGGAATGGGTGAAGACGCGGCTTTCGATGCACGAATATCCGCGTGAGGTGGAATTCATCGATGCATTGCCGCTGACGACCACCGGCAAGGTGATCCGCCGACTGCTGCGGGAGAAGGCGGCCGGCGAGGTTAGCCCCGGCCGGCAAGCGACATGATCTTTTCGCGGAGCATCTTCGCCATGTTGCGGGTGCTGCGGTACATGTGAAGCTGGGCGGTGACCTGGCGCATGTCGCGGTCGCTGTTCTGCGTCAGGCCGATCACCAGCGTTCCCATCTCCTCGCGCTCCTGCCAGAAGCGGCTCATGATCGGATGATCCGAGACAGCGCAGGAATCGGAGCGGACTATATTGGCATCGTCGAGATGCCATTCGGTGAGTTCGCTCATCAGCAGCTTGCCCGGCGAATAGCGGGCATAGTTTTCGTCGTAGGCGGTCTTCCACGTATAGGCCTCGCCGCCCATCATCAGCACGACGATGGCGGCGATCGCCTTGCCGTTGAGGTCGATCGTGTGAATACGTACGGCATCGACGGTGGCAAGGTTCGACACCGCCTCGCGGGCGAAGGCCGTGTGATAACGATCGGTGACGAGAGCGCTTCGCCGCTTGCCCTTCCAGCCGCCGGCTTCCATTGCCAGAAATTCCTCGAAGCGGATATGGATTTCGCGCGGTTGCCGGGCGACGGTATAGACCGCCGTTCCCTGTTCCTCCAGCTGGCGCCACTGGCGGCGCATCTCGCGCATATGCGAGGAGGAGATGGTTTTGCCGAGATAGACCGGCGCCTCTTCCTCGCTCTGCAGCATTGGGCGCAGGTAAGGATTGGTGACGGTAACGGGAAGATTGCGGCTGAGCGCCACGGCCTTGAGCATGCGCACGAAGATACCGTTCAGCCTGAGATCCGGCAGGACCAGTATGCCGGGCAGATTGAGATCGCGCGCGGTCAGCCCCTCGAAGAGGTTGTCGAGCGTTTCGGCGGCATCCTCGCCATCGACGAGCGGCGTGCCGAGCGGACCGAAACTGTTCGACCAGCCGCGGATGATCGACGGGCCGACGGCGAAGCCCGGCTTGTCGACCGAAAACGGCAAGAGGAACCGCATGCGGCTGCGGCCGGCATTGTGATCGCGGATCAGGGCGAAGTTCACCTGCCGATCTTCGAGCCGCGGCATGGCGGGGGCGAGGAAACGGCCGGAGAAAAAGACGTTCGGTTCCATCGCCCGGTTGGAGAGGAAATCGAGCTCATCCTGAAGCTCATAGCCCAGCTTGCCGGGATAAAGGCAGAGCTCGCGCCCCGGCCGGCCGATCTCCGCGCGAGCCTCAGCCCGCGGTGCTTCGAAATTCAACGCAGCGAGATCATGCACCATGCGGTTTGCGGCGCTGTCGGTGCTTTCGGTAACGGGGGGAACACGCACCATCTATCGAACTCTCATTTCAGTCGTTGCGGTGGAGGGGCTGGCGAAAGCGAAAAGGACGATGCCGAGCGTGCCGCGCACGGCGACATGCAGTAGGATCGCCTCGACTGCCATGGCGGAGGCCGTGGCGATCGCCGTGCCCTCGATGCCGTAATGTGGGATCAAAGCGAGGTTAAGGCTGACATTGGCCGTCAATGCGCCGGCATAGAGTGCGACACAGAGGTTCTGCTTGCCTGCCATCATCAGCAGCGTTTCGGCCGGGCCGACCAGCGATTTGGCGAGGATGCCGGCAAGCAGGATCGTCATCACCAGATAGCCTGATGTAAAGGCGCCGCCGAAGAGCGACAGCAGCAGATGGCCGGCCGCAAGCACGACAAGGCCGACTCCGAGCGCCGGCCAGAAGGTCCAGCGGGCGGCGTCGATGGCAGCGGTTGCCAGCTGGGCGTGGTCGCCTTCGGCGATGATCGAGGAAAAGCGCGGGCCGGAGGCCGCCTTGACCGAGAAATTGATGAAATGCACCAGCGCCATCGTCTTGGCGGCGGCGAAATAGATGGCGACGTTGTGCGGCTCGAGGAAGATGCCGACGACGACGACATCGGAATTGGTGAGCAGGAAGCTCACCCCCTCGATCAAGAAAATCGGGAAGGCGACGCTGAACCAGGCGAGGAAATCGACCTTGCGCGGGCCTTCGTCATAATGCCGGCGAAGGCGGTAGAGCGTTGCGGCATACTGACCAAGGGCGGTGACGAAGGTCGCGACCAGCGCCGCCTGCATCGCGGTGACGGCCGTGTGCTCGGCGCCGATGGCAATCGCAATCAGCATGAAGAGGATGATGAGGATCGGGCGGACGATGTAGACCGGGCTCAGCGCCATCACCGGCCAATGGTTCGCCCGTGACGTGCCTTCCAGAATATCGCCCAGCGCGATCATCGGCATGGCGAGCAGGCCGATGAAGATCGGGACGAGATAATAGACCTGGATCATATCGCCGAAGAAATGCAGCCCGAGCATGCCGGCGGCGAGCACCACCGTTCCGGACAGCAGCGCAAAAATCCGCGCCGTGCCGGTCAGGCCGCGGATTTCCTCGAAAGCGCCCGCTGCCCTGTATTGCGGCAGGAAGCGGATGATCGCAGTGTGGAAACCGAGGCATGAGAGATCGCCGAAGACGACGACCAGCACCCAGACGAAAACGAAGATACCATATTCATATTCGCCCATCAGCCGGGCAAGCACGATCTGGGAGACGAAGGCAAGTGCAGCGCTGAGGATACGGATCGAAAACGCCGTCAGCGCCATGCGCTGGGCGGCCGCCCTCTCCCCGCGTTCGGTGAGCACGGCGGCAAGCATGCGCAGCGTACGGCCGCCGATTGGGCGCAGGCCCGCTGGCAGCATCTTCTCCGCTGTTTCTATGACCGCCATGATGAACACGCAAAACTCTGAGGTCAGGCAAATCGCCCTGAAGTCTTGACAGAACAGGGTTAAGAAACGGTTCCGGATCGGGCTGCCGTCCAACGCTGAAATTCCGGTTTTCCGGCGTTGCCGCAGAAAAGAAAATGCCGCCCGAAGGCGGCATTTTCGCGGATCTTTGCGGGCTTGCCTCAGACCTGCTCGAAGGCGCCGTGGCAATGCTTGTATTTCTTGCCGGAGCCGCAGGGGCAGGTCTCGTTGCGGCCGACCTTGCCCCAGGTGGCGGGATCATCCGGGTTGCGGTTTTCAGGAGAAACGATGACTTCCGATGCCTGGTAGATCGCCGGGGCGAAATCGTCCTCGCCGGTCGTCGGATCCAGGTGATGGGCCTGCATCAGTGGCGGTTCAGGCTCGGCAGGCGCCTGCTGCACCAGTTCGACGCGCATCAGCTGGGCGGTGACGGCCTCGCGCAGATTGTTGAGCAGCGCCGTGAAGAGCTCGAAGGCCTCCGACTTGTATTCCTGCAGCGGATCGCGCTGGGCATAGCCACGGAAGCCGATAACGGAGCGCAGATGGTCGAGGTTGACAATGTGCTCGCGCCAGAGATGATCAAGCGTCTGCATGACGATCGAGCGTTCGACATAATGCATGATGTCGTCGCCGAAACGCTCGGCCTTTTCCGTGAAGGCCGCATTGGCGGCTTCCGTCAGTCGCTCGCGGATATCGTCCTCGCCGATGCCTTCTTCCTTCACCCAGTCCTCGACCGGCAGGTCGAGATTGAGGATGTTCAAAGCGCTGGTCTTCAGGCCGGCGGCATCCCATTGTTCGGCATAGGCGCGCTCTGGAATATGCTTGTCGACCATGTCCTCGATCACCTCACGGCGCATGTCGGAAACGGTCTCGGAAATATTGGTCGATTCCATCAGTTCGAGGCGCTGCTCGAAGACCACCTTGCGCTGATCGTTGAGAACGTCGTCATACTTCAGGAGGTTCTTGCGGATGTCGAAGTTGCGGGCTTCGACCTTCTTCTGGGCGCGCTCCAGGGCCTTGTTGATCCAGGGGTGGACGATCGCCTCGCCCTCCTTGAGGCCGAGCTTGGTCAGCATGCTGTCCATGCGGTCGGAGCCGAAGATGCGCATCAGGTCGTCCTGAAGCGACAGATAGAACTTCGAGCGGCCGGGGTCGCCCTGACGACCGGAGCGGCCGCGCAGCTGGTTGTCGATGCGGCGGCTTTCATGGCGTTCGGTGGCGATGACGTAGAGGCCGCCGGCGTCGAGCGCCTTTTGCTTAAGCTGCTTGATCTCCTCGATGATCGCCTGGATCCGGGCGTCACGCTCCGGACCGGCTTCGACTTCGCCAAGTTCGCGCTCAATGCGCATGTCGAGGTTGCCGCCGAGCTGGATGTCCGTGCCGCGGCCGGCCATGTTGGTGGCGATTGTGATGGCACCCGGCACGCCGGCCTGGGCGACGATATAAGCTTCCTGCTCGTGGTAGCGGGCGTTCAGCACCTTGAAGTCGTCGAAGCCTTGCTTGCGCAGGCGCTCGGCGAGCAGTTCCGATTTCTCGATCGAGGTGGTGCCGACCAGCACCGGCTGGCCGCGCTTATGGGCGTCGAGGATCTCCTCGATGATCGCCTTGAACTTCTCGTCGAAGGTCCGGTAGACCTCGTCATCCTCGTCGAGGCGCTTGATCGGCAGGTTAGTCGGGACCTCAATGACATCGAGATTGTAGATATTGGCGAATTCTTCCGCTTCCGTCTGCGCCGTGCCGGTCATGCCGGCGAGCTTGTCGTACATGCGGAAGTAGTTCTGGAAGGTGATCGAGGCCAGCGTCTGGTTTTCCGGCTGGATCTGCACCTTTTCCTTGGCTTCGAGCGCCTGGTGCTGGCCTTCCGAATAGCGGCGGCCCGGCATCATGCGGCCGGTGAACTCATCGATGATGACGACTTCGTCGTTGCGGACGATATAGTCCTTGTCGCGCTGGAAGAGCTTGTGGGCCTTCAGCGCGTTGTTGACGTGGTGGACGATCGCAACGTTCTCGATGTCGTAGAGCGCGTTGCCCTTTAAGAGGCCGGCCTGGCGGAGCAGGTTTTCCAGCTTCTCAGTGCCCTCTTCGGAGAAGTTGGCAGAGCGCTGCTTCTCGTCGATCTCGTAATCGCTGGGCACCAGCAGCGGAATGTAGGCGTCGATCGTATTATAGAGTTCGGAGCGGTCGTCGAGCGGGCCGGAGATGATCAGCGGCGTGCGCGCCTCGTCGACGAGGATCGAGTCCACTTCGTCGACGATCGCGAAGTTGTGGCCGCGCTGGACCATCTGGTTCTTCTCGTACTTCATGTTATCGCGCAGATAATCGAAGCCGAGTTCGTTGTTGGTGGCGTAAGTAATGTCGCAGGCATAGGCCGCGTGACGTTCCTCGTCGGAAAGGCCGTGGACAATGACGCCGGTGGTCATGCCGAGGAAGCCGTAGACGCGGCCCATGGTGGCGGCATCGCGCTGGGCGAGGTAATCGTTGACGGTGACGACGTGCACGCCCTTGCCGGAAAGCGCGTTCAGGTAGACCGGCAGGGTGGCGACGAGGGTTTTGCCTTCGCCCGTCTTCATCTCGGCGATCGCATTCGAATGCAGGATCATGCCGCCGACCAGCTGTACGTCAAAAGGCCGCAGGCCGAGAACGCGGCGCGAGGCTTCGCGCACAACGGCAAAGGCCGGGATCAGAATGTCGTCGAGCGTCTTGCCCTCAGCGAGCAAGGCGCGAAACTCCACGGTCTTTGCCGCGAGCTGCTCGTCCGTCAGCGCCTTCGTCTTCTCTTCGATAGAGTTGATGGCAATGACGTTCGGCTGGTAGGACCGCACGCGGCGGTCGTTGGAAGACCCAAATAACTTGCGGGCTATACCGCCAAAGCTGACCATATGACTGGCCCTTTCTCAATATTCATCCCCGGCGTTTCTTGTCCGCGGCCCAGCCGAAAATCAGGCGCGCGCCTTAAAACGCCCGGAAACTGTTCTGGACGCGAGGTTGCGTGACAGATAAGAGGGGGGTCGAATGATGTCAACGGATTTGGCGGATACAGAAAGGCCACAATCCGGTGTCGATGGCTATTTTCGGCTGGATTCAGGGGATGCTGAAACCGGCAATGTAACTGTGAAGGGTATTTCATGTTGAGCACCAACAAACTTGCCGTTCTGGCGTTCGCAACTTTTGTTGCGCTCCAGGCCCCGGCCTATGCCGATGACGCCGTCATCGCCAAGGTCGGCACCCTGGAGATCCACCAGTCGGAACTCGACCTCGCCGTCGCCAATCTCGATCCCCAGCTGGCGCAGCTTCCCGATGACCAGAAGAAGGTCGCAGCCCTTTCCGCCGCCATTGACGTGAAGCTGCTCGCTGCCGACGCTGCGGCGGAGAAGCTTGATCAGACCGACGAATTCAAGAAGCGCATGCAGTATCTCTCCGACCGCGAGCTTCACAATGCCTATTTCAAGAAGCATGTCGTCGACATCGTGACGCCTGACGAAGTCAAGGCCCGTTACGACAAGGAAGTCGCCGCCCTGCCGAAGCAGGAGGAAGTTCACGCCCGTCATATCCTCGTCAAGACCGAGGACGAAGCCAAGGACATCATCAAGCAGCTCGACGCCGGCAAGGATTTCGCCGAACTCGCCAAGGAAAAGTCCACCGATCCGAACAAGTCGGAAGGAGGCGATCTCGGCTATTTCTCGCGCGGCCGCATGGTCAAAGAATTCGAAGACGCAGCCTTCGCGCTTGAAAAGGGCACCTACTCAAAGACGCCTGTTAAGACCGATTTCGGCTTCCACGTCATCAAGGTCGAAGATAAGCGCGACGCTCCGCCGCCGCCCTTCGATCAGGTGCAGGATCAGGTTCGTCAGCTCGTTATGCGCGACAAGTATCTTGCGCTTCTGAACCAGGCGAAGGCCTCCTCCAAGATCGAGATCACGGACGAGACGCTGCGCAAGGGTTACGACCAAGCCAACAAGCAGCCGGAGCCGGGCAGCGAGCCGGTTGCCCCGGCGCCGAAGCAGTAATATTCGCAAGGGCCCGGTTTTTCCGGGCCCTTCACTATCGTCGTTGTTGTCGCATTTCCGGACGGCGAGCCGGTTTCCATTTCGCCTGGAAATGCTTATTGGTAGGTCTCATCATCATGTCCGGTTCCGTCTCTCCGCTCGCTCCGAAATCCTTCGTCTCGATGCCACCGCTGCGCGGCGTGCGCATGGCGACGGCTTCCGCCGGCATCAAGTACAAGAACCGTACCGACGTGCTGATGATGGTCTTCGACAGGCCGGCGACCGTCGCAGGCGTTTTTACCCGTTCGAAGTGCCCGTCGGCGCCGGTCGATTTCTGCCGGGCCAACCTCCCCCATGGCAGCGCCCGCGCCGTCGTCGTCAACTCAGGCAATGCCAATGCTTTCACTGGCCTGAAGGGCCGCCAGGCGACCACGCTGACGGCGAAGTCGGCTGCCGCTGCCGTCGGCTGCGCCGAAAACGAGGTCTATCTGGCCTCGACCGGCGTCATCGGCGAGCCGCTCGATGCCACCAAATTTTCAGGCGTTCTGGACCGGATGCAGGCCGAAGCGACCGGCGATTTCTGGTTCGAGGCCGCCAAGGCGATCATGACGACCGACACCTATCCGAAGGTTTCGACCCGCAGCGCCGAGATCGGCGGCGTGGCCGTGACGATCAACGGCATCGCCAAGGGCGCCGGCATGATCGCGCCCGACATGGCGACGATGCTCTCCTTCGTCGTCACCGATGCCGACATCGCGCCTGCCGCGCTGCAGGCGCTTCTGTCTGACGGCGTCGGCCCGACCTTCAATTCCATGACCGTCGACAGCGATACCTCCACCTCTGATACGCTGATGCTGTTTGCGACCGGTGCGGCGGCCGAGGACGGCCAGGCCCGCATCGAACGCGCCGACGATCCGCGCCTTGCCGCCTTCCGAGCCGCACTCAACGAAGTGCTGAAGGATCTGTCGCTGCAGGTGGTGCGGGACGGCGAGGGCGCCACCAAGATGCTCGAAATCACGGTGACGGGTGCAGAGAGCGACGCCGCTGCCAAGCGTATCGGGTTGTCGATCGCCAATTCGCCGCTGGTCAAGACGGCGGCCGCCGGCGAAGACGCCAATTGGGGCCGTATCGTCATGGCCGTCGGCAAGTCCGGCGAGATGGCCGATCGCGACCGGCTCGCCATCTGGTTCGGCGAGATCCGGGTCGCCGTCAATGGCGAGCGTGATCCCGATTATTCCGAGGAGGCGGCCTCGAACGTCATGAAGGCGCAGGATATCCCCGTCAAAGTCGATATCGGGCTCGGCACCGGCACGGCAACCGTCTGGACCTGCGACCTCACCAAGGAATATGTTGCGATCAATGGCGACTATCGGAGCTGATCGTTCATTGGCGCAGGCATCCATTTCCTCACACAATCTGCCGCTGGTCCGCAGGCTGGAGGCCGTCGGCTTTCGCGCCTGGCCAGCGGCATCCGTTCAATATGACGGCAGCTGGCAGGTGCGGCTGACGGCCGGTCACCCGTCCAACCGGCTGAATTCGATCGTGCCGCTCGATCCTTCGGATCATCGCGACGTCGAAATCCGCCTGGAAAAAGCGCGCCGCAAGTTCGAGGCCTATGGACGCGCTGCCGTGGTCCGCCAGACGCCGCTTGCCTCGCCGGTGCTGATCGAACTTCTGCGCACGCAGAACTGGACGCGCTTCGATGAGACGGTGGTGATGACCTGCGACCTTGCCGAGGCGGAGCTGCCGGATACGCTCGATCACCTGCCGACCCATGATGTCGGTCGGTTCGTCGACGCCAATCTTGCCGTCGACCAGGCGCCACTGAGGCTGAAGCCGGCGCTTGCCGAAATCATTTCGGCGATCAAGCCGCCATCCGGCCTGTTCATGATCGAGAACGCGGCAGACGGCCCGCTTGCGACCGTGCTCTGCGTCCAGGACAACGACCTTGCCGGCATCATGTCGCTTTCGGTCTCCGAGGCGCGGCGACGCGAGGGGCTCGGCACCGAAATCCTGACCTCGGCGCTGCGCTGGGCGCGCATGCGCAGCGCCCGTTCGGCCTGGCTGCAGGTGAAGCGGTCCAACCGCCCGGCCATCGCACTCTATGAGCGCCTCGGTTTTCGCGACGCCTATCATTATTGCTATTGGCACAGGGAGCCGCGATGAGCGAGGCAGGCCGGAAGATATTGCTGGTCGCCGCCTGTGCGCTGATCGATGCCGATGGGCGTATCCTGTTGGCACAGCGTCCCGAGGGAAAGTCGCTTGCCGGGCTCTGGGAGTTTCCCGGGGGGAAGGTCGAGCCCGGCGAGACGCCGGAGGAAACGCTGGTGCGCGAGCTCGAGGAAGAGCTCGGCATCATCACCAAGATCGCCTGCCTTGCGCCGCTTACCTTTGCCAGCCATTCTTACGAGACCTTCCACCTTTTGATGCCGCTTTATATCTGCCGGCGCTATGAGGGCATTCCCCAGGGCCGGGAGGGCCAGGCGCTGAAATGGGTGCGTCCGCAGGCGCTGCGCGATTACCCGATGCCGCCGGCCGACGAACCGCTCATCCCAATGTTGCAGGATTTACTTTAGCGTTATCTGATTATTATTGTGCCACACCGTTTTCGGCTGTGGATATTAATGGATCGTTTAACACCTTCTGCCAAAGATCGGCCTCAATCAAGCATCTGGCGTGCGTGTATTAAAAGGCTTGACGTCATGGACGATGATTTCTGGAAAGCTGTCCGGGAAAAGGAACGGGTTTCGTCTGCCTCGCGCAGGACGGGTGCGCTGAATATCGCCCTTCTGTTCGGAACGGCGGTGGTCGCGCTGACCCTCATTCTGACGCCGATGCTTGCGGATTCCTCGAAGAAAAGCGTCTTTGCCAGCGCGCCGGCGGATTTCGATACGATCACGACGGGATCAATCCCGAAGAGTGAAAGCGGCAAGCGTTATACGATCCGCCGCAGCGTCCTTCAGGATACGCCCGGGTCGGTCTGCGTCGTTCAGGGCTATGGCGTCGGCGCCGGTTGCTGAATGCCGGCCGTCGCCCGATGGTCGTGGAATTGGTCGTTTGCAGTCGGTTTCGCTCAGAGGGTCGCGTAATAATGCGTATTTTGAAAGCATTTCTTGCTGATAACAGAGGTGCGACGGCAATTGAGTATGGCTTGATCGCCGCCCTCATTTGTGGCGCGCTCATCTCCGGCCTCGGGGCCTTCACCGGCGCCTTGCAAGACGTCTTCAACGTGATCGGCAACAATCTGCCTGCGAATTGAAGATGCTGCCACCGCTACTGCTTGAGCTTGTGCTCGTCCACCTTCAGTGCATCGGCGAGGCGCGCCTTGGCCGAACCTGGCCTGAGCGGCTTTTGCTGGCTCTCGTGGGCAGACCATCCCGAGACATAGATGATCGAGAAGGTGGCGCGGATACGTCCATCGGGATCGGAATAACGTTCGGCGTAGATCTCCGCTGCGCGCAGGAAGAAGGCGCGCGTCAGGGGCATCCGGGCGCGGGCTGCAAGCGGATTGCTCATGCCCATCGCTCTCAGATCCCGCATCAGCGGAAAGAGCGAATCATACCGCACCGTATAGTTCTCCGCATCGATCACCGGCAACGTGAAGCCGGCGCGCTGCATGAGGCTGCCGACATCGCGCACATCAGCGAAGGGAATGACACGCGGGCTTGCGCCGCCCGTCATCTCGACCTCGGTGGCCAGCAGCACATCGCGCAGTTCCTGCAACGTGCCGGCGCCGGAGATCGCGGCCATGAACAGGCCGTCCGGCTTCAGGGCGCGGCGGATCTGGATGAAGACACCCGGCGTATCGTTGGTCAGATGCAGGCTGAGCGGCGCTAGGATAAGATTGGCCGATTGCGGTTCGAGCGGCACATCCTCCAGCGGCGCCTCGATCAAGGTTTCGCCCGGTCCGGCATAGGCCTTCTCGCTTTCGATGCGGATCATCGTGCCGATTTTGCCCGTCGCTAGCGCGGCACGGGCGGCGGCACCGGTTGCGCCATGCAGTTCGACGGCGGTCTCGAAAGTCCGCTCGACCACCGTAAGCCTCTCGGCCATTTCCTCAGCGGCAATGTCGAGCAGGAAGGCGGCTTTCGGGTCGTTGTTTGCAAGCGCGCGATGGCGATGTGCGGCGATCAGGGCTCTGTCGAAGATCGTTTCCATAGCGATGTCCTTAGTCCCGCGCCGCCTGTGCGGCAAGACGATTTTCCTTTCGTGGAGAACACGCTAGTCTCTGCGGCATGGGGCCAATCGAATTGAAAAGACCGGCAGAATTCTTGCGGACGCATCTCTTGCGGCCGTTTTCGGCGCTTGCCGATTTCCTTTATCCGCCCGCCTGTTCCGTCTGCGGCATTTCCACAGGCGGCCATCGCGGGCTCTGTGCGAAATGTTGGTCCAGTATCCGCTTCATCGAACGGCCCTATTGCGAGGTGCTCGGCATTCCCTTCTCGCACGATCTCGGCGCCGGGATCCTCAGCGCCGAGGCGATCGCCAACCCGCCGCCCTTCCACCGGCTGCGGTCGGCGGCAACGCACGACCATGCCGTCCGCGGTCTTGTTCATGGGCTCAAATATCGCGATCGCACCGATCTGGCGCCGATGATGGCTGCCTGGATGCTGCGCGCTTCCGACGGAACGGTCGAGAGCTGCGATGCGCTGATCCCGGTGCCGCTGCACCGCACCCGCATGCTGACGCGCAAGTTCAACCAGGCAGCCGAGCTTGCCCGCCATATGGCAAGGCTCTCGGGCAAGCCGCTGCTTGCCGCCACGCTTATTCGCGTCAAGCGCACCAGCCAGCAGGTCGGCCTTGGCGCAAAGGCGCGCGAGGACAATGTCAGGGGCGCTTTCGCGATTGCCAAGGGTTGCGAAAACGACATTTTCGGGAAGCGCATCGTGCTCGTCGACGACGTCTATACAACAGGGGCGACGGTCGCTGCGGCAAGCCGGACACTGCGCAAGGCGGGTGCGGCTGAGATAACGGTTTTGACCTTTGCAAGGGCTCTCTCCGAGCCTATATGACAGAAATACCCGGCGTCGGTCTGGAGAGATTATGGTACCCGTCACCATCTACACACGGCAGTTTTGCGGCTATTGCA
Organism: Rhizobium leguminosarum; assembly: GCF_019798305.1. Classification (GTDB taxonomy): domain Bacteria; phylum Pseudomonadota; class Alphaproteobacteria; order Rhizobiales; family Rhizobiaceae; genus Rhizobium; species Rhizobium leguminosarum_U. The sequence goes on from NZ_JAAXDD010000028.1 coordinate 31,581, forward strand.
GCCGCGCCAAGTCCCTTCTCGAAGAAAAGGGCGTCGAATACGTCGAGCACGACGCGACCTTTTCGCCGGATCTTCGCCAGGAGATGATCGGCAAGTCGAACGGGCGTACTACCTTTCCGCAGATATTCATCGGCATCGACCATGTCGGCGGTTGCGACGATCTCTTTGCACTCGATCGGGCCGGCAAGCTCGATCCGTTGCTTGCAGCTTGAGGAAGAGCCGATGAGCTTCAAGGCCGCCGCCGTCCAGATGTGCTCTGGGGTCGATCCGGTGAAGAATGCTGCGGCCATGGCGCGGCTGGTGCGCGAGGCCGCTGGCCAGGGCGCGACCTATGTACAGACGCCCGAGATGACGGGAATGCTGCAGCGCGACCGTACGGCGGCACGCGCCGTGCTTGCCGACGAGGCGCATGACATCATCGTCAAGACCGGCTCCGAGCTCGCTGCGGAATTCGGCATCCACCTGCATGTCGGTTCGACGGCGATCGCCCTTGCCGACGGCAAGATCGCCAATCGCGGTTTCCTGTTCGGTCCCGACGGCAGGATTCTCAATCGCTACGACAAGATCCATATGTTCGACGTCGACCTCGACAATGGCGAGAGCTGGCGTGAAAGTGCCGCTTATACAGCCGGCTCGGAGGCCCGCGTCCTGTCGCTGCCCTTTGCCGAAATGGGCTTTGCGATCTGTTACGACGTGCGTTTTCCCGCGCTCTTCCGCGCCCAGGCGATGGCCGGCGCCGAGGTGATGACAGTTCCCGCCGCCTTCACCAAGCAGACCGGCGAGGCGCATTGGGAGATCCTGCTCAGGGCACGCGCGATCGAGAACGGGGTCTTCGTCATCGCCGCTGCGCAGGCCGGCCGGCACGAGGACGGGCGCGAGACTTTCGGCCATTCGATGATCATCGATCCCTGGGGCACGGTGCTGGCGTCGGCCGGCGCCGCCGGCGAGGCGGTTATCGTCGCCGAGATCGATCCCGCCGCTGTCAAGGCTGCGCATGACAAGATCCCGAACCTGAGGAATGGCCGGGAATTCTCGGTCGAAAAGATTGCGGGAGCAGTCGCCGGAGGCGTCGCCGCTTGATCCGCTATTCCCTCACCTGTGACAATGCCCATGAATTCGAAGGCTGGTTTTCGGAAAGCGCCGATTTCGATCGTCAGGTCGAAACCGGTTTCCTGATCTGCCCGGTCTGTCATTCCGCCGCCATTTCCAAGCTGTTGATGGCGCCTTCGGTGTCGACTGCGCGGAAGAAGGACGAGATCCAGACGCTGGCGATGGATGCCATGCGCCGCGACGCCCTGCAAAAACTCAAGGAGGCCGTTGCGGCGGTCAAGGCCAATTCCGAGGACGTCGGCACGCAGTTTCCCGAGGAAGCCCGCAAGATCCACTATGGCGAGGCGGATGCCCGCGGCATCATCGGCCAGGCGACGGTCGACGAGGCGCAGGCGCTCTTGGAAGAGGGCATCGAGATCGCAGCCATTCCGGTTTTGCCGGAAGACGTAAACTGACATGCAGTCCGCGCGTCTGGTCGTCTGCAATTTCAGCCTGCATGTCGAGCTGCGGAAAGCGTAGCCGGCTTACTGGCGGCGGGAATTATGCCGGCCGCTTCGCCAGCAGCATATAATTCACGTCCATATCCTTGGACAGGTTCCATTGGTTCGATAGCGGATTGAAGAAGACGCCGGTGCGGTCGGTGATCTCGAGGCCGTTTGCGGCCAGCGGCTTTTCCAGCTCTTCCGGGCGGACCAGCTTTTCATACTGATGCGTTCCGCGCGGCAGCCAGCGCAGAATGTTCTCGGCGGCGAAGATGGCAAGCGCTGCCGCCTTCATCGTGCGGTTGATGGTGGCAACGAAGATCAGGCCGCCGGGGCGGACCATTTTTGCGCAGGACGTCATGAAGAATTCGACATCGGCGACGTGCTCCACCACTTCCATGTTCAAGACGATATCGAAGGTCTCGCCAGCCTCAGCGAGCTCCTCGGCGGTGACGGCGCGATAGTCGACCGAAACGCCGGAGGCCTTCGCATGGGTGGAGGCGATGCCAATATTCTTCTCGGACGGATCGGCGCCGACGACGGAGGCGCCCATGCGGGCGACAGGTTCGGACAACAGACCGCCGCCGCAGCCGATATCGAGCACGCGCAGGCCCTCGAGCGGGCGCGCGTTTTTCGGATCACGGCCGAAATTCTCGCAGACCTTGTCGCGGATATAGCCGAGGCGGACGGGATTGAACTTGTGCAGCGGTCTGAATTTGCCGGTCGGGCTCCACCATTCCGCCGCCATCGCCGAGAAGCGGTCCACTTCGCCCTGGTCGATCGTGCTTCTGGCGCCTTCCGTCATCGTCCACTCCTTCATTCGCTAAAAGTGAAGTCGGACGATCGGGGGCATAAGTCAAGGGTGCAGACCAAGGGACTGACGAGGGCGGAACCGCTCGCCAATAGCTTTTATCCCCGCGCTTGCCTCCCCCCGCCAAACTCGCTAAGAGACGCCGCAACTTGGGGCCTTTGGGGACCTGGGCTTAGAGCGGTTCCGGAAGTTGGGAATCTGGCTCTTGGGCCAAGCGGTCTGCCCCAGAGCTTTCGTGATGCCGGGTCCGGTTTTCCGCTTTCCCGGCGCCAGTCGTGGTAGAGGCATATGGCACGCATCGTAATGAAATTCGGCGGCACGTCCGTCGCTGACCTGGACCGCATCAAGAATGTTGCCCGCCACGTAAAACGCGAAGTCGATGCCGGGCACGAGGTCGCGGTGGTGGTGTCGGCCATGTCCGGCAAGACCAATGAACTGGTCGGCTGGGTCCAAGGCACGCCGAAGGTGATCGGCGCCAATTCTCCGTTTTACGATGCGCGGGAATATGACGCTGTGGTCGCATCCGGCGAGCAGGTGACATCCGGGCTGCTGGCCATTGCATTGCAGGCGATGGATATCAATGCCCGTTCCTGGCAGGGATGGCAGATCCCGATCCGCACCGACAATGCGCATGGCGCGGCACGGATCATGGAGATCGACGGCTCCGACATCGTCAAGCGGATGGGCGAGGGGCAGGTCGCCGTCATCTCCGGCTTCCAGGGGTTGGGGCCTGACAACCGTATCGCGACGCTCGGGCGCGGCGGATCGGACACTTCGGCCGTTGCAATCGCGGCAGCTGTCAAGGCGGATCGCTGCGATATCTATACCGATGTCGACGGCGTCTACACGACCGACCCGCGCATCGTGCCGAAGGCGCGCAGGCTGAAGAAGATCGCCTTCGAGGAAATGCTGGAAATGGCCTCGCTCGGCGCCAAGGTACTGCAGGTGCGCTCGGTCGAGCTTGCCATGGTACACAAGGTGCGCACCTTCGTGCGCTCGTCATTCGAAGATCCCGATGCTCCGGGCATGGGCGATCTGTTGAACCCGCCCGGAACGCTGATTTGTGACGAGGATGAAATCGTGGAACAGGAAGTAGTCACCGGCATCGCCTATGCCAAGGATGAGGCTCAGATCTCGCTTCGCCGTCTTGCCGACCGGCCGGGGGTTTCCGCGGCGATCTTCGGGCCGCTCGCCGAATCTCATATCAATGTCGACATGATCGTCCAGAATATCTCCGAGGATGGGTCGAAGACCGATATGACCTTCACCGTACCATCAGGCGACGTCGAGAAGGCGATCAAGGTGCTCGGCGACCATAAGGAGAAGATCGGCTACGATGTCGTGCAGAACGAATCGGGGCTGGTGAAAGTATCGGTCATCGGCATCGGCATGCGCAGCCACGCGGGCGTTGCCGCGACCGCATTTCGTGCACTTGCCGAAAAAGGCATCAACATCAAGGCGATCACCACCTCCGAGATCAAGATTTCCATCCTGATCGACGGTCCCTATGCAGAACTCGCTGTCAGGACTTTGCATTCCTGCTACGGTCTGGATAAGAATTGATTCCCAGTGGGCGGCCTGCCCCTTCAGGTTGAGGAGACGAGGGCCGGCCTGCCGGGACTGAGTGCGTTGTTTCGGGAGCTTGAGACGCCATGAGAGACCTTTCCGGCGGTCCGCGCGTGCTGCTCAGGCGGCTGCGCGAGTTGATGGCGGAGCCGCTGGAGCCGCAGGAGCGTCTTGACCGGATCGTTCGCCAAATCGCCGGCAATATGGTGGCGGAGGTTTGCTCCGTCTACGTGCTGCGCGCCGACGGCGTACTTGAACTCTACGCAACCGAAGGCCTCAACCGCGAGGCCGTGCACCTGGCGCAACTGAAGATGGGGCAGGGCCTGGTCGGCACCATCGCGGCATCGGCCCAGCCGTTGAACCTTTCCGACGCGCAGTCGCACCCTGCTTTCCGCTACCTGCCGGAAACGGGCGAAGAAATCTACCATTCCTTCCTCGGCGTGCCGATCCTCAGGACCGGGCGCTCGCTCGGCGTTCTCGTCGTGCAGAACAAGGCGAGCCGCAACTATCGCGAGGAAGAGCTGGAAGCGCTCGAGACGACGGCGATGGTGCTTGCCGAGATGATCGCCACCGGCGAACTCAAGAAGATCACCAAGCCGGGCCTCGAACTCGATCTGACGCGTTCGGTGACGGTCGACGGCGACACCTATAATGATGGCATCGGCCTCGGTTACGTCGTGCTGCACGAGCCGCGCATCGTCGTCACCAACCTGTTGAACGAGGATGCCGAGAAGGAAATCCGGCGACTGGCAGAAGCTATGGGCTCGCTTCGGATTTCGATCGACGACATGCTGTCGCGTCGCGACGTCTCGATGGAGGGCGAGCATCGCGAGGTGCTCGAAACCTATCGCATGTTCGCCCATGACCAGGGCTGGGTGCGCAAGCTCGAGGAGGCGATCCGCAACGGCCTGACGGCAGAAGCGGCGGTCGAGAAGGTGCAGAGCGACACCAAGGCGCGGATGATGCGGTTGACCGACCCTTATCTGCGCGAACGCATGCATGATTTCGAGGATCTGGCGAACCGTCTGCTCAGACAGTTGACCGGTTATACCGGCCGGACGACCGCCGAAGGTTTCCCCAGCGACGCAATCATCCTGGCGCGTGCGATGGGAGCAGCCGAACTGCTCGATTATCCGCGTTCCAATGTCCGTGGGCTGGTGCTGGAAGAAGGGGCGGTGACGAGCCACGTGGTGATCGTCGCGCGCGCCATGGGTATTCCCGTCATCGGTCAGGCTGCGGGCGTGGTGGCGCTCGCCGAGAACGGCGATGCCGTCATCATCGACGCCGACGAGGGACATGTGCATCTGCGGCCGATGGCCGATCACCGGCGCTCCTACGAGGAAAAGGTTCGCTTCCGGGCCAGGCGGCAAGAGCAGTTCCGGGCGTTGCGCGCCGTCGAGCCGGTGACCAAGGACGGGCAGCGGATCGCGCTGATGATGAATGCCGGACTGCTGGTCGACCTGCCGCAGCTTTCGGACTCGGGTGCCGAGGGCATCGGCCTGTTCCGCACCGAGCTGCAGTTCATGATCGCCTCCACCATGCCGAAGGCGGAGGAGCAGGAGCAGTTCTATCGCAATGTGATAAAGCAGGCGGCGGGTCGCACCGTCACTTTCCGTACGCTCGACATCGGCGGCGACAAGGTCGTGCCGTATTTCCGTGGCCATGAGGAAGAAAATCCCGCCCTCGGCTGGCGCGCCATCCGGCTATCGCTCGACCGGCCGGGGCTATTGCGCACCCAGTTGCGCGCCCTGCTGAAGGCATCGGCCGACACCGAGCTGAAGCTGATGGTGCCGATGGTGACGGAGGTTTCCGAGCTGAAGATGGTGCGCGAGCTGTTGCAGAAGGAAGTGCAACACCTCTCGCGCTTCGGCCACGGGCTGCCGCGCAAGCTGCAATTCGGGGCGATGCTGGAGGTGCCGGCACTGCTTTGGCAGCTCGATGAATTGATGGAGGCGGTCGATTTCGTCTCGGTCGGTTCGAATGATCTCTTCCAGTTCTCGATGGCGGTCGATCGCGGCAATGCGCGGGTTTCGGACCGCTTCGATCCGCTCGGCAAGCCGTTCTTGCGCATCCTGCGCGATATCGTGCGCGGCGCGGACCGGAACAAGACACCGGTGACGCTCTGCGGCGAGCTCGCCAGCAAACCGATCTCGGCGATGGCGCTGCTCGGCATTGGTTTCCGCTCGATCTCGATGTCGCCGGCCTCGATCGGACCGGTGAAGGCGATGCTGCTCGGGCTCGATGTCGGGGCACTGACGAAGGCGATGGACGAGGTGCTGGACGATCACCACGCCTTGATGCCGATGCGCGAGGTGCTTGCCCGCTTCGCCGAGAGCCACAATATTCCCCTTTAGACAGAGATTAAGAAGAATCGGAGTGAAGGGTGGCGAAGCTTCCCGTTGAAAAGATGCGCGAGCTGGAACGCCGTTTCGGCGAGATCGAGGCGCGCATGTCGGCTGGTCCGGCTGCCGATGTCTATGTGAAGCTCGCATCCGAATATTCCGAGCTGCAGCCTGTCGTGACGAAGATCCGCGTCTATGAGAAGGCGATCGCCGAGCTTGCCGACCTCGAAACGCTGCTCGAGGACAGGTCGGTCGACCGCGAGATGCGCGACCTCGCCGAGTTGGAGCTGCCCGAGGTGAAGGAGCAGATCGAGGCGCTCGAGCAGGAGATGCAGATCCTGCTTCTGCCGAAGGATGCAGCCGACGAAAAGAGCGCGATCCTCGAAATCCGCGCCGGCACGGGCGGCTCGGAAGCCGCCCTTTTCGCCGGCGATCTCTTTCGCATGTATGAGCGCTTTGCGGCGGAAAAGGGCTGGAAGGTGGAGGTGCTCTCGGCAAGTGAGGGCGAAGCCGGCGGCTACAAGGAAATCATCGCGACGATCACCGGCAGGGGCGTCTTTGCCAAGCTGAAATTCGAATCCGGCGTGCATCGCGTGCAACGCGTGCCGGAAACCGAGGCGGGAGGGCGTATCCATACGTCGGCCGCAACGGTTGCGGTGCTGCCAGAGGCCGAGGAGATCGACATTGAGATCCGGGCTGAAGATATCCGCATCGACACGATGCGCTCTTCGGGTGCGGGCGGCCAGCACGTCAATACGACGGACTCGGCGGTGCGCATTACCCACCTGCCGAGCGGCATTGTCGTCACCAGCTCGGAAAAATCGCAACACCAAAATCGCGCCAAGGCGATGCAGGTACTGCGCTCCAGGCTCTACGATGCCGAGCGGCAGAGAGCCGACAGCGAGCGCTCTGCCAATCGCAAGAGCCAGGTCGGCTCCGGCGATCGCTCGGAGCGTATCCGCACCTATAATTTCCCGCAGGGGCGGGTAACGGACCATCGCATCAACCTGACGCTCTATAAGCTCGACCGGATGATGGAAGGTGAGATCGAGGAGGTCGTCGACGCGCTGATGGCCGATTACCAGGCCAGCCTGCTGGCGCAGCTCGGCGAGCAACAATGAGCTCGACGGTCGCCGATATGCTTGCCGATGCGCGCCGCCGCTTCACCGAAGCCGGTATCGTCGACCCGGCGACCGATGCGCGGCTGCTTGTCGCGGGCCTTCTGACATTGTCGCCGACCGAGCTGTTGACGCGATCGGCCGAGAGGCTTTCTGCCGAGCAGGCCGAAGTGATTTTCAAGGCGCTGGAGCGGCGGCTCGGTCATGAGCCGGTGCATCGCATTCTCGGCGAGCGGGAATTCTACGGCCTGCCGCTTCGGCTCTCGGCTGAAACGCTGGAACCACGGCCGGATACGGAAATCCTGGTCGATACGGTTCTCGTCTATCTCAAAGACCTTGCAAAGGCGCAAAACCGTCTCCATATCCTTGACATGGGAACCGGGACCGGGGCGATATGCCTTGCGCTTTTGAGCGAATGTCCTGATGCGTCGGGTGTCGGCAGCGACATATCGGCGGATGCACTTTTGACGGCAAGATCGAATGCAGAAAGAAACGGGTTGCAGGATCGTTTTGAGGCCGTACAGTCGAATTGGTTCGAGGACATCCAGGGATCCTTTCACGCGATTGTCTCAAATCCGCCCTATATTGCTTCCAATGTCATTCACGATCTCGCTCCCGAAGTGACCAAATTTGATCCGGCTGCGGCTCTGGATGGCGGCCCGGATGGGCTTGACGCTTACAAGGCCATAGCTAAGGATGCGGCAAGGTTCATCAGACCCGATGGCGTCGTCGGACTGGAGATCGGCTACGATCAGCGTAACGACGTGACGGCGATCTTTGAAGCGAAAGGCTTCAGGTGCCTCAAATCCGTGAAAGATTATGGTCAGAACGACAGGGTGCTCATGTTCGCGCTCGCGTGAGAGACGATAATGCGGCATTGAACAGGACATTATTGTTATTGCGAAGAAAAGGCTTGGATTTCCCGGTGAAGCAATATAGGTTGCGGTCACGTGTTGGGCAGATAGGAATGAACGAGATTCGTTCGGTACTTGGTTTGCCTCGGGGGTCCGCTCTTTTAAACGAGAGTTTCAACGGTTGAACACGACCCAATGCGTGAATCAGTCAAACTGACTTGAGAACCAAGCGGCAGGTCGGCGCAAAGGCGCAGTATGCTCGCGGCACAAAGGTCCTGACCCGGTTTCCGGTCATGGCGGTTGGTGCCATGTATCCATCACAAACAGAGAATTCAGGTGAACGATCGATGAGGCCAGGACAGCAGAACAAGCGCGGTCGAGGGCGTGGTAACAATAATAACGGCGGCGGTGGCGGCGGTGGAAATAACAATAACAACAATTTCAACCGCAAGGGCGGCAATCCGCTGACCCGGTCATATGACAGCTCCGGCCCCGATGTGAAGATTCGCGGTACGGCGCAGCATATCGCCGAAAAATACGCGCAGCTGGCCCGCGACGCCCATAGCTCCGGTGATCGCGTGATGGCCGAGAACTATCTCCAGCACGCCGAACATTATAATCGTATTATCGCCAGCGCCCAGGCGCAGATGCAGGAACGCTTCCAGCGCGACGACCGCGGCGAGTACAATGATCGCGACGGTGTGGACCGCGACGGCGACGATATGGACAACAATGACAATGAGAATGACAATGACGGCGACGATGTCGTTATCGTCCAGCCGCCGCAGAGCAGGCCGCACCAGCCGCAGCAGAGCAGACAACACCAGCCGCAGGCACAGCCGAAGCCGGTAGCCGCTCAGGCGCCTGCACCGGCACCCCAGTCCGAGGTCATCGATGGAACCGGCCCGCAGCCGGAGATCGAAGGCATTCCGGCTGAAGTCGCGATGGACGAGGAAGGTGCCGGCGGCCAGCCGCGCGAACGCCAGCCCCGCCGCCGCAGCACCGGCAGCCGTCCCCGGCGCCCGCGTCGCGGCGCTGAGGGCGAAGAAGCAGCCGCTGAAGGCGAAGGCGCCTCTGGCGAGGCGCCAGTGCTGGCTGACGCCGCATCGGAATGAGGATTTCGCTCTCTTTCTGAAGAGAGCGTGACGTTCATGCCATCTGCACGAATTGCTTTGAAAATCCCCGGCCTTTTGCCGGGGATTTTCATTTTACTGGCTCTTTAAACTCGCAGAACAGGCTACCATATTCTCCTCGAACTGCTTCGCCCAAATATCAGACGGGCAAAGCGCGGCCTGCCTTTTCAGGGGGTCGATCTCAATCATCGGTCTGCGCCTCGTCAGGGCAGGGCGATCCATGGAGGTAGGATATGAATATCGAGAAATATTCGGAGCGGGTGCGCGGCTTCATCCAGTCCGCCCAGACCTATGCGCTGGCGCAGGGGCATCAGCAATTTACACCTGAACATGTGCTGAAAGTTCTGCTCGATGACGATCAGGGCATGGCGGCGTCGCTGATCGAGCGCGCCAGCGGTGATGCCAAGGCCGCCCGCCTGGCCAATGACGCGGCTCTCGCCAAGTTACCGAAGATCTCCGGCGGCAACGGCAACATCTATCTGGCACAACCGCTCGCCAAGGTCCTTTCGACCGCCGAGGAAGCGGCGAAAAAGGCCGGCGACAGCTTCGTCACCGTCGAGCGCCTGCTGCAGGCGCTGGCGATTGAATCCTCGGCCTCGACCTTTTCGACGCTGAAGAACGCAGGTGTGACAGCCCAGGGCCTCAACCAGGTCATCAACGACATCCGCAAGGGCCGGACGGCGGATTCCTCCAATGCCGAGCAGGGTTTCGACTCGCTGAAGAAATTCGCACGCGATCTCACCGCCGAGGCCCGCGAGGGCAAGCTCGACCCGGTGATCGGCCGCGACGATGAAATCCGCCGCACCATCCAGGTGCTTTCGCGCCGTACCAAGAACAATCCCGTGCTGATCGGCGAACCCGGCGTCGGCAAGACGGCGATCGTCGAGGGCTTGGCGCTGCGCATCGTGAACGGTGACGTGCCGGAATCGCTCAAGGACAAGAAGTTGATGGCGCTCGACATGGGCGCGCTGATTGCCGGTGCGAAATATCGCGGCGAATTCGAGGAGCGGCTGAAGGCCGTGCTCAGTGAAGTCCAGGCGGAAAACGGCGAGATCATCCTGTTCATCGACGAAATGCATACGCTGGTGGGCGCCGGTAAAGCGGATGGGGCGATGGATGCCTCCAACCTTCTGAAGCCGGCCCTTGCCCGCGGTGAGCTGCATTGCGTCGGTGCGACCACGCTCGACGAATACCGCAAACATGTCGAGAAGGATCCGGCTCTTGCCCGCCGCTTCCAGCCCGTCGTCGTCGATGAACCGACAGTCGAAGACACGATCTCGATCCTGCGCGGCCTGAAGGAAAAATACGAGCAGCATCACAAGGTGCGCATCGCCGATGCGGCGCTGGTGGCCGCAGCGACACTTTCCAACCGCTATATCACCGACCGTTTCCTGCCTGACAAGGCCATCGACCTGATGGACGAGGCGGCAGCGCGGTTGCGCATGCAGGTGGATTCCAAACCGGAAGAGCTCGACGAACTCGACCGCCGCATCATGCAGCTGAAGATCGAGCGCGAAGCGCTGAAAAAGGAAACGGACGTCGCGTCCGCCGACCGTCTGAAGCGGCTTGAAACCGAAGTGACCGATCTCGAGGAGCAGGCCGATGCGCTGACGGCCCGCTGGCAGGCGGAAAAGCAGAAGCTCGGCCTTGCCGCCGATCTCAAGAAGCAGCTCGACGATGCCCGCACCGAACTGGCGATCGCCCAGCGCAAAGGTGAATTCCAGCGCGCCGGCGAGCTGACCTACGGCGTTATTCCGGATCTCGAAAAGCAGCTCGTCGATGCCGAGAAGCAGGATGGCGAACGCGGCGCGATGGTGCAGGAGGTCGTCATCCCCGACAATATCGCCCATGTCGTTTCCCGCTGGACCGGTATTCCGGTCGACAGGATGCTGGAGGGCGAACGTGACAAGCTGCTCCGGATGGAAGACGAGTTGGCGAAATCGGTGATCGGTCAGGGTGATGCGGTTCAGGCCGTGTCGCGCGCCGTCCGCCGCGCGCGCGCCGGCCTGCAGGATCCGAACCGGCCGATCGGCTCGTTCATCTTCCTCGGCCCGACCGGGGTCGGCAAGACGGAACTCACCAAGGCGCTCGCCCGCTTCCTCTTCGACGACGAAACGGCGATGGTGCGCATGGACATGTCGGAATATATGGAGAAGCACTCCGTTGCCCGGCTGATCGGTGCGCCTCCCGGCTATGTCGGTTATGATGAAGGCGGAGCGCTGACGGAGGCCGTGCGCCGCAGGCCCTATCAGGTCGTGCTGTTCGACGAGATCGAAAAGGCGCATCCCGACGTCTTCAATATCCTGCTGCAGGTGCTGGACGACGGACGCCTGACGGACGGCCAGGGCCGGACGGTCGATTTCCGCAACACGATGATCATCATGACCTCGAACCTCGGCGCCGAATATCTGACGCAACTGAGGGACGGCGACGACAGCGACACGGTTCGCGAGCAGGTGATGGAGGTCGTGCGCGGGCATTTCCGACCGGAATTCCTGAACCGCATCGACGAGATCATCCTCTTCCATCGCCTGAAGCGCGAGGAAATGGGCGCAATCGTCGATATCCAGCTGAAGCGGCTGGTGGCTCTGCTGTCCGAGCGCAAGATCGTCATCGATCTCGACGAGGAAGCCCGCCACTGGCTGGCGAACAAGGGTTACGATCCGGTCTACGGCGCAAGGCCGCTGAAGCGGGTGATCCAGAAGTTCGTGCAGGATCCTCTGGCCGAACAGATCCTGTCCGGCCAGGTGCCGGATGGATCGACGGTGACGGTGACGAGCGGTTCCGACCGGCTGCAGTTCAGGACGAGGCAGACGGTGAGCGAAGCCGCGTAAACCGGTTTGCCGGATGAATGAGAAATGGCGGCTTCGGCCGCCATTTTCGTTGGGTGGTCGAGACCTACTTGCTCGCCACCTGGTCTGGCGTCTGGTTGTTCAGCAGCGTATCGATGCGTTTGCGCTCGTCCTCGAATTTCGCCAGCGCCTCGCCCTGCAGCGATTTGCCGCCCGGCAGGCGGATGCGCAGCGGATCGACCTTGGTGCCGTTGACGATCAGTTCATAATGCAGGTGCGGGCCGGTGGATTCGCCTGTCGTGCCGACCCAGCCGATCACCTGGCCCTGGCGGATCTTGGCACCAGGGACGACGCCCTTGGCAATGGCGCTCTGGTGATTATACGAGGATTCATAGCCGTTGGCATGGCGCACGATCGTCTGGTTGCCATAACCGCCGGAATCCCAGCCGGCTTTTTCGACCGTGCCGTTGCCGGCGGCGATGATCGCCGTGCCGCGCGGTGCTGCCCAATCGACGCCGGTGTGCATGCGGGCAAAACCGAGGATCGGGTGGCGGCGCATGCCGAAGCCCGATTTGAAGATGCCGTTCGGCACCGGGTTGCGCAGCAGGAACTGGCGGATACTCTTGCCGTTCTCGTCGAAATAATCGACCGTACCGTCGTCGGGGTCCTGGAAGCGGTAGAAGCGCGTCTGCGTGTCGCCGAAACGGGCGTTGACGTAGAGCAGTTCGGAGTCCTCGGTCGCCTGGCCGCCGCTGTCGGCGACGGAGAAGAAGGCCTCGAGACTGTCGGTCGGCCTCAACTGCGCCTGGAAATCGACATTGCTGGCGAGCAGCTTGATGATCAGAGCCGTCATATCCTTGGTCATGCCGTAGGAAAGGGCAGCACGATAGATGCCGTCATAGACGCGCGGCAGGTTCTGGCCGGGGGGCGGTGCAAAGGAATTATCATCGAAAGCGGTGGCGATGGCATCCAGCACCGGCGGCTCACTGCCGGGCACGTATCTGCCCTTGTCGTCGACGGCCACGGTGACGAGATGGCGCGTGCCGCGGTAGACGCTGGCTCGGATGATCTTTGCCTGTTCGCCCTTCTGAATGATGCCGATGCGCAGCACATCGCCCTTGTCGAGATCACCAGAACCCAGTTGCTGCGCGATATAGCCGGCAATGCCATCGGCATATTGCTGCGGATAGCCTGAATCCGTCAGCGCCTTGGCGATGGGCGTGTCGAGGCGCACGGGCAGGATGTCGTCGGCGAATTCTTCGGTCTGCGGCG
>NZ_JAAXDD010000029.1:0-34422 GCF_019798305.1 Rhizobium leguminosarum
GACAGAAAACTTCAAATCCTGCCCCCGCAACCAAATCTTCCCAAATACACTTACTCAAAAGCCCGCCTCGTGCGGGCCTTTTGCGTTTGTGCTTACCGATGGATCGAGGCAGGCATCCGCCGGGCAGGAATTGGATCAAAGACGATGACGGCGGGCGACAGGCAAGAAGGGGAAAGGCAGTCGGCTGGGAGTAATTCCCTCAAGACCCGGCTTCGAAGCTGGGCGCGAGGCGTCAAGCAGGACGTTCACGCGCTCTATCTCGCCGCTCGCGACCCGCGCGTGCCGTGGTATGCAAAGTGGTTGCGTTCGTCGTCGCTGGCTATGCGCTTTCACCCATCGATCTCATTCCGGATTTCGTACCGGTCCTTGGATAACTCGACGACAGTGTCATCGTCCCGGTGGGCATTCTTCGGGCGGTCAAACTGATTCGGCCGGAATCTGGCCGAGCATCGTGCGACGGCAGCGCGCTCTCAAAGTCCCTGGAGCCGCGCCGCGATGGTCGCCATCATCGCGATCTGGATTGGCGTCGGTCTGATCACATCGACAATGATGCTGAAGGCTATCTCAGCTCGAGCCTGCGTTGCCAAGCATGGCTAAAGAGGCATGAAACCACCGAGCCACAACCAGAGGCCAGCGAAGACCATGGATAGGACTGTGATCGGTACGCCAGCTTTCGCGTGATCCCGAAAAGTCAGCCGTACCCCTTGGGCTGAGGCACGCTCGGCCACGATCAGATTTGCAAGGCTTCCGACCAGAAACAGGTTTCCGGCCAGCGTCGAAAGAATGGCGAGGCCGACCAGGACCCCCTCCGGAATCTCTTGCCAGACCTTCAGGATCATCACCACGGCGGGAACATTGCCGATCGTGTTGCTCAGAAAGAGCGAGATCGGCACAAGGAACGAAACTCGATCGGGAAGGAGGCCATGGGCGGCGAGCATCCGCACGGCCTCCTCCGGAATTCCGGTCCGCGCGAAGGCGTCGTTGACGACGAACAAGGCCGCAAACAGGATCAGCAATGGCAGGTCGATTTCGCCGAAGAGTTGCCGGGTCGGAAGGGTGCGGCTTACGATCAGGCAGGCGGCGACCAAAAGAGCCGAGATCTCACGTGGCAGCGGCGTGGCAAACAAGACAAGCAGCGCAAGAAGGGCGACGGTACAGATTCCGACCTGAATGCGGTCGAAGGCTACAGGCTCGAGGGGGGCGCCGTCGTCTGCCGCTGCGAGACTTGATCGCCAGATGAACGCGATGCATCCGAAACTGAGAACAAGACCTGCGATCGCCGGGACGACGGCCTGCGCGAAATAGGGCCAGAACCCCAGCGCGCCGGCCTGACCGATGAGGATATTTTGTGGATTGCCGATCAAGGTGGCGGCCGAACCCGCGTTGCTGGCCGCTGCGAGACCAAGCAGGAATGGCCGCGGGTCGAGTTTCCGCACTTTGAGGCCGGTGCACAGCAGCGGCGTCATGGCGAAAACAACGATATCGTTGACAAGGAAGGCGGAGAGGATGCCGCCGACCGTGATCGTCAAGGCGAGCAGGCGCAGCGGCCTGCCTGCCTGGCCCGCTATCCAAACCGACGCCGCGTCGTAGAAGCCGCTTGCACCAACACGTGCGGAAAGGATCATCAAGCCGCCAAGCAAAAGCAAGGTCGGAAAATGGATCGCCTCGCTTATCCCGTCGACGGGAACTGCCGCGAGAGCGACTAGCGCGACTGCGACGATCATTGCGATGCCGGCGCGGTCGATCCTAAGTCCCGGGACGCGTCCCAATGCCATCCCGAGATAGGTGAGCCCGAAGAGAATAACGACGAGATTTGTCATTGTGGGAGGCCGTCCATCGCGTCCGTTTTCGATCGCCCCATTGTGTCGACAAAGGCGGGCAGCCGGTCAAGCGGCTCCTGACCTCCCACGTCTTGTTTCGCTAATTCCCAACGCGAGTAGAGACGCTCTCAACTGGAGTTTCTCCTGCCTCGCATCGTCGCCTCCCATCTGATTGTGGTGAAGACCTCCGCTTATGATCTTGTAGAGCGCCGCCGATTTCAGGCGCGTTGCCCATCTCGCCCCAAGCCATGCAACAGGCTTCCGCCGAGCAGGTTGGTAACGATAGGCCAGTTCTCAGCGATAGCGGCGAAAGGCACTGTTCCGGCGCGGAACGACAGGGCGGTTGCGACCACAACGAGGCTCATGGCCTTGTTAAGGATGACCGCTTCCAGGGCTGCGAAACTGAAAAGGCCGATCAGAAGAGGCAAGCGGAACTCCGCGCCGCCAAGGCCAACCAGCCCGCCGAGCGTGCCGATAATTGCCCCTCCGCCGAATGCAATGGGTAAGCTTCGAGACTGAGGTGCTGTCGTTGCGTTCACCGATATCGCGGTCGATAGAGCCTGATGGAAATATCGACTCTGTAGCGGCTTTCGTTGGCCCATGCCAGTCACATACCCGCCAAGTGTAGCTAATGCTTCATCATCATCGGAAGCGTTCTATGTGACAACAGATAGCGCGTGACGCGGCCGAGCAGCAACTCCAAGAAATATCCGTGCTTGTAGGCGCCGATCAGCAGGCAGGTGGCCTTCTCGATTTTCGCGAAATCGAGGATTGTTTCGCCGACGGAGCGGCCGCCTGAGTTGATCGCGATAACGTCGCCGTCCAGCCCGAGTTGCTTGAGCAGTTCCCGCGCCGTGAACTGATAACTTCCGTCGGGTTTGTCGTTGACGCAGAGAACGGTAATGCGATCGGCCGCGGTCAACCAGTGTCTCGCCGCGACGACGGCGCGCTGCGCATGATCGTGCGGCTTCCAGCCAATCACGACATGGCCGAGCAGGTTGCCGGCATATTGGCCGGGTGGCGGCACCAGCACCAGCTTGTGTTCGTTGAACAGGAGATCGTGAAAAGCATCGCGGGCGTCCATATTGCCATGGCACGGGGCGACGACGAGCGTCGTCTCGTGGCATTCGGTTGTCACGCAGCGATTGAGATCGCCGCGGCAGTCGTCGAGAAGGAGACGCTCTCGATCGGGCTTTTCGTGCTTCCAGTCCTCGAAAGCCCGCGTCACCCGCGCGAGCCGCTGGCGCGGCGAGCCTTCGTCCATATCCCGCAGCATCTGCAGGTCGATTTCCTCGGGCGCCGCAATCATGTGCTCCGGATCGGCACCGACATGGGCGGCAGCCATTGTGCCGTCGACGGCGCGTGCGGCGTCTTCGGCGACATCGAGGCTAAGCCGCGCGGTTGCCGGATCGGGCAGCAATGCGAGCACATCGGCATGGAGGGTGACCTCATGCACGTCGGCGAAGATGACGCCCGCCTGCAGCGATGGCGGTTTCCGCTGGCTGTCATTTGAGGGTGCGTTATTCATGTCGGGCCTCCTTCGCGATGCTCCCACATCGCTTCTGGTCCCTGTTTCGATCCTATTTGAGGAGCGGGTCAATTTGCCGCTTCATTGAAAGGGGCCGGAACAAATATTACTCTCCCATCCCAGACCCGGCAACGATTCCGCTGGACTGCACCGCATTATGCGGGTGCACATCAGTTCCCGATGCCAGTTCGAAAATCTCTTTACTCAGGGTCCTCGCCGAAGCTTGTGCGCAATGGCTTTCCCTCGATCAGCTTGTAGGTCCTCGACCCGTCTTCCCGGCGCCGACGACACTCCTGCCGGCGATGAGGGCGAGGCAGATGTCGTAGAGTCCCCCGAACCGATGCTTCTTGAGCGAGGTATCAAGCGGCGAGGGAAAGACAGAAAGCGCGCCGAGCTTTTCGAGCCGTTCACGCAAGTTGAGGCAGCCGACATAGAAGGCGAGTTCCAGCCGCAGCATGTCGAAGAAGCGGTTGATGTGATCGACAGCATGGCTGGTCGCCTTGGCAACGAGATCGACACCGCGGTCGGCGAGCCCGGCCAGCGCCCGAGAACCGCTTTCGTCGCGCGGCCGGTGCGAGCAATACGCCGCTTGCCTGCATGATCATGGGTATCGAGCTCTTTGGTTCGACGCATACGGTCTACATCGCTGTCGCCTGCTTCCTCGCCTATCTCTGCAGCGGACACTCCAGCATCTCTCTGTCGCAGCGCGTCGGTGTTCCCAAGACGACCGCGGCCAATGATATCCCGCCCGGCGTCTCTCTCCGCCATGTCCGCGACCTCAACGCCCAGGTCCTCAGTAATCTCGTCGGCCGGGTTCGTCTTCGGACGATCACAACCTCCTTCCAAGAAAATCTCGGATCAACCCATTTATCGGTTCTTAAGCAAAGAATGACAGTTTGGCTCCAGTTGGTGGTGAGGGTGCATTCATGGTAAATGGTTTGATGTCGCGGGTTCGCATTCAGACAAAGGTGCTGGTACTTTTGGCGCCATTTGTCGTTAGCCTATGCGCAGTGGGGCTGACGGGCTACTACGCGGCCAGCCTTCTCGAAGGTCGGATGGAGATCTCCAACCATGTTTTGCAGTCCCTGAATGGGTTCAAACATGTTTCTTCCAGCATGACCGGCTTTCTGATGAAGCCGTCGCAGGAAGCCCGTGATACCGCGCTTGCGGACGCCCGAGAGCAACTGGCAAACCTGAAGCAGACGATCGAGAGCCTAAGGCCGACGACCGATGTGGGGCTTCTTGACCGGGCACTCGATCAATCGCAAATCATCCCGCAAAAGATCGAAGCGATCTGGCAAATCGAAACGGGGCAGCAGAAAATTCTCAGTGATGTTGACGCTGCTTCCGCGGCACTTCTTGATCTGCAGGGGCAGGTTGGCAAGCGCTCGTTCATGCTGATGGCTGGCGCGAAGAAGACGGAAAATGCCAACAAGGGCGGTCTGAACAATTCCGTCTCCGTCAGCGCCGCCGCCAGTGTCGTGACAAAACTTCGCAATGACTATACGAATGCGACGACGCCGGCTGACAGAGTTAGCCTGTTGGCCAAATACGCGCCCGATTTGCAAAAGGCAAAGGAGCAGCTTTCGCCTGCGGTCGCGACCGACAAACAAGCGCTCGCCGCGCAGTATGCCGCTGCTGTGGACGTCATTGCCAACGCTTCGAAGGTGTCGCCTGACACTTTGGATGTCCCAGCAACGGATGCCACCGTTGCCAATCTTGCTGCAACTGGCGACGGTCTCAAGACGATTGGCGACGATCTGATGCGGACCTCCGTGCTCGCGCTTGCCGCGTCGGACAAGGATATCTCGCAGGCGACGAATGTCGGCAACGAACTGCGCGCCATCGTTAACAGCAATAACGAGATCCGCGTCGGCTTCGCCGAACTCGCCGGCAATCCAGACGACGCGCGCGTGAAGAAAGTCCAGCAGTCGATCTACATGTATCAGACCGAGCTCGGCCGTCTTGCCGGCGTGGTGAACGACGATCCCGTCTTTGCCGAAATTCCGAAGAAGGCTCAACCCGTCCTCGATCTGCTTGCAGCAAACGCGGCGGCGCTCTCCGAAGGTGCGGCGCGCAAGCTGGCTGAATTCGACAGCGCTGCGGCGCAGATCGGCAACACCTGGAACCTGCTTGCTCAATTCGCCGAGACGCAAAGGCAAAATGCTGGGCAGGATCGTCAACAGGCCAATAGGATATCCGGTGGCGCCATTGTGTTCGGCATCCTGATCGCTATGACCGCGGGTGCCGCGCTGGTCATCACCCTGAAGGGACCGATCACCCAGATTACCGCAGCGATGGGCAAGATCGCAGAGGGAAGGCTCGATACCGCAATCACCGGCGAGGCACGGGGCGACGAAATCGGGGAAATGGCCCGTGCGCTTTCCGTCTTCAAACAAAATGCGCTGTCGAATGTCGAAATGGAACAACAGGCCGAGATCGCGCGTAATGATGCGGAATCTGAGCGCGCCCGCAACGAACTCGAGCGGCGTAGCGCCAAGGTCCAGGTTGACGCTGCAATCGAGGCGCTTGCACAAGGTCTCACGAGGCTGTCGCGCGGAGAGTTGAATTTTTCGATCGATGCGCCCTTTGCCTCCGAACTCGACCGGATCCGCACCGATTTCAACATGTCGGTCGCGGGTCTCAAGGAGACGCTCTGCGATATCCGCGAGACGTCTTCCCTCATCAGCGACAATGGCCGCCAGATGGCGGAAGCCGTTGATGACCTAGCCAGCCGAACGGAAAAGCAGGCGGCCGCACTTGAGGAAACAGCAGCGGCAGTGGAGGAGATTTCTTCCGCCGTCAACACCTCTTCAGGACGGGCAGCAGCAGCGCTTGCGCTAGTCCAACGCGCCAAACAGGGCGCTGACGCCTCGGCCTCAGTGGTCCAGAACGCTGTTTCGGCCATGGGGCGGATTGAGGACGCGTCCGGCCGGATCGTTCAGATTGTCAGTGCCATCGACGCTATCGCTTTCCAGACCAATCTCTTGGCCCTAAATGCTGGAGTCGAGGCGGCAAGAGCGGGTGAGGCCGGCAAGGGCTTTGCTGTCGTGGCGCAGGAGGTGCGGGAGCTGGCGCAGCGATCGGCTCGCGCAGCCAAGGAAATCGGTGAGCTTATCAACAATTCCGTCCGAGAGGTTGCGTCCGGTTCCGAATTCGTCGGCCGCACCGGCGATGCGCTGATGGAGATTTCCAGCGAGATCGTCCATATTGTCGGTCATATCGAGCTCATCGCCTCGTCAAGCCGCGACCAAGCGACGACACTCCATTCGATCAACGCATCGGTGAACGATATTGATCGTATGACACAGCAAAATGCGGCGATGGTGGAAGAGACGAATGCTGCCACCCGACAGCTATCGTCCGAGGCGCTTGCACTTACCGACATGATTGCGCGCTTTCGGCTTGAAGGCCACGAGAGCGCGGCTTCAAGAGGGTACCGGACTGCTGCATGACGGTAGCAGGTATTCTCGCAGCACCTGCTAACTTGCTTTGAGATGGGTGATTTCCAATCAGCAAGCTGATGAGTAATACGTTTCCCTTGATCAGGTTTCAGGCGCGCGATAGTTGCTAAAATAGCAATCTTCTAATATACGTGGAGCCGCCGTTTAATATTTCCGCGGCGGCAAGCAACGCCCCTCCAACTGACGGGCGTTTATTATCCTATTCAGCAGGACGTTCGATTTCATGAAGTAGATTAGAGATCTATGGGGGAGGAATAATGCGAAACTGGGCATCTTCTCTACTGGCGGCTCCGCATGGAAGGCGTCGTCTTCTGTATCCTATCTCGGGATTGCCAGCGTTCTGCGCAGTGGTGCTCTTAGCTGGCGTCGCGTCCGCGCAGGCGCCGACTGAAGAGCAGCGCAATGCGATCAAGTCGGAATGTCGCTCCGATTTCATAGCGCAATGTTCAGGGGTGACGCCGGGCGGCATCGAGGCGCTTACCTGCCTGCAACAACATAATGCCACACTGTCGGCGGGCTGCGGGAAGGCGGTGTCGGCGGTGAGCAAACCCAAGTCGACATCCGCGGAGCCGGCCCCGGCGGCGCCCGCAACCACTGGGGCGACCACACCGGCGCCGGCGACGGCCGCACCGACGCAGGCGCAGCGCAACGCCGTCAAATCGGCCTGCCAACGCGATTTTATGGCGCAATGCTCTGGTGTCACACCGGGCGGCACCGAGGCCCTCAGCTGCTTGCAACAGCACAATGCCGCTCTATCGGCGCCGTGTCAGCAGGCCGTTGCGGCCTTGGGAGGCTCAGCCGGGGGAGGATCAGCCGGATCAAGCCCAGCCAGCGGCGGTGCTGCGGCGACGGTTGTGACCACGCCCGCTCCTCGGGCCATGATGCCGGCCTTCTCGCCGCGCGAGGATCTGATGATCCTGCGCGAAACCTGCGGATCGGATTTTCAGGCTCTGTGCCGCACGGTGCCTTTGGGCGGAGGACGGGCTATCGCTTGTCTGCGGGACAATTTGCAACGCGTGTCGCCTGCCTGTTATAGGGTGCTGACCTCGGGATTATAGCGTCTGTGTGAATCTCGATCTGTGAAGGAGGTAACCCGAGCAGCGTCGCACTGCGACGACCCGCGCGATAGTGATCGCAGCCGCTTACCGAACCTTCGATATTTCCGCATCCGCATCCGCATCCGCATCCGCAACGCCAACGCTTGCGGTTGTCGGGCGCCCTTTCCAATATTCCTCGAGGCGCTGCAGTAGGACGTAGAAGGACGGGACGAAAAGCACGGCGAGGCAGGTCGAGGCGATCATGCCGCTGAAGACCGATATGCCGATCGACTTGCGGGCGGATGCGCCGGCGCCTGTCGCCAGCACCAGCGGCAGGACGCCGAGGATAAAGGCGAAGGACGTCATCAGAATTGGCCGGAAACGCAGGCGGGCGGCCTCGACGGCCGCCTCCAGTATTTCCATGCCTTCCGCCCGCCTCTCGCGCGCATATTCGACGATGAGGATGGCATTCTTCGATGCAAGCGCAATCAGCAGGATGAGGCCGATCTGCGTATAGAGATTGTTGGCAACGCCCGCTGCGGTCAGGGCCGCCACCGTGCCGAGGAGGGCGAGCGGCACGGCGAGAATGACCGCCAGCGGCAAGATCCAGCTTTCATATTGGCCGGCGAGCACGAAATAGACGAGGAGGATGGCGAGCGCGAAGACGAAATAGATCTGCCCGCCCACAGCCTTCTCCTGATAGGACAGCGCCGTCCATTCGAAGCCGGCGCCCGGCGGCAGCGTTCGATCGGCAATCTGTTCCATGACGTCGAGCGACTGGCCCGAACTGAAGCCGGCGGCTGGCCCGCCAACGATTGTTGCTGAGGGGTAGAGATTGTAGAGGCTGATCAGGGAGGGGCCTTGCGTCGTCGTGACATCGACGACCGTGCCGAGCGGCACCATTGTCCCGTCACCGGCCTTGACCTTCAGATTGCGGATGTCATCCGGGCTGACCCGGAAATCGGAAGCGGCCTGCGCATAGACCTGGAAGGTGCGGCCGAATTTGTTGAACTGGGCCACATAGCTTGAGCCGACGTAGCCGGAGAGCGCCGAGAAAACCTGACCGACGGTAACCCCCAATGTCTCCGCCTTGATGCGGTCGACGGCGACTGCGAGTTGCGGCACGTTCGAGCGGAAGGGCGTGCTCAGCCTTTGCAACGACGATTGGGCACCGCCGTTCTTGACGATCGTATCGGCAAGCGATTGCAGCAGCGGGTAGTCGGAAATGCCGTTCTTGATCTCGACCTGCATGGTGAAGCCGCTGGCATTGCCGACGCCCTGGATCGGAGGCGGCACGACCACCAGCGTCTTGGCGGCGAGCACCCTTTGCAGCGCGCCGTTCAGATGCTGGTAGATCGACAACAGATCCTGCCCTTTCTGCTTGCCGCGCTCGTCCCAATCCTTGAGAACGACATAGGCGACGCCGGCATTCTGCAGGCTGGCGTTGTTGTCGAGAACGGAAATGCCGCTGATGGTCAGCACCTGATCGACGCCAGGTGTGGCTTCGGCGATCTTGCCGACCTCGTTCATCACGGCATCGGTGCGCTCCTTTGAGGCACCGTCAGGCAGTTGTGCACTGATCAGCACGTAACCTTGATCCTCGATGGGTAGGAACGCGGTCGGCAGACGGGTGAGGCCCCAGACGGCGACCCCGATCAGCACAATTGCCGCTATGGCCATGACACCGGCGTGGCGGGTCATCGATCCGATCAGCCCGGCATAGCCGCGTTCGCCTTTGTCGTAGACCCTGTTGAAGCCGCGATAGAAGACGTTGCGTTTCTCGGGCGGGACCGGCGGCCGCAGCCAAAGGGCGCATTGCGTCGGCTTCAGCGTGACGGCATTGATGGCGCTGATCAGCGCCGTGGCGGCGATCACGAGGGCGAATTGCCGATAAAGCTGTCCGGTCAGGCCGGGCAGGAAGGCGGCCGGAATGAAGACGGCCATCAGCACCAGCGTAATGCCGATGACCGGACCGAGGAGTTCCTCCATCGCCTTCTCGGCGGCCTGTCGGCCGGACATGCCCGCCTCGATGTGGCGGGCGACACCCTCGACGATGACGATGGCATCATCGACGACGATGCCGATGGCGAGAACGATGGCAAACAGCGTCGACAGGTTGACGGTGAAGCCCAATGCCGCCATGGCCGCGAAGGCGCCGATGATGGTGACCGGAACGGTGGTCGCCGGCACAAGCATCGCCCGCCAATCCTGCAGGAAAACGAGAATGACGATGAGAACGAGAACGCCGGCCTCGATCAAGGTGACGTAAACTTCGTCGATGGAAGCCTCGACGAATTTGGTCGTGTCGAACGGCACATGATATTCGAGGCCCGGCGGGAAGCTCTTCGAGAGCTCCTGCATTTTTGTATTCACCGCTTGGGCCACCGCGATGGCATTCGCCTCCGGCAGCTGGAAAATGCCGATACCGGCTGCCGGCCGGCCGTTCTGCATGAAGGACTGGCTGTAAGTCTGGGCGCCGAGTTCGACGCGGCCGATATCGCGGATCCGGGTAATGCGGCCGCCCTGTCCGCTCTCAACCTTGACGACGATGTTTTCGTAGTCGGCCGCCTCGTTCAATCGGCCATTGACATTCAGCGTGTATTGGAAGACCTGCCCCTTCGGCACCGGCGGAATGCCGATCTGGCCGGCGGTGACCTCCTGGCTCTGCTGCTGCACCACGTTGACGATATCCTGCGGTGTCAGACCACGCGCCTGCAGCAGGTTCGGGTCCATCCAGATGCGCATGGCATACTGGCCGGCACCGAACACGGTGACGTTGCCGACACCCAGCAGGCGGGCG
This sequence comes from Rhizobium leguminosarum, assembly GCF_019798305.1. Classification (GTDB taxonomy): domain Bacteria; phylum Pseudomonadota; class Alphaproteobacteria; order Rhizobiales; family Rhizobiaceae; genus Rhizobium; species Rhizobium leguminosarum_U. The sequence continues at coordinate 10,650 of NZ_JAAXDD010000029.1, forward strand.
AGTTCATTCTGCAGATTGATGACGGCATAGTTCGACAGGAAGAGGCTGTCATAGCGGCTGTCGGGCGAGGTCAGGCTGACGAAGCCGAGGATCGCCGTCGATTTCTTTTGCGTCGTCACGCCCTGAAGCTGCACCGCTTCGGGAAGCGATGACATCGCTATGGCAACGCGGTTTTGCACCAGAACCTGCGCTTGATCGGGATCCGTTCCGATGGCAAAGGTCACCGTCAGTGAATAGGTGCCGTCGCTGGCGCTCGTCGACTGCATGTAGAGCATGTCCTGCACGCCGTTGACTTGCAGCTCGATCGGCAGGGCAACGGTATCGACGAGGGTCTTGGCGCTGGCACCGGGAAAACGCGTTGTCACCTGCACCGTCGGCGGAACGACATTCGGATATTGCGCCACTGGCAATTGGAACAGGGCTACCGCGCCGATGAGCACGAAGACCAACGCCAGAACGTTGGCGAGTACCGGTCGCTCGATGAAGAAGCGCGAGATCATGCTGTTGTCCTTAGAGCAATTCCAGGAAAAGTGCGAAGCGGTTTTCGGTCCGGAATTGTGACAAAACAAAAGGTTAGAGCGGTTCTGCGTTTCCATGAAAGGCTGAACCGCTCTAGACGGTCAGATGAAGCATGGTGGCGAATTCATTGCGTGGTGGTGGTCTTTGCCTTGGTATCGCCGGCGGCAGCTGCCGGCGGGTTCATTTCCATCTTCTCGGGCGTGACCTTGCTGCCGGGGATGGCCTGCTGGATACCTTGGGTTACGACCCAGTCGGACGGATCGAGGCCGGAGTTGATAACACGGAGCGAACCTTCACGCTGGCCGGTCTTGACCTGCTTCTGCTCGACGACGTCGTCGTTGCCGAGAACGAGCAGGTAGCTGCCCAGCTGGTTCGTTCCGATCGCATCGTCGCGCACCAGCAGAGCCTTGTCGTTATGGCCGACCGGCACCCGGACGCGCACGAAGAGACCGGGCAGCATGGCGCGGTCCTTGTTGTCGAAGAGTGCGCGCACCTGAAGCGTGCCTGTAGAGGCATCGAGCTGCGGCGAGACGTAGTCGAGATGTCCCTTGTGCGGGTAGCCTTCCTCGGTCTGCAGGCCGAGCTCCGCAGGAATGCTTGGAAGGTCCGTCTGCTTGAAGGTATGTCCCTGCTTTGCCAGCGTTTCCTTGATTATCAGCACCTGTGTTTCGCTGACGTTGAAATAGGCATAAAGCGGATCCGTCTGAACGATGCTGGCAAGCTTGGTGGGGCCTGATACGCCGACAAGTGCGCCGATATCGACGAGGTGATCGGTGACGGTACCGTCGAAGGGGGCAAGCACTTCGGTATATCCGAGGTTGATCGTCGCGAGATCGAGATTAGCCTGAGCGTTGAGGATGGATGCATTCGCCTCGTCGAGCGTTGCCTTGGCGCTGTCGACGGCGGTCTGCGTTGTGACCTGTTGCTTCGACAGATTGAGCTGTCGGTCGTATTCCTGCTTCGCGCCGACCTGAGACGCCTGTTGCGAGGCGAGCGATGCCTTCGCCTGGTCCAATTGCGCCTGATAGGTGTCGCGCTCGATGCCGAAGAGCTTGGTACCCTTCGTCACCGTCATGCCGTCTTGATAGTCGATGGACTGTACATAGCCTTGAACGCGCGCCTCGATATCGACCGAATTGAGCGGCGCCGTATTGCCGGTGAGTTCGAAATAGAGGGTTACCGGCTGCTGGACCGGCTGGGCCACGCGAACCGCAGGTGGAGGAGGGGGAACGTAGGTGTTGCCGCTTCCCTCGCAGCCAGCGAGAATTGCCATGCCGGCGAGCACCACAGACAGGTGCAGACCCTGATACAATCTCACACGCATTGCCGCCGCCCCGATGTTTACGAGTCTGCTGCATAATTCATCAAATCGAATTGATTTGAGGAATTATGGAGTAATTTCAGAGATCTACAGCGTCCTTTGCGCGTCTGAAAAGACGCGCGGCGCTGTAGTCTTCATGCGTGCCTCGGCGGAGACAACCCCTCTCCGAAAAGCTCCGGGCATGCGATATTATGTCGCGGCATTGCTAAAGATTGCAATAGCTGCTGGTGCACAATTAAACTGTGTCGAAGCTCATCCTCGAAGGCCAGCACGAAACTAGGGTTTCCCGAGGCGCTCTATGGCGGACCGCAAAGGCGCATCCGAAACATGGACCAGCCCGACATATGGGTTGGCCATATCAGCAATCAGGAAGATCGCGCCCGCGACGGACAGGGCGCAGACAAGCAGAATTGACAACACCGTCGGATTGGCCGGCGCCTGCAGCCCGAAGGTCGCAAAAAGCAGCGCAAGCCAACAGACGAGAACCGTAAGGAAAGCCCAGGGCAGACCTTCCTTGCCGGATTCGACCAGAAGCCAGTGGGTTTCGGCCACCATACCGCTCACCTCAAGAGCGCGCGCCTGGAGAGAGCGCTGCACCGCATCCTTCGGTGCCAGGGATCGAAGGTCGCTTTGAACCGACTCTATATCCTGATATTCTCCCAGTGCCTTGCCGGATGTCTCGTCGGTGGTTTCGGCAGTCCGGCCGCGGCTCAGGCGTTTCTCGATGAGTTCGCGCAGCAATTGACGCGCCTTGTCGGTTTCCGGCCCGTATTGCGCCATGACGCGGTCAAGCAGCAGTATCCGTGCCGCCGCCGTTCGCATCTCCACTTCGGCATTGTCATAGGACGACTTGGCGGATGCGATCAGAAGGCCGAGCTCCAAGGCCGACAGCGTTCCCACCACTGCGGTCGCGAGCCTGATGACGTCCTTGGATTCTGCATTGAGATGGTGATCCGGCAAGCGGCCGCGCACGATCAATCCTATCGACGTCGCCATCGACAGAAAAACAAATACAAGCCCGCCAACCAACAGTGAGCCCAAGTCCGGTCTCCGTATCGCCACGTAAGTCCTGCAGCCACCTTGCAAGCTGTGCTGTTATCATAGCGGAAGACGGACCAAGCGCGGAACTCTTTGCATTCCTGATCTTGTGCGGTCGCAATCGGGTGGGTTTCATTGCTGGAAAATGAGCAGCACGTAAGCCAGGAAAAGCACCAGATGGACAGCGCCTTGCATGAGATGCGTGCGGCCGCTGGCAAAGGTGATGATACTGACGGCCAGAGTGAGCAGGAGCATCACCAGATCTCCATGTTCGAGGCCCAGCGTCACCGGGTGCCCGTAAAGACGGCTGATGACAAGCATCGCCGGCACGGTCAGCCCGATCGTCGACAATACCGAACCAAGGAAGATGTTGACGGCGCGCTGAAGATTGTTGGCGATGGACGCGCGCACGGCGCTGATTGCCTCGGGCGTCGCGACAAGGACGGCCATGACAACACCGCCAAATGCCATTGGAGCATGCAGGGTTTCGATAATGTAATCGATCGGCCGGGCAAGCTGTTCGACGAGAAAGACGACGGGAGCCATATAGGCGAAAAGCAGAATGGCATGCGGCCAGACCGGCCCATGGCCAGGGACAGGTTCGCTGATGCGCTCGTGACGGTTGCTGTCGTCGGTGAAATAGTCCCGATGGCGGCCAGCCTGAAGAAACAGAAACGTAGCGTAAAGGCCGACCGATATTATACCCAGTATCAGTTGCCGCGGTGCAGATGGATGCTGTCCGTCCGGCCCCGCAAGAAATGTCGGCATCACCAGGCTCAGGGTCGCCAGCGGTACGATGACCCCGAGATAGGCGTTGGCGCCCTGCAGGTTATGCTGCTGTTCCGGTCGCCGCCATGCGCCCAGCAGCAAGGACAGGCCGACCATGCCGTTCAGGATGATCATGACGACTGCGAACAGGGTGTCGCGCGCAAGTGTGGGATTGTTATCGCCGTGAAGCATGACAGCTGATATTGCCATCACCTCGATCGAGGTGATGGCAAGCGTCAGAATAAGCGTGCCGTAGGGCTCCTTCAGCCGCTCAGCCAAATGATCCGCGTGCCGGACAACCGACAAAGCGGAGCCAAGGACGGCAGCGAACAGCCACGCGAAAACGACAGTGAACCAAAGCGGATCGGAAAGCTGCCCGAAGAGCTGCTCCTGGAAAACAAGAAATGCCAGGCTCGTCACGACGCTGACGCCCAGGAACCATTCCTCGCGCATTAGGCTGGCTGCGCCGACAGTGCGCGATGCCGGACCCTCCGTCATTCGCGGCCGGTTGCCGGAATTGCCGCGCCGGTGACGACAGCTGCGGCCGGCGAAATCAGAAAGGCGATGAGGCGGGCGATCGATTGCGGCGATACCCAGCCGTCCGTCTTCGCATCGGGCATGGCCGCGCGATTCTCAGGCGTGTCGATCGTCCCCGGCAGGATGCAGTTGGCGGTGATGCGGTCGTCGCGGCATTCGGCAGCGATCGCCTCGGTCAGCCGGATGACAGCGGCTTTCGAGGCGGCGTAAGCGGCCTGCTTCGCACCGGCCCTCAGGCCGGGTGCAGCAGCTATATGAACGATGCGGCCGTAGCCGGCGGCCTTCATGGTCGGGAGAACCGCGGCGCTGATCGTCAGGGCCGTGCGAGCGTTTGCGGTCATCATCGTCTCCCACTGCGCGGGGGCCTCCGGCCCGACCGGTCCCATCTGGAAACCGCCGACGGTGTTGACCAACGCGCTGACGCCCCCGAAGCGCTTGACCGCCCGGGCGACAGCGGCGGCGCAGGAAGCATAGTCGGTGAGATCCGTTCCCGCGATCGACAGAAACTCAGTGGAGGCGGGAAGATCGCCTGCCAACGCTTCCAGCTCATGACTCGAACGGTTCATGCAGACGAGTTTTGCGCCGGCGTTGGCAAGCTCGCGGACAACGGCGCTGCCGAGGTTGCCGCCGGCTCCCGTGACGATCACGGCTTTCTGGTCGTTCATGGCAATCGATCTCCCGACGTGCCCGCGCTGGACGGTGCCGCGCATTGTTGATCCAGGCTGCGCGGTAGCGCAAGCCCCTGCCCAAGACAAGGTCAGATGTTTGCGAAACGGCCCGCGGAGCGATCCGCGGGCCGTTCGTCTTTGATCGTCTGTCGGAGTTGATTTCAGTGATATTTCGCCCGTTCGCGGCCGAGGATGACAGGCGCGTCGAGGCCTGAGATCGGACGAGTGACATCGGCCGGAATGTCGCCGGTGAGCTGCAGGTCGAGATAGCGAGCGCAGCAGACCCGCAGGAAGCACGTGAAGTTGCCGAGATCGTGGCCGGCATCGATCGATTCATGATGCAGCCGGGTGATCAGCTGGACCACATTCATGCCGTCGCGCCGGGCGATTTCCTCCAGCTTCGCCCAGAAGAAGTTCTCCAGCCGGACGCTGGTGACCATGCCGTCGATGCGCAGCGACCGGGTGGTGCTTTCCCAGAGCCGAGCATCCGCCTTGATGAAGAGTTCACACATATCATCCCCCCATTGCAGCCCTCCTCAGGCGGCGTTGGTTTCGAGCAGTGCTGCGGCATCGAGCACGGCCATGAACTGGCGCAGCCACGACGGATGCGCCGGCCAGGCGGGCGCCGTGACCAGATTGCCGTCCGAGACTGCATCGCTGATTGCGATGTCGGCATAGATGCCGCCGGCAAGTTCGACTTCCGGCCGGCAGGCGGGATAGGCCGAGCAGGTGCGGCCCTTCAGCACACCGGCAGCGGCAAGCAGCTGCGCGCCGTGGCAGATGGCGGCAACCGGTTTTCCGGTGTCGAAGAAGTGTCGGACGGATTTGATGACGTCGGCGTTGAGGCGCAGATATTCGGGCGCACGGCCGCCGGGAATGACGAGGGCATCGTAATCTTCGGCGCGCACGCTGTCGAAGGTGGCATTCAGTGCGAAATTATGGCCGCGTTTTTCGGAATAAGTCTGGTCGCCTTCGAAATCATGGATGGCGGTGGCGACGGTGTCGCCGGCCTTCTTGCCGGGGCAGACGGCATCGACCGTGTAGCCGCAGGCGAGCAGTGTCTGGAACGGCACCATCGTTTCGTAATCTTCGGTGAAATCACCCGTGATCATCAGGATCTTTGAGGCTGGCATCGTTTCCTCCCTTTGAAACCAACAGGCGGAGATTAGCAAAGAGCTGCTGCGGGCAGGTACTATGGGAATACTACAGGCGAAATTCCCACCCCGACGGGCGGCAGCATCAGACCGCCCTGACTTTGACATCAGGCACTGCGCAAGCCTCGCCACCGCCGAAGAGGCGGGAACGAGTGAGGAAGCGTTTCTCGCGGCCGTTGTCGAGCGAGAACATGCCGCCGCGGCCGGGCACGACGTCGATGATCAGCTGCGTATGCTTCCACGCCTCGAACTGGCTGGCGCTGATATAAACAGGTACGCCTCCGATCTCGCCGAGCTTGACGTCGCTGTCGCCGATCATGAATTCGTTAGCCGGATAACACATGGGCGAGGAGCCGTCGCAGCAGCCGCCGGACTGGTGGAAGAGGATATCGGGATGATCCCGCTTGATTTCTGCGATCAGATCGAGAGCTGCGTCGGTTGCGAGAACACGCGCTTCGCCGTTGACGGTGGTTTCCATCATTTTTCCTCCAAAGTTTGGAGAGGAGAATTCCCCTCCCCAACCCCTCCCCACAAGGGGGAGGGGCTAAGCTGTGGCGCCGGCTCGCAAACAACAAGCCGACTGCATATGCTGCGCTCAAGAGTGAATACGGCGAGGGCCGCACGTTAAGCCCCTCCCCCTTGTGGGGAGGGTTGGGGAGGGGTTTTGAGGCCCTCCCACCATGCCGAAGCATCTCAGAAGAAGCCGAGGGCCTTCGGGCTGTAGCTCACCAGCATGTTCTTGGTCTGCTGGTAGTGGTCGAGCATCATCTTGTGGGTTTCACGGCCGATGCCCGACTGCTTGTAGCCGCCGAAGGCGGCATGGGCCGGGTAGGCGTGGTAGCAGTTGGTCCACACGCGGCCGGCCTGAATCTCGCGGCCGAAACGGTAGCAGCGATTGGCGTCGCGGCTCCAGACACCGGCGCCGAGACCGTAGAGCGTGTCGTTGGCGATTTCGAGCGCTTCCTTCTCGTTCTTGAAGGTCGTGACTGAAACCACCGGTCCGAAGATTTCTTCCTGGAACACACGCATCTTGTTGTGACCCTTGAAGATCGTCGGCTTGACGTAATAGCCGTTCGCCAACTCGCCGCCGAGATCGTTGCGCGAGCCGCCGGTCAGCACTTCCGCGCCTTCCTGCTTGCCGATATCGAGGTAGGCGAGGATCTTTTCCAGCTGCTCCGTCGAGGCCTGGGCGCCGATCATCGTCGCGGTGTCGAGCGGGTTGCCCTGCTTGATCGCTTCGACGCGTTTGACGGCCTTTTCCATGAAGCGGTCGTAGATCGATTCCTGGACGAGGGCGCGGCTCGGGCAGGTGCAGACTTCGCCCTGGTTGAGGGCAAACATCGCAAAACCTTCGAGCGCCTTATCGAGGAAGTCGTCGTCTTCGGCCATCACATCGGCGAAGAAGATGTTCGGCGATTTGCCGCCGAGCTCCAACGTCACCGGAATGAGGTTCTGGCTGGCATATTGCATGATCAACCGGCCTGTCGTCGTCTCGCCGGTGAAGGCGATCTTGGCGACGCGCTGGCTGGTCGCCAGCGGCTTGCCGGCTTCGAGGCCGAAACCGTTGACGATGTTGAGCACGCCGGGTGGCAGGAGATCGCCGACGAGTTCGGCCCAGAGCAGGATCGAGGCCGGTGTCTGCTCGGCGGGCTTCAGCACCACGCAGTTGCCGGCGGCAAGCGCAGGTGCCAGCTTCCAGGTGGCCATCAGGATCGGGAAGTTCCACGGAATGATCTGGCCGACGACGCCGAGCGGCTCATGGAAGTGATAGGCCACGGTATCGTGGTCGATCTCGCCGATCGAACCTTCCTGGGCACGAATGCAGGAGGCGAAGTAGCGGAAGTGGTCGATCGCCAGCGGAATGTCGGCCGCCATGGTTTCGCGGATCGGCTTGCCGTTGTCCCAGGTCTCGGCCTGGGCGAGCAATTCCAGCTTGTCTTCCATGCGCTGGGCGATCTTCATGAGGATATTGGAGCGCTCGGCAGCGGAGGTGCGGCCCCATTTTTCCTTAGCCGCATGGGCGGCGTCGAGCGCGAGATTGATGTCTTTTTCATTGGAGCGGGGAATGTCGCAGAGTTTGCCGCCGGTGACGGGCGTCAGGTTTTCGAAGTATTTTCCCTCGACCGGCTCGCGCCATTCGCCGCCGATATAGTTGCCGTATTTCAGCTTGAATGGCGACTCGACGATTTTCTGATGAAGCATGTCATCCTCCCTTGATGATCCAGGTTCCCAAGCGAACCAGTGGGAGGAAAATGTGCATATTTTGGCGGAGGGAATAGGGCGGGTCTTCCATACCGCAGCGCACAGTGTCGCAGAGCTGCGACAGCATCGCGTCACGATTGCTCCGGGAGCGGAACCTTTACCCTGATCAGTGGAGATCGAGCTTCTTCATCTTCCTGTGCAGCGTTGCGCGGCTGATGCCAAGCGCGATCGCCGCCTGCGAGACATTGCCGCCGGCGCGCGACAATGCCCGCAGCAGTGCCGCCTTCTCCGCCTCGACGATTTCGTCCTGCTGGGAGACGCCAGCCTCGTGCAGGGCATCAGCGGCAGGAATGCCGGCGGCGATGCGCGTGTCGTCCAATTGCAACGCGATGCGGGCGGCGCGCGTTGCGCCGAGCACCAGATCATGCCTGTCGACGGCAAGCAGGGCGGCGGCGGAATTGGCGCCTGCCGGGACCATCAGGAAACGCGCGCCGGCAAAGGCCGAGCGGAAAAGGTTGAGCTCGATGCGCATTGCCGCATCGCGCACGGTCTGCGTCAAGATTGCCAGCGTCATCTCGTTGACGTCGTCGCGGCATGTGGAGATGTCGAGGGCTGCTGCCACCCGGCCACGATGATCGCGGATCGGCGCCGTCGTGCAGCTGAGGCTGGTATTCGAGCAGAAAAAATGCTGATCGCGGAAAATGGCGACGGCACGCTCGTCGGCAAGTGCGGTGCCGATGCCGTTGGTGCCGATGCTGGCCTCGGTCCAGACCGAGCCGGTCCACAGGCCGAGTTCACGGAATTCCTTGTCGTCGCCGGCAGCGCCCCGACGCTCCAGCGCGATGCCGTTCTTATCGGTCAGAAGCAGGCAGCAGCCCGCCCTGCCAACGGTGGTAAAGAGACGATCGAGCTCTTCCGTCGCGCTGGCGATCAGCTGTTCGGACTGTTCGCGCGCGCGGCGGAATTCCTGGTCGGTGAGGCGCAGTGGAGCCCGCTGGTCCTCGGGAGCGAGCTGATGCATGGTCATGCACCGCCGCCATGAGGCGACAACAGGAGAACTGGCCGCCGCAGAATCGCGCTGGGCAGACGTGTAGACGTGCTCGGCGTGCGCTGAGTGTTCGTGCATCGGCTCCTCCCACCGAAGTTCAGCACATTCTGATGGAAAAGCGGCCGGTTTGCAATCGGCCGGTACTGGCGGTCGTCAGCATGCGGCTCTTCCTGACGAAAGTGGCGGAAATCACATTTCGGTGTTTGGACGGCCATGGCGTAACAAACGACCCCTCTTTCTCGTAGTTCTGTACGGAAGCAAGGTTTGCCAGACGAGGAGATCCGACCATGCTGAATAGACGATTGTTGCTGATGGGCGCCGCTTTTGGGGCGTTTGGGGTTCACCTGGGCCTGCCCGGCAAGGCGATCGCTGCCGAGACGTTTGCGGTGACGCACACCGACGAGGAATGGCGCAAGCTGCTGACGCCGGATCAATATGTCATCCTGCGCCGCGCGGGAACGGAACAGCCCTTCACCAGTGCCTTGCTGCATGAGGAGCGAAAGGGCAATTTCGCCTGCGCCGGCTGCGACCAGGACCTCTTTTCCTCGACCACCAAATTCGACAGCGGCACCGGCTGGCCGAGCTTCTGGGCGCCGCTCGAAAAAGCCGTCGGCACCACGAGCGACACGACTTTCGGCATGGTGCGCAACGCCGTGCACTGCAGCCGCTGCGGTGGGCATCTCGGCCATGTCTTCGATGACGGCCCGAAGCCAACCGGGCTTCGCTACTGCATGAACGGGCTCGCCATGACATTCCGTCCGGCCTCGGCCTGATCCAGGGATGATCTCGCTCGGTGCTGATGACTGCCTGCGCCTAGAACAGGATGATTTTAGGCCGGGTCGGCCTAAAATCTGAATCCTGTTCTAAATTAATAGTTGGAGCATGATGTCGTCCGAAAAGCGATCACACTTTTCGGCATCATGCTCTGCGCTGCAACCAGGCTTCTATGCCCCGCGCTGCCGCCCGGCCGGTCGCCAGGCAGGCGGTGAGGAGATAGCCGCCGGTCGGCGCTTCCCAGTCGAGCATCTCACCGGCGGCGAAGGTGCCCGGTAGCGCCTTCAACATGTAGCCATCGTCGATGCTGCTCCAGCAAATGCCGCCGGCCGAGGAGATCGCTTCGGCGATCGGCCGGGTTTCGATCACCGGCACCGGCAGCGCCTTGATCATGCCGGCGAGACGCTCCGGATCGGTTCGGTCGCGCTCGGGAGCGAGTTCGCGCAGCAGCGCCGCCTTGACGCCGTCGAGGCCGGCTCCCTTGCGCAGGCGGTTTGAAAAGCTCGACTTGGCATCCTGCCGCGCAAGGTCGCGGCTCAGCCTCTCGATGGTGCGGCCGGGGGCGAGGTCGAGCGTCAGGGCAGCGCTGCCGTGGTTCAGCAGCCGGTCGCGGAGGCTGGCGGTGTGGGCATAGATCAGGCTGCCCTCGATGCCGCTCCCGGTGATGACGAATTCGCCGGGAAATGTGCCGGCCTCGGATGTTGCGGTGATCGACTTTACCGGCTCGCCGGCGAAACGCTCGCTGAAGCTTCCGCTCCAGCCGACGGCGAAGCCGCAATTGGCGGGCTTAAAGGGTTCGATCTCGACGCCTCTCTCCGATAGCCGAGTCAGCCAGCTTGCATCGGAGCCGAGGCGCGGCCAGCTTGCGCCGCCGAGCGCCAGCAGGGCTGCGTCGCAATGGACGATGCTGCGTCCTTCGGGCGTTTCGAAAACATAGCCATCTTCGGCAAAACCGCTCCAGCGGTGGCGGGAGCGCAGCGTGGCGCCCTGCGCCTCCAGTCGCCTGAGCCAGGCGCGCAGCAAAGGCGAGGCCTTCATCACCTTCGGGAACACCCGGCCGGACGAGCCGACGAAGGTCTCGATCCCGAGCCCTGCTGCCCAATCCCTGATATCATCAGGGGTAAAGTCATCAAGAGCGGGGCGCAGACGGGCGGAGGCTGCGACGAAGCGTGTGGTGAAACGGGCGTAATCCTCGGAATGGGTAATGTTGAGACCCGACTTGCCGGCCAAGAGGAACTTGCGGGCGAAGGTCGGCATGGCATCGTATACCGTCACCGCATGACCGGAACGGGACAGCAGTTCGGCCGCCGCGAGACCCGCCGGGCCGCCGCCGATGATCGCGATCCGCTTCTGGTTCATTGATGTCTTTGCCCGATTCTGTCTGCATTCAGTTTTGGCGCGGGCGCTGACCGCCTGCAAGGGCAGCGGTCAGTGGTGCGGATGTGTGCACTGGCCGTGGTCGGCGAGCACCTCGATGACTCGGCATTGGTCGACGCGGCCGTGACCGCAGCCTTCCACCATGGTTTCCAACTCGGCCTTCAGCGCCATCAGGCTGCGGATGCGCTGCTCGACCTCGATGAGGCGGGCCTTAGCGATGGCGTCGGCCGAGGCGCAGGACTGGTGCGGATCATCCTGCAGGGTGAGCAGCGTGCGGATCGCATCGATCTCGAAGCCGAGTTCACGGGCATGGCGGATGAAGGCGAGGCGGCTGATATCGGCAGGCTCGAAGGAGCGCTGGTTGCTCTCGCTGCGGCTCGGCGCCGCGAGCAGGCCGATGCTCTCATAATAACGGACCGTCGGCACCTTGACGCCGCTTTGGCGCGCAGCTTCACCAATGGTGATCTTTTTCATGATTTTCCTCTTGCACCTCTAGTCGCTAGAGGATGTAGGAGAGATGCTTCTGTTTGACAAGGAAGCGGATGATGGCTGAGAGCGAGACACGATACCGGGTTGGCGGCATGGATTGCGCCGCCTGCGCAACCAAGATCGATGCGGCGGTCAGACGCGTGGCGGGTGTCGCCGATGTTTCCGTCTCGGTGATGGCGGGCACGATGACCGTCCGGCACGATGGCAGCGGCGATCTCAAGGTGATCGAGAAGAAGGTGACGGGGCTCGGCTATTCGGTCGCGCCGCTTGCCGGAAGCGCTGCGCCTGCGCATGAACGCGGTCCGCAGCACCGTCATAACCACGGGCACGATCACGGCAATCACGCGGGCCATGACCATGCAACTCATGACCACGACCATCCTCACGATCACAGTGAGAAGGAAATCGAGAGGCTGCACGGGCACGACCACGCGCCGATGGCGGGTCCCTGGTGGCAGAGCCGGAAGGGCCGGCTGACCGTGCTTTCGGGTGCCGCACTCGTTGCCGCCTATACCGTCGGTCATCTCGTGCCGGCGATCGCGTCCTACGCCGTCATCGTCGCCATGCTGATCGGGCTGGTGCCGATCGCGCGGCGCGCGGTTATGGCCGCCCTATCAGGTACACCGTTTTCGATCGAGATGCTGATGACGATCGCCGCCGTCGGCGCCGTCATCATCAATGCCGGTGAAGAGGCGGCAACCGTCGTGTTCCTGTTCCTCGTCGGCGAATTGCTTGAAGGGGTGGCGGCTGGCAAGGCGCGCGAAAGCATCCAGTCGCTGACGGGTCTGGTGCCGAAGAATGCGCTGCTCGAAGACAATGGCCAGACGCGGGAAGTGCCGGCAGAAAGCCTTGCTGTTGGCGCCATCATCATGGTTCGCCCTGGCGACCGTATCTCGGCGGATGGCATCATCATCTCAGGCGAGAGTGCGATTGACGAGGCGCCGGTGACGGGCGAGAGCACGCCGGTGCGCAAGGGTGTCGATGCCGTCGTTTTTGCCGGCACGGTGAATGGCGATGCGTTGCTGAGGGTTCGCGTCACGGCGGCTGCCGCCGACAATACCATCGCCCGCGTCGTCAAGCTGGTCGAGGAAGCGCAGGAATCGAAGGCGCCGACCGAACGCTTCATCGATCGGTTTTCGCGCTATTACACGCCCGGCGTGGTTGTGGTCGCAGCGCTGGTCGCGGTCGTTCCGCCGCTGCTGTTCGCCGGCCCGTGGGGCGAATGGGTCTATAAAGGCCTTGCCATCCTGTTGATCGGCTGCCCCTGCGCGCTCGTCATTTCGACGCCGGCGGCAATCGCCGCCTCGCTTTCATCAGGAGCGCGGCGCGGGCTCTTGATGAAGGGCGGCGCGGTGCTGGAAACGCTCGGCAAAGTGACGATGGTCGCCTTCGACAAGACGGGTACGCTGACGGAAGGCAAGCCTCAGGTGACTGACATCATTTCTTTCGGATTAAGCGAGGCGCAGGTGCTGTCGCGCGCGGCAGTGCTGGAGCAAGGCTCCAGCCATCCGCTGGCGCTGGCGATCCTCAACCGCGCCAAGTCAGACGGCGTTCCCGTGCCGCCGGCCTTCGAACTGGAAGCGCTGCCGGGCAAGGGCGTCAGCGGCAAAGTCGGCGGCGAGACGCTGGACCTGCTGTCGCCGCCTGCCGCCCGTGAGCGCGGGGCGCTCAGTGCCGAACAGGATGCACGCATCACGGCGCTGAACGACGAGGGCAAGAGCGTGTCGGTGCTGCTCGTTAACGGTGTTGCGGCCAGCCTGATCGCCATGCGCGACGAGCCGCGCGAGGATGCCAAGGCCGGGCTCGCTGCCCTCAATTCGGCAGGCGTCAAGGCGATGATGTTGACAGGCGACAACAAGCGGACGGCGGCAGCTGTTGCCGGCACGCTCGGCATCGATTGGCGCGGCGAGATGATGCCTGAGGACAAACAGCGTGTCGTCGGCGAATTGAAGCGCCAGGGCTTCGTCGTCGCCAAGGTCGGCGACGGCATCAACGATGCTCCGGCGCTGGCCGCTGCCGATATCGGCATCGCCATGGGCGGCAGCACCGATGTGGCGCTGGAGACGGCGGATGCCGCCGTGCTGCACGGACGCGTCGGCGACGTGGCGCGGATGATCGAACTTTCCAAACGCACGATGCGCAACATCCTGCAGAATATCACCATCGCACTCGGGCTGAAGGCGGTGTTTCTGGTGACGACGATCATAGGGATCACCGGGCTCTGGCCGGCGATCCTCGCCGATACCGGCGCCACCGTGTTGGTGACGATCAACGCGCTGCGGCTGCTTCGGATAAAACTATGAATGTCGTTTGGGGGGAGCCGGCTTCTGCCGGCTCTTTTTTGACCGGTTCTCCACAGCGCTTTTTCGTTAACGCTTCATTATCCACATCATACACCGGCGCGGCGATTCGTTGCCGCCATTGCTGCGGCGCTATAACTACTTGTTGACGTCATCAGCGATTCGAGTACCATATCTAGTGTTCGAGGTTCCGTCGATTCGTGAGGATCGGCGGCTAAGACGGGAATACGGTGCGCCTCGCCATCATGGCGAAGCAATGCCGGAGCTGCCCCCGCAACTGTAAGCGGCGAGCAACTGTCCGATTTCTGGTCACTGGAGCATGATGCTCCGGGAAGGCTGGGCAGGAGCGTTGACCCGTGAGCCAGGAGACCTGCCTCGAACGAAACGTCCACGGGCGGGGTGTCCGGAAGGTCGCGTTGCATGGCTGCGGGGAATGTCCCATCGCGTTTCGCAGGCCCGAACCTCCGCCCCTGAAACCTTCGTATTGAGCCACTTCGGGGTGAAGTCATGTCAGTATCTCAGTTCAGGCCACCGCCCGCTCGAGGTAGAGGGCGGAGTATGCCCAGCGGCTAAACGGCCGCATAGCTCAAATCATCAGAGAATTTTTCGACGGATATCGACAGATTTCCGGTTGATATCCTGCGCCCAGTCGCGTCGTCACGAGGAATATCATGACCATTACCGTCTACAGCAAGCCTGCCTGCGTGCAGTGCACTGCCACCTACCGCGCCCTCGACCGGTTGGGCGTCGATTATGACATCGTCGATATCTCGCAGGATGCCGAAGCGCTCGATCGGGTCCGCAGCCTCGGCTACATGCAGGCGCCCGTCGTCATCGCTGGCGAGCAGCATTGGGCCGGCTTCCGTCCCGACATGATCAGCGCACTTTCCTGAGGAAAGGCGATGGGTCTGATCGTCTATTATTCCAGCCGATCCGAGAACACCCATCGGTTCGTCGCCAAGCTCGGACTGCGCGCGGCGCGCATTCTGCCAGGTGGCGCAGACGCGTTCCATATCCGCGAACCCTTCGTGCTTGTTGTGCCGACCTATAGCGGCGACGGCGGCAAGGGTGCCGTTCCCAAGCAGGTGATCCGTTTCCTCAACGATGCGGAAAACCGAGGACACATCCGCGGCGTAATTGCCGCGGGCAACAGCAATTTCGGCGAGACATACGGGCTCGCCGGCGACGTCATCTCGCAGAAATGCCAGGTGCCTTACCTCTACCGGTTCGAGCTCATGGGCACGGAAGACGACGTCGCCAACGTCAAACACGGAATGGAACGGTTTTGGACACGGGAACAACTCTGACGCGGGATGCGGGCGCAAAACCGCATAACACTTTTGCTCATCCCGCCGGCGAACGCCCTTTGAAAGCGGTGGAAACGCTCGACTATCACGCGCTGAACGCGATGCTGAACCTCTATGACGATGAGGGCAGGATCCAGCTCGACAAGGATCGTTTGGCTGCCAAGCAGTATTTCCTGCAGCATGTGAACCAGAACACGGTGTTCTTTCACAATCTCCGGGAAAAGCTCGATTACCTCGTGACCGAGGGCTATTACGAGCAGGAGGTTCTCGACCAGTATTCGTTCAATTTCGTGCGGGATCTGTTCGACCAGGCCTATGCCAAGAAGTTCCGTTTCCCGACCTTCCTCGGCGCCTTCAAATACTACACCAGCTATACGCTGAAGACCTTCGACGGAAAGCGCTATCTCGAGCGCTATGAGGACCGCATCTGCATGGTGGCGCTGGCCTTGGCGCGCGGCGACGAGACCCTTGCCCGCGGCATGGTCGACGAGATCATTTCCGGCCGCTTCCAGCCGGCGACGCCGACCTTCCTCAATGCCGGCAAAAAGCAGCGCGGCGAACTGGTTTCCTGCTTCCTGCTGCGCGTCGAGGACAATATGGAATCGATCGGCCGGTCGATCAATTCGGCGCTGCAATTGTCGAAGCGCGGCGGCGGCGTGGCGCTGTCGCTGACGAACATCCGCGAGGCGGGCGCGCCGATCAAGCATATCGAGAACCAGTCCTCAGGCATCATTCCCGTCATGAAGCTGCTCGAAGATAGTTTCTCCTATGCCAACCAACTCGGTGCGCGCCAAGGCGCGGGTGCTGTCTATCTTAATGCCCACCACCCCGACATCATGCGCTTCCTCGACACCAAGCGCGAGAATGCCGACGAGAAGATCCGCATCAAGACGCTGTCGCTCGGTGTCGTCGTGCCTGACATCACATTCGAACTCGCGAGGAATAACGAGGACATGTACCTGTTCTCGCCCTATGACGTGGAGCGCGTCTATGGCGTACCCTTCACCGAGATTTCGGTGACGGAAAAGTACCGCGAAATGGCTGATGATGCCCGCATCTCCAAGAAGAAGATCAAGGCACGCGTTTTTCCAGGTGCTTGCCGAAATCCAGTTCGAGAGCGGCTATCCCTACATCATGTTCGAGGACACGGTGAACCGGGCGAACCCGATCGCCGGACGTATTTCGATGAGCAATCTCTGCTCGGAAATCCTGCAGGTCAGCGAGGCGAGCGAATATCATGACGACCTTTCCTACAAACATCTCGGCAGGGACATTTCCTGCAATCTCGGCTCGCTGAATATCGCCGCGGCAATGGATTCCACCGATTTCGGCAAGACGATCGAAACCTCGATCCGGGCGCTGACGGCCGTTTCCGACATGAGCCACATCTCCTCGGTTCCTTCGATCGAGAAGGGCAATGACGAGAGCCATGCGATCGGCCTCGGCCAAATGAACCTGCACGGTTATCTCGCCCGCGAACGCATCTTCTACGGCTCCGAGGAAGGAGTCGATTTCACCAATATCTATTTCTACACGGTGACCTATCACGCAATCCGCGCCTCGAACCTTTTGGCGGTCGAGCGGGGCCAGAGCTTCAAGGGCTTCGAGGACTCGAAATATGCGTCCGGCGAATATTTCGACAAATATACAGATCGGCTCTGGGAACCGGCGACGGAGACGGTGAGGGCGCTATTCGAGAGGTCGGGCATTCACATTCCGACGCAGGAAGACTGGGCCGCATTGAAGAAGGCGGTGATCGTCTCCGGCCTCTATAACCAGAACCTGCAGGCGGTGCCGCCGACAGGCTCGATCTCCTATATCAACCACTCGACCTCCTCGATCCATCCGATCGTCTCGAAGATCGAGATCCGCAAGGAAGGCAAGATCGGCCGCGTCTACTATCCGGCGCCGTTCATGACCAACGACAATCTCGACTATTATCAGGATGCCTACGAAATCGGGCCGGAAAAGATCATCGACACCTATGCGGCGGCGACCCAGCATGTCGACCAGGGTCTGTCGCTGACCTTGTTCTTCCGCGACACGGCAACGACGCGCGACATCAACAAGGCGCAGATCCGTGCCTGGAAGAAGGGCATCAAGACGATCTATTACATCCGCCTTCGCCAGATGGCGCTGTCCGGCACCGAGGTACAGGGCTGCGTGTCTTGTACGCTGTGAGTTGATTTCGGCCGCGAGCCTTTGAGCAAATGGCCCCCTCATCCGCCTGCCGGCACCTTCTCCCCGATGGGGAGAAGACATCTGCGGCAGGCGCGACATACCCTCTCCCCTCGGGGAGAGGGTATGGTGAGGGGGCTCCGAGCGCCATCAAATCTATTGGAAGGACATGATCACCATGAACATCGCCGTAAAGCCGGTCAGCCGCGTGCGCGCCGTCAACTGGAATCGCATCGAGGACGACAAGGATCTCGAAGTCTGGAACCGGCTCACGGGCAATTTCTGGCTGCCGGAAAAGGTGCCGCTTTCCAACGACATTCCCTCCTGGGCAACGCTGACGGCGACCGAACAGCAACTGACCATCCGCGTTTTCACCGGGTTGACGTTGCTCGACACGATCCAGAACGGCGTCGGTTCGATCCGGCTGATGGAGGATGCGGCGACGCCGCATGAGGAGGCGGTGCTTTCCAACGTCTCCTTCATGGAGGCGGTGCATGCGCGCTCCTATTCTTCGATCTTCTCGACGCTGTGCTCGACACCCGATGTCGACGATGCCTATCGCTGGTCGGAGGAGAACGAATTCCTGCAGCGGAAATCGGCGTTGATCATGGAGCAGTATCGCTCCGACGATCCGTTGAAGAAAAAGGTTGCGAGTGTTTTTCTCGAAAGCTTCCTGTTCTATTCCGGCTTCTACCTGCCGATGTACTGGTCGAGCCGCGCCAAGCTGACCAACACGGCCGACATGATCCGGCTGATCATCCGCGACGAGGCGGTGCACGGCTATTATATCGGCTACAAGTTCCAGCGCGGACTGGAACGCCTCGGCGACGAGCGGAAGCAGGAGACCAAGGATTTCGCCTTCGAGCTGCTGCTCGAGCTCTATGACAACGAGGCGAAATATACCGAGGCGCTCTATGACGGCGTCGGGTTGACCGAGGACGTCAAGAAATTCCTGCATTACAATGCCAACAAGGCGCTGATGAACCTAGGCTATGAGGCGCTGTTCCCGGCCGAGGCCTGCAAGGTCAATCCGGCGATCCTGTCGGCGCTTTCGCCGAATGCCGACGAGAACCACGACTTCTTCTCCGGCTCCGGTTCCTCCTATGTCATCGGCAAGGCGGTGGCGACTGAGGACGAGGACTGGGATTTCTGAGGCTTGATCGCCGTCTGCCTCTTATCATTTGCTCTCTGATCGCCCACATTCAGCGGAAACTAAATTCGGTCCTCGCCGATGATGCGGCATAGCGGGAGTTTTTGATGTCGTCTTTTTTGAACAAGGTCGGGACTCTCGAGGCGGGCGAAGGCGTCTGGCCGATCCGCAGAAGACGGATTCTCGACTGGCTGGTGAACGAGACGCGCGGCGAGCGATTCATCGACAATATCCTGGTGGACATGTGCGAGAAGCTGCAGGCGGCAGGAGTGCCGGTGGCGCGGGCGACATTGCATTTCAGGACGAACCATCCGCAATGGGTCGGTGCCCGCATTCTCTGGAAAGAAGGCCTGGCGGAAGCGAAGATCGACACTTTCGCCTATGGTGTCGAAAACACGCCGGAGTTCCTCAGGAGTCCCGTCAATGCGATCCATCAGGGTGCGGAGGAGGTACGCAAACAGCTGGAAGACGCAGCCGACGGCGGCGAGGATTCATTCTACCAGGAACTGCGCGATGACGGCCTCACGGAGTATATCGCCTGGCCGGTCGAGCACACTTTCGGCAAACGGCATGTCGTGACATTTTCCACCAGCCGGCCGGGCGGTTTTACCAGCGAGCATGTCGATTTCCTGCGCGATCTGCTGCCGGCCTTGACGCTCGTCAGCGAAATCCGGCTGAAGAACATCATGGCGCGCACACTGCTGCAGACCTATGTGGGACCGCATGCGAGCGAACAGATCCTCTCGGGCGTCACGACGCGCGGCAGCGGCGCGACCGTCGGCGCAGCGATCATGATCTGCGACCTGCGCGACTTTACGGCGATCTCCGATCTCTGGCCGCGCGACGATGTCATCCATCTGCTCAACGATTATTTCGACGCCATGTCGGATCCGATCGAGCGGCATGGCGGAGAGATCCTGAAGTTCATGGGTGACGGATTGCTGGCGATCTTCCCGTTAGCCAAGGAAACCGCCTGCCTCGATCTGCTGCAGGCGATCCGCGAAGGGCAGGCGTTGATGGCGCAATTGAACCAGCAATATGCGGGCAACGGACGCGAACCGCTGCGCTACGGCGTCGGCGTGCATGTCGGCGACGTCATGTACGGCAATATCGGCTCGCGCCGGCGGCTGGATTTCACCGTCATCGGCCCGGCGGTCAATGTCGCCTCGCGGCTGGAAACCCTGACCAAGGAGGTCAAGCGTCCGGTGCTCTTGTCGCGGGCCTTCGTCGAAATGGCGGGCTGCGCGAAGGACATGGATAGTCTCGGCACCTTCCCGCTGCGCGGGCTTGGAGAGCCCGTCGATGTTTTCGCCTTTCCAGAGCGCCTCGCTGCATAGTTTCCAGCGCAGGCAGGCTCATACGCCTCGCTTGTTTCCCCAGAGCAGCACGTGCAATTGCGGCAGTACGCGTACCGCAAACCATTGGTCGGCCGTCACCCTTTCGAGAAGCCAGTGCATCCGATCCATTACGCCGTCGATATCAATGCGTGCGTCATCGTCATCGGGCGGCGGCGGCGTATGATTGCCGGGCTGAAGGAACAACGGAATTTGGGGATAGCGCTCGCCCGCCCGTTGCGCGAATTCGTAGTCGGCATCGTCGAAAATGACAATCTTCAGTATGACTTCCGGTCCGTCGGCGGCCAGTTGAAGACAGTGATCCACCTGGTCCCAATCCGTCAGCATTCCGCTTGATGGCGGTTTGGGGCTGACGACCAGGACGTCGAGATCGCGAAACCAGGCCTGGGCTAGGCTTCCCTGTGTTTCCAGGGCAAAGCGGTATCCTTGCGAATGGCCAAGCTCGATAAGCGGCCTTAGGGGCTGTATCGCCGGATTACCTCCGGAAAGAGAAACCGTCAGTGGCTTTCCCCCAGAGAGTTCCGTTACCTTATGCCAGACCGCCTCAGTGGACATGGGAATCCATTGATCCCGGAACGCGCTGTCGACCGCGTGAAGGCTGTCGCACCAGGAACACCGATAGTCACAGCCGCCTGTCCTCACGAACACCGTCGGCAGCCCGATCAAGGCACCTTCACCCTGTATGGTCGGGCCAAAGATCTCGCTGACGCGAATGGTTCCGACGCTCACGGCCTGTACTCCGCCCAGGTTTTCGGCGTCTCGCTGACGCGAACGGACGATGTCTCCGGGAAACGCTGCTTGCACCAGTCGTAAAAGTGCCTCGCCAGGAATTCGGAGGTAACCTTCGAATGGCCAAAGACGTCGTTCAGGTGACGATGGTCGAAAGTTTCGTCGATATAGCGCTTGAGCGGTGAGAGATCGTGATAATCACGGACGAAGCCATCATCATTCAGGCTTTCCGCAGCCAGCTCGACGATGACGATGTAGTTGTGACCGTGGAGCCGAGCGCATTGATGGTCGGCAGGCAGGTGATCCAATTGATGGGAGGCGGAGAGATGAAACTCCTTGGTGATGCGGTACATCAACGCACCTCCGTGGCCGAGTATCGCGACACGGCCGCTCTCCAAAAGTCCGGATCTTCGTACTCCGTGGGATCGGGAACGCCGGCAAGATGGAAAGCTTCACGGCGTTCCACACAGGTTCCGCAGCGCCCACAGTGAAGCTCGCCGCCTTTGTAGCAGGACCAGGTCTCCGAGAACGGCGTGCCATGTTTTGTGCCGTCAACAACGATCGCCGCTTTGGAAACATCGACGTATGGGGCAAGCAGTTTCACGCTGGCATAACCTTCCAGCGCTTCGTTCTGCATGCGCTGGAAGGCATCGATGAAGCCCGGCCGGCAGTCTGGATAAATGAAGTGGTCGCCGCCATGAACGGCAACGGCAACGGCATCTGCCTTTTGCGCCGCAGCCAGACCGAATGCGATTGCCAGCATTATGGCATTGCGGTTTGGCACAACGGTGGCTTTCATGGTCTCCTCGGCGTAGTGGCCATCCGGAACTTCGACATTGTCGGTCAGGGCGGATCCGCTGAGATGACCGCCGATGCCGGCGATGTCGATAATATGATGGGGAACAGAGAGCCGTGAGGCACATCTGGCGGCGAAATCGAGTTCCTTGCGATGCCGTTGGCCGTAGTCGAAGGAGACGAGACCGATAAGCTGTTTTTCCGCGGCTACCTTGTGGGCAAGCGAAACGGAGTCCAGTCCGCCGGAGCAGACGACGATGGTTTTCATATCTTGGATCCCTTGTTTTGACCGGGTGGGCTGCGACCGGATTACGCGGTGCTTCTAGGACAAATCACGCGTCATGGAAACAGTTTTGAAGCGTGAGCGTGATTAAAGGATGAGATGATGCTGATTTCACGGCGGTTTACATGGCTTCGGGGTGCTAACGCGTCCCCATAGCCGAGTGGCCTAACCGACCGGAAAGTTGATCTGCGGCGGCAGCAGAAGCTGCAGCTCCTCGGCATCCGGGTTGTTGATACGCTGCAGCAGCATGCGTCCCAGATCCTCGCCCGCCGCCGTCAGGTCCTCGTGGATCGTGTCGACCTTCGGCTGCAACTGGGTGAGGAGGCGGGACGTTTCCTTAGCGACGATATCGTAATCGACGGCGAGTATGCGGCCGGCATCGCTCATGCCGCTGATAACGGCGAGCGCCGAAACTTCGCCGGGGCAGATGAAACCATCAGGAGCATCCGGGGCATCAGCGCGGCTGCGGATGAAGTCGCGCAGCACGTCTGCCGGTGTATCGAGATCGACCGCCTCGGGGATCTCATAGGCGATGCCTGCCTCCCGCACCGCTGTCATGAAACCATGCAGGATATGCTGGCAGAAAGTCAGCCGCTTTGGCGGCAGGATCACCATCACCTTTTTGCGGCCCTTGGCGATCAGCCGGCGCGCTGCCTCATAGGCAAAGGTGAAATTGTCGTAGTCAACATAGGGGTGCGGCGTCGAAAATTCGGTGCGGCCATGACAGATGAAGGGAAAGCCGGTTTCGAGCAGCAGGCGGACGCGGCCATCGAGCGGCTCGGTGCGTGTGAAGATCAGCCCGTCGGCGAGGTGGTTGCGGATGATGTATTCGGCGGCTTCAACATCGGTCGTCGACAGGAAGTTCGGGGCGACGACAAGATGGTATGAGGTCTCTTTCAGCGCTTTGGCGATACCGTACATGATCGAGGTGCTGAAACCGACCACTTCCTCGTGCGAATCGAGCAGGATGGCGATGACGTTGGTGCGGCCTGTCTTCAGGCGCTGCGCGGCCCGGTCAGGGAGATAGCCGATTTCGCGGGCGATGCGATGCACCCGTTGGCGGGTCTCGAGTGAAATCTGCGGCGCATCGGAAAGCGCCCGTGACACCGTCGTCACCGCAAGGCCGGCGATCGTGGCGATCGTTCGCAAAGTCGGCTTGCCGCGCTTGTGCGTGATATCGAGATTTTCGCCGCGCTGCGGCCGGGACGGTTCGGTCACCCTTGGCTTTCCATGCTGGAATTGCCGACACCATAACACGATGAATCCCGCGCGCAATAAACGAATGAAAACGTTTTAAATTTTAACGTTTTGTTAGTCACGAATTAAAGATGACTTATATTCAGTAGCTTAGGGGAATAGTCGTGTTTTTCTCGGGAGTCGAGAAAGGGCTTGACGATCAAAGATTTATAACGTTTTAAATTAGCAACCGCGCGGAGGAGCGCGGCCGTATGCTGACCGCTGCAATGGCGGGGAGCATCGGGCGGCAGGGAGGTCCCGCCGCCGATTTGCAAACGGGAGGAAATTCATGAACAAGTTTTTGAGCTCGGCAGCTGTTGCTGTCGTGATGATGGCTGGCCTCAGTGCGGCCCATGCAGCTGACGTCAAGGAAGTGCAGATGCTGCACTGGTGGACGTCGGGCGGGGAGGCGGCGGCACTGAACGTCTTGAAGCAGGATCTTTCGAAGGAAGGTTTTGCCTGGAAGGACGTGCCTGTTGCCGGTGGCGGCGGCGATGCGGCGATGACGGCGCTGAAGGCGATGGTTGCGGCCGGCACCTATCCGA
>NZ_JAAXDD010000003.1:0-442614 GCF_019798305.1 Rhizobium leguminosarum
CTGAGGTCGAGCAGTTCGGCAGCCTGGACAACGCTCAGGCGTTCGTCACGGATCTTCTGGATGACTTCGAGGCGATGCAACTCTTTCTGCGACATGGTGATCATAAAGGACATGACGACTCCGACCGTTCCTGGTCTCGACCAGGCTGAAGGTCGTCATCCTTGCTCCCGACGTTGGCATTGACCAGTGCGTCGAGAGGCGAGACTGTCGCATCTCTAACTGGCCCAACTGTCGCATTACTAAATAGCCCTTACATGTCAAAGTGGCGTAATCCATCTTATGGAACAGATGGAACTATATGCGTGTGCGTGGCTTTGGGTTATCCGCAATCCTGCGACATTTGCCTGCTCCACGGCCGTCGTCGGGGATCTGGTTTAAGTAGGTCGAGGGACATTCGCCGGACGCGACCGCGATGATCCAATGCGCCGGCGCTCAACATCGAGGCTGATATCTTCCATCCGTGACCAATGATCCTTTTGGTTGGTCCGGAGTGCAGGCCGGATCCCAGGTAAGAAGGAACACGCCAGGACAAATCGACATTGAATTTCCAAAATGGCTTATGGCCATCAAACCAACCAGTTTTCGACCCGCAAGGCGCGAATACGCATGAACTCGCCAACGTTCGCCGTCACTAGAACCGCTCCGAGGGCAGAT
The DNA here is from genome assembly GCF_019798305.1 of Rhizobium leguminosarum. Taxonomy (GTDB): domain Bacteria; phylum Pseudomonadota; class Alphaproteobacteria; order Rhizobiales; family Rhizobiaceae; genus Rhizobium; species Rhizobium leguminosarum_U. The sequence continues at coordinate 655 of NZ_JAAXDD010000003.1, forward strand.
GCGTGGGCAGCGATGAATAGGTCATTCGGACCGATAGGCTTGCCAGCGGCCTCCATTTCGACCCGGATGCCGCCGTATGCAGCATCGGCGGGCACATCCAGCGCAAGCACCGATAGGCTGCCAAGGATGGCTTCGATCTGGGCTAGTAGTTTCGGTGATCCCTTCTTGGCGCACCCGTAGCGCAACTCCGACGCCATGATAATGCTGACGCAGATTGCATCGGGCCCAGCTTCGGCGATGCGTTGGGCGACTACGCCCCTGGGGTTTCGAGCAAGCTCCGACACGATATCGGTGTCCAGCATATAAAGCCTGCTCAAAGGTCAATTTCTTTCACAGGAAGCAGGGTATCGCCTACCTCAGGAAACTGATCGTCAGGACCAAGCGACTCCAAACCGGCGAGAACCTCCAGGAGGTTTTTGCGGTGCACAGGCTCAATAATGAGCCGATCTCCGTCGCGGTGGATCATCACCCGGTCACCGGGTAGCTCAAAGTCAGCCGGGATTCGCACAGCCTGACTCTTGTTGTTTCTGAAAAGCTTCGCCTCCCGCGGGGGAATAGGTTCTCGATGTAGGGAATAGGCCACATCAGACTCCTGTGTATATACATATGCATATACAATGCGTCGGCGAAGATTTCAACCAAGGTCGAGCCTTGTTGATCTCCTATCTGATAGAACCGGAAGGTGCTTTGCCAACCTCGCAGCCGATCTTGTCGGTTTCTCGGTCAGGCCGTTCGTCCAAGGGTGGAAAGTGCATCCTGCAGTCTGAGCGCCGCCAATGCCTCGGTTGCCTCATCCGAAGACCATCCCGCTTCCAGCGCCGCAGACAGGACCAGCGATTCCGTTTGAAGCTCGAGCTTCTCATATAGCGGCTCGATGGCTTCGCGGGCTGTTACAACGTGCTGGTCTGGTGGAGTGATGGGTGTGGCGGCAACCGTAGGCATGAAATGCTCCTCCTATTGAACGCTAAGGTTCGAAACCCATTCAGGGCATCCTTGTTCCATTCATATCGCCTTTTCGGTCTTCGAGCGGCGATGCGAAAGATGACGACGCCACATGTGGCGAAATTTCCTCCATCGCAGGAACGCGCGAATGATGATTGCCGGCGGGATCTTCTTGTGGTCGCCGACAGTCCCCTGCCTGGTGATAGATGCGTTCGGGTCGAGCAGAAACGCGACCAACGTGCTTGCACTTTGCGCCTCTACTTCGAGCTTGTCATCCGATAAATGCAGCCCCTGCTCGCCTTCGGCGAACGTCTGCTTATCGACGACAACGGAACCGCTAAAGACATAGAAATAGAGATATCGGCCTTGTTTCTGCGGGAATTCCACCCGTACGCCCGCGTCCAGCCGCATGTCGAAGACATCGATTGCGCTGCGGACATAGAATGGCGCGCCCTCCCCTTCCGGCCCGACCAGGTGTCGCCAGACGTTTGCCGTGGCAGCTGGCATCGGCCCGTGCTGGATCTTCGGCTCGAGATCAAGCGCATAAGGCCGAACGAGGATCTGCAGCATTCGCAGAGGCGGATCGGATGCCAGCGTCTCTTCGGAATGCCAAAAGCTTGCTCCGGCATTCATCACCATCAGATGATCGCGGTCAATCACCAGTCGGCCAGCGGCCTTGTCGTCGTGACGCATGACACCTTCGGGCACCCAGGAAATAATCTCGTCATTCCTGTGCTCGTGCATGGCGATCAAGCGGCCGGGATCGAGGATGGATTCAACGACCATGGCGAGAGGGCCTTGGCCGTGATCGGTCGGCTTCGGCTTCAACCAGCCCGGCATGTTCAGATGCGCGACGAAGCCTCCCATATCCCGCACCACGAATGTTCGTTCGCCCTTGAGCAGCATCGCATCCTCCATGCTTGCAAGGCAGTGACGACACCGGGCGATTACCGCGCCGCGCCTCGTGAGCAAGAATCACGGTCGGCGCGTTCGTCCAGGCATTACAAATCAATCACGATGTCGCCTTCAGGCCTCGCGCAGCAAATCAGCACATAGCCATCCGCCGGCGCATCGACAGGGTCCGGCCGGTAGCCGACGCTTCCCTCCACAAGTCCGGTCTCGCAAGTGTGACAGACGCCGGTTCGGCACGACCATCGCACGGGCACGTCGCAGGCCTCTGCCAGTTCGAGCAAGCTCTGGAATGTCGGCTTCCAGCGCACATTGAGACCGGTGCGGGCAAACGACACCATCGGCCCCGAGCCTGGAAGTCCTGCCGGCAAATGTGGTGGCCGGCGGGGCGAAGCAGCTATGCCGGGGGTCATCGCGGGACCGGCGCCGAACATCTCGGTGTGGATGCGATCAGGCGCGATACCCAAGGCTGCAAGACCGACGGTCAGATCGCTCATGAAGGTCGACGGTCCGCAGACATAGACGTCACAATCGCTCGGCAGGTTGAGCGACTTGAGCGCCTGCGCATCCAGATGGCCGCGAGCGTTAAAATCGATATCGGGCCGATCCTTGGGGTCGGGAGAGCTGTAGCAAATGTGGCTGTGATGATGAGCGAGCGCCTTAAGCAGGCCGCGCGCCTCCTCGGCAAACGGATGTTCGCGGCCGTTGCGGGTTCCATACAACCACCAGACTTCCCGGGGCGATGCTTCGGCCGCCAAAACATTAAGCATCGCCAGCACCGGCGTCACTCCGATCCCGGCACTCATCAGAACAATCGGCCTATCGCCCGGCTGCAATGTGAAACTGCCGCGTGCCGCACTTGCCTGCACGATGTCGCCAACCCGCAGCTCGTCGTCGATGTAGCCGCTGGCTGCACCATGGACCTCCCGCTTGACGCTGACGCGATAATGCGTGGCGCTGGGCTCGCCCGAGAGCGAATAGCTGCGCATCAGCTCACGCGCCGAATCCCGTCCGAGCCGCAGCACCACGAACTGCCCGGGGAGTGCGGCGGCAACAGGTTGGCCATCCGCCGGTTCGAGCACGAGGGAAACCACGCCGCCGCTTTCGCGCACCTTGCGCGATACACGCAGCGGGCGGAACCCGCGCCATGCCGGAGGCCGGCCGGGAGCAGCTGTCAGCCCGGCATTTCCTGTCGTCGCTCCTTCCTTCCGCTCCTGCTTGAGCAGGGCCTCGAAAGAATGACGCCAGCCTGGGCTTAGCGCCGGGATGCGCAGGGCGCGCTCCAACTGATCGCGCGGGTGACCCGGCATATAAAGCAGCGCGTTGATCTCGAAAACGGTCATGCCTTCAGGCCCGGACGCCACCTTGGTGATCTCGTCGCCGGCCTGCACTTCGCCTTCCTCCAGCACGCGGAAATAGAAACCAGGTCGGCCGTGTTTGACCACCAGCGCGGCCATCTCCGGCTCGTCCATGCGTATGCCGAGCCGGTAGCACGTGACGCGCGGTTGCGTCACCTCGAACAAAGCGCCGCCGATCCGGTAACGGTCTCCAATGCAGACCTCTGCATCCGGCAACCCATCGACGGTGAAATTCTCGCCGAACTGACCGTAAACGAAGTCGTCCCGGCGCAATTGCTCCTGCCAGTACCGATAGGAATCGATCTGATAGACAAAGACTGCGCGGCGTTCGCCGCCGTGGCCAGCCAGATCGCCCTGTCCATCGCCGTCCACGTTCAGGCGCCGCACCATACGCGGGCCGTCGACCGGCGTCTTCCAAATGGCAGTGTTGACGATCTTGCCTTGCCAGGTGACGTTGCGCGGCAGGCCCACATTGACCGAAAGCAAGCGTACCATGACATTTCTCCCGAATGACGATCATCGCTATTTCGAGATCGACGGAGGATGGCTACAGCGTCAATCTCAGTTCGAGATAGTGTCCGGTCAAAGTCGTCAAGGTGAAGGCTCTGTTGAGGCCGCTCGGATTTGGCAACAGCCAGACACCTGCGCCGGCAAATTCCTCGGGCTGCCGACCCCATTCAACATTGGCTCGAAGACTGATGGCCGCGTATGCCGGCTTTCCAAGAAAGGCCAGTTTGGCTGGCGCAAACTCTCGTATCTTGTTTTCCAGGATGGGCGCGGCGCTGAGATAATCCTGCCTCTTAAGCTCGCTTGCGCTTTTCGTGGGACGTGAAACCGCCGACGTCAGACCACAGCCATATTGCAGCAGCTCGCGCTCTTCATCGGCGCGCAGCAACCGCGGTGTAAATCCAGCCAGATGCAAGACACGCCAAAAACGATTGCTCGGGTTCGAGAAATTATGCCCGTCGCGAACGGCGGAGAGAGCCGGATTCAATCCGCAGAAAACCACGGAAAGGCCCGGCGCGAGGATTTCCGACAATCCGGCTTTCGGCATCGTGGAGGCGTCTGGACCATCGAGTTCCGCGGACATGGCATCATCTTGCATTGTAGGGCGTCGCTCGAATTTAGCCTGTCAAATACACCAACCATGCGTCGATCGGACGGTGCTAATCATCTTGCTGAAAATGCCGATGAATGGCCTTACTGCATAATTCCTGAAATCGGAATCGATTTCAGGAATTATGCAGCCATTCAAAGTGCTACAGCGTCCTTTGCGCGTCCGAAAAGACGCGCGGCGCTGTAGTGACAATTTGAAAAATATCAGGCGCAATCGATTCTTTGACGGGATCTACAATGACCACCGAAGCAGCGCGTAATTCGCATCCCATCTATTTCATCGGAGCTTTTGCCACGGGTGGGCTCCTGACGTTCATGGTACACCTCAATGGGGAGTTGGCCCGTTATGGGAATCCCCTGTTCTCATCGTGGACCGCTCACGGCACAGGCATCATAGCAGCCGTCGTTCTTCTCCTGGTGGTCCACCGCCGACGCACGCCGAGGCTAGAAAAAGCCCCTAACGCGCCTTGGTGGGCTTACTTCGGTGGGATATCCGGCGCGGCAACGGTCATTCTGACTTCGACCGCGGTCAACTCACCGCTCGGGCTCTCCGGCACCTTGGCTTTGGGTTTGGCAGGCCAGGTCGCCTTCAGCGTCGCGGCCGACAGTTGGGGACTGTTTGGTCTGCCAAAGCGGCATCCGGATACACGAGACATCGTAGCACTCGGCTTGGTCGTCACGGGGGCTGCACTCATTATCCTGTTTGGGCGAGGTGCGGCGTGACGGTGTTCATTCTCCTGGCTTGCCTGGGCGGTGTGCTCGTCGGCCTCAGTCGTCAGCTCAATGGGCGGTTGAGCATATCCACCACGCCGCTGGTCGCATCCTTCTGGAACCATGCCATAGGCTTTGCTGTCCTCACCTGCCTTGGTCTCTTTGCCGGGGGCCTGCTTCCTGCGGGTGCTGCCGAGGCGCCTTGGTATGCCTATCTGGGTGGTTCCATCGGCGTTGTTTTCGTGGCGGCGGGCAGTTGGGTCATCGCCCGAATAGGTGCGGTTAATTCGGCTCTGCTGATCATCGGTGGCCAGATGGTAACAGGGGTAGCGTTTGATTATATCAGCGCCGTTCCAGCGTCATTTTGGGCGAACGCGACCGGAATTGTTCTCATCGTCGGCGGAATGATGATCAGCCGCCGACGCAAAGCCAGCGGCTCGCAATAGCCAAACGCCGTGCTGCGATTACGGTGCTACTGCGACCGGGCAATTTCATCGGCCGGTCGCAAGCCACGGGACGGATGGACGGCGGGGAAAGCCTCCCCGCGCGCATCATCGTTCAGGCCGCAGCCTGCTCAGGCGAGGTATTTCGTAAACCAGTCGACCGTTCGCTGCCAGGCGAGCTTGGCTGCTGCTTCGTCGTAGCGGGGCGTGGAATCATTGTGGAAGCCGTGATTGACGTTAGGGTAGATGTAGACCTCGAATGTCTTTCCAGATGACTTCAGTGCAGCTTCATAGGCCGGCCAGCCTTCGTTGATGTCCTTGTCCAGACCGGCATAATGGAGAAGCAGCGGCGCCTTGATCTTCGGCACGTCTTCGGCGCGCGGCTGCCGTCCGTAAAAGGGCACGGCCGCGGCAAGTTCCGGATAGGCCACTGCCGCCGCGTTGGCCACGCCGCCGCCATAGCAGAAGCCGGTGATGCCGACCTTGCCTGTCGTGAGATCGTTGTTCATCAAAAATTCGACCGCCGCGAAGAAGTCGTTCATCAGCTTTTCCGGGTCGACCTTCTGCTGGAGTTCCCGCCCCTTTTCATCGTTGCCGGGGTAGCCTCCGACCGACGTGAGTCCATCCGGCGCAAGTGCAATGAAACCTGCCTTTGCCACGCGCCGCGCCACATCCTCGATGTAGGGGTTCAGACCTCTATTCTCGTGGACGACCACCACAGCCGCAACTTTGCCGGTCGCGTTTTTGGGGCGGACGAGATAGCCGCGGACATCGCCATTTCCCTTTGGCGAGGGGTAGGTAATGTATTCGGCTGATATATCGGGATCGGTGAACTCGACCTGGGTCGCCAGCGCATAGTCAGGGCTCAGCGATGAAAGAATGGCGGCTGCCGTAAGTCCGCCGACAGCGAATTTGCCGGCCCGGTCGAGAAACTCCCGCTTGGTAATTCTCCCATGCGCGTAATAATCGTAGAGTTCGAGAAGTTCTTGAGGGAAATCCTTGGCTGTCATACGGGTCATGATGGCTCCTCCTTGCCTTCGGGTCTCGCACTATCCTACACACGTAAACTCGTGGCTCTTTTCAACATTTCGCGAGTTCTGCGTGAGCTTGCCGGGGCGATCATTGGCTGCGCCAACTGTCGCTGAATTCGCTGCCTCGGCGTCAAGAGATGCGCCCTGTTCGCTTTGGCAATCGGCATCCGGCCGGTGGCAGCCAGCAATCGACCGCCGGCTACCGATCTATGAAAATTAATTTCATACTCGCGCTTTGAGGCCCGTTTTCTATTGACGCCTCCCGATTTTTGTCCCAACTTAAAGAAAATAAATTACTAAATGGGAACTTGATCGGCATGAAAGTGGGAATCATCGGGCTAGGATTCCGGCTCGGCTATCTCGGCTATGTTTTCAAGGCAATCGATAGCAGCTTCGACATTGTCGGCTATGTGGATCCGGAACCCGCCGGACTTCCTGGATTGACGGAAAAGGGCATTTCAGTCGGCAAGGCCTATGGTTCGCCGGAAGAATTGCTCGCCTCCGAAAAGCTCGATCTGCTGATGATCGGTTCCCCCAATCACATGCATCTCGATCATATCAGGCTCGGGCTTCAAGCCGGTCTCAAGGTCTTTTGCGAAAAGCCGATCGTCACGACGATCGCCGAGAGCATCGAGCTCGCCCATCTGATGGCGAAGTTCGGCCACGAGCGGCTGATGGTGGGTCTCGTATTGCGCTATTCTCCGCTCTACAAGGATCTGCGCGCCATCCAGGCCGAGGGCAAGCTTGGTCAGATCGTGTCGATCGAGGCCTCCGAACATATCGAGCCTTATCACGGCGCCTTCTTCATGCGCGACTGGCGCCGCTATGAGCGCTATTCCGGCAGCTTCATGCTGGAGAAATGCTGCCACGACCTCGATCTCTATAATGGTGTCGTCGGCGCGCGGCCGGAGCGCGTCGCAAGTTTCGGTGGCCGCAAGAGCTTTATCCCGGCCAACGACCCGGCGCGCGAGGGCATCAACGACCTCGAGCTTTTCCACCGCAAGCCGAGCGGATGGATGGGATCGGACAAGGTCTTCGACAGCGATGCCGATATTATCGACTATCAGGTGGCGATCGTCGAATATACCAATGGCGTCGGCATGAACTTCCACACCAATCTGAATGTGCCCGACCAATTCCGCCGCTTCGCCATCATGGGCTCGCGCGGCATGGCCGAAGGCGATTTCGTTCGCGGTTATCTTGATGTGCACGAACAACTGACCGGCAACAAGATTGTCGAAACCAAATATGCCGCCACCGAGCTCTCCCAGCACTACGGCGCCGATGAACAGATGGCGAGCGACCTGCTTGAAAGCGTGCGCACCGGGCTCGAACTCCCCGTGTCCACGCTAAATGCGCTCGAAGCCGGCATCCTCGCCTTGGCGATGGACGAAGCGAGGATGAAGAAGGCGGTCGTCGATCTCAGACCCATCTGGGACCGCTTCGACGAAGCCCTTCACGCAAGAGCGGCTTGAGGGGGGCGGCAGGATGAGTGTTCAAAGAAGCACCTTCATCTTCGCTTGCATCCTTCTTCTTCCGGCTGTGCTCTATGTTCTGGCGATCGTCGCCTATCCGCTGGTTGATACCTTCATTCTCTCCTTCACCGACGCGTCCCTCAGGAAGACCACAAATTGGGTCGGCTGGGTCAATTACGAGAAGATCTTCAACGAGCGGTTTGCGGAAGTCATCATCCGCACCTTCATCTGGACATTCTTCTCGGTCGCGCTGAAAATGGTGATCGGCACTTTCGGTGCGACCATGCTGAATGCCGCGGTCCCCGGCCGCTCGCTATTCCGGCTTTTGACCATGCCGCCATGGATCGTGCCGATGGCGATCGGCATCTTCATGTGGGGCTGGATGTATAATGGCCAGTTCGGGATGATATCAGGCATGTTGCAGCGCTTCGGTCTGGTCGACGGTCCGGTCGCCTTCCTCGCTTATGGAAGCACCGCCTTCTGGGCAACGATCATCACCGATGTGTGGATCGGGGTGCCGCTGGTGACGATCTACTTCCTGGCCGCAATCCAATCCATTCCGAAGGATCTCTACGAGGCCGCCTGGACCGATGGCGCCGGCCGCTGGTATCGCTTTCGCCGCATCACGCTGCCGCTGATGGTTCCGGCGATCATCACCATGTCGATGCTGTCGCTGATCGCGACCTTCAACTCGTTCGACATTATCTGGATCCTGACGCAGGGCGGACCGAGCGGCGAGACGACGACGATGATCATCGATACCTATCAGACCGCGATCGGCTCGAAGAAATACGGTGAAGGTGCCGCGCGCGCCGTTTTGATCTGCATCTTCCTGTCGCTCTTCTGCTTCGCCTATTTCCGCGTCACCCGCCGCCTCAACCCGGAGAAGCGCGCATGAGCAATGCAGCCATGATCGACCGTTACCGCTGGTGGGAAATCATCCTGATCTATTGCGGTATCGCGCTGTTTCTTTTCTTCGTGCTGTCGCCCTTCGTCGAAGGTTTCCTGGTGTCGCTGAAGCCGCTCAGCCAGCTCTTCTCCTCGCCCTACCGCTTCTGGCCGGAGAACGGCTCGTTCGAAGCCTATCGGACGATGTGGATCAGCGTGCCGGGCTTCGGGCGTTATATCTTCAACTCGTTCTTCATCTCGATCATCGTCACGCTGATCGTGCTCTGCCTGGTCATTCCGGCGGCCTATGCCTTTGCGAAGTTCGAATTCAAGGGCATGGGCATCCTGCTCGGCGCCTTCCTGACGGTGAACATGTTCTCGGGCGCCGTGCTGTTGATCCCGCTCTTCCGGCTGATGCGGAGCATCGGCGTGCTCAACACCTATCTCGCCATGATCGTGCCTGGCGTCGCCTTCCTGATCCCTTCGGCGATCTGGCTGCTGCGCACCTACATGATCCGTATTCCGCAGGAACTCAACGAAGCGGCCTACATGGATGGCGCGAGCCACTTCTACACGCTGCGCCGGGTCATCCTGCCGATTGCGATGCCGGGGATTATCGTCGTCGCCATCACCACCTTCATCGGCGCCTACGCCCAGCAATTCATCTTCGCGCTGACGTTCAACTCGAAGACCGAATACATGCCCTTGCCGGTGGGGCTCTTTGCTTACTTCGGAAAGCAGGAGGTTATCTGGAACGAACTGATGGCGGCTTCCTTCGTCGGTATCGCGCCGGCGATGGTCGTCATCTTCTTCCTTCAGCGCTACCTTGTCGGCGGGCTGACCGCCGGTGCGGTGAAACAATAAGAGCAAAAAACGAGTGAACAGCTAACACAAGAACGGGAGTTACGACGTGAGCATATCAATCAAGACAGGCCTTATGGCGCTCGCCTTGCTCGGTTCGACGGCATTGACCGCGGTCACTGCCCAGGCGGCCGACAAGGAAATCAGCTGGATCTATTGCGGCGACACGATCGACCCGGTCCACACCAAATACATCAAGCAGTGGGAAGAAAAGAACGCGGGTTGGAAGATCACCCCCGAGGTCGTCGGATGGGCGCAGTGCCAGGATAAGGCCACGACGCTTGCCGCCGCCGGCACGCCGGTGGCGATGGCCTATGTCGGCTCGCGCACGCTGAAGGAATTCGCGCAGAACGACCTCATCGTTCCGGTGCCGATGACGGATGACGAGAAGAAGGCCTACTATCCCCACATCGTCGACACGGTAACCTTCGAGGGTAACCAGTGGGGCGTTCCGATCGCCTTCTCCACCAAGGCGCTTTACTGGAACAAGGACCTCTTCAAGCAGGCCGGCCTTGACCCTGAGACGCCGCCGAAGACCTGGGCTGAAGAAATCGAAATGGCAAAGACCATCAAGGAGAAAACCGGCATTCCGGGCTTCGGTCTTTCCGCCAAGACCTTCGACAATACGATGCACCAGTTCATGCATTGGGTTTACACCAACAACGGTGCGGTGACGGATGCCGAGGGCAAGGTCACGCTCGACAGCCCGCAGATTCTTGCCGCACTGAAGGCCTATAAGGACATCGTCCCCTACTCCGAGGAAGGCCCGACGGCCTATGAGCAGAACGAAGTCCGCGCCATCTTCCTCGACGGCAAGGTGGCGATGATCCAGGCAGGCTCGGGTGCAGCCGACCGTCTGAAGAAGACGCAGATCAGCTGGGGCATCACGACGCTGCCGCTCGGCCCCGACGCCAAGGGTCCCGGCACGCTGCTGATTACCGACAGCCTGGCGGTCTTCAAGGGCTCGGGGGTCGAGGACAAGGCGACCGAATTCGCCAAGTTCATCACCTCGCCCGATGTACAGTCGGAATACGAACTGCAGGGCGGCGCCGGTCTCACTCCCCTGCGTCCCTCCGCAAAGGTCGACGAGTTCGTCGCCAAGGATCCTTACTGGAAGCCCTTGATCGACGGCATCAGCTATGGTGGTCCCGAGCCGCTCTTCACCGACTATAAGGGCTTCCAGAACTCGATGATCGAGATGATCCAGTCGGTTGTCACGGGCAAGGCCGAACCGGAAGCCGCGCTCAAGAAGGCGGCCGGCGAAATCGAAGCCTTCAAGTAAGTTTACTTGAGGCTTCTTCGGGTCGCGGCGGGATGGCCGCGGCCCCTCCCCTTATAGCGAATGTGCGACGAAGGCCGCCGGCGGAGACAGATTTTTGGGACAGCTCCTTCTCAACAAAGTTCAGAAGTTCTATGGCGACTACGAAGTTCTGAAGGGCGTGCAGCTCGAGGTGAAGAACGGCGAGTTCGTCGTCTTCGTCGGCCCGTCTGGCTGCGGCAAGTCCACGTTGCTGCGCATGATCGCCGGCCTCGACGCGACAACGGCGGGTGACATCGTCATCAATGGCATCAGGGTCAACGACCTGCCGCCGGTCAAGCGCGGCATCGCCATGGTGTTCCAGTCCTACGCGCTCTATCCGCACATGACCGTCTTTGAAAACATCGCTTTCCCGCTTCGCGTCGAAAAGATGGAGGAGGCAAAGCTCAAGGCCAGGGTCGAAAATGCGGCGCGCATCCTGCATCTCGATCAGCGGCTGCAGCAGAAACCCGGCATGCTTTCCGGCGGCCAGCGCCAGCGCGTCGCGATCGGCCGCGCCATCGTGCGCGAACCGAAGATATTCCTGTTCGACGAACCGCTTTCCAACCTCGACGCAGCACTTCGCGCCGACATGCGCATCGAGCTCGCCAAGCTGCACAGGGCGTTGAAGGCGACGATGATCTATGTCACGCACGACCAGGTCGAAGCCATGACCATGGCCGACCGCATCGTCGTGCTCGACGCCGGCAACATCTCCCAGACCGGCGCGCCGCTGGAGCTGTATCACAAGCCCGCCAACCAGTTCGTCGCCGGCTTCATCGGCAACCCGAAAATGAATTTTCTCCCCGTGACTTGCAAGGGCGTCAGCGCGGGCGGCGTCGAAGTCGATTATCTCGGCCAGTCCGCCGTTCTGCCGGTGACGCCGCGTGACGGCATGGTCGGCAAGCCTTTGACGCTCGGCATTCGTCCAGAGCATATCCAGCTCAACGGCGGCGATATCGTCTTCACCGTGACGCCGACCGTCATCGAGCGCCTCGGTGCCAATACGGTGGCTTATGCCTCACTCAACGGCGAGGCCGAGAATTTCTGCGCCATGCTCCCCGGCAGCGTCGGCATCCGCGCCGATGCGCCTGTCTCAACCGGCATCAATGCCGCGGACTGCCATCTTTTCGACGAGGCAGGCATTGCCTTCGAGCGGCGCGTTGAACTGACCGAAATCGATATGAACGTGATCAATCCGACGGCGGCTTGAGGCGGCTGGCTCTGTTTCAGCAGTCATATTATCCTGGTGGTAATTCCACAAGCACCGAAGATCGGACCTCTCAAAAGGGCAATTGACGGTTCCTTGATAAATTGCAGGGACATAAAGCGGTGATCCAAATAGGAGTGCCATTCGATTAGGAGGCCAAAATGAGCGATATTTGGGCCATTCGCGACTCTCGCCTACTTGAAGAGGAAAAGCCTATTGTCAACGATCTACGCGAGGCAGGCGCGAACATCACCTCGATCTGGGACCTGGTTAACAGCAGAAGTGGGTATCCGAATCTGGTGCCGATCTTGATGAAGCATTTGCAATTCCCTTATTCCGATCGAACACGAAGCGGAATTGCCAGAGCTCTAGCGGTTCCCGCGGCCAGCGAATATTGGGATTTCCTCGTTCAGCAATACATCAACGCCAAACAGGGCAAAGGCTCTGTTTTTCCCGGTGAGGAGACGGAATTCGTGCTGGGTTTTAAGGAGGCGTTAGCTTGCGCGCTTTCCGGATCGGTAACTGAAGAGACGCTTCCCCAACTTATTGAATTGGCAAAAGATCCCGCCAATGGAGAAAGCCGCCTCTTGCTGATTGGACCTTTAAGACGGTCGAAGGCCGTTATCAGCAAAGATGCGGTTGACGAACTACGACACGATCCGCAACTCGCTAAAGAAATCAACTCCTGGCGGAAGAAGTAGCGGACGTGGCATTGTAAAGTTGATGGTCGCAAGTCCAGGAGCTTTGGGACTTGGAGCATAGGTGAAGGCGACGAATCGGTGACCGTCTGTGAAGGTCTCCGAGCCGACCTGCGCCGCATGTGACCTGGGCGACTGCCTTCCGCCAATATCAGACATAGCGCGGTAGCGATGACAGTTTTAAAAGCCGCAAATTCATTTATCGCACCGATTTTAGCCGTCAGCCACCCGAAGTCGGTGAAGCGATGCTGGGCGGGATTCATTAAGCTGAGCGCTCGTCTTAGCTTTGAAAGCATTGCAACTGATGGTACCATTTCCACATGGGCGACGACACCGAATATCTCAAGAATTACAAGCCAAACCAGCTTTATAAACACCCCACCCGCCAAGGCGCATACGCGACGATCGTTGGCGAAAGCGAGGACTTCATTGGCGAAATTGATGTCACCCCCAAATGCAAGTTGGCCATAAGCGCGTTTTGGGTGCGGGATCGAGGCGATTTCGGCACTTTCAAGATTACCAAGATGAAACACCACGCACGATTTGGTTGGAGCGCCGACGGTGAGGTGAAGGTCAACCAATTTCAGCTTTCGCAGATCAATCAGTTTCTATCTGTGATCTCGCGAATTGATCTGAGCGAGGAACAGGGCATGCAGCTGTCGCTTGATGATCTTAACCTCGGTGCGCTTGGAGCGATACTCAAGAGCACAAAGGGACCGGAGTTACTGGCGAAGCTGGCCGAGGCGCCTGAACTCCACACTGACGTGTATGCGGTGGCGTCGAAGCGGCAGGCGCTCGCTGAATTTGAACAACGTCTTTCTGAAACCGGAAACGAGCGCAGTTGGCAGACCTTCTTCGAAGCTAATCCTTGGATATTTGGGCACGGACTTAACTACATCTTTCTCGACGGCTTGGGTGGTAAACTCGAGAAAACAACGACCGGCAACGCGTTTGATCGAAGCGGCAAGCGTGCAGATGCGCTGATGCGGACCCGCGCTGAAATCAGTCAATTCGTCTTGGTAGAACTAAAAAAGAGCAGCACCGGTCTGCTCCAGCCTGATTTGTATCGTTCGGGTTGCTGGGGGATTTCCCAAGAGGTATCGAACGCAGTCACGCAGGTTCAGAAGACTGCGTATGAGTTCGCCCGCGACCGTTTTCGTGAGCATCTAAAAGACGAGTGGGGGAACGACACAGGGGAGGTGGTGTATTCTGTCGAGCCGCGCAGCTACCTCGTCGTGGGTCATTTAAATGAGCTCGCAGGTAACGATGACAAAATTACTTGTTTCGAGCTATTCAGGCGGAACATCCGTTCGCCTGAGATTCTAACTTTTGACGAGTTGTATCACCGCGCTCGCTTTATCCTAGAGACCGTTAGCGACGAAGTGCAGGACGACGATCGATCCTTCTGACTGGCGGGCATTGTCTTCCGCCCGACTGGTCAAAGAAGCTTGTCTGTTCGGGACTCAAATGCGCTTTCTTACGCTTTCCCAGACAGCAACTATCTTCATGGATGTTTCCGAAAGCGCGATTCCGCTCCCGGCCCCAAAGCGGACACTCGCCCGTAGAGCCGATGTCCGCCATTGGCAACGAAGTCGCCCGCGGCGCACACGTCTTGCGATACTAGCGTCCGAATCCTGCTGATACCGAGGCCTTCAGTGATCAGGGCCATCTCGCCCTCAACCGCAGCCGCTCCCTACCAGACAAGCCCGCGGGCAGCGACCTCCTCGACGCGGGTCACCACGCCACCGCGATGAAAGACCATCGTATCGAACAGGTTGGACACCACGCAGGTGTGGTTCGGGATGATGAAGAGCTTCTCGCCGATCTGCGGCCGGGGGCCGGTGCAGTTCGACAGATCGATCACCCCGTGTTCTTCCGAGAGGCTGGTGATCTTTGCCTCGGGATAGCCGACGATCAGGCCGTAATCGCTAAAACCCTGAAGATCCGAGGTCAGCGCCTTCGAGCCGGCATCGATGACGGCGCGGTCGGCGGTTGGGCGTGAGACGACGGTCGCCAGTACGTGCATGGCGCAATCGTCCTCGGTGCAATGGCCCATGCGCACCATCTGGCGGTCATTATAGATATAGGTGCCGGCGCGGTGTTCGGTGGCCGATTTGACCAGATGCGCTTCGAACAGGCTTGGCGTTCCGCCATTGCTGACGATCGGGCAGGTTATGCCTTCCGATTGCAGCCGTTGCAGCACCTCGGTGATGAAGGCTTCGACGGCGGCGGCCGATTGCGGCTTCGGGTAAGTGACGATGCCGCCGAAGGTGAGGCCGTCGGCAGCAGCAATGCGCTTGGCAAGGGAGGCTGCTTCCTCGGAGGTCTGCACGCCGCAGCGTCCGCCGCCGGTATCGCATTCCACCAGCACGGCCAGCGGCTTGTGGCCGGAGAAATGGGCCGCCAGCCCGTCGACCGTCACTTCGCTGTCGGCGACGACCTTGAGGGCCGGGATTTTCGTGTTCAACTTGGCCAGGCGCTCGATTTTCTGCTGTCCGAGGATGTTGAAGGTGATCAGGATGTCGCCGAAGCCGGCTTCGGCGAAGACCTCGGCTTCCGTGACCTTCTGGCAATTGATGCCCTTGGCGCCGGCGGCGATCTGCGCGACGGCGAGAGCGGGGATCTTGTGTGTCTTGATATGCGGGCGGAAGTTCAGCCCGTGCTGATCCATATAGGATTGAACGCGGCCTATGTTTGCCGCCAGCCGGTCTTCATCGATGACAGGACGCGGCGTCGAGAGATCGGCGATCCTATCACCTGCCTTGGCGACGACGGCAAAGCTGACATCATGCATCTAGGCGGCTCCGCGTTCTCTTCCATGTGGATCGGCCACGATCGGCCAGATGGTCTTCGGCGCCCGCCGGTACGGCGTCGTCGCCGGATTATTGGGATAGGGCGTTCCGGCCGAGCAGTAAAGGATCTCGGCCGCGATCCTGGAGAAGGACGCGAAGAAATGATTGGTCGATTTGATCACCAGGATCTTCTGCTTCACGGGATCGATGCCCATCACCGAAAACAGGCTCGGATCGAAGCTCTGGGCGCGCGTCGAATTGAGGATGATGTCGATGCCGTTGAGGACGATGTGTGCGGCATCGCCGAAAGGCGCGAAGCTCTCGCCGAACTGCATCTCGGCATTCTTCACCAGCTTGACGATCTTGACGGTGCCATCGATGGGATTGCCAGTGCCGGGCGCCGACTTGGCGCCGAAACGCAACGGAATTTCCGCCCCCTCGCCCGCCGCAAAACAAATCTGGACAGCCACCGGATCCCAGATCGTGCCGATCGCAGCACTCATGACGCCGCGGGCGATCAGCTCTCCGAGGATAACAGTCGCGTCCCCTGCCGTGCCGCCCCCCGGATTGTCCCAGACATCGGCGATGACAACTGGCCATGCGGTTGCGGCAAGCGCGCGCGTGACGGCTTCCTTCTCGTCGATCTGCGGAACCATGAAGGTACCGCGCTTGGAAAACAGCTCGAGGCCGAGTTCGCGCGCCAAAGCCGCGCCCTTCTCCGGCTTATTATCAGTCACGACAAGCAGCTTCGTTCCCATTTCGGGAACGTCGCCGACCATGAACCCGTGGATCACCGAGATCGACAGGACGTCCGGATCATCCGTCTCGATCTGCATGATCTTGTCGACGAAGGAACGCATGGGCTCGCGCGATGTCGGGAAGACGTCGATCATCCGGCAGTCGAACACCGACATATCAGGCTTGATCCGGCCTTCGAGCGTTTCGACGGCGATGCGCCAGAGATCCTCGGCGCGGTCGACGAAGTCCGTATGCGGAAACTCCTTGAAATAGACAGCGAAATCGAGCGCAGCGACGCGTTTTGCGGTGAGATGGCTGTGCGGGTCGAGCTCAGCGCAGATGAGAACATCAGGCCCGACGATTTCACGGATGCGCTGGAGAAGATCGCCTTCCGTATCCTCGTATCCGGCTGCCACCATGGCGCCATGCAGGCCCATGACAACGGCGTCGACGGGCATTGCCGCGCTGAGCTGCCCGAGGATTTCGTCACGCAGCTCCTCGTAGGTCGCCCGGTTGACGAGGCCTGCGGGATCGGCCCAGGTGGCGGTTCCTTCGATCAGGTCCCAACCCTTTTCCCGGGTGACGCGCCTTCCGACGGTGATCGGCGCGGTGCAGAGCGTCGGTGTTGCGGGATGTTGGCCGGGCGAGGCATAAAGCGAGGCTTCGAATGCGCGGCGATCCACGCAGATCGGGGAAAAGGTGTTGGTCTCCGTCGCCAATGCTGCCGTGAAAATGCGCAAGAAAGTGGCCTTCGTGTTGTCGACCCCTGCGTCAACCCATCGGGTTCGGCAGGTAGCCGGTGAAACCTGAGATCTTCCAGCGTCCTTGGTGAAGCCTGCAGTAATAGAGCGTCTGCCATTGCAGGACGTCCCGGGTGTCGTCGCTCTTGGTAATGCCGCCGTCGAATTTCTTGCGAACGAGGGCCATTTCGCCCTCGATTTCGATATCCTCAAGCGTCGTCGTGGTGAAGATCGCCGTGCGCGCATCTTCTGCGAAACTCTGCTCGGCGAAATCCTTTGCCTGCCTCAGCCATTCCTGGCGATAGGCTGACAGCGTCGGAAATGCCAGACGCCACCTGTCGGGGCTGACCTGCTTCTGGGCATCGATACCGATGAAGCCCTCTTCGACGAAGTCATGCTCGACCATCGACCAGTCGGCGGCCAGAAACGCATCGATATCGCGCGAAACGAGCATTTCCCAGATTGCATGCCGGGCACTGCCTGACGGGAAAGGATTCTGGAAAGGATCGCGCATATCAGCCCCGGATTGAAATTCTTTTCATAAATCGTGTTTTTCACTGGTCAAATTCTGCTTTCTATGGTCATTTGTCAACTTATCAAGAAAATAATTTGCAAGGACTTCAGCATGCCGATCAAGCGCTATGGCACTGTTCAAACGGGCGCCGGCGGCAAGGCGCTGCCTTTCGCACGTGCGGTCGAAGCCGACGGATGGCTGTATGTTTCCGGACAGGTTGCGATGGAAAATGGCGAAATCATCGACGGCAATATCATCGCCCAGACCCACAAGACGATCGCCAACGTCCTGGCGATCCTCGATGAAGCCGGATATGGCATCGAGGACGTCGTGCGCGTCGGCGTCTGGCTCGATGACCCGCGCGATTTCTGGACCTTCAACAAAATCTATGAGGAGTATTTCGGCGAACATCCGCCGGCACGCGCCTGTGTGCAATCGTCGATGATGGTTGATTGCAAGGTTGAGATCGACTGCGTGGCCTATAAGAAGAAGGTTAGATAGAAAACCATCGGGGGGGACGGGCTTGGATATCTTTTCAACGCTGCAGGAAGACAAGGGTCGTCTCTCTCCCTCTGAGAGCCGCATCGCGGAGATTATCGTCAACGACTTCGAGTTTGCCGTGAATGCCTCGATCATCGAGCTAGCGGAACGGGCCAAGGTATCGCCGCCGACCGTCACGCGCTTTTGCCGGCGGCTCGGTTGCGAGAGCTTTTCCGACTTCAAGGTGCAGCTTGCCCGCACCGCCCATATCGGCGTGCGTTATCTGAAACCGGAATCGAAAAGCACCGATCCGGCCGATGTTGCCCAGGATATCATCACCAAGGCCCAGAACGCGCTCTTTCTCCTGCATCGGTCGCTCGATCTGGCCGCGATCGAGGCCGCCGTTTCGCATATCGCCAAGGCCGATATGATCTATGCGTTCGGCTCGGGCGGCAATTCGTCGATGATCGCCGACGAACTTCAGAACCGGCTCTTCCGTCTCGGGCTTCGCATCACGGCAAGTTCCGACCACAGCATGCAGCTGATGATGGCTGCCGCGGCAAGGCCGGGCGACGTGTTGATCGGCTCGTCCTTCTCGGGGCGCAATATGGAGCTGGTGCGGGCCTTCGAGCTTGCCCGCCAGACTAAGGTGAAGACGATCGCGCTCACCCAGACGGCCAGCCCGGTTGCCAAGGCCGCCGAAATCGTCGTGCCGATCGATCTTCCCGAGGGCCACAATATCTATCGCCCGACCTCGACGCGGATCGCCTACATCGCGACGATCGATATCCTGTCGAGCCTGGTCGCCTATGCCGTTCAGCCGAAGGCGACGACCACGCTTCGGCGTATCAAGCAGCAGTTGGTCATTCACCGTGACGGCGACGACCGGCAATTGCTTGGAGATTGAGTTCATGAGCGGGAGCGACAGAAAATGACGCAGTCGATAGCCATCGTTACCGGCGCTGCAGGCGATATCGGCGCGGCGATCGCCGCACGGCTCGCCGATGACCACGACGTCGTGTTGCTCGCCGATATCGATGCGGAGGCCGCGGCTGCCGTGGCGTCGAAGCTCGGGCCGGACGATCGCTTCGTCGCCGTCCAATGCGATGTGACCAGCGAGACGAGCATTGCGGAATTGGCAAGACGTGCCGCCGACGTCGGTGTGGTTCGAACCCTGGTCAACAATGCGGGTGCGGCCCGCGCCACCAGCCTGCACGACACGACGCCCGAGATCTGGCGGGCGGACAATGCGCTTAATCTCGAAGCGGCATTCTTATGTTTCCGCGCGTTCGAGCCCATGTTGAAGGCCTCGAAGGGTTCCGTCGTCAACATTGCCTCGGTCAACGGCATGCATGTCTTCGGGCACCCGGCCTATAGCGTCGCCAAGGCCGGCCTTCTGCATTTCACCCGGCTGGTCGCCGTGGAATACGGCAAGTTCGGGATCCGGTCCAACGCCGTCGCACCCGGCACGGTGAAGACTCAGGCCTGGGAAGCCCGTGCGAGCGCCAATCCGAACGTTTTCGAGGAAGCACGCCGCTGGTATCCGCTGCAGCGGGTCATCGATCCGAAAGATGTTGCCAATGCCGTGGCCTTCCTTGCCGGTCCCCAGGCCGCTTCCATCACCGGCGTCTGCCTGCCCGTCGATTGCGGCCTCACGGCAGGCCAGGCCGAGCTCGCGCGGACATTCTCCCAATCGGAGCACTACTGACATTCAGATGCCCGCATGAGCCGCCTTTTCCCCGACGTCTTCCGCAATCCGGCGATTCGCGCCAGCATGATCGCCATTTTCACCTTCGGGATGGCGGGGGCGATGACTGCACCCTATCGTTCGGTCGTGGGTATCCGCGAATTGGGGCTGAGCGATGGCCTCTATTCCTTCCTGAGTTTCGTCTCGGCAGCGGTGAACGTCGTCATCAGCATCCTGCTCGGCAATCTCGCCGACCGGCTAGGCGAGTACCGGTCGACGATGATCGGCGCCTGCCTGTTCGGCATCGTCGGCTACGGCATGGTCTACGCCTTTCCCAGCGCCGCCGTCTTCGTCATCGCCGGCTTGCTGCCTCTGCCGATCTACGGGGCGCTGAACTCGCTGCTGTTTGCCAATGCGCGCGCGGCGATGCATGGCATGACCCGAAGCGACATGGTGACGGCCAACTCAGGCGTACGCGCCATGATCTCTCTGTCCTGGGTCCTGATCCCCGGCATCACCGGCCTGCTGCTGTCTGGCGCATCGAGCATGCTGCCGGCCTACCTCTTTGCTGGCCTTTCATGTCTGCTCTGCCAGGGAATCATCATCTTCGCCTTGCCGAAGCGGGCGGCGACGGAGATGGCAGCAGTTCATCATCTCACCTATCTCGGCGCGCTTCGCCAAGTGGTTTCGCCGCGGATTTCCGCGCATATTTGCGGGGTGGCGCTGATCACCAGCACGCTGCATCTCAATGACGCCCTGCTGCCATTGATTGTCACGGGTGCCGCGCATGGCAGGCTCAGCGATGTCGGCATTCTTGTCGGCATCGTCGCATTGCTGGAGGTCGTCTTCATCATCATCTGGTCGCGGATCGCGCGGAAAACCGGCCAGATGGCGGCACTTGCGGCCGGCACCATAATCTACGCCGTCTTCCTCAGCCTTCTCGGCCTTGCCTCTGAGCCGTGGCATCTCTATGGGCTCACCTTGCTCGCCGGCATCGGAGCGGCGGCGATCATCAGCTTTCCGATCACCTATCTGCAGGATCTGATTGCCGATCGACCGGGGCTCGGCAGCGCGCTGATCTCCGTCAACATCTTTGCCAGCGCCGGGATCGGCGCGCTGGTTTTTGCCGCCGGCACCTATGTGACCGGCTATTCTGGAACGGCCATCCTCAGCGCCGTCACAGGACTATCGGGGATAGTCATCCTTGGCTTTCTGCAGAGACACCATGCCCATTGAGCCGATGTCACGGCAAACAGGACGTGACGAAGAATGGAGCTTTCATCAGTGTTCGTCTTGTGACAAGGGTGATGCTGCATTTCCTTTGAAGGCGACATGAAGGCAATCTCCGGCACGAATCTCGAGCAGGCCAAGTCTCACAACCGGCGTGTGGTGATCGAGGCTGTCCGCACGAATGGTCCCTTGTCGCGCGCGGCAATCGCCCGGATGACGGCGCTGACTGCTCAGACTGTTTCGAATATCGTCGAGGAACTGGAGCGATCGCACATTCTCGTTCCGTCCGAGGCGCAGAAGCTGGCCCGCGGCCAGCCGATCATTCCCTACACCATCAATCCGGGCGGCGCCTATTCGATCGGACTCGAACTTAGCCGCCAGCGGGCGAGCGGCGTTCTGACGGACCTCTCCGGCGCCGTTTGCGCGCGCATCGAGCGCCATGTCGAACATCCCGATCCGCAACGGGCCATGCCGGCTCTCCAGTCCATCGTCGAGGATCTTCAGCAGGCCTTCACCTTCGACCGGAACAGGCTGCTCGGCGTCGGGATGGCCCTGCCCGGCCGCTATGCCGATGGTGGCACCACGTCGCTCAGTCCGCTGAACCTGCCCGGCTGGCAGGGTTTTCCTGTCGGGCATGAGCTGGAACAGCGGGTAAAGGTGCCGGTGCTCGTCGAGAATGACGCGACGGCAGCGGCGATCGGCGAGCGTCTTCATGGCGTCGCCCGCGGTTTTGGCAGCTTTGTCTATCTGTTCCTCGCCGGCGGCGGTGGCGTCGGCGCCGGGATGTTCCTCGACAGTCACCTCTACAAGGGCAGCCGCAACAATGCCGGCGAGATCGGCCACATCATCGTGGAACCGCATGGCAAGCTCTGCAGCTGCGGCAAGCGCGGCTGTCTGGATCGCTACATCTCGCTGTCGGTCGCCTATGAACTCATGGGCATTGCCAACGCCGAGGAACTGTCGCCCGACGATCTCGACGCGCTGATCGCCAGGGGCGGCGAAGGTCTCGATACCTGGCTGGATCAGGCCGTCGAGCCGCTGCGGCAGACCGTCGATTTTCTGGAACTGGCCTTCGATCCGCAGACCATCGTGCTCGGCGGCAGCATATCGACATCGCTGATGCTTCGGCTTGCAGAGCGGCTGGAGCCGCTGCACACCCCGATCGATCCTAACCAGCAGCGGACGGTGCCCCGCGTGATGATCGGCATGACCGGCAAGGATACGGCAATTCTCGGCGCTGCCGCCCTGCCGATCTTTTCCGAAACCAATCCGCGCTTCGACGTTCTGCAAAAGCCGCTCGGCTAGAGCCTTTCCTGGTCAGATTGCCGAGGCCGGCCCCTCATCCGCCTACCGGCAGCCTCGCCTCTGACTGCGGCGGGCGACGGGCCAGAGGTCGCGCAAAGATGACCACGTTGCCGAGAAGCGTCAGCGCCAGGCCGATCAGACCTAGGCCGCTCCAGTGGTAGCCCTCGAAGACCGTCGACAGGGACAGGGCGACGATCGGGAACAGGACGGTGGCATAGGCAGCGCGTGAGGAGCCGATGCGCGACACCAGCATGAGATAGGTGGTGAAGCCGATCACCGATCCGATTGCCGCGAGATAGAGCAGCGCGGCAAGATAGGTGATGTTGGGCGGCGCCACGATCGGCGTTCGCGTCACGGCAATCAGGAAGAGGAGGATGATCGTGCCATAGGTCATGCCCCAGGCATTGGCGATCAGCGGTGAGATTCCGGCCGCGCTGTTTCGACGCGATGCCATGTTGCCCAGCGAGAAGAACAGCGTGCCAAGCGCCGCGAGCCCGATCCCTTTCAACGTGCCCATGTCGAAATCGACGACAACGTCCTGTCCGAAAAGGAGGAGGAGCCCGGTTGCTCCGAGCGCCGCTGCGAGAAGTGTGCGGCCTGTAATGCGGTCGCCGAAGAAGAGGCGCGCATTGACGGCATTGTAGATCGTTGCGAGCGAGAAGATCACGGAGATCAGCCCGGACGGGATAGAGGTGGCGGCGTTGTAGAAACAGATGAAATTGAGGCTGAACAGGCAGAGCGCTTGCGAAAGGATGAAAGGTTGATCGCGCAAGGCAGGGAGCTTGAGCCGCCGCATGACAGCCAGGATGGCGATGAGGATCACGGCTGCGACCGCAAATCTGTAAAAGACCGAGACCAGGACCGGCACGGGACCGACCTGCATCGCAATGGCGATCCAAGTCGTTCCCCATATCAGGACGGTGGCGATGAAGAGAGCGGCATTTGCCATGGCGTGATCCTCGTTTTCTTGATCGATATGCCAACGCTGACCCGGTCTCTTGCAGATTCTTGCTATGAAATAGATTTGCCCGGACTTCCTGCTCGCCATGCGGGCCACCCACCGGTATTGTTCGCAAGGCGTGGCCAGGTGCGGGGAAGAATTGGTGAAAGATAGCCGTCTCTCGGTTTTCAGGTTTTTGTCCGCATCTCCCTCTGCGCGGATGTCGCAGTCCATCGATTTGGGGTTCGGGCGATCTGCGGCCCTCTGGAGCAATGGCAGCGACAGGATGAGCTATGAGCGCCCGGACGGACATACGTTCAGCCTTTATCTCAACGGCGGCGCCGGAACCCGCCGTCTGGACGGCAGCCCCACCGCTCAAGGCCGGCCCGGCGCCTTGTGCGTCATGCCGCAGGGGCACTCGTCCGAATGGGAAATCACCGATCCGTTCGAATTCGTTCATCTCTACGTTCCCGACGACCAGATGCGCCGGATGTTTGCCGAGACGTTCGACCGCGATTCCAGGCGTATGGCTGTTGCCGAAGCGACCTTCGCCGATGCACCCGTCTTGGCGCATAGGCTTCGGCAGTTGAGCGAAGCGATGTTGGCGGGTGATCACCTGCTGGCTGAAGAAGCGATGACGCAGACGATCGACGATTTCTTCGTTGATCCGCGTTACGGAGGGATGCGTCCCCGTGCGATCAGCGGCGGGCTCGCTCCTCACGTGCGGCGCCGGATCCTGGAGTATATCGAGGCCAATCTCGGTGAGACAATCCGCTTGCAGGATCTGGCGGCGATCGGGCAGCTCAGCGCCTTTCATTTTCAGCGGATGTTCCGGGCAAGCTATGGTGTGTCCCCACATGGCTGGGTGGCTCACCGGCGTATCGAGCGCGCCAAATCGATGTTATCCGGCATGGACCCGATCGCGCAGATCGCTTCGGCCTGCGGCTTCAGCAGCCAGAGCCACATGACACGGGCATTTAAATTGGGCACAGGCGTCACACCCTCCGCCTACCGGCAACGGCAGTGAAGCGCCTTCGCTCGGCACGTGTTTGTTCGCTGGGCGGGACGGCAGCCTTGATCTCTTGGCCGACAACGCCGGCGCTGGCTCAACCGGGAAGTTTGTTGAATTTCCGGAGGCTCTTGTCGACGAAGGACTCGGGCAGGAAGCGGCGGATGAAACGCACCTGTCCGGCTGCTTTCCCGGCTGTGTAACGTCTCTTGGGCGAGGCCGCATTGGCAGCCCGGATGACGGTTGCGGCGACCACCTCGGGCGCATCGCCCGTCGAGATGATCTCCCGCATCAGCTTCTCCGCGTCGGCGCGCACCGCATCATAGACGGCAAGCGGCCGGTCCGGCCGCGTGATGTTCTCCTCGAAGGAGGTGCGGGTGATGCCCGGTTCCACGAGCACGACACGGATGCCCTGCGTGCGTACCTCATGATCGAGGGATTCCGAATAGCCTTCGATCGCGTGCTTGGTCGCCGCGTAAAGCGCGTTGAAGGGCGCCGGGATCAGCCCGAGGATCGAGCTCAGGTTGATGATCCGGCCGCTGCGCTGCCGCCGCATCACCGGCAGCACGGCATTGGTCATACGCATCGTGCCGAAGACGTTGACGTCGAATATGGCTTTGGCCTGTGCCGTGGTCGATTCCTCGGCGCCGCCGAGCAGGCCGATCCCGGCATTGTTGACGAGAAGATCGATCCGCCCCGTGCGTTTCAGGACCTCGTCGACGACGCCCTGCACCGACTGATCGTCGATGACGTCGCAGACCAGCATGGTGATGCCGTCGGCGGTGTCGGCCATCGGCTTTCGGCTGGTGCCGAACACCCGGTAACCGTCGCGTAGCAAGGCCTTCGCCGTTACCAGCCCGATGCCGGAAGAAGCCCCTGTGACCAGGGCAATGCCGCGTTCTTTCTTGCTCATTGACGTCTGCCTTCGTTTTTGTCGTGGAACATCCATGCGCATTCTGTTACTATCAAAAAGATAGCAAGTCACTACTAAAAAGATATCGATATGAAGAATCTTTCCGAACAGCCCTGCCTGATCGCCCGTAGCCTGGCGCTCGTCGGCGATGCGTGGAGCATGCTGATCATGCGCGACGCCCATGCGGGGCTGACCCGCTTCGATGAATTTCGCAAAAGCCTCGGCATCGTCCCGACAATGCTGACGGGGCGGCTGTCATCGCTGACCGAGGAAGGATTGCTGGAAAAGCGTCGCTATTCCGAGCGTCCGCCGCGCGACGAATATGTGCTGACGGAAGCCGGCCGCGACTTTCTGCCGGTGCTGTTTGCGATCGGCGCCTGGGGCCGCAAGCATCGCAGCGGCGGTGCAGTCACCCGTTTTTTTGACGCTGAGACCGGAACGGAGATCGATCCCCTCACAATCGACCGCGCGACAGGCGCGGAGATTGGAACCCGTCCTATTCGTATCGCCGCACCCGAATGCGAGCTGCCCGCGGCAGATGAAGCGGCACCTGACAACGCCCTTTGAAAGCCATGTCAGTATCCCCCGCGATCACCGCCTCCGGCGATGGCGAGGGTGATCCTCAAATCAAAACCCGCGGCCCCAACCGAGCGCTACGACTGCTGCAGCCCGTAGAGCAGCGGCATCAGTCCTGCGAGCGCCCTGAAGCGCTCCCACGACTTGGACGACGGCTTCGTCCAGCCCGTTTCGGCAAGTGCGGAAAGGCGCGGAAAGACGAGGCGGTCGAAAACCGCGCGGTCCGTCATCGGCTCGGACCAGATGCAGGCCTGGATGCCGAGGAGTTTCTGTTTCTGAGCTGCCGTCCAGCCGCCGATGGGATCGAAATTGTAGAGCTTCTCGGCATCCGAAGTCCCCGCCCAGCTGGCGCCGGGCTCGTCCCAGTCGGGCCGCAGCGCCATGTCGAGGTAATAGACCTGTCCGGGGCAGACGACCATTTCGTAGCCGCGCTCGGCAAGTTCGGCCGAGACCTCGACATTGCGCCAGCTGCAGAGATAGCTCTTCGATTTGTCGATGACATCGCCATGGGCTGCCTCTTCCCAGCCGCCGGTGACGCAGCCCTTGCTGGCAAGAAAGCGCTGGACGCGGCTCAGGAACTCCGCCTGCAAGATGGCGGCGCCCGAGCCGTGGATGTCGTCGGCGCCATGGGTATTGGTGACGACGTTCAGCCGCTTGGCATGCGCATCGGCAACCTCGGTCCCCGCCACCCTACGCAGGCGCTCGAGCGCTTCCGGCGAACCGGACCATGCGCCGAGCGGAACCTCGTCGGCGCCGAGATGGATGGTCTTGAACGGAAAGAGCTCGATGAGTTCTAAGAGGATCGTCTCGACGATTTCATAGGTCTTCTCGCGGGCCGGATTGATGCAATTATCGGGGAAGCCCTGAACCGAATAGTAGCTGCCGACTTCGGCTGGATCGCGCAGCTCCGGTATCGCCTGCAGCATGGCGTAGCAATGGCCTGGCATATCGATCTCCGGCACGATCTCCACGCCGACGCTCTTGGCATGCGCGACGATCTCGCGGATCGCAGCCTTGGTGTAGTAACCACCGGTGCGAGCCGGGCTCGAACCGAGCAACGGCGGAACGGCCAGACCGTGGCCGCGCCAGGCACCGACCGCGGTCAAATCAGGATAGGCGTCGATCTCGACGCGCCAGGCTTCGTCGTCGGAAAGGTGCCAGTGGAAGCGGTTGAGCTTGTTCCAGGCAAGCACCGCCAGCAGCTTCTTGACCTCGGCTGCGCTATAGAACTGGCGGGCGACGTCGAGATGCAGGCCGCGCCAGCCCATCGACGGCTCATCGACGATCTCGCCGGAAGCCGGAAACTGGAAGACCTCGGGATGCAGCCTTGCACCGCGCCAGATCTGGCCGAGTGTGACGAGGCCATAGAGGAAGCCGGTCTGGCTGCTGGCCGTGATCGTGATCGTCTCACCCTCGAAACTTAGCCGATAGGCCTCCGGCCCGAGCCCGGCGGCATCCTTCAGGGTGACTGGAACCGCGCCTTCCGCCTCGGTCCGGACGATGCCTTCGACGGCGAAGAGATGCTCGACCAACGTTGCGAAACTTCTTGATGCCGCCTCCCCTTCAGCGCTCTGCGCTTGCGGCGCAAAACCGGCCGGCAGCGGACGTCGGGAAGTGACGGACACATGGTTCGGCCATGGGACGATCGACACTTGAACAGGCGCATTGACGGGCACCGGATAGATCTCGGCGCCACGCTTCAATGGCGCGTTGCTGACCGAAGACCGCGTCGGCTCTATGGTGAGCACGATCGTGCTGCCATCGGAAAGCGCGAGATAGCCGCTCGTCGCGCCGTCCGTCCAGTGACGGAACTGCCAGCTGAGCGCGTAGACCGAGATCGTCCACGTCTCGCCGGCGCCGAGAACGAAATTGGCCGGCGGCTGGAATTCGGTGAAATTCGACAGCCGCTGCGAAACTGTGGCGCCGTCGACGCGCCCGGCGGGATCGACGCGACCCGGGCCACTGACGCACAGCGAGAAATTCGAAAGCGATTCGGTGCCGAGGTTCTTCAGGCGCAGGACATAGGAAAATTCCTTGCCATCCGCAGGCGGATTCCAAAGGGTTTCGAGCCGCAGGGCTTTTGGTCGCGGTGTGGACATGGTCACTCTTTCCTCTTGGAGATCGGATCACGAATATCCCGGCGTAATACCGGGAGCGCAATTTTGGGTAAGCATGGCGCAAGCGGCCGTTGGTAAAAGGCCGCCCGCGATCCCATTGTTTTGAAGTCAATCAAATTGATTTAAGATTGATAGTCAGTTTCCCGTCGATACGTCAATTGGCAACTGGAAATTTCTGTAGCGTCCTTCGGATCGGCTCTTGGCAGACATTTAGCTGGGCACGCTCTTCCGGACCAAGTCCTTTGATCACGATCGAGCCTGGCCTTCCCGATCAGGCTCGATCGCGTTCGATTCACTCCTGAAAATTTGTGCCGGCGGTCCCTATCGCTTCCATCCTCATCCGAACTATGGTGTCGCAATCGGCGAAATCGCGGTTAATTTCCGGGCCATGCTGCCCGTCGTCTCGATCGCAACCACGATCGACTTTAGTCTTCGCAGCCGAGGCGGAGAACGCAGCGCGCGGGATCATCACATGTCGGAACGACTTGAATCTGCCCGTCCTGATGAAGTGCCCGCCATCGTCTGGCTCGGCTTCATGGCGATGTGCGTCGGCATGTTCATGGCGATCCTCGACGTCCAGGTGGTGGCGACATCGCTGCCGACCATCCAGTCGGCGCTCGATATCGATCCGGATCAGATGAGCTGGATACAGACGGCCTATCTCATCGCCGAAGTGGTGGCGATCCCGCTCACCGGCCTCTTGATGCGACTTCTGACGATGCGATGGCTGTTCGTTACCGCCATCAGCTTGTTCGTCGCAGCCTCGGCCGGCTGTGCGGCGAGCGGTGGCTTCGGCGAGCTGGTGGCTTGGCGGGTGCTGCAGGGTTTTTCCGGCGGGACCTTGATCCCATCGGTGTTTTCAGCCGTGTTCATTCTCTTCCCGAACGAGCGGCAGGCGCTTGCGACGACGATCGCCGGCGTCCTCGCGGTGCTAGCCCCGACCGTCGGACCGATCGTCGGCGGGTGGCTGACGCAGACCTATTCCTGGCACTGGCTGTTTCTGATCAACGTCATCCCCGGCATCGTCTCGGCAATCATCGCTGCGCGGTTCCTGCCGCGGCAGGCGCCCGATCCGTCCGAACTCAAGCATCTTGACGGGCTGTCGCTTCTGCTGATGGCAACTGCGCTGACGAGCCTGGAACTCAGCCTGAAAGAGGCCCCGACGAGCGGCTGGATCTCGGCCTATGTGCTCAGCCTGCTAACGGTTTGCCTTGCATCGGGAGGCGTCTTCGTCTGGCGAACGCTTCGCCGCCGCCGGCCCGTCGTCGATCTCGGCAATTTCGGCGACCGGAACTTTCTCGTCGGCTCGGTTCTGAGCTTCGTCCTTGGCATCGGCCTCTTCGGATCGGTCTATCTCATGCCGGTCTTTCTCGCGTTCATCAGGGGACACGACGCGCTCGAAATTGGCATGACGATGCTGGTCACCGGCATCGCGCAGCTGGTCACCGCGCCGATCGCGGTCGCGCTGGAAAAGCGCATGGATGCTCGCCTGCTGTCGGCCGTCGGTTTCGCGCTCTTTGCGATCGGTGTCGGAATGAGCGCCTTTCAGGATCCTCGTACGGATTATGACGCGATGTTCTGGCCGCAGGTCGTGCGCGGCGTCGCCATCATGTTCTGCCTGTTGCCGCCGACGCGGCTGGCGCTCGGCACACTTCCGCCAGATCGCATTCCCGATGCGAGCGGGCTTTTCAACCTGATGCGCAATCTCGGCGGGGCCATCGGCATTGCCCTCATCGACACCATCATCTACACGCGCTCGGAACCGCTTGGACAAGCCCTCTGGACGCGTCTTCAAGCCGGCGACATCGAGGCTGCGACATTCGTCGGCGCCCCTCTTCAGACTATATCGGGGCATAGTGGCGGCTTCGATGCGGATGCCACGGCGATGCTCGATCCGCTGGTCCAGACCGCGGCCAGCGTCCAGGCGATCAACGAAGCCTGGATGATCGTCGCCGCCCTGACCGGCTGCGCCCTGCTCTCAGTGCCCTTCGCCAGGCGGCCGGCGTCAACGTGAAAACCATGGTGACAAGTTGCCGATCTTCCGATCGCCGGTAAGATTTCTCTCAATCATTTTGCGTCATCCTCCAGTTCCCCTCTGAAGCCAATCGACGAGATCTTAATGGCCCCGGTCCTCAAGCGCAGTTTTCAAATGCCACGACGCGAAGAGCTTGGCCTCTTCACGATCAGCAATGGGTCCGGCCTGTCGATAGCGGCCTTGCCGAACGGCACGCTATTTGCCATCGAATATGCCGACGACAAGGGATCAGTGCAGATCAAACAGATCCAGGGCTCGCCGCTCGCCGGCGGCATCAGCCGCCTTTATCTGCGCATCGGCGGTGCTGCGCCTGATGTCGTCGAAATCGTCGGGCCCCGCGCCGATGGCAGCTTCGGGCACGATGCGACGAGCTTCTCCTGGAGCGGCAAGAGAGGCGATATCGGCTACACCGTCCGCCTCGAGCTTCATCCCTCCGAAACGGCCTGGTTCTGGCGTGCCTCAATCCGGCATCTAAAGGATGGAACGCTGCCGGTCGATCTGGTGCTGGTCCAGGACGTCGGTCTCGGCGATCGCGGCTTCCTGATGAACAGCGAAGCCTATGCCTCGCAATATGTCGACCATCATATCGCCGATCACGGGAGATTCGGTCCTGTCGTGATGAACCGGCAAAATCTGAAGCAGTCGGGCGCCCGCAACCCCTGGCTCGTGCAGGGTTGTGTCGACGGGGCGGCTGCCTATGCCACGGATGCGATCCAGCTGGTGCAGGCGAGCGACCGCCTCGAGGACCTGCTGGTCGGCCCCTTCGGCACCAGCCTGCCGAGCAAACGGCGTCAGCAGGAGACGGCATGTCCCGCCATCCAGTCGAGACCGCTCTCCGTGCCGGCAAGCGGGGCGACCGCGACTTTCTTTGCCGTGTTCGCCGCCGATCATCCCGAAGCGTCGAGCGATGCCGACCTTTCACTGCTCGATGAGATCGCCGCGACAGATAGTGCGGCCGCCGATATCGAGGAGGTTGCTCCGGTCCGCAGCCTGCTCCAGGATGCCGCCCTGCTGAAGGCCGAGGCGCTGGATAAAAAGGCGATCGGCAAGCTCTATCCGGATCGAAGCCTGGAAGAGCGCGTCGACGGAAAGCTTCTTTCGTTTTTTGTGCCGGACGGCGTTTTGAACCGCCATGTGGTCCTGCGCGACAAGGAACTCCTTGTGGCGCGCCGTCACGGTGCGATCGTCAGAAGCGGTGAGAACATGCTGCTCGACGATGCGACGCTTGCCGCGACCTGCTGGATGCAGGGCATTTTCGCGGCACAGCTGACGATCGGCAACACCTCCTTTCACAAGCTCTTTTCCGTCTCCCGTGACCCCTACAATCTGACGCGCGCAA
This sequence comes from Rhizobium leguminosarum, assembly GCF_019798305.1. Taxonomy (GTDB): domain Bacteria; phylum Pseudomonadota; class Alphaproteobacteria; order Rhizobiales; family Rhizobiaceae; genus Rhizobium; species Rhizobium leguminosarum_U. The sequence continues at coordinate 32,009 of NZ_JAAXDD010000003.1, forward strand.
GCGGGCTGCGCATCATGGCGGATGTCGGCGCCGGCTGGCAGCTTCTGGCGGTGCCGTCGGCTTTCGAAATGGGGCTCAGCGATTGCCGCTGGATCTATCGCCTCCCCGAACGCACGATCATCGTGTCGGCGGTCGCCTCCGGCGAGGATGCGGCGATGCAGTGGACCGTCTCCGTCGAGGGCGAGCCCTGCCGCTTCCTGGTGTTCGGTCACATCGTCCTCGGCGAGCGCGAATATGACGCGGGTGGGCAGATCGAATTCGATAGGTCAGGCAAACGCATGCTTTTTCGGCCGGACCCGGCCTGGCTCTGGGGCGAGCGTTATCCTGATGCCGGCTATTGGCTGGTGAGTTCGACGCCCGATGCCATCGATGAGATCGGCGGCGACGAACTGCTCTACAGTGATGGGATTGCGCGCAACGGCGCCTTCGTCGCGCTTAGATCCCGGCCGACGCAGGCGCTCTCTTTCGCTGTCGTCGGCTCGATGACCGATGCGGCGGAAGCCGAGCGCCTGGCGCAGCGTTATGAGGCCGGCGTCACCGATGAAGCCATGGTTGCCTCGGCATCAAAATTCTGGCGGAACACCGTGCGCGGCCTGACGATCGCCAGCACCTCGCCCGACCTCGCGGCGCAGACGACCCTGCTGCCCTGGCTCGCGCATGACGCGATCGTGCATCTGAGCGTACCGCACGGCCTCGAGCAATATACAGGTGCGGCCTGGGGCACACGCGACGCATGCCAGGGGCCGATCGAATTCCTGCTCGCCTACGAGCATGATCGCGAAGCCAAGGAGGTGTTGAAGACCGTCTTCAGCGAACAATACCTGGAAAAAGGCGATTGGCCGCAATGGTTTATGCTCGAGCCCTATGCCAACATCCGGGCGGGCGATAGTCACGGCGACATCGTCGTCTGGCCGCTGAAGGCGCTGTGCGACTATATCGAAGCGAGCGGCGATCTCGCCATCCTCGACGAGAAAGTCTCCTGGCGCGACGAAAAGACGATGACCAGGGCGCCGGAGCTCGACACCATCGCGATCCATGTCGAGAAGCTGCTCGAGACCGTTCGCGAAGCTTTCATCCCGGGTACGCATCTGATCCGGTATGGCGAGGGAGACTGGAACGATTCCCTGCAGCCGGCCGATCCGCATCTGCGCGACTGGATGGTCAGCAGTTGGACCGTTGCCCTGCTCTACGAGCAGATCGTCCGTTATTCGGCGATCCTGCGCCGCCTCGGCCATAGCGACAAGGCCAGGGGCTTGCGGAAGATCGCAACGGCGATGCGCCGGGACTTCAACCGCCATCTCGTGCGCGACGGCGTCGTTGCCGGCTACGGTATCTTCGATCCCGCCCATGACGGCGTCGAATTGCTGCTGCACCCGAGCGACCGGCGCACCGGCCTGCATTTCTCGCTGATCTCGATGACGCAGGCGATGCTTGGCGGCCTCTTCACGCCGGTTCAGAGACGCGATCATATGAATCTGATTGAAGAGCATCTGCTCTTCCCCGACGGCGTGCGGCTGATGGAGAAGCCCGCGACCTATGCCGGCGGGCCCGAGACGCTGTTTCGGCGGGCCGAATCCTCCTCCTTCTTCGGCCGCGAGATCGGGCTGATGTATGTGCATGCGCATCTGCGCTATTGCGAGACGCTGGCGCTGGAGGCGGAAGTGGACGAACTCTGGAAGGCGATCGCCGTCGTCAATCCGATTTCTGTCACCACGGCGCTGCCGCATGCATCGCTGCGCCAGCGCAACACCTATTTCAGCAGCAGCGACGCGGCTTTCCATGACCGTTATCAGGCAACGGCCGAATGGGAACGCGTCAAGGCGGGAGAGATCGCCGTCGACGGCGGATGGCGCATCTATTCAAGCGGCCCGGGGCTCTACACCAGGAGCTTCGTCGAAAATATCCTGGGCTTCAAACGGCGCTTCGGCCGGCGCAAACGCAAACCGCTTCTGCCCGCAATCCATGCCTCCGCCGATCTGCAAACGGACCACGCCGCCTGGCGGCGGCTGATGAAGCCGAAACCCAAGGTGTAACAGTTCAGGACGATGCGTTGTCTATGCAGTAGCGTCGCGCAGCTCTTCGAAGCGCGCGGCACTCTTCGATAGGTGGCTTCGGATGGCGCGGCGCGCGGCAGCCTCGTCCCGGTCGCGGATCGCCGCGAAGATGGCGTGGTGTTCCCTGCGCATGCGCGCCGCGTGACGCTTGCGTTCGGCTGATGTCATCTTGTCCAAGCGCGCCCATTGCCGCGGCACCATGATGTTGCCGAACGTGTCGAAGAGGCGGCCGTAATAGGAGTTTTGCGTCGCGACCAGAATGGACCGGTGGAAGGCGTAATCCTCCTGCGCGCCGTACCCGCCTTCTTCGAGCGCCTTGTCGAGGGCATCGAGCCGGTCCTGCATGCGGTCGATATCCTCCTGTGTGCGCCGCAGCGCCGCAAGACCGGCAGCTTCGTATTCGATCCCCATGCGCAGCTCCAGCACGCGCAGAACCTCGTCAATCGACTGCAGGTCGTTTGGAATGATAGAGAAGGATCTGGGCGTCGGATCGTTCGAGACGAAAGCCCCAAGGCCTTGCCGCGTGGTGATCAACCCCTTCGCGCGCAGCGCAGCGAGCGCTTCGCGAACGATCGTCCGGCTGACGCCGGCCGCCGTCATGATCGCCTGTTCGGTCGGCAGGCGCTGGCCAGGTTTCAGGTCGCCGGACTCGATTTGCGCGGTCAACATATCGGCAAGGTTGCTGCGCAGGTTCGGCGCTTGCTGAATGGTATTGAAGACTGCGTTGTCTTTGTGTGCCATCCTGTTTCGGTCCTGGTGTCGAGGCGGCTGCGCCAAGAGCGATTTACCGCGCCAGCCAGCCGCCGTCGACGGGCAGCACCGTTCCGTGCACGTAATCGGATGCCGACGACGCCAGGAACACGGCCGCACCGCCGAGTTCGGACGGCGTTCCCCAGCGACCGGCCGGAATGCGGGCGAGGATGGCGGCATTGCGGTCGGCATCCTCGCGCAGCGCCGTCGTGTTGTTGGTGACGAAATAACCGGGGGCGATGGCGTTGACGTTGACGCCCTTGCCGGCCCATTCGCAGGCAAGCAGCTTGGTCAACCCAGCAAGTCCGCTTTTCGAGGCGGTATAAGACGGGATCCGGATGCCGCCCTGGAAGGATAGCAGCGAGGCGATGTTGATGATCTTGCCCCTGCCCTTGTCGACCATATGGCGGCCGGCCGCCTGCGACAGGAAGAACGCGGTCTTCAAGTTGACGTCTATCACCGCGTCCCAGTCTTCCTCGGTGAAGTCGAGCGCATCGGCGCGGCGGATGATGCCGGCATTGTTGACGAGGATATCGAGGCCGCCGAAGGTCTGGATGGTCTCAGCGACGATCCCCTTGACCGGTTCGATGCTGGCGAGATCGGCCTTGACGACATGGAAGCGACTGCCCGCTTCCTTCACCAGCGCCTCGGTTTCGTCCATCGAGGAGCGTCCGACGGCGACGATCGACGCACCGGCCTGCGCCAGTGCCGCCGCGATGGCCTGGCCGATACCGGTATTGGCGCCGGTGACGACGGCAGTCCTGCCTGAAAGGTCGAAAGGATTTGCCACGACGCTCACCTCAGATCCGCAATGGCGATATGGTCCATGTCGGTAAAGCTCTTATTGTCGCCGGCCATCGCCCAGATGAAGCTGTAGTTCTTGGTGCCGGCGCCCGAATGGATCGACCAGGGCGGCGAGATGACCGCCTGTTCGTTGGCGACAAGCATGTGCCGGGTCTGCTGCGGCTCGCCCATGAAGTGGAACACACGCTGCTCCGCTTCGAGATCGAAATAGAGATAGGCTTCCATGCGCCGGTCATGCGTATGGGCAGGCATGGTGTTCCAGACGCTGCCCGGTTCGATCATGGTGAAGCCCAGCGTGAGTTGGCAGGACTGGCAGACCTCAGGATGGATGAACTGGTAGATCGACCGCTTGTTGGCTGTTGCGGCTTCGCCCGGCGTCAGGTGACGGGCCTTTTCGCGGGTGAGCAACACGGTCGGGTGCGCTTGATGCGCCGGCGTCGAGACCAGATAGAATTTTGCCGGATTGGCAGCATCCGCGCTCTCGAACCTGATGTCCTTGGCGCCCTTGCCGACATAGAGGCAATCATATTTGGCAAGATCGTAATTCGCGCCGTCGACGATGATGCGGCCGGCGCCGCCGATGTTCAGGGCGCCGAGTTCACGCTCGGCAAGGAAGGTTTCCTGTCCGATCGCCGTCGGCGCCGTCAGCGTCAGCCCGGGGCCGAGCGGCGTCGCGCCGCCGATGACCATCCGGTCGTAATGCGAATATGTCAGCCGGATCTCGCCGCTCGCGAAGACGGTTTCCACCAGAAAGTGACGCCGCAGCGTCTCCGTGTCGAAATCACGCACGGCCTCGGGATGGGAGGCGTGCCTCACGTCGATCTGCATGTCAATTTTCCTTCCGCTTTATTGTCACCAGGGGTCGTCGCTATTGCGGAAGCCGATCTTATCCGGCCTGTTCCGCCGCGGCGGTATCCATCCGGTTACATAGTTGTACGACAAGTTTGGTGTCAACAGGTTTGTCGGTGCGCGCTTGAGGAGACGCAAGGCCCGCAAGAGCACGAAAGAAAATCTGGGAATAGACAGGAGAATTTCCGGAGATGATGACGCCATCATCAAGCGATGATCGCAAGTGGTCGCTTCGGCGCGGTCCGGAATTTTCTTGGGCCAAAACGAAAAAGCCTGCCGCGGGAGGAGGTGCGGCAGGCTTTCGTAAAAAACCGAACGACAGCTGGGAGGAGGAGTGCTGTCATTCCACAGACGACCCTGGGAGGAGGATGGGGCGCCTGTACATCGAAGGGATGCGGGAGGAGGTGCATCGCTTCGATAGAAATAATCATACTTATTTTTTGCTCAGTTGATAGGCACTTCTTTGCAGGGCAGCTATGCGTTATGCGAAAAGCGGGAGGCTCGATCACATGGTCCATCTGCCGGAAGCACAAAAGCAAAGCGCCCGCTCGGGAGGAAGCAGGCGCTGGCATAGTCTTTGAAGATGCTTGGTCTAAGCTGCCGTTAGCGGGCGATGGCTGCGCGGGCGACGTTGCGGATTTCGCTGCGGCCGATGCCGAGGTCGTCCAGTTCGCGGGCGGACATACGACCCAGTTCAGCGACCGTCTGACGATACTTGCGCCAGTTATTGAAAGAGCGTGCTACGTTCATGATGATCCCCTTTCGTGGGCTTTCGAAGCTTAGCTGCCAGTCCTTGGCGCTTCGTTCGCTTCGATGAGTTGTATATAATACGAGACCGCTGATTATTGCAGCGCCAATGCATCAGTGCACCTATGCGGCGCTTGCATGGGTTGCCATATCTTGCAGCGATCAGGATCCGAACCGCTTCGCGGTCAGAGTTTGAAACGATCGAAGGCCGTCAGCCGCACGATCGGCGGCTCCGCCTCGGCCCAGCGGTAAATATCCGAGCGCAGATAAGAAAGCTCGTCGCCGAGATCCTCTTCGCCGACTTCGATCCACCAGGACTTCAGGCGGCCGTCGCTTCCGTCCGACCAGCGATAACCCCTCGCCTTCAGATGATCCTTCATCTCGAACGGGCTGTGTTCGGCAAAGATACGGATGCGCGAGCGCTGGCTGGCGCGGTAAAGCTCGGTGAACGGACTTTCACCGTCGCGCTGCTCCCGATCGAGGATTTCCAGCAGTGCGTGGCAGTCGTCCACGGCGCGATGGCCTTCGTGAAAATAACCGGCCTGGCCGACGAGATAACCGAGCTTCGTGCCCTCGAAGCCGCGGGCGCTCCAATCGATCTCCGAAACCGAGCATGCCCAGGCCTTGCCGGTGAAAATCTTCGAGAAGGCCTCGCAGAACGGCCGGTCGAAACCGGCATTGTGGGCAATGATCAGGTCCGCCGGCTCGATCAGAGTTCTCAGCGATTGGATATCGATGAGCTGTCCTTCGACCATCGCATCGGTGATACCGGTCAGCCGGGTGATCTCGGGCGGGATCGGCCGGGACGGCTGTTGCAGGCCGCCGTAAATGCCGACGATATCGCCGATCGTGCCGTCATCGTCGAAGGTAAAGGCGACAGCGCCGATTTCGATGATCTGGTCGTTGCGGTGGTTGAGACCGGTGGTCTCCGTATCGAGGATGACGCCGAGCCGCGAGAACCCGGGCCGCCTGACTGACGCAATCGGCCGGGCGGCCAGTTTTCTCAAGATGCGATAGTTGCCGCTCTCTTCGAGCGCCCGCGCCATGTCCTCATCGGAACGGACGAGCGGCTGCGACGGCCGCCGGTGCGATGGACCGCGCGCCTTGGCAATCGCGGCCGATGCCTTGGCAAACATGTCGAGTTGCGAATCTCTGTGCACGCTCATCGAATCTATATGTCACGGAGACGCGATTTAATCCATCGCATGACAACGCCGCGCGTCTTTTCGCGAGGCGCAACGAACGCTGTAGCACCTTGAATTATGCAGTCGCCAGATGCGGTGGAGTATCAACGCGTACCCTTTTGTCTGGCGGGAAGCTCAGCCGGCAGACCGCGCCGGGACTGCGGTTGTCGATCGTCACCTCGCCGCCGTGCATGCGCAGGATGTCGCGAACAAGGTTGAGGCCGAGGCCGGCACCGCGTCCGTCGTGATGGCGCTTGAAGAACGGCTCGAATATCCGATCCTCCATATCGGCGGGGATGCCCGGTCCCTCGTCGCTGACTTCGATCCAGTTGCAGCCTGATGTCAGCGAGATGATGCCTTTCCTGCCGCCGTGGTTGATCGCGTTCTGCAGGATGTTCATCAGGGCGCGCTGCAGCGCCAGGGGATCGCCCTCGATCTCGCCGGCGCCGTCGACATCGAACTGCACCGTGTAACCGGCGGCAAAGGCCAGTGGCGCCATCTCGATGATAACCTTCCTCGCCAGTTGGCCGAGATCGATCTTGATGAACTGGACCTTGCCCTGTTTCAGTCGCTGAAGATCGAGCATCTGCTCGGTGAGAACCGCAAGCCTTGCGGCATCTTCCAACAGGTCGGTCTTGATCGAACTGTGCGGCAGGGATCCAATTCTCGTATTCAAAATGGCGATCGGTGTGCGCAGTTCATGGGCGGCATCGGTCAGAAACCGTTCCTGCCGCTCATAACCCTCGTCGAGACGGCCGAGCGCGCGGTTGACGGCATGCACCAGCGGCGCGATCTCTTCGGGAGTATCGTTTTCCGACAGCCGCCCGCCACGCTGGTCGATATCGATCGTATCCGCCTGGAGCGCGGCCTGGTCGATCCCGACCAGCGACCTTCGCACGACCAGCGGCGTCGCGATCAACGCACCCAACGCCATCACTGCGACGATCGGAATAACAATTTTCGCAAGGACCAGCGAAAGCTTGAGCAGGATGAAGGTGGACGAGTTGGGGCCGTCGGTGCCCGTCAGAAACTGCACCTGTCCCCCATCCGTGGCAATCCACTTCATTCGGGCAGCCGGACGGTCGTGGTCGCCGAGGTTCGAGCCGAACTTGGCCTGGCCGACATGATCGAGCGTGTTGCCGATCGCGGCATATTCTTCCGGAATCCGGCCCTCAGTCAAAACATGTCCCTGCATGTCGCGTATGGTGTACCAGAGATCGGGCGCCTCCTTCTGCAGCTGTCGCAGATCCTCGGTCTCCCTCAGGCTCAATTCTCCGCTGGGCTGGCGGAAGACGGCCTGGCGCAGGATCTCGATCGTGCCCTCCGTCGACCTGAATTCGGATATCTTGCCAACCGAAATCAGCACGATCATCACCAGGAGAAGCACGACCGATTGCACGGCAAGAAGCCGCCAGAACAGGCGCTTGCGCAGCGAATAGGAGCATCGTTTGCTCATGATGCTTCACGCAGGAGATAACCCACGCCCCGGATAACGTTGATGACCACACCTGCTTGCGATGCCGCCAGCTTGCGCCGCAACCGCGATATGTGGGAATCGAGCGCGTTCGACTGGATCTCGTCGTCGAAGCCGAAGACCGCTTCCATCAAGGCCGGTCGCGGCACCATACGACCGGCACGGCGCATGAGGCATTCGAGCACCAACGCCTCCCGGCGCGGCATTTCCAAACGCAGGCCGGAGACGATGATGTCGCAATAGGTCGGATCGAACGAAAGCCGCCCGATCGAGATCAGCGCCGGGCGCAAGGTTTCGGAGCGGCGCATCACGGCACGCAGCCGCGCCAGAAGTTCGTCGAAGACGAAGGGCTTGGCAAGGTAATCGTCGGCCCCGGTCTCAAGGCCGGTGATCCTGTCTGGAACCTCTCCCTTGGCGGTAATGACGATGATCGGCAGCGTCAGCCCCTTCTTGCGGATCTTCGGAATGAGTTCGAGACCATCGCCGTCGGGCAGTTGCCGATCCAGAAGCACGGCGTCGTAGGCGCCGTCGCCGATCACCAGCTCGGCGTCGCACAGCGTCGAAACGTGATCCATCACCATGTCGTGCCTGGTCAGGGCGCCTCGGAGCGCCACGGCCATTTGAGGTTCATCCTCGATCAGTAGTATGCGCATCTCACATTCCTATCGGGGGTGCCCATCGGGGACTGCCGGTCCACAGGTGGAAACCATATCACCATCAAGCAAGGCTGCGGTGCCTTCAGAGCATCGAATGGAAGATCGCCGCCTCGTAGCAAAGGATCCTATCCATCATGATGCACGGCGCTGCTCGATCAAAGCCATCGGTTGGTACCTGCGGCTGATGCGGTAGACTGCGGCCGGCGGGATATTGCGCAAGGTCCAGCCGATGCTCTTTGAGACAAGACCAGGGAGTCGAGGATTTCGATGGGCACCGAGCATTTTGGGCCGTAGGTCAGGCCCGCAAGGCGCGGGCCTGATGGCGTGATCGAAGCGATGCACAGCGGCGCACGAAGCCAAGCAAGAAGAAAGCGTCGTCGATCGAAACGTGGCATTGGACCTTCACAGTGGCTGATTGATTCCACCCATGAACCGGCTCAACATTGCAACAGTCTGTCATGTCGCAGTCACGGTGACGCCGATGCAGATCTTCATGCCTGAGACGCGACTTTCCGGTGGGCTGCTCTCAGCCGTCTCCTGTCGATCCAGCTTTTGATTTCGGCGGCAATCGCCTCGGGCTGGTCCTCGGGGGCAATGTGGCGCGCCGGCCCGCACCCCCTGATCTCCAGGCCGGCGATATTGTCGCGGCACCACGATATCATCTCGCTGCCGATCAACAGCGTTTCGGAGGGACCGTCGAAGGTCAGCAACAGCTTGGGAGTCTGAGAACTGGCGGAAAGCCAGCGGTCATAGGCCTCGATCTTGGCGACCACGTCGGCCGGCTCGCCGTTGATCGGCATGGCGCGCGGCCATTCCAGCAGCGGGCGCCGGCTGTTACGGTCCGGATAGGGTGCTCGGTAGACATCCCAATCGGCATCGCTCAGCCCTTTCAGCGTGGTCGCGCGCAAGGCCTGTTCGATGAAGAAATTTTCGTCGAGGACCTTGGTCTCGCCGGTTCCCGCACCCCGCAACAGTTCATAACGCGCCTTTCCGCCGCCCGGCAGATCATACCAGCCCATCGGCCGCAGGATGGTTTCCATGAAGGCGATGCCGCGCACCCGCTCGACGTGGCGTGAAGCCCAGTCGAATGCCAGCGCGCCGCCCCAGTCGTGGCCGACGAGCACGACGTCGTCGAGGTCAAGCGCATCGAACCAGGCGTCGAGATAGGCGATGTGATCGCCATAGCGATAGCCGATATCGGGTTTGCCGGAGCGTCCCATGCCGATGAGATCGGGCGCTAGGTAGCGGCCAGGCCCGATACCGGGCATGATGTTCCGCCAGAGATGCGATGAGGTGGGATTGCCGTGAAGGAAGACGATCGGGTCGCCCTCCCCCAGCTCCTCGTAGGAGATGAACGAGTTGAGGATATCGATGGTCCGCATATGGAGCTCCACGCTTTCGTGCTATATAGGCAGGCGACTGTCCATTTATCATATAGACAGGTAACTGTCTATATCGCTGCGCGGGGTTTCATGTCGTCTTCTTCCCTTGGCCTGTTGTTGCGTCTGGTCCATCAGCATTGGACACAGGCCGTCGAAGCGGCACTCGATGAGGCCGGCTACGGCGATATCCGCCCGCCGCACGCCAATGTCTTTACCTTCGCGCGGCCGGAGGGCATCCAGGTCAGCGAGCTGACCAAGCTCGCCCGTGTTCGCAAGCAGACCATGACGCAGGCCGTCGAAGAACTCGAGCGCTTGGGTTATGTCGAGCGCCGGCCCGATCCGAACGACCGGCGCGGCCGGCTGGTGTTTCTGACGGAAAAAGGCCAGGGGGTCAGGCCGATAGCGATGGCGGCGGGCCGGCGCGTCGATGAAGGCTGGGCCGCCCTGACCAGCCAGCAGCAGATGGACGATCTGCGCACGGCACTCCGGCGGCTGCTGGAACAGCTGCAATAGCAAGCGGGTTGGCATGAGAGCGACCCTTTCCACTTAACCGTCGCGCGACCGAAGGAGAATGTATGCCTGGTGACAACAGCAAAGGTGCCGACGAGGATGTCGTTATCATCGGCGCCGGTGCCGCCGGCATTGCCGCCGCCCGTCGCCTGCTGGCAATCCGCCCGGATCTGTCCATCCTCCTGCTTGAAGCTGGCGATCGTCTCGGCGGTCGCGCCTGGACGGCCAGTCTGCCTGAAGCAGCCGATATCGGGCTCGATCTCGGCTGCGGCTGGCTGCATGGCGCGCGGACCAATGCCTGGACTGCGATCGCCGGCGAGGTCGGACTGACGGTCGACCGCACGCCGGCACCCTGGAATGATGGCGGACGGCAGCTTCCGCGGGATGGCGCGGAGGCGCGTGCCGCAAGGCAGGCGATCGGCGCCTACTTCGAGCGCCTCGAGAGCCACGCGGGGAATGACGCAGCCATGGCCGATATGCTCGAGCCGGGCAATCCCTGGAACGGCCAGATCCGGGCGGTCGGCACCTATATCACCGGCGCCGAACTGGAGCGGTCGTCGGTCGTCGATTACAACAGATACGATCCCGGCCCTGGCCCTGACTGGCGGGTGCGCGAGGGCTATGGAACGCTGGTCTCGCTTTACGGCAAGCCGGTTCGGGCAAGGCTCGGCACCGAGGTCACGCGCATCGACCATCGTCATGCCGGCCATATCGGCATCGAGACGAAGCAGGGCGTGCTCAGCGCCCGCGCGGTGCTGGTGACGGTTTCGACGAATGTGCTTGCCGCCGGCAAGGTCGCCTTCGACCCGCCTTTGCCTGACAAGATCGAGGCAGCAGCCCGTTTACCCCTGGGGCTCGCCGACAAGCTCTTCTTGAAGCTCGCAAATCAGGAGGCGCTGCCGGCGGACACGCATATGTTGGGCTCTACCCTTCGTGGAGCGACCGGCACCTATCAGCTCCGGCCGTTCGGCGCACCCGTCGTCGAAGCCTATTTTGCCGGCGACCTCGCGCATGATCTGGAGGGGCAAGGCAGAGAAGCTGCCTTCTCCTTCGCCCAAGACGAACTGGCGGCACATTTCGGCGCGGATATCCGCAAGGAGCTGTCGGTGGCCGCAATGTCGGCCTGGGCCGCAACGCCCCATGTCGGCGGCTCCTATTCCTACGCCGAACCTGGCGCCTCCGATCAACGCGGCCGTCTCGCCGCGCCGCATGACGGGCGGATCTTCTTTGCCGGCGAAGCCTGTTCGACGTCTCGTTATTCGACGGCGCACGGCGCCTACGAGACCGGTGTCGCCGCAGCCGATCTGATCTCGGGGTCGTTTTCGCAAAATCCGTAACCCCTGCCGGCCGCGATGGCAGACAGGAATATTTTTTTCTCACTTGGTCGCGCGGGCGGGATTGGTTATGCTCCCCCTCGCCCCTGTGCTCCCAGCCCAGGGCGCTATACGTCATCCGGCGGCAAGCGGCCGCCTCAAGCACAATATTGTCATTGTCATTGATTGCAGGAGCCCCGGCTTCTACCCCGACCGTTTGCGTGTCGGCTGCGGGTATCCGCATGAGGAGGAAGAAATGGATTATCGCAAGCTCGGTCCCAGCGGGACCGTCGTCACCGCCTATTGCCTCGGCACCATGACCTTCGGCGCGGAGGCCGATGAGGCCGCCTCGCAAAAGCTGCTCGACGACTATTTCGCCTGGGGCGGCAATTTCATCGATACCGCCGATGTCTACAGCGCCGGCAAGTCGGAAGAGATCATCGGACGCTGGCTGAAGGCGCGCCCGACCGAGGCCCGCCAGGCAATCGTCGCCACCAAGGGGCGTTTTCCCATGGGCAACGGCCCCAACGATATCGGCCTGTCGCGCCGGCATCTTAGCCAGGCGCTCGATGATTCGCTCCGCCGTCTCGGCCTCGAGCAGATCGATCTCTACCAGATGCATGCCTGGGACGCGCTGACCCCGATCGAGGAAACGCTGCGCTTCCTCGACGATGCGGTTTCATCCGGCAAGATCGGCTATTACGGCTTCTCCAATTATGTCGGCTGGCACATTGCCAAGGCCTCGGAGATCGCCAAGGCGCGCGGTTATACCCGTCCGGTGACGCTGCAGCCGCAATATAACCTGCTGGTGCGCGACATCGAACTCGAGATCGTCGCGGCCTGCCAGGATGCCGGCATGGGTCTGTTGCCGTGGTCGCCGCTCGGCGGCGGCTGGCTGACCGGCAAGTACAGGCGCGACGAGATGCCGACGGGCGCCACCCGCCTCGGCGAAAACCCCAATCGCGGCGGCGAATCCTATGCGCCGCGCAATGCCATGGAGAGAACCTGGGCGATCATCGCTGTCGTCGAGGAGATCGCCAAGGCGCACGGTGTCAGCATGGCGCAGGTGGCGCTCGGCTGGACCGCGGCGCAGCCGGCGATCACATCCGTCATCCTCGGCGCCCGCACGCCGGAACAGCTCGCCGACAATTTGGGCGCCATGAAACTCAAACTCTCCGACGACGACATGGCGAGGCTCAACGAGGTGAGTGCGCCCCAGCCGTTCGACTATCCCTACGGCAAGGGCGGCATCAACCAGCGCCACCGCAAGATCGAGGGCGGCCGCTGAGCCTTTCGGCCGCAACTGAACAACCTGTCCGCTTCTCGCCGAGGCGGACAGGGTGCCAGGACCATCGACCGGCGCCGGGAAAATTCTGTTCTAAATTAAAGAGTTAGAGCATGATGTCGTCCGAAAACCGCTCACACTTTTCGGCATCATGCTCTAGCGGCGGCCGCTTCGGTTCCCCGCAAAGGCAGCCGTCAGCCCAAGGCCGATCAACAGGACCCCGCTGACATAGCGTTCGGCCGTGAGATAGCGGCGATTGCGCCTCAACCAGTTGCCCGCGATACCGGCGGCGAACGCGTAGCTGCCGTCGGTTATGATGCCGAGGCAGGTGTAGATCAGACCCAGGAAGGCGATCTGCATCGCTGCGTGACCCCGATCTACCGCGACGAACTGGGGCAGGAAGGCAAGAAAGAACAGCGCGGTCTTGGGATTGAAGAGATTGACGACGAAGCCGTCGCGGAGAAGGCGCGCATGCCCGAACGACTTCGAGCCGGTCTCGGTGTCGGGAAGTTGGCTTGGAGCAAAGATCTTCTTGAACCCAAGCCACATCAGATATGCCGCGCCCGCGTATTTGACGGTGCTGAACGCTAAAGCCGACGAAGCCAGGACCGCTGACAGGCCCAACGCCGCGACGATGACATGCACCAGTGTCGCAGCGTGAATGCCGAGAATCGATACAAAGCCGGCGAGGCGGCCCTGCTCAACCGAGCGGGCAAAGATATAGAGAACCGCCGGCCCTGGAATCAGGAGCAGGGCCAAGGAAGCGCCGATAAACAACCAGATATTGCCGAAGGTTGGCATGATAATCGCCCTGCTCCTGTTTTCCCATCGCCTCGCAGGAACGTCGCTGGAACCAGCCCGTGGCTACCCCCGCGAAAACGCTGCGCAAGAGTGGACAGCATGCACAGGTGGAAGCGCCGCTGTCTTGAACGCTATAAACCTTTCGCATAGTCGGCGGGCGTCACGCCCGTGGTCTGCTTGAACAGCCGGGAGAGATGGCTCTGGTCCGCGAAGCCCACCATCTCGGCCACCTCGGCCGGTGACGTGCCCGACCGAAGCAACTGCCGCGCCCGGCTCAGTCGCAATTGCCTCTGATAGGCATGCGGCGGCAGCCCGACAAACGAGCGGAAGGACCGCACGAGGTATATTGGGTTCAGCCCGACCAACCGGGCAAGGTCGGCAAGGGCAATGCGCCTGTCGTATTTGGCGTCGAGAAATTCACGAACGGTCGTGACGTGCCGCGGTTCTCTCCCTGCTTCGATCCTTGTGTGCCGCTCCCCGGAATAAGCGGCCAGCGCTGCAAGACCAGCTGTCAGCAGCGTCTCGGCTTCAAACGCGTCATCGTCAGTTTCGAGGTATCGATGAGCACTGCCAAGGCTCTGAAAAAGCTTGATATCTCCAAGGCATAGCAATCGCTCGAACAGCGGAAGGTGTGTCGCCCCAGGATCGAGCACTGCATATTGTAAAAACGCAGGCGATACGAACAGGCAGCGGTAGTTCAACGCCTGTTCGTCGGCCGGCAAGCACATGTGAACGACGCCGGGTGCAAGGACGTTTATGTTGCCTGGTTTCAGGGCGACCTGAGGCTGACCATATTGGAACGCCATCGTTCCGCGTTCGTGGAGATGGATGGCGTAGGTATCGTGGAAGTGTTTCGGAAAGCGATGCTGCGTTCCCGACGCGCGCAGCAATTCCACTTCGGCTACGGCGTCGTTACGCCAGATTCGAATGCGCCTCGCATCCTGCTTGATCTGCACCATTCGATAGTCTTTCTACAGACCGTCTCCGCCTTCAAGCGATTTCCATAACAATCTTGCCATCGACCGTTTGCTGGAAAAGGTCGCGCGGTGAGGCATGCGGCGCCACTGGCCGCATAAATCAATAATTTCCGTGAGCCGTCACATCGGGAGATCCCGGCCCGTCATAATAGCGGCAACAACAGAAGGAAGCCAATCATGACGACGAAAATAGATCTCTTCGCAGCTGCCCCTTCGCTGATGAAGTCTTGGCAGCGGACATCGATCGAACTCGACGTCGCTGCCAATTTCGACCCGATCCTTTCCGAACTGGTCAAAATCCGCGCCTCGCAGATCAATGGCTGTGCCAACTGCATCAATCTCCATGCGTCCGAAGCGCGCGAGAATGGCGAAAGCGAGCAACGCATCTACCTACTGCAAGCCTGGCGGGAGGCGCCTTGCTATACCGATTGCGAACGGGCTGCGCTCGGCTGGACCGAGGCCCTGACACGCCTTTCCGAAGGACGGGAGCACGCGACCGCTTACGAAACCCTCAAGACCCAGTTCACGGAGGAGGAGCAGGTCAAGCTCACCGTGATGATCAACATCATCAGCGGGTGGAACCGTATCGCTGTCGGCTTCGGTCTCTATGTCGACGCGGCCGCCATCAAGGCCACCAGGGCTTCGGCCGCCTGACGCCACGACCGTCCACGCAAAAAGCCGCCATGTTTCCATGGCGGCTTGGCGGCTTTTCTGCTTGGGAGGAGATTTAAGCCGGAAGCTGGAAGATCACGTTGGCGATCAGGACGATCGCCAGGCCGCCGGCGAGTGCCAGATAAGGCAGGACGCCGGCTTTCTTGATGCCGAGATCCTGGCCGACGAGTCCGAGATCCTCCATCGCGCCGGCGGGGAATTTGCCGCCGTCGCGCACATAGTGGCGATAGGCGAAGACCGGCAGGATCAGGGCGGCGAAGATGAAGCCGACCCAGAGCGCATTGGAATAACCCCAAACCTTGGCACCTGCACCGAGGAAGAGCGCATTGACGAAGGCCAGCACGGTGTTGAGGCCGATCAGCCAGGTCGGCGCCTTCCAGGGACGTTCGATATGGCCGGAATCCATCCGGTGGATCCAGCCGGAATTGAGGTTCAGGAAGTTGAAAATGATGTAGCCGACATTCGAGACGGCGAGCACGAAGAAGTAGCCGCCGGCATCCGAGGCGATCGCCAGCAGGAAGAGATTGAAGGCGAAATCGGTCCACATCGCCCGGGTCGGGGCGCCGTGCTCGTTGACGTGGTCGAGATATTTCGGCAGCCAGCCATCCTTCGAGCCCTGGTAGAGCGTGCGCGAGGAACCGGCCATCGCCGTCATGATGGCGAGGAAGAGTGCCATGATCATCAGTACGACGAGCAACTGGGTAACGACGCGGCCGGCGCCGATCAGGCCGCCGAGCGCTTCGGCGACACCGGTGCCATCGACGATGCCCGGCGCCAGCATGCCCGCATGGCCGAGAACGCCCTGGAAGGCGAAGGGCACGAGGAAGAAGAACAGGCAGCAGGCAAGGCCGGAATAGAAGATCGCCTTGAAAGTGTCGGTCTTCGGGTTCTTGAGTTCGCGGGTGTAGCAGACCGCCGTCTCGAAGCCGTAGGTCGACCAGGCGGCGATATAGAGGCCACCGAGGAAGAGTGTCCAGCCGCCGTTGCTCCAGGTGCCGTCGGCAGCGGCATAGGCGGCTGTCGGCGGGACGAGACCGGTGACGTTGGTGGCAAGGATATGGCCGCTGACGATCGGATAGAGGCCGATGATGAGCAGCGGCACCAGCACGATGATGGCCAGCCACTTCTGCACGCTTGCCGTTTCCGAAATGCCGCGATGCTGGATCGCGAAGATGATCAGCATCAGGATGCCGCCGATGAAGAAGGTGGCGTTGATATTGGCGGTGGCAAGAAAGGGAATATTAAAGCTCAAGAGCGACCAGCTGCGGATCGCCGGCGTCAGAGCGGCGATACCGTCGGTGCCGAGCAATGCCTTGACGGCGTCATCCGGCGTCGTGCCGGCATGGGCTGCGATATATTCGGCGACGCGGGGGCTGTCGGCCGTGATGGAAGCGGCATGCGCTGAGATCCAGTCGAGGACCATTTGCGAATCCGCTGCAGGAATCGGGTAGAATGCGTTGAGGATGTAGCCGGCGGCGATGGCGCAGCCGAGCGACAGCACCGGCGACCAGGCAAACCAGTTGCACCAGACGGACAGCGGCGCGATGAATTTCGAATAGCGCAGCCAGGCGGTGGCGCCATAGACTGAAGCGCCGCCGGACTTGTTGGCGAACATGCCGGCGATCTCGGCATAGGTGAAGGATTGCAGGAAACCCATCACCATCGAGATGATCCAGACAACGAAGGCGAGCTTGCCCGTCGTGCCCGCAATCCCGCCGATGGAGAAAAGAACAAGCGGCGGCACGCCCGCAGCCACCCAGAATGCGCCCTTCCAATCGAGCGCGCGTACAAGCTTACCTTCGGTGCCGGATGCAATCCCGGCCTCCACAATGTCTGTCATCAGTGAAATTCCCCACTCTATTTGTTCCGGACGTATCTTTGTACGTCTCCCTGAACGTGTCTCCCTCACAGTCTCAAGCCCGCCCGGATGATTTTGGCGATCCGTGTTCCCGACGGATTCCCGAGTCTGAACTCTTTATGCATAGTGAAGATATTTTCTTTTTAGTCAACATCACTTTACTTTCCACAGCCATTTTGTAAACCTGTATCCGCATGCCTGAGGGCATGCCCGATCCCCATGAGGGCAGAATGCGAGAACTTCATCCTGCTATGACAGGCCTGCGGCCGGCCACTCCGAGCCTCGTGCATTATCCCGGCTTTCCCACCCTGCCGGAGGGAACAGAGCGCTACAGGGCAAAGGGCGGCGGATCGGTCGTTATGCGCGTCGAGCCGGGCGACCAGGTCAGCGTCATCGACAGCGAAGGCGGGCAGGTCTGCGAGATCTCCTTCCTCGACGAGAAAGGCCGCTTCCTAGCCGTCGGTCTCGGAACGGCATTCAGCAATTCAGCCGAGGGTTTGAAGGCCATTCTTCAAGCGGAAGATGAGAGTGCTGCCCGCACGCGTGCAGCGCTTCAGCGTCGCGGCGCCGATCTGGCAGCGGCCGGCGCACTCTGCATCTTCGGGGCAGGATCGACCCCGGGCAGCCGGGCGGATTTCACGATTTCCATGAAGGGCCTGCTGATCGTCGCAGCACCCGCCAGCGCCATGTCGCCGGAGGCGCAGGATACGGCGACGCCGATCGAGATCACGATCAAGCGCAGCCTGCTGATCCGCGATTACGCTTCCGCCCTGCCGGAACCGGCCGCCGATCCGGTCGAGGATATCCGCATCCGGGCGGCGACCGCTGCAGCCTATTTCGTGCGTGCCGGCGAATTTATCCAGATCATCGACGTCTATGGACGCCAGTGCACCGATTTCCAGGCTTTTGCCGCCCGCAAGGTCGACAAGGGTCTCGACCTCGCGCTTGATTCCACCGTCACCCGCACGCTGCTCGGCCGCAGCTATCCGGTGCCGGGTCTCCCCTCCAAGGCCTTCGACCGCGACTTCGAGCCGTTGGTCGAAATCGTCCAGGATACAGTCGGGCGTCACGACGCTTTCGCGACCGCCTGCAATTCGCGCTATTACGACGACATGGGTTATCCCGGCCACGTCAACTGCACGGATAACTTCAACGCTGCGCTGGCGCCCTACGGCATTGCCGGCCGCAAGGGCTGGGAAGCGCTGAACTATTTCTACAACACCAATATCGACCACAACAACCAGCTCTATCTCGATGAGCCTTGGTCGCGTCCGGGCGATTACGTGCTGATGCGCGCGCTGACCGATCTCGTCTGTGTCTCCTCGTCCTGCCCTGACGATATCGATGCGGCGAACGGCTGGGATCCGACGGATATCCACGTCCGCACCTTTTCCGGAAAAGAGAAATTCTCACGAGCGGTGGCCTATCGCATGACCCCAGATGCAAACGCCGAACTGACGCGCGAAACCGCCTTTCATTCCCGCCTCTCCGCGTTGACGCGGGACTACACCGAATATCGCGGCTACTGGCTGCCGAACCGATTTTCCAGCGAAGGCCCGGTCGAGGAATACTGGGCCTGCCGCGAGCGCGCTGCCGTCATCGATCTATCACCCTTGCGGAAATTCGAGGTGACGGGGCCGGATGCCGAGGAACTGCTGCAATATTGCCTGACGCGCGACGTGCGCAAACTGTCGACCGGCCAGGTCGTCTATTCGGCCATGTGCTACGAAAACGGCGGCATGATCGATGATGGCACGCTGTTCCGGCTCGGCGACAAGAACTTCCGCTGGATCGGCGGCGATGATTTCAGCGGCATATGGCTGCGCCAGCAGGCGGAGAAGAAGGGCTTCAAGGCCTGGGTCCGCTCTTCGACCGACCAGATGCATAATATCGCCCTGCAAGGTCCGAAGAGCCGCGATATTCTGAAGGAGATCATCTGGACGGCGCCGCGTCAGCCTGATATCGGCGAGCTCGAATGGTTTCGCTTCACCGTCGGCCGCATCGGCGGCTTCGAGGGTGCTCCCGTCGTCGTCTCGCGCACGGGTTATACCGGCGAACTCGGCTACGAGATCTTCTGTCATCCGAAGGATGCGCTGACGGTGTTCGACGCCGTCTGGAAGGCGGGCCAACCGCACGGATTGAAGCCGATGGGACTGGAGGCGCTCGACATGGTCCGCATCGAGGCAGGTCTGATCTTCGCCCATCATGAATTCACGGACCAGACGGACCCCTTCGAGGCCGGGATCGGCTTCACGGTGCCGCTGAAATCCAAGCAGGACGAATTCATCGGCCGCGAGGCGCTGATCCGGCGCAAGGAACATCCGCGCCATCTGCTCGTCGGGCTCGACATCAAGGCCAACGAGGCCGTCGGCCATGGCGATTGCATCCATATCGGCCGGGCCCAGGTGGGCGTTGTCACCAGCGCCACGCGCTCGCCGATCCTCGGCAAGACGATCGCGCTCGCCCGCATCGACGTGATGCATGCAAGCCCCGGCACCGAGGTCGAGATCGGCAAGCTCGACGGCCACCAGAAGCGCCTGCCGGCGACGATCGTGCCGCTTTCGCATTACGACCCGCAGAAGACGCGGCCGCGCTCGTAATGCCTGCTTTTGAGGTCGAGGCGGCGATCGGCGTCGCGGCATGCAAGGCGGCCGAGATGCAACCTGATGATGAGTGAACGGCCCTAAAAACTAAAAGTTGACAAATTCGGGTTGAATGACTATATCTCGGTAGTCGATATTGCTTGTTTGACTTTTGTTATCGCGCGCTGGCAACGTGCCCTGGACGAACTTCCCTCTTCAAAATCGAGATCATCATCCGTCGTGCTTCCGCACGTGCGGTCGTTCAATTGCTATGAAAGGGTTTGTTATGACCACTGGCACAGTTAAATGGTTCAATTCCACCAAGGGCTTCGGCTTCATTCAGCCTGACGACGGCGGCGCTGACGCCTTCGTTCACATTTCTGCCGTCGAACGCGCTGGCATGCGCGAAATCGTCGAAGGCCAGAAGATCGGCTACGAGCTTGAGCGCGATAACAAGTCGGGCAAAATGTCCGCTTGCAATCTCCAAGCTGCTTAAACTGAAATCTGCTTTCCTTTGACCGCGGATGTACCGGCACTGTCGAAAGTATGATACTGTCAAGGTCAGGCACGTTGCCTGGCCTTTTTGCTGAGTCGGCCAGCGGGCTGCTGCACAATTTCTTAAACGCGGAATCGGTTTAAGGAATCATGCAGTAATTCAAAGCGTTACAGCGTCCTTTGCGCGTCTGAAAGACGCGCGGCGCTGTGATAAAATCCAGGATTGATATGACAGAGTCGCACAGCAAATCACGCAAGCAGGCGGAGATTGCCTTCGGAAACGTGCAATCGCAGTTCCTGGCGCGAAGCCGCGCGGTCGAAGAGATCGATTCGACCGTACGTGCCCGCGAGGAAAAAACCTTGCGGTTACGCGAAGCGCGTGAGGCCAAGGAATTGCAGGATCGCTTGACAGGGGTTACTGCTCCTGCCGCGAAGCGAAACAAGAAAATCTGACCCTGCTGCATAATTCCTTAAATCGGATTCGATTTCAGGCTAAAACCATGCAGCAGTTCAAAGTATTACAGCGCCTTTCCGCGTCTGATGACGTGCGGCGCCGTAGAACAGGATGATTTTAGGCCGGATCGGCCTAAACTCTGGATCCTGTTCTAAATTAAAGAGTTAGAGCATGATGTCGTCCGAAAACCGCGCACGCTTTTCGGCATCGTGCCCTAGGGTCGAAGTCAAACAGTCAGGAAACAGATTTGAAAAACGCCAGAAACAACGAGCTTTCCGATCGCCGCAGCGCCGCTGCCGAAGCCAAGGCGGCTCTTCTCAATGCGTATCGTAGCGCCAAGGATTCAGCCGAACCCACAAGGCTGGCAAAGCAGGCGGAGCGTCAAGCCATTGCCGCGGCCAGGGAAGAACGTCGCGCTCAGCGAGAACGTGTCAAGCTCGAGGAGCTGGAGCGGGCTCAGGCCGTCGAGGCCGAACGTCAGGCTGCAGCCGAGGCCGCAGCACGCGCCGATGCCGACGCTCGCGAAGCGGCTGACAAAGACCGGATCGCTCGTGTGATTGCCGATGAAGCCGCCCGAAAGGCCGAACGCGACCTGCGTTACGCCAATCGCAAAGCCAGGAAGTCCTGATCGTCAGCGCTGCCTGTTGTCGCAACAGGCAGCGCGTTGTCGTTCACGCGGCCTGCACGGCTGCATTCAGCGGGATTTCGACGTCGATCTCGAGCGTCGAGACGTACTCGTTGCGATCGATCGTCACCTGCACCTTGTCGTGGTCGAGCTGCACGTGCTTTGCGATCACCGCAAGGATTTCCTCGCGCAGCAGGGAGACCAGGTCCGACCCCGCCGAGGAACGTTCGTGGGCGAGAAGGACCTGCAGCCGTTCGCGGGCGGCCGGTGCGGTTCTCTGCTTGTTGAAAAGACGGAATATATTCATGCTGCCCTCCGTCCGAAGATCTTGCCGAAAATGTTCCTCTTTTCCTCTGGGATGGCGATCGGCACAACTTCGCCGGCGAGCCGGCGAGCGGCATCGAAATAGGCCATCGCAGCCGCACTGCGGCTGTCTGCCAGCGTGACCGGCGCTCCGATATTGGATGCCCGCAGAACATCCATGCTTTCGGGTATGATGCCGAGCAGCGGGATGGACAGGATCTCCAGGACGTCGTCGACCTTGAGCATGTCGCCGCGTTCGGCGCGGTTGGCGTCATAGCGGGTGAGCAGCAGGTGCTTTTCCATCCGCTCGCCGCGTTCGGCCTTGGCGGTCTTGGCATCAAGCAAGCCGATGATACGATCCGAATCGCGCACCGAAGAGACCTCGGGATTGGTGACGACCACGGCAACATCGGCGTGGCGCATGGCAAGCGTTGCGCCGCGCTCGATCCCGGCGGGGCTGTCGCAGATGATCCAGTCGAAATAGCGCTTCAGGTCGTTGATGACGCGTTCGACGCCCTCGGCCGTCAGATTGTCCTTGTCACGCGTCTGCGAGGCCGGCAGCAGGAACAGTGTTTCCAGCCGCTTGTCGCGGATCAGCGCCTGGGTAAGCTTGGCATCGCCCTGGATGACATTGATCAGGTCGTAGACGACCCTGCGTTCGGCGCCCATCACGAGGTCGAGATTGCGCAGGCCGACGTCGAAATCGACGACGACGACTTTTTCATTGCGTTGCGCCAGCGCCGCTCCCAATGCGGCGGTCGAGGTCGTCTTGCCAACCCCGCCCTTGCCTGACGTGACGACGATCACTTTCCCCATCATTGTCTCTCCTTTGCCGTGGCCCCAGTAATTCGAAATGTTTGAGCGTCCTTGCCCCTCTCGAAGAGACGCGCGGCGCTGCCGTCAGATCAGTTTCTCTGCCATGATCGCGTCGTCTTCGAGCCAGAGCTGAACAGCCTGTCCGCGAAGATTGGGCGCCATGTCTTCCGCCATTTTGTAGATGCCGTCGATTGCAACCAGTTCGGCCTCGAGCTTGCGGCAAAAGATCCGCGCCGATGCGTTTCCGATGGATCCCGCCATGGCTCGGCCACGCAAGGCGCCATAGATATGGACGGACCCGCCGGCGATGACCTCGGCACCCGAGGCGACTGAACCGATGACGGTGACGTCGCCTTCCGGAAATATTACCGATTGCCCCGAGCGCACCGGCTCCCGGATGACGATCGATTGCATGGCCGGGCGGGTCTCTGCCACTGCCGGTTTGCCGGGCGAATCGGCAGGCTCCTTTGCCTGAACCTCGATATCGGAAACCGACCGACCGCCTTTGAGTGCCGGCGGCATGCCGGACCCAAGGATCGAAGGCCGAGCGCCCTCGATGCCCATGATGCTGACATTGCGCTTGGCAAGCTCGGCAATCAGGTCCTTCAACTGCGAGCGGTCGATTTGCAGGTCCGTCAGGTCGAGCACGACAGGCCGTCCGAGGAAGAAGCCGGCCGAACGCGCAGCCAGATCGTCCAGCCGGATCAACCAATCATCGATCGGAAGATCTGGAGACAGCATGACCGCGAGGAAAGAGCGGCCCTTGATGCGGATGGAGCGAGCGTCTGTTAGCACTTTGGTCATCTATGTAAAGAAATCGTTGACCATGTCTACCGCTGCTATGGTTAACAAAAAGTTAACGCGGCCTTAACATTACCCACAATCACAGCAGATTCTTCAAGCGCCGGATTGCCGCAAATCATTGGAAAAGCGGTGCAATTTCCGGAAGAACGGAACGGTTAATAATGCGGCTTCGATCTTGGGCCGCAAATCTGCCGCTGCTTGGGTAACGCTCAGCCTTCCGCCTTGCGTTGTGCGTTGGAAATGGCGCGTGCGGCCTCTTCGGAGGAGTTGGCGAGCGTGCGCATCTCGGCGGCCAGCACCGCAAAGCCCGATCCGGCCGTGCCGGCGCGAGCAGCCTCGATGCCGGCATTGACGGCGAGCAGCTTGAGGTAACGCAGCGATTGCAAGATTTCGTTGGTCTTCGAGGCGGTGACGCGCATGCCGGAGGTCTGTTCATCGATTCGCTGATAGAGCGATTCGATGTTGATGATGCTGCCTTCGAGATAGAGAAGCTCACCCCTCTCGTCCCAGATGCCGCCGCCGGTCTCGGTGACCCAGATGAGATGCCCCACGGCGTGGCGGATGCGGTATTCCATCGTCCAGTCCGTGCGCTTCTCCAGTGCCCGTCCGACGATCTCGTCCATCAGAGGCACGTCTTCCTCGTACATGATCGAGGTAAAGGTCCGCGTGCGGTTGCCGATGATTTCGTCGACGGGATAACCGAAGATGCGCTCGATGCCATTGGTCATCTCAAGCATCGTGTAGTTTTCGTCGGCACGGCAGCGATAGAGAAATCCGCTCATGCGCCCGAGAATGCTCGTTTGAAAATCCATGAAGGCCACATTCGAAGAGAAGAGTTGCAGATGGATTTATGTCGTCTCATTTAAAAGGCGCACGTCATAATGCCGGAAGAGAGCGCGAACACCCTCCTCCGGCAATGCAGGCCCGCCTCATCAGTTGCGCAGGTATTCCTCCATGGAATCGTCGAGCGCCTCGACCCAGGGCGTGTGGTGCGTCGGCGACAGGTTGCCGGTCATCAGCGATCGGTATGCATGGTCGCGGAAGCCCATGATGTTGTGGGCCTTGTGATGTTCCCACTCCATGAAGGTCTGGTTGGTCCCCTCGATGTCGAAGGAGGGATAATCGGTTTCGGCGAGCAGTTCCTTCACATAGTCGCCCTGATACCAGATCATCTGCTCGGCATCTTCGAGCGTCTCCTCGCGGGCGCGCCACATGTCGAAATTGGCCTTCAGCTCTTCTTCCGGCGGCAGGGTGATGCGGCCCATCATCACGTCGCGCGCCCACCAGGCCTGCACGTCGAACATGTTGAAGGTGTAGAACTGGTCCTGCATGCCGATGTAGAAAAGCTGCGGGTTCTTGTCG
Organism: Rhizobium leguminosarum; assembly: GCF_019798305.1. Classification (GTDB taxonomy): domain Bacteria; phylum Pseudomonadota; class Alphaproteobacteria; order Rhizobiales; family Rhizobiaceae; genus Rhizobium; species Rhizobium leguminosarum_U. The sequence continues at coordinate 56,766 of NZ_JAAXDD010000003.1, forward strand.
AAGATCACCCCCTTGTAGAGGCTGTCTGCCCAGAGGCGGTTGGCCGTCTTCAGCCGGAGATCGTCAGGCAGGAAGGGGAAATGGTGCTGGTATCCGGTGCAAAGGATCACGGCATCGACCTCTTTGGTCGAGCCGTCGAGGAAGTGGGCGGTGCGGTTTTCGAGCTTCATCAGCAGCGGCCGTTCTTCGAAATTCTCCGGCCACTTGAAGCCCATCGGCTTCGAGCGGTAGCTCGTCGTCACCGATTTCGCGCCGTATTTCCAGCATTGCGAGCCGATGTCCTCGGCCGAATAGCTGCGGCCGACGAGCAGGATGTCCTTGCCCTTGAACTCCAGCGCGTCGCGGAAGTCGTGGGCGTGCAGCACGCGGCCGTTGAACGTCCTCACGCCCTCGAAATAGGGCACGTTCGGCGTCGAGAAGTGACCCGATGCCACGACGACATAGTCGAACTCCTCGTCATACATCCGGTCCTCGACGCGGTTATGCGCCGTCACCGTGAATTTCTTCGTCTGATCGTCGAAGCGAACCATGCGCACCGGCGAGCTGAAGCGCACCCAGTGGCGGACATTTGCCTTCTCGACGCGGCCCTTGATATAATCCCAGAGCACGGCGCGCGGCGGATAGGAAGCGATCGGCTTGCCGAAATGCTCCTCGAAGGAATAATCGGCAAATTCGAGGCATTCCTTCGGGCCGTTCGACCAGAGGTAACGATACATGCTGCCGTGGACTGGCTCGCCATATTCGTCGAGCCCGGTGCGCCAGGTATAATTCCAGAGCCCACCCCAGTCCGACTGCTTTTCGAAGCAGACGATCTCCGGGATTTCGGCGCCCTTCTGGGCGGCCGATTGAAAGGCGCGCAACTGCGCCAGCCCGGAAGGCCCGGCACCGATGACGGCTACTCTTGTCATGAAGCATTCCCCTCTTGATTATATCGCATTGTCGTGCGTGTCAGTCCGGATAGATGCCGGGGCTGGTCGGCGCCCCGTCGTCATATTTGGAAAGCCAGTCGACCGTCGTTTCGCGGAAGCGGGTGAGGCCCTTGTAGTCGATGAGCTCGGGCGGCAGCGTTTTCAGCACGCGCGGGAAGCGCCGCGCCCATTTCGGCACGGTGACCAGCTCTTCCATGTTCATCAGGTAGCAGCGGATGACGAAAAGGATGGCGTTGGAGCGCGGCAGGCGCCAGAGGCTCTGCACTTCGACGCGCAGATGCACCTTCTCGCCGACATTCTCCGGCGTCACCGTGGTACGGTCGGGACCCCATTTGTGATAATTCTCCGGGCTGGTGTCGAGCCGAGGATTGATCGTCATCGTCCAGTTGAAGCGCCGTGTCGGCTTGCCCTGCTGCAGGTTCAACAGGAATTTCAGCGCCCGGTCGAAGACGCCGATCTGGTGGGCGAGCGGCACCGGGCCATGCCATTCCATGAAGTTCATACCGATATCGAAATCGAGCGACCAGTCGGCCTGCGTCGTCACCATGCCGGCATCCATCCAGAGATTGCTGTCGCGTTGGTCGACGATGCAGAAATCGCCTTGGGCCTGGCGGGTGATATATTCGAAGGGTTCATAAGGCAGCGTCGAGGCATCGCCAAAGGTGAAGCTGTCGTCGATGCCAAGCGGGCGATTGATCCAGCGCCACTGGTCGCCGTTGCGGATCAGCGTGAAATGGTCGGGGTAACCCGCCGCCTGCTCTTCCATCAAAAGTTCGAGCGTATCCCATTGCGCGCTCATCATGTGCGGCAGCGCCTGATAGCGTAGCGGATCTTCCTTCAGGACCAGCGCCCGGTCGTGCATCTCGGCGACATAATGCTCGTCGACGTCGATGAGGCTTTCGTAGACGGTTCCCGCCCGACCGTGCACATGCGGCTCCATATTGACGGAATACATGTATTCGTCACGGTCGAAGGGAAACGGGAAACGCCGGATGTTATCGGGGCTGTTCCGATAGCTGAAATCGTTCCGGAAGGTTTCCTGCTTGAAGACGATTGCCATGTCCGGACTCCTTGTTCCGCTTCCGATGCCGCTAGAGATCAAGATGCAGCGTGTTTCCCTCGAAGCGGGAAACGCAGATCATCACCTTGCTGCCGGATGCTTTTTCTTCGTTCGTCAGATAGACGTCGTGGTGCAGCAGCTTGCCGTCGCAGGTGACGACCCCGGTCTCGCATTGACCGCAGGCGCCGCCACGACAGAGGAAGGGCGCGTCGACGCCCGCCGCCTCGATCGCCTCCAGCATGCTTTCGTGATGGCCGACCTTCACGGTCTTGCCTGACCGCAGGAGCTCGATCGCGAAGGGCTTGCCGGGCAGCGACGACAGGAACCGTTCCGAATGCAGGTTCTGCTCCGGCCAGCCGGCATCCAGTCCCGCCTTCAGCACGCCGTCGATCATGCCTGTGGGGCCGCAGACATAGAGGTGCGTGCCGAGCGGCTGGGTGCCGAGCAGGCGCGTCAGGGGCATGGCGTCGCCTTCGGCATCGCAATAGATCTTGATGCGATGTCGGCCATAGCGCTCGACGAGTTGCTGCCAATACGCGCCGCGGTCGCGCGTGCGGATGGCGTAATGCAGCTCGAAATTGGCGCCTTCGCGGGAAAATTGCTCCATCATTGCGATGAAGGGTGTAATGCCGATGCCGCCGGCGATCAGCAGGTGCTTGCGCCCGCGCCAGTCCGGCTGGAACAGGTTGACGGGATAGCTTACCTTGAGCTCGTCACCTTCGCTGAGCTTCTCATGCATGAAGGTGGAGCCGCCGCGTGAATCCTCGACATGCAGCACGCTGATCTCATAGGCTGCGCAATCATGCGGCGGCGACATCAGCGAATAAGCATTGCGGCGCATATGACCGCCATCGTTCATCAAAACGATGACGTGGGCGCCGCCGGAGAAATAAGGCATTGGCTTGCCGTCAAGGCGTTCGAAACGGAAGCGCTTGACGCGCTCGGCGATTGGCGTGATCCGCGCCACGCGGACAGGAATTTCAGTACCACCGCTCAAAGGAACAACTCCTCCGGGTCAGGCGCGCTGCCCGGTTCTTCCGCATCGATATTGACGCCCTGGAAGGCGGCGAGCCTGCGCGAATAATGGTCGCGCACCAGAAGCGGCAGCCCGCAATGGCTACAAGTGAAAGGGCTGGTGGTGACGTCGTCGGTGATGCCCTTGCAATGGACGCATTGCACACGCCGGGCGAGCGAACCGCGATGCTCGGTGATGACGGAGGCATGGTCCATGCCGTAATCGAGCGCCACCAGCATTGCCTGGCCGATGAAGCCTTCCGTGCCCGACAGATAAAGCCGCGTGCCCATATGGGCGGTGGCAAGCGACCCCTTCAATCGGAAGAGCAGCGTGGCGATCGTCGGCGCCGTGAAGAACATGTCGGCGCCGAGGCGGGCGAGCGCCTCGTCCAGGCCGGTACCCTGCGAGCCGCGGGCGACATAGAGGATCTCGCTGCGGGAAAGAGCCGTTTCGTCCAGCCCCGGCTGCTGATCGAGCAGAGCCTTGGCGCCCTCCCCTTCGAGCGCGAAAATGTGCCGCCGGGCGCGCGGCTGGATGGTCAGGCCCGTGTAGACTGGTCGGCTCTTGATGCCTGCAACGAGCATTCGCGTGCTCCTTAACCTACGGCAATCCTCTTCTTCTTCTCCGGATCGTCGAAAGGAAGCGTGTGGGCGGTGGCGCCTGCCTTCACGGTCTTGCCGCGGACCTCGAGTTTCGTCCCATGCACCGCCTTGTCAACGTCCAGACGGGCAATCGCCATGGATTTCTTCGTCAGCGATGAATAGCTCGGGCAGGTAATGACGCCAACCTTTTTGCCGTCGGCAAAGACTTCGTCGCCGAGATCGGCCGGTCCGTCGGTCTCGATCAGCATGCCGAAGATCTTGAAGCGTTCCTTGCCCTTGAGGCGGGCATGTTCCTCGGCGCCGCGGAAGCCCGTCTTGCCGGGGCTGACGGTGAAGTCGAGGCCGAGTTCCCAGAGGCTGTCGCCAGGCGGCTGATCGGCGAAGGGATACATCTGCGAATTGTCGTAGGGGTAGAAGAGCAGGTAGCTTTCGACCCGCAGCATGTCGAGAACCGAGAAGCAGCAGGGGATGATGCCCATCTCCTTGCCTTCCTCGACGATCCGGTCCCAGACCATGACGGCGTCCTGGCCGCGCACGAAGATCTCGTAGCCGCGCTCGCCGGTATAGCCGGTGCGCGAGATCATCACCGGTGCGCCGAACAGTGTCGTCTGCATATGATGGAAATATTTGAGGTCGCGGATGCCGGGGACATATTTGGCGAGATAATCGACCGCGATCGGCCCCTGCAGCGACAGGTCGTGCAGGTCATCGTCGAAGAGCACGGCGCAATTGCGGCCGGCGGCCTGCTTGACGAGTTCCTCGTGGCCGGAGCCCGAGCCATGCACCAGCATCCAGGAATTCGGGCCGGTGCGATAGACGATGCAGTCGTCGGTGAAGTGGCCGCGCTCGTTCAGCATGGTCGCGTAGACCGACCGGCCGGGGTAGATCTTCGTCAGGTCGCGGGTGGTGATGGAGTCAAGCACGGCGATGGCGTGCGGGCCGACCAAGTGCACCTTCTTCAGGCCTGAGACATCCATGATGCCGGCCTTGGTGCGAACGGCGACATGTTCTTCCGACATGTCCTTGTCGTAGGTCCAGGCGGTGCCCATACCGCTCCAGTCCTCGAGCTTCGATCCCAGAGCGCGATGCCGATCCGCCAAGACGGAGAAACGCCATGATAAAGCCATTGTCCGTTCCCTTTTGTTTCCTCTACGGAATATTTATTTCCTGACTATATAAGTCTTTCGCGCCGTGGCAACCCCGCCCGACATGCATTTCCCAAACTTTGATGGCATAGGCGCTGTGGCGCGATGGGTGCGATGACGCCAATCATCACTCAGCCCATCCGCTCCGATGCGTAACTTCCGGGGCTTGCCGGGAAGACGACGGTGCGGTTGCCGTTGATGAAGGTGCGGTGATGGATATGGGCATGAATGGCACGCGCCAGCACCTGGCTTTCGACATCGCGGCCGATCGAGACGTAGTCGTCGGGCGACTGCGCATGGGTGATGCGCGCCGTATCCTGCTCGATGATCGGGCCTTCGTCGAGATCGGCGGTGACGTAATGCGCCGTCGCCCCGATCAGCTTCACGCCGCGGCCATAGGCCTGCTTGTAAGGATTGGCGCCCTTGAAGCTCGGCAGGAAGGAATGGTGGATATTGATGATCTTCCCGGACATTTTCTGGCACATCTCGTCGGACAGGATCTGCATGTAGCGGGCGAGCACGATCAGTTCGGTGCCGGTCTGCTCGGCCACCTCCATGATGCGGGCCTCGGCCTGCACCTTGTTGGCCTTGGTGACCGGAATATGGTGGAAGGGAATGTCGTGGTTGACCACGACCTTCTGGTAGTCGAAATGGTTGGAGACGACGCCGACGATATCGATCGGCAGTGCGCCGATCTTCCAGCGGTAGAGCAGATCGTTGAGGCAATGGCCGAAGCGCGACACCATCAGCAGCACCTTCATGCGCTTCTCGCTGTCGTGAATATCGTAATCCATCTCGAAGGGTGCCGCGACGGCTGCAAAACCGGCGTCGATATCGGCGCCCGAAAGACCTTCTTCCGAAATGAAGCTGACGCGCATGAAGAACTTGCCGGTATCGAGATCGTCGAACTGCGAGCTGTCGATGATGTTGCAGCCCTTGTCGGCCAGATAGCTCGAAATCGCCGCGACGATGCCGCGTGTCGATTTGCAGGATACGGTGAGTACGAAGTTCTTCATGCTGTCACTTTCTTCGCCATATCAAATGCAGAAGGTCCGATCACGCCGGAGCTTGTCTGCTCCGGCGCATCAGCGTGTCTTCAGAACGTCCGTCCGTTCAGATATCGAGCGTGCTGTCGCGTTCCCATTGGGTGAAATGCGAGCAGTAGGCATTCCATTCCTGATGCTTGAGCTTGAGATAGGCGGCGGAAAACTCGGCCCCGATCGCCTGCTTCAAGCCCTCGTCGGCATCATAGGCGCGCAGCGCGTCGAGCAGATTGAGCGGCAGCCGCGGCGCATCCTTCACCAGATACCCCTCGGCATACATGTCGATATCGTAGTGCCGGCCGGGATCGGCTTGGCTGCGGATGCCGTCGAGGCCGGCCGCGATGATGATCGCCTGCAGCAGGTACGGGTTGACCGCACCATCCGGCAGGCGCAGCTCGAAGCGGCCCGGTCCCGGCACGCGCACCATGTGGGTGCGGTTATTGCCCGTCCAGGTCACCGTGTTCGGCGCCCAGGTCGCGCCCGATGTGGTGCGCGGCGCGTTGATGCGCTTGTAGGAATTGACCGTCGGATTGGTGATCGCGGCAAGCGCGGAGGCGTGCTTCATGATGCCGCCGAGGAAGGTTTTACCCTGAGCGGAGAGCCCAAATGGCATTTCCTTATCCGCGAAGGCGTTGACCTTGCCATCGATGTCCCAGACCGAAATATGGGCATGGCACCCGTTTCCGGTCAGGCCCTTGAAGGGCTTCGGCATGAACGTCGCGCGAAGGCCATGCTTTTCGGCGACCGACTTGACCATGAACTTGAAGAAGGAGTGCTTGTCCGCCGTCTGAAGCGCGTCGTCATATTCCCAGTTCATCTCGAACTGGCCGTTCGCGTCCTCGTGGTCGTTCTGATAGGGCTTCCAGCCGAGCTCGAGCATGTAGTCGCAGATTTCGGCGATGACGTCATAGCGACGCATCACGGCCTGCTGGTCGTAGCAGGGCTTTTCGGCTGTATCGAACTGGTCAGAAATCACCGAGCCGTCCGCGGAGATGAGAAAGAACTCGGGCTCCACGCCGGTTTTCACCCGGAGCCCTTCTTTCGCAGCTTCAGCGACCAGTCTTTTCAGCACCACACGCGGTGCCTGTTCGACAGGCTGATCGTCCATGACGCAGTCGGCAGCAACCCATGCGACGTCTTTCTTCCAGGGTAATTGGATGACGGAGGAAGCATCGGGAAGCGCGAACAGGTCGGGATGGGCAGGCGTCAAATCGAGCCAGGTTGCGAAGCCCGCAAAGCCGGCGCCATCTTTCTGCATATCGGCGATGGCTTCCGCGGGCACCAGCTTGGCGCGTTGGCCGCCGAACAGGTCGGTATAGCTGATCATGAAATATTTGATGCCTTTGTCTCTAGCAAAAGCAGCAAGGTCCAGTGTCATTTCGTTCCCCTTTGGATTTCTTGGAGACACTTTGCTTATGGATGCGAGACGGCCGGGACGTTTGCCCGGCCGGTAGAAATCAGTAGCCTCCCTTGCCGGGATACCAGTTTGTGCCGGCGAGCGGGATCTGGGCCATGGCGGCGGCCTCCATTGTCAGGGCGCAAAGATCTTCCGGTTCCAGGTTGTGCAGGTGGTTCTTGCCGCAGGCGCGCGCGATGGTCTGGGCTTCCAGCGTCATGACCTTCAGATAGTTGGCGAGACGGCGGCCTGCGGCGATCGGATCAAGCCGCTTCATCAGTTCCGGATCCTGCGTGGTGATGCCCGCCGGGTCCTTGCCTTCGTGCCAGTCGTCATAGGCGCCGGCCGTCGTGCCGAGCTTCTGGTATTCTTCTTCCCAATGCGGATCGTTGTCGCCGATCGCAACGAGTGCTGCCGTGCCGATGGCAACCGCATCGGCGCCCAGCGCCAGCGCCTTGGCCACGTCGGCGCCCGAACGGATGCCGCCCGAGATGATCAGTTGCACCTTGCGATGCATGCCGAGATCCTGCAGCGCCTGGACCGCGGGGCGGATGCAGGCGAGCGTCGGCATGCCGACATTCTCGATGAAGACATCCTGCGTGGCTGCGGTTCCGCCCTGCATGCCATCGAGCACCACCACGTCGGCCCCGGCCTTCACAGCAAGCGCTGTATCGTAATAAGGCCGCGCGCCGCCGACCTTCACATAGATCGGCTTTTCCCAGTCGGTGATCTCGCGCAGTTCCAGGATCTTGATTTCGAGGTCGTCCGGGCCAGTCCAATCCGGATGGCGGCAGGCCGAGCGCTGGTCGATGCCCTTAGGCAGGTTGCGCATGTTGGCGACGCGATCGGAGATCTTCTGGCCGAGCAGCATGCCGCCGCCGCCGGGCTTTGCGCCTTGACCGACAACCACTTCGATCGCATCGGCGCGACGCAGATCCTTGGGGTTCATGCCGTATCGCGACGGCAGATATTGGTAGACCAGCGTCTGCGAATGGCCGCGCTCTTCATCGGTCATCCCGCCGTCGCCTGTTGTGGTGGATGTTCCGGCAATCGTCGCGCCGCGTCCGAGCGCTTCCTTGGCATTGCCGGAGAGCGCGCCGAAGCTCATGCCGGCAATGGTGATCGGCGTCTTCAGGTGAATGGGCTTTTTGGCGAAGCGCGCGCCGAGGACAACCGAGGTATCGCACTTCTCGCGGTATCCTTCGAGCGGATAGCGCGAGATCGATGCGCCGAGAAACAGCAGGTCGTCGAAATGCGGAACCTTCCGTTTGGTGCCGGCGCCGCGGATGTCGTAAATGCCGGTCGCCGCAGCTCGGCGGATTTCCGCCAGCGTGTAATCGTCGAAGGTCGCGGACTTGCGCGGCGGGGTATAGGGGTTGTGATAGCTCATGATGGTCCCTCGCCTTAATATGCGTCAGCGTTGTCGATATTGAAATTGTAGAGCTTGCGGGCGGAGCCGTAACGCTTGAATTCCTCGGGCCTCACTTCGGGCACGCCCGCCTTTTCAAGAAGTTCGGCCAGCTTCGTCAGGTGCTCGGGACGCAGCTCCTTTTCGATGCAATCGGCACCCAGGCTCTTGACCGAACCGCGCACGAAGAGCTTCGCTTCATAGAGCGAATCCCCAAGCGCATCGCCGGCATCGCCGAGCACCACGAGGTGGCCGGACTGACCCATGAAGGCGGACATGTGGCCGATATTGCCATGAACGACGATGTCGATGCCCTTCATCGAGATGCCGCAGCGCGATGCCGCATTGCCCTTGATGACAAGGAGGCCGCCGCGGCCGGTTGCGCCGGCATACTGGCTGGCATCGCCCTCGATGACGACGGTTCCAGACATCATGTTTTCCGCAACGCCCGGACCTGCCGAACCGTGAACGGTGACGGTCCCGCCGTCGTTCATGCCGGCGCAGTAATAGCCGACCGACCCCTTTACATCGACCGTGACCGGCGCATCGATGCCGACGGCAACCGAATGGCTGCCGCGCGGATTGACGACTTCGAAGGAAAGATCGTTCGAACCGTTCTGGATGTTGTGCAGGGCGCTGTTGAGTTCACGTAACGGCGTAGTGGCAAGATCAATGACAGGCATGTTTTGATAACCCTTGGAGAATACGCATGAGGCGCCGGTCAAGCGACCTTCTGGTGATCCCAGAAATAGACGGTTGCAGGCTCCGGCTCCCAGACCCGGGCATTCTCGATGCCGGGCAGATTGACGAGCGCCCGGTATTCCGAACCGAAGGCGACATACTGCTCCGTTTCGGCCATGACGGCGGGCTTGCAGGCGATCGCATCGCGCACGACGCCGAAGCCGGACTTCGTGCCGACGACGAAGGTGAAGAAGCCGTCGAGGTCATCCACCGCGCCTTCCAGCGCCTGGCCGAGATTCTTGCCCTTGGCCATCTCAGCCGTCAGATAGGCGGCGGCGACCTCGGTGTCGTTTTCGGTTTCGAAGGTCATGCCTTCGCGCTTCAGCTCGCGGCGGAGATTGTTGTGGTTGGACAGCGAGCCATTATGCACCAGGCATTGGTCGGAGCCGGTGGAGAAAGGATGGGCGCCGAGCGTCGTGACGGCTGATTCCGTCGCCATGCGGGTATGGCCGATGCCGTGGGTGCCGGCCATTGAATTGACCGCGAAGCGCGAGACGACATCCTTCGGCAGGCCGGTTTCCTTGTAGATCTCGATGGCGTCGCCGCTGCTCATGATGCGGATGTTCGGACGCAATTCCGAAACGGCTGCCTTGCCAGCGTCGAGTAGATCCTTCGCAAGCGTGATGACGGCATGCGTGCTCTTCACCTGGATGGCGACCGATGCGCCAACCGCCTGGCCGAGCTCGGCCTCGAGGCCGGCGAAATCCTTCTTCGGATTGGCCGACTGGATGGTGATCTTGGCATTGCTGCTGCTGGCGTCGCCATAGATCGCGATGCCGGCGCTGTCCGGCCCCCGATCCGTCATCGTCACCAGCATCGAGGACAGCAGTGCCCCGAGCTCCGGTTCGAGACTTTTATCCTTGAGGAAGAGACCCACAATTCCGCACATGACCAGACCTCCGTTCGTGTTGAGAAAGGACTAGCAGGTCTGCTTTCGGTTTTCAACTCGGAAGAAAGATTTTTTCTTTTAAAGCAAGTCAGCTTTTCGAGCTCTGCTGTGGATAGCTGATGATCGACAGGTATTTGCTCGGCAGTTTCACCAGCTGCTCCGGCCCATGCGGCGCATCGGCGTCGAAGAACAGGCTGTCGCCCGGCTGCATCTGGAAAAGCTGGTCGCCGTGGCGGTAAACGACTTCGCCCTCGAGCATATAGAGAAACTCCATCCCCTCGTGCTGGAAGGTCGGGAAGATGTCGGAGTCGGTCGTCAGGGTGATGAGGTAGGGCTCGACGATGACGCCGCTGGTATTGTTGTCGATGTGACCGAGCACATTATATTGGTGACCGGCGCGGGTGCCGCGCCGTTCGAGCTCGATGCCCTGGCCTGCCTTGACGAAGACGGCGTTGCGCGGTTCCTCGAAACGGCGGAAGAAGGCGGTCAGCGGCACGCCAAGCGCCCGCGAGAGCGATTGCAGCGTCGTGAGCGACGGCGATATGTTGCCGTTCTCGATCTTCGACAGCATGCCGAGCGAAATGCCGGTCGCCGCCGCCAGATCGGTCACCGTAATGCCGAGTTTCTTGCGGTAGGCGCGCACCTCATGGCCGATCGCCATTTCGAGGTTGTTTTCCTTCGGCTCGCGGACGGCGTGCGGGTCCTGGGAAAAGGGAGCGCGTCCGCCATGCGCCTGTTCCGGTTGCTCTGCCGCTGCACGCTTGGATTTCATGGATTTTCCCCCGCCGCCTTCTCTTTTGTCCAAGGCAACCCTATCGTCATAGTGAAAATTCCTCAACCGTGAAGAAAACTTATTCCCGTCGCGCCTCGCGCGGGGCGATGCCGTAGACGGCACGAAACATGCGGGAAAAATGGCTCAGGCTGGAAAAGCCGGTGGCCACCGCGATTTCCGAGACGGAAAGCGGGCTCTGCTTCAGCAGCCGATGGGCATGCTGCAGCCTGATCCTGCGGTACTGCTCGAGGAAGGTACTGCCGAGGTGAGCCGAAAAGAGCCGGTCGAGATGGCGGGTGGTGACGCCGGCGATGCGCGCCATGGCGGCGCGCTCGAGCGGCATCTCGATCGTCTCCTCCATCCGTTCGAGAACGCTAAGAAGGCCGGGATGATGGACGCCATAACGCTGCGCCAGCGAGGCGCGCTGGGGCGCAGCCGGCTCGTTGACCTCGGTATGAAGATACCAGTCGCTGACGCGGCGGGCGAAATCCGGCCCCATGCGCTCGGCGATCAGCACATGCATCATGTCGAGCGGGGCGATGCCGCCGCCGCAGGTAATCCGGTTGCTGTCGATCATGAAGCGTGCCTGGCGCGGCGTGAGATCCGGGAAGGCTTCGAGAAGGGCTGAGGCATGCTCCCAGTGGATGGTGAAGTCGCGGCCGCCGAGCAGTCCGGCGGCGGCCATCAGATAGGGACCGCCCGAGATGCCGCCGATCCTCACACCTTCGCGCGACAGCTGCCGCAAGCAGGACAGCACGCCGGGATACCGCCAGTCGCGGGGCAAGCCGCCGGCGCAGACGAAGGCCGTTCCGAGCCCCGAGCCCCTGGCGGGCAGAGGTTCGGCGGGGACGCTGACGCCCGACGAGGAGAGCGCCGGTGCGCCATCCGGCGAGAAGATCTGCAGCCGATAGATCTCGCGTCCGGCCAGAAGATTTGCCGCCCTGAACGGTTCGGTCGCCGAGGCATAGGACATCAGCGCAAATCCCGGGATGAGGATGAAGCCGATCGTCTGCACATTTCTGCTATCAAGCGAGGACATGTCTCATTCTTAGCGATTGATGTCCCTTCTGTGCAAGTCCGTCCTCCCCTTTCTGGCATCATGCACCTGTTCTTTCCGGGGTGACCCATGCGCTATTCCGCTCTTTCGATTTTCCTGAACGGCCTTCGCGGCAACAAAGGCTGGGCGCCGGCCTGGCGCGATCCGGCGCCGAAGCCGCATTACGACGTCATCATCGTCGGCGGCGGCGGCCATGGCCTTGCCACCGCCTATTATCTTGCCAAGGAATTCGGCGTCACCAATGTCGCCGTCCTCGAAAAGGGCTATCTCGGCTCCGGCAATATCGGCAGGAACACGACGATCATCCGCTCGAACTACCTGCTGCCTGGTAATAATCCCTTCTACGAGCTGTCGATGAAGCTCTGGGAAGGGCTGGAGCAGGACTTCAACTTCAACGCCATGGTCTCGCAGCGCGGCGTGCTCAACCTCTTCCATTCCGACGCGCAGCGCGACGCCTATACGCGCCGCGGCAACGCCATGCGGCTGCACGGCGTCGACGCCGAGCTTCTCGATCGGCAGGCGGTGCGCAAGAAATTGCCCTTCCTCGACTTCGACAATGCCCGTTTCCCTATTATGGGCGGCCTGTTCCAGCCGCGCGGCGGCACGGTGCGCCATGATGCCGTCGCCTGGGGTTATGCGCGCGGCGCCGATCAACGCGGCGTCGACATCATCACCCAGTGCGAGGTGACCGGCATCCGCCGCGAAAACGGTGAGGTGACCGGCGTCGAGACCAGCAAGGGTTTCATCGGCTGCGGCAAGCTGGCGCTGGCGGCCGCCGGCAATTCCACCGTCGTCGCCGATATGGCCGGCCTTCGCCTGCCGATCGAAAGCCATGTGCTGCAGGCCTTCGTCTCCGAAGGGCTCAAACCGTTCATCGAGACGGTCGTCACCTTCGGCGCCGGGCATTTCTACGCGTCCCAGTCGGATAAGGGCGGCCTTGTCTTCGGCGGCGACATCGACGGCTACAATTCCTATGCCCAGCGCGGCAATCTCGCTTCGGTCGAGCATGTCGCCGAAGCCGGGCTGGCGCTGATTCCGTCGCTGTCGCGCGTGCGTTATCTGCGCTCCTGGGGCGGCGTTATGGATATGAGCATGGACGGCTCGCCGATCATCGACCGCACCCATATCGACAATCTCTATCTCAACACCGGCTGGTGTTACGGCGGCTTCAAGGCCACACCCGCCTCCGGCTTCTGCTACGCCCATCTGATCGCCCGCAATACGCCGCATCAGACCGCCCGCGCCTTCCGGCTCGATCGTTTCGCGCGCGGCTATCCGATCGACGAAAAGGGCGTCGGCGCCCAGCCCAATCTGCACTGAGGATTTTCGACGATGGCAAGCCTGATTTCCTGCCCTCACTGCGGCTCCCGACCGAAGGAGGAGTTTTCGATCCGCGGCGACGCGGGCCTGATAAGGCCCGCGCCGGATGCCGGTGCGGCGGCTTGGTTCGATTATGTCTATCTGCGCGACAATCCGAGGGGCCGGCACAGCGAATACTGGCACCACTCCTCGGGATGCCGGCGCTGGCTGATCGTCGAACGCGATACCGTCACCCATGCGGTCCACGGCGTCAGGGATGCCGCCCTCTCCAAGCTCGGTGGAGAACCGGCATGACGAGCTTCCGTCTTTCCTCCGGCGGCCGCATCGACCGCGCCACGACGCTCGGCTTCACCTTCGACGGCAGGGCGCTCGAAGGTCATACGGGCGATACGCTTGCCTCGGCGCTGCTTGCCAACGGCGTCCAGCTCGTCGGCCGCAGCTTCAAATATCACCGCCCGCGCGGCATCCTGACGGCGGGAGCTGCCGAACCGAACGCGCTGGTGACGACAGGCAGCGGCGGGCGCACCGAACCGAATACGCGCGCGACGATGATCGAGCTTTACCAGGGGCTGACGGCAAAGAGTCAGAACCGCTGGCCCTCGCTCGGCTTCGATGTCGGCGCGGTCAACGGACTGCTGTCGCCCTTCCTCAGCGCCGGTTTCTACTACAAAACCTTCATGTGGCCGGCGGCCCTCTGGGAAAAGCTCTACGAGCCGGTGATCCGCAAGGCGGCAGGGCTCGGCAGAGCATCCTATGAGGCCGATCCCGATTCCTACGAAAAATGCTGGGCGCATTGCGATCTGCTGGTGATCGGCGCCGGCCCCGCCGGTCTTGCCGCAGCGCTGACCGCCGGCCGTGCCGGTGCGCGCGTCATCCTCGCCGACGAGGGATCCGAACTCGGCGGCAGCCTGCTTTCCGACAGCGGCACCATTGACGGCAAGCCGGCGGACGCGCTTCTCGGTGAGCTGCTTGCCGAACTGGCGAGCCTGGAGAACGTGCGCCGCCTGCCGCGCATGACGGTGTTCGGCTGGTACGACGACAATGTCTTCGGTGCGGTCGAACGGGTGCAGAAGCATGTGGCGATGCCCGACCCCGAACGTCCCGTCGAACGATTGTGGCGCATCGTCGCCCGCCAGGCGATCCTTGCAACCGGCGCCGAAGAGCGGCCGCTCGTCTTCGGCGGCAACGACATTCCCGGTGTGATGATGGCAGGCGCGATGCGCAGTTATCTCAATCGGCAGGCGGTCGCACCGGGCAGAAGTACTGTCATCTTCACCACCAGCGACGCCGGATATCGCACCGCTGCCGATCTTGAAGCCGCGGGCCTCGCGGTAACAGCGATCGTCGACAGCCGCGGGGATGGAGGTGGGAGTTGGCAGGGCCGCGCCGCAGTGCTGGAGGGCGCCAGGGTCATCGATGCGTTTGGCGGCAAGAGCCTGCGCGGCGTCAACGTCAAGACCGCAGACGCCACCCGCCGGATCGAAGCGGATGCGCTTGCCATGTCGGGCGGCTGGAGCCCGATCATTCATCTTGCCTGTCATCGCGGCGCGAAGCCGCAATGGTCGCACGAGGCCTCGGCGTTTCTGGCGCCCGCCCAGCAGGAAGGTCTTGCCGTTGCCGGCTCGGCCGCCGGCCTTGCGAAGACGGCGACCTGCCTTGGGGATGGCGCCGCAAAGGCAGCTGCCGCATTGAAGGCGATCGGTTTCGCAGCGGCGGAGCCGGCCTTTGCCGCGGCGTCCGAGACGGCTGCACAGGCAAAGCCGCTCTGGTCGATCAAGGGCTCGAAGGGTAAGGCTTTCGTCGACTACCAGAACGACGTGCATCTCAAGGATTTGGGTCTCGCCGTCCGCGAAGGCTACGGCCATGTCGAACTCGCCAAGCGTTACACCACATCAGGCATGGCGACCGACCAGGGCAAACTTTCCAACATCAACGCCATCGGCATCCTTGCCGAGGCGCGTGGCTTGTCACCCGCTGAAGTTGGAACGACGACCTTCCGGCCCTTCTATACGCCGGTTTCCTTCGGTGCTTTGACCGGGACATCGCGCGGCAAACATTTCCAGCCGGCGCGCAAATCGCCGCTGCATGGCTGGGCCGAGAAGAACGGCGCGATCTTCGTCGAAACCGGCATCTGGTATCGTTCCTCCTGGTTTCCGCGCGCCGGAGAGGCGACATGGCGCGAAAGCGTCGACCGCGAGGTGCTGAACATCCGGAAGAATGCCGGCCTCTGCGACGTCTCGACCCTCGGCAAGATCGAAATCTTTGGCAAGGATGCCGCGACCTTCCTCGATCGCATCTATTGTAACGGCTTCGCCAAGCTCGCCGTCGGCAAGGCGCGTTACGGCATCATGCTGCGTGAGGACGGCTTCATCTATGATGACGGCACCACCAGCCGGTTCGGTGACGACCATTTCTTCATGACGACGACGACGGCGCTCGCCGCCGGCGTGCTGACCCATCTGGAATTCTGCGCCCAGACGCTGTGGCCGGAACTCGACGTCTGCTTCGCCTCCTCGACCGATCAATGGGCGCAGATGGCCGTCGCCGGGCCGAAGTCGCGCACCATTCTTGAGGAGATCGTCGACGAGGATTTGTCGGATGCGGCCTTCCCCTTCATGAGCGCCCGCAAGGTCTCCCTCTTCGGCGGCCGCCTCGAAGGCCGGCTCTTTCGGATCTCCTTCTCAGGCGAACTTGCCTACGAGCTGGCGGTGCCGGCTGGCTACGGCGAAGGCGTTGCCGATGCGGTCATGGCGGCGGGCGAGAGATATGGCATCTGCGCCTACGGCGCCGAAGCGCTTGGCGTCATGCGCATCGAGAAGGGTCATGTCACCCATGCCGAAATCAACGGCACGGTGACGCCTGGTGACCTCGGTTTCGGCCGCATGGTTTCATCAACCAAGCCGGATTTCATCGGGAGGGCAATGCTGGCGCGCGAAGGGCTGCAGGATCCCGAGCGACCGCGCCTCGTCGGCGTCAAGCCGCTTAATCCGGCAAGCGGTTTCCGCACCGGCTCGCATATCCTTGCCGAGGGTGCTGCGGCGACGCTCGAAAACGACCAAGGCTACGTGACATCAAGCGCCTTCTCGCCGACGCTCGGCCATATGATCGGCCTGGCCCTTGTCCGGCGTGGGCCGGAGCGCATCGGTGAAAAGGTGACGGTCTGGAACGGCCTGCGCAACGAATTCACCGATGCGGTGCTCTGCCATCCCGTCTTCATCGACCCCGAAAACGAGAAGCTCCATGCGTTATCTTCCGCAACATAAACCGGTTCTGGCCGGCATGGCATATAATGGCATCTCAGGGGCCGGCCTCCGGTTGGAAGCCTTGCCGGAGGGTCATATCCTGCATGTGCTCGGCTCAATCGAACCATCAGCGCTCGCCGCGGAATTGGTGAAAGCAGGCTTTGCGAAAAGTTCGATCCGCAAGGCGGGCTTCCGGCAATGGTTCGTTGCCGGCGATGAGCCGCTTGTCCAGGCCAGCCTCGATGCTCTCGCGGCAGCGCTTGCGGGAAAGGCCTTCGTCATGGATCAGAGCCACGGGCGCGTGCGTATCGGCGTTTCCGGCCGTTCTTCGCGGGCGCTTCTCTCAAGGGGGACCGCCGTCGATCTCGATCCTTCCGTCTTTCCGGAAGGCCATTCGGCCATGACGATGGTCGGTCATCTCTCGGTACAGATCATCCGCACCGGCGATGACAGCTTCGAACTCACGGTCCTGCGCAGTTTTGCCGAAAGCCTCTGGGGCGATCTCGCGCATATGGCGGCGAGCGCGGAAAAGGATAGCGTTAGAGGCGGGTTTCGATCGTTTTAAGCTATATGCAGCGCGGTGGCACCGACCCATTCGGGGCGCTCCGCACCTTGCAACTCTTCCACCGCATCGGCGGCAAAGCTCGGCACGACGCCGGTCCACAGCAGTGCGCCATCGGGATTGGAATGGCCGTCGCCCTCGAGCTTGTAGATGCTTTCGACGATATACTGGCCGTCATTGTTCAGGCCCTTGATCTCGGAGATCTCGATCACCCGGCGCCTTCCGGTGCGCTTGAAGCGGGCGATCTGCACGACGACGTCGACCGCCGAGGCGATCTGGGCGCGCAGCGGCCGAAGCGGCATGTCGATATCAGACATCAGCGCCAGCGTTTCCAGCCGGTGCAGGGAGTCATAGGGCGTGTTCGCATGTACCGTCGAAAGGCTGCCGCTGTGGCCTGATGTCATCGCCTGGATCATATCGAGCGCCTCGCCGCCGCGGCACTCGCCGACGATGACCCGGT
Source organism: Rhizobium leguminosarum (assembly GCF_019798305.1). GTDB lineage: Bacteria > Pseudomonadota > Alphaproteobacteria > Rhizobiales > Rhizobiaceae > Rhizobium > Rhizobium leguminosarum_U. Next base: position 74,407 of record NZ_JAAXDD010000003.1, read on the forward strand.
CCGGCCGCATGCGCAGCGACGAGCGGAACAGGTCACGGATGCTGGCGCCGCCGCGGCCGAAACGGTCGGGCTTGGTCACTTCGAGATAGACGACGTGTTCCTTGCGGATCTGCAGTTCCGACGTGTCCTCGATGACGATGATGCGCTCGTGGTCGGCAAAGGCTTCCGACAGCGCGTTCAGCATCGTCGTCTTGCCGGTGCCGGTGCCGCCGGAGATGATCACGTTTTTCTGCAGCCCGACGGCCGCCTGCAGCAGCGTCAGCGACTGGTCGGTCAGGCTACCCTGGGTGACGAGATCGCGAATGCTGCGATGTTCTTTCAAAAAGCGGCGAATGGAGATGCAGAGCCCGGTGCGGGAGGCGGGCGGCTGGATCATCTGCACGCGCGAACCATCCGGCAGACGCGCCTCGATGCTTGGCTCCTCCGGCGTCAGCCGCTTGCCGGAGAACTGCGCGATGCTGCGCGCGGCCGATTCCAGATCCTCGCGGCTGGCGAAGCGCGTATCGGCCCGTTCGAGCTTGCCTCGCCTTTCGACGAAGATGTCGGATGTGCCATTGATCAGGATTTCGGACACGCTCGGATCATCGAGGAGAAAACGGATCGGCCCGAGCAGCTTGTCCAGCGCCCGGGTCAGGACCTGAAAGGTCGCCTGTTCGGCGGCGTCGTCTGAAACCGCCTTCATCAGAGCGGCATCCCGACCAGGACCGTGCTCATGCCGAATAGTGTCGCCATCATCTGAACCGCGGACGGAAAGAACATCATCAATGGAATGAGGACCAATGCAAGTATTAAGATGCTGCTCATCGTTTCCATCGTTTTCTCTCCGGATCGACTGGCGGGCGGTACCCACCATTTTGGGAAAGCTTAATCCAGATCGCCAAACAACGCCATGGCCGGGCCCCGCGGAGGCAGTCATTATGATCGCCGCACGCCGTTTCTTCTATCGCGTTGAAAGAATTGACCAATTATGGAGCAGTAGACGAGGCTCTACAAGATTGACAAAAACTTCGGCCATGCAGCTAAAATCTCAGCCCATTCAAGTGGTTAGTTGAAAAAATATGACGTCAACTGCGATTGTGCCGGCGATGCCTCCAAGACAATTGGAACCCTTCGTTTCGTTTGCTTGACGGAGGGCTGGCCTTGGGCGCACTCTTGGGTCTTAATGGTGTTGTTCAACAAACGTTGGCAGCCGGGGAAGATAAGCTGAAGCAGAAAATATCATTGGATCGAGCAACATGCTCGTTCGGATCGATGGCGTATGCTTGGTTCATCTTCACCAGGGCTTCGAACCGAAACAAACCTGGGAATGAGGAGTAATCACATGTTTGGTAAACTCAAGACTCTCGCAATTGCACTTCACAAGGACGAGCGTGGCGACATGGCCCAGATCGTCCTGGCCGTCGCCCTGATCGTCATTCCGCTGATGCTGATCCTGCTCGCATTCGGCAAACAGATCGGCGAATGGTTCAACGAAAAGAACACGGCGCTCTCGGATGCTGAGAGAATTCCTGAGCCGGGTCAATAAGCGGGTCGGGATCATGGATACGACCTATGATCTGACCCTGATGCCTGCAGCGGCGGCTCTTGCCGTCGCCTGCACCATGACCGCGGCGGTGCTCGACCATCGCCACGGTCATATCCCGAACGCCGTCACCTATCCCTGCCTGCTTGGCGGGTTCATGTTGGCGGCAGTCAGCGGCGGTCTCGCAGGAATAGGGCTTGCCTTCGCAGGCCTCCTTGCAGCCGGCCTGATCTTTTTCATCGCCTTCGCAGCCGGAAGCTGCGGCGGCGGCGACGTTAAGCTGATGGCGGCGCTCGGCGCCATTCTCGGCCTCTGGCCCGCCATCGACGTCACCCTTGCATCGCTCATGGTCGGCGGCGTGATCGCCGTTTTCTCCATGGCGAGGCGTGTTCAGTGGAGCGTGCTGGCCCGAACGGTCGGACTGTTTGCGCTTCTCCTGCCTGCTGGTTTCCGCGATGCCGCTTCCGTGCTGAAGCCGCGCGAAACACATCATACCGTGCGCTTCGGCGTTGCCGCTGCACTCGGACTTCTCTGGTGCCTTTTCATGCCCGATTTCACCCCTCTTTCACTCGTGAGGTAACGGCAATGCGCGCGGAACTCGAACGCCCCATCTTCGACGGTGCCTTCTGGAGTTCGATCCTGCACTCGCGGACCTTCTGGGTCCCTCAGGATCACGGCGCGCTCCTCGGTACCTTTGCGATCGCCATGATGCTGCTTGCCTCGATGCTGCTGCTGCCGCGGCTGTCCGCCCGCCGGCGCCGGATATCGGAGCTTCACGGCGATACCTCCGGCAGCACGACGATGATGGATTTCGTTCTCGTGACACCGGTCTTCGTCTTCTTCATGTTCGTGGTCTTCCAGTTCACCATCCTGGCCAAGAACCACCTCTTCACCCACTATGCCGCCTATGCGGCGGCGCGCAGCGCTCGCGTCTATTTCTGCCCGGCCCTGCCGATCACCATCCGGAGCTTGATCGACGCCAGGACCTGCGACGACGATGCTGCCGCCGGCAAGGCCGATCTTGCCGCCCGCCTGGCGCTGATCCCGGCCGCACCCTACGACCAGCTGAAATGCGTCGGCGCCTGCCAGCCACCGGAAGAGGCGCTCAAAAGCCTTGCCGATGCCTCGGGTCTTTCGAAGAACTGGCGGGCGATGCGCAACCAGGCCCGCTACATGTTCGATCCGCAGAACGTCACCGTGACCGTCGACCGCGCGCCGATGGCGCTCTATGCCGCCATCAACCGCTCGCCGCATGTGCCGGTCACTGCCAAGGTGGAAGCGCGCTTCCTGCTGCTCGAATATGCCGGCTGGGTTTTTGCCCGCGGTCAGAGGAAGGACGGCCGCTACTACACGATCTCGACGGCGGAGGTGAACCTGCTATGACACCGGCCCTCATCAAACGCCTGCACCGCGACGAACGCGGCTTCCTGTCACCGATCATCCTCTACATGACGATCGCGCTTGCCCTGATGATCGTCTGGATCCTGAACACGGGACAGATGATCTACGACAAGCAGCGCACGCAGGATACCGCCGATGCCGCCGCTCTCGTCCATGCCGACTGGGAAGCGCGCTATCTCAACATCATGGCGATGAACAATGTCGCATCGTCGCAGGCAACCGTCGTCATGGCCACGTCGGTCGCTTTCCAGCTGACGACGGCGGAACTGGCCCTGCGCTCGACCGTCATTCTGGCGAAACTCGCCCAATATTCCTTCACGGAAGGCTTGGGCCCGGCGTCGCTCCTGCCGCCGATGCCGCCGATGCCCCATTGCCCGGGCTGGCAGAAGGTCCCGGTCGTCGGCGGCATCATCTACGGTGCTTGCTTGGCGTTCCAGGGGTTCCGGGCGATAGGAGCCACCAAGGCGCTTGTATATACGGTAAAAGCACAGGTCGATTATGATCCCTTAGGCCTCATCGTGAAGTCTAGCGACATCATCGACGCGATGAATGATCTCAACGACTACCTCGTCGAGAGCTTTCCGCAGCGGGTCGGCAACGAAGCCTTGCATCTGGTGCGCCTGAACAAGTCGGATCACGTCGTCTTCCATCCGCCGTGTGAGTCCTGCGACCAGGCCGGAGAAGGTGCGGGCGGTAACCTGCCGGTCGATCGCGACGGCATCAATCCCGCTGCGGCCTATGCTGAAATGTGCCTGGCGATGAGCAAGGGCACGGAAGGACAGGACCCGTTTCTGATGCGCGGAGAGTTTGCCAATCGTGGGTTCCCCAACGGCAAGGGTCCGCTGACGGCAGGCGGCGTCGACGGCAGCCATATTCGCGACTGGGTCAACCACGAGAGCGGCATCGACGATGCTTTAGTGGACTTCTACATCTTTTATGAAGCCTTCGGCCCGGCCTATCTGAGCAAGGTCCCGTTCAAGGCGATCATCGAGCAATTTGGCGATCTCAGCTGGTGGGAGGAACTGCTGCTCGATGGCAGCTTCTATGTCGCCGAGAAATTCTTCGGCATCGAGTTCGGCGTCGTGAACCCCTTCCAGTTGCCGATCGACGTGCCGCCGCGCTATTCCGACAAGCAGACAAAAGACGAGAACGATTTCACCCGCAAGTTCGACATGATCTGGAACCAGGTCTGCGGCCCAGCCGGTGGCGCGATTTCCGTGGCGGGTGCTCCCCTGCCCGTCATCTCCTTACCGAAGCCTTACTGGCTGAAAGGACGCATACCGTTTAACTTCACGCCTTTTGGAGGCGAGCAGCTCGACGACTACCAGACGCTGGCGATCGTCTCCCGCGCCCCGCGCGCCAGACTGCAGATCCGCATCTTCAAGGACAAGACACCGTCCGCCTATGCGCTCGCGCAGAGCTGGGTCCACAATTACACGGCCTTCGACCTCTACACCCAGGACTGGCTGGCATCGCTTGCGCCCGCCACGCTTGCCGACGATATCGGCGAGGTTTCCAATACCATCAAGCAGAGCCCGGCGGCCGATAGTTTTGCCGGCTTGACCCGCGTCTTCGACCGAGGAGGAGCCAATGCCTGGGCTGCCGTCAACACACACTGAGCCTATGGGTGGCACTCCGGGCCGCGGGCTGCTGATGCGGCTGCACCGCGACAGGCGCGGTCTTGCCTCGATCGAATTCGTGCTCGCCGCGCCGGTCATCTTGCTGATCGTGATTTTCGTCATCCACGCGAACAAGATTTCCACCAAGAAGGTCGGAACCATGCTTGCGATGCGCAACGCCGCCTTCGCCGAGGCAAATGGGCTGAACTGCACGTCGGATTTCTCGAATGTCTTCCCGATCCCGGCTCTGCCGGCACTGCCGGGGGGCGACGCCATCAACTGCTCGCGCACACCATCGCATGAAGGCGACGGCGATCCGCAGCGCACCTTTGTCTGGGACGATGTTCAAAATACCTTGAAGAGCGACGGCCGCGACTTCGGCGACATAGTCGGCGACCTCGCCAATGAGAAGCCGCAGCTCGTCACCGCGACAGCCGACCGCGTCTACAAGTTCAGGGATTCCGACGATCTCGATACGATCAGGAGCCTCCGTTGGAAGGATGCGTTCATGGTTGATGATTCGACACTGTTTGCCTCGCACAACAATGACACCACGAGCAGCGGCTACGATCCGACGCTGCGCCGGGAAATTCGCGACGTGGCCGACGATTCCGGCGATCTGTTTGACGGCGTCTTTCCGGGAGCGAAATAAGATGAGACAAGGGCCCCGCATCTCCGTTCATCTCGCCGGTTTGGCGCTCGTCATCGGGCTTGCTGCCGCCATGGCCACACCTGTTCGAGCCGAGATCTACAAGGACTTGAGAGTGACGCTGAATTCGATGCTGGCCGGTATCGTCGGCGCGCCGGAACGGGCGCCACGCGATCTCGTCATCAACGGCCAACCGCTTGAATTCACGCCCTATCAGAGCGATCGCAGCATTTCCGATATCACCGACGAATGGCTGCGGGTATTGGCCGTCAATACAAGGCCTGCCCTGCCGAAAAGCAACGACAGGCAAGAGCTGACTGCGGTCATTGCCGCCAACATGCTGATCGTCCCGAAGATGAGCCGCATCCGCGACGATCTTGCCGTGGTGGTACGGTTCTTCGACGGCGACGGCGAGGCGGCCCTCGACTATCTCAGACGCCAGGATCCGGCCAATCCCTCGGCAAGGGCGCCGATCCCCGGCGTCTCGATCATGATCCGCCGGCCCGCCGATGCGCCGATGACCGAGGTGCTGATGAGCCGCTTCGAGGATGTAGCCGCGACGCTGCCGGCCTTCGCGGCTCCCGCCGATGTCAGCAAGCTGCCGATGTCGCTGCGTCCGCCGGCCGGTGTCGAGGTGCTGAGCGATATCGGCGATCGCGACAAGGGCCACACGTCGCGCACGGTCGTGTCGAAAGGCACGCTGTCGGCCACGCGCTGGTCGGATCAGCGCGCCGATCTTCTTGCCCGCGACGGCTTCACCATCGAGACGCCGCCAGCGCAGCACGGCCGGATCACGGCACTTTACGGCCGACGCGGCAGCGTCGAGGCCAATGTCTTGTACACCCGTAGTAAAACCGACGGCCGGACCGTCGAAGTCATCCAAATCAGGCAACCCTTCGTCGAAGGAATAACACCATGAACTGGAAGCTCATCGCGGCCGTCATCGTCGGGCTCATCACCGGCGTTCTGCTCTACTTCTGGACCGAGAGCGTCAAGAACGAGCAGGTGGCCTATGCCTTCATGCGGCTCCAGCCCGACAGGAAGGTGACGCGAGGTCAGGCGATTACGCCCGACATGCTCGCCGAACCGGTGATGCTGCCGGAAAGCTTCGGGGCGTTGGCAAAGCTCGCGGTTCCCGCGGCCAGCGCCTATCAGGAATGGCTGAAGGACAGGACGGCCGCCGCCGACATTCCGGCCGGCTCGGTGCTGCTCTTCCAGTATTTCGACGATACCGATGGCGGGCGCCTGACGACGATGATCGCACCCGGCAAGCGGGCACTGACCCTTCCCGTCAACGCCGCCTCGGCTGTCGGCCATTTCGTCGAGCCGGGCAGCTATGTCGATATCCTCGGCACGGTCGACGAACCGGTCGAACCCGTGGCGCCAGCCGCAGCAGCCCAGCCGGGAGCCCGTGGCCAGGCTCCTGCCGTCCCGGGTCAGGCGCCGGCCGCAGCCGGACAGCCGCAGGCTCCAGCCCAGCCGCAGTCGCCGGTCGAGCAGATGCTGAAGAACTATCTCACCCAGTATCCGGGCGCCGACGAGAACGATGTCAACGCTTACCGCAAACAGGCGCAGGACTATAAACTCGGCATCAGCTCGCGCACCCGCGTCGTCACCCGCACCTTCCTGCAGAATGTCAAAGTGCTGGCCGTCGGCGCGGCAACGACGGCGGAAGGTGCAGTCACCAAGGCCAACAGCACCTACAACAATGTGACCGTGGAAGTGACGCCGTCGGAAGCCGAAATGCTGATTTTTGCCATGGGCCAGTCGAACGGCAGCCTCAATCTCGTGCTGCGCAATCCGGCCGACAATACCGTCGAAGACCTGCCGAGCATCAACTGGACGCGCATGTGACCGTCGCGGGGGAATGAGCCATGCTGTTGAAGATTTCCTATGAGGACGGCAGCGGTCGGGAGGTGATCCCGCTCTCGGCGAACGAGACCTATTTCGTCGGCGAAAGCAGCACGCTGACGCTGCCGGCCGGCGCAGGCGTCGTGAGGCTGCGCGGCAGCCATGTCTCCTCGCCGCAATTCGTGCTGCGGAAATCGGGCCAGGGCTGGTCGGTGCAGCATCACGGCCGCAACCCGACACGCGTCGACGATCAGCCGCTTCGGGCCGGCACGCCGGTCGCGGTATCGGCCGGCATGTCGATCTGGGTGCCGAACGTCACGATCGAACTCGTCGAGCCGGCCGCGGCCGCGGTAGCGGTCACGCAATTTCCCGATCAGGAACGTGTGCTCGCCCTGCAGATGGAAATCCACGAGCGCCTGCTGAAGGACACGCAATATGACCGGCTGGTGAAATCCGCCGATTTCGGCCGAGAGGAGACGCGCACCCGCATCCGCGAACGCCTCGACATGTTCATAAAGGAGGCGCTCGACGCTGCGCCGCAGGATCTCGTCATCCTCGTCATCAAGAACGCCGTCTATCGCTGGCTGGCCAAACGCATCGCCCGCACGGGCCGGCGTGACGCCTCATCGAATGCTGCAACCCTGTCGCGCGAGGAGCAGGACAATCGCCGCCTCTTCGACGTCGGCAAGGCGCTGATTTCGGCCCTGCAGCTCAAGCTGAACTTCGAATCCACCCGCTCGGACTTCGCCCAGCTCGACACGCGGTTCAGCGCCGCCTTCCAGTCCCGCCAGGCTCTTTTCAACGCCGGCGACCGCTATGAGATCGCCCATATGCACCTGCGCTCCAGCATCGAGGAGCTGATGTATCGCTGGGGGACGATCTCCGAACTGATGGATCTCGACGTCATCTCGGAAATCATGGTCACGCGCTATGACGAGATCTACGTCGAAAAATTCGGCCTGCTGGAACGTTACCCCTTCGCCTTCGCCAATGAGCGACAGCTGATGAAGGTGATCGAGCGCATCGCCGTCGATTCCAACCGCTCGATCAACGAGAGCGAGGCGATGGCCGACTTCCGCATGCCGGATGGCTCACGCGTCAACGCCGTCATTCCACCGCTGGCGGTCAAGGGCGCTTGCCTCACCATCCGCAAGTTCGGCGGCAAGTCGCGGCTCGATATCAGCAAGCTGGTGACCGCCGGCGCGCTCAGCGAGCCGATGCGCGCCTTCCTCGAGGCGGCTGTCCGCTCGCGCAAGAACATCGTCGTCTCAGGCGGCACCGGCTCCGGCAAGACGACGCTTTTGAACAGCCTGTCGCAGTTCATCCCGGTCGGCGAGCGCGTCGTTGCCGTCGAGGACACGTCAGAACTGCAGCTCGACGGGATCCATGTCGTCTATCTGCAATCGCGGCCGAAGACGGCGGAGTCCGAGACCAGCGTCACCATCCGCGATCTCGTGCGCAACGCGCTGCGCATGCGGCCCGACCGCATCATCGTCGGCGAGTGCCGCGGTGCGGAGGCGATCGACATGCTGCAGGCGATGAACACCGGCCATGCCGGCTCGATGACGACGGCGCATGCCAACACGCCGCAGGACATGATGACCCGCCTGGAAGTGATGGTGCTACAAGGGCAGAGCTCGCTGCCTGTCATGGCGATCCGCCAGCAGATCGTTGCCGCCGTCGAGCTCGTCGTGCAGCTGAACCGCCTGGCGAACGGCCGGCGCGCGGTGACGGAGATTTCCGAAGTGATCGGTATCGATCCGGATACCGGCCTCATCATCGTCGAGCCGATCTTCAATCTCGTCGGCCGCGCCGGCGGCCAGGCCGTGCATGCCTTCACCGGCTACTTGCCGAGCTTCGTCGCCGAGCTCGTCGAGTTCAACGACGACGGCGAAATCGAAAAACTAGACATGTTCGTCTGATGGGGGAAAACCATGAATGTCAGCATTCTGCAGATTTTTACGGTCGCCCTCGGCGCGGTCACAGTGGGACTGCTCGTCTGGGGCGCGCCGGTGCGCTGGCCGGCGCCGTTGCTGCGCGCCACCGAACGTGACATTGCGCTCGCCAGCGAGGCAGCACAGGTCTTCGGGCGCGATGCCGTTCCGCCCTATACGATGATCCTCGCCTACGGCATCACGGCGATCGTCGTCTTCCTGGTGATCTCACTGATCTTCGGGCCGATCTTCGGCTTCGTCATCGCCATCCCGGTCGCGATCTTCCTCCCCAAGGGCGTGATCCGTTATTTTCTGCAGCGCCGCTGGCTGCAAATCGAATCGCAGCTTCCCTACGCCGTCGACCAGATCGTCTCGGCGGTGCGCACCGGCAAGCCGCTTGCCATCGCCGTCAATGCGGTAGCCGATACCGGCCAGATGCCGGCCTCGCGCGAGTTCGAGCGCATTGCCCGCGAACAGAAGCTCGGCATCGGCCTGGTCGAGGCGCTCGACCGCCACGGCCGCAACGTGCCGAGCCTGCACTTCAAGATGGTCGATGCGGCCCTCGGTCTCTTTGCCCGCCAGGGCGGCGACATTTCCGAACCGCTGACGGAAATGTCGAAATCCTTCAAGGAAATCTGGAAGCTCGATCAGAAGATCACCACCTCGTCGTCGCAGGCGCGCATGAATTTCCGCGTCGTCAACGGCGGTGCGCTGTTCATGATCCTGATGATCTTCTTCGGCCAGCCTGAACTGATCGATAAGGTGTTCGGTAACGCCATCGGCATCGTCATCGCGATCGTCGGCGCCATCCTCTACGCGACCGGTTTCTTCTGGATGCGCTCGATGATGAAGGTGTCGGTCTGATGTCTCAGATACCTCTTGGCCTCATCGCCGTCGTCTTTGCCGGGATCACCGCTGCACTGTTCGTCTGGTGGATCGGCGATCTGCTCGGCAGCATTCAGGTGGTGCGCCGGTCCGCCGGCGGCGATGGTCCGCCACCCAATATCGTCGACAGCATTGGCATGCGCACCCCGGTCGAATTCGTGCTGACGCATTTCGAGGCCCTCCTGGCCGATTACGGCGCCCAGCTCGAGCAGAAGCTGATCTATGCCGGCCGGCCGTTCGGCGGCGTCACGGGACGGGAATATATCGCACTTCTCGTGGTTCTCAGCCTCTTCGGTTTCGTCGTGCTCGGCCTGCTGTTCGGCATTGCCAGCGGCAGCGTGATCGGCGGGCTGGTGGCCGGGCTGATCCTCGGCCTGATCCCCGCCATCTATTTCTGGGTCGTCGCCGACGACAAGGCGCAGGACCGCAAGGAACGCATCTCGCGCGAATTTCCCTATTTCCTCGATCTCGTCGTCATGACGCAGCAGGCGCAGGCGACGCTGCCGGAAAGCCTGAGACTTTATGCCGAGGCCGCACCCGGCACCGTCATGAGCGAGGAGATCGAACAGACGCTGAAGGACGTGGCGCTCGGCACCGGCATGATCGAGGCGCTGCAGCGGCTGGAGCGCCGCATGACCGCCGAAGAGGTCATCCGCGTCATCCGCGCCGTGATCCAGGGCGAAGTCGAGGGCAGCAACCGCGTCGAATTGTTGCGCGAACATGCGCGCGACCTGCGTTTCCGCCGCTGGGAAAAGGCCGACAGGGCCAGTGAAAAGCTGAAGGCCAAGATCGTCATGCCGGCGATGATGATCGTCGTATCAATCCTGCTTCTGGTGCTGGCGCCTGCAATTGTCGAGATGATGTCGAGTGGGATGTTCTGATCATGGCCTTTTTTTCCTTCTTTCGCGGAAACAAACCAAGCCTTCTGCAGACCGGTCCCGGCGGCCAGAGCCGCAGCCATGTGCTCGACCGGCCGGAAATGTCGATCGGCCGGGCTGCTAATGCCGATATCGTCGTCGACGATCCGTTCCTGGCGCCGATCCATGCGCGCATCGAGCGGCAAAGCGACGGCGGCTTCATCATTCGCCGAATGGGGCTGAACCCGATCATGCTGCGCGGCGAAGCGCTGTTGCAGACGGCGTCGCTGAAAGCCGGCGACAGCTTCCGTCTCGGCAAGGACGTCGAATTCCAATTCGTCGTCAAGGCCGCCGCCAAGGAAGCGCCGAAGAAGGGGGCCTCCAAGGCAAGTGACGACAAGCCGAAAAAGTCGCTCCTCAAACAGCCGGCCTTTCTGGCCGGCATGGGTGTCGCCTATCTCGCCATCGTCGGCATCATCGGCTACGTGATCCTGTCCGGCGGCAGCAGCGCGGAAAGCGGCCCGACGGCAGAGCGCATCAATGCGGAAGCCGGCCGCATTCCGACATGCATCAAGAATGCCAGGCGCATGCGCCAGGTGTCTGAGCAAAGTTTCAACGGGGCTGTCGGCGGCCGCGTCGGCAGGGATGGCGAGGCAACCTATGCCGCCCTTTCGCTGGCAGCCGAACCGTCTGATGACGCCGCACTGGCAAAGGCCGCCGAACCAATCGTCGAGGCCTACAAACGCACGGCCCTTGCCGCCCTTGCCTCGGAAAACCGCGGCAACAATACGCTGGCGCAGAGCCTCTACCAGCAGACCTACGATCTCGTTCCCGACATCAACTGCTCGGCCGCGCGCTTCGCGCTGCAGCGCCGCGCCGCCACGAAGCCGCCCGCCCGCCGCTGATGGCAGGCCTGCAGCAGGCAATGCTCGCCGGTGCCGGGGTGATCAGAGGCGCGCGCGTTGCACAGGTCTGCTCTATGGCTGCCCGGGGGGCTTGGCCCTCCCCGCCTCGCATTCCGGCAGTCGCACAGGCTTGGCGAGGTTCGCCAGCGCCTCGGGCTTGGCGCATGCCGGGAAGCCAGCGAGCGGCATTGTCTCTGTGAACCGATTGCGCTCGATTATGCTTAGGCCGGGTTCACTGATCATGCTCTCGACAGTCACCTCGGGGTGCTGCTTGAGAGTTTCCATAGCTGAGGCATGCGCCTCATCGGTTCGGCCCAGTGCCGCAAGCGAGCTGCTACGGACCACCCAAGTCCACCTTTGGTAGTTGTTGGGCGTCATGCGCTCCAACATCGTCACCGCGTCTTCATACCGCCCCGCCATAAAATAGGCAGGTGCGAAGAAGTTGGACGCCCACATCGGATAATTCGGGTCGAGCCGCATGACCTTGTCGACCATTTGAGCACCGCGTTCTGGTTCACCGAATCGTGCTGCATAGCCGCTGTAAAAAGTCAGGATTTCGGACGAACCCGGTGCGAGACGAAGGGCCGTGTCGAATTCGGACTTGCCGCGGCCCATATCGCCCTTATTGGCAAGGCTCATACCAAACACCGCATGGGCTTCAGCGTCGCTCGGATCAAGCCGCACCGCGCGTTCGGCCACATCGGCGGCCACCTTGCGGTTGCTTTCGGGATCGACGCCAAACACACCCATCAGATCATGAGCATGGTAAAGTTCTACCCAGGCCCGTGCCAGCCCGGGGTCCAGTTCGACGGCGCGGTTGAGAAACGTGATGGCCTCCTCGTCATCGGCTTTGGTGAGCTTTTCGATCTTCTCGGACCCGAGAAGATAGTAATCATAGGCATTCAGGTTTTCAGGCCGTTTGCGTTTGGCTGCAGCCCGCCCGGCCTCTTGAATCAGTCCCACTCCGCCGCCGAGGCGGTTGGCGACCTGTTCTGCGATTTCGGTCTGAACGGCGAACACGTCCTCAGCGGGCCGGTCCCAATTCTCCGACCAAAGATGGTGGCCGGTTTTCGCATCGATCAACTGTGCTGTGATCCGAACCCGGCCACTCTGCCGCTGGATCGAGCCTTCCAGTACGAAGCCGACATGGAGCGCGCTTGCGACCTGGCGGGCATCCACGGGCTTGCCTTTATAAACTTCCGTCGAATTCCGCGCCACCACCTCGAATTCGGGAAACCGCGCGAGGTCGGTGATGATGTCCTCAGTCAGGCCATCGGCCAGACGCCCGCTGGCCTCGTCGCCGCCATAATTGTTGAAGGGCAGCACTGCCACCGAAGGCTTGCCACTCAAGGGTTCGGGCTGCAAGAACCACCAGACCCCGCCGCCCGCCAGAGCTAGCGCCACGATCCCCGCTGCAGCCGCCTTGGCCCAGCGCGGTATCATTTTGAGAAGGGGCCGACGCGCCCGTTTGCCGTCGAGCCTCAGCCGATACATCCGTACCGGGCGGCTGATGTTCTTGACCTGCTGCTCGCCGGCGAAATCGAGCGGCCAGTCGAGTTTGCCCTGGAGATGATCGTATGCCGTGCCCGACACCACCACGCCGCCCGGCTCGGCCAAATGCTCCAGCCGCGCGGCGACATTCACCCCATCCCCATAGACATCGCCATCCACCAGGGCCACATCGCCCAGATTGATCCCGACGCGAAATACGATGCGCTCAGGCTCCGGTAGGTCGGCGTTGCGCGCCGCCACGACATTCTGAAACTCCGCGGCGCAGGCAACCGCATCAACCACGCTGTCGAAGGCGACGAGCGTGCCGTCACCCATTAGCTTGATAACGGTGCCATGGCGCTGAGAGATGGCGGGATTGATCAGTTCGGCGCGGATGGCCTTCAGTCGCTTGATGGTGCCGGCCTCATCGGCCTCCATCGCCTTCGAGTAGCCGACCATATCCGCCGCTAGGATCGCGAGCAGCTTCCGGTCAAGCGTGGGGGTACCCATCATCATTGCCTTGCATGAACATGCAATAGTGTCGGCAGTCTACACCCATCGACGCGCCGCAACTAGCACACCGCCAAAACGGCAGATCTGCTTGTGGTGCTATCCGGCCGTAGAAGTCGTTCTTGAAGTTGCCCGGAAAGCTTTAGCTGCCACCGGCCCTGCCACCGAGACTATGTTTGCCATCCGCCGCGCTTTGTGACGGCCTTTTCGCAGCCGGATTCTGGCCGCGTGTTTGGAACTAATGACGGGCGAGATTGTTTCAGCAGTGACTTTGGCATGGCGCTTACGTTCCCTCCTGGCTGGGTAAGCCTCGATTTTGAGGAGACTCGCATCATGAAGATTTCATCTGGATATCGTTCAGTCGCGGCTGCGGTTATCGCTGCAGCAGGAATCAGCTTTGCCGGCTCCGCGCATGCCGACAGTGGTACGATCAGCTTCTCAGTCTACAAGGCTGCCTTCTTTGTGGGTGGTTCTGGAGGCGAGGGCACGCTGACCTTCCATGGTCGCCATTATCCCATTTCTGTCGGCGGCATTTCGGGCGGCCTCGCTTTCGGGGCTTCTAAGACCTATTTCCATGGTGCCGTTCGCCACATTCGCCGCGCCCGGGATGTGACGGGGGTCTACGGTGCGGCTGGCGGTGGCGGCGCGGTCGGCAAAGGGGCACAGGTAATCGTCATGACCAATGACAAGGGCGCCCAACTCGAACTCTCAGGCAAGCAGGTAGGCCTGCAAGTAAACGCCGATCTCAGCGGCATTGCCATCACGGTGAAGTAAGGGCCGTCGCTCCGTTCGTCATCCCTTCAGTCGGCCCAGCTTTCAGCGCTACCATCTAGGAAGCGGTCGTTCCCCTGTCGGCCTCAAATCGGTCGTTCCTTCACACCGATCCCAACGACTGGTCCTGGCGCAAACGTAACGTCGATAGGCGGATAGCCCCTGGAAACAAGGCCTATGTTCGCATCATTGGGGGAAGGTCCGGTCGTCGCTCTCCCATTCCCTGCCGGACGAGCGATAGGGTAGCAATACCCGCCTCATCGGCCGCACGCAGAAGCGCTTCCCGGAATTGTTCCGGGGCAATCTTGCCGCTCAATGCGTCGACGCAGGCTTTGACGGCAGCCACATATTCCTCGCCGTCATCGCAAGGCCAGTCGTTGATCAGGAGACGCGCCGCGTCGCCCAGCGTCCATACGATCTTGCGAGATGCCGGGCCTCGCAAAGCAAACCCAACCGGCGTGAATGCTGATGATGTGTTCCAGCACATTGTCCTCGACCCCTCAAGGCACGGATACTGCAGTCCCCAGTTCAATATACGCGCGTATTTTGAAATTTGGAATTGAAATTTGTCGAATAATGCGGCTTGAACGCGAGCTGCCGAATGAAGCAGAAACGGCGCTCAAACTTCCCTATTCGGTCCCATTTTTCGCCGCGCTCACCGCAATTCTGCAGTAACCCGAAAGATGCCGCCGGCCGACGCGTCGGAGCAGACGACGAAGGTCGAGCCCTCCTGCGCCATGAAGGCGACATTGCCGCCGGCTTCGCAGGGGGTGGCGCTCCATTGCAGGATGATATCGCCATTGTCGGGCAGTTTTTCCAGCGTGACCTTCGCTGCACTTGCCATCCACTCCGTCGCCGATGGCAGGTGGACGGGGGCGTTCAGCTGCTTCGACAGCCAGGCGGTATAATTCTGCGCCACGGCAAGCGGCACGTCGTCGGCCGGCTGCTGTGGATTGTCGGCATAGGCCTGTGCGGCGGCAGGATCGGAATTGGCGGTGTAATATTCTGCCATCTCGGCACGGGTGACCGCCTTCGTCTGCATGCAGAAGGACTTGTCGATCGTCACGGCGCCATTGGCAACGCCAAGCATGCCGCCGAGCTCCTTCATCGACGAGGTCATCAGCCGGACATTCTCCAGTGAATAACTTCCGGCCGGAACGGTCTCGAAGGCAAGCGTCTGCGATACCGGGCAGAAGCCGCGTGCCGACAGCGCCTCGAGATCGGCAAGGATCGGCTGGTAGGCAACGATCGCGAGCTTATAGGCTTCCGCAGTGTAACGGCCGTCGGCCTCGCCGATCTTCGGGGCGAGGGCCGCAAGCGTCGGATCGGCCGCACCGGCGCGTGTGGCGATCGAGGCGTTGAGATCGGTGACTTTCTGCTTCAGCGCCGTCGCCTCGTCCTTTGCCGCCATGACATCGGCGATGACGGCGTCGAACAGTTTGGCGGCATCGCCATAGCCTGAGGTTGCGGCCGGCATCTGCCACTGCTCGGCCTTGGCCTTGGCCTCGGTCATCAGCCCGCTCGCCTTCTTAACGTCGGGGCTATCGCCGGCGCCGATGCGATCGACCGTTTCGCGCTTTGCCACCGCCTCCTTTTCGGCCGCCGTCAGCGCGGTCAGCGCTTTGGCGAGGTCGTCAAATGTCGTTTTCGATGCGTCGTAGGCGTCGACCGCAGCATGCATCTGCTTGGCAGTGGCGGCCTCGACGGCAGTCTTCATCTTGGCGTCGGCCTCGGCAAAACCTGGCGCCTTGTCGCCGCCGGCGGCAGACGCGGCAGCTTTTGCCTTTTCGGCATTCTCCTTCGAGATACCGATCAGCGCGTTGCCGAGATTGATGGCGGCCGTCTGGAAGCCCGGAAGGGCCTTTTCATAGTCTTCGTCCTTGAGCAGCGCGTCGGCCGATGTCAGCGCCGCGGCGCCGGTATCATAGGCGAGCTTTGCCTGGTCACCGGAAGGGCGCTCCGGCGCCTTGGCGGCGATCGCCTTCTGCTTGCGGCTTTCGGCCTCCTTCTTCCAGGTACCGACATCGGCGACAAGCTTCGGGTCCGGGCGCAGCAGCTTCGGGATGGTGACGACACCGACGCCGATGCAGATCAAGAGCAGCGCGCCGATCATGGACAGCTTGGCAAGCGTCCATTTTTTCGGCTTCGGCGCCTCCAGCTGCTGTTGCATGCCGCCGCGCGGATCCCACGACATCGGCTGGATACCAGTCGTGACGCGAGCGAATTCGCCCAGCGCATCGGCGCCCATGCGCGGTCGCGCGGCCGGGTCGCGGCTCAGCATCCTTTCCACAAGGCTTGCAAGCCCCTCGGGGAAACCGGGGATCAGCACGTCCAAGCGGGGAAAGACGTTGGAAGGGTCGAGATGGATGTTCTTCCAGCTCTGCTCGCGCTGGTGCTCGTCTTCCCAGACCATGACGCTGTCGAAGACGCTGGCATAGGTCTGCCGCGGCAGGAAGAGCTTGTAGGCGATCATGCCCATGGCGTAGATATCGAGTGCCGATGAGGCGGAGAAGGTGCCGCTGGCATAGATCTCCGGCGCGCCGAATTCCGGCACGTAGGGCGGGATGATGTGCTCGCCGATCTTCGAGATCAGGTGCAGGTTGCCGATCCGCACCGACAGGCCGGAATAATCCTCCGACACATAGATGCACTGGTCCGTCAGGGCGTTGTGGGCATAACCGGCGCCGTGCAGCGTCGCCAGGCCTTCGAGGATGTGGCGGCCGATTTCGACGGCGCGCTCGTAAGCCACCATTTCCGTTTCGTCGAGATACTGGTGCAGCGTTTTCGATGGCCGCTTCTCGACGATATAAAAATTGTCGTCTTCCGGCGACGGCGGAATGAGGTCCTCGATTTCGACGAAGCGCCGGGCCGTGAGCGATTTGGCCTCGTTTATGGAGGTCCAGACCCGCTCGAAACGAGCCTTGTCCAGTTTCAGCGCCATATCGGGCGCGACGATGAAGACCGAATGGTCCATCCGCTTGTCCTGGGCCGGATAGACGATGAATTCGTTTTCATAGATCGGTTCGCCGATCGTGTAGCGGGCGATCAGATCACTTCTCATGCACGTGTCCCCCTGCATTCATTGCATTCATGAAACCGAATTCTATTCGCCTGCCAGTAATGGATCGCCGATCAGGCCTGCAGCGAGCAGCAGGCCGGTCTTGGTATCGCGCAGCGCGAAGGCAAAACGGGCATCGGCGACCACGCGAACAAGCTTCGGATCGATGCTGCGTTCCGTGATAACAGCCGTGGCCGCTGCCGCCTCCGTCCCGTTTTCGTCAACCTTGATCATCGTCTTCTGCAGGACGCGCGACAAGCGGATGTTTTCCTTGGTGAAACCCGGGAAACCCGCATCCTTGGCCTTCTCGGGCGCCACTCCCATCGCATTGAGTATCGGCATCAAATCACGCCCGTCGTTCAGGGAAAAGCGGGGCAGGAAGATTTCGCCCTTGGCCGCTTCGAATTTCTCGCCTTGCAGCCAGGAAGCGAGCGCCTTCAGGTCCGCGCCGCCGACACCCTTGCCGGATCGCGCCGCCACCACGACCATACTGTAGCTCTCGCCGGCATAGGCAAGGTCGACGGCGGTGAATTTCTCGTTGGAGCGGAACCTCTGGCCATCGCCGGCAAGATGCATCATCGGCACAGAAATCGTCGACCCATCCGGCCGCTGAAACGGGCTTGCCGGGCTTTCCCTATCGAAGGAGGTCTTCCAGCGCGCCTTGAAGGAGAGCGCGCCAAGACTGACGAAGCCGCCGCCCGGCGGTGCGTCCAGGATGACAGGAATGGCGCCTCGCGTTGCTTGTTTGACCCAGCCGTTGATGTGCTCGACAGATTTCGGTCCGTCGAGATCCTCGATCGAAGGATTGATGCGGTGGCCGGCGAGCATAGAGAGCGCATTGGGGACGAGCACCAGCCTGTCGTCGAAGACGATCGCAACCGCCGTCGCCAAAGGCGCATCCGCCGCTGCCGGCTTCTCGGGGGTCATGGCGTCAAGCGCCATCTCCGGTCCCTTCGCCTCGCCGCCGAAGCCGAGGCCCTTGGCGATCGAGGCCTTGCCTTGCTCGGAGGCGCCAAGGGCGGCAAGACCGAGTGCTGCGGCAAGGCTTGCCGGCGACACCATGATATTGGCAGCACCCTCCTTTGCCAGCGTCCGTTCGATCAGTTCGGCGGCGAGCCCGGCTTGCGCTGTAAGCATCGCCTTGCTGTCGCCGGCATGAGCCGGAGCAAGCGCCAACAGGGAAGCGGCAAGACCCGCCAGCAGAGTGGATTTCGGCATGGTTCGCTCCTGTTCAGCGGATGCGATAGAATTTGGAATCGAACGACCATTTGCCTTGGGCGCCGGTCTCGTCGTCGCCGACGATCCTGAGGCTTCGGGCGAGATCGTAGACATAGTTGAAGGCGGCGCGCTGGCCGACGAGCGGCGTCGGCACATCCGGCAGGTCGAGCACTTCGATCGGCTTGTCGCTGAGGATGGCAACGACCATACCGACGCCTGCCGGCCCCTCCACCACATATTCGAAGCCGGTATAGGGATTGCGCGCATCGGGCACGACGACCGGCCGGGCCGGATCGAGCCGGTTGTCGCCGCTTTTGGCTGATGGTTTCAGGCCCATGGAACGCTTGTTCGGGTAAAGCTGCGTCAGCTTGCCGGAGGCGTCGATATCGACCAGGATCAGGTAACCGGACTTCTTGGTGGAGACGCGCATCGCCACCTTGTCGCCGATGCTGACCGCGGTGCCGGGCAGCACGTCGACGGCGACGCCCGCCTCGTTGTCGCTCTTCAGCGTGTTCTCGACGGCGGCGACTGCCGTCTTCGCCTGCTCGCCGGTGATCACATCCCGGCCAAGCGCATCCGGCTGGCCATAAAATTGTGGCACCGGTGTGAAGCGGCAATCCTCGGCATGCGTCCGGCAATATTCGTCGGATTTGCGCCGGACATAATCGAGCAAAGCGGCATTGCTGACATTCGGCTTGTCGGCCGCGCGCGCCACGCCATCCTGGACGCCTTCGATGAAGTGGCGGGTGAAGACGCCGAGCGCCGGCTTGGCCTCGCGGTCGACGAGCGCCCATTGCCCCGCGTTGACGGCCGACCAGACCATGGCGTTTTCGCCGCCGAAGGAGAATTTCGCTTCCTTGCCAGATTTGTTCGGCGGTTCGAGCGCTGCCAGCGCCGGGCCGAGGCAACGCACGGTGCCGGAGGGTGCGGCCACCGCGCTGCGGCTGCCGGGGCCGACATGGCAGGCATCAATCAGCAGCGTGACGCGGCGGTCCTTGAGGCTGTTCAGCCTTGCGGCGATTTCGGTTTCGCGGATCTGGTTGGTGACGGTCACCTTGCCGCCCTCGCGCACCAGCTTGGCATCGGCTGCAACCAGCGTCGGGCTGGTCGTCGCCTCCGCCCCCATTTCCTCCGAGCCCTGACCGCTGAAATAGAGGAAGACGCGGCTTCCGTGCGTCGACTGGCGCACCAGCCAGTCGTCGATTTCGGCAAGGATCGCCTCGCGGCTCGCCTTGCGGTTGGTCAGCGTGTGGATCTGTTCCGGGCGGTAGGCAAGCGTCTTGACGAGGAAGACCTGCATCGCTTTCACATCGGTGGCGGACCCGGTCAGCTTCGCCTCGCGCATCTCGTAATCGTCGATGCCGATCAACAGCGCGCGGTCGCCGGGCGAGCTTTCGATCACCGGCGTCTGGACGACGGGCGGCTGAACGGCGGGTTCGTCGGCGACGGGCTTGTCAGCCGGCGGAGTATCGCTGGCGGGCGTTTCGGTCGTAGCAGCCGGCGCGGTATCGCCGGCGGGCGGGGTGGTAATGGTGAGATTGGCCAGTTTCTGCCCGGACTGCCGCTGCTTCGTCCCGCCACCAGTCGTGGTGGACGCGACCTGATCGTCGGCAGCGGGCCCTTCAACATTCGGCACGTCACCATCGGTCTTTGCGGCGATCCAGTCGCGGAAGGCGGCAACACGAGTATAGACGCCGTAGTGCTCCGCCTCGGCGCAGCCGGCGCCCCAGCTGACGATGCCGAGCTGGATCCAGCGCTTGTCGGGACGCTGGGCAACCAGTGGCCCGCCGCTGTCGCCCTGGCAGGCATCCTTGCCGCCTTCGGCATAACCGGCGCAGACATTGCGCTCGTCGATCGGGTTCATGCGCATCGAGCTGTCGCGGTAGGCGGCGCGGCAGTCCTCGCGCGGGACGATCGGCAGTTCCACTTCCTGCAGCTCGGTCGGCAGGTATTTGTCGTCCCAGCCGTGATCGGCCTTGGTGTAGCCCCAGCCGGTGACGACGGCCGGGTGGCCTGCGGCCTCCACTTCGTCATCGGAGGCCGAGGCAAGGATCGCCGGCTTCGACTTGGCGGGCTCGCTCAGCTTGATCAGGGCGATGTCGTTGGCGAATACTTTGCGGTCGAAATCCTCGTGGATGATCACCTCTTCCACGGCAAGCCCCGGCTTGTCGGGCCCGTCGACCGCGATCACCTTGTCGATCTTCGACTTGCCCTCGACGATCAGCAGGTCGCGGGCGAAGAGATCCTGCTTGCCGGAGCGGCCGCTGGTGACGCAATGGGCGGCCGTCAATATCCAGCGCGGCGAAATCAGCGAGCCGCCGCAATGGCCGCCGAAGCGGCCGCGCTGTTCGGGGTCGGGCGCGAGGATCTTCACCTGCCAGGGCCATTCGCCCTTCTTGGCCGTCTGGCCGCCGATGACACGCCCGCCATCTTCACCGGCGAAATCGGTATCCTGCTGCGCAAGAGCCGGAGAGCCGAGCAGCAGCATGACGGCCGTAACGTTGAGGATCCTGCTGATCGGCGTGCTCATAGCTTGGCTCCGGCGGAGGTATAGAGGACCGTGAATCCGAGGCGCGCGCCCTCGGGCAGGAATTCGCCGAGGCGCTTGGCGATATTGCCGGCGGTGCGGCGCCTGTCGTTCTGCTTCAGGAATTCAATAAGGTCGGGCATCGGGGTTTCAGAGGTGACGGCGACGAGCAGGTCCGTGCCAAAAGGTGCGACGACGGAAAGGTCGAGATCGAAGGTCTGAGACATCTCGGCATCGACCTCCTTCTCGTTCGGATAGAGGAACTGTACGCTCCCATTGCCGGTGACGTCGAAGAGCACGAGCTTGCGGGCTGATAGATCCGAAACCGTGACGCCGACGCGCTCGCCTTCGCGATGGACGGTGTCGGAAGGCGTCACGCGCACGGTCTGCGGGTTGGTCTCGGAGAGCCGCTTCAGCGCATCGAGCGCGGCCATCCGGTCGACGACGAAAGGCATATCCCCGGCGCCGACGCCGGAGGCGACGACATCGCCGCCGGCAATCGCCTCGCGTTTTTCGGGATCGAAGACGAGTTCGGCATCAGCACCCTCCGTCAGCTTGAACGACGTGACGGCTGATACAATCCCCTGCAGCACCGGCTCGGAGCCGAGGGCGGCAACGCTGATCGACGCGGGCTCGGCGGGCAGCGGAGTTTTTGATTTCTCCGCCGCCTGGGCCCCCGCCCCTTCGTAATGATAGACGACCGCGCGATCGAGATCGGTTCCGGGCGCGCTTTCGGTAAAGATGTTCTGTCGCTGGTTGGTGAACTGATAGACCGCCTGGCGCACATATTCGAACAGTTCACGGCGGCTGACGGCGCCGTCGCCGTTGCGGTCCGCGGCCCCTTCGAAGGCGCGGGCGGTGGCATAGCTCAGCGCGCCGCGTTTCTGCGGAATGCCGGGAATTGATATTTCCGGCGACTTGGTGTTTTCGTCGACGGCGGCGAGAAAGGTCAGCCGCTTGAAATCGAAGCCGGTGGACAGCGCGTCCGCCGTCGTCGAAATCGGCGCGAGATCGTCCTCCTCGATCGTATAGGAAGGCGCCTGACGCCAGGTGATCTCGGCGCCGCGCGGATCGACGTCGCGGGTCATGCCGCCGGCATGGCAGGTATCGGCGATGAAGACGACATCGGCGCCCTTGGCCTCGAGCTTGCGGATCAGCGTCTTGAATTCGTCGCCGAAGATGCGCTCGCGCGATCCCGGCAGCCGGGTGTCGAAGCCTGCAAGGATATAGACTTCGTCGCGGCCGCTCGGTTTGGAACCCTTGACGCGTTCCGGCTCGCTCGACCCGTGACCCGCGATGCCGAGCACGATCAGGTCGCCAGGCCCTGCCCGTTCCGTCACGGCCTCGATCGCATGAAAAATGCCCTCGCGGTCGGCAGCGCCGTTCTTCAAGAGCGTCATGTCCTCGACGCCGACCGAGCGCAGCGAAAGCGAAAGGTCGTCGGCGTCGGCGACGGCGCCGTGCAGCGGCGGAACATTGCGGTAGAGGTCGATGCCGATCAGCACGGCCCTGACTGCACCACGCTCGGGCGCCTCGATCACCTTTGCCAGGCTGTCGGTGGCCGCCATGGTGAGGAGGGCAAGTGCTGCGGCCATGGAAACGAATGCGGTCATGGCCAGATTCCCCCTCGCCCGGCCTATTCGCGGCGCCATTCGACGCGGCGGTTCAGCGCATCGACATCGTCTTCGGTGAGGTTTGCGGTTGCCGTGACGTCCACCGGTTCGGATGCCCCGCGGCCTTCGGCGTCGATTGTCGCGTCGAGGCCGTTGCTCTTCAGGAAGTCGGCGACGGCCTGGGCGCGGCGTTCGGAAAGCTTCTGATTGTAGTCGTCACCGCCGCGCCGGTCGGTATGGCCAACGAGGATGATGCGGCCGGGCTTCTGCTCCTTCAGCGCCTCCAGCAATTCCTGGGCTGCTTCGGTGCCGATCGAGGTGAAGCTCGACTTGTTGAAGTCGAAGGTGATCGGAACCGGAATGGAGACCGGCACGATGCCGCGCACATTCTCGGAATAGATGCCGCCGAGCACGCCGCTGCGGTGGTCCTTCTCGGCCGGCACGAAGCTACCTTCAGGATTGTCGCTCGTCGGGTTGGCGGCAAGGATGCGGGCCTGGGCGGCGCGCTGGATGAGATCGGAGATCGTCTCGGCGGACGGCGCTTTCGGCGTGCGGGTCTCGTTCTTGATGATCTCGATCGCCTGCTGGTAATCGGCGGCGGCATCGGCGAAGCGGCGTGCGGAGAAATAGATCTCGCCGAGCGTGGCGGAGGCCTGCCAGAGAACCTGCGGGCTGTCGGCGGCGACAAGCAGCGGCTCGTAATCGGCGACCGGCTGGTTGGCGGCCATCATCTCCTGGGCTGCTGAAAGCCTGAGGGCCGCGACGCGGCGCTGGGCATTCACCTGGAACTGGCCGCAATCGGCGCTGACGGCGATCGCATCGGCCTCAGCCGCGGCAGCACCGATATCCTTGGCGGCGACGGCGGTGTTCAGCTTGTCGAGAAGGGCGGTGCAAACAGGCGTATCGGCGTTCGCTACCACGATCTCCTCCCCGGTCTGGCCAGGTTCGGCCGAACGGCCGAGATTTAGCTGCGGCATCTTGATGCTGAAACCGCCGGGAAGCTTGAATTGCGGCATCTTGATCTGCGGCATCGGCAGTTTCGGCATCTTCGTCTGCGAAGACTGGCTCGGCTGCTTGTACTGCGTGGGCTGCTTATATTGGGTCGGCCGGGTGGATGAGGTGGTGTCGGCCGGACCGATCAGCTCCAGTTCGTCGGCGGCAAGCTCCTGGCCGGGCGCCAGATTGGTGACGATCTTGTATTTCTTCGGCGGCTGCTGGGTTGCCTGCTCGACAGGCTTCGGCGCGACCTTTTTCGGGGCAGCCGGCTTCGGTTTTTCCACCACCGTTTCCGGCTTCTTGGCGACTTCCTGTTTCGTTACCGGCTTCGGCTTCGGAGCAGCCGCAGGTTTCGGCGCAACGGGCGGCTTTGCAGCCTGCTCGACCGGTTTCGCTGCGGGGGCGGCTGCGACGGGCGGGATGGCAGCCGGACTATCGACCGTCGTCAGCATCAGCGTCTTGCTGCTGATCTTGGTGCCGAGGCTGCGGGCTTCTTCAAGGCTACGGGAAACGGCATCCATGCCGCCGTCGATCGAGCGGAACATACCGCCGCCGCTGCCGCCGAGATCGGCGAAGATGGTCAGCGGCTTGGAGGAATAGAATACTTTGATCTGCTCTTGGCCGACCGGGCCTGAAACCTGCAGCTTGGCGCCGCTTGCCGGATCCGGCACCTGCACGCGCTTGCCGGCGCCGACAAGGGCGTCCGTCTGGTACTTGTTCGGGAAAAGCTTCACGACCGCGCCGTTCGGCGAGACGTTCAGCACCGTAACATAGGCATTCTCGGTCGACTGGATGAAGAGGCCGACAACTTCGCCGATGGCGTATTTGGCTTCAGCGCGATCGAAGGTGATGCTGACAGGCCCAGTCTGCGCCGGCGCTTCGGTCAATGTGCGTTCGTTCTGCGCCTCGACGGCGGGAACCACCGAAAAGAACGAAAGAAAGGTGGCTGCTGCCAGGATGGCTTTACGGTTCGGCATTGAAAAACCTCCTCTTCGAACATCTCACACTGTGTTGAAGATGAGAATAGCACTGACTGGCGAAATTGGGATGGCTTCGCCTGTCTTGCTTGAGGGAGGGTTACAAATTATTTGGAGCCGGGAAGAATCCGCCAAGGCAAAGACGTGAGCAAGACTCACGCTCGGCAATATCCGGTGCCTTTTATAGTCCCGTTCGACTGCGAGGTGACGGTTAGTTCTTGGGTTTTTGCCCGGCTGATTTCAAAATCGAGATCAGGTCGCTCATTCCCTCGGGAGAGGAATTGTAGAGCCAGAGAATATCCGGATTGTCGATCGTGAATTCCTTGCCGGGGCCCGAGCCCATGTCGCGGCCGGGCGAGGTCGCATCGGGCAGCTTCGCCTCGCCGGGCGCCAGCCCCTTGGCGCGTTCGTGTTCGGCGATGATCGCAGTCGCCGCAGCAAAGGCCTTCTCGTTCTGTTGGCGCAGCGCTGCCAGCGAGGGGTTTCGCGCCGCAAGCGCGTCCTCAGCCGGGCCGGAATAGGCAAGCCCGGGTATCTGCAGCGCCAGCAGAAGGCCGATCGACAAGGTTAGGAGCCAGGATTTCGTCATGTCGTCAAATCCGTTATCAACCTGATGCGCGCCGCAATAGGACAAGCAGCCCGACAATAGGGAGAGGCCGGAAGGAAGGCAACGGCGCTCAGTGCCAATCGATTGGGAGGGTTGAAATCGACTGGCAACTGATGTCAGAGGATCTTCAATTGCTGCAGGCCGAGGCGCAGGTCGCGCAACATCTCGCCGAAGATCTCCTCGATCATTCCCGTCGACCAGACGACCATGGTGCCGTAGGGCGAGCGTTTGCGCTGCATGAAGCCTGCCGTCTCGAAATCGATCAACGTCTTGCGGCAGGTCTCGCTCGACATCACCGCGACGAGGAAACGGGCGAGATTGGACTGGTCGATCGCGCCGGCTTTCTCTGCCCAGTTCTGGATCAGCCGCGGCTTGGTGTCGGCAGTGAACATCGAGGCGAGCGCACGTTCCTGCGAGAGCCCCAGACGCTGCAGCTTGGCCGGATCGCGGGTGAGCGAAACCACGTAATCATTGTGCAGGTTGGCGAAGCGTTCGATATCCTCGGCGGTGCTGATGCCGAAGACCTTCATCGAATAGAGGAACTCGGCCATCAGATAGGTCGGCTCCGAGCGCAGCTGCGCCAGATGCTTGTCGTCCTTGCTGGCCGAGGCGGCGCAGACGCGGTCGGAGAAGTTGATCCTTGCCGCGCGAACCTGCTCCAGCAAGCTTATATCGAGCGCCAGTTCGTCACCGTTCCATTCCAGCATAAGCATTTCCTGCCGATAAATCTTCGAGACGATGATCTTGTACTATCGCCGGCGGAGATCTCCAAATCGTTTGGAAAGCAATAGCTTGCTGACGAGGCACAACTATCCTACCATTTTAAAGACTTGACGGTCACAGAGCATGATGCCGAAAAGTGCGAGCGGTTTTCGGACGACATCATGCTCTTGCTTTAATTGAGAACAGGATTCAGATTTTAGGCCGGATCGGCCTAAAATCATCCTGTTCTGGGGGTCGAGGCAATGCGTAGTTTTGGGTCGCATATTTTGTTTGCCGCGGCACTTGCGGTCGCCTCGCCGGTTTTCGCCAAGGACACGACGATTATAGAGCTTCGCGGCGGCGACGGCGCGCGCTCGGTCGGCATCATTTCTTCCAACGAGGAAGTCGAGGCATCCGGGCCGGCGGCGATCACCGTCGGCGACGACGGCACCATTTACATCCTCGACCAGAACAACGGCCGCGTGCTCGCCGTCGACGCCGAACGCTCGCAGGCCGATCCCGAAATCCTGCCGCTGCCGGAAAATGCGGCGCCGGAGGATCTCGCCGTCGTCCACAACGAACTCTACCTCTGGTCGGATGGTGTCGTGCCGCTCGAGCGCTCCACCGATGCCGACGGCCGGTCGCAGACGCTGCGCGCCGTCGACGGCGGCGATGCCGACGACTATACCCGCTCGGTCTTCGCCTCGATGGGCTCGGTATCGCCCGGTCCGCTGAACAGCATCATCGACGAGATCGGCCGCAGCACCAGCCGGCCCGAGGCCCGCCCGCCGGTTATTCAATACGTGCCGAGCCGCGGGCTCGGCGATATTGTCGCCGAGGTTTCGGCTGCCACAAACGACAAGGCGGAGATCCTGCTGCGGCGCAGCAGCTCGGAGGAGAATTTCCTCTCGCTGCAGCTCGCCTCGGAAGGCCGCATCGGCACCGTCGAACTTCTCGACATCGACACGACAGGCAGGCCCTATGCGCTGGTCGAACTCGTGCCCGCCGACCGGCCCGAGCGCACCGGCATGCTGGTGGTGCGCTTCACGCCGAATGGGGCGATGGACCGGGTCTACGACCTGCCGATCGACCCGGGAACGGTGTTCTCCAGGCGTTTTGTGGCGATCGGCCCACGCGGCGACGTGCTCTATCTGCGCTCGCAGGAAAGCCGGGCGCAGGTGCTGCGGCTCGACGGCCGGGAGCCCGGCGGCAAGCTCGCCGCCGCCCTGCCCGCAAAACAGTTGAATGCCGGTAAGCCCGGCAAGGCGCCGAAGGTGGCGATCGTGCCGAAATCGCGCAGCGACGTCATCGAGCGGGCCATCGGCTTCGAGACGCTGAACTGGCTGGTGACGCCGGCTGCTTACGGCAGGGATCCGGGGCCTGGCTGCGTCAACATGAACCGGCTGCGCCGTCCGATCTATCTGATCGGCAAGCGCGGCCAAACGGTCAAGGGTGTTCCCTATTGCTGGGGCTGCAAGACGCCACTCGAGAATTTCATCGGCGGCGTCGAAAAGGGCCAGACCGCCGGCAATGTCTGCACCAAGAGCGCGCCGCAATCCAACGTCCTCGGCGTCGATTGCTCCGGTTTCGTCAGCGACGCCTGGGGCCTGAAGATGCACGTTTCGACGCGCGCTATCCCCGGGATCACCAAGCGCCTCTCCGACCCCTGGTCGATGCGGCCGGGCGACGCGCTGAACAAGCCGGGCTCGCATGTGCTGTTGTTCATGCGCTTCACCGACGACCGCAAGGTGGAAGTGATGGAGGCCTCGCCGAATGCCTGCAAGGGTCGCGTCTGCCGCAATACCTATTCGCTCGGCAGCCTGTTGATGCGCGGCTACCAGCCGGTGCGCTTCAAGGGGCTGGATGGGTGAGAGGCGGGAGCGTCGCGCCGGCTGTCTGCTGCATAATTCAAAGTATTATAGCGGCCGCCGCTGTCTGAGGCATGCGGACCACAGTCCTGACGTGGGTGTCCACGCTATGATTTGCCACTTCCGCCCACCTCGTCCTCCGTCATGCTCGGCCTTGAGCCGAGCATCCACACGGCACCCACCAGCAGCCGCTGCATGGGTCCTCGAGTCAAGCCCGAGGATTACGGAGTGGGAGACGCGTTTCCGCCAAACTCACCCTCGCCACATCCCGTGGGTCTTCAGACGCGTGGCGCCCTCTCTCGGCGCCAGACGACGCTTCGTCGTCGCTAAAAGCCCATGCGCCGCGACGTTCTCGGCATAGTCACGATAGGCGGGATCACGGCTCAGCAGGCGCTCTTCGGCGCGGGCGCGCAGCAGGTAGACGAGACTGACGATCGCCAGCATGCCGGCTCGCGCCAGTCCTTCGGCAAGGCCCTGGCGATGAAGCTCGGGGTCGCAAACAGATACCAGGAGATGTTCTTCGAGATATAGGCCGTGATGCCGCGATGGGTCAGGTTAGAAAAGCGAGGCCGGAGACAATGGTCGCCCAGGCGTAGATTATCGCGCAGGACAGCGTCGCGACGCTCCAGAGGATCGGAGGGATGAGTCTCAGTCCTTGAGCCACGAAGAGACGAATTCTCAATAAAATATAGATAAAATGGACGCCGACGGACAATCTGTCCTAGTGCCAACTGCCGCCGCCATCGCCGCTAGAGCCGCCACCGCCACCGCCACCATTGTCGCCGCCGCCCATGCCGCCGCCAGAACTGGAATTTCCGCCGGATCCGTTTTCAGAACGGACAAAAGCCGGTTCATTGCTCCTTGCTGCTACCTTTTTGACGATGGGTGTTCGTTTTACTGTCGGCTGTTTATTGGCTGCCGGCTCTTCGCTGGTGAAAAGCGTCCTGGCGCCTGGATCGAAGATGCAGCTTTGCAGGATTGCGCCTGAGCCAACGATGAATGTCGAGCACAACAGGACCCGGATGATTTGATTGCTATTCATATAAGGCGCCCCCATGCCGCCGTCTCAGAAGAGATCGTACCTCGGATTTCGCTTTGCCCATGTCGCCTTGGCGAGCTGGATGAGTCTGTCGTTGAGTGATTTGGCTTTCGGAAGCGCCTTTTGTTCCTGAGCGGTCAGCTCGGCTGAGAAAATTCCTTCCGCTTTTTTCTTTGCAACGTCAGGCAGCGCCTTGAGTTCCGCCAACGCCTGATTTTTCGGATCACCGCTACCAGGCCTGTTTACCGCCATCGCCAGCGCAAAATAGTGTGCAGCGATCGCAAGGCTGTCGGGGTCGACGCCCTCATCTTTGGCCAGCTTGGCGCGGTCGAGAGCACCCCAATAGTCGCCGCGTTCTGCGCCTATCTCCAGCCATTTCACCGCTTCCGCCTTGTCCTCGGCAACGCCGACACCGTCGCGGTACATGCGTCCGAGGTTTGTCGGAGCGTAGGGCTGACCACCTTCTGCTGCCCGCGTGAATAGGTCTAGAGCTTTAGAAAGATCCTGCGGCGCGCCCTTACCAAAGCGATAGACCAGCGCTAGATTGTTCTGGGAATAGATGTCGTTGCGTTCGACTCCGGCCTCGTAAAAGCGAATGCCGCGCTCCGGATCGGCCGGAACTTTGACGCCATTAAGAAAGATATAGCCGAGAGCGTTCATTGCGTAGGTATGGCCGAGATCGGCAGCCTGCAGCATCATGCGCAATCCTTGCTGCTGGTCTGCTTTGACGCCCCGCCCGTAATACAGATCGTTCCCGAAGCTGTGCAGTGCGTAAGGGTCGCCTTTCTTGGCGGCTGCTTGAACGATTTCTGCAGCTTTATCGACATTGCGAGGCACTGAGGCACCAATTTCGTACATGGTCGAAAGATGATGGATCGCCCGGACATGTCCGGCATCCATCGCCTTCTTGATCGTCGCAAAAGCCGTCTTAGCGTCGCGGTTGGCCAGCTGGGCGCGGCCCAGTTGATAGACGAAGCGCGCGACTTCGGGATAGGCCTTCATAGCCTCCGTGCAGGCGGGCAGCGCTATGTCCGGATCGATCTCGTTCGGCAGTTTGCCCGATGTCACGCCCTGCAGGTCGAGGGGGGCTGCGGCTGATGTGTCGCAGGCGTCGAGCACCGGCTTGAAAGTGACGGTCGCCGGCGGCAGGTCGTCATTGGCAGCCTGCAGCGTCAGGGCGAAAGGCTGGTTTTCGCTGCCGATCTGCGGCTCGTAGGAAAGGGCCGGAATATCGGCTGCTTCGAGCACGTGACCGAGCCCGATCACCCGGTCTCCGGCCCGCAGCGTGCCCTTGTCGGGCAGGGCTGCGACCTTGAAGGTCATCTCCGCAACCGATGCCGGCACGACCGGCAGGCTGGCTTCAACAGGGCCGACGCCGATCGTGGTGCTCACGTCACGCGGCAGGGTCTTCAGATACGCGTCGGCATCGGCCAACCGCACCTGCTTTTCCTGGGCGAGCTGGGCGAGCTTGGCGCCGGCATCCGCCGAGACGGTGATCGCGACGACACCTTGCGTCGCCTGGCCATAAGGGTCGCTGACGGTATAGCCGATCAGGCCGACGGTTCCGGCGGTAACACCTGAAGAATCATAGGTCAGTGCCGTCAGTGCCGCGGCAGGCATCTTCGCGCCCTGCTCGACCGGCTTGCCGTCGAAGCTGAGCTTGCCGGTCTTGGGAAGCTGGTTGAGGGTGACGAGCAGCGCCGAGCCGGTCTCGTCATGCGGCGGGGCGATCGGCAATCTGGTCGCGGCCGCACCCTCCGGCACGCTCACCTGCTGCATCGATTCGACGCTCGGCGGCGGCGGCGCCGGAATGAAATAGAAACTGTCCATCAGCGAGGAATTTTCCCAGGGGACCTGCTTGCCGTTGGTCATGGCGATCACATCACGGCGCACGTCGGTGAGGACCTGGCGGATTTCCTTGTTGGGTTCGCTCGCCCGCTTGATGAAGGATTCGGAATAGGGGCTGAGCGCTCCGGTGCCATCGAGCGCCACCTGACCCGGTTCTGTGGAAAAGGCGATCAGAGTGCCGAGGTCGCTATCGATACGTGCGAGTCCGCGTGTGCTGCCGACGGGTTCCAGTTTTTCCGCCATCCAGAACTTCTGGGCGTTGAAGGGATTGTTGCGGCAGGCGTCGAGGAAGATCAGTTGCACCCGCGAATTCTGCTTGAGATGGTTCAGGATGAGGTCGAGCGGCATGGTCTGCGTCTCGACGTCATAGGGCGTCTCCAGTGTCGCATCGACCGGTACAAGGAAATTCTGACCGCCCACCTGGATGCCGTGGCCCGAATAATAGATCAGGCCGGCCTCGGCATTGCTGGTCGAACGCAGGAAGCGGCGAACCGTATCTTCGAGCCCGATACGGTCGACATTGACGCCGATCGTCACGTCGAAACCGGCGGCGCGCAACGTGGTGGCGACCTCTTCGACATCATTGGCAGGATTGGGAAGCGAGGGCAGCGTCTTATAGACCGAGTTGCCGATGACGAGAGCGACGCGGCGTCCGCTCTCTTCTGTAATGGCGGCAAATGCCGTGCCGATCGACAGCAGCATTGCCGCGACGATCAGCAGATAAGCGCACAGTCTGTTGATGTGGTGAAACTTGGGCATGGCTCGATCGCAAACATTCTATTGTCCAGAGTTCAATAAAATTTGCTGGCCTGCTGGTGCTGGGCCCCCTCCGCATTCACAGTTCAAAACTATTCCTCGGCGCTCTAAAAAGCAAGCTTCGCCGCCTCCAAGTCAATTGGAGCAGCCCCGTCAGATTGGAGGCCCGTCGTCGACAAGAAAGACCGTCGAAATCAAGAATTTAACATGCGGCCGGCGAAGTTTCCTTAGCCTCGAAACGTATAGTTGCCGATCGAGGCCGGTTTCATCTCGATGGAGAAGCCCGGCAGGGTGGGCGGCATGTAGGCGGCGTTCTCGATCAGGCAGGGGTCGAGGAAGTGTTCGTGCAGATGATCGACATATTCGATGACGCGGCCTTCCTTGGTCCCCGACACCGCGACGTAATCGATCATCGACAGATGCTGCACATATTCACAGAGGCCGACGCCGCCGGCATGCGGCCAGACCGGCAGCCCGAACTTGGCGGCAATCAGCAGCACGGAGAGAACTTCGTTCAGCCCGCCCATGCGGCAGGAATCGATCTGCACGATGTCGATTGCGCCCTCGGCGATGAACTGCTTGAACATGATGCGGTTCTGGCACATCTCGCCGGTCGCGACCTTCACCGGAGCGATCGCCTGGCGGATCTTGCGGTGGCCGGCGACATCATCGGGGCTTGTGGGTTCCTCGATGAAGAAGGGCTTGGCGAAGGAGAGCGCCTTCACCCAGTCGATCGCCTGGCCGACGTCCCATACCTGGTTGGCGTCGATCATCAGGTAACGATCGGGACCGATCACCTCGCGGGCGATCCTCAGACGGCGGATATCGTCTTCGAGATCGCGGCCGACCTTCATCTTGATATGGTTGAAGCCGGCGTCGATCGCTTCCTGGCAGAGGCGGCGCAGCTTTTCGTCGCCGTAGCCGAGCCAGCCGGCCGAGGTCGTGTAGCAGGCGTAGCCCTCTTTTTCGAGGATGGCGATGCGTTCCGCCTTGCCCGCCTCGGCGCGCTTCAGGATCTCGACCGCCTCGACGCGCGTCAGCACGTCGGTGAGATAGCGGTAATCGACGATATCGGCGATTTCTTCCGGCGACATCTCGGCGACGAGCCGCCAGACGGGCTTGCCGGCCTGCTTGGCGAGCAGATCCCAGACGGCATTGACGACCGAGCCGGTCGCGAGGTGAATGGCGCCCTTTTCCGGGCCGATCCAGCGCAGCTGGCTATCGCTGGTCAGATGGCGCCAGAAGGTGCCGGGATGGGCGAGAACCTCGGCAAGGTCGGCGCCGACGATGAGGTGGCGCATCGCCTCGATCGCCATGCAGCAAATGTCGTTGCCGCGGCCGATGGTGAAGGTCAGGCCGTGGCCGGCAAGATCAGGCGCATCCGTATCGAGAATGACGTAGGCGGCCGAATAGTCCGGATCGGGATTCATCGCATCGGATCCATCCAGGCTTTGCGAGGTGGGAAAGCGGAGATCGAAGACACGAAGGTCGGTGATGCGGGTCATGGTTGTTCCTCCCGATGATATGGGCCGATGATATGGGCCGATTATATAGAGCCGATTGCAATGGCCGGGCCGGCCGGCAAGACTGCCGGGCCGGCTGCATCAGCTGAAATCAGATCGTCCAGCCGCCGTCGATGGCGATCGCCTGGCCCGACGTGTAGGTCGCGCCGGCGAGATAAACGGCGAGGTCGGCGATCTCTTCCGGCGAGCCGAGCCGGCCCATCGGCTGGCGGGCGATGAAGGCGGCGCGCGCCGCGTCGTAATCGCCCTGCGCGCGCATGCGGTCCTGCAGCGACGGGCTTTCCACCGTGCCGGGGCAGATGGCGTTGCAGCGGATACCCTGACCGACATAATCGGCGGCGACGGCTTTGGTGAGCCCGATCACCGCCGCCTTGGTGACACCGTAGGCGAAGCGGTTCGGCACGCCCTTGATGCTGGAGGCGACGGAGGCCATGTTGATGATCGCTCCGTCCTTGCGTTCGATCATGCCCGGCAGCACGGCCCGGATGGTACGGATCATCGCCTTGACGTTGAGGTCGAAGGCGAATTCGAGATCGGAATCCTTCATCTCGAGGATCGAGCCGGCATGGACGAAGCCGGCGCAGTTGAACAGCACGTCAACAGTGCCGATCTCGGCGACGAGGGCCTTGACCGCATCCTCTTCGAGCACGTTCAGCTTATGAGTGGAAACGCCGGTCTCAGCGGCAAGCGTCGCCAGCGCCTCGGTGTTGATGTCAGTCGCGTGAACCTTGGCGCCGATCGCGGCAAAGGCTGCCGCCGTCGCCCGGCCGATGCCCTGACCGGCGGCGGTGATGAGAACGGTCTTGCCGGAAAGTCTGTTTGTCATGTCACGGGCCTTTTCTGGAATTGTCTACGCTCGACGATGGAGTGCGGCTGATGTCTTGGCGAAGCTCGGTCGTGATGGAGCACTCCGGTCTGCTTCGGCAGGTGCACGGCTCTCTGCGTTAAATGGAGGAGTTGGCGCCGTTGCACAGGCAGATCAGCGGGAGATTCACCCGATTGGCTGCTTTTTCGGCGATCTCCGCCGGCGGCAGGGCCGATGACCATTCCCATGCGCTGCACGGTCTTCCTCCCTGTCCCCGGCTTGCTTATGATCCTGCCGCTCGGGCGCCTTCGATACCTCAGCCGCTCGTTTTCGATCGACCTTTTCAGTGATGAGTTGTCTGTTTATAGACAAACAGACGATTGGCCAAGGGTCAAGTGCGAAGTTTTCCTTTTCCGGCTGCGGTTCTGCGTATATGCAGAATGATATTCACAGGAGGAAGGAATGGAGACCGACGAGTCCGACCGCTACCGCGCTCCTGCCCTCGACAAGGGCCTCGATATCCTGGAATTGCTCGCCGGCGTCGACAGTGGCCTCACCCAGGCCGAAATCGCCAAACGGCTCGACCGCAGCCCCAACGAATTCTACCGCATGCTCGACCGGCTGGTGCGCCGCGGTTACGTCACCCGGCTGGATGGCGACCGCTATTCGCTGACACTGAAGCTCTTCGGTCTTGCCCAACTGCACGCGCCGGTGCGCCGGCTCGCCTCCTATGCCACGCCGCTGATGCGCGATCTCGCCCAGCGCACGCGCCAGGCCAATCATCTTGCCGTCTTCGATCGTGGCGCTGCCGTCGTCATCGCCCAGCAGGAGGCGCCGGACTATTGGGGATTCTCGATCCGCATCGGCGCCCATATCAGCCTCTTCGACACCGGCTCGGGACATGTGCTGCTTGCCTTCCGCAGCGAGGAGGAGCGGGAAATGATGATCTCGGAACATGTGCGTAGCCGCTCGGAGATCGAACTCGGGCCCGAATTCTACGATCGTCTCCACCAGATCCGCGAGCGCGGCTACGAGATGATGGCGAGCGCCCAGACATCAGGCGTCTACAATCTTTCCGCTCCCGTTCTTGGACCGGACCGCCGCTGCATCGCCGCCCTCACCTGCCCCTTTATCGCGCTCGTCAATGCGCCGTCCGCTCCCGATATCACGCAGGCGATCACACTGGTGCAGAAGACCGCCGCCCAGCTTTCGCTGCTTGCCGGCGCCGATGTCGTCAACCCCGCCTGAAGCCTGAGAATTTTTATTTGAACAATCCATTCACCAGGAATAGGTTTGCCGCAAAACCACTCTGGGAGGAGAAGAGCGTGTTCATCGACACCCATCTGCACATCATCGACCGGTCGGCCCTGCCCTATCCCTGGCTCACCGGCGCGCCTGATCTCGATCATGATTTCCTTTACGAAACCTATGCGACTGAGGCTCGGCGCTGTGGCATCACCACGGCGCTGCACATGGAGGTCGACGTCGATCCCGCCGCGATGCAGGCCGAGACTGACCACGTCGCCAACATCTCTAAGAAGGAAGCCAGTCTGATTGCCGGTGCCATTGTCTCCTGCCGACCGGAAGAGGACGGCTTTGCCGCCTATCTCGAGCGGCAAAAGGCCGATCCCTTCGTCAAGGGGTTCCGCCGCGTGCTGCATGTCGTGCCCGATGATGTCTCCGAAGGCGCCCTGTTCCGTGAAAATATCAGGCGCGTCAGCGGCAGCGGCCTGACCTTCGACCTTTGCACATTGCCGCATCAGGCGGGCCGTGTGACCGCCCTCGTCGATCTTGCGCCCGACGTGCAGTTCGTGCTCGACCATTGCGGCGTACCGGATATCCGCTCGGACGCCTTCCAGCCATGGAAGGCGGGCATATCAGAGATTGCCCGGCGGCCGAACGTCGTCTGCAAGGTCTCCGGCGTCGTCGCCTATGCCGATGCGAAGACATGGGCGGCGCAAACGCTGCGGCCCTATATCGAACATGTGATCGCCAGCTTCGGCTGGGACCGCGCCGTCTGGGGCAGCGACTGGCCGGTTTGCACGCTCGGCGGCGGCCTCTCGACATGGGTCGCGGCGACCCATGCGATGCTTTCGGGCGTGAGCGAGGCGGAGCGTTCCAAGTTGCTTTTCGCCAACGCACAACGCCTCTGGTCGCTCTGACGTCACAAAATGAAGCAACCGATCTCGTCGACGTGCCATTTCGGCATGTTTTTTTGTACCATTCCCGGACAAAAAAGGTGCGATATTCTGCCTTAACGCTATCTACATGCAAGCAATTGCTAGCCTTATTTATCTCGGCTAAAAGTTGTTGACACGGATATGGCGAATACCCCCTTGTCCGCTGCCTTCAGAAGGGAAAAATGAGATGAAAGAAGCACCGCATTCCGTCGATGTTCACGTCGGAAAGACGATCCGTATCCAGCGTCTGTTGAGGAAAGTTTCTCAGACGGAACTGGGCGATCGTGTCGGCGTAACGTTCCAGCAGATCCAGAAATACGAAAAGGGTTCCAACCGCGTTTCCGCCAGCATGCTGGTCGAAATCGCCGGCGCGCTGAAGGTCGACGTCAGGACATTTTTCGACGACATGTCGACACCTGATACGGCCAACGACAACCCCGCTCCGAGCGAGGAATTCGTTATTTCGCGCGAAGGCGTGCTTCTCAATGCGGCGTTCTTTTCGATCAAGAACGAAGCGCTTCGCAAGAAAATCCTGAAGCTCGTCCAGGCGATTGCCCACACTGAACAGTTGGACTCTGAAGCGGCTGAATAGGGTCCTTCACGCGATCCCAACGGACCGCACTAGGCACGAGGATCAATAACAATCGATCGCGCTCAATGGCGATCGATCAGGATTAGATTCTCGCTGGCATCCTTCATTGCGATCTTGGCTTTGCTGCCGAGCAGTTTCTCGAGATTGACGTCAAGCTCCCTGTCGGGATCTATGCCGTCCCAATCGATGACGACCTGCAGCAGCGCCATGTTCGTCAGGTGCATCAGATTACGCAGCCGCAGCTTTTCAGCCTCCTCCTTGGCTGCCGACAGCAGCCGGAAGATCCTTGCGTATTCGCTGCCGGTACCCTCGTTGTGTTGATCAAACATCGTTCCCGCCTCTTTGGTCGTGGAACCCTACGATTCCAACTGTGCTGCATCTTTCCGCCGCGACCGTTATTCAAGCGTTACAGGAACCGAATTGCGCGTGACTTCGGCATGCAAGAGCTCCCAATGTGAGGTCGCGGCAAAGCGCCAGTCACGGTTGACGGGGAGGAATTTATCCCGGCGCAGCCAGTCCAACACCAGTCGCGCGTCGTTGCGCTTGCGCTCGACGCGGCTGCCGCGGATGGCGGCGAGGATATGTTCGCGGCGCGGCTTGCGGAAATGGCACTCGTCGGCCACCTTCGCATAGGTGCGTTCGGAGAAATGCAGAAACCGGCCGGCCAGCAGCAGCTTCTTGCGCTCGCCGGGCGTAATCTCGCCGCTGGCGTAAAGCGCATCGATCGTCGGCTCGAAATCGACCCAGGGAACGGAAAGCGGCAGCCAGCCGAGCTCCTGCGGCGCATGCACCAGCGCGACGGCCTCATCGTCGAGCAACCGTCCGGACTCGTAATCTTCGAAGATCGAGCCGAGCCCGACCATGCCGAAGGGGGCGCATTCGGCTGCCCTGAGCGCCCCCATGCTGGCCCCGCCGGCAACGGCGACATCATGTTCGAGTGCGTACAGTATTTCCTTGTGCCAGACCGAAGGCAGATCGCCGAAATAGCCGTCGACTAGGCCGATCGCAGTGGCGCCGTCCTGAACGGCCTTCAGGATGTCGCCGGCGGCGGCCGGCGGCCGGAAATCGATGCAAGGAGACATGGCTCTTGCCGCGGCCAGATCACTGCCAAGGCTCGGGCCGACGAACAGCACCTTCATGATTCGGCTCCTCTTATGGTGTTGACCGCGCGCATGCCGAGCTGGATGTATTGGCCTGAGATATCGACCTCCAGTCCCGGCACAATCACTCTGACGACGGAGATCGGCAGGGCTCGATGCGGAAACGGCACGACGACGATCTGCTCGATGCCGGTCGCCGCCAGACGATCGGCAATATGGCTCACGGATTCCT
Organism: Rhizobium leguminosarum; assembly: GCF_019798305.1. Classification (GTDB taxonomy): domain Bacteria; phylum Pseudomonadota; class Alphaproteobacteria; order Rhizobiales; family Rhizobiaceae; genus Rhizobium; species Rhizobium leguminosarum_U. The sequence continues at coordinate 112,443 of NZ_JAAXDD010000003.1, forward strand.
GGATCGTCGCCGGGCGGCGATGGCGCACCTGGAATGAGCGCATCCGGCCATCGCCCTCGCAAAGTTCGACCACCTGCTGCATCGCCTCGCTCCTGTCGAGCCGCTGATAGATGCGCGGCGAGAAATCGTCGCGGCTGCCGGCAATCGCGGTCAGCCGGCTCTGCGCCGCTTCGGTGATGGCGCGTAGCGCGGCGCGCACGGGGTCGGGGTGGCAGCCGCAGCCCCCGCAGACATGCGACCAGCGCGCGTCGACACGGTCGGAAAGATTGCCTGGCATGATAACGGCCAGAAAAGCGGGAACGCCGATATCCGTCGTCATGTCGAGCAGCAGCAGTTTCATGCCGGCGCGCTTGATCCGGTCGGTCATGACGTCGATGACCGCATCGCCGAAGGAGGCGGGATCGACGCGGCTCTCCTTCAGCCGTTCAGGCGACTTCAGCTGGGTCAAGGCCCAGGCGTCGCGCTCCACCAGCTCGCAAAGCCCATGCAGCACCGCCTCGGACGGCGTGTTGCCGGAGGCAAGCCCATCGCTCGACTGCTCGAAGCCCGCCGGCCTCTCGCCGCGATGGTCGAGTCCGACGAGCCACCAGGGCACGAAGACGCTGCTGCCTGAAAGGATGTCGAGCCCCGTGCACCAGGGAATAGGCTTGCTGCCGATCTCGTCGGGCGCGCAGCGTGCGACATTGTCGAGATCGATCATCGCCGCATGCTCCGCCCGCATGCTGTCGATCGTCGCCTGCGTCAGGTCGGTGGGGGCAATTTCAGCGATCCGCGTCTCGATCGCTTCCATCGCCGCCGAGGTCATGGCGGCATCATTGTCGATACCCTTGCCCTGAAACACCGAGAGCGTATGGCTGTTCGGCCTCGTTGCGAAGGCGACGGGGATGTTCAAGACGTCGAGTGCTGTCAGCAGACCGACGCGCGTGATGCCGAATTCGCGCAGATGCGGCCTGATGGCCGCGAGGGTCTGAGCCGGCGTGACCGCGCGGTCATGATAATCGCTGACGCCGGCCGATGATCGTTTAAGGTCACCGGCAAGCGTTTCAAGGTCGGTGAAAACGGACATACCGATCTGTTCCTTAGCGGAACCTCAGCGCATGCGTCAGGCTCTCGAGCGCATTGGCGGAAACGTTGAGTTCGTCCTGCTTCAGGGCTGCCCTGGCGGCAGCAGAAAAGCGCAGCGACTGTGTCTGAGCTGCAGTGGTTTCAGCATTCGTCTTCATGTTCCATCTCCGATTGGTTGGGCAGCGCCTTGCTGCCGTTAACCATCGGAAAGAAACATTGCCTCCGTCATTTAAGCGTTACAGGCTTCGTTAAAAGGCCGTGCAATCAGGGAAGACCAGCAAGTTGCAGGCCTTTTATCAGCGGTTCCGTATAGGCGGGATCGCGATCGGGGACGAAATGACGGATATCCTCGCTGCGGAAATCGGGGAAGTTTTCCAGCACCACCCTGGCGTAATTCCTGGCTTTGCCCGTATCGCCTGCCATGGCATGCGAGGCGGCGAGCAGTCGGGCTGTTGCCTGCTTCGCCTTCACCGGCTCCAGCGCCTCGATCGCCATTTCATATTCTTCGCGCATGAAGTGGATGCCGCCGAGGTTCCAGTAATAATAGTCCGGCGGCAGCGGATTGAGTTTGAAGGCCGCGCGGCTGAGCTCCAGCGCTCGATCGAAATCGCCATCATGGGAAAGGGCATCGGCGAAATCGGCGAGGATGTCGGCGTCGTTGGGATTGAGATCCTGGGCCTGCTGGAAATATTCGAGGCTTTCGTCGAAACGGCGGCGATAAAGCGCCACGAAGCCGAGCTCGCGGTAGGCCCGGCCGCTGTTTGGGTCGGACTGCTGGGCCTGCCGGGCAGCACCGTTCGCCTCGTCGAGCAGTTCCTTGTCCCGCATGCCGCGGATCAGCCATTCCATGCCGAGCGCGCGCGACATGCCGGCATGGGCGGCAGAGAAATGTTCGTAACGATTGAGCGAGGATTTGAACCATTTGCGCGCCTGGCGCAGATGCTGCAGATCGGTCTGGGCAATCAGCCGTTTGCCTTCAAGGTAGAGACGGTAGGCGGACGGCGGCGCCTCGCCGATCGGCATGGCCAGCTCGTGGCGTTCGATCGTGTCGGCGAGCGAGGAGACGATCCGGCGCGTCAGATGCGCGAAGGATTCGCTGATCTTCTGCATGACCAGCGGCAGTTCGATGGCCCAGATTACCTCCGATGTCGTTGTCCGCGTCAGCCGGCAGGTCGCAAAGACATCCTCGTCGCGGCCCTGGATGGTGACGTAGACCGCATAGTCGAAGCTGAGGTCGAGCGGACCGGGCACTGCACGCGACGGATCGATCGAACGGCTGAGGATCTCCAGGCTCGTATGCGCCGCGATTACCTTGAAGCCGCGCTGCTGGCTAAGGCCGATGGTGACGTCTTCGAGAAGGGCCCTTCCGACGCGCTCCATCAGCGGATCGGTGAAGATGCTTTCGGGCGGCAGAATGATGATGCGCGGCTGGCCGACCGGATTGACGGAAAGGTTAAGCGCCGACTGTGGATGTCCCGACGTCGCCTGTGCTGCCGGCGCCAGGTTGAGTTCGCGGGCAAGAGCAGTGGTGCTTTCTTCCGGCTCGGTGTCGAAGTCGTCCTTCAGCTGGCTCTTGCACTTCAGATAGGCCTGACGCGCCGCTGCCGGGTCGTTCATCCTGACATAGGTGCGCATCAAGGCGCGATAGGCTGTCTCGCTGGCAGGGTCGAGTTCCAGCAGGCGCCTGGCAAGCGTGACCTGCTCTTCATCCGATCTTTCTTCTGATGTCTCGACCAGCCGGGTGAGATGGGCGGAGCGCAGTTCATCGACACGCTGGCGCTCAAAGGTCAGCCAGTCCTCGGCGCCCTGCGTCGGCGATTTGACGCCTTCGAGCAATTCGCCGTTCAGGAGGCCACCGTCTTCGGGTGCGAGCGGCCCTTTCTGTTTCAGTATATGAACGTCGACCTCCCAGCCATCAGCAAGGCCGATATGGGTACGGGTCGCGGCAAGCAGCTGTGGAAGGCCAGCGGGAACGCTCTGCTCGATGCGCGCGAGCAGCTGGCGCAGGCTGCCGGCCCGTTTTTCCGGCAGCTCCGATTGCCAGAGCTGTCGCCTGACGGTTTCGCGGTCAAGTTCGAAATTGGGTTCGGCGGCGAGCATGGCGAGGAGAAAATAAGACTTCTCCGGCAAGGGGAGTTCCTTCCCCGCCGCCAGCAATCGCGGTCTTCCGAGCAGGCACAACCTGTTCGTCAGCATCTGCCGGATGTCCGTCGCATCTCGGTTCTCACCCCTGAAAGCCAAGGCGCACAAGCGCACGGCCAATCAAAATCATGTTAGAGCTATAAGAGCCCGGCGCATAGCGGCTTTGCTTAAAAAAGAAGAAATTTCATCGAATATTTGCATATTCGCGCCGCACACGGGCAGGTAATGCTTTGTCAACACTTGCTTGAGGCGCGGTTTTCGTTCGGCCGAAGGCTATTTACGCCGTGAATAGGCCTGAGGGGTCAAAGCACCTGTGCAATCCGTCTCGGGCTTACTTCCGTAGCGGTTGTGGCCTCTACGAAATCAAGCCCGATATCCAGAACCGGCGCGCTGTGTGTCAGCCAGCCGACGGAAATGAGATCGACACCGGAAGCCGCGATGGCCGCGGCCGTTGCCGGAGTGACGCGGCCGGACGCTTCGGTGATGGCCCGGCCGGCGACGATGGCGACGGCCTCGCGCAGCTGATCCGGTGTCATATTGTCGAGCAGCACGCCATCGACGCCGGTCTCCATCGCTTCACGCAGCTGATCGAGGGTGTCCACTTCGACCTCAATCTTCACCATATGGCCGACGCCAGCCCGCGCCCGACGGATCGCTTCAGCGACCCCACCGGCGATGGCGACGTGATTATCCTTGATCAGCACCGCGTCATAAAGCGCGAAACGGTGGTTCATACCGCCACCGGCCCGCACTGCATATTTTTCCAGCGCCCTCAGCCCTGGCGTCGTCTTGCGCGTGCAGGCGACGGAAGCCCTGGTGCCGCGGATGGCGGCGGCAATCTCAGCCGTCACAGTCGCAATGCCGGAGAGGTGGCCGACGAAATTCAGCGCGGTGCGCTCGCCGCTCAGCAGGCCACGTGACGGACCTTCGATGGTGGCGATCACATCGCCGGGCTTGACCGCATCGCCATCCTGGAGGTGGCGGCGCATGACGATCTCGGGATCGACGAGGGCGAAAGCGAGTTCGGCGGCATCGAGACCGGCGATCACGCCCGGCTGGCGGGCCGCCATCACCACCGTCGAACGGTGATCGCGAGGAATGACCGAGGCCGAGGTGATGTCACCGGCAAGACCCAGATCTTCGAGCAGGGCGGCCCGCACCAAAGGTTCGACGATCAGGCGCGGAAGGGGAACGAGGCTCATCTCAGGCACTCCTTGCAAGGGCATAGGGCGGCGTCGCGCGGGCGATCTCCAGAACATCGGAAAGGCACATCCGGCGCCGGTTGGCATTGGCGAGCTTCAGCGGAAAATCGGTGCGGGCTTGGGCGCCGCGCGATTCCATCCGCAGGCTGGCAAAGACGGCGATCAGCAGCGCGACGATGGCCGGATCGGCGGCAGGGCCGTTGCCTTCGGCAAGCGGCAGCAGTGCGGCGATCGCGCCCTGAATGGCGCCGGCATTGCGCAGCACGCCGAGATGGCGCGAGACGATCGGTCGGACGAGCGATGCATCGGCCGGCGCCGGCAGTCTCTCGGCGAAGACGGTGCCGGTACCACTCGCCGGCATACCTGATATGTCGCGTGCCGCCCGCATGCCCATGACAGCCGCCTCCAGCAGCGAATTGCTGGCAAGCCGGTTTGCGCCGTGCAGGCCGGTCGAGGCCGCCTCACCGGCGACCCAGAGGCCGGGAACCGAGCTGCGGCCATTTGCATCCGTGGCGACACCGCCCATGTGATAGTGAACGGCCGGGCGCACAGGAATGAGGTCTTTCGCCGGATCGATGCCGGCTTCACCGCAAAGGCTCGAGATGACAGGAAAACGGGCGGCGAAGCGGCTGCCCAGAGCAGCGCGGGCATCGAGGAAGACCCTGCAGCCGCGGGCGATTTCGGCGCTGATCGCCCGCGCCACCACGTCACGCGCTGCAAGTTCGGCGCCTGATATGCGGGCCATGAACCGTTCGCCGCGTTCGTTGACGAGCAAAGCCCCCTCGCCGCGCACCGCCTCGCTGATGAGCGCCAGCGGCCTGCGGCGTGAATCGAGCGCCGTTGGATGGAACTGCACGAATTCCATATCGGCGAGCGCGGCGCCGGCCCTTGCCGCGAGCGCGATCCCCTGGCCGAAATTGCCGATCGGATTGGTGGTTGCGTCGTAAAGCCCGCCAATGCCGCCGGTGGCGAGCACCACCCTTGAAGTCGGCAGAATGGCGGCGCCATTCGAGGTCGCGCAAAGCAGGCCGGCGACCTGCTCTCCGTCCATCAGAATCCGCCGCGCCTCGAAACCTTCGAGCACTGATATAGCTGGCGTTTCCATCACCGCCTTGATCAGCGCGGCGATGATCGCAGCACCCGAGCCATCGCCTTCGGCGTGGACGATACGACGGCGATTATGGGCTGCTTCCAGCCCGAGCGAGAGGTCTCCTGCGGCATTCCTGTCGAAGCGGACGCCGGCTTGCTCCAGCGCGGCGATCGCCGCCGGCGCCTCGGCGATGATGCCGGCGGCAATGGCCGGATCGCAGAGCCCGTCGCCGGCCGCAAGCGTATCGGCAAGATGCAGCGCTGCGCTGTCGTCGGCGCCCATGCTGGCGGCGATGCCACCCTGCGCCCAGGCGCTCGATGTCTCCGCGCCAATGGCCGCGCGGGTGACGATGATGGAGGGTTCAGGCGCCAGGGTCAGCGCGGTCATCAGCCCCGCAAGTCCGCTACCGACGATCACCGTGCGCCCAGTGAGATGTTCGAGAATCTTGGTCATATCGCCAACATCCTCTCGACGGCGCGGCGCGCGGCCACGGCAATTGCCGGATCGATGGTGACCTCGTGGCGGTTTTCTTCGAGGGCCGCGCGGATATTGGCCAGCGTGATGCGCTTCATATGCGGGCAGAGATTACAGGGGCGAATGAACTCGACATCGGGATGGTGCACGGCGACATTGTCGCTCATCGAGCATTCGGTGAGCAGCACGACACGCGCCGGTTTCTGCCTGCCGACATAATCCGACATGACAGCGGTGGAGCCGGCGAAATCGGCTTCGGCCACCACTTCGGGCGGGCATTCGGGATGGGCGAGTACTGTGACGCCTGGATGGTTTTCACGCAGCTGGCGCACATCCTCGGCGGTGAAGAGTTCGTGCACCTCGCAATGCCCATGCCAGGCGATGATCTCGACGTCAGTCTCGCGGGCGACGTTGCGCGCCAGATATTCGTCCGGGATCATCAGCACCTTCGGCACACCGAGCGATTCCACCACTTGTTTTGCATTGCCCGAGGTGCAGCAGATGTCGGAGGCAGCCTTCACCGCGGCGGACGTATTGACATAAGTGACGATGGGCACGCCGGGGTGGGTCTGGCGCAGCAGCGCGATATCCTCGGGCGTGATCGAATCCGCCAGCGAACAACCAGCGCCGAGATCCGGGATCAATACTGTTTTCTCAGGGTTCAGCAGCTTGGCGGTTTCGGCCATGAAATGCACGCCGGCAAGCACGATGACATCGGCGTCGACCTCGATCGCCTTGCGGGCGAGTGCCAGACTGTCGCCGACAATATCGGCCACGCCATGGAAGATCTCCGGTGTCTGATAGTTATGCGCGAGAATGACGGCGTTGCGGCGGCGCTTGAGTTCGAGGATCGCGTCGACGTCATTCTCGAACGTCATCCATTCGGCTTTGGGAATGACGCGGCTGACGCGCTCGTAGAGCGAGGATGCGGAAACAGGATAATTCATGACCGGCTCCTAATTATGCTCTCTTTGAGCATATCCAAAGAGATATTCTCGCGATGAGCATATGTCAATTGCGGGAGAGCGGTAATTTCGTTCCTGCCAGCGCCCGTTCTTCGAGCACGGTGTGGCGAAAGCGGAAAAGCTTGGCTGGCCGGCCGCCGGTTTCACTTTCGGTTCCGCCGGTTTCCTCGACCAGTTCCTGCTGTTCGATGAGGCGGCGAAAATTCTGCTTGTGCATCGTCAGCCCCGCGAGCGCCTCGATGGTGCGCTGCAGCCTCAGCAGCGTGAAGTTCTCCGGCATCAGCTCGAAGACGACAGGGCGGTATTTGATCTTGGCGCGCAGCCGGGCGATCCCGGTTGCGAGAATCCGGCGGTGATCGGCAAACATCGCGCGGCCGAGATTGGCCTCCGCCACGCATCCGGCTTCCGAGACGAGCCCCGCCTCGTAAAGCAGTTCGTAGCGCTGCAACGCCAGATCCTCGTTCCAGCCGCCACCATCGAGGCCGAAAGTGAAATCCGCCCGGCGATGGCGATGGTCGCGTCTTGCCGGATCCGCGTTGGCCCAGCTCTTCAGACGCGCCATGATCGCGTCAAGCACGGCCGGCCGGCCCTGCCGGTGGTCTTCCCAGGGGAAATATTCGTACCAGCCATGCCATCCCGGCCGGCCGGCGCCCGACTGCTCGTTGACGAGGCCAAGATAGCTGATCGAGATCGTCCGCCCGCCAGGGATGTCGTTGTTCCGGTCGCGGTCGGCGAAGGTATAGAGCTGTTCGAGATAGCCGACGGGATGTTCCGTCTGCTCCTGCACCCATTCGCGCAGGCCCGATTGCAGGGTGCGATGCCCCATTTCGAAGGGGCCCGACGGCAGCGCGTTGCCGGAGCGGATGGTCATCACGCGCGGTTCGTCCCCCGTCACCGCGACGAGCACCGCAATCAATTCCGCATGCGCAAAGCCGATCGTCACAGGGGACCGAATACTCCGTTCCGAATGAATCGAACGGATAATTCCTGACACAGGCCGGCACGGAAGCCAATGGAGAGGAAGCGCCTTTGCGGCGCTTCCCACATCATCGAAGCAATAGCGCGCGGTTGCTCTCAGCTATTGCCTGTCTCGCTTTTCAGCCGCTGCAGGAAGATTTCCAGTTCAACGTCGTCGATACCGACGAGATGGCGCTTTTCCGGATAGGCGCCGGTCCTGACATCCTCGGCAAATTCGGTGAAGGCGGCAATGCGCTCGCGCTGCAGCCGGTCGTGTTCGGCGGCGAAGTCGCGATAGATCTTGGCGTGGCGCGGATAGTGGTCGCGATTGGCGCCGAGCACGTCGTCGGCGAAGAGATATTGGGCGTCGCAGCCGCTGCCTGCTCCCATGGAGATCATCAGCATCGATGTGTTGCTGCTGATGGCGGCAGCGACGTCCCCCGGGACGACTTCAATTTCCGCGGCGAAGGCGCCGGCCTCTTCCAGCGCCTTGGTCTGCCGCCAGATCTCGGCGGCACTCGCCGCCGTCTTGCCGACGGCGCGGAAGCCGCCGGTCCATGTCGCCTTCGAAGGGATCAGCCCGAGATGGCCGCAGACCGGGATGCCTTCATCGCGCATGCGCCGGATCGTCTGCAGGCTTGCGGCGCAATAGACCGCATCACCCCCTGCCTTCAGCGCTGCGAAGGCCGCACGCAGATAGTCCTCGGCCGAGACATGATCGCCATATTCGAGCCCCGGAATGGCAAAGGGAGTGGGGGCGATCTCGCGAAAGACTGGCCCGAGCAGCGAGGGCGGCACGGAGACGATGTCGATCCCCGCTTTTTCGGCGGCGTCCGCCTCCTCCAGCGAGGTGACGCGCAGCATTGTGAGCTGGCGCTTGCCTTTTTCCGAAAGCAGATCGGCGACGGTTGCGCGTCTATGTTTTTTCATCATCAATTCCTTTGAAAATATCGGCAGCTCAGGCGGCCAGCAGGGATTTCAGCTTGATCTCGCTGGCTGCCAGCGCTGCCGGGTTCGGATGGGCGCGCGCTGCGATCAGCATTTCGGCGAGCCTGATGTCGCGTGCCACCGCATTGCCCGGCCCGATGCCGCTTGCGGCGATCAATCGACCGTCGGCGTCGAGATGGAAGAGAATGAAGGCGCCTGGGCCGAGATCGCGGCGCTGATGCGTGGCGGCCCCTTCGGCAAGGCCCGATATTTGCAGCGTCAAGTCGTATTGGTCCGACCAGAACCATGGCACTGATGAAACGGCTTGGTTGAGGCCGAGCATGTTGGCCGCGGCCAATGTGCCCTGCTCCTGGGCATTGCGCCAGGATTCGAGCCGCACCCGCCGACCGCCATAGATCGCCAGCGGAAAGGAGCAGCAATCACCAGCCGCGAAGACATCGGGTGCGGAGGTCTGGAGATGGGTGTCGACGGCGATGCCATTGTCGATTGCGAGGCCCGCTCTTTCGGCGATCTCGACATTCGGCCGTGCACCGATGCCGACGAGGACGAGATCGGCTTCGATGACCTCGCCGGTCGACAATTTGATCTGGGCTTTGCCGTTTTCCGCAGTCAGCCCCTCGATGGAGACGCCGCAGCGGATATCGACGCCTTCAGCGCGGTGGCGCGCGGTGAGCAGATGGGCGATCTCCTCCGGTACACCGCGCTTCAGTACGCGTTCCAGCCCCTCGATGACGGTGACATCGGCGCCGAGCAGCCGCGCCGTTGCCGCAAGTTCCAGTCCGATGAAGCCGCCACCAACGATGGCGATATGCCGGCCAGGCTTCATTGCATCGCGCAGCGCCGCCGCATCATGATGCGTCCTCAGCGAGCGAATATGCCGGCTGCCCTCTGGCGCACCGGGGAGCGAACGCGCGGCCGCACCGGTTGCAAGCAGAAGCTTGTGGTAGGAGAGCGCCGTCCCGTCCGAAAGCGTGACAGTCCTGGATGCGGGATCGAAATCCCTGGCCTCGAGGCCGGTCAGCAGCCGGATTCCGTTTTCGATATATTTTTCCGCAGCGGCGATGAATTTCGGATCGCTGGCATCGGCGGGACCGGTCTTCGAAAGCGGCGGCCGCTCGTAAGGGGCAAGGGGCTCGGCGCCAACCAGCGTTACCTCGCCGGCAAAGCCCTTTTCCCGCAGGGCGAAGGCGGCGCGCGCACCGCATTCGCCCGCACCCAGGATGACGAAATGAACCACGCCGGCCTCCCTCAGAGCGAGATGAAGACGGCACCGTCTTCGATCTTGACAGGATAGGTCTTGAGGTTGACGCAGACAGGCGCCCCCTTGGCTTCGCCCGTCTTGTAGTTGAAGCGGCCATTATGCTTTGGACATTCGATGATCTCATCCATGACAAGCCCGTCGGCGAGATGGATATGTTCATGCGTGCAGAGCCCGTCGGTCGCGAAGAACTCGTCGTCCGGGCTGCGATAGACCGCGAAGGTGCGCCCGTCGTGATCGAAGCGGATGACATCTTCTTCGTCGATCTCATCCTTGTCGCAGACCTGGATCCAATTTCCGCTCATCTTGTCCTCCCTGAATTGTAATTATTGCGCGGCCGGGGCCAGCTCGTTGTGGAATTCCTCGCGATAGGGCCGAGCGGTGGCCGGCAGGTCGCGCCTCAGGAAATAATCCTCGTTGCGCAGCTGGCGCAGGAAGGCCGGGATCATCTCGCGATAGCCGGACCAGATGGACGGGTTCGGCGCCGGCAGGTCGTGCTTGATCATCGCGTGCAGCTTGGGCAGCGCGTGGTAGGGCACCATCGGAAACATGTGATGTTCGACGTGATAGTTCATGTTCCAGTAGATGAAGCGGCTGATCGGGTTCATGTAGACCGTGCGGCTGTTCAACCGATGATCGATGACATTGTCGGCAAGGCCGCCATGCTGCAGCAGTCCGGTCAGCACATGGTGCCAGGCGCCGTAGAGGCGCGGCAGGCCGATCAGCATCAGCGGCAGGATCGAGCCCATGGCGATCGCGGTTGCGATCGTCACCAGATAGATCACCAGCCAGATGCGGGCAATGCGGATCGCCTTCGGCTGCTCCATCTCGGGAATGAAAGTCTCTTCCGCCGCGCTGACGACGCCGAAGGCATTGCGCAGCATATCGACGATCGCATGCCAGGCATCGAGGATGCCGAAGAAATTAAGCACCACCCGGAAGAGATCCGGCGGCCGCATCACGGCGATCTCGGGATCACGGCCGACGACGACCGTATCGGTATGATGGCGCGCATGGCTCCAGCGCCATGTCACCGGGTTGCGCATGATCATGAAGCAGGCGATCTGGTAGACGACATCGTTCATCCAGCGTGTCTTGAAGGCGGTGCCGTGACCGCATTCGTGCCAGCGGCTGTCGGTGGCCGAGCCGTAGAGCACGCCATAGGCGAGGAAGAAGGGCACGGCCACCCACGAGCCCCAGAAATAGATGCCAAGCCCGGCAAAGATTGCCATGGCGCCGAGCCAGATGATCGTGTCGCGGATCGCCGGCGCATCGGAGCGCTGCATCAACGCCTTCATCTCCTTGCGCGGAATGTCGGTGTGGTACCATTCGGCTGCCGCAAGCCCCGTCTCGACGGCGGTGCGTCCGCTTTCGCCAAGAAGGTCGTAGTCACGTTTCTTCGTCTGGGTCGCCATTATCCGCTCCCGTTATGCCCTTGCCTGGGAGAATAGGTTGACTTTGGAAGGCGCTCAATGCAGGTTTGATATAATCTATCAAAAGCTATCAAAAATGGCTTGCATTCATGATTGAATCCATCAGGAACGCCGATGCGCCGTCCCACCATATCCGATCTTGCCCGCGCCTCCGGCGTCAGTGTCGCCACCGTCGACCGCGTTCTCAACGCGCGCCACCGGGTGCGCGAGGAGACAGCGCGACGGGTCTATGATGCGGCGCAGTCGATCGGCTATCACGCTGTCGGGCTGATCAAGCAGCGCGTCTTCGAGGATCTGCCGCAATACAGGCTCGCCTTCCTGCTGCAGAAGCCGATGCAACCCTTCTATCAGAGCTTCGTGCGTGAGATCGAAACCGCGGCACGGGCGCTGACGAGCGCGCGCATCCAGACGCAGATCGACTTTCCGTCAGCCGCGACACCGGCTGCCATCGTCGAAAAGATCAAGGCGCTCGGCGCGCGCAACCAGGCCGTTGCTCTCGTTGGCCCGGATTATCCGGCGGTGACGACGGCGGTGGAGGAGTTGAAGGAGCGCGGCATTCCGGTGTTCTCGCTGCTTTCCGATCTCGCCACCGGCGTGCGCGACGCCTATGTCGGCGTCAACAACCGCAAGGTCGGGCGCACCGCCGCCTGGACGATTGCGCGCACGGCCGCCAGGCCCGGAAAGGTCGCCTGTTTCGTCGGCAGCCACCGTTTTCACGGCCATGAGCTCAGAGAAATCGGCTTTCGCTCCTATTTTCGCGAGAATGCGCCTGATTTCGATGTCGTCGACACGCTGATCAATCTCGAGACCGCCGAGATCACCCACGAGGCGACGTTGACGCTGCTGCAGAAACATCCCGATCTCGTCGGCCTCTATGTCTGCGGCGGCGGCATGGAGGGGGCAATTTCGGCATTCCGCGAAGAAGGCGTCGGCGGCAAGATCGTCCTCGTGGTCAACGAACTGACGCCCGACAGCAAAGCCGGTCTTGCCGACGATATCGTCGCCATGGCGATCGGAACCCCCCTGCCCTCCCTCTGTAAGGAGTTGATGGTCTTGATGACGGGCGCCATCGAAAACGGTGAAACGGCTGTTCCCGGGCAACTCTTCCTGCCTTTCGATATCCATATTTCGGAGAACATCTAAGCAATGATGAAATTCCATCATTCCGTTCGAAATTCTCTCAGCAATGAAAGCGGGCGCCGGCGATGACGTATGGATTGCGATGCGAATTCCGATAGAGATTTGCGGACCCATTCACGAGGACCGCTCCGCCCTGATGCGGAGATCAGGAGGAGATGCCGATCATGACTTCGATCCGTTTTGCGCTCAACCATATGGCCGCGCCGTCGCTTGCCATCGGCGATTTCTTCGCGCTGGCCAGATCGCTCGGCATCGATGCCGTCGAGATCCGCAACGACCTTTCCGGCAACGCCATCCTTGATGGCACCAAACCCGAGGTGATCAGGCAAGCGGCCGCCCACCATGGCGTGATGATCATCTCGATCAACGCCCTGCAGCGCTTCAACGAGTGGAACGCGACCCGGGCTGCCGAAGCGCAGGAGCTGATCGATTATGCCAGCGCGTCGGGCGCCAAGGCGCTCGTCCTCGTTCCGAAGAATGACGGCACTGGCTGCGCCGATGGCGAACGGCAGGCCAATCTGCGTCAGTCCCTGGCTGCGCTGAAGCCGATGCTGGAGGAGGCCGGTATTATCGGTCTCGTCGAGCCGCTCGGTTTCGAGATCTGCTCGCTGCGCTCGAAGACCGAGGCGGCCGAGGCCATCAAGGAACTCGGCGCGGAATCGACCTTCAGGCTTGTCCACGACACCTTCCACCATCATCTTGCCGGCGAAGCGGCGACCTTCCCTGAGCTGGCCGGCCTCGTTCACATTTCCGGGGTCAGCGATCCTTCCGTTGCTGTTGCCGATATGCACGATTCTCACCGCGTCCTGGTCGATGCCGACGATCTGCTCGACAATGCCGGGCAGGTCAGGGCGCTGCTGCAGGCGGGTTATGCCGGCCCGGTCTCCTTCGAGCCCTTCGCGGCGGAGGTGCATGCGCTGAAGGATCCGGGCGGCGCGCTGCGCGCCAGCATGGAGTATCTTAGCGCGCGGGTCTAAAAGCCGCGTGGTCGCTTGACGCTACTCTCTGCCTCTGAACCGACGCTGATAGGCCGGATCGTAGAGCGAGCTTTCGCGGAAATCTTCCACTGCCAGTGATGGGCCGACGAAGATGATCGCTGTGCGTTCGATCGGTTCGGCGGCAACCTTTGCCTCGATATCGGCGAGCGTGCCGCGCAGGATGCGCTCGTCCGCCCAGGAGGCCTTGACGACGATTGCGACCGGGCAGTCGGCGCCATAAAGCGGCGTCAATTCTTCGACCACGTGCTTCAGCGCGTGGATGGCCAGATGGATCGCCAGCGTCGCGCCCGTCGCGCCGAACTTCGCCAGTGTCTCGTCGTTCGGCATTGGTGATGCGCGGCCGGAAACGCGGGTCAGCACCAGGCTCTGCGCCACAGCCGGGATCGTCAGCTCTCGACCGAGTGCTGCGGCCGCAGCGGCAAAGGCCGGAACACCAGGCGTCATCGTATAGTCGATGCCATGCTTTTGAAGTCGGCGCACCTGCTCGGCGACTGCACTCCAGACCGAGAGATCGCCGGAATGCAGCCGGGCAACATCCTGGCCGGCCGCGGCGGCGCGAAGATATTCCGCCTCGATCTCGTCGAGCGACATCGGCGCCGTATCGACGATACGTGCGCCCGGCGGACAATATCGCAGCAGTTCGGGCGAGACGATCGAACCGGCATAAAGGCAGACCGGGCATCGGGCGATGAGATCGCGGCCACGCACCGTGATCAGATCTGCAGCACCTGGCCCCGCGCCGATGAAATGCACCGTCATCTCGTCATCCTTTTATCCAGCGCCACTGCGTCACCGGCATCGCCGGCCGCCAGCCGCTCATGCCGCCGACAGGCTGTGCGCGCGATATTTCGATCCGCGTGAGGAAGCCGCCGCGTTTGCCATGTTCGGCGAGCAGCACCGCTTCCATCTCCAGCGTCACGGCATTGGCAACGAGCCGCCCTCCCCGCTTCAGCGCGGCAATCGCGGTATCGACAACACCCGGCTCGCTGCCGCCGCCGCCGAGGAAGATCACATCCGGTTCCGGCAGCGCCTTCAGCGCGAGGGGTGCTGCACCTTCGACGACAGCAAGATGCGGCACGCCGAAGGCGGCTGCGTTGCGGGCGACACGTGCGGCCCGCTCCGGCGATTGTTCGAGGGCGATTGCCTTGAGGCTGGGATCGGCAAGCATCCATTCGATGCCGATCGATCCCGATCCCGCGCCGATATCCCAGAGCAGTTCGCCGTGACGCGGCGCAAGCGCCGAAAGCGTCATCGCCCGGATTTCGCGTTTGGTGATCTGTCCGTCATGCTCGAACAGTTCGTCCTCGAGCCCGGCCGTAAACGGCAGGATGCGAGCCCCCTCCCCTGCCGCGATATCGACGGCGCAGACATTCAGGGGGTCGATGTCCAGGAGGTCGAAATCCGCCGCCGCCACACTTCTTTGCCGTTCCCGAGCGCCGCCAAGCGCCTCGAGCACTGTAAGTCGTGACTGACCGAAGCCAGCGGCAGTCAGCAGCGCAGCCAGGTCGCCGGGCCCCTTCTCGTCCGAAGTCAGCGCCAGGATGCGCCGTCCGGGGTGCAGCTGCGGCCGGATCAGGTCGATCGGCCGTCCATGCAGCGAGATCGTTGCGACCTCCTGCAGCGGCCAGCCAAGGCGGGAGGCAGCAAGGCTGAAGGCCGAGGGTGCGGGGATGGTGCGCATCTCTTCCGCCGCCACATGGCGGGAGAGCGTCGCGCCGACGCCATAGAGGAACGGGTCGCCGGAGGCGAGCACGACAACAGGCGTGCCGCGCCTTTCAAGGACGGCCTCGACCGAGCGCTCGAACGGGCTCTGCCAGGAAAGCCTTTCGCCTGTGATCAGCGAGGCAGCGAGTGCATGATGTCGCGCACCGCCGAAGACGGCGGGTGCAGTCGCGATCAGCCCTTTCGCCTCTTCGCCCAGCCCTTCTGGACCATCTTCGCCGATGCCGATAATAGTCAGCCAGCGCTGGCCGGACGCAGGAGCGACATCAGACATGGGAAGACCCCGCATCCTGATCCTCGGCGGCACCAGCGAGGCGCGGCTGCTGGCCGAGGCGCTGGCGGCGGGTGATGATTGCGATGTTCTGCTGTCGCTTGCCGGCCGCACCGAAAAACCGGCCACGCAGCCTGTTCCGGTTCGCATCGGCGGTTTCGGCGGCGCTGCCGCACTTGCCGATTTCCTGAAGGCCGGCGGATATGACCTGTTGATCGACGCCACACATCCCTTCGCCGAACGGATTTCGGCCAATGCCGCTTTCGCGGCTGAGACCACCGGCATTGCCGCCATCGCTCTGCGCCGTCTCGAATGGCAACGCGTGGCCGGCGATCGCTGGCGGGACGTGCGGAGCATTCCGGCTGCCATCGAAGCGCTCGGCCCCTCCCCCCGCCACGTCTTCCTGGCGACGGGCCGGCAGGGCGCCCATCATGCGGAAGCCGCACCGCAACATCACTATCTCGTCCGCAGCGTCGATCCCGTCGAACCGCCGCTTGCGCTTGATAACGTCGAGTACGTCCTTGATCGGGGCCCGTTCACGCTGGACGGTGAATGCGATCTGCTGAGGCAGCACGACATCGACGTCATCGTCGCCAAGAACAGCGGCGGTGCGGCCACCTATGCGAAGATCGAGGCAGCCCGCCTGCTCGGCATCGAGGTGATGATGGTGACGCGCGCGCCGGCCCCGATCGTCAAGGCGGTCGACACTGTCGAGGCGGCGCTGGCAGTGATCGATCACCTATATCCCCCCGCCATGAAACGCGGCGTATAGACGAGGTCCAGCCGGCCTGGCCGCGTGACGATGCGTGTCTCGGCGGAGCCGATGATGATGCAGGTCGCCATATCGGCAATCGACGCATCTGCCTGCGACAGCTGCTGGACGGCGATACGTTCGTCCGGCCGCCCGGCCGCCCGCCCGAAAATAACCGGCGTTGCTGCAGGCAGATGGTCACGCAACAGCTTGAAGGCCTCGCCGAGCTGCCAGGGCCGCGCCCGGCTGATCGGATTATAAAGCGCGATGACAAAACCCGCCTTTGCCGCCAAGACAAGACGGTTTTCTATTATATTCCAAGGCTTTAGATTGTCAGACAGCGATATGGCGCAGAAGTCGTGGCCAAGCGGAGCGCCTGCTCTTGCCGCTACCGCCAGCATCGCCGTGATGCCGGGCAGGATCATGAGATCGACCGCGCGCCACGCTGCCGGACCGTTCTCGATCGCTTCGCAGACCGCGGCCGCCATGGCGAAGACGCCGGGGTCGCCGCCGGAGACGACGCAGACCTTGGCGCCATCAGCTGCCATGGCGAGTGCTGCCCCTGCTCTGCCGAGCTCCTCGCGATTGTCCGAGGCATGCCGCAGTTGATCGTCGCGGAGCTCCAGCCTGTCGAGATAAGGTCCGTAGCCGAAGAAATCCGTCGCCGCATCGACAGCGGCCAGCGCTTCCGGCGTCATCTGCTCGGGGTTGCCGGGACCGGTGCCGATCACGAAAAGCCTGCCGCTCATCGGCTGCCCTCCCAGCCCGGCACCAGCACGAGCGAAAAATACGGTGCATCGCCGCCGGTCCTGTCGGCAAGCTTTTCCATCGCCGCATTCGCCATGGTGCCGCGCTCGACATAGACGGCTTCCGCAAGCCGGCCGGCGGCCGCCAGTGCCCGGCGGATCTTCGGCAGGTTGCGGCCGACCTTCATGATGACGGCGGCTTGCGTATCGGCAAGGCGGCGCGTCAGCTCGGTCTCGGCCATCGTACCGGGCAGTACGGTAAGCACGTCGTCACCCTGGACGATCGGCATGCCCGCCAGCGACCAGCAGCCCGACATGGCGCTGATGCCTGGGATCACTTCCGTCGAGTAGCGTTTGGAAAGCCTGACATGCAGGTGCATATAGGAGCCGTAGAAGAGCGGATCGCCTTCGCTGAGAACGGCGACAGTCAGCCCGGCATCGAGATGCTCGGCAACAGCTTTGGCAGACAGATCGTAGAATTGGGTGATCAGCCTCTGATAGCGTTCGTCGTTCTTGTCGATTTCGGTCGTCACCGGATAATAGAGCGGCAGCAGCGTCACCCCGGATTTCAGCAGCGGCTCGACGATCGCCTTGCCGTTGCCGCCCCTGCCCTGCTTGGCGAAATAGGCGATCACATCAGCGCCTTCGATGGCGCGGACGGCCTTGATAGTCAGGAGCTCCGGATCGCCGGGACCCGTGCCGACGCCGATGAGACGGCCGCTTGTCATCATAGGCCCGGCCTCGCCAGTGCATTGATGGCGGCTGCGGTCATGGCGCTGCCGCCGAGCCGGCCGCGGACGATGGCAAAGGGGACGCCGTAGGAATTTTCCGCCAATGCATCCTTCGATTCCGCCGCACCGACGAAGCCCACGGGCATGCCGAGGATCGCCGCGGGTTTCGGGGCTCCGTCGCGCAGGAGTTCGAGCAGATGGAAGAGCGCTGTCGGTGCATTGCCGATCGCGACAACGCTTCCGCCGAGCCGATCGAGCCAGAGATGCATGGCGGCGGCCGAGCGCGTATTGCCGGTCTCGCGTGCAAGCTCGGGTGTCGCGGGATCGCGCAGTGTGCAGATCACCTCGTTCTGCGCCGGCAGCCGTGCCCGGGTGACGCCCTGGGATACCATTTCCGCGTCGCAGAAAATCGGCGCGCCACTCTTCAGCGCGTCGCGCGCGGCACTGACGAAATCGGCGGAAAAGACAAAATGCTCCGCCGCCTCGACCAGCCCGCAGGCGTGGATCATGCGCACGGCGATTTCGGCTTGATCGTCGGTGAAGCGCGAAAGATCGGCCTCGGCACGGATAATCGCAAAGGAACGCTCGTAGATCGCATCGCCGCTGCGGATATAATCGTAGTCTGGCATTCCTATTCCTGTCGCAGCGCCTTCGAAACGCCGGTTGCGCCAAGCCGTGTAAGGCAGGCGGCGGTCGATTCGCCAGCGTCTTTGTTGTCTTCGATGGTCCGGGCGAGCCTCTCTATAGCGAAATCGATCCGACCGCCAGAGATCCGTTCGTCCGGCAGATCCGCAGCAAGCCCATTGAGGATGAGGCCATAACCCTCCGCCGAGCCCGTCAGGGTCAGCGCCGGCCGCGCATGAGCGCAGCCCTTAGGACAGCCGGACAGATGCAGTGTCAGCGAACCGTCGAAAAGGGCAGGTGCTACGGCAATGAGCCGGCGCGCCAGGGCTCGCGTCTCGTAAAAGGCGGAGCCGCAGGCGCCGGCGCCGGCGCAGGCGGCGATATGCTCACTGTTCTCGCCGGGCTGGGTGCTGAAGCCATGTCCAGCTGCGGCGATCTGTATAGCCGGCACTGTATCGGCGGAAAGCCCGATGAGGTAGAAACCGCGACCAGGTGCAAGGCGGATGCCGGTTGCGCCACGGGCCTTTGCCAAGTCAAGCAAAGCGACCAGATCGGAGGCTCTCATCTGCCCGAATTCCGGCCTGACGCCGAGTATGGTTTTGCTGTTCTCAAGCCTGTGCAAGCCGGCAAGCGGCCCTGCCGCGCGGGACGCAATGGATCGAATGCCATCCATCGCGGGAAAACGCACCCGCAGAAGCGCCAGATCTATATCCCTTGCCCGCCTGCCCCGCCCGAAGGTCGCCAACAGGCTCAGAATTTCGCCGACGGCCGATATCGCGGCCTCTGCAGGACCGATCGCGACTGGCGTTGCAGTTTCACCGTCGCCATTGATCGCGACAAGCCAATCTGTGTGGGATTGAGCAACGACACGAATATCGGCAGACAGTGCTGACAAGCCGAAGGATCCGCCGCCATCGACGACAAGCGAGAGTTTCGGCGCGAGCCGCGGCGAGGCAAGCAGATCGTGGAGCGTACTGCGCAAGGCCATTTCCATCGCGGCCGGATCGCTTATCTCTTCCGGGTCGATGCCGTGCAGCGGCGATGTCTCGATCGCCGGCCCCTCCGGCACGGTGATCCCGGCGGCATCGATATCGGCGGCAAGCTGTCCGACGGTCTCGGCGCGCAGCCCGCGGATCTGCAGATTGCCGCGCGCGGTGATTTCAAGAATGCCGTTTCCATGGGCCGCGGCCGAGCGAGCAAGGCTTGCGAATTGCGACAGCGTCAACGCGCCATCGGCCGGCCGCAGCCGGACCAGCAAACCGTCGCCGGTCGGCATGGGCGCGGCAAGGGCGGGGCAGGCGCCGCGCCTACGCATCTCCACCACCGGGCGATCATGCAGATCCGCCTCGCCTGTCCTGTCGCTCGCCTTTGCGGCCTTAATGCTCATTTTCGATCCTCTGATCATTTCTTACATGATCGCAGCCGACCCGGCAAAGCTGATGGAAAGGCCTCGAACCGCTATTCCTCGAAATCCCGTCCCTTGCGCAGGAGATAGATGTCCATGATCCAGCCGTGCCGCTGCCTGGCCTCGGTCCTGAGCCTCAGAATGTCGGTGGCGATGTCGCCAAGTCGTCCTGATTTGACGATCTCGTCCTTGGTACCGAGATAGGCGCCCCAGAAGATCTCGGCGTCGGGATCGTCGATCGTCGCAAAAGCCTGTTCGCCGTCAAGCATGACGACAGTGCTGTCGGACAAAAGCCCGTCCCGCGCCAGCCTGCGCCCTGTAGTGATTTCGATCGGTTTGCCGACGAGGTTGACCGGGATTCTGTGGCTGGCCGCCAGTGCCTGAATGCTGGTGATGCCGGGAATGACGCTGTAATTGAAATCCAGGCTGCCTTCCTGGCGGACGCGTTCGATGATGCGGATCGTGCTGTCGTAGAGACTGGGATCACCCCAGACGAGAAAGGCGGCGCTGCCCTCATCCGGGAGACCGGAGATCAGCGCTGCATAGATGCGGGCGATCTCGCCGTGCCAGGCGTCAACGCTTTGCACATAGGTCTTGTCCGCCGTCTGCCTTTGCGGCACCGCGAATTCTGAAATCCTGCCATCCGGCCGCGTGATATAGCGTTCACAGATATCCCGCCGGATCTCGGCGAGCTCTTCCTTGCCGGCGCTCTTGACCGGCAGGAAGACCACGTCGACCGCGTTCATTGCGTTGATCGCCTGTATGGTCAGGTGCTCCGGGTTGCCCGTGCCGATACCGATGATATGGATGTGCTTCAAGCGGATGCTCCCCGGTGAGTCCTGGCGTTTTGCCGAAAAAGCCGGCTCGCCGCAAGGGCGGGACAGGGAGTTGGCCGCGGCCAACCGGGCCGCCCAGCGCACCTTGGGTCCTATTGTTGCTGCAAATCCCGAATCGTGTCACTTTCGATACGCTTTTTGACGCTATGTTGACAGAAAAGCGCATCGAAAAGGATTGGGTGTTTTGGACAACATTAGCGTATCGACGACAGATGTACGGATCGAGCGGCATGCGAACCAGCTTTCGCGGCAACTGAAGCTCCTTCGCGACAAGCTGTTTCCGCCGCTCTCGCAAAAGACGCTACGAACATTCTCCTCCGGCGAGGCGGCCCAGATGATCGGCGTCTCGGACGGCTATCTTCGCCAGCTTTCACTGGATGGCAAGGGACCGCAGCCAGATTTTGCCCAGAATGGCCGGCGTTCCTACACGCTCGGCCAGATCAACGAATTGCGCCAGTATATGGCCAAGCTCAAGCCGAAGGACGCCCTTTCCTATCAGCCTTGGCGTCGCCCTGGTGAAAAGCTGCAGACGGTTGCCGTCACCAATTTCAAGGGCGGCTCAGCCAAGACAACGACGACGCTCTATCTGGCGCAGTATCTGGCGCTGGCGGGTTACCGGGTGCTTGCCATCGATCTCGATCCGCAGGCTTCGCTTTCCTCTATGCTCGGCGTTCAGCCCGAATTCGATCTTTCCGAAGGCGATACGCTCTATGGCGCAATTCGCTATGATGAGGGCCGCAAGCCGCTGAAGGAGATCGTCCGCAAGACCTATTTCGACGGACTGGATCTGGTGCCGGGCAATCTCGAATTGATGGAGTTCGAGCATGAGACGCCACGGGCACTGAACGACCGGCAGCGAGCGGGCGAGCTGTTCTTCCGTCGCGTTGGCGTTGCCATTGCCGAGGTCGAGGCGGATTACGACATCGTGGTGATCGACTGCCCGCCGCAGCTCGGTTACCTCACGCTTGGCGCCGTCTGCGCCGCAACATCGCTGCTCATCACCATCCATCCGCAGATGGTCGACGTCGCTTCCATGTCGCAGTTCCTGCTGATGACTTCGGATCTGCTTTCCGTCGTACGCAAGGCCGGCGGCGACCTGCAGCACGACTTCATCAAATATGTTGTCACTCGTCACGAACCCTTCGATGCGCCGCAGTCGCAGATCGTTGCGCTACTGCGCAGTCTTTTTAGTGATGACGTGTTGACGGCGACCATTCTCAAATCGACGGCGATCGCCGATGTCGGCCTGACCAAGCAGACGCTCTACGAGATCGAGAAGGGGCAGGTGCGCCGCTCGACCTATGACCGGGCGCTGGAATCGGTCAATGCCGCCAACAGCGAGGTTCTCGCCGGTATTCACAAAGCCTGGGGTCGAGCATGAGCAGACGCGATCGCCTGAAAGGTCTTTTCGACGATACGGCGCAGGAGTTGGCCGCGGCCAACTACGAGGAACCATCTTCGCGCGGATCGGCTGGGCCGGTTCGGACGATGGCGCTGACCCTTGGCCGCATGGAGGAAGAGAGCAGGGCGATGCAGGAGGCTTTGCTCTCCGGTGAACGCATCGTCGAGCTCGATCCTGATCTGATCGATTCCTCCTTCGTCCGCGACCGCCTTGTCGACCAGCCCCTCGATATTGAGGACGAGTTGGTGCAGTCGATTGCCGAGAACGGCCAGGAAGTGCCGATCCTCGTTCGCCGCCATCCCAATGATGAGGATCGCTACCAGATCGCCTACGGCCATCGCCGTCTGCAGGCGGTCAAGCTGCTCGGCCTCAAGGTGCAGGCGATCGTCCGCAAGCTCGACGATACCGATGTCGTCATCGCGCAGGGCATCGAGAATTCGGCGCGCCGGAACCTTTCCTATATCGAGCGCGCCGTCTTTGCCCTCAATCTCGAGCTCAAGGGTTTTGAGCGCCCGGTCATCATGAAAGCGCTGTCGACGGACAAGACGGAGCTATCGAAGCTGATATCCGTTGCAAGAGCTATTCCCGCCGAGATCGTCAGGTCGGTCGGAGCCGCACCCGGCATCGGGCGACGCCGGTGGATGGCTCTAGCCCAGGATTGGAATGGGATGACGGCCGCCCGGCTTGCGAAGCTCATTGCCTCGGGAAGTTTCATGGCGGAAGAGAGCGACCGCCGTTTCGAGCTTTTGGTTGCCGAGCTCGCCAAGAAAGAGGCGAAGCCCGAATCCACGGAATTTGACTGGAAGCCGAAGAGCGGCGGCAAGATTGCCGGCCGAATCAAGAGCGCCGGCAATTCCTTCACGATCGCGTTGAAGACCGGCGATGCGCCGGATTTCGGCGCTTACATTTCACGCCGTCTCGATGAGCTTTACGAAGCCTATCGGGCCGGCAAGTTGCAAGCAGGAGAGTAGGCCGCAAAAGAAAAAAGCCTCCGAACGTTGCCGTCGCGGAAGCCTTTCTCATATCTGGACAATCTGAGAATCGCACTTCCTCGAATCACTGTCAAGCGTCTTCGGCATCCCTTTGGGTGGTAGGTTTCTTTTGCCTTGAAAAAAGGTGAGGGACATGGAGCCTCAATATGTATCGACGCCCTTTGGGCGGCGAGCGATGACGCTTGGCATGCTGGCAAGCCAGGAAAACGCCAGCAAGGTCGATCCGGACGCATCGGTCGACAAGTGGAAGATATTTCGTGCGCTCTGCGAAGCAAAGGACATGGTCGGCGTATCGGACCGTGCCCTGGCTGTTCTCAACGCGCTGTTGACCTTCTACCCGAAGAACGAGATTGCCGAGGCCAACGGTTTCGTCGTCTTCCCATCGAATGAGCAGCTGTCGCTGCGTACGCATGGCATGGCCGGCACGACGCTGCGGCGAAACCTGGCGATGCTGGTGGAAGCCGGCCTGATCATCCGGCGAGATAGCCCGAACGGGAAGCGTTTTGCCCGCCGCAATGGCGAGGGCGGGCTTGGTGAGGCCTTTGGCTTCAGCCTGGCGCCGCTCCTGGTGCGCGCTCGCGAGATCGAGGCGCAGGCGGCTCAGGTGATGGCCGCCAAACGCGAATGGAAGCGCCTGAGAGAGCGCCTGACACTTTGCCGGCGTGACATCACCAAGCTCATCGAGATCGCGCTGGAGGAGGAAATTGCCGGCGAATGGATCGACATGCAGAAGCATTTCAATCTGCTTTCCGCTAGCCTGCCGCGCCGCCCGTCGACCGCCGAGATGGAAAGCCTGCTGGCGGATCTCGAAGCTTTCCGGGAATTGATCGTCAAGACGCTGGAATCGAAGTCGAAAACAGAAAAAACAGACGCCAATGATAACCAAAACGGTCGGCACATACATAATTCAAACCCAAACCCCATATCTGAACTTGAACCAAGCTTCGAAACGAAGCAGGGCGCAAAGCTGGAGGAAGAACCGCAGCCGTGGCGGGAGCCGCCGAAATCCTTCCCCCTTGCCATGGTTCTGCAGTCCTGCCCGGAGATCGTCGCTTATGGCCCGGGCGGCGGCATTGGCAGCTGGCGGGATCTGATGGCCGCAGCCGTCCTCGTCCGTTCCACGCTTGGCGTCAGCCCGAGCGCCTATCAACTGGCCTGCGATGTCATGGGGCCGGAAAACGCCGCCACGGTGATCGCCTGCATTCTGGAAAGGGGCGGACATATCAACTCTGCCGGCGGCTACCTGCGTGACCTGACGCGGCGGGCGGAGCGTGGCGAATTCTCGCTCGGCCCGATGCTGATGGCGCTGATGCGGGCAAATGGTCCGACGGCGAGGAAAACCGGATGAACGGCTATGAAAAAGCTTCACGCCAGCTGCGACGGTTAGAAGCATATGCGGCCGGTCGATCAGACGTCTTGACGGCTTCCTTTCCCGCAGTTTTGTTGAACGACACTGTTAACCATGTCATACATGGCGGAAGGAAACATTCGGTTTGCTTCCATTTGTGAAAAACTGTAAAGCTTAACAATGGGCTACGATATTGACAGTGCAATGCTTCAAACCTTGCTTTCAGCCATTGCCGCGGCGGAGGATGCGGTGGCGCGGCTGGACGAACGTGTGTTGCGCTCGCCGGTCGGCGAGGGATTTGCCGAACGCAGCCATTTCTTCGACGCCGCCGGCGCGCTCTGGGTGGCCGGCGAACTCGTTCATGTCGAGGACCTCGTTTTACATGATGCGCATATGGATAGCCGCGCTCCTACCCACGAACTGACGATCGCCCATTCCGTGCTGCGGGCACGTCGGCGCATCTGGACCGGCGAACCCTCCTGGGCACTCGGTGTCGCGGGTCTTGCGACGCTGACTGCGCCCGGCGGGGAAGGGGAGGGGAAAGTGCCAGACGCGACGAGCCCCGCAGGTCCGGTCGACACCGACGAGGAGGGCGAGCATGAAGACGGGCCGCTCGCTGCCGAGATGGCGGAGATCGATGCGCTTCTTGCCCGCTCGCAGAAGCTGCTCGATATCCATACGGGGAAAACGCCGCCAAGCGAGACGGCTGCCCTTACCCCGGCAAGGCGCAACGAAGATCCTCTCGGCTTGCTCGGTGACGACGAGTGGGACGAGGAACAGCGGCTCGCGGAGTGGCGAAGCGTCCAGCCATTGGCCGATAGCTTGCCGCCGGTTCTCGGCGCCATCATCCTCTTCGAAGCCTGGGAAAGGATCGAGCCGTTGCGGCGGCAGCACTGGCTGGGCGGTCTTCTGGTCGCAAGCCATCTACGCGCCCGCGGCAAGGTCGCCTCGCATCTGTTTTCTTTTTACGGCGGGCTGAAGCTGGTGCGCCATGAGCGTCGTCGAGCACGCGATCGCGTCACGCGGCTGCAAGCCTTTCTGGAGGCGATGCACCTGGGCGCTGTGGCCGGCCTCAAGGAAATCGACCGCTTGACCTTGGCGCGCACGCAAATGGAGTTGCGCTTCCGTGGCCGCCGTTCGAACAGCAGCCTGCCGGAACTTGCCGATTTCGTCTTGTCGCGGCCAATGGTCTCGGCGGCGATGATCGCCCGTCATCTGCGCATCACACCGCGCGGTGCGCTGAACCTCGTCAATGAGATCGGCATTCGTGAAATCACCGGCCGGGGGCGCTACCGCGCCTGGGGCATTATTTGAAACGAAAACGGCCGGGCGTTGGCCCGGCCGTTTCCTTTGGGTGAGCACCCAGTCCGCCATCCTGTCACAGACTGCAGACCAGGCGCTCTTGCGCTTCCTTTGCCCCCAGAAGCGCAGTCCCTATTCCCGCTCGCCCGTGAAGTTGAGCAGAAGCTGGAAGATGTTGACGAAGTTCAGGTAGAGCGAGAGCGCACCGAAGACGGCGAGCTTCTGGTTCGATTCCTGATCGTAGTTTTCCGAATACTGTTCCTTGATGTTCTGCGTGTCATAAGCGGTGAGGCCGACGAAGACGACGATGCCGATCACCGAGATCGCAAATTGCAGGGCGCTCGAACCCAGGAAGATGTTGACGACAGCGGCGATGATGACGCCGAAGAGGCCCATCATCAGGAACGAGCCCATGCGCGAGAGATCGCGCTTCGTTGCATAGCCGTAGAGGCTGGTGGCGCCGAACATCGTCGCGGTAATGAAGAAGGTCCGCGCGATGCTCGCCCCGGTGAAGACCAGGAAGACGGAAGCGAGCGACAGGCCCATCACGGCGCAGAAGGCCCAGAAGGTGATCTGGGCGGTGCCGGCCGACATCGTCTGGATCTTGAACGAGAAGAAGAAGACGAAGGCGAGCGGGGCGAGCATCACCACCCACTTCAGCGGAGAGCCGAAGATCGGGACGTAGAGTGCCGGCGTCGAGCCGACGACAAAGGCGACGAGGCCCGTTATGACGAGTCCGAGAGCCATATAGTTGTAGACGCGCAGCATATGCTGGCGCAGGCCTTCGTCGAAGAGGGCCTGGGAGCCGGCGACGGCGCCATAGCGGGGATTGATCGGGTTCATGCTGATCTCCTCGGTTTGAATTAGTAGAGCGAGCGGGCGAGCCGTTCGGCCGCCTGGTCGAGATTGAGGCCGCTATCGTCGGCGATCAGCGCATAAGCGACCTCGCCGATCTGCCAATAGGCGGCTTCTGCTTTTTCCAGCGTGAGATGACTGACCGGCTTGACCTCGAAGGCGCCCGGACGGACGGCAAAAAGCGACAGTTGCTTTCCATCTGCTTGCTCGATCGCCATCTCGACGCTGGGGCCGAAGTCGGACGGGAAGATCTGCACGTCGGCGACCTTCCAATCCCTGGGCAGTTCGGGCATCACGATCGCGGTGGCGGCGCGAATATCGTCGGCGCTATAGGTGGCAGGCGTCTGCGGAGGCATCGATTGGCGGAGAGCCGCGGTCTGATAGGCGCGGACGGCATCCTCGACATAGGCGGGCGCTGGAACCGATGCCGCCACCTCAGTCGCCGAGAAGGCGCCGAAGGAATTGTGCGCCACCCAGCCGGCGGCGATCAGAATGCCGACGGCGGCAACGCGCTGCATCGAATGGAAGATACGGCCATAGGAAAGGCCACGTTCCAGCCGGCGGGCGGCATCGCGGGTCTCGGGGCGGCCAAAGGCACTTTCGCCGGCCAGCGCCAGACGCAGTTCGCCCCTCACGCTGAGGTCGGCCATGACCTTGGCGGCAATCGCCGGATTCTCGGAAAGATAGGATTCCACCTGGATGCGACGGGCGATATCGAGCTCGCCATCGACATAGGCGTTAAGGTCGGCATCGAGGATCGGATCAATTGCTTTCATTGCCGTTCCCTCCGATGATTCTCAGATGCGAAACCCGCGGCGTCTTCTCCTCGAATTCGCGCAGTTGAGCGCGCGCGCGGGAGATGCGCGACATCAGCGTCCCAACAGGAATGCCGAGCGCCTGGGCGGCTTCCTGGTAGGAAAGGTCTTCGATCGCGACGAGATGCAGCGCCTCACGTTGTTCCTCCGGCAGGTCGAAGAAGGCGTTGCGCACCTGCTGCAGGCGCACGGCATGTTCCTGGCCGGCCGGCAGTGACTGCTCGGCTTCGACAGCCGCCTCATCGTGGCGGCGCGTCAGCGATCGGTGCCGGCGAAGACGATCGATATGGGCATTGTGCAGAATGGAGAGCAGCCAGGTGCGCAGGTTGCCGCCGCTGCGGAAGCTCTTTCGCTTTTCGAAGGCGCGCACCAGCGCATCATGCACCAGATCCTCCGCCTCATCCGAATTGCGCACCAGCGAGCGAGCGTAGCGCCTCAGCGCTGCAAGCTGTCCGATGACGTCGAAGGGGCGTTCTTTGCGTTCCATGCTTGAGTATACGCGCGTGCGGCGGGTTTTATTCCCGCGGACGTAAAAAAATCATGCGGGCCGAAGATCTTGGCCGGATCATCATCAAAATAGTCTTCTCAAGCGGCAGGCGCCTCAAATCCCCAATTGTTTATGACAATTACATGACAGATCATGACGCCGCTGATTTGCAGGGGACAATAAAGAATGAAGGAAAAGAAGCGGGTCTACGAAGCTCTCGTGGACGGCGCCATGGAAGGGCTGACGGATGATGCACTTTATGATTTCGTCAAGGCGCGTTGTCCGAAGGCCACCAGCAAGAAGATCGTCCGGGCCTCGCTTCTCGCCCTGATGGATCCTCATCTCAGAGACCGCAATATTCTCGACGTGATCTACGCGCTGGCGATCAAGCATCGGCTGGATGACGGGGTGCTGGACGACGGCGAAGACGAGGAGCCCGACGAGCGGGCTCAACCGGCGCAGGCAGCCAACCAGAACATGCCACAGCTGTCCTGATGCAGGTCGCCTGAAATGGTCAGCCGCCGTCCGAAAGCTCTTCGAGGATCGGACAGTCCGGCCTGTCGTTGCCGTGACAGGCATGCACGAGGTGCTCCAGCGTCCGGCGCAGTTCCGTCAGCTCGCGGATCTTGCGGTCGATCTCGGTAAGCTTTGTCTGAGCGATATCCTTGACGTCGGCACTCGCCCGGTCCTTGTCCTCATAAAGCGCCAGCAATTGCCGGCATTCTTCGACGGAAAAGCCGAGACCGCGCGAGCGCTGCAGGAAGCGCAGCTTGTGGACGTCGGTTGCGGCATAGTCGCGATAGCCGTTTCCGCCCCTTTCGGGGCGGATGAGGCCGATATCCTCGTAGTAGCGGATGGTCTTCGAAGGCAGGCCGGACCGTTCCGATGCTTCGCCAATATTCATCGCCATCTCCTATAATTTTGCAAAGCGCAGTCTCAGCGCATTTGATATGACCGAAACGGACGAGAGGCTCATTGCTGCTGCGGCGATCATCGGCGAAAGCAGCAGCCCGAAGATCGGATAGAGCACGCCGGCCGCGATCGGCACGCCGAGCGCATTATAGCCGAAGGCGAAGCCGAGATTCTGGCGGATGTTTTGCATCGTCGCCTCCGCCAGCCGTCGCGCCCTGACGATGCCGTTCAGGTCACCCTTCACCAATGTGATGCCGGCGCTTTCCATCGCGACGTCGGCGCCGGTCCCCATGGCGATGCCGACATCGGCGGCGGCGAGCGCCGGCGCGTCGTTGACGCCGTCGCCGGCCATGGCGATGATCGCGCCCTTGGCACGCAACTCGTCGATCAGCGCCTTCTTGCCTTCCGGAAGCACATCGGCGCGCACCTCGTCGATACCGAGGCTCTTTGCCACCGCACGTGCCGTGCGCTCGTTGTCGCCGGTCGCCATGATGATCTTCAACCCGCTGTTGTGCAGCGCCTTGATGGCGGCTGTTGTCGTCGGCTTGATGCGGTCGGCAACGGCGACGAGACCGGCAAGCGCGCCGTCGAAGACCACGAACATCACCGTCTTGCCGTCGCCGCGCAGGGCTTCGGTCTTCTCGGCAAGCGCGGCTGGATCAATGCCGAGATCGGTGAGCATCGCGGTATTACCGAGCGCTACCGTCGTATCGCCGGCACGGCCCTGAACGCCCTTGCCGGTCTTTGCCTCGAAACCGGTGACCTCGACGAAGGGGACGCCGCGCTCCTCGGCGCCGGAAACGATCGCTTCGGCCAGCGGATGTTCGGAGCCGCGCTCCAGGCTTGCCGCCAGCGACAGCAGACGGTCTTCCCCGACGCCACCGAAGGCGACGACGTCGGTAAGCTTCGGCTTGCCTTCAGTCAGCGTGCCGGTCTTGTCGACGATCAGCGTGTCGACCTTGGAAAAGCGCTCCAGCGCTTCGGCATCCTTGATCAGCACGCCTTCCTGGGCGCCGCGCCCCGTGGCGATCATGATCGACATCGGCGTCGCAAGGCCGAGCGCACAGGGGCAGGCGATGATCAGAACGGCGACGGCGGCAAGCAGTGCATTCGCCATGCGCGGCTCGGGCCCGATCGCGGCCCAGACGAGGAAGGCAAGGATGGCAGCAGCGACCACCGCCGGCACGAAGACGGCCGACACCCGGTCGACCGCGCCCTGGATCGGCGCTCGCGAGCGCTGCGCCTTGGCGACCATGTCGACGATGCGCGACAGCACCATGTCTGCGCCGACCTTTTCGGCAGCCATGACGAAGGTGCCGTTCTTGTTGATCGTGCCACCGGTCAGCGGGTCGCCTTTCGACTTCTCCAGAGGCAAGGGCTCGCCTGATATCATCGATTCGTCGACGATCGACTGGCCTTTGAGGACGGAGCCATCCACCGGCACCCGCTCGCCAGGGCGAACGCGCAGCCGGTCACCGGCCTGAATATCGTCCACCGGCACGTCATTTTCGCTGCCGTCGGCATCGATGCGCCGCGCCGTCTTCGGCGCAAGATCGAGCAAAGCGCGAATTGCCGAGCCGGTGCGTTCGCGCGCTTTCAATTCCAGCACCTGACCGACGAAGACGAGCGCGACGATGACGGCCGCCGCCTCGAAATAGACTGGCACGGCCGCGCCATGGCCATGGAAGCTCATCGGGAAGATGCCTGGTACAAGCGTGGCGACGACGCTGTAGACATAGGCGGTGCCGACGCCGAGACCGATCAGCGTCCACATATTCGGGCTGCGGTTGACGAGAGACGCCCATGCGCGGCGGAAGAACGGCAGGGCCGCCCAGAGCACCACCGGCGTTGCCAGCAGCAGTTCGATGTAGCTCGCCTGCGGCTCGCCGATCGTTTCGCGAAGCGGCAGGCCGAACATCGGCCCCATGCTCAGCGCCAGCAGCGGCACGGCAAGGGTGGCGCTGATCCAGAGCCGCCTGACGAAATCGACGAGTTCCGGGTTCGGACCTTCGTCAGCGGGCGGAAAGCCCATCGGCTCCAGCGCCATGCCGCATTTCGGGCAGTCGCCGGGACGGTCGCTGACGACTTCGGGATGCATCGGGCAGGTATAGAGCGTGCCCTTAGGTGCCGGCTTTGCCGGCGGGCGCTTGCCGTCGCGATAGGCTGAAGGATCGGCTTCGAACTTCGCTTGGCAAGCGGCCGAGCAGAAGTAGAATTTCTCACCGTCGACTTTCAGAAAGTGCTTCGTCGTCGAGCGATCGACGGTCATGCCGCAGACGGGGTCCTTCGCGGTCAGATAATCCTCGGGTGCCGCCGCAAACTTCGTCCGGCAGCCCTCGGAGCAGAAATGATAGGTGCGGCCCTCATGCTCGAGCGAGGGCTTGCCGGCCTGCGGATCGATGGTCATGCCGCAGACAGGATCACGGATCATGACATCGGCAGCCTTCTCCTGATCATGTCCGCAATGGCAATGATCGTCGCCATCGGCGTGGCTGTGATGGTGATCGTGTTCGTGCTTGATATCCATGACTATCTCCTGTGCCCGGAGGGCCGTTCGATAGGCTTATCCACCTTCCAGCGACTGGAAGGTCAAGCACTATTTTCATGGATTCGATTTTGCGACGGCTAATCCTCAGATCGGGATGATCAGCCCAACGGGCTGGCTCCCGAGCAGGGCGGCGACCGAAATGCTGCCCCCGGGCTCGATCGTCTTTCCGGTCAGCAGATCCGCCTTCAGACCGTGAAGCGGGGAGGGGACGGCGATCGCCGTATCCTCCCAGAATTCCGGGCCGGCAAATAGCACGCCGGGATCGAGCCATCCGAACATCAGCCGCGGGGCTGCGATGATTGCGAAATCGCTCTTTTGCACCCGGGCAAAAGCAAGCACATGGTCGCGCCGGGCGCCCGTCACCTTCAGCGGCAGATAGTCGCCTCCAGCAAAGAGCTCCGCCTGCCGCTGGCGCAGCTGCAGGCCGATCCCGACGAGGCGCTGCTTCAGCGCCGCCGCCTGCAGCTTGGCGATCGGTCCGGCTTCATCAAGCCATGCCTTCAGCCGCTCATGATCGACCGGTCGGCGGTTGTCTGGATCGACGAGGCTGAAGTCGAAGCTTTCGGCACCCTGGTAGATATCGGGAATGCCGGGAGATGTCAGCTTGAGCAGCGTCTGCGACAGGCTGTTGAGGTAACCCGCCGCGACGAAAGGCTGCAGCACCCTTTCGAAATCCTCGAGAAAGAGGTTATTCTCAGGCGAGACCAGCGCCGCGGCATAGGCTGCGACCGCTTCCTCGTAAGCGGCATCCTGCTCTGTCCAGCCGCTGCGTAATTTCGCCTCTCGCACCGCCTTGACCGCGTAATCGGTGAAGCGTTCGCGGAGTTCTTCCGTTTGTCCTCTGTCGAAATCTTCCGGCCAGATGCCGGCCAGCGCCTGATAGAGCATCCATTCGACATTGGGTTCCGGCGCGGCACCCTCCGGCAGATCCTTAAGCCACGGCCCGTTCATCTCGCGCCACCGCCCGACCGCCTGTGCAAAAACATCCGCGCCCTCGCTCAGCGCATAAAGTCTTGCACGCGCATCCTCGCCGCGTTTGGTGTCGTGGGTGGCGCTTGCCGAAAGCCCATGCGGCTGCAGCCGCGCTCGCTCGGCCATGCGGCGGTGGAATTCCTCCGGGCCGCCAGGCGCCTTGCCCGGTTCGCCGCCCACTTCGTTTGCGGCAAGCAGCCTGTTGTAGCGATAAAACAGCGTATCCTCGGTCGCTTTGGCCATCACCGGCCCGCTCAATTGCTGGAAGCGGATGCGGAACTCGTGGGCCGCATCACCTTCGACCTTGCCTTCGAGCAGCTTCAGCACATGGTCGCATGCACGTCGATCATCGAGCCGCGCCATGGCTTGCGAGGCGGTCGCCGCAAGGACCGCTGAATCCTGCCAGGAAAGCGGGCCGCCATCGCCATAGGTGCGGTAGACGGGAAAGGTGATCAGCAGTTCGCTGAGCGCGGTGGCGATCTCGTCTGTTTTTAGCTCGGGAAAGATGCCTGCCGCAATCGACACCAGCCTGCCGGTCTCGCCAGCGAAATTGCGGTCGACCATCAGTTGCTTGGCAATTCGCCGGCCCGCCTCGAGATCACCCGTCTCGCCGGCGATGCTGCGATAGGCATCGTCCAATATGCGCAGGCCGCCGGCGTCGATGAACAGCTCGCTTAGTGCGGCGATGAATTCATATCCCGTGGTACCGGCAACCGGCCAGCTCTCCGGCAGGACCTCGCTAGCCCCAAGGATCTTTTCGACGACGATATAGGTGTCCGGTCCCACCGCCTCCCGCAACCTGTCGAGATAGGCCTTAGGCTCGGCGAGCCCATCGACATGGTCGATGCGCAGGCCCTGCACCTTGCCATGGCGCACCAGCTCGATCACTAGTCGGTGCATGTCGTCGAACACAGGGGGATCTTCGACGCGGGTGCCGACCAGTCCGGTCACCTCGAAAAAACGGCGATAGCTCAGATGTCGCGCCGCCGCTTTCCAGTGGATCAGTCGCCAATGCTGTGCCTCATGCAGGCTTCTCATGAAATCGCGATCGGCCGAGACGTCATCGAGCTTCTGCTGGAGGACTGCCCGATCGCCGCCTTCGAAGAGGATATCGCGCATCGCGCAGTTGAAATTCTCGCCGGAGGTGACGGCCGCAGCTTCCGCCATTCTGGTGGCAACCGGATCGTCGAGCCGGTTTGCGATCGCTTCGTAGCTTCCGGGGTTCATGGGCAGCAGCGTCTCGAAATAACCGAACGCGAAGTTACCGTGCGTTTCGTCGAGCGCGATGCGCAGCTCGCCACCGGCGAGTGCTCCCTCGAAATCCTGACCGAGCTGCGGCAGGGTCAGCGGTTCGCTCCAGTCGATGTCGAAGTGGCTGAAATAGGCGCTCTGCCGGCCAAATATCAGTACGTCGCGCCACCAGCCGTTTTCCGGCGAGGCCGCCATGTGGTTCGGCACGATGTCGAGGATCAGTCCCATGCCTGAGGAGGCGAGGCTTTCCGTCAGCCGCTCGAATCCGGCCCGGCCGCCGAGCGCCGGGTCGACCTCGTTGGCGTCTGTCACGTCATAGCCGTGGGTCGAACCGCTGACGGCGGTGAAGATCGGCGAGGCGTAGAGGTGGCTGATGCCGAGTGTCTTGAGATAGGGGACGAGGCCGCAGGCGCGATCGAAGGTCATGCCGTTGCGGAATTGGATCCGGTAGGTCGCTGTCGGAAGTGTCATGGGGCCGTCTGACGTTGGAAGGAGATTGTCCCCAACGGTTGCAGCGCGGCTTTTGTTCCCTTACCGGCAGGGCATCTCTATTCAGACACGCAAAGAACGATGCTTCAATCGATGAAAACGCCGACGCTTGCGGCGCGTCCGGCCGAGTCGATGACGGTCAGTTTCGAGTAGCCGCCACCGTCGGGCAGCCATTGCTGGATGCGCCGGCGGGAGAGGTCGGGCAGCGGCTTGCCGTTGGCAAGCCAGCGGAAGGGGGCGCGGCCGCCCTGGAGCTTCAGCATCAGCGGGGACAGGTTGCCTTGCCCAGCGCCAAGATCGACATGAGCGCCCTCGGGCGGATAGATGATCTGCGGCGCGGCCTCGCGGCCGGAGGTGAGTAGGCCGCTGGCATTGAGGGCGAAACGCCGCTGGCTGATCGGCAGATCGGACTGGGCGATGCGTACGGCGCCCGCAGGCGGGCGGGGCAGCGGCGTCGTCGCGATGCCTGACTTGGCGAACCCTTCGAACAGGATGGGCGCGGCGGTACCATAGCCGGTCAATCCCGGCACGGCGCTATTGTCAGGCCGTCCGACCCAGACGCCGAGCACATAGCGCCCGTCATAGCCGACCGACCAGGCGTCGCGATAGCCATAGCTGGTGCCGGTCTTGTAGGCGATGCCACGTTGTGGCGCGCCGGCGGGAGGAATGACGCCGGAGAGAATATCGGCGACGTTCCAGACCGCGACCGGTTCCAGCAGCGGTTCGCCGTCGAGCTTGCCCGGTGCACCGGTGACGCCGTCGCCGAGCCTTGCCGGCTGGCCGCGATTGGCGAGCGCCGTATAGAGCTGCACCAGATCCTTCAGGGTGATGCCGACGCCGCCAAGCCCGATCGCAAGCCCCGCCGTCTCATTCGGCGGCAGGACCGGGCGGACCTCGGCGCGGCGGAAGCGCGCCATCAGCCGTGACGGCCCGACGGCATCGAGCAGCTTGACGGCAGGCACATTTAGCGAAAGCTGCAGCGCCTCGCGCACGGTGACGTCGCCCTGGTAGCTCATGTCGAAATTGCGCGGCCGGTAGCCGAAGAAATCGGCGGGCCGGTCTTCGATGATCGTCTCCTGCGATACCAGGCCCTGCTCGAA
Organism: Rhizobium leguminosarum; assembly: GCF_019798305.1. Lineage (GTDB taxonomy): Bacteria > Pseudomonadota > Alphaproteobacteria > Rhizobiales > Rhizobiaceae > Rhizobium > Rhizobium leguminosarum_U. The sequence continues at coordinate 147,674 of NZ_JAAXDD010000003.1, forward strand.
GGCCAGCCCATAGATGAAGGGCTTCAGCGTCGAGCCCGGCGAGCGGTTGACGCGCGTCATGTCGATCCAGCCGGAGCGGCTGGCATCGAAATAATCGGCCGAGCCGACCTCACCGACGATCGCGCCGGTCTGGGCATCCGCCATCACCATGGCAAGCGAAAGCTTCGGCCCGAGCTTGAATGCCGCTGCCCGCGCAACCGCCTCCAGCCCCTGCTGCACCTGTTTCTTCAACGTCGTGTGATGCTTGAGGACATCAGGCTCCTTGCGCAGTGCTGCTTCGGCGACATGGGCGGCAAGTGCCGGCAATTGCATACGCTGGGGCGGGACCGCGACGCCTTCGGCCCGTTCGGCTTCGCCGTCACCAACGGCTCTAGCGACCGCCACCCGATCGAGCACACGCTTGCGTGCGGCCTCGGCTGCCTTGAGATTGCGATCCGGCCGGCGCCGTTCCGGCAATTGCGGCAGGGCGACGAGCAGGGCTGCCTCGGCGACCGTGAGGCGGCGCGGTTCCTTGCCGAAATAGGCAAGGCTTGCGGCGCGCACGCCTTCCAGGTTGCCGCCATAGGGCGCGTGCGTCAGATAGAGGTCGAGGATCTCTTCCTTCGACAGCCGTCGTTCGATCTGCACCGCGCGCGCCAGTTGCAGGAGCTTTGCCGAAAGCGAGCGTCCTTCGCGCGGCTCGATCAGCCGCGCCACCTGCATCGAAAGCGTCGAGGCGCCGGAGACGATACGGCCGTTGCTGACCAGTTGCACGGCAGCGCGCCCGAGCGCCCAGAGGTCGACGCCGCCGTGGTCGTAGAAGCGCTGGTCCTCATAGGCGATCAACATGCGCAGGAATTGCGGATCGACGTCGGAGACCGCCGTCTTCAGCCGCCAGCGGCCTTCCGACGTCGCAAACGCACGTAACAATTGCCCATCGGCATCGAGCACTTCGACGGACACGGCATTCGCCCCGTCCAGAGGCGGCGGAAAGGCTTTGTCGGCGGCATCGAGCGCGAAGAAAGCCGCGCCGGCAAGAACGATGCCGGCTGCGGACCCGATCGCAAACTTGTGCCACCGCCTCATTATTGCGCCGTCACGACCTCCATCTTGCCGGTTGCCGTGCGGGCCGAAAGCTCCGGCCGGTACATGTCCTCGACGTTTGCGGCCGGATGGTCGTAAGTGCCCGGGGTGACGGCGCGCACGACATAGGCGACGTTGAATTCGCGCTCGTCGCCTTCTGCGCGGTTGAAGGCGGCCACGAAGCGGTCGTAACGGAATTCGGTATGGGCGGCGGAGATCTCGCCGATCCAGTCGAAATTCGTCATCTGCGCGCTGTCGACGAGGTTCGGATTGTCGATCTCGAAGCCGGCCGGCAGAAGATCGGTGATGACGATGCGCGAAGGCCAGGTGTTGGTTTCGCGCACATGGATGACGACGACGTAGCGCTCGTTCTGCTTCGCCTCGCTGACATTCGCCTCTTCGCCGTCGAGTGTGTAATAGGTGCGCTCGATGGTAAAGCCGTCGCCGCCGGCCGGCAACGGCACGGTGGGCGCGGCAACTGTGGTGACGACGGCCGAAACCGCGTCACCTGTCTGGTTGGTCAGCGTCAGCGGATGGTCGCTCAGCGCATCACCTGATATCTTCGCCATGTAGGCACCGGTGTGCGGCGCGCCGTTGACATCGACCTTGAGGCCGTCGTCACCGCCCTGGATGGCGCGGGCGGCGAGCAGCATCCAGGCCTCTTCCTGGGTGCTCTTATATTTGCTGCGGCCCCATTCCTTGGTGACGGCCTTGGCAAGCTCCGGAATGACCGGCGGTACCGGCCGGCTTTCGGCAGCAAGCGCCAGGATCGCCGCGCCATCGCGCAGGATCGTGCCGTAGTCGGTGCGCGACAGGTTCACGCGCGACACCATCGACTGCTCCGACATCTGCAGCGCGTCGAGGAAAATATTCTTCGAACGCTGCGCATCACCATAGAGCGCCAGTGCGGCGGCGATATGCGCCTTGGCGAGCGGCGTCGGGAAGTCGTTGATCATCGTATCGGCATAGTAGCGCAGATCGCTGATCGCAGCCTTCTTGTTGCGGGCGAGGACGTAGATGGCATAGGCGATCTGGTCGCCCTGGCCCTTGATGTCGGTTGTGTAGGACAACGTGTTCTGCAGGTTTTCAAGCGCCTGCACGAAGGCCCTTTCCGGCACGTCGTATTTCATTTCGCGGGCCCGCGTCAGGAAATCGGTGACGTAGGAATCGAGCCAGACATCGCCCGAATCCGGTCCCCAGAGGCCGAAGCTGCCGGCCGAGGCCTGATAGGAGAGGACGCGGTAGATCGCATCCTGCACGCGCTTCTTCACATCGTCGTCGTTTTCCATGCCCGCCTGCTTGGCCACTTCGGCGAGATAGAGCAGCGGCAGCGCCCGGCTGGTGGTCTGCTCGGCGCAGCCGAAGGGATAGCGGTCGAGCGTCATCAGCAGGGCTGGGATATCGAAGGCGGCCGAACGGGTGACATTGACGCTGATCGAGGCGCCGGGCAGCACGCTGTCGGCGAGCAGGTTCTTGTCGACGGTGAGCTTTGCCCCGGGCTTTAGCGCCAGCACCCGCCGTTCGGTGATCGGCAAGGAGGCCGGGCGCACCGGCACGTCGACCGTCTGGTCGAGCGAAAGGCCGGAAGCGTCGGAGAGGTTGATCGAGACGCTGCCGGCGCCCGGCTGTTTACCGATGAGCGAAAGCGTCAGTTCGGATTTCGCGCCGGCCTCGAGGCGGATCGTCTGCGAGGCGGACGCTTCCTCGATGCCGACCGAATCATTGCCTGTCAGTTGCAGCTTGTAGTCGCCAGCCGGCGCATCGGTGTTGGCGATGTCGAGGCGCAGATTGGCCTTGTCGCCGGGGGCGAGGAACTTCGGCAGGCTTGCGGTCACCACGACGGGATCGCGGATGATGACATCCTTAACGCCGTGGCCGACGCCTGATTTCGACCAGGCGACTGCCATGACGCGCGCCGTGCCGTTGAATTGCGGAATGTCGAAGGAGACATTGGCCTTGCCTTCGGCGTCGAGCTTCACCGGCCCGGAGAAGAAAGCGACGAGCTTCTGCGTCGGCGGGCTTGCTTGCAGCGCAATGGCGCCGCCATCACCGCCGGTCCTGAGCTTGCCGGTCGCACCCAGCGAGCCGTCGATCAGGCGGCCATAGAGGTCCCGGATTTCGAGGCCGAGCTGGCGCTGGCCGAAATACCAGTCTTCCGGGTTCGGCGGTTCGTAGCGCGTCAGGTTGAGAATGCCGACATCGACGGCAGCAACCGTCACATAGGCGTCCTCGTTGGCGCCGGCGCCCGCCACCTGCAGGCCGATAGCCAACGGTCCGCGCGGCAGCATCTTTTCGGGTGTTGCGAGCGTCACCTGCAGCGCGCGCTGTTCAGGATCGACCTTCAGCCATTTGATGCCGATCGAGCGCATCGGCATGTGGCTGTCCTGGGCGTCGCCGGGGCGGAAGAGCGTGGCGGTCACATAGGCACCGGCACCCCAGTCTGATGTAACGGGGATGTCGACCTCGCCGCCGGTCTCGCCGATCGTGGCGTTCTGTACGGCAACCAGCTTTTCGGTTCCGGCCGTCACCATCAGCTCGCCGCTATAGCGCGAGGTGACTTTCAGCTTGGCGGTTTCGCCGATCTTGTAGCTGTCCTTGTCGAGGGCGATCTCAAGCCCGTCGGGCGTTTCGGTCGAGGTCGAGGTCACGAACCAGCCGGCGTCGAATTCGACGCTGGAAGTCGGGCCGTCGGCATCGGGGCTTTCCACTTCGAGACGATAGCGGCCCCAGGTCACCGGCACGGAGATCTTGCCGCCGTCCATCGTCGCGTCGACGCTGCCGTTGGAGACCTGCTCGGCGGTGTAGACCGGCTCGTATTTCCAGGCCATTCCCTCGCGATACCACTGATATTCGCGGTTGAGGCTATAGAATTTCCAGCGCAGGCCCTTCGTCTCCTGCTTCTGTCCATCGGCCTTGACGCTGATCACCGTGAAGTTGGCGATCGCGTTCTCCGGCAGATCGTCGGAAAATTCCGGCTTGATGCCGATCGAAGCGCCCTGGTTCTTCACCGGAATGGTCAAGGAGCGCTCGATGGCGCGGCCGCCTGCCTCCTGCATGCGCATATAGACGGTGGCGTTGAGCAACTGTGTCGTTGCCGGCAGGTCGCTGATGGTCAAGTCGGTCGAGGCTTCGCCGTTCTCGTCGAGTTCCGGCAGGCCGTCGATCGGCAGGCGCGAATCCTCGCTCGCTTCTTCGTCGGCGAGGCCGAAGAGGAAGCCCTTGTAGGCCGCACTCTCGCGCGTCGGCTTGACGACGACGTCGCCTTCAAGCGTCAGGCCGGCGGCCGGGGCGCCGTAGAGATATTTGCCCGAAACCGTAATCGTCGCTGGCGTGTCCGGACCGACTTTCCTGGCCTCGGTCTTGATCTCCATGTCGGTGCGATCAGGGACGAAATCATCGACGAGGAAACTCTTGGTGGCGATCGCGCTGCCCTTGGGATCGGTATAGATGTTCATCGTCCAGGTGCCGCGCATGGCGTTTTCCTGGGTCGGGAAATCGATGGTATAGCCGCCGAGATTGCTGGTCTGGCTGACGATCCGCCGGTCTTCGACACCATCTGGACGACTGAAGATGAAGGTGAGCGGCAGGTTCTCGATGGCGTTGCCATCAGTGTCGCGGGCAAGTGCCTGAGCATGAACCGTTTCGCCGGCTCGGTAGATGCCGCGTTCGGTAAACGTCAGCACGTCGATCGCGCCGGGTGCTGCGCGGCCCGTCACGCCTCGGTCGGAGAGGTCGAAGCCGGCGCGCGTCATGTCGAGGAAGACATAGTCCGACGTGCCGTTTTTGGCGGTAATGACGGCCGGCGTCAGCGCCGCCATGCCGCGGATCAGGCCTGCGGTGAAGGTGGCGCGGCCGTTTTCGTCGGTGGTGGCGGTGCCGAGCACTTCATTGTTCTTGGCGAGCAGCTGCAGTTCGACGCCGGCGATCGGCTTTGCCGAGGCGAGCGAGCGGGTGAAGACGTTGAGCCCGTCCGTGCCGGCATAGGTGGTAACGCCGATATCGGAGACCAGGAACCATTGCGTCGCCTGCGAATCCCACTCCTGCGCGGGGCCGGTTGCCGCCGTTGCGGTCATCACGTAGATGCCGGGCTTGCGCTCGGGCAGCGCCTCGTCGACCGGGAAGCTCGTGACGATGTCCTTGTTGAGTTCGTTGGCGATGTCGATCGAGCCCTGCCAGACGAGTTCGCCGCTCTGGTCCTCAATGTTCTGGGCGCTGTAGCCGTCGAGCTGGGACAGGAACTGCGAATTGGTCAGCAGCGGCGCTATAGCGCGATCGCCGATACGGTAGAGTTTCAAGTTGGCCGAGGTCATATTGACCGAGACGATCGGGATGCCGCGGCGCGCCGTCGAGGGCAGCACGAAGCTGTCGCCGGTGAAACGCACCATCTGGCTGCGGTCCTTGATGTAGACGTCGACGCTGACAGGTGCTTCCAGCACCTCGTCGACGGCCGACGGCAGGCCGGTGCGCAAGGCGATCTTGTAGGTCTGGCCATGCGTCAGCCCCTCGACGCAGATCTGCTTGTCCTTGGTTTCGAGTGCCTTTGGTGCTTCGCCGTTCAGCGTCACGAAGGGTGTGTAGTCGGTGGTTTTGACCAGCGCCTCGGAGAAGGTGACGCAGGCACGCGGCGTGGCGCTGTCGGCATCGACAGTGTGTTCGGTGACGCGGAAGCCCTGCGTCGATTTCAGCTGCAGGTAGGCCGCCTGCACATCCTTGGCGCCGACAAGCGCCAGGCTCGCCTTATAGGCGTCGAGCGCCGGGCGGTAGTTGGCATTCCGCTCCAGCGCAGTGGCGAGCACGGCCAAGGCCTCGGCGCGTTTGGCGGTGGTGCGCGTCAGCTCGTAGCCGTTCAGCGCGTCGAGCACGGCCTGGCCGGTTGTGTTGCTTTCGGCGCTGCCAAGCGACGCTGCGGCGCGGGCGGTTTCGAGCCAGAGATCGGCGTCGTCAGGTGTGATCGACAGCGCCCCATGGAAGGACTTCAGCGAGTCGGCCAGGTTGTTGGCAGTGAGGTCGAGGCGGGCATTGGCCGTCAGGCTGTCGACGCCCTGGCCCTGCTGGTCGTCAGCGAGTTCGAGATTGTCCTTGAAATCATGGGCCTGCTGGATGAGGTCGCTGCTCAGGAAGGTGAGGCGCGGCGCAGCCCCGATATCCGGCTCCTGCTGGCCGGCCGTTTCGACGATCTTGCCGGCGATGGCGCCGGGGAAGGCGTTCATCGTCTTGAAATCGGATTTCAGGAAGCACCATTTCACCTTGGGATTGTAGGTGAAGGCCTTGCAGCTCTTGTCGCCGATGCAGGAGGTTTTGCACTGATCGAGCGAGACGTTCTGTTCGGTGCGAAGATCGAAGCCGAAGAAATCGGCGTCCTTGATCGTCTGGATGTCGCGCTTGGTGTCCGCAGCGGCGGCGGGAAAGCTGATGGCGATCGTGGAAAATGCGAGTGTCGCGAAAACAAAGAACGAGCGCACGGACATAGTTTCCCCCCGGAAATGCTGGCTCTGACCGGCGGGCACTGTCCTCACTCCTCGCGAGATTGTCAACTCAAGTCGAGCGCTGTTTCATCTTCACACAGGCGCTTTCGTCTGGCTGTCACATTGGCGTGAGTGACCGCCTTGTGATTTGCGGCTTTTGCACGGATGAGCAAGGATTTGGACCATCGCAGGAGGTAGCGCCATGTCCCCGTCTTCCCACCGCAGGAGCCTTGCCGTGCTCCTTGCAACCATTTTTTTCTCGCTCGGTACGTGTGCCGTAGGCGCGGCCGAAGATGCCGTCGCCGTTCCGCCGCCGGCCGTTGACGAGGCCGCCGGGCCAGGCACCGAGACGGCCATTTTCGCTGGCGGCTGTTTCTGGGGTGTCCAGGGTGTCTTCCAGCACGTGAAGGGCGTCGAGAGCGCCGTCTCCGGTTATGCCGGCGGCGACGCCAAAACGGCGCAGTACGAAACCGTCAGCACCGGCTCGACAGGTCACGCCGAAGCCGTGCAGGTGAAGTTCGATCCGAAACAGGTAAGCTACGGCAAGTTGCTGCAGATCTTCTTCTCGGTGGCGCACAACCCGACGCAGCTGAATTTCCAGGGTCCGGACCAGGGAACGCAGTACCGTTCGGCGCTGTTCGTTGCCGATCCAGAGCAGCGTAAGGTTGCCGAGAGCTATATCAGCCAGCTCGACAAGGCGCATGTCTTCTCGAAGCCGATCGTCACCAAGGTGTCTGAAGCCACAGGTTTCTATCCGGCCGAAGCCTATCATCAGGATTTCCTGACGCTCAATCCGACCTATCCCTATATCGTCTACAACGACCTGCCGAAGATCGAGAACCTGAAGTCGCTGTTTCCGGCCGACTACCGCGGCAAACCGATCCTCGTGCTGAAGGCCAAGGGCTGATTAACCCTATCGGTGCAGGCATTATCGGGGCGGCCATGTTGCCGCCTTTTTTGCGCCAAGTCTGTGCACTTAAGAATTTATCAACGTTAACAATATCTTAAATGCAAGAAACGGCGTTCCACCGCGGAACATATCGTCGAGTTGCCCGTTACCGCCATGAGTTTCGCATCGGGATAGGCTGCCGGAGCGGATCCCTTTTTCGAAGTATAGGCGTAACCAAGGGGACGTATCATGGCCACCAATGTCGTGCGGCGCTGGCAACGAGATGATCTCATGAAACAGAGAGTATTGATTGTCGAGGATGAATTCCTGATCGCCTTGGATCTCGAGGCGACCGTGAAAGGCATGGGGATGCAGGTTGCGGGCCTTGCGAATGATTGCGAACAGGCGCTGCGGCTGGCGCCGCTTGCCGATATTGCTTTTGTCGACGTCAATCTCGCCGACGGCCCGACCGGGCCTGAGATCGGCCGGCGGCTGGCGCAGGAGCATGGGATTGCGGTCGTCTTCATGACCGGCAATCCCGAAGTGGTGGCTGACGGCGTCAAGGGCGCGGTCGGCGTGGTCCAGAAGCCGGTCATGCCTTCGGTAGTCGAACAGTTGGTGAAATATCTTGCCGCGCGCCGCGTCGGCATGTTCGCGGTCGTACCCTCACAAATGACGGTCTTTGCCTGATCGGATGGGAGCCTGATCGTACAAGAGCCTGATCAGCCGGATATGGCTGCGAGCTGCGGCGGTTGGCCGGCCTTTTCCACCTCCGGCTTGCCATAGGCTTTGAGAAAGGTATGGACGGCGTTCCGCGCCGCCTTTTCCAGCTCTTCATCGGTGGGCGTGGCGCCGAGAAGGATCATCATCTGCAGATCGGCATTGCCGAGCGCCACGAACTGCCGGGCGGCGACATCGAAATCGTCGATGACGAGCGCTTGCTTGTGGGCAAGCCTCCCCAGAAGTGCGGAAAGTGCGGTAGTCAGCTTGCCCGGCCCCTGCTGGCGCCAGCTTTCGAAGAGGTGCGGATATCGCTCGCCTTCGGTCTGCACCAGTTTGCGCAGGAATTTACCGTCGTGGTTGCAGATGCAGTTCTTGTTGAGGCGCACGGCGAAGGCCGTCAGCTCGTCTTCCAGATCATCGGCGCGATCCGGAAAGGTCGACAGCACGGAGAAGAGCATGGCGTTGGCGCGGTTCATGACGTCTTCGACGACGGCGACGAACAGCGTTTCCTTCTCGCGGTAGTGATTGTAGATCGTCTGGCGCGAGACACAGGCGACGGCGGCGATCTCGTCGATGCTGGCGCCGGCAAAGCCCTGGCGGCAGAATACGTCGGCCGCGGCATCAAGGATCGACATGCGCTTGGCGCATTGTCCACGCTGCGTATGCCCCGTCATCCGGACTGCCGGTGTCATGCGATCTTTCATGAGATCGAAGATAAGACGTCTTGACGTTTTAGACAATGGCGTCTAGTTTTACATCCGTGTCCAAATTTGTTGACACTCCTGGTTCCACCGAGATATGAGCTCCCAACTTCATCTTCGCGCGAACGATTATCATTTAACGGCGCATTGGCCCGAAAATCGGAACCGATTTTCGGAAAGCACGGTGCGTACATTTAAAGTCTTAGAGCGTCCCTTGTGCCTCCGAGAGGACGCACGGCGCCCTCAGAGCAATGCGGCGAAGCGACAATCCGGTACCTCCGCTGCGCTATTATGAAAGATCACCATTATGACGGCTCCCTTCTTTCGCATTGCCCTCATTCTCGGCCTTCTGTCGGCCATCGGGCCTTTCGCCATCGACATGTATCTGCCAGCGCTGCCGTCCATCGGCCAGGACCTCCACGCCGATAACAACGTCACCCAGCTTACCCTTCTTGCCTTCTTCATCTCCTTTGCGCTCGCCCAGCTCGTCTATGGTCCGCTGTCGGATATGTGGGGCCGCAAGCTGCCACTCTATCTCGGCATCGGCCTCTTCGCCATAGCCTCGATCGGCTGTGCGCTGGCGACCGATATCGAAACGCTGATCGCCTTCCGTTTCGTTCAGGGTATCGGCGGTGCCGCCGGCATGGTCATTCCGCGCGCCATCGTCCGCGACATGCACACCGGCGTGCAGGCCGCGCGCCTGATGTCGCTGCTGATGCTGGTCTTCTCGATCTCGCCGATCCTCGCGCCGCTGACAGGCAGCGCCGTCATCGAGTTCTACGGCTGGCGCGGCGTATTCTGGGCCGTGACGATCGCCGCCTTCATCGGCCTCGTCCTGCTCGCCACCCAGCTTGACGAAACCCGTTCGGCGAACGAACGCAACGGCAGCGGTCTGAAGAGCGCCATGGCGGCTTACCGCCTTCTGCTAACCGACCGCAATTTCCTGACGCTGACTTTCATCGGCGGCCTCGGCATTTCGAGCTTTCTCGTCTATCTCGCCAACTCGCCCTTCGTCCTGATCCAGCATTACGGGCTGACGCCGACACAATACAGTTTCGCCTTCTCGATCAACGCCGTGTCCTTCTTCGCGGTATCGCAGGCCACGGGCTGGCTCGGCGAGCGTTTCGGCCTCGTGCGCGTCATGCGGATTGCGGTCAGCGCTTACGCGCTTGCGATGGTCGTGATGGCGGTGGTGATGGCCTCCGGCTTCAACCAGCTGCCTGTCCTGGCGACCTTCCTGTTCATCGGCTACGGCTTCCTCGGCCTCGTCATCCCGACGAGCGCAGTGCTTGCGCTTGAGGATCACGGCGAGATCGCCGGCACCGCCTCGTCACTGATGGGCACGCTGCATTTCGTGATCGCCGCCGTCGCCATGGTCATATCGAGCGTCTTTTTCGACGGAACAGCCGTTCCGATGGCCGCCGGCATTGCGCTCTGCGCCTTCTCAGCCTTCGTGCTGACGCAGATAACGATCGGCCGCCGCGCCGCCGTCGCCGCTGCCGAATGATCTCAAGACAGGTCGCACCCGGTGTCCGGGTGCGACCCAATGATCGGTCGCGGCCCCCGGAGAAAATGCAACGCGCAATTGATTATCGGCAGGCCGCGCTATCTACGCCATGACGAAGCATGGTCATACCGGAGGATACGCATGGTCGACGAGAAGCGGCTGATCTCGAAAATCACTTGGAAGCTGATGCCCTTTCTCGGCATTCTTTATCTCATCGCCTATATCGACCGGCAGAACGTCAGTTTCGCCAAGCTGCAGATGGTCGATGCCCTCGGCATGAGCGAATATGCCTATGGTCTCGGCGCTTCGCTGTTCTTCATCGGCTATTTTCTTTTCGAGGTGCCGAGCAACCTCTTCCTTGACAGGCTCGGCGCCCGTGTCTGGTTCGCACGCATCCTGGTCTCCTGGGGCATCGTCACCATCGCGCTCGCCTTCACGCAAAACGCGACGATGTTCTATATCCTGCGTTTCCTGCTCGGTGTCTGCGAAGCCGGCTTCTTTCCCGGCGTTCTCTATCTGCTGACGCTGTGGTTCCCTTCAGTCTATCGCGGCAGGATGGTCGGGCTGTTCATGATCTTCAGCGCGATCGCCAATGCCGTCGGTGCGCCGCTCGGCGGCGTGCTGCTCGATCTCGACGGTCTTTACGGCTTTGCCGGCTGGGAGTGGGTGTTCATGGCGACGGGTGTTCCGGCTGTCATTGCCGGCATTGTCACCTTCTTCTATCTTCCTGGCCGGCCTGAAAGTGCGAGCTTCCTGAGCGGCGAAGAGAAGCAGTGGCTCGAACGCAGGCTCGCCTCGGAAAATGCCGGCATGGGCGAGAATGCCGGAAACGGCTTCAAGGCGCTCATCGACCCACGCGTGCTGCTGATGGCGCTCTGCTATATCGCCTTTCCGCTTTCGGCCTATGGTCTCAGCTACTGGCTGCCGACCATCGTCAAGGCCTTCGGCGTCAGCAACACGGTGAACGGTTTCCTCAACATCATTCCCTGGGTGCTGGTCGCGATCGCGCTTTATGTCGTTCCCGCCATGGCCGACAAGGCGCAATCGAAGACGCCCTATATCGTCATTCCCGCTTTCATCGGCGCCGCCTGCCTGCTGCTCTCGGCGCTGATCCCGAACCACACTTTGCAATTCGCCTTCCTCTGCGTCGCCGCTGCAGGGATCTTCGCACCCCAACCGGTGTTCTGGAGCCTGCCCTCCCGTTTCCTCAAGGGCGCGGGGGCTGCGGCGGGCCTTGCCGCCATCAATTCGGTTGGAAATCTCGGCGGCTTCGTCGCCCAGAACGTCGTGCCCTGGATCAAGGATGAGAGCGGCAGCACGATCGCGCCGATGTTCTTTCTCTCGGCCTGTCTTGCAGTCGGCGCCCTGCTGGTCTTCGTCGTCACGCGTCAGCTGTCACAGAGGGAGCATCAGGCGGCTCCAAGCCGAGTCTGATGCAGATACCCAAAAGTATCTGCGCGATGGGCTTCAGGTTGGCAGCGTGAAAGCGTCGCTTTCGCCTGGAACGAGTTCCAGCGGCCAGATCCTGTTGCGGGCACCTTGCGGATAATGATCGGCATAGGCCGGCATGGTGGCGAGCAGGGTTTCGCCGAGCTGCGCGCCTAGATCGCGCAGCGACATGCGGAAGGAGGTCAGCGTCGGCTGCAGGAAAAGCGTCCGCGGCTCCTCGCGGAAACCGACGACGGCGAGGTCACGGCCGGGCACGACGCCGGCCTCGGCAAGCCGGCGGTAAAGCCCGATCGCCATCAGTTCATGGATCAGGATGATCGCAGTTGGACGCGGCGCGATCATCAGCAATTCATGGCCGGCCTGATAACCGCCCTGTTCGCTCGACTTGACACGGATGACGAGGGCCGGGTCGTAGGGGATGCCGTGCCGTTGCAGTGCCTGGCGGTAGGCGTCAAAGAAGAGGTAGCCGAGATTGATGTCGGAGGAGGGGACAGCCACGGCGATCCGTCGGTGACCTTTGGCGACCAGCCGGTCGACGCCGCGCGTCGCCACGCCCTCGAAATCGAGATCCACCCAGGTGTAGCTGCCGCCCGACGCGCTGCGGCCGAGCGCTACAAAGGGGATGCGGGCCTTTTCCAGAAGCTCGATGCGCCGATCGGTGCGTCGTGTCGCAGAGATGATCAGCGCGTCGACAAGCCGGCGCGCCACCATGCGTTTCAGATATTCGTGCGGGTCCTCGTCATCGGGGCAGGGCAGCATGACGAGATCGAGCTTGTGGCGGGAAAGAACGCTCTGCAGCCCGTCAGTGACGCCAAGGAAGAAATCGTCGCTGTTTTCGACCGTCTCGCGGCTCACCTCGAGCATCAGCCCGATGACGTTGGTCATGCCCTGGCGAAGGCTGCGGCCCGACTGGTTTGCGACGTAACCGAGCTCCTCGGCGGCGGCGAGCACGCGCCGGCGCGTTTCGTCGTTGACGTCGGGCTTGCCGTTCAGCGCACGGGACACCGTTCCGATCGAAATGTCGAGATGCTCGGCGAGCTGGCGGATTCCCTTCATCTGCGTCGAACTTCCTCCCGGGTCACGCGTCAACCCTTCTTGCCACAGGATGGCGCCTGCGAAAAGCCGTGGGAAGGGGTCAGGAACTACAGGGAGTGACTGCGAACCAGCCGCATTCGAAATCGAGGCTGCGGTATGCAGCCTCGATTGAGGAGCAAAACTCAGCGACGACGATGAAAATGGACCACGCCGCCGTGCGAGGGCACGGCCCGCCGCTACTCGCAGACCCGCACGGTTTCGGTATGATAACCGCCGTCGTAGCGATTGCGGACATCGCGGTCCTCATACCAGCACCTCGGCGCGGGTTCGACATAACGCGGACCATCGACGTAACGAGGGCCGCTGTTGGCGATCGCGCCACCGATCAGACCGCCGACGACACCTGCGGCGACACCGCCGGCAATAGCTCGGCCAGTGTCGTTGTGGTGATGGCGATCACGTGCGGCAGCGGGCTGAATGGCCGATCCAACAAGGGCCGTCGCGATCAACAGGCTGCTAATAACTCTCTTCATGACATTCTCCTCAGTGGCACTCGTCCCCCGATAGGAGATAAATGCGGCAGCAAGTCGTTTGTTCGTTCAAACTTTGCGACAGGCATTCATGCATGCCCGAGATTATACCGCCGTGCGTCCCCCCGGACGCCAAAGGACGCTCCAACGCTTCTGTGATTCGAAGAAAAACGAATATGCGCTAGGTCGCCGAGTGGGCAGCCGTCGTCTCTTCCAGCACATCCTCGGGAATGTCGTCGAAGGACGCGTAGTTGAGATTATAGAGCCTCGAATAGAGCTTGCCATTCTTCATCAACTGGTGATGGTTGCCGCTTTCGATGACTTCGCCGTTCTGCAGCACGATGATGCGATCCGCCTCGCGGATTGTCGCGAGGCGATGGGCGATGACGAGGCCGGTGCGGTTTTCGAGGAGCTTCACCAGTGCCTTCTGGATCAGCATCTCGGTATAGCTGTCGATATTGGCCGTCGCTTCGTCGAGCACGAGGATCTTCGCATCCGCCACCAGCGCACGGGCAAAGCTTAAAAGCTGGCGCTGGCCGAGCGAGAGATTGCCGCCGCGCTCGCCGAGAACGCTGTCGTAGCCCTCCGGCAGGCGCATGATGAACTCGTGCGCGCCAACGGCCGTCGCCGCCTCGATCACCTGTTCGCGCGTGGCCTCGCGCATGTGGTAGCGAATGTTCTCGAAGACCGTTCCGGTGAAGAGGAAGGGTTCCTGCAGCACCATGGCGATCTGCGCTCCGAGCGAATCCTGCGTCAGATCACGCACATCATGGCCACCGACCAGCACCTGGCCCTGCTGCACATCATAAAAGCGGTGGATCAGCGACATGCAGCTCGATTTGCCGGACCCCGTCGGCCCGACCAGCGCCACCGTCTCGCCCGGATTGACCTTGAAGCTCACATGCTTCAGCACCGGATGCTTCGGATTGTAGCCGAAGACGACGTCCTTGAATTCGACCGAGCCGTCCATGTCGCGCGACAGCGCCGTGGCACCGGGTGCATCTTTGATGTCGACGGGCACGTCGAGCACCTCGGTCAGCCGCTGGCCGGACGCCATGGCGCGCTGCATCACCGAATATTGCAGGGTCAGCGAACGGATCGGGTCGAAGAAACGCTGGATATAGAACAGGAAGGCGACGAGCACGCCGACATCGAGCGCCTGATTGAGCACCCGCGCGCCACCGACGACGATGACGAGCGCCATCGCCACGCCCGTCAGGCTGTCGACGATCGGCACCATCACCTGCGCATAACGCGCCGCCGTCAGATGCGTCTCGAGGTTGGCATGCGCCTTGTCGTCGTAGAGCGTGAAGTTGACGCCCTGCCTGTCCATGCTCTGGACGGCACGCACACCGTGGATCGCTTCGGCGAGGGCGCCGGCGGCAATCGAATTGGTCTCGTGCGCCGCCATGAAGGATTTGCGTGCCAACGGCAGCCAGAACAGCCGGACGATGAACAGCACCGGCAGGACCGAGAGCGTCAACAGTCCTAATTTGAAATCGAGATAGAGCATCACGAAGACGATGCCGAAGAGCAGCATGATGTCGCCGACGGAGAGCACCGAGGTTTCGAGGAATTCCTGCATCGAGTTGACGTCGCCCTGCAGGCGCGACATCAACCGTCCCACTTCGGTCTTGTCCATGAAGGACAGCGAGACGCGCTGCAGATGCGAAAACATCGCCTTGCGGATATCGAAGAGCACGTCTTCCGCCACGCCTCCGACCAGCGTCTCCTGCGCATAGCTTGCCGCATAGTTGATTGATATGGCGATGGTGAAGGCGACGATCGACCAGATCAGCGCCGAGTGATCGCCGCCTGGCGACATGCCGTGGTCGATGGCATAGCGGATGATCAATGGGATAACGAGCTGCATCATCGTGAAGGTCAAAACGGCGACGACCGACCAGAGGACCTGCCGGCGATAGGGGCTGACGAAGACCCAGATGCGCTTGACGATGTTGCCGTCGAAGGCATTGCCGAACATCTCCTCTTCGACGCGATGTGAACCGACGACCGCCCGTGGCGGGCGGCGTCCATCCTCGCGAACGTCGGGACGCTCGGTTTCCAGTTCCTCGGCCATGTCATTCCTCCCGCGGCCAACACTTCAGGTGGCCTGCATAGTCACTAACCGTTCCCCTCTTCCAACTCAGGGGAAGAGGGGAATATGCTGTCTGCTAGGCGCTCAAGCCTCGTCGCCCGGTCGCACCTGAAGGTCGTAGAGCGCCTTGTAACGCCCGCCGAGCGAAAGCAGCGCCGCGTGCGTGCCGCGTTCGACGATCTGGCCGTCTTCGACGAACAGGATCTGGTCGGCATGCATCAGCGAACTCAGGCGATGGGCGACGATGATCGTTACGCGGTCTGCGGCGTAGCGGCGCATGGCGCTGCGAATCCGCTGTTCGGTGGCCGCATCGATCGCCGCCGTCGAATCGTCGAACACCATCACCGCAGGTCTCAGCATCAGCGCGCGGGCGATCGAAAGTCGCTGCCGCTGGCCGCCGGAAAGCGAAACGCCGCGCTCGCCGACGACGGTGCCGTAACCTGTGGGCAGTCCGAGCACGTAGTTGTGCAGCTGGGCGCTTTCGCTGGCGCGCTCGATGCGGCCTTCCTTCGCCCATGGGTCGCCATAGGCGATGTTGTTCTCGATCGTCGTCGTGAACAGGAAGGAATCCTGCTGCACGACGGCCACCGCCCGGCGCAGCGATTGCAGCGTCGCCTTGCGGATGTCCTGGCCGTCGATCGTGACCTTGCCGCTGCTGACGTCGTAGAAGCGGGGAATGAGATGGGCGATCGTCGACTTGCCGCTGCCCGGAGGCCCGACAATGCCGATCGTCTGGCCGCGCCGGGCTTCAAAGGAGACATCCTGGAGCACGGTGCGCTTTTCGGAACCCGGATAGGCGAAGCTGACATTCTCGAAGCGCAACACGCCGTCGGTGAGGTTGAGCTCCTTCGCATCCGGCGCATCCTTGATCGCGATGTCGAGGTCGAGAAGGGCGAAGAGCCGCGAGCCGCAAGTGGAGGCGCGGGCAAAGGCGTTGACCATCAGGCCGAGCTGGCGCACCGGCATCTGCAGGATGGTCATGAAGGTCAGGAACGAAGCCAGCGTGCCGACGGTGATCTCGCCCGACATCACCTTGCCGCCGCCGATCCAGAGCACCAGGCCCATCGCCGCGAAGAAGGAGAAGGTCATGGCGCTGGTATTGGTAACGCGGATGCCGACGCGCTGGTGTGCAAGCGCCAATGCGCTCTTCGACGCGGCCTCGAATTTCGAAATCTCGTGTTCGTGGGCGGCGAAAGCACGCACGACGCGGATGCCGCCGAGATTCTCCTCCATGATGCGGGTCAGCACCGAAAGCCGCTCCTGCAGGTCGAGCCAGGTGGCGCGTAGCCGCAGCTGCGTTACCGAGGAGCGCCAGCCGACGAAGGGCACGAAGCTCAGCGCCAGCAGGCCGAGCACGACATCGGTCGACAGCAGCATATAGGCGCCGATGCCGATCAGGATCGACAGCAGGATCATCCGGACGAGTGCCGTCGAGAAATACATGCGCACACCTTCGAGATCGAGCAGGCCGACTGTGATCAGGTCGCCGGAATGCACGGTGTCGTGAAAGCTGAAAGAGAGACGCTGGATTTTCTCGTAGCAGGCCAGCCGCAGCTCGTAGCCGATGTGATGGCCGACGGCTTCGCTGTAATAATTCTGGACCATGGTGAAGAGGCCGCGCAGCACGCTGGCGCCCAGCAGCAGCA
This sequence comes from Rhizobium leguminosarum, assembly GCF_019798305.1. Lineage (GTDB taxonomy): Bacteria > Pseudomonadota > Alphaproteobacteria > Rhizobiales > Rhizobiaceae > Rhizobium > Rhizobium leguminosarum_U. The sequence goes on from NZ_JAAXDD010000003.1 coordinate 164,779, forward strand.
GCGCCGTGGTCAGAAGCGCGTCCTGTGCCACCTGGCCCGCCGCACCGCCGCTCATCGCCATCTGCGTGTGGTCGACGGCCCGGCCGAGAAGGCGCGGGATCATCAGCTGGAAGGTGGAGGCAACAAGCGTGGCGCCGATCGCGAAGCCGGATTGCCAGGGGTGACGGAAGGCCATCATGGTGATGCGCACCAATGTGAAGAGGCCTCGGCCCCAGCCTGCCGCAGTTGCAAGCGCCATCGAAGCCGAAGGCTTCGTCGCGCGTATTAACGCATCGCTGCTCACGGTATTTTTCCAATAGATGTGTGGTCGGACGCTGGCCCGAAAAGACGGCAAAATCCATGAAGGGATTGATAGCACCTTCACTTTTGCCGATTCCATTTGGGGGTTCAAGTAAAGAATTCACCAGTTGGTTATTTTTACGTGAGGTCTGTTCGCATCCCGGCGGGAACAATCTGTGCGCGAACGGGTTGCAGCAGGCGAATGCCAACCGCCGACCGCTACCGGAGAGAGCTATGCCGCTCAAAGCCCTCGCCCTCAACGCCACGCTGAAGACCAGCGACGCCAAGCACGCGTCCTCGACCGACCGGATGATCGGTCTGATCGACAAGGCGATGTCCGCTCACGGCGTCGTGACCGAAGTGCTTCGCCTCGCCGATTTCAACGTCAAGCCGGGCGTCACCTCCGACGAAGGCGCCGGCGATGACTGGCCTGATATTCGCGCCAAGGTGCTGGACGCCGATATCCTGCTGATGGCGACGCCGATCTGGCTCGGGCAGCCATCTAGCGTCTGCAAGCGGGCGCTGGAGCGCATGGACGCTTTCCTCGAGGAGGCCGACGATGAGGGGCGTATGGTCTCCTATGGCAGGGTCGCGGCCGCTGCTGTCGTCGGCAATGAGGACGGCGCCCATCATGTGTCGGCCGAACTCTTCCAGGCGCTGAACGACGTCGGCTTCACCATTCCGGCGAATGCGGTCGCTTACTGGGTCGGCGAGGCAATGGATTCCACCAATTTCGTCGATCTCGACAGGGTGCCGAAGGTTGTGGCCAAAGCCGTCGACATGCTGGCCCGCAACACGGCGCATCTGGCGAGCCTGCTGAAGGCAAAACAATATCCGGGCGAGGGTAGCTAGGGTAGCTGTCGACCTTACGTTTTCAGCGATCAAATCGAAGTTCGGGTGCAAAACTCGGCAGACTTCCACGGGATACGTCTAGATTGCATTACATTTCAATAACTTGAATTGAGGCGGCAACAAACCTCTTGCCACCTGCGCCATTTAGCGCTTTCATACACTACTAGTTTGATAGACTATGGACGAGTCTGATGGCTCCCCTGGTTCTCTTGCGGGGCCGGCTGGTTCGGACCCCGATGCCGCGGCAGATGTTGTGAATGGCCGCATGAACCTCATCAACGCGTGAACCGCTGTTTTATGCGTTGAAACCTCGATCGACCCATGGTGCGGATGAAGCCGCAAAGGAGTTGCGATGACGGTTCAGGGACTTTTTTCCGCCAGAGCCAATGCGGCGGCACAGATATCAGCCGTACCACGCATTGCGATCGTCGGGCGCGGCTTTTCCGGCATGATGACGGCCATCGCGCTGATGAAGACGGTGCGCGCGCCCTTCCACCTGCAGCTGTTCGATCCGAATTCGTCGGTCAGCGGTGGGCAGGCGCTGGCCTCAGTCCGCTCCTCGACGATCCTCAACACCCGCGTGCGGGATCTCTCGGTCGCGGTCGGCGACAATGACGATTTCAACGACTGGCTCTGCAGCAACGCCGCCTTCCGCGCCGCCGTGCCGGCCGCCATCCCCGGATTCCGGCAGATCTTTGTGCCGAAGGAAATCTTCAGCGATTATGTCTACCAGCGCTTTTCGGAAGCGCTGGCCGCGCGCAGGGACATCACCGTCCAGGTCTGCAACGATCCGGTCGTGGCGATCCGCAGGAGCCACGGCAACCGCTTCCTGCTCGAAAGCGCCAATCCCGCCAATCCGCTGTTCGATACCGTGATCCTCGCCACCGGCTACGGCCTGGCTGCGCCGAATGCCGGCGGTGAGGACGCTTCGCCGGTCAGGGCTCAGCGCCTCGTCGCGCGGCCGCATGCGGTGCTGCTCGGCAGCGGCATCCGTGTCGTCGACCAGCTGCTGCAGCTGCGCGATTCGGGTTACGCGGGCCAGGTGACCATCATTTCCCGGCGCGGCTTCCTGCCTCAGAGCCATACACCGAATTCTGCCGATCCGGTGTTCCCGGCCGAAGCTCTTCCGCAGAGCCTGCCGGAGATCGTGCGCTTCATCCGTGAAGCCTGTCGCGAAGCGGAGGAGACGGGGCGAAGCTGGCAATCGGTGATGAACGGCCTCAGAAAACATGCCCGCTCGCTCTGGCGCTCGCTGCCGGCCCGCGACAAACATCAGTTCAACCGGCACCTCAGGGCAATCTACGACAGCCATCGCAACCGCCTGCCGGAGGCCATGCACCTGCGCCTGAAACGCGAGCTCGCCGAAGGCCGCACGGTGCTGCGCCGCGGCCGGGCCGGCCGCCGGGGCCTGAGCGGCCTGTTCTTCACGCCGGCCGGTTCCGCCGCAGAAGAGGTCATCCATGCCGAGCGCATCATCGATTGCCGCTGCCAGGCGCCGGATCTTTCAGCGCCGCTGATGCAGAGCCTGCTTTCCGCCGACCTTGCCATGCCGGACGAGCTCTCGCTCGGGCTAGCCGTCAATGCGCGCGGCGAGCCCTTCCTCGATGACGGTTCGACTGTCTCCGGCCTCTTTGCCGTCGGCCCGCTCGGCCTCGGCAGCCTGCCTGATATCGATCTCGTGCCCGAGATCGTCTCACAGGCCTATGCCGCTGCCGAGCGGATCAGTGAGCGGTTCTACCCGCAGGTCAAGGCCGTCTGAAAATTTCAGGCCATTTCGGAACCATCCGTCCGCCGCGGCGTTATAAAGCGCTGGTGACGTAGAGGGGCCAATGGAAGTGCTGAATCGACATGATCCGTCTCTGGACGAAGAGGGACGCTTCCGCCTTCTGGTCGATGCCATCACCGACTACGCTATCTATATGCTGAGCCCCGAAGGCATCGTCACCAGCTGGAACACCGGTGCTCAGCGCTTCAAGGGTTACAAGCCTTCCGAAATTCTCGGCGAGCATTTTTCCCGTTTCTATCTGGATGAGGACCGCGCCGCGGGGGTGCCCGCGCGCGCGTTGGCCACGGCGGAGGAGGACGGCCGGTTCGAGGGAGAAGGCTGGCGCCGGCGCAAGGACGGCAGCCGCTTCTGGGCGCATGTGGTCATTGACCCGATCCGCCGTTCTTCCGGCGAGCTCATCGGCTATGCCAAGATCACCCGCGACCTGACCGAACGCAGGGCGGCCGAAAAGGCGATCCGCCAGAGCGAGGAACAATTCCGCCGGCTCGTCCAGGGCGTCTCGGACTATGCGATCTACATGCTCGATCCAAACGGCAATGTCAGCAGTTGGAATTTCGGCGCCGAGCGGATCAAGGGCTATCGGCCGCAAGAAATCATCGGCAGGCATTTCTCGACCTTCTATACCCCCGAGGACCGTGAAGCCGGCCTGCCGGAGACCGCGCTCGGCATCGCGCGCGCCGAGGGCCGGTTCGAAAGGGAAGGCTGGCGCGTTCGCAAGGACGGCACCCGTTTCTGGGCCAGCATCGTCATCGATGCCATCCGGGACGACGAAGGCGATGTGCTCGGTTTCGCGAAGATCACCCGCGATATCACCGAGAAGATGGAGACCCAGCGGGCGCTGGAACAGGCGCGCGAAGAGCTCTTCCAGTCGCAGAAGATGGAGGCGATCGGTCAATTGACCGGCGGTATCGCCCATGATTTCAACAATCTGCTGATGGCTGTCCTCGGCAGTCTCGAAATCCTGAAGAAACGCATGCCGCAGGATCTTTCACTGACATCGCTGGTTGACAATGCCATGCAGGGGGCCCAGCGGGGTGCTGCGCTGACGCAGCGCATGCTGGCCTTTTCTCGCCGGCAGGAGCTGCACATGGAGCCGATCGACGTCTCCGGCCTGGTCCGTGGCATGATGGATATGCTGAGCCGTTCGCTCGGCCCGCTCACCGTGATCGAGACCTCTTTCCCCGTCAGGCTGCCGACGATCCTGACCGATCCGAACCAGCTGGAGATGGCGATCCTGAACCTCGTCGTCAACGCCCGCGACGCCATGCCGTCCGGCGGCCGGATCATGCTTCGCGCATCCGAAGAGTCGCTGCCATCAGGCAAGGGTCCGCTGTCGCCCGGCCGCTATGTCCGCATCGCGGTGATCGACGAAGGCGAGGGCATGGATGCCAAGACGCTGGAGCAGGCGATCACGCCGTTCTTTACCACCAAGGGTGTCGGCAAGGGCACCGGGCTCGGCCTTTCCATGGTGCAGGGCCTTGCGTCCCAGTCCGGCGGCCGCCTTATCATGAAGAGCAGCCTCGGCGAAGGCACGACGGCCGAATTGTGGTTTCCGGTCGCAAGTGTCGAACAGGCGACCGAGGCCGCTGCCGACCGGCCGCAGCAGGAGGACAATGCGGCGCGCCGGCTGCGCATCGTCGCCGTCGACGACGATGGTCTGGTCCTGATGAATACGACGCTGATGCTGGAGGATCTCGGCCATACCGTGTTTGAGGCGATGGCCGGTCCCGAGGCACTCGACATCCTGCGCAAGCAGCAGGTCGACCTGGTGATTTGCGACCATGCCATGCCGCGCATGACGGGCTCGCAGCTCGCAGACGCGATCCGCAGCGAATGGCCCGAGATGCCGATCATCCTGGCAACCGGTTACGCCGAGATTCCCGAAGGGGCCGGAATCGCCAATTTGCCCCGCCTAGGCAAGCCCTTCTCACAGGCGCAGCTCGCCGAGGCGATCAGCCGGATTGCTTCATAAGGATCGCCTGCGAGATTAGGTGCCTGCATGAGCGCCGTGGATTATGCACGGGCCCTCTCGTTACGAAGAATGAACACCAGCAATGCCAGCACCATCGCCGCCAGCCCGTACCAGGTGACCGCGTAAACGAGATGGTTGTTGGGGAAAGCGATGACCGTCAGGCCGCCGACAGGCAGGCCGCCCGGATTGGCAGTGGCATCGGCATCGATGAAATAGGGCGCGACCGTATTAACGCCGCGCTTTTCAGCGATCGCTGCGACATCGCGCGAATACCAGCGGTCGGCGGCGGGGTCATTGGATTGCAGCAGCGATCCCGTCGGCTCCGTCATCCGCATCAGCCCGGTGATCTCGACCGGGCCAGACAATGCGGCCTCGCGGCGCGAGGCAGGGTCGCGTCTCTCGGTCGGCACGAAGCCGCGATTGACGAGGATTGCTATCCCATCCGCAAGCGTCAGCGGCGTCATCACCCAATAACCCGGACCGAGCATCGTGGAGGCATAGACCAGCGTCTCCTTGTCGTTCGCCAGCGTCCCCACTGCGGTCACCCGGCGATATTCGTCATCAGTGGCATTGACCTTGTCCCAGTCGGCGCGTGCCGGTGCCGGCATGGGTGCGGCATGCACACGCTGATCGACGCGGGCGATGAGGTCGCGTTTCCAGGCCAGGCGCTCAACCTGCCAGGTGCCGAGTGCGGCGAGTGCCGCGGCAAGTAGTATCAGGCAGACGGCGAAGATCGCGCGTTTGACCTGATAACGCCGTTTTTCCGATTTTTCCGAGTGAGCCTCGCTCATGAGCTGACCCGCTGCGGGCGGCGTTGCCGCCGCCCCTTCGTCATCGTCACGGCATGTTCTTCATCATCTCGGGGCTCATCGGCATCATGTTGGTATTGAGATGATGCATGACCCAGAGCGAGCCGGAGAGCGCAATGGCAACGATGATCAGAGTGAAGATCAGCGCCATGATCGTCCAGCCGCCCTCGCTCCTGGTATTCATATGCAGGAAGAAGACCATGTGGACGATGATCTGGATCGCCCCGAGGCCCATCACCAGCACCGCCGTCACCGCCGGGCTGTCGAACACGCCTGACATGACCAACCAGAAGGGAATGGCGGTCAGGATGACGGAGAGCACGAAGCCCGTCATATAGCTGCGGAACGTGCCATGGCCGGCCTGATGGCCGTGGCTGTGGCCGTGATGAGCCTCGTGGGCATCCTCATGTGCAGGTGCTTGCGAACTCATCCGAGAACTCCCAGCAGATAGACGAAGGAAAAGACGCCGATCCAGACGACGTCGAGGAAGTGCCAGAACATCGAAAGGCACATCAGGCGGCGGCGGTTGGCCTCGATCAGCCCGTGCATCGACACCTGTACCATCAGGGTGATCAGCCAGATGATGCCGAAGGTGACGTGCAGTCCGTGGGTGCCGACCAGGGTGAAGAAGGAGGAGAGGAAGGCGCTGCGCGTCGGCCCGGCGCCCTCATGGATCAGGTGGATGAACTCGTAGAGTTCGAGCCCGATGAAAGCTGCGCCGAAGAAGCCGGTCACAGCAAGCCAGAACAGCGTTTCCGCCTTTGCGTTCCGCTCCATCTGCAGCATCGCGAAGCCGTAGGTGATCGAGGAGAAGAGCAGCATCGAGGTGTTGAGGGCTACGATCGGCAGATCGAAGAGATCGGCGGGCGACGGGCCGGCGGCATAGTTGCGGCCGAGCACGCCATGCGTTGCAAACAGCACAGCGAATATCAGGCAGTCGCTCATCAGGTAGAGCCAGAAGCCGAGATTGGTGCTGTTTTCCGGATGATGGTCTTCCGTCAGGTAGAATTCAGGCTTTTCGGCCGTGTCGATAGTCTGATCGCTCATGGTCATCACACCTGCTCGGCAAGCAACGCAGTGCGCTTGCCTTCCGTTTCGGTCACCTCTTCGGCGGGGATGTGGAAATCACGTCTGTAGTTGAAGGTATGGCCGATCGCCACAGCAAGCATGGCGACGAAGGAAACAACCACCAGCCACCACATATACCAGATCAGGCCGAAGGCGAGGGCGACGCTGATGGCCGAGAGGATCGCGCCTGTGCCGGTGTTCTTTGGCATATGGATCGGCCGGAAGCCTTCCAGCGGACGCGCATAACCACGGCTCTTCATGTCGTACCAGCCGTCATGATCGTGCACGACAGGCGTCAGGGCGAAGTTGTATTCCGGCGGGGGCGAGGAGGTCGACCATTCCAGCGTGCGGCCGTCCCAGGGATCGCCGCTGTCGTCGCGCAATTCCTCGCGCTTCATGAAGCTGACGACGATCTGGATCAGGAAGGCGGCAATGCCAAGCGCGATCAGGCAGACGCCGAAAGCGGCGATGATGAACCAGATCTGTATCGACGGGTCCTCGAACTGGCTCATGCGGCGGGTGACGCCCATCAGGCCCAGCACATAGAGCGGCATGAAGGCGAACCAGAAGCCGATCTGCCAGAACCAGAAGCTCATCTTGCCCCAGAAAGGATCGAGCTTGAAGCCGAAGGCCTTCGGGAACCAGTAGTTCACGCCGGCGAACATGCCGAAGAGTACGCCGCCGATGATGACGTTGTGGAAATGGGCGATGAGGAACAGCGAATTGTGCAGCACGAAATCGGCCGGCGGCACGGCCAGCATGACACCCGTCATGCCGCCGATGACGAAGGTCACCATGAAACCGACCGTCCACAGCATCGGCACCTCATAGCGGATGCGGCCGCGATACATGGTGAAGAGCCAGTTGAACATCTTCGCCCCGGTCGGGATCGAGATGATCATCGTGGTGATGCCGAAGAAGGAATTGACGCTGGCGCCCGAGCCCATCGTGAAGAAGTGGTGCAGCCACACGATGTAGGACAGGATCATGATAACGCAGGTGGCGTAGACCATCGAGGCGTAGCCGAAGAGGCGTTTGCCGGAGAAGGTAGCGACGACTTCGGAGAAGATGCCGAAGGCCGGCAGCACGAGGATGTAGACCTCCGGATGACCCCAGATCCAGATGAGGTTGATGTACATCATCGGATTGCCGCCAAGGTCGTTGGTGAAGAAGTTCGTGCCGGCGTAGCGGTCGAGCGACAGAAGCGCGAGCGTTGCCGTCAGGATCGGGAAGGAGGCAACGATCAGTACGTTGGTGCAAAGCGCCGTCCAGGTGAAGACCGGCATCTTCATGAAGGTCATGCCCGGAGCACGCATCTTGACGATGGTGGCGATCAGGTTGATGCCCGAAAGCGTCGTTCCCACCCCGGCCACCTGCAGGCCCCAGATATAATAATCGACGCCGACGCCCGGACTGTAGGCAGCGCCCGACAGCGGCGGGTAGGCGAGCCAGCCGGTCTGGGCGAATTCGCCGATGAACAGCGACAGCATGATGATGATCGCGCCGGCGGTGGTCATCCAGAAAGAGAAGTTGTTGAGGAAGGGGAACGAGACGTCGCGCGCGCCGATCTGCAGCGGCACTACGAAGTTCATCAAACCGGTAACGAAGGGCATCGCCACGAAGAAGATCATGATGACGCCGTGGGCGGTGAAGATCTGGTCGTAATGCTGCGGCGGCAACGGGCCTTCATTGCCGTTGAAGGCGACCGCCTGCTGGACACGCATCAGGATCGCGTCGGAGAAGCCGCGCAACAGCATGATAACGGCGAGGATCACATACATGATGCCGATCTTCTTGTGATCGACGCTAGAGATCCAGTCCCGCCAGAGCGGACCCCAGAACTTGAAATAGGTGATGATGCCGAGCACCGCGATGGCGCCGATGACGACGCCGATGAAGGTCACGACAAGGATCGGCTCGTGATAGGGGATGGCATCGAGGGTCAACCGGCCGAAGACGAACTTCAGGAGGTCAGGATTGGAAAACATGGAACAACCCGTTCATTATGTCTTGCGACGCAAAGCGCCAGGTTAATTGTTGTTGTTGAGCTGCGCCGGCGCCGGATCGGCGCCATTGCTCATGCCGGGCATGGAATGACCCTCATGCTGCATGTCCATTCCAGGCGTGCTGGGCATGCCAGGCATGTCGTGCTGCATGCTGTTGCCGTCGGTCCGCTCGGCGGGCTCGCTTCGGGCCGGAGCACCCGTCGCCGGCACGGTGGCGGCGGGCGCCACGATGCCTTCGTCGGCATGACGGTCGTCATATCGCAGCTTCTCGCGGTTCTCCGCACTTTCCTTGCCGCCGCCGCCCATCATGTCGATGTGCATCATCTCGTTCATGCACATCTTGCCTGGCGTCGCGCAGAGGTTGAGGATGGCGTTGTAAAGATCGGCATCGGCGCCGGCATAATAACGCACCGGTTCCTTCTCGCTCGGCTTCTCGAGCTTCAGATAGGCGTCGCGGTTGAGCATCGTGCCCTGCTGCTTGACCTGCGCCACCCAGGCGTCAAACCCGTCTTGGGTAAGGCCGTGGAACTTGAAGCGCATGTGCGAGAAGCCGGCGCCGCTGTAATTGGCGGAGAAGCCCTCGTATTCGCCTTCCCGGTTGATGACGGCGTGCATCTTCGTCTCCATGCCCGGCATGGCATAGATCTGGCCGGCAAGGGCAGGGATGTAGAAGGAGTTCATCACCGAGGAGGCGGTGATCTTGAAATTGATCGGCCTGTCCACAGGGGCAGCGAGTTCGTTGACTGTGGCAATGCCGAGCTCGGGATAGAAGAACAACCATTTCCAGTCGAGCGCCACGACCTCGACGTTCAATGGCTTGGTATTGGCCGGAATGGCGCGCTCCGCATCGAGGCGGTCGAGCGGGCGGTAGGGATCGAGCTTATGGGTGGAAATCCAGGTCACGGCTCCGAGCGCGATGATGATTGCCAGCGGTGCCGCCCAGATCACGATTTCGAGACGGGTCGAATGGTGCCATTCCGGCGCGTAGGTTGCCGCCGTATTGGAGCGGCGATAGCGCCAGGCGAAAAACAGCGTCAGGAAGATCACCGGTATGATGATCAAAAGCATCAGCACCGTCGAGACGACGATGAGATCGCGCTGTTGCATGGCGATGTCGCCGGAAGGCGCCATGACCACCATGTTGCATCCTGCCAGGAAAAGCAGCGGCAAGACGGATAGAAGGCGGGAAAACTTCGCGAGTTTTGGCACGTCTCTAAGCTCTTGTTGTTTCGTTTGTTCGCGACTAACGCACTGGATCCGATAGCGACATGAGGTGTTTGGTCGCAGCGCAGCAATCATGCCGCACTGCGGCAAGAATCATATTGCACTACAGCTTTGAAATCCTGATGAAATCAAGAAGGATTCATCCGCCGGCGCATGTTTCCAATCAATATATCCGCCAGAACCGAGCAGGCCAGCATCCCATCGGAAAATCGCGGTCCGGATCACGCTGTTTTTTCCGTCCGCGCCTCATTTTGAGCCGCCATGATGAACTATTTAGGTCTTACGGACTTGATAAGCCTGCAGGTTTGATCAAGATCAGGCTGAGGCGCCTTGGCGAAAGCGCTTCAACGAGGGAGGCGTTTCATGGCTACAACATCGCATTACGGACCGTCATCGTCGTCGCTGGAACGCGACGCGCGGCGCATTCACGACGACAAACCGGTTTCGCCGGGCAGCATCGCCATCGGCGTGGTGATCGGCCGCATGTCGGAATTCTTCGATTTCTTCGTCTATGGCCTCGCCTCGGTCCTGGTCTTTCCACAGCTGATCTTCCCCTTCGCGCCGGACAGGCTGACGGGAACGCTCTATTCCTTCGCCATCTTCTCGCTGGCCTTCCTGGCCCGCCCGGTCGGCTCCGTCGTCTTCATGACGATCGACCGGCTGTATGGCCGCGGCACCAAGCTGACGATCGCGCTCTTCCTGCTCGGCGGCTCCACGGCCTCGATCGCCTTCCTGCCGGGTTATGACGAGATCGGCGTCTGGTCGATCGCGTTGCTGGCGCTCTTCCGTCTCGGCCAGGGCTTCGCGCTTGGCGGTGCCTGGGACGGCCTTGCCTCGCTGCTCGCGCTCAATGCGCCGGCCAAGCACCGCGGCTGGTATGCGATGATCCCGCAGCTCGGCGCGCCGATCGGCTTTGCGCTGGCGAGCACCCTGTTCGGTTATTTCGTCGCCAATCTTTCCAGTGAGGATTTCCTCTCCTGGGGCTGGCGCTATCCTTTCTTCGTCGCCTTCGCGATCAATGTCGTGGCGCTGTTTGCGCGTTTGCGCCTGGTCATGACCAAGGAATTCGGCACGCTGCTGGAACAGCACGAGCTGGAAGCCGCCCCCATCCTCGACGTGCTGCGCGTTCATGGCCGTGACATCCTGATCGGCGCCTTCGTGCCGCTCGCGAGTTTTGCCATGTTCCACCTGGTCACCATTTTCCCGCTCGGCTGGATGAGCCTTTACGGCAACCAGCCGATCGGCGCCTTCATGGTGGTGCAGGTGGTCGGCGCCATGGTCGGCATTGTCACCATCATCGCCTCGGGCCTGATTGCCGACCGGATCGGCCGGCGCGCCCAGCTTGCCATTTGCGCCGTCATCATCGCTATCTTCAGCTTCGTCGGGCCGATCCTGATCGCGTCCGGCAACAGCGGTCATGACGCTTTCGTCATCATCGGCTTCGGCGTGCTCGGCCTGTCCTTCGGCCAGGCCACGGGCTCGATCTCGTCGCGCTTCGGCCGCGGTTACCGCTATACCGGCGCCGCCTTCACTTCGGACCTCGCCTGGCTGATCGGCGCGGGTTTTGCGCCGCTGGTGGCGCTCAGCCTGTCGAGCCGCTTCGGGCTGACTTTCGTCGGCTACTACCTGCTCTCCGGCGCTATCTGCACGCTTGCGGCCCTCGCCTTCAGCAGGGCGCTGGAGCAGCGCGAATAGACGGACTTGAACACACGGGCCTGCATGGGAAACCATGCAGGCTTTCGTTTCAGGCAGCGCAATTCTAATTATTGAATGCATTGCAATCTATAATTAAATGCATATTCTTGTCGGCCTGAACGAGGATATGCCATGACCGCGGAAACCATCGATCATTCGACCCTTTCCCGCCTTGTCGAAGCAGGGGCGGTCGAGGCGGCTCATGTCGTCGGCAAGACCGGTGGCTGGTCCGTCGTCATCCGCTATGGCAAGGCCGAGCGCCCGCTCGCCGCCCAACGCAGCCGGCAGGTGCGCGTGTTCAAGCGCATGGATACCCTGGTGTCTTATCTCAAGGACGTCGGCATCTCGCAGTTCGATGTCGATGCAGTCGATTACGCTCCGGGGACGGCATCGCGGCCGGATCGGGCCGCAGCTCTGCGTCGTACCCATGAGGCGGCGGAATACGACACGTGGTTCCGCGAACAGGTCGAGGAAGCGATCCGGGAGGCCGATGATCCGAACGCGGTGTGGATCAGCGCGCAGGATGCCGAAGAGCGAATGGACAAGCTTCGGGCCGAACTGCTCGCGCAGCTGGAATCCGGAGATAAGGCTTCTTGATCGTCAAATGGCTGCAACAGGCTCTTCTGGATCGGGAAGGTCAGATCCGGCACGTCTTCGCTCAAAATCCAAAGGCTGCCATCGCATTGGATGATGTTATCCGACATCAGGCCAAAATGCTCGCCGATCACCCCGAAGCAGGACGCGGCGGCCGTCTTGACGGAACCCGGGAATTGGTCATTCCGCGTACCACATTTCTGCTGATCTATCGCATCGACAGAAAAGCACAGAGGGTGGAAATACTGCGCCTTCTAAATGGCGCGCAGCAATGGCCGCCGAAACGCTGAATGCGTTTTACTGCGCCATCTGCGGCTGCTTCGCCGCGCGGGCCGCGGTCAGCTCCGCGGTGGTGTGGTTGAGGCGGTCGGCGAGCACCCGCATGATTTCCACCGCCATCTCCGGGAAATCGCTGAGTAGCTTCAGGAAGTGCTCCTTGCTGATGCGCAGCACCTCGAGCGGCGAGGTGGCGCGTACCGTTGCCGTGCGCGAGACATCGCAGAGGATGGCGATTTCGCCGACGATGGAATTCGGTTCGACGTCGGCGACCTTGATCTCGCCGGCCGGCGAGGAGACGACGATATCGGCGGTACCCGAGAGAATGACATAGGCGGCATCACCGACATCGCCCTGATGGAAGAGATTTTGCCCGGCTTTGTAGGTCATGCGATCGGAGGTAAAGGCCAAAAGCTTGAGCTTTGCTGGCGCGATCCTTGAAAAGATCGGCACCCGTCGCAGCATTTCGACTTCGTCTCTCAACAGCATGAGCGTTTCAATCCCCTGACGCAGGGTCCATAAGACCAGGCATCTTCAAACTCCGAGGCGCTCCCCATCGGGAACACCCACCATCGCCGCCCCTATAGAATATTACGATAACAGTTCCTTGAACATCCCGTTTTTCTCGGAAAGTTCCGGATAGTTTCCGGCTTCCGCCAATCCCCCGCGATCGAAGAGCAGAATCCGGTCGAACATTTCTGCCAGCCGGGCATTGGAGAGCACCCAGATGATCGCGGGCCGATGGCCCTCCTCGTGCAGGCCTTCGATGATATTGCGGGTGATCTGATCCTGAACGCGTTGGTCGAGCGCCGACAGCGGCCGGTTGAAGATGAAATAGTCCGAGCGCTTCAACAGGGCGCGGGCCAGGTTCAGCTTCTGCCGCTGCACCATGGTCAATCGCTTGCCGCCGGAGCCGACATCGAATTCGAGGCCGATCGACAGCACGTCGTCATAAAGGTCGAGCGCATCGAAGAGCTCGCCCATGATGCCTCGGATGCGGTCGGAGGCGTCGGCCTGCTGATAGGCGATACGGCCGAAGAGCACGTTGTCCATCAGGCTTGCCGACGGGGTGAAACGCTCGGCGTCGTAGCGCTCGATCAGCTCGGCGAGATCGGCCGGAATATGCTCGTGGAACTGTTTGCGGGCACTGACGATCTTGTCCATGAGCTCGTTCGTCAACAAGCCGAAGCGGTGGCGCGGCTCGATATAGGCAAAACTCAGCCGGATGATGGCCGAACGTTCCTCGGGCGTGGCGTCCTCGAAACGGCGGCTTTGCAGCTTCTGCAGCAGCGCCTGATAGGTCGGGATGTCATCCGCCGTCATGAAGGTCAGCTGCTGGAAGAAAGGATGATCCGGCGGCAGGTCGTGGAAGAGTTCCACGGCGTTCTCGGCGATCTCGAGGCCCATGTCGTAGAGATCGGTGCTGAGGCCGGTCTCACGGAAGAGCTGCTGGAAATAGGGATGCGCGGCAAGCCTGCGATTGGTCATCAAAGGCCGCTTCATCGTGCCGAAGAGCAGGTTCTCGCCAACCGTCGCCTGGGCGTTGTAGGCCTCGAAATCGAAAGGCACGACGATCGTGTCGAGCCCCTCGTCGCGCAGCCGGTCGCGCAGCGAGGCGCGCAGCGCGACGACGTGGTCGCCGAGCGCCACATGCACGTTGGTGTTGACGGTCGAGCGCAGCGCCAGATCGAGGATGTCCTGCGAGATCAGGACGGCGTCGAGCACCGGGCGAATCGCTTTCAGAATGTCCTCGGGCCCGCTGGCGCCGGCGGCCTTGTAGTCCACCCAGTCGCTGTTGAGGTCGAGCGTCGGATTGCCGGCCTTCTCCGCCTCGGCAGAATGCCATTTATACTCCAGCGCTTCCCGCTCGTCGTAAACCGGATCGGTCATCGGCGCATGTTTCAGGCCGTAGAGCAGATTGCTGGCAAGCGTGCCGTGGAAGAAGAAGGTGTCGGACGAGGCATAGGAGATCCGCCGGCCGGTGATCGATTCCGGCATCTCCAGGAGATCGCGGCCGTCGATGGTGATGCGGCCGGAGTCCGGCCAGACCATGCGGCCGAGCGCTTCGGCGAAGGCTTCCGCGCCGCTGCCGTTCGGCCCGACGATCGCAACCGTCTCGTTCGGCTTGATCTCGACGGAGACGTGGTCGACGAGGCGGGCGCCGCTGTCGTCGGAGAGCGACAGGTTGGTGACGACGAAGGCGCCCGTCAGCGCGCCGACCGGGGCGGTTGCCAGTTCCTGGATGCGGCTGTCGATCAGCGGCTCGACATTGAACTGCTCGTAGACCTGCTGGTACTTCACCTGCACGTCCTGGCGCATCTGGTCCCAGTCGATCAGTTCCTTCAGCGGACCGGGCAGGTCCTTGTAGGCTGATATGACGGCGACGAGCTGGCCGATGTCGAGCCTGCCCTGCAGCGCCAGGTAGCCACCGATCGCGTAAAACAGGAAAGGCGTGACCTGGGCCAGGAAATTGTTGATGAACTTCACCAGGAACTTCCACTGGTAAAGGTCGTAGCGGATCGAGAAGATCCGGCCGAGCCGCGAGGCGATGTCGGCGCGTTCGAGGTTCGATGTGTCGTTGCCGTGGATCGTACCGATGCCGTCGACGATTTCGCCGACGCGGCCGGAGAGTTCGCGTGCCGTCAGCTGCCGCTGCCGACCGAGATCCAGCAGGCGCTTGCGCATGCGGGGAATGACGAGCGCCTGCACGCCGACGATGCCGGCCGCGATCATGCCAAGCCAGAAATTCTGCACGATGATGAAGGCGAGCGCCGTAATCGCCTGGCCGCCGAGAAGGGCAGGGGAGACGAAGGCATCACCGGTGAAGCCGCCCATCGGCTCTACCTCGTCCTTTATCATGGTGGCGATTTCGGCCGATTTTACCCGCTTGAAATGGATGGGCGGAAACCGCAGCACCCGGTCGATGAGCTCGAAGCGGATACGGCGCAGCATGCGTTCGCCGAGCCGGCCCTTATAGGTGTTGATATAGAACTTGAAGAGGCCGTTCAGCACCACGAGTGCCAGAAACACCAGGCTGAGGGCCATCAACATCTGGAATCGGTTGAGCTGCAACCCTTGAAAGAATTCGACATGTCCGATCAGCGGAATGTCGTAGGCAATATGCATGAAGGTCTGCCTTGCGCCCGGACCTTCGAACCCGTCTCCCTGGATCGGTCCGTTGACGATCTGCTTCGGCAGGTCGAAGGACAGGAAATAGGGCACCATAGAGGCGGCGACGACAGCCAGAATCCACAGCTGCTGCAGCCGCGTGTTCTTCCAGATGTAGCGGGCGAGGCTTTTTTCCATGGCTAACCGTCAGCTTGCTGGGAAATTCCGGGGGCGCGATCCGGGCGCCGGGACGGGGAGGAATTCTGAGAAGAGGATCATGCAGCCGGACCGCCGATATCGCAATGAAAACAAGGCGAAGCGACCGGCTGCAAAAGTGCCGATTCTCGCCGGAACATTGCTTATACCACAGGAATTTTGGATTAGGCGAGGGATTCGGCAATCATGGAGCGAATGATGAGGGCGGTTTTCTCCGCCCCGTCAAGGTCGAGCAAGACCGATCCCCTTGGCTGTGCGGCGAGCGCCTTTTCGACGGCCTCTTTCACATGGCCCGACGTCAGTCCGTTTTCCGGCAGAATATCGGCGAGGCCGAGCGCCTGCAGCCGTTCGGCGCGCACCGTCTGCTCGGTCTCGCCGCCGGCGACGAAGGGGATGAGGATCGCCCGGCACTCGGTGCGCAGGAGATCGCCGACCGTGTTGTAGCCTGCTTGCGAGATCGAGACCTTGGCGCCACGCAGCAGCGAGGGAAAATCCTTGCGGAAACGCACCAGCGTCACATTCGGGGCCGCGTCCTCAGACAGCGCGGCGAAATCTGCCTCCGGCAGGTTCGGACCGGCGACCAGCAGCCAGCGAAGATCGTCCGGCAGCAGCGCTGCCGCCTCTTTCGCCGCGCCGATCAGCTCGGCGCCGACCGCGCCGCCGCCCGCCGATGCGATGATGTCGAATGTCTCCGTCGGTTCCGGCGCCGGTGGGGGTGCGACGAGGCCGGTATAAAGCAGCCTATCGGCGATCTCGGATGTCAGCGGAAAGGTGTCCTCAAGCCTGACGAAACCGGGATCGCCGTGGACGAGCACAGCATCGAAATGGTCCTTGACCAGCGTGACGGTCTCCGCGTCGCGGCCGGCCTTGCGGTTTTCCTGCAGGATGTCGCGCACCGAGCTCAAGAGTTTCGGCCGGGGTTCGGCCCTTTCGATCGCCTCGAGCAGGGGCAGGAGTTCGAAGCGCATCTGTCGCCGGCCGAAGGGGAAGGCTTCGGTGATGACGACATCGGGCCTTGCGGCATGAAAGGCATCGAGCAGCAGCTGGCAGCGGTCATGGAGGAAATCCTCGCCCGCTGGCCGGCCATCGGCATCGGCGAGGCCGGAGAAACCGGCATTGCTGGCGACGACTGCCGGCAAGGCCACGGTCTTCACGCCTTCGCCCGGAAAGCCCGGCACCGGCAGGCCGCCGGTCACGACAGTCACGTCAAAACCGTCCTTGACCAGCGCATTGGCGATGCGGCTGGCGCGGGCTATGTGGCCGATGCCGAGCAGGTGCTGGACATAGAAGAAAATACGCGGTGCCGTCATGACGCCTTCTGCCATTCGGCCTCGAACAGGCCTGTGAGCTGTCGGATGCTGGAGTGATAGTCGAAATGTTCGCGCACCTGGCTTTCGGCGGCGTCGCCGAGGCGCTTGCGCAGTGCCGGGTCACGGATCGCCGCCTCCAGCGCGCTGGCCAGCCGCGCCGGGTCATCGGGCGGCACGACGAGACCGTTTTCACCGTTTCTCAGGAGCTCCGGCACGCCGGATACTTCGGTCGAGAGGCAGACGAGCCGCTGGCTCGAAGCTTCGACCAGGACGTTCGGCAGGCCGTCGCGGTCGCCGTTGGCGGCGATGCGGCAGGCAAGGGCGAAGAGGTCGGCGCGGCGGTAGTGATCGAGCACGTCTTCCTGCGCCATGGCGCCCTTCCAGACGATGCGGCCGGAGATACCGAGCTCGCTGGCCAGCGCTTTGAGCTTCGCAAGCTCCTCGCCGCCGCCGATATGGTCCATGCGCCAGTGAAGGTCGGCAGGCAGCAGCGCAAGCGCGCGCAGCAGCACGTCGTAGCCCTTCTTCTCGACGGCGCGGCCGACGCTGAGGATGAAGGCCGGATCGTCGGGGTCGCTGCCGGTCCTGTTCGAACGCTCGCCGGCAAAATGGCCGAAACGGGCGAGATCAAGACCGTGGTAGCTCAAGTGCACGGCCTCCTTGCGTGATGTCAGCGTGCGCATGTGGTCATAGCCCGTCCTGGTGCAGGTGACGGTCCAGCGGGCGCTGCCGAGTTTCTCGTTCAGCTCCCAGTCGGGCGACGTCCATATGTCCTTGGCGTGCGCCGAACAGGTCCAGGGCGTGTCCGTGAGGATGCTCGCATATTCCGTCACCGAGGCCGGCGTGTGGATGAAATGGGCATGCAGCCATTCGCCCTCGTCCGGCCATTCACGCCCCAGCACCAGCGCCTGGCCGAGACGGCGGAAGCGATTGCGGGAGAGGTCGCGCTTGAGGTCGGCGAAGAAGCGTTTCATCAGCGCCTTGAAGCCGGGTTTGGAGAAACCGGCGATGAGGCCCTTCAGTACGCGGATCGCCTCGTCGTGCAGATATTCCGGCAGATAGACGACACGCGCCCGGATCTCGTCATGCACGGGATGGCGCTTCTTGTCGGTCGGCCGGCGCATCGAAATCAGCGTGAGGTCGAAGCCGGCCCTTTCGAGGCCCAGCAGCTCCTGGGCGATGAAGGTTTCCGAAAGGCGGGGATAGCCTTTCAGCACGACGAGGATCTTGCGGCGTGGCGGCAAGGCTTTTCCTATTCCGCGCCGACGAGGGAAAGGTGGCTGCCGCGGCTGTCGATCCACCGGCCGACGGTCTGTGAGATATGGTCCAGCCCTTCAAGACGCATATTTCCGCCGCTCTTTGACGGCGGCTGGCGGAAGGGCAGACGCTTCAGCGCTTCCGCCATGATTGTGGGGTCGACCGACTGTTCCGGCAGCAGCATGTCGACGAGCCCGAGCTCGCTTGCCCGCTTCGCGCGCAGCAGCTGTTCCTCGCGTGGCTTGACACGCGGCACGATGAGGGCCGGTTTGTCGAACGAGAGGATCTCGCAATAGGTGTTGTAGCCGCCCATGGCAACGACGCCGGTGGCGCTGTCGATCAGCTCTTCCATGTGATTGTCGAACTCGATCACCTCGATATAGGGAATGGCTTCCCCCTTCTGCACCAACTTGGCGCGCTCGGCGGCCGGCATATAGGGCCCGAGCACCACGAGTGCCTTCTGCGTCAAGGTCGGGTCCGCCTCGTAGGCGTTCATGACGTCGTGGACGAGATCGGAGCCGTCGCCGCCGCCGCCTGTCGTGACGAGGATGTAATTGTCCTTGCGGGCGTTGATCGAGGTCTTGCCCCTGGAGACGCTGCGCTGCAGGAAGCCGACGAAATCCATCTTCCGGCGCAGGCTGGCCGGCACGTCGAGGCCGATCAGCGGATCGTAGAAATCCGGCGGGCCGTAGACCCAGACGCTATCGTAATATTGGTCGATCTTCTGCATGATGCTGTTCTTCTTCCACTCGGCCTCGAGCAGATGCGGCGCGTCCATGATCTCGCGAAGCCCCAGCACCAGGACGGTGCCGCGGGCCTTGAGATAGGCGAGCGTATCCTCGACTTCGCCCTTCAGTCCCATCGGTTCCTTGTCGACGATGAAGATATCGGGCTGGAAGGTCTCGGCGGTGTGGCGAATGCTCGATTCGCGCATCTTCAGCGTCTCGTGCAGGTCGATATG
Source organism: Rhizobium leguminosarum (assembly GCF_019798305.1). Classification (GTDB taxonomy): domain Bacteria; phylum Pseudomonadota; class Alphaproteobacteria; order Rhizobiales; family Rhizobiaceae; genus Rhizobium; species Rhizobium leguminosarum_U. The sequence goes on from NZ_JAAXDD010000003.1 coordinate 184,192, forward strand.
GCTGGCGAGCGACGTATATTCGCCGTTGCGCAGCTTGATGACGCTCGGGATCTTCACGAAGTCGACGCGGGCGCGGTAGTCGAAGGCGCCGGCGATCGTGGCACCCGAAATGATCAGAATATTCAGGCCGCGATAATCCTCGACCAGCGCATGGGCGATGGCGCGACAGCGGCGCAGATGGCCGAGACCGAAGGTGTCGTGGCTGTACATGAGGATGCGCGCATCTTCGAGACGTCTGGACATGGGCATCCCTTCTGGGGTGAGCAACATACTTAGTACCCCCACCGTCCGGAGGGCAAGAGGTGGGGGCGGTGCCGAGATGGGCCGCCGCGTTTCCTGCTATTTGTAGGGATCTGCCGCATCACGCAAGCCGTCTCCCAGAAAGTTGAACGCCAAAATGACAAGAACAACAGGAATGATCGGATAGAGCAGCCACGGATAGAAGGCGATGACGCTGACGCTTTTTGCCTCGGTCAGCAGAATGCCCCAGCTGGTGATCGGCGGACGAAGGCCGAGGCCGAGAAAGGAGAGCGCGGTCTCTCCAAGGATCATGCCGGGGATTGAAATCGTCGCCGAAGCAATGAGATGCGACATGAAGCCCGGCACCAGATGCCGGCCGATGATGCGCGGCGTGCTGGCGCCCATCAGCTGTGCGGCCTGGACATAATCCTCCTCGCGCAGCGCCAGGAGCTTGGAGCGCACGGCACGCGCCAGCCCCGTCCAGTCGATGATGCCGAGGATGACGGTGATGCCGAAATAGATGACGATCGGGCTCCACGTCACCGGCATGATGGCGGCCAGCGCCATCCACAGCGGCAGGCTCGGCAGCGATTGCAGCACTTCGATCAGGCGCTGGACGATGAGATCGAAAAAACCGCCGCGATAACCGGCAAGGCCGCCGATGACGATGCCGAGCACGAAGCTGATCGAAATGCCGATCAGACCGATGGTCAGTGATATCCGCGCGCCGTAGAGGATGCGCGACAGCACGTCACGGCCGAGCCGGTCGGTGCCGAGCAGGAACATCTGGCCGCCGATCGCCGGGCAGACGAGGTGATAGTTCGAGGCGACAGCGCCCCAGAATTTATAGGCATCGCCGCGGCAGAAGAAACGGATCGGCTGCACGTCGTTCGTCTTGTCGGAATAGACGCGGTGCAGCGTGTCGATATCGAGCGTCATGCTGCGGCCGTAGACGAAGGGACCGACGAAGCTGCCCTTGTCGAAAAAGTGGATGGTTTGCGGCGGCGCGTGGATGAAATCGACATTGCGCGTGTGCAGGCCGTAAGGCGCCAGGAACTCGACGATCAGGATCATCAGGTAGACGGCGGCGAGAAAGATGCCGGAGATCAAGGCCAGCTTGTGCTGCTTGAACTTCCACCACATCAGCTGCTTCTGCGAGGCGAGATGGATGCGCGATTGCGCCGAAGTCATGCTTTCGGTCGCCAAGGGATCGAAAGGCGCGGTCGAGACGTAGTGCGGCAGCGGCGCGCCGGGTGCGGGAAGGGGCGACATTATTTGGTGCTCCTGCCTTGCAGACGGATGCGGGGATCGAGGAAGCCGAGCGCGATGTCCGAGATCAGCACCCCGATGACGTTGAGGAAGGCGAGGAACATCAGGAAGGAGCCGGCAAGATACATGTCCTGGCTCTGCAGCGCCTTGATGAGCATCGGCCCCGTCGTCTCCAGCGACAGCACGATCGCGACGATCTCGGCGCCCGAGATGATCGACGGCAGGATCGAGCCGATATCGGCGACGAAGAAGTTGAGCGCCATGCGCAACGGGTATTTGAGCAGCGCCTTCAGCGGCGGCAGGCCCTTGGCGCGGGCGGTGACGACATACTGCTTCTGCATCTCGTCGAGCAGGTTGGCGCGCAACCGTCGGATCATGCCGGCCGTGCCGGCCGTGCCGACGATGATGACGGGGATCCAGAGATGGGCGAGGATCGACTGCGCCTTCGCCCAGCTCATCGGCGCCGAGAAATATTGCTGGTCCATCAGATGGCCGATCGAGATGCCGAACCAGATATTGGCGAAATACATCAGGATCAGCGCCAGCATGAAGTTTGGAATGGCGATGCCCATCAGGCCGAGGAAGGTCAGCCCGTAATCACCCCAGCTGTACTGGTGCGTGGCCGAATAGATGCCGATTGGAAAGGCGATCAGCCAGGTAAGCAGGATCGTCGTGAAGGAGACGAGGATGGTCAGCCACAGGCGGTCGCCGACCACGTCGGAGACCGGCAGCTGGTATTCGAAGGAATAGCCGAAATCGCCATGCAGCATGCCGCCGACCCAGTAGAAATAGCGCACGATCTCCGGCTTGTCGAAGCCGTATTGCTGGCGCATCTCCTCGATTTCCTGGAGGTTGGCAGTCTCGCCGGAGGCGCGCAGCTCGGCGATCTGGCTCTCGAAGAAGTCGCCCGGCGGCAGCTCGATGATGGTGAAGACCAGCGCCGAAATGACGAAGAGCGTCGGCACCATGGCGGCGATGCGCCAGAGAATGTATCTGAGCACGCCTCAGACCTCCTTGTACCAGAATGTATCCGGCATATAGACGCCGAGATAGGAGGTGGGATCGAAGCCGTAGAGCGCTTTCTCCGGCAGGTTCTGCAGCTTGGCAGCGCGAAGGATCGGCTGCAGCGTGCTGTTGATGAGGCCGATCGAGAACACCTGCTGCGTATAGAGCGACAGCATCTTGTGCCAGATCACCTGGCGCTCCTCGAATTTCGCCGTCGAGCCCCATTGGCCAAGCAGGTCGATCAGTTCGGCGGCCGCCGGCAGGTCGGGTGCGACGCCCTCCTGGCCGGCGGAGAGGTAATGCATGCCCCAGAGCGGCCATTGCAGCTGATCGTCGAGTGTCGGCGCGAGACCCGAGGGCGACATGTCGGCCGTCGGCACGCCATTGTCGAGGCCGTACCAGATCGACATCATGATCGAACCGCTCATGGCGCGGTTGCGGAAGACGTCGCGCTGCGAGGTGCGGGTATAGAGCGCAAGGCCGATATTCGCCCAATGGTCGTGCACCAGCTCCAGCACGTCGGTATCGAGATTGCTCTCGCCGGCGGTCTCGACGGTGATCTCGGCGCGCCGTCCGTCGGGCAGCAGCCGGATGCCGTCGTCGTCGCGTTTGGTCAAGCCGAGCTCGTCAAGCAGGCGGTTGGCCTCGTCGGGATCGAACTTGACGAAGGCGTCGGCATATTCCTGCTTGAAGAGCGGACTGTCGGGCAGGACCGTATCGGCGCTTGGCGTGCCAAGGCCGTAGAAGGCCACCATGTTGACCTCGTGCCGGTCGATCGCCAGCGACAGCGCCCGGCGCAGGCGCACGTCGCGGAAGAGGCCGCGCCACACCTCGTCGGCGCAGTTGAGGTTCGGCAGCAGCGTGATGCGCGAGCCGCGCGCGAGCTTCCAGAGATTGACCTTCACCGGGAAGCGCTGCTCGGACTCCTTCAGAAAGGTGTAGTCGTTGAAATCGATGCCGGTCACCTGCAGGTCGGCTTCGCCTGCACCCGCCTTGGCGGCGATGATCGACGAGGAGGAGACGTTGAGGATGAAACGGTCGAGATAGGGAAGCTGCCTGCCGGTCTCGTCGATGCGGTGGAAGAACGGGTTGCGCTCGAAGACGAACTGCTCGGACGGCAGCGGCGTCGTATTGCGCCAGGGATCGAGCGTCGGCAGGTTCGGATTTTCCGGACGATAGGAACGCGCCATCTTGATGTGCAGATCCTGCCATTTCTTGACGCGGTAGGTCTTCATCAGCTCGTCCATCTTCGCCTGGTCCGGCTGGAATTTCTTGTGGAACTGCTTGAGATAATGACCAGGGCCGAAGATGACGAGCGGCTGTGGGCCTGCCAATGACGGCAGGAACATCGGGTTGGGTTTTTCCCAGGTGTAGCGCACGGTCAGCGCATCGAGCATCTCGAAGCGCGGCAGGCTGCCGTGCGGACGAAGCTCCAGCGCGCCGCCGCCGGGTGTCAGCTTGTCGTTCAGGATGACGTCTTCCCACCAGTAGCGGAAATCGTCGGCCGTGAACGGCTGGCCGTCGGACCATTTATGGCCCTCGCGCAGCGTGAAGGTGAAGACCGTGTCCTCCTCGGACTGGAAGGCGGCCAGGATATCCGGCTGGAACTGCAGGTGCTTGTTGTAGCCGACCAGGCGCGCATAGCCGTAGATCGTCATGAAGCGGATATCGCGCTGGCCGCCGATGATGGTGCGCACCGTGCCGCCATAGACACCGGGTTCCAGCCCCATTTCCTTCAGGTTGACGATGCGCGGGCGGGCGGGAATGCGCTCGGCCATCGGCGGCAGGCTGCCTGATGTCAGCCGCTCCTTCAGGAATTCCGGTTCGGCGGCTTGTTGCGCCCTCACCACTGCGGGCGCGATCGCCGCACCGACGAGGCCGCCAAGGAATATGCGACGCGTCACCATCAGCGCAACTCCTTGGCATCGGCGCCCTTGCGGGCGCGCACCAGATGGCCGTCGCCGAGGTCGGCATAGGCGAGTTCGGAAGCGTCGTCATGCTCGGCGGTGAAGGTCACGCCCCAGTTCTGCTTGTCGGCGGCGCCGTTTTCCCTGAGCGCTTTGAAATCGAGCGGCCGGTCGAGATCGGGGAAGGGGACGGCGGCGAGCAGCGATTTCGTATAGGGGTGCACCGGATCGCGCAGGATGATCTCGCGCGGCGCGATCTCGACGATGCGGCCCTTGCACATCACCGCGATGCGGTCGGCCATGTAATCGACGACGGCGAGATTGTGCGAAATGAAGAGATAGGTAAGCCCCAGCTCCTTCTGCAGGTCCTTCAACAGGTTGAGGATCTGCGCCTGCACGGAGACGTCGAGGGCCGAAACCGGCTCGTCGAGGATGACGAGCTTCGGGCCGAGCGCGAGAGCCCGTGCGATACCGATGCGCTGGCGCTGGCCGCCCGAAAAACTGTGCGGGTAGCGGCTGAGATAGCGTTTGTCGAGGCCGATTGCCGCCATCAACCCCTCGACCTTGCGCTTGCGCTCGTCACTGTCGCCGCGGTCATGGATCTCGAGCGGTTCACTCAGGATGTTGCGCACCGTCATGCGCGGCGAGAGCGAGGAGACCGGATCCTGGAACACCATCTGGATCTTAGTCCGCATGTCCTGCAGTTCGGAGCCTTTGACGGAGAGGACATCGACGACCTCCTTGCCGTCGTTGAACACCACCGCGCCGCTGTCCGGCGTGATGGCGCGCATCAGGATCTTGCTGAGCGTCGTCTTGCCGCAGCCGGATTCCCCGACAAGGCCAAGACATTCGCCGCGGCGTATGTCGAAGCTGACGTCGTCGACGGCGCGCAGGACGGTGGCTTCGTGCTTACCGAAGAAACTGCGCTTGCGCGTCTTGTAGGTCTTCGAGAGATTGGCGACGGAAAGCAGGATGCCCGGCGTCTCTGCTTGGAGCGGCTTCTTCTTGCCGACGAGGGACTCGAGATTGACCGTTACCTCGCGCAGCGCTTTCAGCCGCTCGCCGGGTTTCATGTCGAAATGCGGTACGGCGGCCATCAGGCCTTTGAGATAAGGATGTTGCGGATTACGGAAGATAGCCTCGACGGGTCCCGCTTCCATGATCTCGCCGTGATAGATGACGACCACCTCGTCGGCCATGTTGGCGACGATGCCGAGATCGTGGGTGATGAGCAGCACCGCCATGCCGAGCTTGGCCTGCAGCTCGCGGAGCAGTTCCAGTATCTGCGCCTGGATCGTCACGTCGAGCGCCGTCGTCGGCTCGTCGGCGATCAACAGAGCCGGCTTGCAGATCAGCGCCATGGCGATCATCGCCCGCTGGCGCATGCCGCCGGACAGTTCGAACGGATACATGTCGTAAGTGCGATGGGGGTTGGAAAAGCCGACCAGGCCGAGCATCTCCTCGGTCCTTTCACGGGCTTCCTGCTTGTCGACCTCGGTATGGATCAGCAGCACTTCGCTGATCTGATTGCCGATCGTATGCAGCGGCGAGAGCGAGGTCATCGGCTCCTGAAAGATCGTCGCCATGCGCCGGCCGCGCAGGTCGCGCATTTCCTCGCTGTCGCGCGGAAAGGACAGGATATCGGTCGTGCTGCCGTCGAGCGGATCGGTGAAGAGGATACGGCCGGAGGCCTTGGCCGGATTGGGCAGGATGCCCATGACCGACTGGCTGATCACCGATTTTCCGGAGCCGGATTCACCGACCAGAGCGGTGACTTTGCCGGGAAGGATGCGAAGATTGGCTTCTTTTACGACGCGTAACCGGTCACCGAAAACCGAGAAGGAGACGTCGAGATTTTCAATACGCAACAGATCGGCTGCAGACGCCATACCAATGAAATTCCCCAGTCTTCTATGTTCCCGTTAAGGCACACTATCGTACCGCAAACGGGGTGTCTAGCTGATGACAATCATAGAAAAACCGCCGCCCCCCGCCGAAGTTCCCCCGGGCGAGATGCGCAGATTACGGCAGGGGTTCTAAGCTCTTACTGGATGAATTTCTCCATGCTGGTGCGCTTCACCTGTTTCTTGGCGTCGCGATGCAGGAGAATGACCTGCTCGGCTTCTGAAAGTCCGTTCTGCACGGCCTCGCGGAAGCTTTCGTCGACATTGATTGCGGGCGCCGGCGCGCGCGGCTGCAGCACCGTCACCTTCTGGCGGACGCCGCGCAGCTTCTCCTCGCCGAGCGTCGTCCATTCGCCGCCGCAGTAACCGGCGAAGGCCTGGCTGGCGACGACCTCGCGGCCGTATTTCTTGGTTAGGATCTGCAGACGTTGGACCTCGTTGACCGCCGAGCCGAAGGCGGAGAAGGTCAGGCGGTCCTTGAGGCCGACATTGCCGAACATGACGTTGCCGACATGAAGGCCGATGCCGTAGCCGACCCTGGTCAGGCCCTTCTGCTCGCGGTCCCTGTTGAGTTCGGCGACCCGCGCCTGCGCCTGATGCACCGCCGAAAGCGCCGCCTCGCAGGCAATTTTCGATGGGTCCTTGTGGCGCCCGCAAGGATAGACGGCGAGAAAGCCATCGCCGAGGAAACTCAGGATCTCGCCGCCATTGCGGTTGAAGGGGGCAGCGATCGCGTCGAAGAACTGGTTCAGCGTGTCGATATAGGCCTGCCGGCCCTCCTTTTCGGCATATATGGTGGATTCGCGCATATCGCCCATGACGAGGGCTGCGCGGATCGTCTCACCGTCGCCGCGGCGGATCTGGCCGTTCAGCACCCGCTTGCCGGCATCGCCGCCGAGATAGGTGGTCAGCATGTTGTTGGCGAGCTTGCCGAGCACCGCCATCTTGGCGGCCACTGCCAGATGGTTCTGCATCCTCAGCAGCGCATCGATCATGTCGTCGGAAAAACCGCTATGGTAGTCGGTCGACCAGGAGCCCATCATGCCCTGCACCGAACCGTCGCCAAAGGGCTGCACGAAGGCGAGGTAGTCGGTGATGCTGTCCTTGCGCAGGTCCTCGAAGATCGGGAATTCGGCCGGGCCTTCTTGGGTCAGTCGGCGGCGGATGTGCTGCAGGTTGTTGTCGAGCAGGTAATAATAGGGGCTCTGCAGGAAGCGGTCCGGCTTCTGCCCGGCCGGCATGCGAAAACCTTCGATGGTGACGCCGCTGGCGCGCCGCCAGGTAAAACTCAGCGCATCGTAGAGCGGATGCAGCATCGAAAAGGTCAGGTGCACGCGCGCGATCGGCAGGCCGGCGGCCGCAAGCCTTTCGCAGAAGCCGCGGACGATGTTTTCAAGCTCGTCTCCGGCCAGCGAAGAGTTCGTCAGCCATTCAGCGACCCGGTCCAACAGGATGGAGGAGACGCTGGTTTCGATCGTGCTCATTCTCGGTATGATCCTCATAAGGCACGCCATCCCCAAGAGCCAAAAATTCCCTTGGCCGCCGCATTTTCATGCGCAGGTCATAGGGAAATCAGGATGTACGAGCGGTAATATAGTGTCAACGGATCTGCCGAAAGCCGGCAGTGGCGCCCCTTAGCTCCCCATATCGGGGATCGGACGGGTTGTCCTTTCGCAGTGGTTCATTGTCAAAAGTCAAAATAGGGATGCTGCAAATGCGAAACAATGGGAGCTCTAATTTTTTGTGCGCTGAAGTTGCAGCAAACGGCGAGGCCTGGGTCATTTCCGCCACACCCGGCTAAGGGATTGGGTATCAATGCCACGCGACATCCCGGCCCAGAAGATCGGCGAGAGGGTTAGGTTGAGGGGCAGCCATCGGCGAGAACCGGACGGCCGGGCCGCCGGAAAGACGAGGAAGATCCGCGCCCGGGTTTAATTTGCCTGGATCATGCATTAGATCAGCCTTCTCTTCCCCGTTTGAAAGATCCCGCCTTGGCCACCTCCACCTTCGATACGCTTTTGCAGAAGATCGAAACCCGCGCGGCCCGCGCCGGCATCATCGGGCTTGGCTATGTCGGCCTGCCGCTGGCGATGGCGGTGGCGCGCAGCGGCTTTGCGGTCACGGGCTTCGACATCGATCCGGGCAAGATGGTGGCTCTCGATGCTCGCCGCTCCTATATCGACGCGGTGAGCGACGAAGTGCTTTCCGCCGAGATCGATGCGGGCCGCTTCAAGTCGACGACCGATTTCGCCGGCCTTGCCGAGTGCGACGTCATCATCATCTGCGTGCCGACGCCGCTCACCAAGCATCGCGATCCCGACCTTTCCTTCGTCGAGGCGACGTCACGCTCGATCGCCGCGCATTTGCGCCCCGGTCAGCTCGTCGTGCTGGAATCGACCACCTATCCCGGCACGACCGACGACGTGGTAAAGGTCATTCTCGAAGGCACCGGGCTGAAATCCGGCTCGGACTTCTTCGTCGGCTTCTCGCCGGAGCGCGAGGATCCCGGCAACCAGCATTATCATACCGCCACCATCCCGAAGGTCGTCGCCGGCGACGGGCCTGAGGCGCTGGCACTGATGAAGGCCTTCTATGGTGCGGCGGTATCATCCGTCGTTCCGGTTTCTTCGAATGCGACGGCCGAGGCGGTGAAGCTCACCGAAAACATCTTCCGCTCGGTCAACATCGCCCTCGTCAACGAGCTGAAGACCGTCTATGCGGCGATGGGTATCGACGTCTGGGAAGTCATCGACGCTGCTAAGACCAAGCCCTTCGGCTACATGCCGTTTTATCCCGGCCCCGGTCTTGGCGGCCATTGCATCCCGATCGATCCCTTCTACCTCACCTGGAAATCGCGCGAATACGAGCTGCCGACCCGCTTCATCGAGCTCGCCGGCGAGATCAATTCGGCGATGCCGCGTTTGGTCGTCGGCAAGCTTGCCGAAGCGCTCGACATCCGCGCCGGCAAGGCGCTGAGCCGCAGCCGGGTGCTGGTGCTCGGGCTTGCCTACAAGAAGAACGTCGCCGATATAAGAGAGAGCCCGTCGCTGCGGCTGATCGAGATAATCGAGGAGCGTGGCGGACGGGCGGATTATCACGATCCCTTCGTCGCCGAGATCCCGCCGACGCGCGAATACCAGGCGCTGAAGGGCCGCAAATCGGTGACGCTGACGCCGGATACCATTGCCGGCTACGATGCAGTGCTGGTGGCGACCGACCACGACAAGGTCGATTATGCGGCGCTCGCAAAAAACGCCTCGCTGATCATCGACACGCGCAACGTCTTCAACCGGCTCGGGCTTGCGGCCGATCACGTCATCAAGGCGTGACGGAAACAGCCGAAAGCGACTTGCCGGTGATCTGGCTCGCGGCCACCGCATAACCGCCGGCGGCGCCATCGATGAAATGGATGTGATCGCGCGCGATCGGCGTCGGCACGAAGCAGGTCATCAGCGCTGAGGATTGCCGATGCAGGCCGTAGCGGGCCACACCCTTGGCCTGCGCCTGCTGCAGCAGGGTCTCGATGCGCTTCAGGTGTTCGGCGTCGACGTCGATTGTCATCTTCAGCCCGTCGTCGAACTTGCGGAAATCGGAATTGTCGGCGACGTCGCGCTTGTAGCGGCGGGCATCGAAGCGGCCGAGCGGAATGCCGAGCCTGTAGCACGCGACCGTGATGCCGAGCTGCAGGAAGATGAAGAGCTTCTGCCACAACCGCCGGCGCGGTGGCGCGGTGGCCTTGGCCTCGCGATTGATGCCATGCAGCGAGAAGGCAAGGTTCGGACCATCGGCCGGTACCGGATGGCTGTCTCGGTTCTGCTCGGTGGTGATGGCGACGATGCCGCTGACGAGCTCTTGAAATTCCCGGCCTGGCCGGCCTTCGCCGGGCACGGCGATAATCGAGACGATCTCGCCGTTTCTAGCATCGATCGGGCTCCAGCGGCAGGAGAGACCGGTGAGATCCGGGCGGGTTCCAGCGGGCGCGCGGGCGATGCCGTACCGGCCGAGCTTCATCTGTCTTTCCGCCCAACTGGTGCCGCCGCCCCAGAACATCGCATAGGTCACGTAGGGGCTTGCGGAGTAACGCGCGACACGGACGTCGAGGCCCTCGGCACGGGTGTCGGCGACCGGCACGATGGCGATGCGCAGCATCAGGTTCAGATCTTCCTCGACCCAGATCTGAGCGGCGGCAAGGGCGTCGCGCGCCGCCGCCTCCAGCGAACCCGGAAGTGCGATCAGCGCGCCGTCGCCGCCGAAGACGAAGGGATAATCGCCCTTGCCGACGGAATTCAACACCGCTGAAATGACGCTTGCGCCCGCCATGTTGACGTCCTTGTAACGGCCGGCGCCGATCGCCTGCGTCGAACCGACGATGTCGGCGAGCGCCAGCACCCATCCGTCCGGCAGCGGCCGGTAGTTGGAGGCGTCGGTCACGCCCTCGAATTCGCTGAAGAGCGGCACTTCGGCAAAGAAATCTTCGTCGGTCACGGTTTTCATGTCATCGAGCTTAGCACAGACCCATGTTGCCACCGCAACGCCAATTCCCATTTACGGCAATCGACTTGCCAAGGTTTCATGTGTTACAGCATTTTCCTGCTTTTTCGGACGCACGGAAATGCTCTATCTTTTTGTTTTTACGCAATTCCGGACGCAAAACCGCTCTCGCACTTTTTTGCTGGAATTGCTCCAGGACCGCTAACGATTTCATGACGGATACGGATTAGATGAGCCGCCTCGACAGCTTCATTCGCCGGTTGACGGCCCAACGCGACATTCTGAACTCGATCATCGATCTGGTGGGGGAAATTGAAGGGCCGGTGCTGGAGTTCGGCCTCGGCAACGGCCGCACCTATGATCATCTGCGCGAGAATTTTCCCGGCCGGCGCATTGTCGCCTTCGACTGGGAATTGCGCTCCTATTCGGCCTCGACACCGGAGCCAGAAGACATGGTGACCGGCAATATCCGCGAGTCCGGCCAGGCCTTCGTCGGCATCGGCGCAGCCCTTGCCCATGCCGATATCGGCACCGGCCACGACGAGATCGATGCGGTGACGCTGACCTGGCTGCCGCAGCTGATGGCCGGCGTGCTCGCCCATAACGGCATCGCCGTCAGCGGGCTGCCGCTGGAGCACCCCGAGCTGGCGGCGCTGCCGCTGCCTGATGGCATCAAGGAAGGCCGTTATTTCCTCTACCGGCGGACGTAAAGGATAGCATTGGCCCTACTGCATAATTCCTGAAACCGGAATCGATTTAAGGATAAAATTATGCAGCAATTCAAAGTGCTACAGCGCCGCGGCTCTCGAAAAGACGCGCGACGCTGTAGTGTTTCGGTTCACGCCACCAGACCCTTGGTCAGCTCCAGCGCCTGCCGTTCGAACAGCCGGCGATAGATACCGTTATTAAGCCGGATCAGTGCCTGATGGTCGCCTTCTTCAACGATATTTCCCTTGTCGAAAACCAGCAGCCGGTCCAGCGCGCGCACCGTGGACAGCCGGTGGGCGATCACCAGCGTCGTGCGGCCGTTCATCAGGCGTTCCATGGCCTGCTGGATCTGCACTTCGCTCTCGCTGTCGAGGCTCGATGTCGCTTCGTCCAGGATCAGCACCGGCGCATCCGCCAGGAAGGCACGGGCAATGGCGACACGCTGCCGCTCGCCGCCCGACAGCTTGACGCCGCGTTCCCCCACCATCGTCTCATAGCCCTTGGGAAGGTCCATGATGAAGTCGTGGGCGCTCGCCTGTTTCGCCGCCTGCTCGATCTCGCGCCGCGAGGCGTTCGGCCTGCTGTAGGCGATGTTTTCCGCCAGCGTGCGGTGGAACAGGATGGGCTCCTGCTGCACGATGGCGATCTGGCCGCGCAGGCTTGATTGCTTGACCCCTGCGATATCCTGCCCGTCGATGCGGATCGCGCCCGAGTTCACGTCATAGAGGCGCTGGATGAGCTTGACGAAGGTCGTCTTGCCCGAGCCCGAATGCCCCACCAGGCCCACGCGTTCGCCCGGCTTGATGGTGACCGAAAAACCCTCGTAAAGCGGAGTGGGATGAGCGCCGTACTGGAAGGTGATGCGATCGAAGACGATCTCGCCCTCGCTGATCTTGATCGGCCTGGCGTTGGGCTTGTCCTCGATATCAAGCGGCATCTTGTCGAGCAGCACCAGTTCTTCCAGGTCGTTGACGGCACGCTGCAGGTTGCGGATGTCCTGGCCGACATTGCGCAGATAGCCTTGCAGAACGAAGAACATGGCCAGCACGAAGGTGATGTCGCCAGGCGTAGCCAGCCCCTGCTGCCACATGATCAGGCCCGTTCCCAAGATACCTGCCTGCATGGAAACCATCAGGAAGCCCTGGATCGTACCGCTCAATGTGCCGCGCTTCCACGTCCGTCGCGTGCGGCTGTCCCATCTGGCCATCACCTGGCGCAGGCGTACCTCCTCGCGGTTCTCGGCTCCGAAGGCCTTGACCACCGAATTGCAGCTGATGGCATCCGCCGTTGCGCCACCAAGCTTGGTGTCCCAGGCATTGGCAAGCCGCGCTGCCGGCGACACGAAGCCCATGGATAGTGCCACGGTCACCCCGATATAGATGAGCGACCCCGCAGCCACGATCAGGCCCATGATCGGCCAGTAGCTGCCGAGCACGATACTGGCGCCGACCAGCATGACGATGGACGGCAAAAGGGCGACCAACAGCAGGTCGTTGAGCGAATCGAGCGCCCACATGCCGCGGGTGATCTTGCGCACTGTCGAACCGGCAAAGCTGTTGGCGTGCCAGTCGGTCGAAAACCGCTGCACCTTGTGGAAACCGTTGTTCGTCACATCCGCCATGATGCGCAGCGTCAACCGGATGATGCCGTTGAAGATGAACCAGCGCAGTGCCACGCTGGTCAGGCCCAGTGCCACGACGATAACGAAGGCGCGCAGCGCCCGGTCAGCCGCATTGCTACCGGCAATGGCATCGACGATCTGGCCGGAAAACACCGGCACCATCACTTCGGCCAGCGTGCTTGCTATCACCAACACGATGATAATGCCCACCAATGCCGGCCGATGGCGCCAATGATGGAAAACAAAGCCGAGCACATGGCGATAGGCATCGGCGCGGAAATCGAGCTTCTTGCGAGTCATTTTAATCGCTCGGCGCCATGTTCGGCAACCGGTCCTCAAAATAGAGAGTTAGATGGCACAGCCCAAACGGGAGACGAAATGATCCCGTTAGATCAATCGGGCTATGAATTAAGGGAAAACGCATGTCGGGCGCGCTTGAGGCGGGCCGCGAATGGAAATGTCCTAGTGTCGGGACATTCCGCAGGGGAAGGTTTCGATGATTGCTAGCATACAACGCCTCCCTTGTGTTCGAACTAAAGCGGTGAGCGTTTTGTACCGAAGCAATTCGCCATTGCCAAGCGGATATTTGCAACCTTACAGAAAGTGATGCTGAAACGACACACCTTGTGCGCTTGCGAATAGACGGTTCGACCGGCCTGCTCGCCCACACGGCAGCGCCTTTAGTGGTCTGCCGCGGGACCATCCTGCGCTTCTGCCTTCTGCTCCTCGATGACATCAAGGACGGCCGTTATTTTCTCTACCGTAGGACGTAATGCCCACTCAGGAGGCGCAGGAATAGGATGTGGCCGACAGCGCGGTCAGTTTTGTCTCGAAGTCGGCCGCGATTTTGTCCAGCGTTACGCTGTCCAATCGTCGCAGCAGCAGGGCCTGGGCCTCCTTCATCGCGTCGCCGAGGGCGATATTCACCGCCTGTTCCACGAGGCATTGCGGCTGATCGTCGGCTGGGCCGATGGCGAAGAGATGCGGCTCGCCGATGGCGCGGTAGACGTCGAGCAGGGTGATCTCGGACAGCGGACGCACCAGTGTCCAGCCGCCGCCATGGCCTTTTTCGGAGCGGACGTAGCCCTGTTCGCGAAGGCCGGCCATGGTGCGGCGGACGACGACGGGATTGGTGTTCAGCATCTTTGCAATCATGTCGGAGGTCGCCGATTGCTGGTGCTTATCCATGTGGATCAGCACGTGCAGCATGCGTGAAAGGCGGCTGTCATTGCGCATCGGTCTCTTCCTTTCGATCGGCGGGTCATTATCGCAACAGGATCGTAACAAGACAAGTAACATGATGCTTGACGGTACCGCTTCATGTAACTTATGTTGAGTCATGAGTTCGATATCCAGGGAGAGTTCCATGTCGTTCGAAGCCATCGTCATCGGCGGAAATTTTGCCGGCCTTTCGGCCGCCATGCAGCTAGCCAGGGCGCGGCGGCGGGTGCTGCTCGTTGACGCCGGCGCGCCGCGCAATCGGTTTTCTGAAGCCTCGCATGGGTTCCTGGGCCAGGACGGCCAGACGCCGGCGGCGATCATGCGGGAGGGAAAACGGCAACTCTCGCTCTATCCGACCGTCACCATCCGCCAGGGGAAAGTCGTCCGGGCGCAGAGCGATGGTGATGCGTTCATTGTCGGCACCGAAGACGGCAGCGAAGAACGAGCCGCGCGCATCCTGCTTGCAACCGGCGTCAGCGACACGCTGCCGGAAATCCCGGGCCTCAAGCAGCGATGGGGCCGCTCCGCGCTGCACTGCCCCTATTGCCACGGTTTTGAGGTCGGCGGCGGCACGCTCGGCGTTCTCGCAAACCATCCGCATTCGGCCCATGCGGCCATGATGATCCCGGACTGGGGCGCAACGACCTTTTTCACCCAGGCGCTGTTCGAGCCCGATGAAGAGCAATTGGTGAAGCTGACGGCCCGTGGCGTCCGCATCGAACGCAGCCCTATCGTCGAATTGTTGGGCGACGATCCGAAGCTTGAGGCCGTTCGCCTCGCTGATGGCCGCGTCGTGCCGCTCGATGCCGTCTTCGTCGCGCCGAAAACTTCGATGGCAAGCCCGGTTGCCGAGCAGCTCGGCTGCGACTTCGACGACGGCCCGTTCGGGCCAGTCATCCGGACTGGTGAGAATAAGGAAACCACTATCAAGGGTGTCTTTGCCGCCGGCGATGCGGCAAGCGCCATGCATAATGCCACGCTCGCTTCCGCCTCAGGCGTGCTCGCCGGCGTGCATTGCCATCAATCGCTTGTCATGCAGTCGGTCGCATAAGGCGAAACAGCAAGATAAACGGGGTTGAATTCTTCCCCCAGCAGGTCGGGACCTTTCACGTCCACCTCGTCACCGAGGTGAAAATCTCAAGACGTTAATCATTGCTTTTAAAATAATGAGCCGATGCAACCGACTTATTGCAATTTCTACGTTTGAATTGTAGCTGTTTTCATCTGAATGACTATCAAGCAAGACGATGGTGAGACCGTAGATCACCGCGCTTGCTGCAAGCTGAAATGGGGGCATTTCAATGGGGTTTACCGAAGCTGTTCGGACTGTTCTGAAGCAGAAATATGCTACCTTTTCCGGCAGGGCTTCCCGGTCGGAATATTGGTGGTTCATGCTATTCTATGTGCTGGCGGTGTTCGCCATTTCATTTGTAGCCGGTCTGACCGGGGCCTTTTCCGGTCTCCCAGGTGGAATTTCCGCCCTGGCTACCGTTTTCCTGGTTATCGGCGGATTGTTCATAGTCGCGCTTATTTTGCCGCTGATATCCCTGCAGGTTCGCCGCTTCCATGATCGCAACATGTCCGGATGGTGGTATCTCGCGTTGGTTATCTTGGGCATGGTTCCCTATGTCGGTCTCATTGCAAGCCTCGCGATCTTGGTTATTAACTTGCTTCCAGGCACAGAAGGCCCAAACAAGTTCGGGCCGGATCCGCTGCGTCCGGAAATAAGAGCAGAGATCTTTGCCTAAGAGCATGACCATCCGCAATCTCGGCCTGCTGGCGGCTCTGTTGCTCGCCGCCTCGGCTCAGTTTCCGCCCGCACAAGCGCAAGACAGCGACAGTCAGCAGGTTGGGCGCGGCGATCATCAAAAGAGCGCCGTCGGAGCCGAATATGCCGCGCAGTGCCAGCAGAACGGATTGCGCTGCACGCTCGTCTATGGCGACGCCTCTGCAAAGGTCGAACCGGCATCGAATACGACAAAATCGTCACCACAACGCAGGCCGTTGATGATCCCGCGGGAGCCGGTCGTCAGCGGGTCTCTGGCGGTTGCCATCGTGCTTGTCGGTCTCATCGTGGCCGTCGGCTTGTGGATACGCTTCGGAAATGGCGGTGTCTTGCTGTCGTCTGCCCCACGCGACATGAAGCGGCAGGGGGAGGCGCCGGAAAGTTGGCGCACGTCAGCAGCCGAGGCCGAGGAAAAGCCGAGCGACTTTCTGCAGCGCATTGCCGCCATGGCGGATCGCAGGCAGGCGCTTGTCCTCCTGCTCAGACATTGCCTGCTTCATGCAGCAGATATGACGGGAACACGGCTTTTCCGCTCGGATACGGAACGGGCCGTTTTCGCCCGTCTACCGAGCAGTATGCCCGAACGCGACAGGCTTGAAAATTTTCTGACGGCAGTGGAGCTCGTTCATTACGGCGGCCGCACGCTTGCGGAAAGCCATTTCGGCGTCCTTCTGACGACGGCGCGCGGCTTGCTGTCATCAGGCAGAGTGGCCAATGCGTAACTCGGGGCCTCTTCTGTTGCTGGGGTTGTTGCTTGCGCTGGCGGCTTTGGCAGTCTTCGCGCTTTCGCGCGGCAGCGATTTCGACCGCTCGCCGCTTGGCAACAAGGGCTTGGAAACGTGGCTGCAAGCCAAGGGTATCCCTGTCGTACGATCCGACCCTCATGTCGCTCGGGCGCGTTCGGAAATCTCGCTGCGCATCATTCCCCTGGCGATACGCCAAGCCGAGGCCGTCGCACCTCAGGCAAACGAGGAAGCCGATGATGCAGGCCCGGAAAGCCCGATCCGGGAGTCAAACCGATATGCGCTGCCGACGCTGATCGTTTTGCCGAAATGGCGCGGTAGCGTCTCAACGGATGGTGTTGCCGGCAAATCCGGACTGGTCGATCTCGCCGATATCGGCGGCGAACTCGACAAGATCGGTTATTCAGATTTCGGCTTTGCCCGTAGCAGCACCGATTTTGAAGAGGCGCAGCCACAGCTGAAACCGGGCCAGCCCATCAAGATCACCCTCTATCAGGCGCAGACCTTCGAACGATCTAGCCTCCCGAGCGGCTGCAAGGAGCTCGCGGGCACGCCGTCGGGTGCGCTGCTCCTGCGTTGCACGGACGACCCGAACATCTATCTGCTGTCGGATCCGGACCTGTTGAACAATCACGGACTGGCTCTGGCCGATAACGCCTCCTTTGCCGTGTCGCTCATCACGCTGCTGCGCGGCGCGGGCGAGAAGCGGCCAGTCTATCTGGATACGGCCGGCCTGCCTCTGGATAGCAAGAAACCGGCGGATGAGGGCCGCACCTACGAGCGCTCTGCCTCCGATTTCAAGCGGTTTGTCGCCTATCCACTGTCCGTCATCTGGGGAGTACTGCTCGTCGTTGCAGCGATTTGTTTCTGGCGCGGTGCCTATCGCTTCGGGCCTGCTTTGCCCGAGACATCCGGAAACATCGAGCTGTCGAAGACCGCCGCGATCGACGCGACGGCGCGTCTGCTGCGCCTTTCGGGCAATGATGGCCGGATGACCGGACAGTTCGTGCTCCATCTGCTTGCGGACAGGGCGCAACAGGTCTTCGGCCCCGGAGCCGGAAACGAGTCGGGCATAGAGCGGCTGTTTCAACGCCTGGCGCGCCGCGATCAGGCGGCGGCGAAGGCATTGCATTCGTCAGCGCAGGCGTTGATCGATCGTGGGCATCGGATGACACGGGCGGACCTGCACCGCAATCTCGAAATTTTTAGAAAATCGCTGGAACAGGATGATTTTAGGCCAGGTCGGCCTAAAATCTGAATCCTGTTCCAAATTAAAGAGTTAGAGCATGATGTCGTCCGAAAACCGCTTACACTTTTCGGCATCATGCTCCAGGGAGCATTGACCTTGGATCTAGGTGAATTTCGCAATCTTATCGCTGCGGTTCGTGGCGAAATCGGCAAAGCCGTGCAGGGGCAGGATGCGATCATCGATCTCGTCCTGATCTCGATCTTTGCCGGCGGGCACTGCCTCGTCGAAGGTCCGCCCGGCACAGCCAAAACCTTGCTTGCCCGGTCGGTCTCCGCCGCCATGGCGCTGCAATATCGTCGCATCCAGTTCACGCCCGACCTGATGCCCGGCGATGTTCTGGGCGTCAATCTCTTCAATTTCCAGACCAATCAGTTCCACCTGACCAAGGGCCCGGTCTTTACCGACATTCTGCTCGCCGATGAGATCAATCGCGCCCCCCCGAAGACGCAATCGGCTTTGCTGCAGGCGATGAACGAGCGGATGGTCACGCTTGACGGAACCGATTATTCCCTGGGACCGGATTTCTTCGTGCTTGCCACGCAAAACCCGATCGAGCAGCAGGGCACCTATCCCTTGCCCGAAGCACAGCTCGATCGCTTCCTGTTCAAGCTTGTCGTCGATTTTCCCGGCCGCGATACGGAAATTGCCATCCTCTCCAAACACGCGACGCAGGCGCTGAAATCAGACCTGCGCAATGCCGGCATCCGTCCGCTTGTCACAAGTGCCGCACTTGCCGAGGGGCGGGCGCTGATCGATGCGATCCATCTGGACAACACGATCCTGACCTACATCGTCGACCTGGTGCGCGCCACGCGCTCCGATCCCGATATTCTCTACGGCGCATCCACCCGCGCGGCCGACGCGGTTGCATCGGCCGTGCGCGTGCGCGCGGCTTTCGAGGGAAGGGATTACGGTTTGCCGGATGATGTCCAGGCGTTGCTGGTGCCTGCCTTGCGCCATCGCATCGTGCTTTCGCCCTCGGCGGAAATTGACGGGCGCACGCCGGACGAGGTGCTGCGCAATATCATGAACCGCGTCGATGCGCCCCGTTAAATGCGGCCATCCTCCACTCTGATCGCGCTCGTTCTTATTTCCGCCGCGGTGACGGTCTTCACCAGCGTGTGGTGGCGCGACATGAGCTACCTTTTGCTCCTCATGTGGCTTGCGCTTGCAGCCCTGACCGTCGCCGATCTGGTCATCTCCAATTTGGCGGGCAGGATGACGGTCGATTTCGATCTGCCGCCGCAGGGCTTTGTCGGCCACACCGCCGCGTTCGCGGTCGGCATCCGGCCGCAGAAAAGCGCGCTGCCCCGGAAAATCGAAATCCGGCTCGATCTCGCTCCCGAGCTGGTCGTCGACGAAATCAGATGGCTCAACCCTGCATCGGGTGCCGGAGTAGGAGAGGTCAAGGCCTCTCTGGACCTTCATCTGACCCGGCGGGGCCGATACGCGGTCCACGAGTTGTGGCTGAAGTGGTCTTCGCGATTGAAGCTGCTCGAGATCATCGCGAAGATGCCCGTCGGGCAAGAGATCGCCGTCCAGCCCGACATATCGCCGGTGCTGTCTGGAGCGATCAAGACCCAGATCCTGCCGCTGGAGGCCGGCCAGAAGGATTTGCGGTTGCGCGGCGAGGGATCGGAATTCCACCAACTGCGTGAATTTGTAAGCGGGATGGATCCGCGCAGCATCGATTGGAAGCGGTCGGCGCGCATGCGCAGTCTCGTCGTGCGCGAGATGAGGGCCGAACGAAACCACCAGATCATCCTGTGCGTCGATTCCGGGCGGCTGATGGCCGAACAGCTTGCCGGCTTCACGAAGCTCGATCGCGCCATCAATGCGGCGCTCGCCATGTGCTGGGGCGCAGGCCTTGCCGGCGATCTCGTCGGCTTCTACAGCTTCGACAGCCGTCCGCGTCTGTTCGTGCCGGCCTTGCCCGGACGAGCAGCCTTTCCGCGGCTGCAGACGGTTTGCGCCGGGCTCCGTTACGAAACCCAGGAGACCAACCATACGCTGGGACTGACCCACCTGTCGGGACGCCTGAAGCGACGTTCGCTGGTTGTAATATTCTCCGATTTCGTCGACACCATCACGGCGGAGCTGATGATCGAGAACATGCAGGTGCTCGCCCGGCATCACTTCGTCGTCTATGTCGCCTTGCGCGATCCGATGCTGGCCAAGCTCATCGAACCCGAGGAAACGACGCTCGATGCCGTCGCTCGCTCGGTTGCGGCGCGCCAGATCCTTCAGGAGAGGCGCGCCGTCATGGAAAAGCTGGCGCGTCTCGGGGTGCTTTGCCTCGACAGCACGCCGGAGGCACTGACTTCGGATCTCATTGCGCGCTACATCGAAATCAAATCCCGTGAGATGATATGATGGATATCGGTATCGACGGCAGGATGGATAGGGGCGCGACAGTCAATGTCGGCGCCGTTCAGAACGATACGCTTCGTTCGGCCCGCTTCCGGCTGGAGCGCGAGGCACACTGGCGTCAATTGGACGAACTCGTGACGCGTGCCGAGAAAGGGGGCGCAGCCGCGCTCGGCTATGATGAGGTCCGCAATCTTGCCACCGGATACAGGCAGGCGATGAACTCGCTGAGCGTGGCGCGCGATATTTCTCTCGATCGCGCCCTGATCGCCTATCTGGAGAGCCTCTGCGCCCGGGCCTATCTCGTCGTCTATGCCCCGCAGGAAAGCCTGGGCGGCCTGATGTCGCGCCTGCTGTTGCACGGCATTCCCCAGGCCGTGCGTCGTTCGGCCCTGCCTTTGTTCATCGGCTTCCTGGCGCTCATTTTAGGGGCGCTGGCGGGTTACAGGCTCTGCGCCAACGACCCGAGCTGGTTCTATACCTTGGTGCCGCCGGAGATGGCCGACCAGCGCACGCCTGATGCCTCGACCGACTACCTCCGCTCGACCATCTATGGCGATGAAGGGCATGACAGCGACCGGCTGGCCGCATTTTCCGCCTTTCTCTTTTCCCACAACACCACCATCGTCATCCTGATCTTCACCCTTGGTGTGTTCGTGTCGGTGCCGAGCTTCATCCTGACCTTTTACAATGGACTGATCCTCGGCGCGTTCTTCGCGATGTTTTATCGCAGAGGGCTCGGCTACGACGTCTTCGCCTGGCTCTCGATCCACGGCGTGACCGAGCTTGCGGCCATCGCCATTGCCTGCGCGGGTGGGGCAAGGCTCGGACTTGCCGTTCTTCTTCCCGGTGCCAGAACGCGAAAGGAAGCCCTGCGTCACCAGGCGCATGATGCCGTCAAGCTCGCCATCCTGGCGGCGTTGATGCTCGTCGTGGCAGCCTTCATCGAAGGGTTCCTGCGTCAGCTGATCCAGGATCCGCTCTGGCGAATCGTCATCGGGTGGGGGATGGGCGTCTTCTGGGTAAGCTGGCTGTTGTTTGGAGGCCGCGAAAGCAAGACTTCGCGCGAGGCCATGCGATGAGCCAGTCAGTGACGGATGGCAAGCGCGTCCAGCAGTTCATCCCGCCGGAGGGCGTCCCGATCACCTTCGCCATCGCCTCGCTCGGAACTCGTTTCGGCGCACAATTCCTCGACATCGTCTTCAGCTCAATCATCATGTTCATCTGCGCCGCCGCCGTCCTCTTTACAGGCGTGCTGCCTGCGAGCGCGGAGGCGATGCTGACGGTGCTGCTCGGTTTTTTGGTGCAGGTCCCCTATTACATTCTCTCGGAGCTCATCTGGAACGGACGCACGCTCGGAAAAAGAATAACGGGCATCCGCGTCGTCAACATGGATGGACGGCGGCTCACTCCGCACCAGGTTACCGCACGCAACCTGATGAAACAGGTGGAAATTTTCGCACCCATGGGGCTTTTGGCTTCGGTCGGCACGCAGTCAGCTTGGGAAAACGGTCTGACGAGCCTCTGGCTTCTGGTGGTGGTCGTCTTCCCATTCACCAACCGACGCCGGCAAAGGCTTGGCGACATCATCGCCGGCACCCTGGTGGTCGACACTCCGCGTTCCGTGCTCTTGTCCGACCTCGCCCTGTCTGCCCCCCCCGCCGCATCGACGCAGGCGGAATTCGAATTCCTGCCGGAGCACCTCGATGTCTACGGCAAGTATGAGCTGCAGACACTGGAGGACGTGCTTCGCGACTCGACGAAGACGTCCAACTATAAGGAAATCCAACAGATCGTGCGAACCATTACCCGAAGGATCCGGTATGAAGACACCGTGAAGGCCGGCCGGGAGCTGCACTTCCTCAATGAGTTCTATCGCGCCCAGCGCGAGCATCTGGAGAGCTTGAAGCTTTTTGGTACGCTTCGCGAAAACAAATATCATGAGCATTCGCGATCAGAGGCGAAGAAACTTGTTTGAGATGGGGCGACCGACGGCTCACCGGCCGTAACGGATCGATGGCGACCTTCCGTTTTCGACTGCGTGGTCGACAACGACCTGCGTCCCGTGTTCTTTGGCCACTGCTGGTTGGCGGCGAGGACGAACTCCAGCCGGTTTGATAAGGATCAATCCAGTAGCTCATGCGGTGATCTTGGCCTGCGTCGCCTTTTGGCGACCGGCCCCCCATTTCTGGATCGGCCGTTCGATGAATTCCCAGCTTAGGGCGGAAAAGGCGACTGTCGGGATCGCAACGACGACCAGTTGGATGATCCCCCGCTCCAGCGGATAATGGAACAGCCGCCACATAATATGCATCATCAGCCAAAGCATCGGAAAGTGGTAGAGATAGCATCCGTAGCTGATGCGGCCGAGATAGGCCAAAGGCCGGGCTCCAAGTATGCGATTGATAATCGGGCTTGACCCTGATGCCGTTATGGCAATCAGGATTGCCATCGGCAGAAGCGGAAGAATTTGTAGAAGGAAATCGACGACCAACAGCAACCGTGGACGGCCATCCGTCTCAACGAGTTGCAGGGCACCCCACAGCGCTGCCGGCAGGATTGCCGCAAGGAGGCGTGTTCGGACCGGGCGTGCCAGCATGCCCGAATGGAAGAAGGCCAAGGCTCCCACGCCGAATGCATCAAGCGAGAAGGGAGACCATAAGACCACGTTGTCGGGGTAATAGCCGGTGACATAACATCCGAGCCAGAATGCCAGCGCAATGGCGATGGCGCCCGCGGCGACCAGCGCCACTGATCTATTTGCGCAGCTGAGGACAACGAGCGGCCAAATGAGATAGAACTGCCATTCGACGGACAGGGTCCAGATATGGGCAAGCACCCATGGGTGCCAATTCATGCTCATCGCGAACCAGACGTTTGACAGAAAGGCGAGATGATAAAAAAGCCCACCCCGGATCGTGACGAGGCCGATCGCGGCGAGGGCCAGGACCATGGCGTAATATGTCGGCAGGAGCCTGAGCGCCCTTCGCGTGTAGAAAGATCGCAGCGCCGCAAAACTGAACCCTTCGGCGTCGCGCAACGCGACCAGTTTGGCGGTAATCAGGAAGGCACTCAAAATGAAGAACGTTCGCACGGCCAGGTCGCCGAGCAAAGAATCTCCGTCGACGAAATGCGTATAGAACACGCCAAGGATGGCAATAGCCCTGATGCCATCAAGGCCTCTTATCCGATCCGCCTCCATTCCCCACCCGTTCCTTCGCCCCGGTGGTCATACTCCGCCATGCCCCGGCCGGGCGCAAGAGGACGAAGCCGTACTTCGAGGTCGTCCTCAACCTCACGACTGAAAGCGCGGCAAGCGAATCTGAAAGATCGCGACCCAGCTTAGGGCAAGAACAGCACGTCGTACTGATCAACATCGCTCGGCAGGTCGCGAACCTTCATCTCCACCTCGCGATCCTCGAAGAGGACGAGGCAATCCTCGTAGAAGCTGGACAGCATCGATATGAAGGCTTTCGTTCCCTCCGGGCCGTAGAAGAGCGGCGTGAATTCCATGTAGAGCGGCACGCGGCGGGCAAGCAGCGGCTGCATCGACCGGCAGGCGACCGGCTCGTAGCCCTCGATATCCATCCAGACGAGGCCGATCGCGACCGGATCGACCGAAAGTCCGGCAAGGATCTCGGAAACCGGCTTCACCGGCACGCTGATCTTCTTGTCTGTCGGGCTCTGGCGGATGGCGCTGCTCTTGCCGTGATTTTTGAGGTTGAGGAAAAAGTCGATCTCGCCTTCGCTCTCGCCCGCAGCGCACTGGACGAGCCGGACCTTCTCCTCCAGCCGGTTCTGGCGAATGTTGAGGGCAAGCAGCGGGAAGTTGCGCGGATCGGGCTCGATGCTGACGATCTGGGCGTAGGTGTCGCTGAGGGCGAAATAGACGGTCTGGGTGCCGATATTGCCGCCGATCTCGAGCAGTGTTGCGTCCTTTCGCAAGAGGCCCCGCTCGCGCAGGATGACGATCAGCCGGTCGACGGCCTCGCGCTCGAAATGGCCCTTCCTGAAGACCTTGCGGCCGATATAGTCGGCGGGCGAGAAGGTCATCAGGTGGTCGCCGGCATCGACCGTCATCGAGACGACGCGCGGGCCGATATTCTCGATCAGCAGGCGGCGGCCGAAGCGGGTGTCGAAGAAGCGCGAAGCGGCGGCATTGCGCGCCTTGCGCATCCGGCGGCTCCAGTATTTGGCGGTCAGCCAGGGCTTGCCGGGCATCAGTCTTTTCCTTCGAGCGGTTCTGCCGCTTTCTCTCTCGGAATGACGTAGACTTTCAAGGGCAGGGCCCGGCCGCGTACACTGATTTCACGGCTTTCGATGCCGGCGAGATCGGCACCGGAGAGGTTCGCCACCGGTTCGGAGATGACGATCGCCGCCTCGAACTCCTTGGCAGCGCTTTCCAACCGGCTCGCGACATTCACGGTATCGCCGATCGCCGTCATGCTGCGCACTCGGCCGTATCCCATCGTGCCGACGACGGCGGGGCCGGTGTGAATACCGATCGCGATGCGCAGCGGCAGCGCCAGTTCGTCGGCGAGTTCTGCGGCGAGTTTCTCGATCTCGGCGACGATTGCTGCTGCTGCATTGAGCGCCTGGCGGCAGGCTTCCTCCGGCGTGGTATTGAGGCCGAAGAGCGCCATGGCGCCGTCACCGATGAACTTGTCGAGCCGTCCGCCCGCCTGCTCCACCGCCTTGCCGATGATGGCGAAATAGCGGTTCAGCAGGAAGACGACGTCGAAGGGCAGCCGGGTTTCCGTCAGCGTGGTGAAATGGCGGATATCGACGAAAAGCACGGCGATCTCGCGCTCGCGGCCGGGGCTCGTTTCCTGGCTGTTGGCAGGAAGGGCTGCCTCGGTCGCCGGCACGAGAAGCGGCGCGACCGCAACGTCGCGGTTCGGGCGAAGCTGGCAGGCGAGCCGGATATCCGGGCCGGCATTGATGCGCCTGAGTGTCGTCTGTTCCATCTTGTCAGGGTCAGGCAGGCTGTCGTAGTCGCCAAGGATCTGCACGCGGCAGGTGGAGCACTGACCCTTGCCGCCGCAGACGGAATAATGCGGCAGGCCGCCGAGCCGGCTTGCTTCCAGCACGGAGAAACCGCGCGGCACGCGGATCACCTCGCCGCCCGGATAATTCACGGCGACCTGGTCAAGCCGCTCCTTCAGCTTGCGCCGAGCGCGGGCAGCGACGACGATGAGCAGAGAGGCCGAGAAGGCGCCGTAGAGGCCGGCGCGGATCATGGCCACCTGACGGTGAACTTCCGGGTTAGAGGCGTAACGGGTGTTGATGCCCTCCTTGTAGGCGCTGATGGTCATTGCCTGCTGGTAGGAGGGATCGGCGAGCGTGCGGCCCATTTCGACGAAGCCGAGCAGCGAGAGCACCGGCACGAGGATCGCAAGCGCCAGCAGCAGTGGCGCAAAGTCTGGATACCAGGAACGGTAGCGCAGCCAGAAATGGATGCCGATGCAGCCGTGGATCCAGACGGCGACGACACCGAACACCTGCCGCACGCCGTTTGTCGGGTTCCTGATCCAGAGCGTACTGACGACCGTCTCGTAGTCATCGATGTAGCCGTAGAACTCGTGGGCGATGCGCGTGCCGATGACATGATCCATAAGCAGCGGCGGGATCATCAAGCCGAGCACGATCTGCGCCATTTCCCCCTTCGGCATGACGAGGCTGCGGCGCATGTAGATGGCGCGCAGCACCAGCGCGATATGGGTGAGAACCGACGAATAGAAGATGGCGGTCCCCAATGGATTGCGCCAGATCGCCAGGAAGAGGTGGGCAGCTTTATCGGCGGCGGTGACGGAAATCAGGCCAATCGCATGGTTCGACAAATGCAAGAGGACGAAGATGAAAATGACGAGGCCGGAACCGAGCCTCGCCCTTCTGATCGTACGCTCCGAAAAAATCCCTGTGGCCGAGACCGTCGTCATTCATTCCCGTTCTTGCCGATGTAACCGCAGGCCCATAGAGATTGAGAAAGAGGCAGAATTGCTTCGATCGCGATCACATTCCATATGCTTATGCGCAAGTTTTAATGAAGGGGACAATAGCGGAATTTTCGTCATAGGCACGAGTGCACGTTGTAAACAGTCTGTCTTACCTGAGGTGTCCCAATGCGGGTGGCTTTCTACGCGCCGATGAAATCGCCGAACCATCCGGTGCCGTCGGGCGACCGGCTGATGGCGCGGCTGTTGATCCGGGCGCTGGAACTTGGCGGGCATCAGGTCGACGTCGTTTCCGAATTCCGCACCCATGCCTCGACACCGGAGGCGGCAGCAGCGGTCGAACCCGCCATCGGCGCCGAGATGGAGCGGCTGCGGCTGACATGGAAATCCGCGCCGCGACCGGAACTCTGGTTCTGCTATCATCCCTATTATAAATCGCCCGATCCCTTCGGGCCGGCGATATCAGCCGAATTTGCCATTCCCTATGTCACCGCCGAAGCCTCCTACGCGGCTAAACGCGACCGGACCGGCTGGGCAGCATCACAGAAGCGCGTGGGCGAGGCGATCATGCAGGCGGCGGTCAATATCAGCTTCACCGAACGCGACCAGGCCGGGCTTGCAGCCGCTTTTCCCCAGGCGCGGCTTGCCGGGCTGAAACCCTTCATCGACACGGCGCTGTTCGAGAAGGTGTCGCCGGCCCCCGATCCGCGCCGGCTGATGACGGTCGCGATGATGCGGGCCGGCGACAAGATGGACAGTTATGTCATGCTCGCAAAAGCATTGCGGCTGATCGAAGACCGGCCCTGGACGCTTGCCGTCATCGGCGATGGTCCGATGCGCCAAGAGGTGCAGGGTCTGTTTGCCGGCCTTGCCGGCCGCATCGAATGGCTGGGCGAGCGGAATGCCGTCGAGATCGCCGAACTGCTCGGGCATGGCGGCCTTTATGTCTGGCCCGGTTGCGGCGAGGCCTATGGCCTTGCCTATCTGGAAGCCCAGGCCGCCGGCCTGCCCGTCGTCGCGCAGGAAACGGCAGGCGTGCCAGCAGTGGTCGAGGCTGGGGTGACCGGCCTGCTGACGCCTGATGGCGATGTCACCGCCTATGCCGAGGTCGTGGCTGCCCTGCTTGACGACAGGCAAAGGCGCGACGCCATGGGGCAGGCGGCGCGGCGTTTCGTGCTTGGGCAACGTTCGCTTGTGATGGCGGCGCAGGTATTGAACGGAATTTTGCGGGACAACGCAGGAATAGGAGTGACGTGATGACCAACGGGATGGCCTGGGACCCTCTGCGCCGCGAGCTTGACCGCTGGCAGGCTGCCGGCCGCGTGGCGCGGTTCTGGCTGCGGGATGACGATGCTGTCGAGCCGACCCTGGCGCTGGAGATGCTGATGGCGCTGGCTGGCGAAAACGAGGTTCCGCTGATGCTTGCGGTCATTCCCGGCCCGACCGGCGAAGCACTGGCCGCACGCCTGGGGGAGGAAGCAGCCGTCACGGTTGCGGTGCACGGCTGGTCTCATACGAACCATGCCGGGCCGGAGGCGAAGAAGCAGGAACTCGGCGGTGAGCGGCCGGCGGAGGTCGTCCTCGGCGAGTTGGGTGAGGGGTTCCGGCTGCTAGAACGGCTGCATCCGGCCAGCTTCCTGCCAGTGTTGGTGCCGCCGTGGAACCGGATCGATGCGGACCTCATCCCGGCGCTACCGGCGCTTGGATTTGCAGCACTTTCGGTCTACGGGCGGGCAAAGCAGGGCGGTCCGATGCCGCTTCTCAACACCCATGTCGACATCATCGACTGGCACGGCACGCGCGGCGGACGCAGCGAGGCGGAATTGGTGACCGAACTGGTGGCGGAGCTTCGCGACCGGTTTGTCGGCAGCGACGAGCCTATCGGCGTGCTCACCCACCATCTGGTGCATGACGCGGCCGCATGGGACTTCCTGTCGGCCTTGTTTGCAGTGACGGGCGGGCATCCGGCCGTCCGCTGGTCATCGGCGTCGGAACTGCTAGAGCATGTCGCGTAAAAGTGCGCCGCGGTTTTGCGATAACGACATGCGCAAAAGCAAGACATAAAGCGCGAGGAGCGAATCTGAAAGATCGCGACGCGCTTTAGGGCCTTAGACATTGCCGATCAGGCGGCGTGAACGCGTCCGAGGAAGTCTCGCATGAGTGCGACGACGTCATCGAGATGCGTCTCGAGCAACCAGTGGCCGCCGCCGAGCAGATGCAGTTCGGCATCCGGCAGATCGCGCAGATAGGCTCGCGCCGATTTTTCCGGCATGTAGTGGTCGTTCGGCCCCCAGACGATCAAGGTCGGAGGCTGGCATTCCCGCAAGTATTTCCGGTGTTCCGGGAACCAGCTCCGGTTCTCCTTCAGTCCGGCGATCAGGTCTATGGCGATTTCCTGGCGCCGCGGCGTGATCAGCGACCAATGCAGCTTCCAGAGATCTGGCGGGATGGTGTCGGACAGAGAGGGCGGCAGATCGTTGAGGAATTCCTCTTTGAAGGCCTCCTCGCTGACCGCTTCCGCCAGCACCTTCCTCATCTCCGATTCCGGAAGCGTCCACGTCGCCTCGATATCCGCGTACTTCGGCCCGAGGGCATCTTCATAGGGGATATCGCCATTCTGGATGATCAGCGCCACGATCCGCCGGGGGTCTCTGATCGCCAAGCGCGCACCGATAGGCGATCCGAAGTCGTGGAGGTAGAGGACGAACCGGTCGACATTCATCGCGCTGACGAAGGCCTCCAGCCAGGCAGCGTATCCACTAAAGCTGTAGTCGAAATCATCAGGCGTGCCGCTGTAGCCCGCACCGGGGAAATCCGGCGCAATCAGGCGCCAATGGTCGGCAAGGCGCGGCATGAGATTGCGAAATTCATAGGATGAGCAGGGATATCCGTGCGGCAGCAACAAGACCGGAGCATCTTCTCGGCCGGCCTCGCGGTAGAAAGTCTCGACCCCTGCAACCGTCATCCAGCGATGTCGGACGAGAGAGGTCATGGACAAGCTCCTCAGAACCGTTCTTCACTTTCGGTCTTCGTCATACTGCTCTGCGCCTTCCACCGGTCGCAGCCACGGCTCGCGTCTTTTGATCCAGAGTTCGTAGCTCGGCACCAGAGGCGTCGGCGCCTCGGAGAGGATGCCAAGCTTGATTTCGGCCTCCTGGTCATCGGCGGAAAACAGCCGCGAGCCGCAACCGGTGCAGAAATGCCGACCTTGGAACGCGCTGGTTTCCCCTGAATGTTCGAACTGGTTAGCGGGCCAGATCCCATAGAAGGTAAAGGCCGAACCGCTTTCTTGCCGACAGTCGGTGCAATGACAGATTCCAACGCGCAAGGGTTCGCCCCGGACAGAAATATGCACCTGCCCGCAGAGACACTTTCCGGAAAGCACGGTCATGACGGATCCCTGTTTCGTTGATTTTGCGTTGCCGGGAAAACGGTCTGGCCCAGCATCTGTTCCGTCGTGACGTCGCAGGCCTTGCTCGGCTCGACGGATAGGCTCTCTGTCGAAGAGCTTCAGACTGCACAAGATGAAGGCGGCCTTCAGCGGACCTGCTAGATCACCACGACCTGATTGTCGCGGGCGGCAAAGGATTCGGGGAAGGCGGCCTGCGCCTGCATTTCCATCTGCCCCAGCTGTTCGTCCGTGCGGGAAGGGGCGTGGTGGAAGAGCGCGAAGCGCTTGGCGCCTGCGATCTTCGCGAGCTCGGTGCCGTGCTGCCAGGTCGAATGGCCGAAGCCCTTGAAACGCTGCATCTCGTCTTCATTGTAGGTACAATCGTAGACGACGAGATCGGCGTCCCGCATCATCTCCAGCGAAACCGGATCGTACCTGCCTGGAATATGCTCGATGTCATAGACGAGAGCGACCGAACGGCCCTGCCATTCGATGCGGTAGCCGATGGCACCGCCCGGATGGTTCAGCATGAAGGTCTTGATCTCGATGCCCGCATGGGGCGTCAGCACCTGGCCGGCATGGAAATCGCGGAAGTTCATCGTCGCCTGGCAGATGTCGGTCTTGACCGGAAACCAGGGCGGGCTGATGAACTGCTCGACCATTTCCCGCGTGCTCATCTTGCCATCGAGATGGCCGGACCAGATGTTGACGTTGATCGAGGGGTAATAGATCGCCTTGAAGAAGGGCAGGCCGATGATGTGGTCGTAGTGACAGTGGCTGAAGAACAGGTCGACGTCGCTGATACTGTCGGCGAGCAGCGAGAGCCCGGCCTCGCGCAGTCCGGAGCCTGCGTCGAAGATCATCCGATGTTCTCCGCAGCGAATTTCGATGCAGGAAGTGTTACCGCCGTAGCGATCGAACTCGGGGCCCGACACGGGAATACTGCCGCGGACGCCCCAAAATTTTACCTGAAACAAATCTGTCGTCATCGTTCTTCAAACCGGCCTTCCCACGTCGCCATCGTAGTCTTTGTTCATCCCGATGCGAAGCAGTAGAATTCCACGGGTTTGCCTGCGGCCCCTTTCATTCTCCTAACCGCTAGCGGAAGAAGAAGTAGATTTTCCTAAGCAATCGGCTTTCGCTTCGGAAAGCAACCCAGTATGGTTCGTTTTCAGTATACGGGCTGCTGAGGTCGGGGACATTTTCCCGTAAGTCATGACTATTAGATGGTTGCGCGCGATTGAAAAAACAATTGCCGCCCTGTTGAGCCGCAAAACCCAGTTTTTTGAGCAGTACGAAAGCCGCGCCAAAGGGTTTGGCCCAACAGGCATGGGGCACGCGTATTGTGGTCAGGCCCTGCTCGACCCGGTCGCTCGCGTTCTCCCGAAAAACCAGCATCATATGAGAAAATTCTAATTCCCATTCTGCGAATGCTTCCTTGATTGAGAATGCCAGAAAGAGATATATCCGACGAAACAGAAAATATAAGAGACTCGCCATGCTGCAGCCGGTTATCAACGAGACCATTGCCGAGAGCAGCTACAGGCGCATTCGGGCCGACATCATTTTTGGTCGGCTGGCGCCAGCACAAAAGTTGAAGCTGGAAAGCCTGAAGGAGTCCTACGAGACCAGCATCAGTACACTTCGAGAGGTGCTGAATCGGCTGTCCTCCGAGGGGCTTGTCGTTGCCGAGGGACAAAAAGGTTTCGAAGTGTCTCCGGTGTCCGTTTCGGATCTCAAGGAGACAGCGGCACTCAGGCTTCTGCTGGAAACACATGCGCTGGAGCAGTCGTTCGTGCACGGCGACGTGGAGTGGGAGGCTCCGCTCGTATCGGCGCATTACAAATTGGCGCGGATGGAACAGGTGATGGCATCCGGCGACACCAGCAGGGCAGAGGACTGGAAGCGTTACGACTGGGAGTTTCACCAAGCGCTGATATCCGCCTGCGGCTCGAAACTGCTGATGGAGACGCACTCGGTGATCTTCGACAGATATCTGAGATATCAGATGGTTGCCTTGTCCTATCGAGGCGATGTCGCAGCCAATGAACATCAGCAGCTTTTGGATGCGGCATTGCGACGTGACGCAGAGACGGCCAAGCGGGTGCTTGTGCTGCATATCCAAGGCGGGGTCGAACATGCGCTGGCAAGAGGAACGCTGAAATAGAAATGATCCGGAGGTTTCTCTTCGAGCTTTAGGTCCACCAACGCAGATGACATTTCGGCAAAACCAGGAAAAGCCATGCTCAAGCAAGTCCACGATCCGGCTGAAACAGTAAGCGATGTCGTCTTCCGGCAGATCCGCCAGGATATCATATCCGGGACATTGCCGCCGGGGACGAAGATCAAGCTGGAGCAGGCAAAGGAGCGTTACTCTATCGGCATTTCATCGCTGCGCGAAATCCTGAGCCGCCTGACCACGGAAAACCTCGTTGTCGCTGAGGGACAGCGTGGTTTTGAAGTCAGCCCTGCTTCGCGCCGCGAACTTCTGGAGCTCGCCGACCTCCGGATTGTTCTTGAAACGCATGCGATCGGCCTTGCCTTTGCCGCGGGAAATCTTGAATGGGAGGGGCGCATCGTCGCTGCCCATCACCGGCTGGCTGCCGCCGAACGCAAGCTCCTTGCGGGCGACGTGTCGCGGACAGTCGACTGGGTCCGATACGACTGGGAGTTCCATCAGGCGATCGTCTCCGCCTGCAATTCGGCGACGCTGATGGCGACATTGTCGTCTGTCTTCGACCGCTTTCTTCGTTACCACATGCTGGCCGAGAGTTTTCGCGGCAAGCCAGTCGTTGATGACCACAGGCTTTTGTTTGAACTTTCCATTCAGCGCGACGTCGCTGGTGCATCCGAGGTCGTCAAACGGCACGTTCAAAGCGGCGTGCAGCATGTGCTCAAGAGCGGCCGCATTCTCTAATTCTCTAGGGTCAGGACCTATTAATCTGGGATAAACTGCCAAGAGCCATCGCTCTCGAAATGGGCCCCGAACGGCAACTTCCGCCATCTTGAGATTTAGACCAAGGCCTCAAAAGCGTGGCACCCATGCCGCGCATTTGCCTCGGTCACAGAACCCCTTCTTCAATTCCGACTTACTCGTACCGCGAAAACGGATTGACCTCTTTAGCTCTTTCCATCCCGGCGGGCGGGTATCGTCACTCCCCTAATTACCCCGAAAATCGCTCCAAACATTCCGCCAATGACGATCCCTGCGGAACCTCCCGCCAACGCCGCAATAAAGCAGTCGACGATCCAAGAGCCAACGCTGGATGCATCGCCCAGGAGCACCGTGAATACCACCCCGATCACCGCACCAAGGATGCCAAACACAATGCCCACCCCGGTAACGGACTCCGAGGGGTCGATGGTGCGAATACGCGAGCTTTGTGTGGTGCCGGAGGCACTTAACGGAGACTGATGATCCGTGTCTTCCATTCGAACCTCCTTCAGAGTGTTTTACAATTGTGTTTTCAGCCGCCGAGAGGCTTGTCGTCCTTCTCGAACAGTATCCTCTCTGCTGCGCCATCCAGATCGTCGTATTGGCCGGTGCGCAAACACCAAAGAAAAGCGCCAAGCCCGGCGATACCCATCAGGAGGGCTACGGGAATGAGAAACGACAACGTGCTCACTGTCTTGCTCCTACCAACCCACTTATCCGGCCCAAGTTCCGCTCTGGTGGCGTTCTGTCGATCTCAAGCCTCATTGCATTCGCGACGACCAGTATGGACGACGAGGACATCGCTATCGCGGCGATGAGCGGGTTTACATAGCCGAGCAATGCGAGCGGGATGCTGCAAGCATTATAGACAATAGCCAAAGCAAAATTCTGACGGACCAGTGCAGCCGCGCGCCCTGCCGTTGTTATGGCGATCTCGACCCCGTCCATGCCTCCACTGAGCAGAATGAAGTCGGCGGCACTTCGACCGATGTCGCTTCCCGACGCCGGAGCCATGGCAACATGGGCGGCCTTGAGCGCCACCGCGTCGTTTATTCCGTCACCGATCATCAGGGCCTTGCGTCCACTGTCGCGTAACGCTTCGATTGTCTTCGCCTTATCCTTAGGAAGGGCGGCTGATCTTACGGTGTCGATTCCAACCTCCTTTGCCACCGCACGAGCCGCTTCCGGGGCGTCGCCCGTCAACATCTGGACGGCGATGCCGCGGCTCTTCAGGAACTGCACCGCTTGCGCCGACCCCACCCGGAGGCTCTCTCCGAAAACGAAGGAAGCGAGGATTTCTGCCTGTCGCGTCAGGACGACGGTGGAAGCTGCGGCAGTCCAATCCTCTCCCTGGCCGCCCGTCGCCCAAGCCGCTCGTCCGAGTCGATAGATTTGCCCATCGAAAGATGCCTCGAGACCGCTGCCCGGAACCTCTCTGACATCGTCGAGCGCGAGGGCTTGCGGCTCGCGTCGTGAGGCGTAGGCCGCAATCGCAGTCGACATCGGATGACTGGAGTAGCGCGCCAGCGAAGCTGCCAATGAAAACTCCAACGGTCCGACCCAGTTCCCGCTCAACAGCGTCGGCTCGCATTGCGTCAGGGTGCCGGTCTTGTCGAACACGACGGTGTCGATTTCCGCCAGGCGTTCCAACGCAGCACCGTCCCGCGCCACGACGCCGTGCTTGAACAACTTACGGGCGGCGACGACCTGGACCATCGGAACCGCGAGCCCGAGAGCGCAAGGGCAAGCTATGATCAGGACGGAGATCGAGGTCGTCAGCGCGAGGTGGACGTCTCTCGTCATCACGAACCACTGAATGAATGTCAGAACCGAGAGACTATGGACAATTGGAGCATAGAGGCGCGCTGCCCTGTCCACGAGCAGCCGATATTGGGATCGACCGCCCTCGACGGCTTCGAGCATCCCATGTATCTCGGCGAGGATCGAATCTGCAGGCATTGCGGTGGCTTCGACAGTCAGGGGACGGCCAACGTTCAACTCGCCCGCGCGAACCTTTTCGCCTGGTCCGACGCTCGTCCATCGGCTCTCTCCCGTCAGCAACGAGCGGTCAAGCTCCGTGAGGCCGGAGAGAATGGTGCCGTCAGCCGGAATTCTGTCGCCGGCGGCAATCAGAGTGTGGGTTCCGGGCGCGATTTCGTTCAGCGGAACATACTCGATCCGTCCGTCCGCGCGTATCACATTCGCGCCTTTCGGCATCATCTCGGCCAGCGCCGTCGCCGCCGAGTGTGCCTTCCTTCGCATCAGATGATCCAGCGTGCGTCCGACGAGCAAAACGAAGAGTAGCGAGGTACTGGCCTCGAAGTAGGCTTGCCGTCCTTCGGCGAACGTGTCGTATACGCTGAGACCGAACGAGAGCAGGACGCCGATGCTGACCGGCACATCCATGTTGGCCCGACCGTGCACGAGCGCCCGCCACGCCGACCGGTAGAATGTCGCCCCGGAGTAGATCACGGCCGGTAGTGCGAGCGCGGCCGACATCAGGTGGAGCGTCTGACGTGTTGCCGGGTCCGCACCCGCCCAGACCGATACCGACAGCACCATGATGTTCATTGAGCAAAAGCCGGCGACTGCCAGCGCGCGCAGCAGGCCTGACACCTCACCGTCCGGTTGATCGCGGCCTTCCGCCGGCAAGACGGCCGTGTAACCGATCGTTCCGATCAGAGCGGCAAAATCGGGTGGCGAACCATTTTCCGCTTGCCAATGGATGGTTACACGCTTTGCCGTCAGATTGGCGCGCGCCATGTGAACTTCGGGGTGCCTGCCAAGGGTCGATTCCAGAAGTGCCATACATGCACCGCATCGCATGTCCGGAACGGACAAGGTGATCTGCCTGAGACCATTGCCCAAATCCCTGCTTGCCAACGCGATCTCGTCCACACCCGGCCTTCTTGGTCCGGGCTCGTGGAGCGACGACGCAATGAACGCACAGCAGGTCATTGTCCGTTCCTCGCTACCTCATTGCCCTATAGGCATGCCATGTGGCGTGGCCGAGCAAAGGAAAAACGACGATCAGTCCGACAAGTCCCGTCAGCAGGCTGGCGAGGAAGAGGGCGAGCACAATCGCACCCCAGACCATTGACGGTCCCATGTTGTTCCAGACCATGACAACGCTAACGCCCATCGCCGTGAAGGCGTCTATGCGCTCATCCAGAAGCATCGGGATTGAGAAGACCCCGATTGCAAAAGCGAATCCAGCGAACAATGCGCCCACACACAAGCCGACGATCAGCATGCCCCAGCCCGAGGGGGTGGTGACCAATAGCCTTGCTACGCCATCAAGGCCGGGGAACGGATTAACGCCGAAAAAGAGCGCGTAGATAATAACCGCCGCCCTCATCCAGAGCAGCATCACCATGCACAGCAGCATCCCCGTGAAAAACACCTGCCCTCCAGCTCTCGGCCGGACGAATAACATCTCACGAAACGTGGTGCGTTCCCCGTTCGCCAAACTCCTGCTCTTGACATAGAGCCCTGCGGCAAAGAGCGGGGCGACGATCAATATGCCCGCCAATGCGGGAAAGAGAAGATAGTCGCTATCGAGCCGAAACAGCATGACGGTGGCCACCAGCGCGAGTAAGAACACCACGAACCCATAGGCCAGACTTGGCCAGGGTTGCCGGATCAAGTCCTGCCAGCCTTGGCCAAGCCAACCGAGAGGAGCGCCGAGGGGCAGATGCCGCTGCCACTCGGGATTCATCGTCTCCTGTATCCCCGATACCTCGCTCCGATATCGGCCGGAAGTGTCGTCCTGCGGCATCTGATCCTCCTCGTGCGTTCAGCAAGCTGAAGCG
The DNA here is from genome assembly GCF_019798305.1 of Rhizobium leguminosarum. Classification (GTDB taxonomy): domain Bacteria; phylum Pseudomonadota; class Alphaproteobacteria; order Rhizobiales; family Rhizobiaceae; genus Rhizobium; species Rhizobium leguminosarum_U. The sequence continues at coordinate 220,795 of NZ_JAAXDD010000003.1, forward strand.
GCGGCCCTGAATTGGTTGGGTTGCTGGCCTTTTTCCTTGATATGCTCGATGCAGGCGGGCTGGGTGGCGATCGCCATGTAAACAAAATGGGCGTTAGCGCCGACAAAGATCGCCCCGGTCAGCCCGATCAGCAGCCACTTGAAAACGCGTGGTATAGGTCTCTTCGCTTCGGACATCACTGTTGACCCCCACCCAGCTTGTTCACATAAAGCGCGAGTATCTTTATCTCAGTTGGACTTAGACGTTCGTCCCAGGTGGGCATATGTCCCTGCCGTCCGCCATGGATCGACTGGACGATCCGTTCGATGCCCCCGCCGTAAATCCAGCGGCCATCGGTCAGGTTCGGCGCACCGACATCCTGTTTGCCTTTGGCGTCTTCGCCGTGGCATGCCACGCAGCTAGCCATGAACACCTCGCGGCCCGCAGCTATCTGGCTGGCGTCTGCGGCTTCGGTGGACGAATTGCTCAACGAATAGACATAGGCGGCGACATCGCTCACCTGTTTTCGGTTGAGCATTTCGTCTGTTCCGAACGCAGGCATCTGCGACACGCGGCTTTGCGAGTGCGTCGTATTGACCCCCACCGTCATGGTCTGGACGATCTTTTCTGGTCCTCCACCCCAAAGCCAGTCGTCATCGGTAAGATCGGGGAAGTCTCGTCCGCCCTTGCCGTCCCTTCCATGACAGGCGGCGCAATTGTCTCCGAATAACTGATGGCCGCTGGAGGCCACCTTCGCCATCAGCTTTTCGTCGGCACGGATTTCATCAAAGGAACCGGTCTCGATCTTCTCGATCCAGGGCGAGCGCGAAGCATCGGCTTCTATGATCTTTCGCTCTACCGCCTGCTTTTGACCCGTGCCGATCAGGCCTCTCGTATACGTGCTTCCAAGCGGCCAGGTCGGATAGAGTATCCACCAGAGAGCGGCGAACAGGTGGGTGATGATGAGGAAGAGCAGAACCCCGCGCGGTACAGGAGTATCGAGCTCCTTGATGCCGTTCCAAATGTGGCCCGTCGTCTTCCGGCCTGTTACGGGATCGACTTCCTCTATCGCCATGGGGTGTCGTCCTTAACGAATATGTCCGTTTCCGCCCGATCGAAACGCGCCTTGTTGGAAGGCCAGAAGGTGTAGATGATCACTCCGATCGAAAACAGAATGAGATAGAACAGGCCCCAAACCTTGGACAGTTCCAACATGGTTTCGTGGGTAAGATCCATTTCGAATCCCCTAAGCAATCAATTGTTGGGGTTCGGCACCTGCTCCGGTGCCGCAGTGTTCTGATAGGCAGCCTTCGTGAGCCGACCAAGCACCTGCAGATAGGCGACCATGGCGTCCATTTCCGTCACGCTGGTTTTTACACCGTCGAACGCAGAGACCTGCGTGTCTTGCCCATAGCGTTCCGTGACGCCTGAGGACTGTTCGCTGTCCGGATTGGCTTGGCCGAAGGCATCAGCAGATGCGTTTGCGACCATGTCGTCCGTATAAGGCACTCCCACGGTTCTCAGCGCCGCCAGCTGGTCGCGCAGATCGGCCAGATCGAGCGGGGTTGTCGCCAACCATTGATAGGACGGCATGTTCGATTCCGGGACGACCTCGCGAGGGTTGATCAAATGGGCCACGTGCCAGAGATCGGAATACTTCCCGCCGATGCGCGCCAGATCGGGACCCGTGCGCTTTGACCCCCACAACATGGGATGGTCATACTTGGATTCGACCGCAAGAGAATAAGGACCGTACCGCTCGACCTCGTCCCGCAGCGTTCTGATCATCTGGCTGTGGCAGGCGTAACAGCCTTCTCGGACATAGATGTTCCGGCCCGCCGCCTCGAGGGGTGTGTACACTCTCATGTCGGGGGCGTCCTCGACCGTCTCGTGGATCGTGAACAGCGGGGCGATCTCGACAAGCCCGCCGACGCTTCCCGCTACAACGACAGCTAGCATAAACCCGACGGCCGTCCGTTCCAGTCTTCCGTGCAGAGGTTCGCTCATCTCTCACTCCGCCGGCGCGTTTTCGAGAAGGCCAGAAGTCAGGGGCGTGTCGTGAACTGCTCCCACGGCGGGAGCCGTTCGGACGGTCATCCAGATATTGAAGCTCGCCACGATCGCCCCAAGGAGGAAAAGCAGCCCTCCGAAAGCGCGTGCGATGTAGTAGGGATACATCGCCAGCAGACTGTCGACGAATGAATAAACCAAGGTGTTGTCGGCTGAATATGTGCGCCACATCAAGCCCTGGATGATGCCGGAATTCCACATGGCGAAGACGTAGATGAGCGTGCCTGCAAGCGCCAACCAGAAGTGGACTTCGACCAGGGCTGCAGAATACATCCTTTCGCGTTTCCAGATCGATGGAACGAGTGTGTAGAACGCGCCGAACGTTATCATGGCAACCCAGCCCAGCGCACCGGCATGAACGTGTCCGACCGTCCAATCGGTATAATGAGACAGTGAGTTGACGGGTCTGATTGCCATGAAAGACCCTTCGAATGTCGACAGACCGTAGAAGAACGCCGCCATCATGATGAAGCGAAGAGTGGCATCGTCACGCACGCGATGCCAAGCCCCGTTCAACGTGAGCAACGCGTTCCCGGCCGACGCCCACGACGGAACGAGCAGCATGACCGAGAACGTCATTCCAAGGTTTTGCACCCAGATAGGCAGCGCGGTGTAATGGAGATGGTGGGACCCCGCCCACATGTAGAAGAAGGTGATCCCCCAGAAGCTGAGAATGGACAATCGATAGGAAAAAATCGGCCGCTCAGCGCGGATCGGCAGATAATAGTAGAGCATCCCCAGGAAGCCCGACGTCAGAAAAAACGCCACGGCGTTGTGCCCGTACCACCACTGGACCATCGCATCCTGTACACCGGGCCAGACCGTGTAGCTTTTGGCGTGTCCGAACGATACCGGCACTGCCAGGTTGTTGACGATATGGAGGATCGCCACCACGATAATGAAGGCGAGATAATACCAGTTTGCCACGTAGATGTGGGGTTCCTTGCGCCGCGCCAAGGTGCGTACGAACAGCGCGAAATAGGCGATCCAAACGATCACGAGCCAGAGGTCGGCATACCATTCCGCTTCCGCGTATTCCTTGGACTGGGTAACGCCCATGAAATACCCGCTGACCGCGATCAGACAGAAAAGATTGAAGCCGAAGATCACGAACCACGGCGAGAGTTGATCGGCCAGCCTTGCGCGCGATGTTCGCTGAACGACATGGAATGATGTCGCGATCAAGGCGTTTCCGCCGAAGCCGAAGATCACCCCCGTCGTGTGGGCGGGCCGTATACGACCGAAGCTCGACCACGCCGTATCGAAATTCAGGCTCGGCCAGGCAAGCTGTGCGGCTGCCCAGACGCCGATGAACATGCCAAAGACCGCCCACGCCAGTGTGAGGGCCACGCCGACCTTGATCGGATCGTCATAGTAGCTGGAAAAGCGCGAAACATCCGGTTCTTCGCTGAAAGCCGAAGTCAGGATGTAGCAGAACAACGCGCCGCAATACACAAGGACGATAGCGCCGTGTATGCCGATGGGATCAAAGCGGCCAGCGGCCGCCATGGTGACACCGACAACCATCAAAGCGATAAGTATAGCTGCCGCGAACCCCCGCTCCGCGCTCGTGAGCTGTCCCATTGTTCCCCGTCCTCCAGGCCGCGCGGAATATGCTGCGCCATAAAGTTACGAAAGGCAATCAGTTCTGCGAGCCTACAAATCCCGCCAACATAGAGAGAGAGATCATCTATCGAGCCTCTGGATCACGTTCTATACGAAACGACTAATCTGGCCCGCGCGGAGCTTACGGGCTATTCGGATTACGCCGCGCGAGTCCTATGACGGCTTCTCCCGGCGGGCAGTTGCCGTTCGTGGCCTATTCCGAAAGCGATAGCTCTTGGCAGTTGATGCCAGTTAATAGGTCCTGACCCCAGCTAAACCAGGACCTCAAAAGGCGTCTTTCGGAATTCCCTCCGGTCGCATCTGTTTCTTCAAAGCGGCGATCCGGAAAATTGCGTTCGGTGCGCCGTAGCCGCGGTAGCCGCGGCGTTCGACGATCTCGAAGAAAAACCCCTCTCCATAGGTTCCGCTATAGAGCTGGAAATATTCGCCATGCTCATCGCGATCATAGAGGATGTTTTCCGCCTTCAGCCGCTCGGTCATTACAGGATCGAGACCGAAGCGTGCTTCGACGTCGTCGTAGTAGTTCGGCGAAATGTGCAGCGATCTGAAACCGCAAACACGAAGGCTTTCGGCGGTTGCAAAGATGTCGTCGGTCAAGAACGCCAGGTGCTGTATGCCGGCCCCGAATTTTTCGGCAATGAAATGTCCGGCCAGCGTGCGGCGATTTTCGGCGCCGTTCATGGTAATGCGCAGCGCGCCGGTGTCGTTCTCGACGACTTGGCTGCGGACCACCCCGGCCGGATCGATGATATCGACCATCGGAGTCTTCCGCGTCTCGAAAATCGAGGTGTAGAACAGAAGCCAGGTGAGCATTTCATCATAGCCGACCGTCTGGGCGACGTGATCAATGCGCAAAAGCCCTGCAGACGGCGCGTCGCTGTCGTCCGTGACCGGCTGAAAGTCGATTTCGGAGAAGCGACCCAATGCGCTCTTGTCGTCGATGAGATAGATGATCCCACCCCCCACACCCCGAATGGCAGGCAGCTCGAGCTCACCCTCCGCGACAGGCTGGATGAAAGGCTCTGCATCCAAGGCGAGCGCGCGCTCATAGGCCTTGACGGCATCGTCCACGATCAGGGCCATGGCATATGCAAAAGTCCCGTGAACGGCGTAGGCCGCGTTTGCAAATCCTGCCTGATCGACATTGACGAGGATCCGGATCTCGCCCTGCTCGAAGAGGGAGACCTTTTTCGTGCGATGGACCGCCGTCTTTTTGAATCCGAGGGTGCGCAGCAAGGCAACCAGCTCGACTTCGTCTTCCTCGTCCGTGGCAAACTCGACGAAGCCGACGCCCTTGACGGAAGGCCTTTTCGGCATCGCCGCCCCGGTCATGCTGCTGATGCCGAGATGGCGGCGCACCTGATCGCCAAGATAGATCAGCGAGCGGTGGCCGTCGGCGGCAATCGCCCGCGACAAACCACCTCGAAACTGATCGTTGAAGATCTCCAGGGAGAAATACCCGTCATAACCTGTTGCCGCGACGGCTTCGGTGAACGCCGTGACGGGTAGGTCGCCTTCACCCGGCATATTTCGGAAGTGGCGGCTCCAATAGAGCAGGTCCATGTCGATCAGCGGAGCATCGGCAAGCTGGACGATGAAGATTTTCTCTTTGGGAATCGAGCGGATGGAATTGACGTCGATCTTGCGCGACAAGGTGTGGAAGCTGTCGAGGATAAGACCGACGTTCGGATGATCGGCGCGACGGACGATCTCCCAGGCGTCGCGGTGGTCGCTGATATGGCGGCCCCAAGCAAGCGCCTCGTAGCCCACCCTCAGACCCCGCCGGGCGGCACGCTCGCCGAGTTCCCGGAAGTCTTCTGCTGCCCGGTCGATGCCGCCGATAGCGGCCGGCGAGACGTTGGAGCAGACGAGCACCAGATCCGTTCCGAGCTGCTGCATGACGTCGAACTTCCGTTCCGCTCGGTCAAACGTGCGGCTTCGCAGCGGCTCCGGCATGCCTTCGAAATCACGGAACGGCTGAAACAGGGTGATCTCCAGGCCATGGTCGCGGACGAGTTTTCCGACATCAGCCGGGCTCCCGTCGAAGGCGAGGAAGTCATTCTCGAAGATCTCGACGCCGTCGAAGCCCGCTCGGGCGATCGCCTCGAGCTTCTCCGGGAGTTCGCCGCTGATCGTGACAGTCGCAATCGAGGTCCTCATGTCAAAGCCCTTCCGATATCCCTGCGAGATTAAACGAGCGCTGAACACAACGATGTGTCCCTGAAATCGCTCGCTACTATTATGGCAAATGTCGTGAGGAATTCAAATAGCGTGTCTTATCATAAATTCTCATATGATTTGGAAAAACTCTGTTGATGTGAGCGCTGGTCTCTGGCAATCATTCATCTCACAGTCAAAAGGTGAGGTGGCTGTCCGGTCGAATGACCGCCAATGGAGGAGGAATTACTATGTTCAAGTCTTTGCTAACGCGCCGAAACGCGATGCTCGGAGCCGCGGCCCTGGTGGCTGCCGTCACTCTGGCGCAACCGGCCGCCGCCATCACGCCTGATGAAATCAAGGCTCGCGGCAAGATCATCGTCGGGATTCAGGGTGACAATCCGCCCTGGGGCTTTGTGACCAGCGGCGGCAAACAGGACGGCCTCGACGCCGACATCGCAACGCTGTTTGCCAAGGAACTGGGCGTTTCCGTCGAGTTCGTGCCGCTTGAAGTCAACAACCGCATTCCCGCACTGACGGCCGGCCGTGTCGACGTTCTGTTTGCCACGATGGCGATGCTGCCGGATCGCGCAAAGGCCGTGCAGTTCAGCAAGCCCTATGTTGCCAATGCCATCGTTCTGATTGGTCCGAAATCGGCCGAGATCAAGACGAATGCCGACATGGCCAAGTTCACAGTCGGCGTTGCCAAGGGTGCAGCTCAGGACACGCAGGTCACCAAGAACGCGCCGCCGAGCACCACCATCCGCCGCTATGATGGCGACGCCGCGAGCGTTCAGGCCCTGGTGTCGGGCCAGGTCGAGACGCTTGGTGGCAACATCTTCTACATGGACCGGGTGGAGAAGGCCCGTCCGGGCGAATTCGAAAACAAGCTTGAGTTCCAGAAGCTCTACAATGGTGCTTGCACGCGTCTCGGCGAAAAGGAAATCAATGCGGCGATCAACACCTTTATCGACAAGATCAAGGCCAACGGCGAACTCAAGGCCGTCTATGACAAGTGGATGAAGGTTCCGGTCCCGGAATTCCCGGAAAAGCTGGAAGGCATTCCGTTCGCGGCGAACTGAGCCAACGGTAAAGGATGGCTGCCCCTCACCCTAACCTGCCGGGGTCGAGCCACTCGTCTCGACCCATCCTTCGGACCCTAGTAAAAACGGGGAGAGGGGACGTGCCCCGCGAGGAGTGCGCGAGGGACGGAGAGGTCGCAGCTTGTCCCTTCTCCCCGCGCGCGGGGAGAAGGTGGCGGCAGCCGGATGAGGGGCAGGCGGCAATCGCCTTAGGGCGGGGATTTTGACGTCCAGACGAAGCTCTTACCAATGAAGGCGGGCAGCCATGCCCGTCAACGCAACCGCCATGCCAAAGGCTCTACCCCGTTTGAGGTGCGCGATCATGAACAAGCCAATCTTTGTGCTCAACGGGCCGAATCTCAATCTTCTCGGTCAGCGCGAGCCGGCAATCTATGGAACCACGACGCTTGCCGACATCAGGAAACGGTGCGTGACCAAGGCAAAGGCGCTGGGATTCGACGTCGAGTTTCGGCAGACCAATTTCGAGGGCGAACTGGTCGAGAGCGTGCATCAGGCCAGGACCGACGCCTGTGGCATCATCATCAATCCTGCCGGTTATACGTTCACATCGATCGCTCTTCTGGATGCGTTGAAAATGTTCGACCCGCCGAAGATCGAGCTGCACATTTCGAATGTTCATGCGCGTGAGAGCATCTACCACAATTCGCTGATCTCACGCATCGCCACCGCCATCATGATCGGCTTTGGAGCCGACGGCTACGAACTCGCTATCCAGGCGATGGCTGGAATGGTCAAGCGGGACTGAACTTTCAGGAAGACGGACCGGAAGGATCGCCATGAACTATAAGTTGGATTTCACCCCGGTCATAGATGGCCTGCCGAGCCTTTTGCTTGGCTGTCTCGGGACATTCTTGCTTGCCATTTGTGGGATGCTGCTGGCGATCATCATCGGAATTGGCGGCGTTGCGCTGCGCGACTCTGCGCTCAAGCCGGCGCGATGGCTAGTCATCGCCTTCGTCGAGTTGATCCGCAACACGCCGTTCCTGGTCCAGATCTTCTTCATCTATTTTGCGCTTCCGCTTACGGGCATCAGGCTAGATCCGACGCCGACGGCGATTATCGCGCTCGGCATCAACGGTGGTGCCTACGCCATCGAAATCATTCGCGGCGGCGTTCAGTCGATCCCGAAGGGACAGATGGAAGCGGGGCTCGCCCTTGGTCTGCACAAGGCTCAGGTCTTCCGGCTGATCATTCTCAAGCCGGCATTGCGGGCGATTTATCCGTCGCTGACGAGCCAGTTCGTCCTCCTGACGCTGACAACCAGCATTGCATCGGCGATTTCGGCCTACGAGCTGACCTCCGTATCGCAGCGCATCGAGTCGGAGAGCTTCCGCAGCTTCGAGGTCTACTTTACGGTCACGGTTTTCTATTTCGTGATCTCCTGGCTGATGATGCGCATCTTCGCGCTGTTTTCGGCGCGCTACTTCAAATATCCGGTCAAGTAGGAGGAATTCCATGGGTCACGACGAATTCGTCTTCCTCCTGATCGGCCTGAAGTGGACCGTGGTCCTGTCCGCCGTCGGCTTCGTCTGCGGCGGCATTGCGGGGCTCGGCGTCGCCCTTGCGCGCGCCTCGGGCATCCCGCTGCTGGAACGCGTCACCGCCGCCTATATCGCCGTCTTCCAGGGTACACCGCTGCTGATGCAGCTTTTCGTCGTCTATTACGGCCTGGCGCTGGTCGGGCTGATGCTCGATGCCTGGGTGGCCGTTGCGATCGGCCTGACCCTGCATGCGAGCGCCTATCTGGGCGAGATCTGGCGCGGATCGATCGAAGCGGTTCCGCGCGGCCAGACGGAAGCGGCAAAGGCTCTCAGCCTCAGATACGTCTCGCGCATGAGGGATGTCATCCTGCCGCAGGCGCTGCGCATCTCGCTGCCAGCCACGGTCGGCTTCCTCGTGCAGTTGATCAAAGGCACCTCGCTTGCGTCGATCGTCGGCTTCACCGAGCTGACGCGGGCCGGCAACATCATCTCCAACCAGATCTTCCAACCGCTGACGGTCTTCGGCATCGTCGGCATTCTCTATTTCCTGATGTGCTGCCCACTGACGATCCTTGGCGCGCGCCTCGAACGAAAGTTTGCCGCCTCTGCGCGCTGATCCGCATCGCCCCATTCTTCGACGCGGTCCAGCCCGCCAATATGGAGTTCTACTGATGACCAGTCCCAGTCCCGCTCAAGAGGCAGAAACCATGATCACCATGGAGCGGGTGGAGAAGTGGTATGGCGCTTTTCAGGCCCTGCGCGACATCAACATATCGGTTCGCAGCGGCGAGAGGATCGTCTTGTGCGGGCCTTCCGGCAGCGGCAAGTCGACGCTCATTCGCTGCATCAACCATCTCGAGACCTACGAAAAAGGGGAAATCCGCGTCGGCGGGATTCTTCTCGGCAATCAGGCCAAGACCATCGATGCGATCCGTCGCGAAGTCGGCATGGTCTTCCAGCAGTTCAATCTGTTTCCGCATCTGACCGTGCTGCAGAACTGCATGCTGGCGCCGATGAAGGCGGCCGGCGTCGGTAGGGCGGAGGCCGAGGAACGGGCACGCGGGCTGCTCGAGCGGGTCAAGATCCTGGAGCAGGCCGACAAATATCCGGTGCAGCTTTCGGGCGGTCAGCAACAGCGTGTCGCCATCGCCCGCGCGCTTTGCATGCGGCCGAAAGTGATGCTGTTCGATGAGCCGACGTCGGCGCTTGACCCGGAGATGGTCAAGGAGGTGCTGGATACGATGATCGCGCTGGCCGACGAGGGCATGACGATGATCTGCGTCACGCACGAAATGGGCTTTGCCCGCCAGGTCGCCGATCGCGTGATCTTCATGGCAGCGGCGCGATCGTCGAGGAAGCCCCGCCCGCCGAATTCTTCACAAACCCGCAGCATGAGCGAACCAGGAAATTCCTCGGAGAAATCCTGCGGAAGTAAGGGGTCTCAAGGTCGATGCCTCTGGCAAATTACGGGAGCCGGCAATGAAGCCGCTGGAGATTGCAGTCATGGGAGCCGGCCTCATCGGCAGGCGCCACGCCGAGCGCATCATGTCCGAGCCCGGAACCGCTCTCTCGGCGGTGATCGATCCTTCCGCCGCCGGTCGCGACTTTGCCGAGACTGTCGGCGCTCGATGGTACCGGAGCTTCTTGGACATCCGCGTCGAGGACAGGCCTCACGGCGTCATCGTGGCAACGCCGAACCAGCTCCACGTCGAGAACGGCATGGAGATCGTCGCGGCCGGCATCCCCGTTCTGATCGAGAAACCGATCGCCGACGATGTCGATGCTGCAGCAGCGCTCGTTGCAGCCGGCGAGAAAGCAGGCATAGCGCTGCTGGTCGGCCATCACAGGCGCCACAATCCGATGATCCAGGCGGTCAAACAGATCGTCAACGGCGGAAGGCTTGGCCGGATCATCGCGGTGCACGGCACGTTCTGGGTCGCCAAGCCCGACGACTATTTCGATATCCCCTGGCGGCGCGAAGCGGGCGCCGGCCCGGTCTTCGTCAACCTGATCCACGATGTCGATCTCTTCCGATATCTCTTCGGCGAGGTCGAAGCCGTCCATGCGATGGAATCGCACGCCGTGCGGAACCATGCCGTCGAGGATACGGCCGTCGTCACGCTGCGTTTCGCAAGCGGGGTTCTTGCAACCCTCAACGGCAGTGATGCCGTGGCCGCGCCCTGGAGCTGGGAGACGACCACCGGCGAAAACCCTGCTTTTCCCCGTTACGATCAATTCTGCTATCAGATCGGCGGCACCAAGGGTTCGCTCGGAATTCCTGATCTGACGCTTTGGACGAGCCCTTTGAGGCCCGACTGGCTGGAGCAGCTTGCCCAGGAGCGGGTGCCTTACCAAGCAGCCGATCCCCTTTGCGTTCAGCTCAGACATTTTTGCGACGTCATTCGTGGCGATGCCACGCCTCTGGTGAGTGGTCGGGAGGGCCTCGCAACGCTCAGGGTCGTCGAAGCGATCAAGAGATCGGCGCGCTGGGGACAGATGATCCACCTCTCTAACGCCAGCGCCTCTTCCGATCCCCAGAAAGTCTGACCACATGATCACCGGGACGACCAAACTCATCGCTCACCTCGGCTATCCGACGGAGTCCTTCAAGGCCCCCCTGATCTACAATCCGTACTTCGAGGAGAACGGAATTGATGCCGTCGTCGTGCCGATGGGCTGCAGGCCGCAGCACTATCCGGCGTTTCTGAAGCTTCTGTTCCGGTTGTCCAATATCCACGGTGCTCTGATCACGATGCCGCACAAGATTTCGACGATGGCGCTGCTCGACGAAACGTCGACCAACGCGAAAGTCGCCGGCTCGTGCAATGCAGTGCGTCTTGGTTCGGACGGCAGGCTGATCGGTGACATGTTCGATGGCGAAGGCTTCGTTCGCGGCGTATTGCGCAAGGGTAAGAAGGTCGAAGGAGCCCATGCGCTCATTGCGGGTGCCGGCGGCGTCGGCTCGGCGATCGCGGCGTCCTTGGCACAGGCGGGCGTGGAGCATCTCGCCATCTTCGACCCCAATGAGACGACCGCGACCGCGCTGCTGGACAGGCTGAAGAAATATTATCCGCAGCTTCAAGTGACGGTCGGCTCCGCCGATCCAGCGGGTTTCGATATCGTCGTCAACGCGACACCCCTCGGCATGCGACGGGGCGACCCGTTGCCGATCGATATCGACCGCATCTCGCCTTCGACCTTCGTCGGCGAAGTCGTGATGACGAAGGAGATAACCCCTTTTCTCGAGGCCGTGCGAGCGCGCGGCTGTGCATTTCAGGTTGGGACGGACATGTTGTTCGAACAGATCCCCGCCTATCTCGAATTCTTCGAATTCCCGACAACGACGGCCGACAATCTGCGTGCCATCGCCAAACTCGGATGATGCGAATTCAGAGCATGATGCCGAAAAGTGTGAGCGGTTTTTCGGACGACATCCTGTTCTAGAGCGAGGCGGTGATGCCGCCATCGACGGTCAGCATGTGGCCGTTGACGAAGGAGGAGGCATCCGAGGCGAGGAAGACGGCGGCGCCGACAAGCTCCTTGACCTCGCCCCAGCGGCCCGCCGGCGTGCGGGTTTCCAGCCAGCCAGAAAACTTGGGATCGTCGACAAGCGCCTGGTTGAGCGGCGTGCGGAAATAGCCGGGCGCGATCGCATTGACCTGCAGGCCGTATTTCGCCCAGTCGGTGGCCATGCCGCGCGTGAGGTTCTTCACCGCGCCTTTGGTCGCGGTATAGGGCGCGATACCGGGACGGGCGAGTTCGGCCTGGACGGAGGCGATGTTGATGATCTTGCCGCGGCCGCGCGATATCATCGCCTGGGCGACCGGCTGGCTGACATAGAACAGGCTGGAGACATTGGTCTTGAAGATCTCGTCCCATTTGTCGACCGGGAAGTTCTCCAGCGGTGTGCGAAACTGCATGCCGGCATTGTTGACGAGGATGTCGATCGGGCCGATCTCGGCCTCGATGTAGGTGATGGCGGTGCGGCTGGCCTCCGCATCGGTGACGTCGAAGGCGGCGCTGACCGCATGGCGATGGCTGCGACGGATATCCTCGGCGGCGGCCTCCGCCTTCTGCGCGTTGCGGCCGTTGATGATGATCGAAGCGCCATGCTCGGCAAGCCCGACTGCCAATGCGCGGCCGATGCCCTGGCTGGAGCCGGTGACGAGGGCGCGGCGGCCGGAGAGATCGAAGAGGGGGAAGGTCACGAGGCTGCTCCGTTGAGGGAAGAAAAGCTTGCAAGCCGAGGTCACGCCCGTCTTGATAAGTATAGCACCTGGTGCTACATAAACCCATGGTCGGGCGCACATACAAAACGGGTTGGTTTACCAAGGCGGCGCGCAAGGCGCATATATCAGATTCGGAATTGCGTGAAGCTATCAGGCAGGTAGCGGAAGGCAAGGCCGACGATCTGGGCGGCGGTGTCTTCAAGAAGCGTCTGAAAGACAACCGTCATCGTTCGATCGTCTTGGCGAATGCCGGACGGTTTTGGGTGTTCGCCTATCTTTTCGCCCAAGAAGGATCGTGCGAATATCGATGACGCGGAGCTACTGGCTTTCAAGGCGCTTGCTGCTTTGTACCGCAAGAAAACAGCATCCGATATCGAAACCGAACTTCGAGCCGGTGCGCTCGTGGAGGTAGATGATGAAGACGAAGCGTAATTTCAAAAGCGATGCTTTCGAAGCGATCCACAGTTCAGTCGAGGCCATGTACAACGCCGGCACAATCGACAAGGAAACGATGCGCTCCTTCGACGAAAGTTGCCTCGTTTCGCCGGGCGTTCTCGATCCTGAAGAGATCAAGGCACTGCGGGAAAGCAATCACGTAAGCCAGCCCGTTTTCGCACGATATCTCAATACCAGCGAATCCACGGTGCAGAAGTGGGAAAGCGGTGCCAAGCGGCCGAGCGGAATCGCGCTGAAGCTGCTCTCGATCGTGCAGAAGCACGGGCTTCAGGTTCTGAGCTAAAGCGATCCAAGCCGCCTGATATTCCCCGTCAGCTCCTTCGCCAGCCGCAGGCTGGCGGCGGTTGCTATCGTCATTTGCGGCAGCAGCAGCCATTCGAGCGTCCAGGCAGCGCCCGAGCGTTCCTGTTCATGGACGAGGGACTGGTGGACGCCCGATAAAGCAGTGGCGTTGAAGCGGGCGAGCGAGACGAGGACCTCGGCGGAAATGGGGTTTTGCTTGTGTGCCATGGCCGACGAGGTGCCACCGCCCGAGATTTCGATCTCATCGCCGGCCTGGGCAAGCAGCGCGATATCCTGCCCTATCTTGCCGAGACTGCCTGATATCGACGCGAACAGGCCGGCAATATCGGCGATCGGCAGACGCCCGCTCTGCCATTGCGGTGCATCTGTGAGGCCGAGTTCCTGGGCGAGCGAGGCACGGATGGCTGCGGCCTGCGATCCGAGCTTGTCCAGTGTTCCGGCCGCACCACCGAACTGGACAGGAAAGCTCTGTTCGGTCAGGCGGTCGCGATAGGTCGTCAACGGTGCGCGCCACGCATTGAGGCGATCGGAGACGGTGATAGGGATTGCCGCCTGCATGCGGGTATGACCCATCAGCTGATTCCGGCCGAACTGGCCGTCCAGCGCATCGAGCCCTGCGGTAATGGTGGAAAGCCGGCCGGCAAACAGGAAGACGACGGCCTTCAGGCGGATCATCAGGCTGGTATCGATGACATCCTGGCTGGTGGCGCCGAGGTGCAGGCTTTTTGCCGCTTCCTCTCCGACATCGGTGCGCAGCTGCTTGATGAGGTCGGGAACGACGACACCGTCTCTTGCCGTTGCCGATCGAAGACTGGACATATCCGGCGAGAAGGCGGTGCAGGTGTCAGCGATGCGCCTTGCGGCTTCGGCAGGAATGAGGCCATGAGCGGCTTCAGCCTTGGCGAGCGCGGCCTCGAAGGAGAGCATGGCCAGGATATCCGCCTCGGCGGAGAAATAGGGCGCGATTTCGTCGTCGCCGAGCAGGCCGGAAAGGAAGGGGTGGTCGAAGGGCGATGCGGTCATGATTGTCTCGGTTTGTGTGGCGGCCCCCTCATCCGGCTGCCGCCACCTTCTCCCCGCTGGGGAGAAGGGACTAGAGGCGGCGTCCGCGCTTTATGGGCAGGTGATCTCGGTGGGCACGTCCCCTCTCCCCTTGGTGAGAGGGCAGGTGAAGGGAGGTTACTTGCACAGTGGCCAGCAAACAAGCCGCCACCATGCCCTCAGATATCGAGAAACACCGTTTCCTTCGGACCCTGCAGGTGGATGTCGAAATGGCAGGTCGCGCCGTCGCGGGTGGCGACCATCGTTGCGACGCGCTCGCGATGTTCGATGCGGGAAAGCAGCGGGTCGGCGGCGTTGGCTTCCGTCTCCTCGGGGAAATACATGCGCGTGTGCAGGCCGATATTGATGCCGCGGGCCACGATCCAGAAGGTGATGTGCGGGGCTTGTCTGCGGCCGTCCTTGAAGGGGACACGGCCGGGCTTGACCGTCTCGAAGCTGTAGACGCCGTCCTCGGCACGGGTTGGGCAGCGGCCCCAGCCGGTGAAATTGGGATCGGCGGCGCCGCGCATTTCAGACGGGCTGTTGTAGAGGCCGGCGCTGTCGGCCTGCCAGATCTCGATCACCGCATCGCGCACCAGCGCACCGGCGCCATCGAGGATCCGGCCGGTGACGGTGATACGCTCGCCGAGCGTCTTGTCGTTGACCATCTCCATGCCGAGATCGGTGTCGTAGACGCCCGCGATGTCGCAGAAATTCGGCGTCAAGCCGATATGGACGTAGGGGCCGGCCGTCTGCGACGGGGTTTCCTTGAGGTAGCCGAGCTGCTGCATGGTCAGTTGCCCTCCAATTTGTTTTCGAACATCGTCGAGCGACGGCCGCGCAGCACGATATCGAATTTATAGGCACGTGAATCCATCGGAATGGTGTTGCCCCAGTCGAGCGGCGCGATCAGCTGCTCGATCGCCGCCTTGTCGGGGATCGTGCCGACGATCGGACATTTCCAGATCATCGGATCGCCTTCGAAATACATCTGGGTGATCAGGCGTTGGGCAAAGCCGTGTCCGAAGATCGAAAAATGGATATGGGCGGGACGCCAGTCGTTGATCCCGTTCGGCCAGGGATAGGCGCCGGGACGGATGGTGCGGAAATGGTAGCGGCCGTCCTCGTCGGTGATGGCGCGGCCGCAGCCGCCGAAATTCGGGTCGATCGCCGCCAGATAGGTTTCCTTCTTATGGCGATAGCGGCCGCCGGCATTAGCCTGCCAGAACTCGACCAAGGCGCCTGCAACCGGCCTGGCGCGCTCGTCGAGCACGCGGCCATGGACGATGATGCGTTCGCCGATCGCACTTTCGCCGGGCCGCGCGTAGTTCAGGATCAGGTCGTTGTCGAGGTCTCCGATCATCGAATGGCCAAAGACCGGACCGGTGGTCTCGGAAATCGTGCCGTCGAGCGACAGCAGCGCGCGCTGCGGCGCGCGCAGCACGGAGGTCTTGTAGCCGGGGGTCAGCGCCGGCGCATGCCAGGCGCGGTCGCGGGCGAAGAAGCCGCCGGTCTCGGGCTTGCGGTTCGGTCGTTCGGACATTTTCCTCCCTCAGGCCGCCTTTTCGGCGTCCATCTGTTCAAAAGCCTGTTTTGCGATCTTGATCGCGTGATTGGCGGCGGGAACGCCGGCATAGATCGCCACATGCAGCAGCGCCTCGCAGATGTCCTCGCGGGTCGCCCCCGTATTGACAGTGGCGCGCACATGCATGGCGACCTCGTCGTCCTGGCCCAGCGCCGCAAGCAGGGCGATCGTGACGATCGAGCGCTCGCGCTTCGTCAGCCCCGGGCGCGACCAGACATGGCCCCAGGCAGCTTCGGTGATCAACTCCTGGAAAGGGCGGTCGAACTCGGTCGCAGCAGTGGCGGCGCGGTCGACATGGGCGTCGCCGAGCACGGCGCGGCGGGTCGCCATGCCCTGCCGATAGCGCTCGGAGGAGGGCGCGGTCTCATTCATGGGCTGACTTCTCCGGACGGAATGGATGTGAGGAAGGCGCGGATGATCGCCGTTAGCGCCTCCGGCTGCTCGACGCAGGGAATGTGCGCGCAATCAGGGATGACCTCGTAACGGGCGCCTGATATCAGCTTCGCGGTCGAAAGCACGAGATCGGGCGGCGTCGAGCCGTCCTGGTCGCCGACGATGCAGATCGTTGGCACAGTGATCGTCTTGGCGATTTCGGTGAAATCGGCATCGCGGATCGCGGCGCAGGCGGCGAGATAGCCCTCGACGGGCTGGCGCGTCAGCATGTTGCAATAGCCGGCATAGGCGGTGCTCTCGGGCCGCCGGAAGGCGGGCGTGAACCAGCGTTCCATGATGGCATCGACGATGCTGCTGATCCCATTTCTCTCGACGGCGGCGATGCGGGCGTTCCAGCTCTCCGCCGTGCCGATCTTAGGGGCGGTGTCGCAGAGGATCAGCGCGCGGACCAGGTCCGGCCGGCGGTGATAGAGCGACTGGGCGATGAGGCCGCCGACGGAGAGGCCGCAGATGACGGCATTCTTGACCGACAGCAGATCGAGCAGGCCGGCGAGATCCGTCGCATGGTCTTCGATCGATGAGGGGAGCTGGCCGACATCGGAAAGGCCGTGGCCGCGCTTGTCGTAAAGCACGATGGCAAATTCACCGGCAAGCCGCATCACGACGTCGCGCCAGATGCGGAAATCCGTTCCCAGCGAATTGGTAAAGACGATCACCGGCCTGTCGGCAGGGGCGCCAATGACCTGATAATGGATCGTCACGTCGTTTATGCGGGCGAATTGCACGTCGATCTCCTCCCTCATCAAATCAGTTCAGCCGGAGGGCCGGCATTTGGTTTAACTGACGGACGGCATTCCTGACTCAGGCGTCTGCGCCATGAATGGCTCCTCCCGCCTGCCTCACCCTCCGTCATGCTCGGGCTTGACCCGAGCATCCACAACGCATCCACCAGCAGCAGCGGGCATGGATCCTCGGGTCAAGCCCGAGGATGACGGAGAGTGGGGTTAGCCCTCTTGCCAAACTTGCCCCGGCCTATCGAGGCAGACCGCATCCGGTGCTTCACTAAGCCTCCCTGGATTATAGAGGATTTCACAAAGAATGATGCGCGCTTCAAAATTTTAGAGTTCTCGCCGCCCATCCAACGGGACAGGTAGATTCCGGCTGGAAATTGAATGATTGATCCGGTTAAGTAAAATGATATTTATTGGCGTTTCGATAACCCTGGAGTTATGTGAACAATGATCGACAGCCGGGTCAAGTTCCGCCATCTGCAAACCTTTGTCGAGGTGGCGCGGCAGAAGAGCGTCATGAAGGCCGCCGAATTGCTGCATGTCAGCCAGCCGGCAGTCACCAAGACGATCCGGGAACTGGAACAGGTGCTGGGGGTCGATGTTTTCGAGCGCGATGGCCGCGGCATCAAGATTACCCGCTACGGCGAGGTCTTTCTGCGGCACGCAGGCGCTGCGCTGACCGCCTTGCGCCAGGGCCTCGATTCCGTCTCGCAGGAGCAGTTTTCCGAGGCGCCGCCGATCCGCATCGGCGCGCTGCCGACGGTGTCATCGCGCATCATGCCGCGGGCGATGGAACTCTTCCTCAAGGAGAAGACCTGGAGCAGGGTGAAGATCGTCACCGGCGAGAACGCGGTGCTCCTGGAGCAGCTTCGTGTCGGAGATCTCGATATCGTCGTCGGACGTCTGGCCGGCGCCGAGAACATGGCGGGCTTTTCCTTCGAACATCTTTATTCCGAGAAGGTGGTGTTTGCCGTGCGCGCCGGCCATCCGCTGCTCGACGGCCGGCAACCGCTGTTTGCCGGCGTCGCCAACTATACGGTTCTGATGCCGACGCGCGGTTCGATCATCCGGCCGGTGGTCGAAAATTTCTTGATCGCCAACGGCGTCTCCAGCCTGCCGAACCAGATCGAGACAGTGTCGGATTCCTTCGGCCGCGCATTCCTCAGGGCAAGTGACGCGATCTGGATCATTTCCAACGGCGTCGTGGCCGGCGATGTCGCCGACGGGCGGCTGGCGCTTCTGCCGGTCGATACCGGCGAGACCAAGGGGCCGGTCGGCTTGACGATGCGCGCCGATGCCGTGCCGTCCCTACCGCAATCGATCCTGATGCAGACGATCCGCGAGGCGGCAGGCACGGTATCCTGAGATAACGGAGGTCGGACCGATGGGCGATCAGAAAAGATCTGGGCAGGCGGGCGACGGAAGCGACGGTGAAATTCGTCGCGGTGCTTTCGGTGATGATCTTCGTCGCGGCAGGCTCGCTGTCCTATTGGCACGGCTGGCTGTTCCTTCTCAATTTTTGCGGCTGGATCATCGCGACGACAGCCTATTTCCTGAAATATGACCGCGCTTTGCTGGAACAGCGACTGCATGTCGGGCCGCGCGCGGAGCGGCAACCCATGCAAAAGCGTATTCAGCTTTTCAACAGCGTCGTGCTGATGCGCTCTTCATCGGCTCGGCGCTCGATCATCGGTTCGGCTTGTCGGCCGTTCCGGTGCCGATGGTAATTTTCGGTAATCTGCTGGTCGCGGTCGGCTTTTACGGCTGCTTCCTCGTCCTGCGGCAGAACAGCTTCGCCTCGGCGACGGTCGAGATCCGTAGGGATCAGCGACTCATTTCGAGCTGGCTCTATAGCGTCGTGCGCCATCCAATGTACGCGCCGGCGCTGGTGCTCTTCTCAGGCATGCCGCCGTCGTTCGGCTCGTATTGGGGCCTGCTTGCTATCCCTCCCGCCTTCGCCGGACTGCCGGCTGCTGGATGAGGAGAAGCATCTGACGAGAGACCTGCCGGGCTACGCCGAATACCGCCGCAAGGTCCGCTACGGCGGCTGCCTGGACTATGGTGGCGCCAAAGCCGGCAGTCCGCTGGACCCACCTCTTTAAATTTGATTGATGAATGCCCAGATTTGGACTATGTCTAGTTCAAGACGGGAGGCCTTTATGCAGCATGCACGACGGGAGCACCGAGAAGGCCAAGGGCCACAGCGACTGAAAACCGAGCGGTTTGCTCCGGCAAACCGCAAGAGGCTAAGCGCCCCGGCCTTGCGAACCTTTCTGGCGATCGCCGATCTCTGGGGGCTGACGGAAGAGCAGCGGCTGCTCGTGCTCGGTTATCCCTCTCGGTCGACCTATCACAATTGGGCCAAACAGGCGCGCGAGCACGGCGCCTTCACGCTCGATGTCGATACGCTGACCCGCATCTCGGCCGTGCTCGGCATCCACCAGGCCCTCGGCGTGCTGTTTTCCGATGAACGCGCCGGCGTCGCCTGGCTGCGCACATCGCATCAGGCGCTCGTTTTCAGCGGGCGTCCGCCGCTTGATATCGTGACCAACGGGACCCAGGACGGGTTGATGACCGTCCGCCGCTTTCTCGATGGCGCGCGAGGCGGTCTCTATATGCAGCCGAATGCGCTCGACGAAGCGTTCACGCCCTACGAAGACGCGGACATCGTCTTCCGGTGAGGGATCGTTTTGCCCAGGCGCCGCGTCCGTCGTACCGGCTGATCCCCTCGCAATTTCCGCCCATCGGGCTTTTTGAGACGGTGACGCGGGCGGCCGATCTCGAAGCCGTGATGGAGCTCGTCGGCTGGACCAACGACCGCCTGGTCGCCGACCGTATCCAACGGCTTCCCGAGGACCAATGGGTTTATGGCATTGCCAACGCCAGTATTGTGATGGCGGCATTCCTGCATGTCGCGCCGGGAGGAATGCGCTTCAACGGCCCTGATCTCGGCGCCTGGTATGCCGCCGACGATCTCAGGACAGCCGCCGCGGAGGTTGGCCATCATCTCAGGCGCGAAGTTTACGCGCGCGGCGTCGCGACGATGGCGCGCACCTATCGAAGCTATTCGGCCAGTCTGATTGGTGATTACCTCGACATTCGCGGCGAAGAGAGGCTGCGGCCCGATGTCTATGACGGCACCAGCTATGCGGCATCGCAGGTGCTGGGGGAAGAGGTGCGCTCGAGCGGCGGCGCCGGTATCCTCTATGATAGTGTCCGGCTGAGAGGTGGAGTGGCCATCGTCGCCCACCGGCCGCGCAATATTCGCGACGTCGTCCAGGCCGACCACTTCGAAATCACCGTTTCCGCCACCGACCGACGCATCGATGTCAGGAAGCTTGCAGCCTGATGGCGGCAGCCGCGGGCGGGCGCCGGGATATGGGTGATGCTCAAACCGGCAATCGTTCGGCCCATGTCTTCACCGCCTTCGCCATCGTGGCGAGGTGATCGGCACTGGAGAAACCGGAGATCGACTTGCGTGGCTTGAGGTCGTGGTCGCCATCCTCCAGCCAGAGGATCTCGATCCTCTCGGACAGATCGTAGCCCGGCACCTCGTCCCGCGTGCCGAATTCGTCGCGGGTTCCCTGGCAGATCAGGGCGGGCGTCGTCAGCCCTTTGAGATGGCCGGTGCGCAGCTTCCCCGGCTGGCCGGGCGGATGGAAGGGATAGCCGAGGCAGAGCAGGCCGGCGATCTTCCTCCGGCGATGAAGATCGTCGGCGACCATGCTGGCGACCCGGCCGCCCATCGACTTGCCGCCGATGATAAGCGGGCCGCTGGCCCCGAGTTCGGCAATCGCCGCCTCGTATTCGGGATTGAGCGTTTCGGCCCGTGGCGGCGGCTTGCGGCCTTCCGAGGTGCGGCGGGCAGCCATATAGGCGAATTCGAAACGAGCCACACGGAAGCTGACGCCGGCGAGCGCATTTGCGGCTGCTGTCATCGATGCCGAATCCATCGGCGCGCCGGCGCCATGCGCAAGAAGGATGGTGAAGCGCGCACCCTGAGGCCCCTGCAGCAGAAACCTGTCAAGCATCGGTAGTCCTCCATCCCATCGCCGGAACCATGTCCACGGCCGTGACTTCTTCCTGGAAAGGAGACTGACAATGTCGACGAATGATCAAAACGTAAAGCCCGAGCAGCGGCGACCCAAGGATGTCGGCGTCGTTCCTGAAAAGCCGGAGCCCGCCGACGCAAAATCGATGGCGCCGCCGGCGGTGCAGCCGGCTGGGGTCAGGGACAAAAGCGAACGACCTGTGGTTAATCCGATCACCGGGGTCGCCTCCTGATCGACAGAGCATGAAAAAGTGTGAGCGGTTTTCGGACGACATTATGCTCTAACCGTTTGATTTAGAACAGGACTCAGGTTTTAAGCCGACCCGGCCTAAAATCATCCTGTTCTAGGATCAATCGTCGTGCGGAACCGGCTCTTGAAACGCCGGCGGAAAGGGTCCATATACCCGTCCTGCCTGAAAAATGGATGCGCGTGGTATCGACGTCGTCGAACTGTTCGTTGTCCGACAGGATAAGGGCGCTCCCCGCAAGGGTCGAGCGCCCTTTTTGCTTTTCAGTCCTTGCGCATATCGCCGCTTTCTTCTTGTCGTTTAATGGCGGAAGAGATTTCAGCGGCGGAGAAGCGGGGCCCCGTGGATTGGATGAGTGAGCGATCATCGGCAGAACTTGTAGAAATGTGGGCCGGAAATAATAAGCACGGAACGGCTGTAAACTATCTCTACCTGGGGGCAGCGCGTCAAATCGGTCGTCAAAGCCACGTTGAACAATCAGCCACGCCAGCCAAACGGAGACAGCCGCACCTTGTTACGCCGGGAAAGGGTTTCGCCACGCATCTAGTTGTTCAAGCCGTTCGTACCACGCCTGTATATGCCTGAACTCGGAAAGTGGAATCTCAGCAGAAGTCGCATAAGGAAGTGCAGCGGCTAGTGCGAAATCTGCGACAGTCAGTGTCTTCCCGACCGCAACGCTGTTCGTGGCCAAATGATCGTCGAGCACGCGAGCATGGAGGCGGAAACTCGTCTTCGCATCTTCGACCACGGCGACGTCAGGCTCGCCGCCGAACAACGGCTTGATCAAGGTTTCAAACCACAGCGTTGCCCCGTGCCGGGTGAAATGACTGGCATCCCAACTCAACCAGCGCAGCACGTCGATCTGCCGGTGGTCATGCGGCCAGAAATCCGAGGCAACTCTGTCAGACAACCGGCACATGATGGCATTCGCTTCCCACAAGGTTCCGCCATCATCCTGCAGCACAGGGACTTTCCCGTTCGGGTTAAGAGCCAGGAATTCAGTGGTGCGCTGTTCTCCGCTTGCCAGGTCAATCCTTATGAACTCCACGTCGGCTTTAAGAAAACGGGCAGCGGCGCAGGCCTTCCGAGGATTGAGCGTCTCGCAATAGTAAAGCTTCATCGCCGCCTTATTCATGATCCGGCCTTTCGGATTCAGCCCCCAGAAAAACGCCAAGTCGCTCGAAGCTTTGCGACCAACCACCTTCATGACCCTCAAGTGACGATGCGCTTTCAAATCCACTTTGCCGAAACGTCATTTCCGTGCCTCCGTCGCTTTCCTTTAGCGCAATCGTGACCACCGTTTCCGGGCTCGTTTCGCCGGTTCCGATTTCCCAGGCATGTGTGAAGACAAGCCTGTGCGGAGGCTCGACCTCAAGGTATTTTCCGCTAACCCAGTGCTCCTCTCCATCTGGCGCTATCAGACAGGCGCGGTGTCTACCGCCGGGCCAAACTTCAAGCTGGTCGCCCACCGCCTTGAAACCGTGAGGACCGCTCCATTGCGCTAGCGCTTTCGGGTCGGTCCATGCCCTGAAAACGAGATCGCAGGGGGCATTGAACCTTCGTACAAAAACCAGATCGCGAGCATTGTCAGTATCAGTCTTCGGATTTGTCATCTTCGTATCCTTGTACCTTGGACAAATAGCCATCGAGACGATCGAAGCTCTGATCCCAGAAGCGTCTATAATCGCCAATCCAATCAGAAATTTTCTTCAACGCGTCCGGCTGAAGTTCGCGGGGACGCGAAGTCGCTTCACGGCCGGAGCGGATCAATCCGGCCTGTTCCAGGACCTTGAGATGCTTTGAGATGGCAGGCTGAGACAACTCGAAGGGATCTGCGAGTTCGGCCACGGTCGCCTTGCCGTTAGCAAGCCGCTCAAGGATTGCTCTCCTTGTTGGGTCTGAGAGTGCGGAGAAAATCGAATCGAGGCTGCTATCCATATATCACCATGTAGCTATATAACCGAAGAGATATATTGCTTATGGCGGCGTGTCAAGGCCATCTTGCGCGACCGTTTCCCTGCCAACAGGTGCCCATGCTGACGCTGGCGACGCTGGGGCGGCTAGAGCGGCCATTAAGAAACGTTCTCCTTTCCATTATGCGGCCTCCGAAACGAGCTTCGGCATGCCAGCGAAGATCGCGGAACGGTTCTTGCACGGTTACTAATATGTTTACTGTGGGGAGACCTAATGTCATGAAGTGGCGCACATCCGAAGAGTTTGCCCCTCTGATGCTCGTCGTGAGTGGGTCGGAAAAATACAAGCTTGTCGCAACCCTTTTCCAGGCTGCCGAGATGCTGACCGTTGGCTGGCCGATCGACGACGGAGAAGAATATCTTATAGCGATTAGAGCGTGCCGAAATGCAATTCATGGGGAAATTCCGGCTCAGGACGCGCGAGCAGCGCTTATCCGTGCCGCCGACGAAGCTGGCATTCCGGTGATCACCGTTCACTGAGTTTCGCAGCCGACGGTGAAATGAGTTCACGGGGCGGCGTCCTCTCGGAAGGGCGCAATGCTGATCATGAGCTGGTTCGATGGTCCGCATTTCGGAACGCGAGATCTTGATCTGCTGGGCTTTGGCGATCCGGGCGCTGAGCCGGCCAAAGCGCGGGGCGAATATTTTCCGTCGGCTCTGTCGATTTTCGCATCAGCCGATCGTCCTTGTAATGATGTGCTGGCACCGCGGTCGTGGCTTCAGCACGTCCTTGGCGCGTCTGAGACGCGCGGCAATAGAAGGAGGATATCATCATGGATAATCAACATCTGGTCCCCGCCGCCGTGCTTGCGGCCAAGAACGTCGTCCGGTTTCCCAATGAGAGCCAGGCGTATCGCAGCGCCCGCGACGCGCTGCTGGCCGAAGAGATCGAATTGCGCCGGCACATCGAGCGCGTGGCAAGACAGCGCCGGGCGCTGCCGCCGGGCGGCGAGGTGACGAAAGACTACCGCTTCCAAGGCAGCGATGGGCCGATCTCCTTTGCCGAGCTCTTCGCCGACAAGGATACGCTGATCGTCTACAGCTACATGTTCGGCCCGCAACGCGAGCGCCCGTGCCCGATGTGCACCTCGCTGCTGTCGGCCTGGGACGGCGAAGTGCCTGACATCCAGCAGCGCGCCGCCCTTGCTGTCGTCGCCCGCTCGCCGATCGAAAGGCTGCTGGCCTTCAAGAAGGAGCGCGGCTGGCATCATCTGCCGCTTTATTCCGACATGACGGACGACTACAGCCGCGACTATCACGCAATCGGCAGGGATGGCAGCGATGACGCCGCCTTCAACGTATTCACGCGGCGCGACGGCACCATCCGCCATTTCTGGAGCCAGGAGATGGGCGGTGTGACGGCCGATCCCGGTGAGGATCCGCGCGGCGCGCCCGACCTGATGCCGCTCTGGACCGTGCTCGATGCGACGCCCGAAGGTCGGGCACCGGACTGGTATCCGAAGCTGGCTTATTAAGATCAGCCGCGTCTACGCCGTCAGCCGGTGGAGCGGTTTCTTGAGGCTTCGACCCATTCGATGCTGGTAACCGCGTCATCAGACAGCGGCGGCGGATCGATGTCGTAGACATAGCCGGAGAGCATGTCGGCGGCGCGTTCCGCCGCCTTGATCTTCGCCTCGGTTTCCGCGACCGCCTTGGAGATTGCTTCGATGCGGGCGCGGAACATGTGGGCGAGCACATCGCGGCCGGACTGCTTTTCCAGCCGTTCCAGATGCAGTCCGATGCGCGAGGCGTGGCGCTCCAGCTCGCTCTTGCTGAAACGCGCCTTTCGCAGTTCTTCGGAAAGACTGTCCTGCATGACGGCCACGGGATCGAAACTTCCGGGTGCGCGCTCGTCGAGCACTGCATCGGTGACGAGCTTCTCGATCATCACCAGCGCCTGCAATTCGGCCGCATCGGCGAATTCGACGTCGTAGCCGGTATCGTCGTAGACCTTGCGCCGGACCGGATCGAGAAGCAGCCCATAGGCTTTCTGCAGATGGGCAAAGGCTTCCGAATCGCCACCCGAATCGGGGTGGGCGACCTTCGCCAGGCGCCGATAGGCGGCCTTCAGCTGCGCCTCGTCCGCATCGCGTTCAACGCCGAGAATATCGTATGGATCCGTCACGCCTGCTCCCTTGCTCCCCGGCACGTTGCGGGCAGTCTAGGTCTTCTTCTGCATCAGAAGGGCGAAGTTTAGACCGAAACGAGGAATGACGTCCATGGCCCGAGATGGCGATGGTTTATGCACACGCTTCGCCAAATCCTCAATTGCTTAATGTTTTCAGTTCGTTGTTCGAAGATCAGGCTGTGGTGATCAAAGCGAGATAACATCTGGCTTCGCCATCGATTTCCAGCACGGTTGCGGCCGTATCCGTCACCAGCAGCGCATCGCCGGCCGCAAGCGCGCCGGTCTCGCCGTCCCGCCGGAATGACAATGCGCCGCGATGGCAAAGCAACAGGCATGTCGAGGGCGGCAGGGGCACGGTTTTGCTGCCATCGACGTCGATGCGGATCAGCGTATGGCTAAGCCGGCCACGGCGCGTCATGACGTTGAGATCGGTGATTGTTCCGTCCTCGAGCCTGGCCGCGACAGGGATATCCGCCGGGAAGGCCAGCGGATCGCTCGCCGTTGTCAGCGGCACCGAAGATCTGCCTTCCACATCAAGCACCATGCCGTTGCCATCAAGGATCGCCAACGTGCGGTCGATGCCGGGAAAGATCGAAAACGGGCCATCTTCTGCGACCGTTGCCATGCTGATGCGCCACTCGAAGTCGTTGATCGACGCGTCCGGTGGAAAGACGGCGATCTCCACCGTCTCTCCCTTGCCGTTTTTCCAGGGCATGCGTTTGTGATCGCCTGCGCGCAGGATCCTCACCGGGCTCAGTTCCCGAGAATGCCGGGCAAGCGCAGGCCCTTTTCCTTGGCGCAGTCGATGGCGATCTCATAGCCGGCATCGGCGTGGCGCATGACGCCGGTCGCCGGATCGTTCCACAGCACGCGCTCGAGGCGTCTTGCGGCATCGTCCGTGCCATCGGCGCAGATGACCATGCCGGAGTGCTGCGAGAAGCCCATGCCGACGCCGCCGCCGTGATGGAGCGACACCCAGGTGGCGCCCGATGCCGTGTTGAGCAGGGCATTGAGCAGCGGCCAGTCGGAGACGGCGTCGGAACCGTCCTTCATCGCTTCAGTCTCGCGGTTCGGCGAGGCGACGGATCCGGAGTCCAGATGGTCGCGGCCGATGACGATCGGGGCGGAGAGTTCGCCTGTTCTCACCATCTCGTTGAAGGCGAGGCCGAGCTTGTGGCGGTCGCCAAGACCTACCCAGCAGATGCGTGCCGGCAGGCCCTGGAAGGCGATGCGCTCCCTGGCCATGTCGAGCCAGTTGTGCAGGTGCTTGTTGTCAGGCAGCAGCTCCTTCACCTTGGCATCCGTCTTGTAGATATCCTCCGGATCGCCGGAAAGAGCCGCCCAACGGAAGGGGCCGATGCCGCGGCAAAACAGCGGGCGGATATAGGCCGGCACGAAGCCCGGGAAGGCAAAGGCGTTTTCGAGGCCTTCGTCCTTGGCGACCTGGCGGATGTTGTTGCCGTAGTCGAGTGTCGGCACGCCGGCATTCCAGAAGGCGATCATCGCTTCGACATGCTCGCGCATCGAGGCGCGCGCCGCTTTTTCCACGGCCTTCGGATCACTTTCGCGCTTTGCCTTCCACTCACCCATCGTCCAGCCTTTCGGCAGGTAGCCGTTGATCGGGTCGTGGGCCGAGGTCTGGTCGGTGACGATATCGGGGCGGATGCCGCGACGGACCATCTCCGGCAGGATTTCGGCAGCATTGCCGAGCAGGCCGACAGACTTTGCCTCGCCGGCCTTTGTCCAGCGGTCGATCATCTCAAGCGCTTCATCGAGCGTCTCGGCCTTGGCGTCGACATAGCGGGTGCGCAGGCGGAAATCGATCGAATCGGGATTGCATTCGACGGCGAGGCAGCAGGCGCCGGCCATGACGGCGGCGAGCGGCTGGGCGCCGCCCATGCCGCCGAGCCCGCCGGTCAGGATCCATTTGCCCTTGAGATTGCCGCCGTAGTGCTGGCGGCCGGCCTCGACAAAGGTCTCGTAGGTGCCCTGCACGATGCCCTGCGTTCCGATATAGATCCACGAGCCGGCCGTCATCTGGCCGTACATGGCAAGGCCCTTCTTATCCAGCTCGTTAAAATGATCCCAGGTCGCCCAATGCGGTACGAGGTTGGAGTTGGCGATCAGCACCCGCGGCGCATCCTTGTGGGTGCGGAAGACGGCCACCGGCTTGCCGGATTGGACAATCAAGGTTTCTTCTTCCGTCAGCGTCTTCAGCGTCGCGACGATGCGGTCGAAATCCTCCCAGGTGCGGGCGGCGCGGCCGATGCCGCCATAAACGACCAGCTCGTTCGGATTTTCGGCGACGTCTGGGTCGAGATTGTTCATCAGCATGCGCAGCGGCGCTTCGGTCATCCAGCTCTTGGCAGTGAGATCGTTGCCGCGGGGCGCGCGGATTTCGCGGATATTGTGGCGTGGATTGTTCATGGCGGTTCCCCTGTTCTCAGGTTTCGGGCGTCAGCGTTTCAGGTCGGGCGCGATCTGTTCGATGCGCACCAGAATGTTTTTGAGATGGACGCGGAGTCTGTCTGCCTTGGCGGCATCGTAGGCGAAGGGCGCCGCCGCGGTTTGGAGATGCGTCGATTGCGCAAGCTCCATCTGGATCGCGTGCACACCGGTATCGGGCCGACCATAGTGGCGTGTCGTCCAGCCGCCCTTGAAGCGACCGTTGAGCACACTGTCGTAACCTTCGGCGGCTTCGACGACGGTGAGCGTCGCCTGCTCGATCGCGCTGTCGCACGTTTTGCCCATGTCGGTGCCGATATTGAAATCCGGCAATTTGCCTTCGAAGAGGAAGGGAATGTGGGAGCGGATCGAGTGGCAGTCGTAGAGAATTGCGACGCCATGGATTGCTCTCACGCGCTCGATCTCGGCGGCAAGTGCCGCATGATAGGGGGCATGAAAGTCCCGCAGCCGCGCCGCGACGTCGGCTTCGTCAGGCGCCTGGCCATCCTTCCAGATCGCCTTGCCGTCGAAATCCGTCTGGGGAATAAGGCCGGTGGTATTCTGGCCGGGATAGAGGCTGACGCCCGCCGGATCGCGGTTGGCGTCGATCACATAGCGGTGGAAGGTGGCGCGCACGACCGTGACATTGTCGAGAAGACCGTCATAGAGCCGGTGGATGTGCCAGTCGGTGTCGGCCAGCATCCTGCCGTTGTCGTTGAGGCGGTCGGCGATCCCGGCCGGCACCTCGGTGCCGGTATGGGGGAAACCGAGGATGATGGGGGAGGTGCCCTGACGGGTTTCGTATGGGGTGGTCATAGAAACCCCTCCCCAACCCCTCCCCACAAGGGGGAGGGACTTAACGTGCGGCTCTTGCCGTATTCAGCTTCCAGCGCAGAGTATGCCGCCGGCTTGTTGTTTCGTGAGGCGGTGCCACGGCTTAGCCCCTCCCCCTTGTGGGGAGGGGTTGGGGAGGGGACTTTTTCCTTCACCACCATGATCAACCCTCCAAAATCGGCAGAATACCATTCGAAACCGAGGCGTTCAGCGCGCCCGTTGCCACCAGTTCGGCGGCGGCGGCGAGGTCGTTTGCCATATAGCGATCGACGTCGAGGCTCGGAACTTTGGTGCGGATGGCAGTGATCGCCTTGGCAAGTTCCGGGCTCGTCGACAGCGGCGCGCGCAGTTCGACGCCTTGGGCGGCGGTCAGCGCCTCGATGCCGATGATGCCGAACAGGTTTTCGGTCATGCCAAGCAGGCGGCGGGCACCATGGCAGGCCATGGAGACATGGTCTTCCTGGTTGGCCGAAGTCGGCGTCGAATCGACCGAGGCTGGGTGTGACATCTGCTTGTTCTCGGACATCAGCGCCGCCGACGTCACCTCGGCGATCATCAGGCCGGAGTTCAAGCCCGGCTTCTTGGCGAGGAAGGCCGGCAGGCCGTAGGAGAGGGTCGGATCGACCAGCAGTGCGATGCGGCGCTGCGAAATCGCGCCGATTTCGCAGACGGCGAGCGCGATCTGGTCGGCGGCGAAGGCGACGGGTTCGGCGTGGAAATTGCCGCCGGAAACGACGGAATTGTCCGACAGCACCAGAGGATTGTCGGTGACCGCATTGGCCTCGATTTCAAGCGTGCGGGCAACCGAGCGCAGCAGATCGAGGCAGGCGCCGTCGACCTGCGGCTGGCAGCGGATGCAATAGGGATCCTGGACGCGCTCGTCCCCCTCGATGTGGCTCTGGCGGATGATGGAGTTTTCGAGGAGCGCCCGGAGCGCGGCTGCAGTGTCGATCTGGCCCTTGTGGCCACGCAATGTGTGAATATCCGGATGAAAAGGCGCCGAAGAGCCCATGGCGGCATCGGTGGACATGGCGCCGGTGATCAGCGCTGCCTGTGCAGCACGATGGGCGCGGAAGAGACCGGCAAGCGCCAGCGCCGTCGAGGTCTGGGTGCCGTTGATCAGCGCCAGGCCCTCCTTGGCGGCGAGCACGACCGGTTTGAGGCCGGCCCTTTCGAGGGCTTGCGCGCCTGGGAGGCGTTCTCCGGCGAAGAAGGCTTCGGCCTCGCCCATCATCACCGCCGCCATATGGGCAAGGGGCGCAAGATCGCCGGAGGCCCCGACCGAGCCTTTTTCCGGGATCAGCGGAATGACGCCCTTATCAAGCATGCCTTCGATCAGCCGCACCAGTTCCAGCCGCACGCCGGAGGCGCCGCGCCCGAGCGAGACCAGCTTCAGCGCCATGATCAGCCGCACGATATTCTCAGGCAGCGGCGCGCCGACGCCGCAGCAATGTGACAGGATGAGATTGCGCTGCAGGGTGGTCACATCGGCGCTGTCGATCTTGATCGAGGCGAGTTTGCCGAAGCCGGTATTGATGCCGTAGACCGGCCCATTGCCGGCGGCGATCTCGGCGATGCGTGCAGCGGCCTTGGCGATGCCGGCATCGAAGGCGGGATCGAGCCTTGCCGATGCGCCGGTCCAGTAGATGATTTCCAGATCTTTTAGCGAGACGGAGCCCGGGTGGAGCGTGATGGTCATCGACCGTTCCTTTCGCCCTTGAAGACGCGTATGTGAAGAGGATTGAAGCCGATGCGGTAGACGAGCTCCGCAAGGCTTTCGATATTCCAGATGGCAAGGTCGGCGGATTTGCCGGGTTCGAGCGTTCCCGTCTTGTCGAGCAGACCGAGCGCGCGGGCGCCTTCGCGGGTGGCGCCGGCGATGCATTCCTCGACGGTGAGGCCGAAAAGCGTGGCCGACATGTTCATGGTGAGCAACATCGAGGTGAGCGGCGAGGTGCCGGGATTGCAATCGGTGGCGATCGCAATCGGCACGCCTGCCCGCCGCAACGCCTCTACCGGTGGTTTCTGCTTCTCATGGATGGCGTAGAAGGCGCCGGGCAGCAGCACGGCGACGGTGCCGGCTGCGGCCATCGCCGCAACGCCATCTTCGTCGAGATATTCAAGATGATCGGCCGAAAGCGCGCCATAGGACGCGGCGAGCCTGGCGCCGCCAAGATTGGAGAGCTGCTCGGCATGCAGCTTGACCGGCAGGCCGAGCGCCTTTGCCTTGTCGAAGACGCGGGCAATCTCGGTCGTGGAAAAGGCGATGCCCTCGCAGAAGCCGTCGACGGCATCGGCGAGACCGAGATTATGCATGTCATCGAGACCGGGCAGGACGACATCATCGAGATAATCGCCGTTGCGACCCTTATATTCGAGAGGCGTCGCATGGGCGCCGAGATAGCTGGTGGCGACGCGGACCGGTCTGATATGGCCGAGCAGGCGGGCGCTCTGCAGCATCTTCACTTCACCGGTTCGGTTCAGCCCGTAACCGGACTTGACCTCGATCGTCGTGACACCTTCGGCAAGCAGCGTGTCGAGCCGCGGCAGAGCCCCGGCAACGAGCTCTTCGACCGACAGCGCATTGGTCGCCTTCACCGAGGAGACGATGCCGCCGCCGGCGCGGGCGACCTCCTCATAGGTGGCGCCTGCAAGGCGCATTTCGAATTCGCGGGCGCGATTGCCGCCGTGGACGATATGGGTGTGGCAGTCGACGAGGCCGGGCGTTACCCAGCGGCCTTCGAGATCGACGATTTCGGAGTGCTCGACGGCCGATGCCGGCAGCTCGCTTTCGGCGCCGGCAAAGGCGATGCGGCCGTTTTCGACCAGCACGGCGCCCTTTTCGACGATGCCGAGCCCTTCTTTGCCAGGCGCCAGCGTGGCCAGCCGCGCATTGCGCCAAAGAACTGGGCGGGCGTCGGCGGATGCGGCTTCCTCTGAAAAATTGTTCCCGGTCATCAGCTTTGCGCCTTTCCTTATGTCAATAACATGTATATACATAATCGACGGGTGACAAGAGAAATTTTGCGCGCTTTTCTGGAAAAGGAAGATCGGCGGCACGGCAAAAGGAGAGGGAAGGCCATGACCACACTTCACGCAGACACGGCGCTGACGCTGCAAGGCTGGCAAAAGGATGTGCGGCTGACGCTCGAGGCTGGGCGCATCGCGCGGGTTGAAATTGGTACGTCTCCCGAGCCCGGCGACGAACGCCACGCTCTCCTCCTTCCCGCCATGGCGAACCTGCACAGCCATGCCTTCCAGCGGGCGATGGCCGGCCTTGCGGAAGTGCGCGGCCCGGCCAACGACAGCTTCTGGAGCTGGCGCACGGTCATGTACAAATTTGCCCTGGCGATGACGCCTGATCATGTCGAGGCGGTCGCGGCCAAGCTTTATGCGGAAATGCTGGAGGCCGGTTTTTCCCGCGTCGGCGAGTTCCACTATCTTCACCACGACAGGGATGGCAGCGCTTACGCCAATATAGCCGAGCTTGCCGAACGCATCGGCGCGGCGAGCGAAGAGACCGGGATCGGCCTGACGCTGCTGCCGGTCTTCTATGCCCATTCCGGCTTCGGCGGAGCTGCTCCCATCGACGGTCAGCGGCGTTTCATCAATTCGCTCGAAAGCTTCGAAAGGCTGATGGAGGGATGCCGGAGGGTGACCGGCCGGCTCGCCGGCGCCGAGCTCGGGCTGGCGCCGCACAGCCTGCGCGCGGCGACCCCGGACGAGCTTATAAAGCTCGTGCCGATGGCCGGCGACGGTCCTATCCATATCCATGTCGCCGAGCAGGTGAAGGAGGTCGAGGACTGCATCGCCTGGTCCGGTGCGCGGCCTGTGCAATGGCTGCTCGATCATGCGCCTGTGGATGAGCGCTGGTGCCTGATCCATGCGACGCACATGACCGAGGACGAAACGCGGCGGATGGCGAAAAGCGGCGCGATCGCCGGCCTCTGCCCGATCACCGAAGCCAATCTCGGCGACGGCGCCTTTGCCGGGCCGCTTTTCCTCGAAGAGGGCGGACGTTACGGCATCGGCTCGGATTCCAACGTGCTGATCTCGGTGCCGGAGGAACTGCGCCAGCTCGAATATTCGCAGCGCCTGGCGCTTCGCGCTCGCAACGTCGTCGCTGCACCCGGCGGCTCGACGGCGCTTTCGCTGTTCACACATGCACTTGCCGGTGGTGGCGCCGCGCTGAAGGCGCCGGCAGGTCTCGTCGAGGGCCATTCCGCCGATATCGTCTCACTCGACACCGAAGCCGTTCCCTATCTCACAGGTGACCAGATCCTCGATCACTGGCTGTTTGCCGGCGGCATTTCGATCGATTGCGTTTGGGCACGCGGCCGCAAGCAGGTGGAGGGCGGCCGCCATCTCAGGCGCGACGCCATCGACCGGCGTTTCCTCGCTGTCATGGGCGAATTGCTGGCCGCCTGAAAAAGAGCTTTTCCTGTCCGGACATTCGAATTAGAGCAGTTCCAGCAAAAATGTGTAGTGGTTTTTCGTCTGGAATCGCGTAAAAACAAAGAGATAGCGGGAGACCAATCGGAACGTGGCGATGAACCAAAGCAGGGATCCCACCTTGCATCAGCGCATCCTCAGCGACATCGAGGGCCGAATCGTCTCGGGCGATTGGCCGCCGGGGTACCGCATTCCCTTCGAGGTCGATCTCGCCACGCAGTATGACTGCTCGCGCATGACGGTGAACAAGGTGCTGACCCAGCTCGCCAAGGCCGGCCTGATCGAGCGCCGCAAGAAGTCCGGCAGCTTCGTCACCCAGCCGCAGGCGCAATCGGCTGTTCTCGAAATCCACGATATCAAGGCCGAGGTGCAGTCGCTGAACCTGCCCTATTCCTATGCGGTCTCGAAGAAGACGAGCCGCAAGGCCAAGGCGGAAGACAGCCGAAGGCTGGAACTGCCGGTGGCGTCCTCGGTCGTCGAGATCGTCTGCATCCACAGTGCCGGCATGCGGCCCTTTTGCCTGGAGGAGCGGCTGATCAGCCTTGCGACGGTGCCGGAGGCCGCCAATGCCGATTTCCTGACGATCGCGCCGGGGCCGTGGCTGCTCAACCAGGTGCCGTGGAGCACGGCCGAACACCGGATCCACGCCGTCTCGGCCAATGCCGAAGTGGCCGCCGTCCTCGACATAGCGCGCAATACCGCCTGCCTCGTGGTCGAGCGCCGGACCTGGAGCGGCGCCGGCCCGGTGACGCATGTGCGCTTCACCTATCCGGGCGATCGTCATGCGTTGGTGGCCCGTTTCACGCCGGCGTCGCAATAAGTCCGCTATGTTCCATATACAACATGGGCAGTGTTTTTATTCCTCGAACATCTTGCCGCTGCGCGCTTCCAGCCGGTAGCGGTGGCCGGGATAGACGAGGCGGGCGGTCGAGACCACCTGTTTTGCCGACCATGTGCGCCGGCGGATCGTCAGGCACGGTTCGGTCTTCATGATGGTCAGCAGCTTGCATTCCCAGGCCTGTGGCATCGCCGCCTCGACAACGTGCTCGGAGCCGCTGAGCGGGGCTGCGGCTGTCAGATAAGCGTTCGGCGTCAGCGTCGAAAAATCCTGGTCGAGATATTCAGGCGCGGCCTCCGGATGGACGAAACGGTCCTCGATCTGTACCGGAACACCGTTTTCGCTGTGAACGATCAGCGAGTGGAAAACCGCGGCACCAATCGGCAGTTCGAGCGCGTCGGCAACCTCGGGAGAGGCGGTTTCCTGGGCGAGAACAACGACGGAGGCCTCGTGGGCATGACCGCGTTCGGCGATTTCCTCGGCGATGTTGCGGACCTCGAACAGCGCCGAATAACCCTTGCGCTCCGCAACGAAGGAGCCGACGCCCTGGATGCGGACAAGTTCGCCCTCGTTGGCAAGTTCGCGCAGCGCCCGGTTGGCGGTCATCTTGCTGACGCCGAGCTCGACCACCAGTTCGTTTTCCGAGGGCACGCGATATTTCGGCGGCCACTCGCCGCTGTGGATGCGGTCGAGGATCACCTGCTTGACGCCGGCATAGAGCGGGGTGCTATCATTCTGCGCCAATTCGCGCTTCATCTCACCGGGACGCTTCATTGCCTATTCCTTTTGCACGAATGGAATTCGCTACATAATTCGACTTTCCTCTTGCATATCACAAAATATCTCATATGGTACCATATACAACCTCCCAATCGGTCCTTGAAACAGAAATAGGACAGGAAAGGGCAAGCCGGCGAAGACCGGCCGTGGTGCCGCAAGGTCTGTTTCAATTCCAGAGGAGAATTCACAAATGAAATTCAGCGCAATCCTGCTTTGTGGCGTGGCGGCTTTTTCCGCCTTCGCCGCGCCTGCCTTTTCCAAAGACTGGACGAAGGCGACCATTACACTCGAAGGCGCCTATGCGCCCTGGAACCTCACCAACGCCGACGGTACGCTCGGCGGCTTCGAACCGGAACTCGCCAAGGTGCTGTGCGAGCGCGCCAAGATCGAATGCACGCTGGTCGCCTCCGACTGGGACGGCATGATCCCGGCGCTCAACGCCGGCAAGTTCGACGTCATCATGGATGCGCTGTCGATCACCGATGAGCGCAAGCAGGTCATCGACTTCACCATTCCCTATGCCGCCACCCCTGCCGCCTTTGCCACCGCCAAGGACAGCCCGCTGGCAAAGGCCGCCGGCACCGGCACCACGATCAAGATGACGCCCGGCCAGACCGGCGTGAAGGAGATCGACGCGCTGAAGGCCGCCTTCAAGGGCAAGACGATCGGCATCCAGGCGGCGACCGTCTACGCCAAGTTCGTCTATGACAATTTCGGCGATATTGCCGAGATCCGCGAATACAAGACCGGTGCCGACCGCGACCTCGACCTGCAGAACGGCCGCATCGACCTCGGCTTCGATGACGCCGTCTACTTCAACAATGCCTTTGCGTCCGCCAACGGCGCGCTCGACTTCACCGGCCCCGAGATCGCCGGTTCGATCTGGGGCGAGGGCGAAGGCCTGGGTGTCCGCAAGGCGGATACGGACCTGCGCGACAAGTTCAGCGAAGCAATCAAGTCCGCACTTGCCGACGGCACCGTCAAGAACCTCTCGATGAAGTGGTTCAAGGTCGACGTCAGCCCGCAATAAGCGTTTCGGCCTTTCGGCCGCAAACACCGGTCTCCGGCTTTGTCGCCGGAGACCGCATGCTCGAACAGGAAGATTTTAGGCCGGGGTCGGCCTAAAATCTGAATCCTGTTCCAAATAAGAGAGTTAGAGCATGATGTCGTCCGAAAACCGCTGACACTTTTCGGCATCATACTCTGGTGTCAATCCGCAAAACACTGCCACGGACGGGGAACGGACGATATGGCAAGCTTGGAACTTCTCGGCTTCGGCTCGACGGGATGGGGCGCGCTGCTCATTGCCGCCGCCTTGATGACGCTGGCTGTCACGGCGACGGCGCTGGCGATCGGCGCCGTGCTTGGCGCGATCGTCGCAGCCGCGAAACTCTCCGGCAGTCTCGTCCTTGTCACGCTTGGCAATGTCTACACGACCGTGTTTCGCGGCGTGCCGGAACTGCTGATCATCTATCTCATCTATTTCGGCGGCTCGTCGGCCGTCACCTCGATCGGCCAGGCGATGGGCTACGAAGGGTTCCTCGGCTTGCCCTCCTTTGCCGCCGGCGCGCTTGCCGTCGGCATCATCTCCGGCGCCTACCAGGCGGAAGTCTTCCGCGGCTCATTTCTCGCCATCTCCAAGGGCGAGCTTGAGGCCGCCTCGGCGATCGGCATGCATCGCGGCATGCGCCTTCGCCGCATCATCATGCCGCAGGTGTTTCGCCTCGCCATTCCCGGCCTCGGTAACGTCTGGCAGCTCAGTCTCAAGGATTCGGCCCTGATCTCCGTCACCGGCCTTGCCGAGCTGATGCGCACCAGCCAGGTGGCGGCGGGCTCGACCCGGCAATATTTCCTGTTCTTCATCGCCGGCGGCTGTCTCTATCTGCTCCTGACCAACCTTTCGGACCGCATCTTCAACGGGGCGGAGCGCCGCGCCAATCGCAGCATGCCGGCATCCGCCATGGGCCAGGCGTAAGGAGGCGGCAATGGATTTCACCTTCATCGCCTCGACCATGGTCACCCTGCTCAAGGCCGTGCCGACGACGCTCATCCTGTTTTCCCTGTCGATCGTCTCCGGCGGCCTGCTGGCGCTTGTCATCGTCTGGATGCGGACCAGTGGCAACAAAGTGCTTTCGGGCTTTGCCAAAGGCTATATCTTCGTCTTCCGCGGCTCGCCGCTTTTGATCCAGATGTTCCTGGTATTCTATGGCCTCGGCCAGTTCGGCTTCATCCGCTATTCCTTCCTGTGGCCGTTCCTGCGTGAGCCGATGGTCTGCGCCGTGCTGTCGCTGGCGCTCTGCACCGCCGGCTACACGGCGGAGATCTTCCGTGGCGGCATTCGTGCCGTCTCGCCGAAGGAGATCGAGGCGGCGCGCTCGATCGGCATGTCCGGCTTCCTGCTGGTGCGCCGTATCCTGGCGCCGATCGCCTTCCGCCACGCGCTGCCGGCCTATTCCACCGAGATCGTGCTGATGATGAAGTCGACGGCGCTCGCAAGCCTCGTCACCGTCTGGGAGGTCACCGGCGTCGCCCAGCGGCTGATCTCGCAGACCTACCGCACAATGGAAGTCTTTCTCTGTGCGGCGATCATCTATCTCGTTCTCAACTTCATCATCCTGCAGGGCATGGCTCTGCTCGAATATTCGCTGTCCCGACATCGCCGCGCCATTCCGCAGGCGCTGAAGGCATAGTGATCTTTGACCCTATTGGAGCACCCATGCCAGGCGTAACCCGACTATCGGTCCGCAATATCCGCAAGAGCTTCGGTACGCACGAAGTATTGCGCGGCATTTCCCTCGATGCCGAAGACGGCGATGTGATTTCGCTGCTCGGTGCCTCCGGCTCCGGCAAGTCGACCTTTCTGCGCTGCATCAACCTGCTCGAAACCGCAAGCGACGGCGAGATCTGGGTCGACGGCGAACAGATCCGCATGGTGCACAAGGGCGCCACGAGCAAGCCGGCCAGCCAGAAACAGGTAGACCATATCCGCTCCGAACTCGGCATGGTGTTCCAGTCCTTCAATCTCTGGTCCCATATGACGATCCTGCAGAACGTCATCGAAGGGCCGATCCACGTGCTCAAGCGACCGCGCGCCGACTGCATCGCCGAGGCCGAAGCGCTGCTCGAAAAGGTCGGCATATCAGATAAGCGCCATGCCTATCCGGCCCATCTCTCCGGTGGCCAGCAGCAGCGGGCCGCGATCGCCCGTGCGCTGGCGATGAAGCCGAAGGTGATGCTGTTCGACGAGCCGACCTCGGCGCTCGATCCGGAGCTTGTCGGCGAAGTGCTGCGCGTCATGCGCGCGCTGGCCGAGGAAGGCATGACCATGCTCGTCGTCACCCATGAGATGAGCTTTGCCCGCAACGTCTCGAACCGCGTCGTCTTCATGCGCGAGGGGCTGATCGAAAGCAGCGGCAAGCCGGACGAGATGTTCACCGGCGGCGCGACACCGGCTTTCCGCCAGTTCATCGGCCATTTCGGAAGCGGTCAATGACGATCACCATCGATGCCGTGCTGACCTGGCGCGATGTCGCGCGCGTCGGGTCAGGGGAAGCGCTGGCGCTGTCGCCGGCCGCCTGGGGGCGGGTCGAGCAGGCAAGCCGCATCGTTGCGCGTATCGTCGAGACGGGCGTGCGCGCCTACGGCGTCAATACCGGCGTCGGGGCGCTGGCGGATACCGTCGTCGATCGGGCCTCGCAGAGCCTGTTGTCGCGCAGCATCGTGCTCAGCCATGCCTGCGGCGTCGGGCCATTGCTGGCTGCCCGCGAGGTGCGCGCCATCATCGCCGCCGGGATCGCCAATTTCGCCCATGGCCATTCCGGCGTGCGGCGCGGGATCGTCGAGCATCTCGCGGCCTTGCTGGAACATGATTGCATTCCCGACGTGCCATCCAAGGGCTCTGCCGGTTATCTCGTCCACAATGCCCATATTGCCCTTGTTCTGATCGGCGAAGGCAGCGCTCACCTGGCCGGCCGGCGCATGAGCGGTCGCGAGGCGCTTGCTGCGATCGGGCTCGAACCGCTGGTGCTCGGCGCCAAGGAAGGCTTGAGCCTTGTCAACGGCACCGCTTGCGCCACCGGCCTGACCGCCGTGGGGCTGTCACGCGCCGAACGGCTGCTCGACTGGGCCGATGCCACCGCAGCCCTGACGCTGGAAGCGGCGGGCTGCCAGATCGCCGCCTTCGACGCCGCTGTGCTGGCGCTGCGCCCATCGGCGGGAATAGAGAAAGTGGGAGCGACGCTGCGCGCGCGGCTTGCCGGCAGCGGCCTTGTCGCCGCCGCCTTCGGCCGGCGCACGCAGGATGCGCTCAGCCTTCGTTCGGTGCCGCATGCGCATGGCGCCGCCCGCGACGTCTTCGACAATTCCGCCCGCGTCGTCGATCAGGAGCTTGCCTCAGTGACCGACAATCCGGCTGTCTCAGGCACGCCGGAACAGCCGATCGTCTGCTCCGAGGCGCATGCGGTCGCCCCGGCGCTTGGGCAGGCGGCCGATAGCCTGGCGATTGCGCTCGCTCAGATCGGTGCGATCAGCGAACGGCGTATGGACCGGCTGGTCAATCCGCTGGTAAGCGGCCTGCCTCCGTTTCTGGCCAGCGACGCCGGCCGCCATTCCGGCTTGATGATCGCCCAATATACCGCAGCCGCCCTCAGCAACGAGAACCGCCGCCTTGCCGCACCGGCGGCCATGGACGGCGGGCTGACCTCCGGCCTGCAGGAGGATTTCCTCGCGCATCCGACGGCCGCCGCCAGCAAGCTGCTCGCCGTCATCGACAATGCCGAATATATCCTTGCGATCGAGCTGATGGCCGCTGCCCAGGCGCATGATTTCCTGGCGGCCACCGCGCCGCGGGCGCCAGGCACGGACCTTGTCTATCAAGCCGTGCGGCAGCATGTTTCCCATTATGGCGACGAACGGCCGCTCAACGGCGATATCGAGACTGTCCGCACCCTGATCCGCGATACTGCGCCGCCGTTATGATCGGCCTCAGAACGGCTGGGTTTCGGAATTCTGCTTTGGCTTTTCGCCGGCCTCGAGACGTTTGAGGCACTGGACGAAGGTCGGGTAGAGCTGCTCCACCCGCGAGAGCGGCAGCGTCCAGTCGCCTTCGTCGCCGGCAAAGGTAAGCTGCACGTCAGGCGTTCCGGCAAAGGAATTCTTGATGATCTTCTTCAGTCCGCCGCTCCCCTTGCTGGCCGGACCCCAGAGGCGAAGCGTGTTCTTGCCGAAGAACTCGGCGGCGACCACTTTCGTCGTCGTACGGTTGGTCAGCGTCACCTCGGTCTTGGTATTGGCCGGAATGTCCCATGTGATCTTTGATACCAGCCAGAACGTCTCGGTCGCGCTCTGGCGGAATTCCATGGTCTTGCCGATCTCGCTGTCCCACAGCAGGCGGCAGTAGGGATGTGGGCTCTCATTCGCAAAGCCGACCGACCATTGTCTCGCGCCGCCCATCCATTCGGTCTCGCCGAAGGCGCAGACCGGCTGCAGGGCGGCGGCCATCAGAATCATCACTGCCGGAATTTTCATCGCCGAATCCATCTCCAACGCCATCGGCTCCAGCGATAGCAAAAGAAGGTTGAGCTTTTGCTACTGCAAGGGTGGTCGTTTGCGGGAGGGGCGATTTGCCACCGTGATGGCGCCCACCACGCAGATGTCGATTGTGATCAGGAACGCAGTGAGGCGAAATGCATATCAAGCTAGGAATCGCCTTTCAGTCGATTAGCAATCGAAAGGACGCTCCGCGACCGCAAACCGGCAGGCTATATCGCCCTATTGCCTGAGCATGTACTCGGCGGCTTCGCCGATTTGCCTACGAGAGTCCGCCTAAATCACTATCCTCGGCAATATTAGTTGTAAGACCGCGCAAAGTAACCCGTGTAATTATTGCCTTTCTGAAGAAGAAGTCCAGTCTTGCCGTTTGACTTGGGTCAAGGAAATATTCGTTAGATGTTGAATATATCTGATAATATGTTCTCAAACTTGTCGAGAGCCGCGTTCCGTTTGTCATGATGAGTGAACGGCGCAAGCGTTCGGCAAGGAAATCAAGGGCGAAACATGATGATGCAGTTTGTCAGGACTCTCCTAATTGGTGCCACGATTGTCGCGCTCTCGGTTCCTGTCATGGCCGAGGGCGATACAGGCGACCTTACGGTCGAAAAGGCGGCAAGGGCATTTCCAACCAAGCGACCCTATTCGCCTTACGCCGACCGCAACTTCCCAACCCGACCACTGTTCGGCGATACCCACCTTCACACTGCCGTTTCCTTCGACGCCGGGGCCTTCGGAGCCCGGCTGACACCGCGCGATGCCTATCGATTTGCGCGGGGCGAGCAGGTCATGTCGTCCACCAACCAGCCCGCCAAGCTCTCGCGTCCTCTGGACTTCCTCGTGGTGGCCGATCACTCGGACAATATGGGAATGATCACCGACCTCCTGGCGGGCAAGCCCGAATTGCTCGCCGATCCGAAAGCCCGCACGTGGTACGACATGATCCAGTCTGGCCGGGGTCCGGAGGCTGCCATCGAGATGGTCAAAGCCTTTGCAGCCGGAAACATTCCGAAAGTCATGGTGTATGGTGCCGACACGCTCCCCTACAGGAACGTCTGGGATGACACGATCAAGGCGGCGGAGGAATACAACGACCCGGGCCGGTTCACCGCCCTCATTGGCTACGAGTGGACCTCGACTGCGGAGGGAAACAACCTTCACCGCAACGTGATTTTCCGCGACAATGGCGAAAAGGCCGGCCAGGTCGTGCCTCTTACCACCACGAAACCGCTGGGAAGCAACGACCCGCGCGATCTTTGGAAATGGATGCAGGCTTATGTGGACAAGACCGGGGGCCAGGTGCTTGCCATCGCCCACAACGGCAATCTCTCGAATGGTCAGATGTTCCCGATCATCGAACCTGGTACCGGTACGCCCATCGACCGGGAGTATGCCGAGACCCGCATGAAGTGGGAACGGCTCTATGAAGCCACCCAGATCAAGGGTGACGGCGAGACCCACCCCGTTCTGTCCCCCACTGACGAGTTCGCCAACTTCGAGAAGTGGGACAAGGGCAATCTCGATCTGACTGTCGCGAAGTCGAACGACATGTTGCAGTATGAATATTCCCGTTCGGCACTGAAACTCGGATTGAAGCTTGAGGGCGAGATTGGCGCCAACCCCTACAAGTTCGGCATGGTCGGCTCGACCGACGCGCATACGGGGCTTGCCGGGGTTGAGGAAGACAATTACTGGGGCAAGACCTCGGGCATGGAACCCGGCGCGGAGCGGTCAACAAGGGAATTTATGGCCGGCCGGTCAGGCAAGATCATGGAATGGGAGACATCCGCCTCCGGCTATGCGGCGGTATGGGCGGCGGCGAACACCCGCGAAGCGATTTTCGATGCCATGCAGCGGCGCGAGACCTATGCCACGACCGGCCCGCGCATGGCGGTGCGCTTTTTCGGCGGCTACGACTTCACGGAGTCCGATGCTCAGACCCGGAGTCCCGCCATTGCCGGCTATACTAAGGGCGTGCCGATGGGCGGCGACTTGGGTTCGGCGCCGGATGGCAAGGTGCCGACCTTCCTCATCGCAGCCCTGAAGGATCCGATCGGCGCCAATCTTGATCGTTATCAGATCGTCAAGGGCTGGGTCGATGGCAAGGGCGAAATGCAGGAGAAGGTCTATGATGTCGTGTGGGGCGGCGACCGCAAACCGGGAGCCGACGGCAAGCTTCCGCCCGTCGGCAACTCCGTCGATGTCTCCAATGCCAACTGGTCCAACACCATCGGCGCTCCCGAACTGATTGCCGTGTGGAAGGATCCCGACTTTGATTCCTCCCTCCGCGCCTTCTACTATGGCCGTGTTCTGGAAATCCCGACGCCGCGCTGGACCACCTATGACGCCAAGTATTACGGCCTGACACTGCCGCCGGAAATTCCCACCTCGATCCAGGAGCGGGCTTACACCTCGCCCATCTGGTACTCGCCGGAGAAGTCTTGATGATCTGGATAGAGCAGGCACGGGTTGGGCTGAGTGAAATGGATCTTAGCCAGCGGGTGGATGTGCAGCAATGTTCGGCCGTATAGCGAGGGAGCCTCTGCTCCATTTCTTGTTGATCTCGCTTGCTATCTTTGGAATTTCTGCACTCATCGGAGGTGGAGGGGCAGAAGCGCCCGAGCGCATCATTGTTACTGCATCTCGTATCGAACAATTGGCGACGATCTACGCCAAGACCGGCCAGCGGCCGCCCACCGAGGATGAACTCAAGGGCCTAATCGACGACTACGTCAAAGAGGAAATTTTTTCACGGGAAGCCAAGAAGCTTGGTCTCGACCAGGACGATACCGTCATTCGCCGCCGGCTGCGACAGAAGATGGAGTTTCTCAACGACGCAGAAGTCGAGCAGACCGCCCCGACGGATGCAGAAATCGAGGCCTATCTCGAAGCCCATCAAAAGGAGTTTGAAGTCGATCCGATGCTCGCCTTCGAGCAGGTGTATCTCAGTCCGCAGCGCCGCGGTAGTGCAGCTGAGCAGGATGCAGCATCGTTTCTCAAGATTCTTTTGACCAACCCCGGCATCGATGTTTCGTCGTTGGGCGATCCGTCTCTGCTTCCCGTCGAGCTACCGCTCACTACCAAGACCTCGATTGCCCAGGCCTTCGGTTCCGAGTTTGCCGACTCACTCGACAACGCCGCGCCTAACCAATGGACGGGGCCGGTACGATCCGGTTTCGGCCTGCATCTTGTGCGGGTCTCGGAGCACATCTTCGGGCATGTCCCTGCGCTGCAAGAGATCCGCGACCCCGTGGTGCTCGAGTGGAAAAACGCCAAACGCGAGGAGATCGAAAACAGCCGCCTTAAGGAGTTGCTCAAGCACTACGACGTGATTGTCGAACCTGCAGTTCGAGAGACCAAGCCATGATCCGAATCGCTGCAACTCTCTGGATCCTGATGCTGCCGTTGCTTGCTTCAATTGCATCGGCCCATGAGCTACGACCTGCCTACCTCGACATGCGGGAGGTCGGTGAAAATACCTTTGTCATAGTGTGGAAGGTGCCGGCACGCGGCGAGATGCGCCTCAGCCTCAACCTGCGCCTGCCCGAGACTTGCAAACCGGAAGCCGAGCCCGTGCGGACGCTCGAGGCTGGTGCCTACAAGGAGCGATGGACGGCAAGATGCGGAGTAGTCCTGCAGGGCCAGGTGATTGCAG
The DNA here is from genome assembly GCF_019798305.1 of Rhizobium leguminosarum. Taxonomy (GTDB): domain Bacteria; phylum Pseudomonadota; class Alphaproteobacteria; order Rhizobiales; family Rhizobiaceae; genus Rhizobium; species Rhizobium leguminosarum_U. The sequence goes on from NZ_JAAXDD010000003.1 coordinate 264,960, forward strand.
TGGATGGGCTCGACGCCACACTAACCGATGCGCTGGCGCGTCTGTCATACCTCGACGGCACCACCGAAGTGGCGCGCCTCACCCCCGAAAATCCGAGCTTCGCCGTTGTTGGCACCCAATCGAGCCTTGAGGTTGCCGCGACCTATTTTCGTCTTGGTCTCGAGCATATTCTTTCCGGCATCGATCATCTGCTGTTTGTGCTAGCCCTCATACTTCTGATCCACGACCGGTGGATGCTGCTGAAGACGATCACGGCTTTCACCGTCGCTCACAGCATTACCCTGTCGGGTGCTGGGCTCGGCTACTTCAGTCTGTCCCAGAAACCGGTGGAGGCGGTCATTGCACTTAGTATTGCTTTCGTCGCAAGCGAGCTCCTCAAGATCAAGCCGGGGGATCCGCGTCTGTCCGAGCGCTATCCCTGGCTCGTGGCTTTTGCCTTCGGCCTTCTGCACGGTTTCGGCTTCTCAGGGGCGTTGAAGGAAATCGGCCTGCCGCAGGTCGATGTTCCGCTGGCGCTGTTGACTTTCAATCTGGGAGTGGAGGCGGGGCAACTGGTTTTTGTTGCGGCCGCGCTTGCTGGCTGGGCAGCGACCTCTGCTTTCGCCGAAGTACCGGCGCAGCCAGCCCGTACATTGGCTGCTTATTTCATTGGGGTCGTCGCAACCGTGTGGCTAATCGAGCGTTTGGTCACACTTGGTACGTGATCGAGATGACCTCGGTATCCCCGACGTGTGACAGACTGCGCAACCCATCAAAAAAATTGGGCGCCCCGGGCCGTCCGCTGGAAGGATAATCGCTAGCAGTCCGAAGTTCGCCAGTCCGGGCGTCAGAACCGGAAGGCGACACCGATAATCGGTCCCTGCTCGACGACGTCAAAGACGAACCCGTCATTGTCGTAATTGACGCCGAGTGCGCGATATCCCGCGACCGCCGAGATGCTGTCGTTGAACTTGTAGCCGAGGCCCAACGCCACGTCCCAGTCGAGGTCGGCGCCGCCGGCGCCCACCAGACCCCATCCCGTGACATAGATTTCCGGCGTGAAGAAGTAGTTTCCACGAACGCCGGCGACGGCGTCGACCCATGTGGCGCTGTCTTCGACATCCACTCCGGCCAGAATGCCGCCATTGAAGGAGATTTCGGTTTTGGCCGACCAGACCCTCATGCCCCCGACCACATCGAGATGGCCATTTTGGTCATCGAGTATGGCGTAACCGACGCCAAGAAGTCCCGCGAAGGTCTTCGATGTCACATCGACGCTGTCGGCAAGGATGCCGGCAGGTGTGTCGGCGTCGGCACCGAGCTTGGTGTAGATCACGTCACCGACGATGCTGAAGCGATCGTATCTTGCTTCGCCTGCCGCCATGAAAGCGAAGTCGAGGTTTTGGAGGATATCGCCGAAATCCGCATCGACATGAACTTCCGGAAGCCCAAACTGCCCAATATCGCCGGATATGCCGGCAGCCCAGAAATATGGCGCGAAGGTGAATTCCCACCCGCTCTGGCTCTCGACCGTTTTTGCTTCCGGCGTGAGCGGCGTGATATCGGCGGCGTTGCCGGCCGACGCAGCGGAGATCCCCGCCAACAACAGAATGGCACGTAAGTATATGGCTTTCATGAGAATCCCCCGACCTCGTTTGTCGCCTCGGCACTGCTGTCCCGAGTCGGCACTGTGCAACGGGAAGTAGCTTTCGACAAGCTTAAATGTCTATTTTCCGTTGATCGCCTGCTTCAACTGCCCGATGAGGCCTGAAATCTGCCGGTCCTGAGGCCTCAGTCGCGCCAGATCTTCCGCGTATTCAAGCGCCTCCGGCAGGCGTCGAAGCTTGAGACTGTATTGGAGCGCCAGACCAATGATGTCGGGATCTCCGCCCGTGACCCAGCCATCAAGTCTGTCTAGGGCCTCTCCCGTCCGGCCAGCCGAATCGAGAGCGACGGCAAAGGTCGTTTTGTACTGGGAGTTCTGCGGATCGAGCCGCACGGCCTCTTCGAGTTCCACTATGGCATTGGTCAATGCCTGTTTGCGCACCAAGGACAGCGCATGGCCGTAACGCAGATCCGCGCGTTCGGGCGCCATCCGGATCGCTTCGGCATAGGTCTGCTCCGACCTGTCGTTCTGACCGGTGGCGCGGTAGAACTCGGCGAGATTGATGCGCATTCCCTCCAGTGTCGGGTCGAGCGAAATCGCCCGCCGGAACGCGGCTTCGGCCTCGGCCGTACGCTGCCGGGCGAACAGGAAGAAGCCATAATTGCTTTGTGTTTCCGCGACGTCGGCATTGGCTTCGACATAGGCGCGCAGATCCGCGACAGCGGCTTCGAAATTGCCCTGCTGATTGCCGAAGAGGTGGGGAGGAGTGCCGGCGAGTGCATTGGCGGCAGCAACGCGCACCGCACGCGTTTCATCGCCGAGCAGCTTGCCGATCGCATCCAGCCTCTGCTCCGACGGAATGTTGCTTGCCGCTTCCGCAGCACCGAGCCTGACGAGCGGATCTGCATCGGCTGCAGCCGTTTGAATGTCGGTGGTGATATCCGCGCCGCCAGTTCGGCTCATTGCTGCGATGGCGCTGCCCCTGACAATTCCTGCTTGGTTTTGGTCGCCGACAAGCGCGCGCAGGGCCTTCACCGCGGCTCGATCGCCGTTTGCAGCTCCGGTGAAGGCATGGGCGATCGACGGGCGTTTGCGCCATTGCGTTCCGTACCATCCATCCATTGTTTCGGCTGCCCAATCATCGGTTTTGCCGACATGGCAGGTCGTGCATGCATTCGGCGTTCCGAGCGTGGCCGACAGGTCGGGCCGTGGGATGACGAAGGAGTGGTCGCGGCGCGGATCGACCTTCATGTAGGTGCGTTCCGGCATATGGCAGTTGGCGCATTGTGCTCCGGTGGAGCCGGCCTGGTGGCGGGTATGACCGGGAGTGTCGAACATCCCGCTCGGATCCTGGTTGACGAAGCGCTCCGGCTTCGCCTCTGTGTGGCATTGCGTACAAAGCGCGTTGCCCTCGGCCTTCAGGCCGGCATCATGCGGCCGATGACAGTCGAGACAGGTCACGCCCGCCCTTGCCATCTTGCTTTGCTGAAACGAGCCATATTCGAAGACCTCGTCGAGTATCTGTCCGTCAGGGAAATAAAGATCCTGCCGGAGCAGGGCAGGGGAAAAATAATCGAGAAAGGGCTTTCCCGGTTGATAGCCGTCCAGCAGCTTGGTGCGCCTGGCATGGCAGGCAAAACAGATGCCAGCATCGACTTTCGGCAGACCTGTATCCGGCTTGACGGAGGATGAGGCGTTGCCCGATTGCGCCGAAGCAACGTGCCTGGCGCCGGGACCATGACAGGACTGACAGCCAATGCTGGTGGCGACGTAGGTCGACTTGTATTCGTTCGTCTGCGCTTGAAACTTCGCCTGGGGATCGGTCGAATGACAATCGATGCAGGTGCGGTTCCAGCGATAGAAAGGACCTGTCCAATGATAGGTCGATCCGGGTTTGGCCGGGGTTCCGTTGCCGAGCCAGAACCACTGCCGTCTGACCGTATCCCAGGCGATGTCGAGAGCCTGCAGCCGTCCTCCCCCGATGTCGATGAGGTATTGCTGCAGGGGCTCGTAGGCGAAGGTATATTTGACTTCGAACTCGGCCTGGTTGCCGTCCGCCCCCTCGGTGTTGACGAAGAAGCGGCCGTCGCGGCGGGTGAAGGTCGTGACGACGCCGTCATGGTCGAACCTGCTATTGTCGAAATCGCCCCGCACCGTTTCCTCGTCGGCCAACGCCATGGCCTTTGCATGGTGGGATTTCGAAAAAGCCGCGGCCTGATCGGCGTGGCAGGATGCGCACGTCCTTTCGTCCACGAAACCCTCATGGATCGATATCTGCGGGTCGGCCCCGGATGTCGGGATGTCGTCAGTGGCAAGGCTGCGCCCGGCAGGCGCGAGCAACAGGAAAAGCAGGACAGCTATTCGTCCCACTGCTGTTGACCGAACAGATGCTGCCACTCAATCGCTCCCTATTGACGTTTTAGAAGTCGGGGCCGCCATTGTTCAAACTTCTGGCGTGAGGCGCATTCCTAATCCTTGAACACTTGTTTCCAGTCGGCCTTCATATCGACGACGGTCCAGCCGGTGATCGCCGCCGCATCGAGCGCCTTGTCGAGGCGGCCGAATTCGGTATCGCGGTCGTAGGCATATTCGCGCTCCGCATCGGTGTGATGGATCAGCACGCCGAGCCTGGCAGGTGCGCCTGCCATGGTCGTCCATTGCAGCATTTGGAGATCTCCGTCGGAATTACCGAAGGCGGCAATCGGCCGGCGGCCGATCTGCTGGTTGATCCCGACGGGTTTACCGGCCTTGTCGTCGATGAAGTTGACTTCGGGGAGCCGATAGAGGGTCGGCGTGTCGTCCTGCATCCTGAATTCGGTCTTGATCGACGAGCCGATAACCTGCTCGGGCGGGACGCCATAGACTTTTTCCGCCCATGGCCGCATGAACTCGATGCCGCCTCCTGAAACGATGAAGGTCTTGAAACCGTTGGCGCGGAGATAGGCGAGAAGCTCGACCATCGGCTGATAGACGAGTTCTGTGTAAGGCCGATTGAATTTAGGGTCACGTGCTGACGCCAGCCAATCGGTGACGATCTTCTGGAAATCATTGCTGGTCATTCCGGCATGCGTGGTCATGATTAGCTCGACGAGGCCCTTTTCTCCCGACGCCGCGAGCGCCGTCATGTCGCCTTCGAGCACGGCCTTGAACGGCTGCGTTTCTTTCCATTCCGGATGCTGAGGAGCAAGCAATTTCACTCGGTCGAGAGCGAATGCGAGCTGCGTATAGATCGGATGTTCGACCCACAGGGTTCCATCATTGTCGAAAACGGCGATGCGTTCCGGTTCCGGAACGAATTCGGGCGATCCTTGCCCGGTTACCTTATCGACGAAAGAAACGATGGCTGCCTTCGAGGCCGTGTCGTTCCACGAGGGCAGCGGATCGCTTTGAGCGTACGCGGAAGCAGCAAAGAGAAGAGCCGCAGTAACAGCCAACGTTCGGCCGCGGGCCGACTTGATGAAATCTTGAATCGCGAACATCGGATGTCCTCCAAATTGCTGGTACGAAAGTCAGATAAACCCCGTTTGGAAGACGGCGGCTCTGGTTGGATCCAGGCCGCCGTGCGAAAATCAATTGCCGGTCGGCATAGGAATGCTCACGCCTTCCTTTGCCAACGATTCTCGGATCCATTGAAAACGACTGTAATCCGATAGCGTGATGGGACCGTTGTAGGTCAGGCTCTGGGGCTTGCGAGGTGGGTATTCCACGTAGGTGGCCATGATCTTCTTCAATTCCTCGCCCATGACCACGCCCATCCAGGTCCGCTCCGTGAAGTTGTTCATGAAAATGTCGTAGCGTTCCTGCGGGTCCTGCCACAGATCAAACACTTGGGGCACCGTGGCGACATACTTCTCCTCACCCTTCCAGCCGAGGTTGGTGTCGACCGCCAGCCCGCCCGTCGCGGCTCCGTCATCGCCGCGGATATTGAACGCGAACTTGTAGTTGTTGACGCGTATCGCACCGGGCGAGAGCTCGTTTTCGGTAAAGTAGAACCATGACTTGCGTTCCGATTTACCGGTACCGAGCAGGATCGGCGACATGTCGTAGCTATCGAATATAATCGGTTTGTCTTCGCGATCCTTGTCGGGAAGCGGAACCGCGCCGACTGCGGCGAATGTCGCCATCAGATCGAGGCCACCGACGATGTCGTGGTTCTTGGTGCGGGGTTTGATCTTTCCCGGCCAGACCGCGATCGCAGGAACACGGTTGCCGCCCTCACGCAGGGTGCCTTTGGTGCCACGGAACGGAGTGTATCCGGCGTCCGGATAAACGTCCTGCCACGCCCCATTATCGGTGGTGTAGAAAACCAGCGTGTTGCGGTCCATCCCGGTTTCCCGCAATTTGTCCATGATTCGGCCAATGCGGGTGTCGAGTTCCACGATCGAGTCCGCATACTTCGACTTCGACATGGACTTGTGCTCGAACTCCGGGGCCGGCATGTTCGGCTGGTGGACCTTCATGAAGTTCACGTTGATGAAGAAGGGTTCGTCCGGCGCTTTGGCGGCCTCGTCAAGAAAGCCCAGTGCCGCTTTCTCTACGTAGCTGTCGAAGAACGGAATGCCGACAACGCCTTCCTTACCGTCGATCGTGGGTGTGTCGACATATTGCCCGTTGACCTTGAATTCTTCGGTCACCGGTCCTCCTGCCTTGCCGGACAACGCCCCCTTGGTCACCTTCTGGAACATCGCCCGCAGCTTCGGATCCATGTCCGGAAACCAGGTGGGATCGGCATAGGTATAGGCATTCAAGTGGTAAAGGCCGGTGTACCGCATCTCATCATAGCCTTGCGCAGTCGGCATGGCGTAATCCGCTTCGCCGAGATGCCATTTGCCGGTGAAATAGGTATGATAGCCGCCGCGCTTGAGAACGGAGGCGAGCGTCCATTCGGCTGCGGGCAATCCACCGCCCTGGCCTTGAAAGGCGACGGTCGTCATGCCGCTGCGGTTCGGAATTCGTCCCGTCTGCATGGCCGCACGGCCGGGTGTGCAGCTCGGCTGGGCGTAGAAGGAGAAGAAGGTCATGCCGTCTTCAGCCAGCTTGTCAATGTTCGGGGTCGGCATCCCGCGACCTTCGCCCCCGCCATAGGGGCCAAGATCGCCGTAGCCGGTATCATCTGAAACGATGAACAGGATGTTGGGTTTTCGTTGGGCGTCCTGCGCTTGCAGGGGCGAGGCCGCACACCAGAGAATGGTGGATGAAGCCAGTGCTCCGATGCAGCGGATAAGGATTCTGCCGTTCATTTCAAATCCCTCCGTTGACGTTCTTGAATGACGGAGCCGCTCGCGGCAAAGGCTGCGATTGCATGCGTCGATTCAACTAGACTGCTTTGAAAATGAAGATCCTGCCGGAGCTGCCTTCGGCAGGGTTGCGAAGCCGGTTGCATCTCTGCCCCGGCGCGCTGAATTTTAGCGAATGCTGCCTTCGCCCGATATTGTACTTTAGGGAATCTCTTGATGCGATGGCAATCGAAAGTAGTGCTGGGCAGATGACGGCGCAGCGAGAAGCTGTTATTGTCGCCCGGCTTTGGGGGGAAAGCGGATGGGCTTGGGCGAATGGTCAGGTCGATTATGCTGCACTGCCTTTTTGTTGGCGGTTGTCGCCATAAGTGTGTCCGGCCGCGATGCGGCAGCCTCCGACACCTCAATTGCCATCATCGACCCGGTTCCCCGCGTTCTCGTTCTTTATCCCTACGATGAGAGGATCGCGGCGACGACCGCTGCCGGAGAGGCGCTGCGGAGCCGTTTGCTGGAAGCGACAAACGGCAGGATCGACCTGTTTTCGGAGTTCCTGGATCTCTCGCGGTTTCCGGAGGGCGACCATGTCGCGCGCATGGCACGATATCTCGGCGAGAAATACGCGGCGCGCCGCCCGGACGTTGTCGTGGCCCTCGGCAAGGAATCGGCGAGCTTCGTAACCGCGAACCGCGGCACGATCGCGCCTGGCGCAAAGATCGTCGCCGCCGGTTTCGGCACAGCCACCGCCGATAAGATCAGCTTGCCGAATGACGTGATCGGAGCCTTCACGACATTCGACATTCTGAAGACGGCCGAGATGGCCCGCAGCCTGCAGCCCGATGCGCGCCACCTCTACATTGTCGGCGGTTCGTCCGACTTCGACCGCGGCTGGCTGACGACGGCCCGCGCGGCTCTCGAGCAGTTCTCGAAGTCCTACGAGACCACCTATCTGGAAGATCTGACGATCGACGAGTTCGTCGATCGGGCATCCCGTGTGCCGCCCGACAGCATCATCCTGGCATTGACGGTCTTCAAGGATCGGGCAGGGCGCAACTTTATTCCGCGCGACGCGATCGGGCAGATCGCAGCAACCGCCAGCGCGCCTGTCTACGGGCCCTACCAGACCTACATAGACCATGGCGTCGTCGGCGGCAACACCGTCACATTCGAAGCTCTTGGCAGGACCGTCGGCGACCTCGTCATCGATGCGATTGCCGGCAAGCCGTTGTTGGATATCGAGGCGCCGCAGACCTATATCGCCGATGCCCGACAACTCAAGCGCTGGGGGCTTGCCGAAAAGGATCTGCCGCCAGGCACGATCCAGATGCACAGGGAGAGGAGCCTCTGGGAGGAACACTGGGTCGTGTTGGTGGCGGGAAGCGGCCTCGTGCTGGCGCAGGCCAGCATCATCTCGGTGCTCCTGCTTGAGCGGAGGCGCCGCCGCGACGCCGAGCGCAGCTCGCGGCTTTACCTGCTTGAAGCCATCCATCTCAACCAGTCCGCGACAGCCGGCGCATTGTCCTCGTCGATCGCTCACGAACTGAACCAGCCCCTATCGGCCATTCGAAACAATGCCGAGGCAGCGTCGGTGCTGCTTCGAAGCGAGAGCCCCGATCGCGAGCTGATCCAGCAGATTCTTCTCGACATCCAGGAGGACGATCAGCGCGCAGGCGATATCATCAGCCGAATGAGAGGACTGCTCAAGAAAAGAAGCGAGATCGATTGGCAGGAGTTCGACCTGAACGACGTCACGTCGAGCGCAATCCATATCATTCACGGCGAGGCGGAACGACGCGGAATTACGCTGACATCGAGCCGGCCGCCCAGCGAGTTGCGGGTGCGTGCCGACAAGGTCCATGTACAGCAGGTCATCCTCAATCTGGCGACGAACGCGATGGATGCCATGCTGGAGGCCGTGCCGGCGGGGAGAACGCTCACTTTTGCAACGGGACTGGCGAACGAGAAGGCGGAATTGCGGGTTTCCGACACGGGAAAAGGCATTCCCGAGGAGCGGCTGATCCGCATCTTCGAACCGTTCTACACCACCAAGCAGGCGGGGACGGGGCTGGGTCTCTCCATAGCCCGCGCCATTATCGAGACCTATGGCGGCACTATCTGCGCCGACAACCGCCCCGAAGGCGGGGCAGTCTTTCGCATGGTCCTGCCACTCGCCCACGGGCAGGAACGATCAAGATGAAACCTGTCATTCATATCGTCGATGACGACAATTCCTATCGGATGGCGACCGCAAGGCTGCTTTCCGCTCATGGCCTCAAGGTCGAAGCCTACGAATCCGGAGATCACTTTCTCGCCCGCTTTTCCGCTTGCGAGCCCGGCTGCGTTCTCCTCGATCTCCAGATGCCCGGCCAGTCCGGCCTGCAGATCCAACGGCGGCTCTGGGAGCTGGCACCGCACTTGCCTGTCGTGTTCCTCACGGGGGAAGGAGACATAAAGGCAAGCGTCGAGGCGATGAAGGCGGGTGCCAAGGATTTTTTGGAAAAGACTTCTTCCACGGCGTCATTGATGGAGGCGATCGATCGCGCGCTCATTCAATACGAAAGACAGCGGGCCGGCCACGACCGCCTTCAAGCCCAGCGGGCGCTGGTGGCGGGCCTCAGTCCGCGTGAGGCCGAAGTGTTCCAGCTCCTCATTCGCGGCCGTCTCAACAAGCAGATCGCTTATGCACTCGGCATCTCGGAGCGGACGGTGAAGGTGCATCGCCATCAGGTCATGGAAAAGCTTGCCGTGCGTTCGCTGGCCGAGGCAGTGTCGATCGCCGCGAATGTCGGTCTCATCGGCCAGGATACGGCATCGCCGGTGGGGTGATCCGATGTCCTTCCCTTTAGGACAATATCAATCGACCTCCAAGCGGCCTAGTTTGATCGGCAACCGTTAGTCTCTCATAGGTTCGAAGGAGGGGGCATGAGGTGGAGAACCTTCGCCGCACGGTCGCTGTCGTCGATGATGACGCAAGCCTACGGCGCAGCCTCGGGCGGCTGCTCAACGCCTACGGTTTTCTGGCCGTGGAGTATGCATCCGCCGAGGCCTTTCTCGCTCGCGATCCCAAAACGGCGATAGACTGCCTTGTCCTTGATATCGACCTCGGTGGCATGTCCGGCATCGATCTGCAACGCCGGCTGAAGGCCGAGGGGACAACCCTTCCGGTGATTTTCATCACGGCACTGGAAACCGACTCCGTGAAAGTGGAAGCGGAAAAGGTGGGATGCGTTGCATATCTGCAGAAGCAATTTTCCGGAGCTGCACTGATCGCGGCCATCAACAAGGCGTTGGGACTGTGAACTGATGGGAGTGGCTGACAATCTCGCCGGGGGTGTTGATGAACCAGACGGCGGCCTCGACAACCCATAAACTCCTCTCGGGAACGTCCTTGATTGCCGCAAGGCCTTGAATCCTGACTTCGCATTGCCAATCTGGCGAGGACCGACATGATGTGAAGGGAGTTCTACGGCAGGCATGAGTGAGGTTCAACGACGGGGATTCTTGGCGAGGCTCAACGCATATGAGCCGCTGACATTGATCATGCTGGCATCGATCGCCGGTGGGCTGTTCGTGCTGCAGCGATTGACCAGCGAAGTCCTGGAGGGCGAGACATTCCGCTTCGACGAGGCGATTCTGCTGGCTCTGCGGCGGCCGGGCGAACTCGCCGTGCCGATCGGGCCTGGCTGGCTGACGCATGCCGTCGACGATATCACCAGCCTCGGCGGTATCACCGTACTCTCGCTGATGACCGTTCTCGTCACCGTCTACCTTCTGCTCGACCGGCGCTGGCCGATCGCGATCTTTGTCTTTTCCTCGGTGCTGACCGGTTGGCTGGCGAGCACGCTCTTGAAGATCCTCGTCGCTCGGCCGCGCCCCGATATCGTGCCGCATCTGGTCGAGGTGAGCGATCTCAGCTTTCCCTCCGGACATGCGATGGTCTCGGCGGTGACCTATCTGACGCTGGGCGCGCTGCTGGCGCGAACGCAGCGTTACCAGTCGACGCGAATTTTCGTTATGGGCGCCGGCGTCTTTCTCGCCGTCATCATCGGTTTGAGTCGGATCTATCTCGGTGTCCATTACCCCACTGACGTCTTGGCTGGATGGTGCGCCGGCGCGCTCTGGGCGCTCGGCTGCTGGCTGATTTCGAAGCGATTCGTTCCGAGCCGCACGCCAGATGATGTTGCGGAAGCGGAAAACGGCAAGAAAAGTAAGGCCGAGACGTGATTCCCCCGGCATAACGGACAAGCACCATGACAACTTTGACAACGATCACCTCGACGGTCACGGCCGCGTTTCTCGGCTCCTTCGTCGAGGTCGTTGAAGCCTTCACCATCATCCTCGCCGTCGGCGTCACGCAGAGCTGGCGTCCCGCCTTCATCGGCACCGGTCTTGCGCTCGCCCTTCTCGCCCTTCTCGTGCTGGCGCTCGGTCCGCTGCTCGGCCTTATTCCGATCGAACTGATGCAGTTCGTGATCGGGACGCTGCTCGTTCTTTTCGGCCTGCGCTGGTTGCGCAAGGCGATCCTGCGGGCTTCGGGCTTCATCGCGCTGCACGACGAGGAGAAGGCCTTCGCGGCCGAGACCGATAGCCTGCGGCGCCAATCCGCCGAGCGCCGTGCCAATTTCCTGGCAGGGACGGCAGCTTTCAAGGCCGTGCTGCTCGAGGGGATCGAAGTGGTGTTCATCGTCATCGCCACCGGCGCCGGGCACGGCATGATCGGCTATGCCAGCCTCGGTGCGGCCGCAGCCTGCCTGCTGGTACTGATCATCGGCATCTTCGTGCACAAACCGCTCTCTGCGGTTCCGGAAAACAGCCTGAAATTCGTCGTCGGCCTGCTGCTCAGCGCCTTCGGCATATTCTGGGTCGGCGAGGGTGTCGGCGCCGACTGGCCGGGCGCCGACCTATCGCTCCTGGCCATCCTTGCCGTCCTCGCCGTCTTTTCCTTCGTTGCCGTCCGGATGCTGCGGCAGTATTTCAACACCCGCGCCGAGGTCACCGCATGATGAATATTCTTAACATTGCGCTCAAGGAACTCTTCGGCATGTTCATCGACGACGGCGCGCTGGCGCTGTTGGCGCTGCTATTAATCGCCGCCGTCGGCTCGCTGGTGAAATTCGCGCATGTCGACGCGCTGCTCGGCGCTGCTCTGCTTCTCGTCGGCTGTCTGATGATCCTCGCCGAGAGCCTGACGCGCGCAGCACGGAAGAAGTTTCAGCGGAAATAGTCTACAGCGGCGCGCGTCTGGGACAGCTATTGCGGCACCTTAAACAGATGGCGGATACGCGTAACCAGCGAACTCACCGAGCGGCCATGCAACGTCGCGCCCTCGGCCGCGAAGGAATGCTGGCCGGTCTCGATACGGTGTGAGAGGGTGGCGGCAAGCTCTTCGGCGATGCCGGGCCGGTCGTGCAGCAGCGGCGTCAGGCTTGCCTGGGCAATCTCATAGACAACAACGAAGGTCAGCGCCCGCAGGCTGGCGGCCTCGCCGACGCCGATCAGCAGTCCGCTTTCGCCGAAATAATCGCCCGGCGCCAGCCGGCCGAGTTCGATTTCCTTGTGGCCTTCCTGCCGTGTCGCGATGAGCGCACCGCTGCGCACGATCATCAGCGATGCAACCGTATCGCCCTGTTCGATGAGGATGGCATCCTTCTTGTAAGTCCGCCGCGTCATCGAGGCTGCCAGCGTTTCCTTCTCGTCCTCGGTCAAGGAGGAAAACAATGGGATGGCGTCGAGAAGCTTAAGCGGCGTCGGCCGGTGCGGCTTCACCACCTCTTCCGACTGCAACTGGTCGTGCGGAGGGCCGGCGGCCTCGAGCGGTCGTGCCAAGGTGAGGCCCGCGGCCTTGATATGGCGGTAGATGAGATCGAATATGTCGTTCTTCGCCGGTCCCGTCTGGCCGATATCCCTGACGCGGAAGGAGAGCTCCAGCTCCACCGCATCTGATGTCAGCGATTTGATCTGCACGCCGGGTTTCGGCTCAGTCAGGATCGAGTCGCTGCTCAATAGCACGGCGCGCATGACGTCGATGATCGCCGACGGCCCGATCGTCGGCACGACGCGGACCGTCAGCGTCGCGCCGTGACTTCGGTCGGGACTGCTGAGATTGGTCAGCCCGACCTTGGCCAGAAAACTGTTGGGCAAGACGACGAGGTCGTTAGAGCCGTTCAGCAGATGGGTGGAGCGCCAGTTGGTTTCAACGACACGGCCTTCAACGCCGTCATTCAGGACGATCCAGTCGCCGATCGCGTAGGGCCGGCCGAGATTGAGCGCGATGCCGGAAAAAACGTCGCTCAAGGTGCTTTGCATTGCAAGGCCGAGGATGATGGCAAAGACGCCCGACGTGGCGATCAGCGTGCCGACGGGAAAGCTGAAGACATAGGCGACCACCGAGAGGATCGCGCCGAGATAGATCAGGCCGATGACCAGATCCTGCACGAGGCGACCTTCGCGCGGCTGGCGCTCAAAGATCAGGAAGACGCGGACGAAGGCGATCAGCGCCCAGGCGGCATTGATCCACCAGACCACCTTGGCAAGGGCGATGAAGACGCGTTCGAAGGTCGAAGCCGGCGCCGGCCCGACTTCGTAAGGTACGATGTCGTGATAGAGCAGCAGGACGGTCAGCGCCGCGAAGAAGAACACCTGGCCGGCGAGCTTCCAGCTCGGGAAGGGCCGAAGCGCGATGCGCGTGACGATCGCACCGACCACGGCCAACGCCCCGGCCTGGACGACAGGATCGGCGAGCACTCCGGACCATGTGACATTATCAAGCATCGATTGTCCGTTCGCCAGAGCATGAAGCCGAAAAGTGTGAGCGATCTTCGGACAACATCATGCTTCACCCTTGAATTCTAATGGTGGCTTCGCCGCATCCTGACTTCCAATCCGACCGCGAGGCAACCGTAAAATAGCGCCAGAGCCCAGAGCGTCAGAAAAGGCGTGCGGACGTCGCTCAACGATGCCCCGAGCTGCGATACCGATACGATTCCATTGATGGCGGAACTGCTGGGAACCAGGAGCGCCAGATATTGCAGCGCCTTCGGCATCGCCTCGGTCGGCCAGGAAAAGCCCGCGAGAAACAGGAAGGGGATGCCGATCGCCGCAAACACCAGCTGGACGATGAGGGGGCTGCGGAACAATGCCGCGACGACCATGCCTAGCGCGCTGACGGAAAGCACGAAGGGCAGCGAGACGGCGAAGATGATGAGCGGTCCCCCGAGCCTTGGAATGTCGTAGAGATAAGGCAGCACGATCAGATAGAAGGGCAGCACCACCGCCTCCAGGATGAGGTAGGCGAGCAGCTTGCCGAGCACGGTTGCGAGAGCGCCCGCCGGTGAGCCGGCGAGCCCGTCGTTTCGCAGCGTTCCGAGCAGGCCGACGCCGATCAGGAGCATCTGCTGCAGAAGGAGAACGAAGGCGGCGGGCAGGAGATAGGTGGCGTAGCCCCCCTGGGGGTTGAAGAGCGGCACCGTCGTCAGCGGCATCGGGTCGGAGGCCGCAGCGGCGATGGCGGGATCGACATGAATGGCAACCAGCCTTGCGGTCTCGACCTCGGCGCCGAAAGTCTTGGCGACGGCGGAGACGCCGCCGGAGATGCGCGAATAGATCAGGAAGTAGCTGGCATCGGCATAGAGCGCCACGGGCGACGGCCGTCCGTGCAGCAGGTCGCGCTCGAAATATTTCGGGATGACGAGCGTGCCGTAGAGCTGGCGGCTGAAGACCTCGCGCTCGGCGCTTGGCTCGTCGGGCAATTCGGCGCCGATGGACACATCGGCCGAGGCATCGACGCGGCGGGCGAACTGGCGGCTGCTGTCGGTGCCGTCGAGATCGACAAGGGCGATCGGCACGTCGCGCAGGGCCTCGCCCCTGTAGGGTTGGGGATAGAGGGCGGCATAGATGCAGGCCGCCAGAATGAGCACGGAGAATGCCGGCCGCAGCGATAGGATGCGCTGCAATTCGATGCGGCAGGTCGCCAGCACGCCGTTCATCGGGGGGCCTCCCGCAGTGCCAACGCCTCACGCCTGTTCCTCGATCTCATCGTCTCCAGCCGGAGCACGGTAACGGATGCAAGCAGGACGACGAGGAAGAGCAGCACGAGGATCGGCTTCCACGACAGATCGAGCGGCGTGCCGCGGATCGTCTGATCGATCCTTGCCATCAGGTACCATGTGCCGGGGATCATCTGGCCGTAATAGTAGGCGAAATCGTTCATGCCGATCCTCGGGAAACCGATGCCCATGAAGCCGAAGGCGGGCGCGGCGAGCAGCGAGCCGATGCTGATGGCGCTCGCCATCGGCCGCAGCAACAGCGCCAGCAGCACGCCGATGAACTGGCTTGCCAGGATAAACAGGGTGCCAGCCATCAGCAGCAGGGCGCGATTGCCGTGCAGCGGCATGTCGAGAAGATCGAAGAGCACCAGATCGGCGATGCCGAGCACGGCGAGAAAGATCAGCGTATAGGGCAGGATCTTGCCCGCCAGCGCCGGCCCCAACCCGCCGCCCAACCGTCGAAGGATACGCAGCCGGTGGCGGCTCTCGACGTCGAGGCCGAGCGAATAGGCCATCGTCGTGATGATCACCACCTGCAGCACGCTGGGCATCAGGGTGGCAAGAAGGAAATGGGCATAGTTGAGGGTGGGGTTGAAGAGCGGGTTCACCTGTACCGGAACGGGAGCGAGAGCGGCCTGTGCGGCGTCGACCGGCTCTCCCTGGGCGGTGCGCAACGACAATCTGATGCCCGCAGCCACCGTCGGCACGGCGGCGTTGACACCACGCAGCACCAGATTGCCGGTCGTCATCGTCTGGCTGTTGTAGAAGAACACCACTTCCGGCCGGCGGCCGGACAATACGTCGCGCTCGAGATTGCGCGGCAGCATCAGCAGGCCGTGAACCTTGCCGGAAAGGATGAACTGCCGGCCTTCGGCGAGGTCGCTGACGGCAAGCGCGACCGACGTATCCTGGGTGGCATCGACCATGCGGATGATCTGGCGCGACAGATCGGTGCCGTCCTGATCGAGCACGGCGATCGGCAGGCGGGTTGCCAGACCTGAGCTGAAAACCGCGGCCAGAAGGCCCATCAGCAGCAGCGGCAGGACCATCGTCAGGAACAAGAGGAACGGCCGGCGGCGAAACCAGTGGAACTCCCGTGTGAAGACGAGAATAAAACCCGGGTGCATGCGCCCGCGCGGCGTCATTTCAACGCTCCGACCAGGCGGCGATGACGCTCATGCCGGGCCGCAGGCCGTCCACGGGTTTTACAGGAACGGCGCGCACCTCGAATGTCCGCAGATCGAAATCGCCGGTTGCCCGCGTCGCCCGCCAGGTCGCGTACTGTCCCTGTGCATTGACCATTGTCACCTTGACCGCGATCTTGTCGGGGCCGATTGGAGGCACGACGACATCGAAATTGTCCCCGACCTTCAGGCCCTTCAGCAGATCTTCACGCAGGTTGAAGGTGAACCAGGGGTTCTGGAGATCGATAATCGAAAAGAGTGGCGCGCCGGCGCTGAAATTCTCGCCGAGTTCGGCAACCCGCGTCGTGACCTGCCCGGAGATCGGCGCATGGATCGTCAACTCGGAAACGTTGACCTGCTGCTGATCGAGCGAGGCGCGCGTCTGTTCCACCTGCGCGGCGGCAAGCGCCTTCTCTTCCTTGCTAGAGCCGGCGACCGCCAGCCGCACATTGGCCTCGGCGGATTCGCGCTTGCGGATCGCTGCCTCTAGATTCCGGGCCGCCTGGTCCGCCTGAGCCTGGGTCGAGGCGCCGGTGGTGATCAGCCTGGCCTGACGCGCAGACTCTTCCTGGTAGAGGGTCACATCCGCGACGGCCGCAGCGAGCTCGGCGTTGGCGGCATCTATCGTCTCGGGACGCGTGCTGTTGACGCGGGCAAGATCGGCTTGCGAAACGGAAAGGGCGGCTTGAGACATATGAAGTGCCGCCGTCAGTTCGGGACTTTCAAGCGCGGCGATGACAGCGCCGGCTTCGACATTGTCCCCGACATCGACATTGAGGTTGGCAATGCGGCCGGAGACACGCGGGCTGATATCGACCCGATTGGCAGAGACCTCGCCTTGGACGATGAGCGGCGGCGGACGTGTTGCAAACCAGAGCAGGATGCCGAGTGCTGCCAGAACCGCCAAGGCGATCACCGGCCGAAGAATTCTGGAAGCTGTCATGACCCACTTTTCCCCTGCCGAATGACGTCGCCCGGATGCATTTGGAACACTGGCAGGCCAGCATTGCCGGTCGCTACAGAGATGTCAAATGACTGTTTCTATGTAACAACCGGTCTGTTCGGCGAGGGTCTTGCAACCTTTACCCGAGGGAGGGCGTGGGCCTCGCCCCGCCTCCTTGTCCTGTTCGAAATCTCGGGCGACGTACACGTCCGCACACAATGAAGTGGCACGAAGGTCGGGATTTCTCGTTGTTTTGGCCAAGCGACTCAGCCTCATGTTTGTGGCGTCCCATCCTTGCGGCGTCACAAGTGCTTGAGCGCTTACAGCGCCGCGCACCTGTTAAGACGCGCGGCGCTGTAACACTTTGAATCTACATATCGTGATGTTCGAAAATCAATTCCCGTTTCACGCCGATGCGTTAGCTGCGCGGCTTCAGATTTTCTGGGTCATAGATCGGCTTGTACCCGACGCCGACAACCTCCACCGGATAACTCTCGGCAAAATACTCGACATTCAGCCTGCGTCCGACCTGGCAATGCGACCAGGGTAGATAGGCCAAGGCAATGTTCTTTCCGACTGTTGGGCCGTAGGCGATCGAGGTCGTGTAGGAGCGGCGGCCAAGCTCGTCGACCAGAACCTCTCCCGTGGCGGGATCGACAACCGGCAGGTTGCCGACGGGATAACGCTTCACGCCCGATTTGTCGGTATTCTCGGTCATCACAAGCGTGCAGAGCATGGCCGGCTGGTGCTCACGCGCCTTGTATTCCAGATGCTTTGCCTTGCCGCGGAAATCGGCTTCCTTGACCTTCGGACGGGCGAGATCGGCTTCGATCAGGTTGTACTGGGTCAGGAGGTCGGCGTTCTGCAGGCGCAGGCTCTTTTCCATGCGGCGCGAGTTCGCATAGGTCTCGACGCCGAAAGCCATCACGCCGGTCGAGCGCAGCGCATCCCAGACGGCGAGGCCGTCTTCGTACTTCATGTGCAGTTCCCAGCCCTGCTCGCCGACATAGGAGATGCGGAAGGCGGTGACAGGCTTGCTTGCGATTTCGATCGGCTTGATCGCCGCAAAGGCGAAGTTTTCCTGATCGAGCCCGGCCGGATCGGCCACAGCCTTCTTCAGCGTGTCGCGCGCGTTCGGGCCCCAGATGCCGATCGTCACGAATTTTTCCGAGACGTCGGTGATAATTACGTCAAGGCCGCGGTCTTCGGCGACGCGCTTCATATAGTGCAGGTCGCGCGGGCCGGCATCGGCGCCGTTGACGAGACGGCAGCGGTCGGCCATGCGGAAGACGGTGAAGTCAGCGCGCACCATGCCTTCGTCGTCGAGGAAGTGGGTGTAAATGCCCTTACCAATGTTTGCATCGCCGCCGACCTTGGCGGCGCACAGCCATTCCATCAACTCGACATGGTCAGGTCCCTCGATATCGACCATGTGGAAGTGGCTGAGATTGACGATGCCGCAATCCTCGCTCATCGCCAGATGTTCGGCATTCGACACGCGCCAGAAATGGCGGCTGTCCCATTCGTTCTCGCGAACCGGGACGCGGTCGGCGTATTTCTCCAGAAGATGCTCGTTGGCGGCGTAGCCGTGCGCACGCTCCCAGCCGCCAAGTTCCATGAAGTAGCCGCCAAGCTCCTTTTCGCGCGCGTAGAAGGGCGAGCGCTTGGCGTTGCGGCCGGATGCATAGGGTTCGCGGGTGTGAACAGCCGGGAAATAGATCTTCTGGGCGGCTTCGTAGCACCGGCCCTCGATGAACTCTTCCGTCAACTGATGCGGATAGAAGCGGGCGTAGTCGATGCTGTTGTGATCGATCTCAGTGCGGCCATCGGTCATCCAGTCGGCGATCAGCTTGCCATAGCCCGGGCCGTCCTTGACCCAGATGGCAACGCAATACCAGAGGCCGCGCACCTTCTGGCTCTCGCCGCAGGATGCGCCGCCGCCGGCCGATACTTGCAGCAGTCCGTTGAAGGAGTGACCTTCGTTATAGCCGAGCTCGCCGAGGATCGGCGTCAGTTCCATGGCGCGCTCGAGCGGCTCGATGATCTGCTCCATCTCGAGGTCACGCTGCGAGGGCGAAAGACGGGCTTCGTGTTTTTCGAGAATATCGCGCGGATGGCACATGCGCGGATTGGTGGCTTCGTAGTAGCCCCACTCGATCTGACCGCCCTCCGTGGTCGCCGGGTCGCCGGTATCGCGCATATAGGCGGAGTTGCCCTGGTCGCGCAGCAGCGGGAAGCCGATTTCCTTGCCGGTGCCTTCAAACTCGT
This sequence comes from Rhizobium leguminosarum, assembly GCF_019798305.1. Classification (GTDB taxonomy): domain Bacteria; phylum Pseudomonadota; class Alphaproteobacteria; order Rhizobiales; family Rhizobiaceae; genus Rhizobium; species Rhizobium leguminosarum_U. The sequence goes on from NZ_JAAXDD010000003.1 coordinate 284,219, forward strand.
TATACGGACCGAAGAAGGTGAGCGGGTGGTCGACCGGCATGACCGGCAAGTCTTCGCCGACCATCTCCGCGATCAGGCGCCCCCAGAGGCCGGCACAGACGATGACGTGGTCGGCCATGATGGTGCCGCGATGGGTGACGACGCCCTTGATGCGACCGCCTTCGACGATCAGCGACTTCGCCGGCGTGTTGCCGAACACCTGCAGCTTGCCAGCCTTTTCGGCGGCATCGACCAGCTTGCCGGCAACGGTCTGCGAGCGCGGAATGACGAGGCCGGCATCCGGATCGTAAAGGCCGCCCATCACCTGATCTTCCTCGATCAGCGGGAACTTCTTCTTGATCTCGGAAGGGCTGACATAATGAGCGCGCGTGCCGAAGGCGCGTGCCGAGGATAGCTTGCGCTTGATTTCCTCCATCCAGGCATCGTCGCCGGTGCGCGCCACTTCGAGGCCGCCGATGCGGGCGTAATGGCCCATCTTCTCGTAGAAATCGATCGAATATTGCGTGGTCCAGACCGACAGATAGTCGTGGCTGGTGGTGTAACAGAAGTCCGAGGCATGGGCTGTCGAGCCGATATCTGTCGGTATGCCCGACTTATCGATGCCGACAATATCGTCCCATCCCCGCTCGACGAGATGATGCGCGATGGAGGCGCCGACGATACCGCCGAGCCCGATGATGACGACCTTTGCCTGTTCCGGAAATGCTGCCACGTGCTGTTCCTTCTATTTATCGCACGAATTAAAATATTCTAGCCGCGCTTGACGTACGCTTCGCGCGCGAGATGCAGCAGCCATGCCAGCCTCGTAAGGAGTGTCACATTTGCCGAAGCTGCGGAACCCCCAGACCGCTCCGCATGGCAGCTGCGATGAGGGTATTATGCATAAGGCTCATGATCGTCATTGGTCCTACGCCGCCTAGTACCGGCGTAATTGCGCCAGTCCGGATCGAGACGGCGAGGCAACCGCCAAACAGCGCCGGCACTGCTGCGATCCATTCCGCATCGAACGGTCTGGCAATGACTGACTAAGATCGGATATGGGCGAGCCCTTGCAGCCGGCCTTTCCGTTCGCGCGCCCCGGGATCACGGCGCTGAAATCGCCGCAAGCCGGTCGATGTCCACCAACACGATATCTTCGGAAACAGGCTCGCGATTGTGCAAGCGGAACCATTCTGCCGCTTCGCGAACACGCTCTCCATGTGGCGGCGGATAGGCGCCGAGTCCGAGAACCCATTCCCGTACGGTCTCGCGCTCCATCCGCCCGGCCCGGTATCGATCGCAGACGGTTTTCGCTGATGCGACGAGATCATTGATGCTTTTCACGGGATATTCCTCAATGCACGGATGGCTCTTCATCTTCGAGAAGCGATCGAATGCCGTCGCGCGCGACGACGGCCAGGAATTCGTCGAAGGCATCCCGGTCAGTCGCGAATGGCTCGTCCCAGCGGATCAGGTCTTCCGCTTGCGTCACCACTTCCATCGTCCAGTCTTCATTGCTGCCCGATGTGCGGAAGATGTCGACGAGCACGGTGATCCCGTCATCGGTGAATTCTCCCGCCAGTTCGGAGTGTTCGAGCTTTTCTTTTTTCGCCATCATTCAGCCACCTGCACCGGGCGGTGCGTCGTTTTTGAGATATTCTTCATATTGAACCGTCTCGGTCTCATTCGTGTCGATCGAGGCATCCGCGCGCTTTGCAAGCCGAACGCCGGCACCCCCACCATTTTCAGGGATGAAAACAACGCCTGCGCCTTCCAGCGCGTGCTTCACATCCTGAAGGGTCCGTTCATAGGGAGAGCGCTTTCCAGCCTCGAAATTAGCAATCGTCGCTTTGGCGACTTTCGAGGCCGATGAGAGATCGTCCTGAGACCATGCTAAAAGGGCCCGAGCCGCGCGGCATTGAGCGGAGGATAGACACAAAACAATAACCTTGCATCAAAAGTGTGATTCTGTCTCGGGCAGATTATATTAAAAACGCAATCTCGATACAAGGGATGACGAGAGCAGGTGCATGACGGCATAGGACATTGTGAGCCCTTGAATAGACCGGCCTATTCCATCCCTTCGACTTTTAATACTCCACGCACAACTGGCGAAAGGGAAGATTGATTGACTGAATATTATTAGAGTCTAATTTATATTGCCTTTATCACGCACCGGGAGGTTATAATGCGTGAGGCAGATATGCAAAAACTCGATGCACTTGTCGGTCGTCTTGTTGGCGACGTCGGCGCCGCCATTTCCGGTGCCTTGGTCGTGCTTGGCGACAAGGTCGGAATCTTCAAGGCGATGGCCGACGGAACGCCGATGAGCGTCCAGAATCTTGCCAAGAAGACAGGGATAAAGGAGCGTTATCTCAGGGAGTGGCTGAGCGCCCAAGCGGCCGCGGACTATGTCGCTTACGATGAAAAGACGGATCGTTTCAGCCTGACGCCGGAACAGGCGATGGTATTTGCCGAGGAAAACAGCCCCGCCTTTTTCGTCGGCGCCTTCGAGGTTGTCCAATCCATGTGGATGGACGAGCCGAAGATCGCCGATGCCTTCCGTACCGGCAAAGGACTTGGCTGGCATGAGCACAGCACCTGCCTCTTCCGGGGAACCGAGCGGTTCTTTCGTCCGGGCTATAACAGCCATCTCGTCAACGAATGGATACCGGCGCTTTCCGGCGTCGAAGAAAAGCTCAAGGCCGGCGCCAGTGTCGCCGATGTCGGTTGCGGTCATGGGGCCTCGACTATCCTGATGGCGCAGGCCTATCCCGCTTCCCGCTTTACCGGGTTCGACTATCACGGCCCGTCAATCGAAAGAGCAAAGGCTGCCGCCCAGGATGCGAGTGTTTCGGACCGCATGACCTTCCAGCAGGGTTCGGCGGCGGAATTTCCGGGGCGCGGCTATGACATGGTCGCCATGTTCGACTGCCTTCACGACATGGGCGATCCCGTCGGCGCCGGCCGGCATGTCAAGGACACGCTTGGGCCGAATGGAACGTGGCTGATCGTCGAGCCCTTTGCCCATGACCATCTCAAGGACAATCTCAATCCGGTGGGACGCGTCTATTACGGCGCGTCGACGATGATCTGCACACCGGCATCGCTCTCCCAGGAGGTGGGGCTTGGGCTTGGCGCACAGGCGGGAGAAATGAAGCTTCGAAAGGTGGCGCTCGACGCCGGATTCACGCATTTTCGTCGTGCGACGGAAACCCCGTTCAACATGGTGTTCGAGGTGCGGGCCTGACGCAAATGGTTTAGCAGGTGGCCAGCTATCTCAGTTTTCCGATGCTGGCATACATGCCCGTCGTGCGGAATTCGGTGGGGTTGGTGCCGTAGACGCGGCGGAAGACCTTGGAGAAATAGTTGGGGTCTTCGAAGCCGCACATGATGGCGACTTCCTTGACCGGCAGGAAGTCCGCCTTGGTCAGAAGCTTGACCGCGCGCTGCAGGCGTTGCTGCAGTACGAATTCCGCCGGCGGCATGCCCTCGCTCTCGGCGAAGCTGCGCGAGAAATGCGCGCGGCTGAGGCCGACGATGCCGGCAAGCTCGCTGACCCGCAGCGGCTTCTCGAGATTGGCGTTGATATGGTCGATCACCGGCTGCATGAGGCTGAGTTCGGCGGCAAAGGCCGGCGAGCCGAAGACGTCGTCGTAAAGCGCCATCGCCGCTTCATAGGCAATCGCCGAGGCGGCACCCGGCGATGTCGCGCCCTTGACGAGGCGCAGGCTGCAATCGGCAAGATGATCGATGGTCGAGGGCTGCAGCTTCAGCACCGGGCCGGCGGTCGACAGCACCATCTGGTGGATGCGCAGCGTTTCCTCGCCGTTCATCGAAATCCAGAAATATTCCCAGCGGTCGCCTTTTTCCAGCCAGTAGCGATGATTGTGCGGCACCAGAACGAGCAGCGTGTCGCCCCCCTGAAGCCGATAGTTGCGGTGCTGGTAGCGCAGCTGGCCGCTGCCGCTGATCGTGTGCTGCAGCACCGTGAAGGGGGTCTGGCCGCGCCGGCGGCCGTCCCAGTCATAGGTCTCGTTTTCGCGCACTTCATAGCCGGCGCTGGTCGGCATGGCATGCAAGCGCTGGCGGCCACGGGGCAACGACACCGTCCTCATCGACTGTCCGTTTGCGATCAAATCCTGCAGCACAAAATTACCCCTGAAAGCATAATCCTTCTCTGGTCGCCCTGCCAATTTCGGGCATAATCCCGGCCGACACGAGGAAGAGACCACGGCCGACAGAGCGGCCGGGAGGAAAAAGGCAGATTTTTCGGTGTTTTCAGCCACATGCGTCGGCATGCGGCCGGATCCTCCGTGGCCTTCTTTTCCTTAGCATTCGATTGGGTCGAGGTGAAGATCATGAGTTTCAAAATCGCTATCATCGGTGCGGGCAGCGTCGGTTTCACCAAGAAGCTGTTCACCGACATATTGTGCGTTCCGGAGTTTCGCGACATCGAGTTTGCACTGACCGATATCAGCGAACACAATCTGGAAATGATCAAGGCGATCCTCGACCGCGTCGTCGAGGCGAACGGGCTGCCGACGAAGGTGACGGCGACGACCGACCGGCGCCAGGCGCTCGAAGGCGCGCGCTACATCATCAGCTGCGTCCGGGTCGGCGGGCTCGAGGCCTATGCCGACGATATTAGAATTCCGCTGAAATACGGCATCGACCAGTGCGTCGGCGATACGATCTGCGCCGGCGGCATCCTCTATGGCCAGCGCAACATCCCCGTCATCCTCGACTTCTGCAAGGATATCCGCGAAGTCGCCGAGCCCGGCGCGAAATTCCTGAACTATGCCAATCCGATGGCGATGAACACCTGGGCGGCGATCGAATACGGCAAAGTCGATACCGTCGGCCTGTGCCACGGCGTCCAGCACGGCGCCGAGCAGATCGCCGAGGTGCTCGGCGCGAAGTCGGTGAGCGAGCTCGACTATATCTGCTCCGGCATCAACCACCAGACCTGGTTCATCGACCTTCGCCTCAACGGCCGCAAGATCGGCAAAGATGAGCTGATCGCCGCCTTCGAGGCGCATCCGGTCTATTCGCAGCAGGAGAAACTGCGCATCGACGTGCTGAAGCGTTTCGGCGTCTATTCCACGGAAAGCAATGGCCATCTCTCGGAATACCTGCCGTGGTATCGCAAGCGGCCGGACGAGATCACCCGCTGGATCGATATGTCCGATTGGATCCACGGCGAGACCGGCGGTTACCTTCGTCATTCGACGGAAACGCGCAACTGGTTCGAGACGGAATATCCGCAATTCCTGGAATCCGCCTCGCAGCCGATCGATCCTGCCAAGCGCTCGAACGAACATGCCAGCCACATCCTCGAGGCGCTGGAGACGAACCGGGTCTATCGTGGCCATTTCAACGTCAAGAACAATGGTGTCATCACCAACCTGCCTTCGGATGCGATCATCGAATCGCCCGGCTTCGTCGATCGGTTCGGGATCAACATGGTCTCCGGCGTCACCCTGCCGGAAGCCTGCGCCGCCACCTGCATTTCCTCGATCAACGTCCAGCGCATGTCGGTGCATGCCGCCATATCGGGCGATATCGACCTTCTGAAGCTTGCCGTGCTGCACGATCCGCTGGTCGGAGCCGTCTCGACGCCTGAAGAGGTCTGGCAGATGGTCGACGAGATGGTCGTTGCCCAGGCGCGCTGGCTGCCGCAATATGCCGATGCCGTGCCGGCCGCCAAGGAGCGGCTGTCGAAATCGAAGGTGCAGACCCGCGACTGGGCGGGGGCCGCACGCCGCAACGTTCGCTCGATCGAGGAGCTGCGGGCGGAAAAGGCGGCGCTGAAAAAGGCCGTCTGATTTTGTGAAGGATGGGTCGTCATCGGTTTCCGGGAGGGAAATCCATGACATCAGGCCCGCTTTCATGTCGTTCGAGGAAAAACGAGCCGCCTGACCGCGCTCCGGAACAAGAGGGAGAAACGATGATGAATTTCCGTAACGCAGGCATTCTGGCCGGGCTGGCGCTCAGCGTCTCAGCCGCGGCGCTGAATGCATATGCCTCCGAGCAAACCGTTCCACCGAAACCGGCGGACTTTCCGGCCGAAGGTAAGATCAATTATGTCGCGCGCGACTCCATCCTGGAGTTCAAGGCGCTGCCCGAATATCACGAGCCCGACTGGGTCACGAAGAATTTCGTCGCCACCGGCAAGCTGCCGCCGGTCAAGGACCGTCTGCCGAAGGAGCCGCTGGTCTTCAAGACCGGCAATATGCCCGACGGCATCGGTGTCTACGGCGATACCATGCGCCACGTCATCGGCGGACGGCCGGAAGGTTGGAACTATGGCGCCGGCCAGACGCAGGGCTGGGGCGGCATCGATATCGGCCTTTCCGAATGCCTGACGCGCACCGCGCCGCTGTTCCAGGTGCAGGCCTCCGACACCGAGCCGCTGCCGAACCTTGCCAAGAGCTGGGATTGGTCGCAAGACGGCCACAAGCTGACCATGCATCTGATCGAAGGCGCCAAATGGTCCGACGGCGCGCCGTTCAACGCCGACGACATCATGTTCTACTGGGATGATGAAGTCATCGACCCGAACGTCTCGCCGCTCGGCGGCGGCGCCTCGCCGGAAGCCTTCGGCGCCGGAACGACGCTGAAGAAGGTTGACGATTACACCGTCGAATGGACCTTCAAGGAGGCCTTCCCGAAGCAATATCTCTACACGATGTCCTACCCGAATTTCTGCCCGGGTCCGTCGCATATCCTGAAGGCGCAGCATCCGAAATATTCGAAGAACACCTACGACCAGTTCAAGAACGCCTTCCCGCCCGAGTTCATGAACATGCCGGTCATGGGCGCCTGGGTACCGGTCGAATATCGCCCGGACGACATCATCGTCATGCGCCGCAACCCCTATTATTGGAAGGTCGACGAGAAGGGCGATCAGCTGCCTTATCTGAACGAGCTGCACTACAAGCTCTCGACCTGGGCCGACCGTGACGTCCAGGCCGTCGCAGGCTCCGCCGATTTCTCCAACCTCGAGCAGCCGGAAAACTTCGTCGCGTCGCTGAAGCGCGCCGCCGAAAAAACGGCGCCCGCCCGGCTTGCCTTCGGCCCGCGCCTGATCGGCTATAACTTGCGCATGAACTTCTCCGCCAACGGCTGGGGCAGCCCGGACGAGCGCGGTGAGGCAATCCGCGAATTGAACCGCAACGAAGACTTCCGCAAGGCGGTGACCATGGCGCTCGACCGCAAGGCGATCGGCGACTCGCTGGTCAAGGGGCCGTTCACCGCGATCTATCCGGGCGGGCTCTCCTCCGGCACCAGCTTCTACGACCGCAACTCGACCGTCTACTATCCCTTTGATCTTAAGGGCGCCAAGGCGGAACTCGCCAAAGCCGGCCTCAAGGATACGGATGGCAATGGCATCGTGAACTTCCCGGCCGGCACGGCTGGCGGCAAGGATGTCGAAATCGTCATGCTGATCAACAATCAGTACACGACCGACAAGAGCCTTGCCGAAGGTGTCGTCGGCCAGATGGAGAAGCTCGGGCTGAAGATCGTCATCAATGCGCTCGACGGTGCCAAGCGTGACGACGCCCATTATGCCGGCCGCTTCGACTGGCTGATCCAGCGCAACACGACGGAGCTGTCGTCGGTGGTGCAGAACACCGAACAGCTCGCCCCTGTCGGTCCGCGCACCAGCTGGCACCATCGCGCCGGCAAGGATGACCAGCTTGATCTGATGCCCTTCGAAAAGGAGCTTGTCGATGTCGTCAACAAGTTCAGGACGAGCCAGAACAACGACGAGCGCGTCGATCTGATGAAGCAGTATCAGAAGATCTCGACGGAGCACGTCAACACCGTCGGCCTGACGGAATATCCGGGCGCCCTGATCGTCAACAAGCGGTTCTCCAACGTACCCCAGGGTACGCCGATCATGATGTTCAACTGGGCTGAAGATTCGGTGATCCGCGAACGCCTGTGGGTGGCTGCGGACAAGCAGGGCAAATACGAGCTGTTCCCTGAACAACTGCCCGGCAAGCCCGGCGAAAAGGGCCCGATCAACTAAGCTCCCTCCCAGCTGAAGTGAGCTCCAGGCCGCGCGTGCCGCGCGCGGCCTGACATGACCAACAAGCCGGCCGCGCTGACAAGGAGCGACTGGCGGCAAGGAGAAGCGAACCGTTCGATGTTACGATTCCTGCTCGTGCGCATAGCCTCTGCGATCCCCATTCTCTTCATCCTGAGCGTGGTGACCTTCGCGATCATCCAGGCCCCACCCGGCGACTACGCCGATTATATAAGATCCCAGCTGATCAACCAGGGCGGCGCGTCCTATGCCCAGGCCGAAGCGCAGGCGCAGCTCTACCGGGTCGAACACGGCCTCGATAAGCCGATGGTCGTCCAATACATCAACTGGATCGGCGGGATAGTGACCCGCGGTGATTTCGGCTACAGCATGTTTTACAACAAGCCGGTCGCCGATGTCGTCGGCGAACGCCTGCCGCGGACATTGCTTCTGGCGCTTGTCTGCCATCTCCTTGCCTCGGTGCTCGGCATCGGCTTCGGCATCTGGGCGGCGACGCGACAATATAGCTGGATCGACAGCCTGCTTTCGGGAATTTCTTTCCTCGGCATGACGGTGCCGCGCTTCCTGATGGCGCTGATCATCGTCTATCTCCTGGTGTTCCAGCTTAACGTCTCCGAAATCGGCAGCTTCTTCTCGCCGCAATATGGCGGCGCGCCCTGGTCGTGGGCGAAGTTCGCCGATCTGGTTCACCATGTCTGGCCGGTCGTGGCGATCGCCACCTTCGGTGGGCTCGCCTACAATATGCGCGTCATGCGCGGCAATCTGCTCGATACGCTGAATGCCCAATATGTCGAGACGGCCAAGGCCAAGGGGCTTTCCGGCGCAGCTGTGGTGATGCGCCATGCGGTGCCGAACGCGCTGCACCCGCTGGTGATGTACCAGGGCGTCGTGCTGCCCTACATGCTGACCGGCGAGATCGAAACCGCGATCATTTTCGCCTTGCCGACCGTCGGCCCGGCGATCGTCGGCTCGATGGCGGTCGGCGACGTCTATGTCACAGCCACCTTCATGATGGTGCTGTCGGCGACGCTGATCGTCGGCAACATCATCGCCGACATGCTGCTCGCCCTGCTCGATCCCCGTGTCCGCCAATATGGAGGAGCCTGAGATGCTGGCTTTCGACTCCGCGCCGCCTCCGCCGACGACAGAACTTTCTATCAACAAGCCATCGCGTGGGCATGAAAGCTATATCGCCCTTGTCTGGCGCCGGCTGAGGCGCTCCTGGACCGGCATGGCAGGGCTGGTGCTCGTCGTGCTGTTGATCGTCATGGCGATCTTTGCCGATTTCTTTGCGCCGATGGACCCGAAGGCGACCGATGTCGGCTTTGCGCCGCCGCAGATGATGAGCTTCCACGACAAGGACGACAATTTCGTCTTCCAGCCGCGCGTTTATGCACTCTCCGATTCCGAAGAGCTCGACCCCGTCACCTTCCAGCCGATCGTCGGCATCGATTACGACAATCCGCGGCTGCTCGGCTTCTTCGTCAAGGGCGCTGAATATCGGCTTTTCGGCCTGATCCCGGCCAGCCGGCACTTCTTCGGCTCGACCGACGGTCAGCCGGTGCATTTCCTCGGCACCGACAAGTTCGGCCGCGACGTGCTGTCGCGCGCCATCATCGGCTCGCGCATTTCGCTGACCATTGCCCTGACGGTGGTCTTCATCGTCACGATCATCGGCACGACCGTCGGCATGGTGTCGGGCTATTTCGGCGGCACATTCGATATCTGGTTGCAGCGTTTCGTCGAGCTGGTTCTCGCCTTCCCACAACTGCCGCTCTATCTGGCGCTGACTTCGCTGATCCCGGTGACGGCGCCGACCAATGTCTTCCTTGCCTTCGTCATCGCCGTGATGTCGGCGCTCGGCTGGGCGCAGATGTCGCGCGAGGTGCGCGGCAAGACCTTAGCGCTCGCCCGCATCGATTATGTCAGGGCGGCCATGGCCGTCGGCGCTACCGACACGCGCATCATCATGCAGCACATCTTCCCGAACGTGATGAGCCATGTCATCGTCGCGGTGACGCTGCATATACCGAGCGTCGTGCTCTTAGAATCCTTCCTCGGTTTCCTCGGCTTTGCGGTCAAGCCGCCGCTGATCTCCTGGGGGCTGATGCTGCAGGATACGGCGACCTATTCGGTCATCGGCTCCTATCCCTGGATCCTCTCCCCCGTCGGCTTCGTGCTCGTCACCGTCTTCGCATTCAATGCGCTCGGCGACGGATTGCGCGACGCGGTCGATCCTTATTGAGGTGATTGATATGGCTCTCGCACTGGTCAATTCCTTCGCCCCGCCCGTCCGCCACGACCATGATGGCCGTTCCGACACGCCGATTATCGACGCCCGCAATGTGGCGGTGAATTTCAAGGTCGAAGACGGCATGGTCGAAGCCGTCAAGGATGTCTCCTTTCAGCTCTATCGCGGCGAGACGATCGCAATCGTCGGCGAATCCGGCTCGGGTAAATCGGTGACGGCGCGAACGGTGATGGGGCTGTTGTCGAAGCGCGCCGTCGTCTCCGAGAAATCGACGGTTGCCTATGACGGCAGCAATATCCTGAAATTTTCCGAGCGGGCGCGCCGCAAGCTGCGCGGCGATCGCATCTCGATGATCTTCCAGGAGCCGATGAGCTCGCTGAATCCGATCTATACGATCGGCAGCCAGATCGTCGAAGCGATCCGCGTCCATCGCCGGATCAGCAAGAGGGATGCGCAAAAGCGGGCGCTCGAACTGCTCGAACATGTGCAGATCCCCGATCCTGCCGCGCGGCTCATGCAATATCCGCATCAGCTTTCCGGCGGCCAGCGTCAGCGCGTGATGATCGCCATGGCGCTTGCCAACGATCCCGACGTGCTGATCGCCGACGAGCCGACGACGGCGCTCGACGTCACCGTGCAGGCGCAGATCCTGAACCTGATCCGCAACCTGCAGAAGGAACTGGGGATGGCCGTCATCCTCATCACCCACGACCTGACCGTGGTGCGGCAGTTCTCGGATTACGTCTATGTGATGCAGTACGGCGAAGTGCGCGAGCACAACACCACCGAAGCGCTGTTTGCCAATCCGCAGGACGCCTATACCAAGCATCTGCTTGCCTCCGAGCCGCGCGGCCAGGCCAATCCGCTGCCCGAAGGATCGGATGTCATCCTCGATGCCAAGGGCGTGCGCGTCTCCTTCATGATGCGTCACGGTACTTTTCTCAAGCCAGCGATGCGTGAGCTTGTCGCCGTCGACAGCCTTGACCTGACGCTGCGCCGTCATGAGACGCTCGGTCTCGTTGGCGAATCCGGCTCCGGCAAGACGACGTTTGGCCAGGCGATCCTGCGGCTGAACACGCCCGACAGCGGCGAGATCCGTTTCGACAACCAGCCAATTCATGGCCTTTCCCGAGCCGAGATGCGGCCCTTGCGCGCCCGCATGCAGGTGGTGTTCCAGGATCCTTTCTCATCGCTCAATCCGCGCATGACGATCGGCCAGATCATCGAGGAGGGGCTCGTCGTCAACAGGCTGGGCGCGACCAAGGCCGAACGCCAGGACCGGGTGCGTGAGGCGCTTGTCGCCGCCGGCATGCCGGGCAATATCCTGTCGCGCTTTCCGCACGAATTTTCCGGCGGCCAGCGCCAGCGCATCGCCATTGCCCGCGCCATCGCGCTGGAGCCGGAATTCATCCTGCTCGACGAGCCGACATCGGCGCTCGACCTTTCCGTCCAGGCCCAGATCATCGAACTCCTGCGCAAGCTGCAGGACGAACGTGGCCTGAGCTACCTCTTCATCTCCCACGATCTCAAGGTCGTCAGGGCGCTCTGCCATCGCGTCATCGTCATGCAGCATGGCAAGATCGTCGAAGAGGGTCCTGTCAACGAAGTTCTCACCCATCCCAAGACCGCCTACACCGAACGGCTCGTCAAGGCCGCTTTCGAGGTAGCATGATTACCGAATGCCGGAGGCTATAATGGCAAGAAATCCCAAAATCACCTTTATCGGAGCAGGCTCCACCGTCTTCATGAAGAACATCGTCGGCGACGTGCTGCAGCGGCCCGCGCTGTCAGGCGCGACGATCGCGCTGATGGACCTTAATCCGCAGCGGTTGGAAGAAAGCGCCGTCGTCGTCAACAAGCTGATCTCGACGCTCGGCGTCAAGGCGAAGGCCGAGACCTATTCCGACCAGCGCAAGGCGCTTGCCGGCGCCGATTTCGTCGTCGTCGCCTTCCAGATCGGCGGCTACGAGCCCTGCACGGTCACCGACTTCGAGGTGCCGAAGAAATACGGTCTGCGGCAGACGATCGCCGATACGCTCGGCGTCGGCGGCATCATGCGCGGGCTTCGCACCGTGCCGCATCTCTGGAAGGTCTGCGAGGACATGCTCGCCGTCTGCCCCGAGGCGATCATGCTGCAATATGTCAACCCAATGGCGATCAACACCTGGGCGATATCAGAGAAGTATCCGACCATCCGCCAGGTCGGCCTCTGCCATTCGGTGCAGGGCACGGCGATGGAACTGGCGCATGACCTCGATATTCCCTACGAGGAAATCCGCTACCGCGCGGCCGGCATCAACCACATGGCCTTCTATCTCAAATTCGAGCATCGCGAGGCCGACGGCTCCTACCGCAATCTCTATCCCGACTTGCTGCGCGCCTATCGCGAGGGCAGGGCGCCGAAGCCCGGCTGGAACCCGCGCTGCCCGAACAAGGTGCGCTACGAGATGCTGACGCGGCTCGGCTATTTCGTCACCGAAAGCTCGGAGCATTTCGCCGAATACACGCCCTATTTCATCAAGGAGGGCCGAGACGACCTGATCGAGAAATTCGGCATCCCGCTCGATGAATATCCGAAGCGTTGCATCGAGCAGATCGAGCGCTGGAAAGGCCAGGCGGAAGCCTATCGTTCGGCCGACAAGATCGAGGTCGCGCCGTCGAAGGAATATGCCTCCTCGATCATCAACTCGGTCTGGACCGGCGAGCCCTCGGTGATCTACGGCAATGTCCGCAACAATGGCTGCATCACCTCGCTGCCGACCAATTGCGCCGCCGAGGTGCCCTGCCTCGTCGATGCTTCCGGCATCCAGCCGACCTTCATCGGCGACCTGCCGCCGCAGCTGACCGCGCTGATCCGCACCAATATCAACGTCCAGGAGCTGACGGTGCAGGCGTTGATGACGGAAAATCGCGAGCACATCTATCACGCAGCGATGATGGACCCGCATACCGCAGCCGAACTCGACCTCGACCAGATCTGGTCGCTGGTCGACGATCTGCTCGCCACCCACAGCGACTGGCTGCCCGAATGGGCACGCACGACCCGCAAGGTACAGGCCGCCTGACCCCCTCTCCCGGGTAAGGCGTCAAGAAGCCCCGCGGTCGCAACAACCGCGGGGTTTTTTGCGTGAGGATGGGCGGGACGGCCGGGATCAGCAATTGTCTACCTTGGACCGCCTGCCATACGCTCCTTCAAGCTCTCGACCTCTTCGGCCAGCTTGTCGAGATCGCTTTGCGATGCCGCTTGCGATGTCGCCACTATCCTGGGAACATAGATCTTCCCGCTGGCATCGCGTTCATCGGGAATGTTGTATTTGAATATTCGCTGTGCTGATTTGGCATCCGTCGCCCGGACGAAGACCATAGCTTCGTTGTTGCTATCTAGCGCAACCGACATGTCGAAGGTACCGGGGCTCACAGCTAAGTTCTCGAGCTTTTGACCCTTTTTGTCCACGTAGGGACTAAGCCCATCGTGCACTGTGAAAGCGGTGAAGGCTTCCGTCACGTCTATTGTCACGTCACATGGCATGATTGTTCCCCCCGTTGGAAGTTTAATCGTTGCTGAGGCGACCATTGCGATGGGCCATCCTGAGTGTGATAGCGTAGGAGCTCGGAGACCTCTTGCCAGGCAACTGGGCATCCAGAATAAGCGTCCTGGCGTCGCCGAAAGCCGTCGAGATCTCGAGGATTTGCGAGGATGCTGTAAGCCGCCACATTTTGTACCCCAAATCTTTGTCAAAGCCGCAGCCGGCTGCAGGCTCGGCATGCGGACCTGTGACAACGAAAATGCGGTTGGAATCCAGCCTGTAGCAGTGACCCTCGAACGCATAGCCGTAAGCAAGGACTGTCGATCCGGTGATGCCGACTCCGCTTGCGAGTTTTATCTGCAGTTCCGCCTTTCCCGCCATCCCGACATCCAGGTGGGTAATGCCGTGGGCGTCGTTCAAGTCTATGCCGTAGAGTATGATCTGGCCCGCCACATAGGGGAGTCCAGGAAGTGAAGGTGCTGGAACGCTGTCGTCTATCATCGATGCCTCCCGTCGTTTGATTAAAGAATGCCGCGCCACCTCATGCAATCTTCGAGCTGGTCGATATAAGCGCGCCCGCGCCCCCGCCAGGCGGCCTCGAGCAAGGCCGAAGCCGCAGCCTCGAAGGTCAGGCTATCCGGGTCGAGATATGTCCATGAGCGCGTCACAGCTTCGCCCACCACGTCCCGCGCCTCCTGCAGAGCGGCTTTCGTGGCGAAATGCGTTACGTCATAGGATGTCGCCGATGCCCGAAATCCTTCTTCTATCAGCGCCGGCGCCATCTGCTGGCGAAGATCGCTGAACTTCCTGGGATTGATCTTCGACAGTCCGCGCTCGAACAGCAGCGACTGGTAGACCTCGATCAGGCAGTCGAAGAGGCCCGCCGCAAAGGGCTTCGACTGGTCATGAACTTCCTGGCTGACATCGCCGATGCGAAGCGAGTTGTTGAGCGATCTAAGCTGCTTTTCGTCGCTGAGTTCGGCAAATTTGTCGAGTTCGTTGTGCAGGAGCAAGTTGCCTCTTGTGCGCCGAAGCAGCCGGTCGAGCGCGGTATCGAATTGCAGCAATCCCAAGAGCGATATGAAATCGGCGATCGCTTCGTGGTAGGAAAAGAAGTCGCTGCCGGATCCGTCGCTTTCAAGGATCCCAAGTTCGCTCAGCAGAATGAGATGCCCCATTTCATGGGCAACCGCGTCGAAATTCAGTGCGAAACAGGATGTCGGGCTTTCCGGCTCGCTCTCGCCGAGTTCCAGAAAGCCGAAGCCGGATTGCGCATTCTGCCAATGGGGAATGCGGGGAACGATTTCCAGCCGTTCCAGCGTCGGCTCGAAGAACCAGCTGATCGGGCGCCCGGCATAGCTCTCGCAGATATCGAGAATCCGGCGGGCGCAGGCATAGCTGTGTGTCGAAAGAAATGCCGGCGAACTAGGCCCTATGTGATCGAAGTGCCCGTCGGGGCCGGGCTCTGCGGGCGGCTGCAAAAGGCCGGGATAGGGGGGGATATAAGGCGCGGCATAGGGCGTTTTCGGTTCGATGGGATTTGCCACATAAATCCGGCTGTCGGACGGCCCTGCCAGGATGGGTCCCGCTGAAGGTCCGATCCAAACCACTTCGGGCTTTTCGTAACCGGGAATGAAGGATGGCTGCGGAAAGACAAGGAAACGCGTTCCGAGCGGCCGCTCCAAAGCCGACCCGTCGCCTGCGCCCTGCGAATGTGTGATGGCATCCAAAGCTGCCCCCACCGCTCGTTGCCCAACGCCGAGCGATCTTGTACTATACCAGTACTACTGGTATTCCGACAATAGCGTTTCGAGCATTCCGCAGTAATCCATGTCATTGGCGAATGATTCCGTAAGTTCAAACTCGAAAGAAAGGGGCTCGTTCAAGCCATTGATCTTGTGATCGGCCAGATATCTCAGGAGATTTACAGCGTCGGTTCGCTTCTGGTTTATGGCTCGGGCTTTTAGCCACGCCTTTAGATCTGCGATCCGGTCTACAGCGCTGAGATTGTTTTCCGCCGCTGCGAAAAGGCTTGCGAACGACCTTTCGCTGAAGTGCAGCGAGCGTGCCAGGAACTCAAGCTGATGTCTCAGCCGCCTTTCGATGACCCCGACGCGTTCCGCTTTTTTCAGGCTCAGCCTGATGTCGATAAGAGCGTCGCCCAATGCGCGCGAGCCCAGCTCGACGGGAGCCATCGGCACCGTGACGTCGGCATCATCGGCGAGCGGGTGCCGTCGGTACCACCGGTAGATCAGCCCATGCCCGAGCATTCCCTGGGGAGCGAGTTCCGCTGCTCTGAGCGCGCCTATGCTGGCCGCGCCGTATATGCGGAGCCCTCGGGCCATTGCCCAGCGAATTTCCTGGTGGCGAACGGCGGGACGCTGCGCGAAGACGCCGTCGATCAGCACGATCGCCGACGGAGCGTAGTCCGCCACGGCGCGCACGACATCGCCGCAGCCGACGGGAGGTAGATAGATCGCCTCCAGGAATTTCCGCGCCTCCGTCGTGGAGAGGGTGGGGCCGAGAAAGACAATGACATCGTCACCCAAGATCCGCCTCCGGATTTGTTTCCAGCGGAGGAGCAACCACCCGGACGACGTGAAGAGGGACGCGATCATCCGAATGAAGAACCACAAGGATGGCCACCTTTGCGCCGGCCAGCTTCAACGCCTCGGCGATTGCTAGGATGGAGCGGCCGCTGGCGACAGGAGCTTCATCGGGGCGGTAGGAGCTGCTGCCCTTTACGAGTTGCGCGCGCCATGCGGCAAGCTCCGAGGCATCGGCATATGAGTACACTTCGCCGCTGATATCGTCGCGCGCAGCCGAGATCACCCCCAGCCGCGATTGACACGCTTCGAGCAATGCGCTCGTCAGCGCGCGATCATGGCTGAAGTCGCAGCCGAAGCCTTCTGCCGGCAAGGGCGCAAATGGGGCTCTGGTTGCATCCTCCATCACGTGGCACCAGTAGATCGGCAGCGCGTGTGGCGCCGGGATTTTCCAGATGCCGACCACAAACCCCGCCTTGGCGAGCCGTCGCATGATTTCCCCGGCGCTGCCTGAGTGGACCGACCGGGAGTCGATCTGGAAGCGATCGAAGAAATGCGGCGTCTTCATCGCCGTGCATCGCGCCTGCCGCTCCAGAATCTCCCGGCAGGCATGCAAGGCCGCGCTTTGCAGGCTGGTGCCGGCTGCCAGACCCGTTGTGTCTCTGGGCATCCAATGCGGATGAGGCGAGGGGACGGTGTAGGTGGAGTCGACAAGGGCAAGCGGGACAGGGGTTCTCCGGCCTGAAAGCAGATCCAGCCCGTCGATCCAGGAAAGCCTCTCCGCCTCTCGCCCGACGCCGAGGTGCGACCAGAATTTCTGCTCGTTCATCTCGCGGAAAGCCGCTCCGAAGACGCGCTCTGGGGCAATCCGCTCCGAGGCCCATCCCTCCAGGGATTCCATCAGGCCCGATATCGCCGCAAGTGTGAGGGTCAAACCCTTTCCTTGGCTGACGGCGACGGAAAGGGAGCGCGGCCTGACAACTTGGACGACGGGGATGCCGATCCGGTCGAGTTCTGTTACCGAACCCAGCCTGGTGATCCCGTATTCGTGCTTGCGCGCCAGGATGCGCTGCACCGTCTGCCAGGGATCCGGGGGCGAGAGAGTAGGGGCATCAAAGATGTTGTCGAGCACCCCGTGGTCCATCGCCTCCTCCTGGCCCTATGACCTTGGCAGTCCGTCTAAGGCGCGTTTTGCTCTTTCGGCCAGCCAGGTGGCTTTTTGTCCTTCGGCAATCTGCACCGCCCTCATCAGGTCTCTCCTTATCAAGGATGGAGGGTCGTTCAGATCTCGTCTCAATCTTGCGCTGAGGCGGTAGAGTTCGGCGAGCCAGAACCGTTGACCGCTGTTACGGCCAACGTTGATCGCATTGTGAATGGTCGCCAGGGCTTCAGCAGGCTTGCCGAGCCGTCGCAGCACCTGCGCATGCATGTCGCTGTGCATGGAAAAATTATCGTCAGTGCCCAATTGCTGCTGGAGCAGCAGACCGTGTTGGAAACGCTCTTCACCCCGTTCGGCAAACGACGTCATCAGCTCCGCCCAGCCGCAATACATGTTGGCGCGCGCCTGGCTGGCGGCGAGGCCGTGTCGCTCGGCAAGCGCCAGCATTTGTTCGCCGATGTCATGGACATCGTCATATCTGCTTTGGCAACGGCGAAGGACGACGGCGTAATAAAGTGCGTGAATCATGCTCCCGGCATGATCGGTCGAGGCCGCCCAGTCCAGGCACTGTCTGATCGCATCTTCACTGGCATCGGCATCGTTGAGAAGCAGGTAGGACAGGGCGCTCTCGCCCAGGCCGCAGACCTTGGCATCATGTCCGCCGAAGAAGGCGCGATTTCTGACCGCTCTTTCTGGCTCGTAGAGATCAAGGCCTCTGGCGACGCAATCGAGGCAGAATTCGTGCTCGCCGGCGTGGAAGCTTGTCGCCCATCCGCAGTGATAGGATTGAAGCCGCGTCTCCTGATCTTCGACGACTTGCATGTCGCCGACGAGGATACGCGCGCGAGACTGTTGCGTCAGAATGTTGGGCGCCGTGAACCACCATCCCCAATAGACCGGGAAATGTTTCGACCGAACAGCCGAGGCCTGTTTCCTCAGAAGCTGCATTGCGCGGGAATAGGTGCGCCGCGCGCTTTCCGAGCCCTCTCCCTCCAGTGCGCTCGCAACGACCCCCTGAAGTTCGAGCAGGCCCAATGCCAGTTCGGTGCGATCGGGATGGCGCCGGGAAAGGCTGTCGACCTCCTGCGCGCAGAGCTCGAGCGACACGTTCGCCTCGTGCATGGCGGAGCGCAGAACGCTTGCCTCGGCCGCCGCCAGGGCAAACCTGGCCGCGGCGGCGTGCAAGCCTGCTTCGGCGCATTGCCAGGCCGCGATGGCAGCCGGCAGACTGGGCTTTGCTTCCCCGATCAGGAGTTCGCCGATCCTCTTGTGTATGCGTCGTTTGTCGCTTTTGAGAAGGCTGCTGTAGGCGGCTTCCTGAGTGAGTACGTGCCGGAACTGAAAAGAGCCGGGCGTGGCGGAAGAGGGCTCGATGATGCCTTGGGAAACCAGCCGCTCGACCGCGACCTCCACCGTCTGCCGGCTGACCCCTTCGAGAAGGTAGGCGAGCAGCGAGATGTTGAATTCGCGGCCGATGACGCTCGCAAATTGCGCCGCCCGTCGTGCAGAACCGGTCGCCGCGAGTCTGGCGGAAAGCAGATCATTCAGCGAGCTGACGCCACCTTCCAGAAGCAGCCCTTTCCATTCGGATGAGGCCCTGCCCAAGGGTTGCCTTCCCAGGAAGAAGTTGGCCAGTTCCTCCGCGTAGAGCGGCATGCCATCGCATTGATCCAGGATGAAATCGGACAGGCCCGGCGGGGGACGCTCACGCCAGACCGAGGCGACGAGATCGCGAACCGCCGCAGATGCCAAGCCGGATAATTCTATCTCGGTCGCCAGTGCCAGGGATCGTCTGATCCTCGATGTCTGAACGACGAGGATCGGCAACTTGCCTGCGAGCAACCCAAGCCGATCGATCAGCTCCAACGTCATGCCGTCAGCCCAGTGCACATCCTCGAAGATGAGGAGCGTCGGAATGCCAGTCGCTTTGCACGTCAGGATGTCGGCAGCGGCTTCGATGACCTTCCGTCTGAATGCGCGCCCCGACAGATCCGACACGCGAATATTGCGCGAGGTCGCCGGCGACCGGTCTGACGTAAATGAGAGAATGGTGTCGACGATGTCTGCGCCTAGGTCTCGGCCGGATGCCTCAAGAGCCTGCATGAAAGCCGCGCTATCGCCATCCTTCAGAACCGAAGGTTCGGCCACAAGCCTCTCGAGAAACGACATAAAGGGGTGCAGAGGCTGGCTCTCCAGGCGCCTGCCGCACTGAAAGATCAGGGTCTCGTGTGAAGTTTGCGATAGACTGCGGGCGAATTCGCCCATCAGTCTGGATTTGCCGATGCCTGCCTCTCCGACCACGGTGATCGAGCTGCCCTTGCCGTCGAGAGCTGAATTCCAGGCGCTCGAAAGAGCGGCAAGCTCTCTTTCCCTGCCTCTTATCGGCCGGTCCCATTCATTGAATGGCGACAGCGCGGCCGTTGATCGATCGCGTTCCTGCGGGCGCCAGAGCGCAAACGGCTCTTCGAAGCCTTTGAGTTTGGCTTTCCGCACTAGGCTGTAGTCGAACTTGTGTCGCGTGAGCTGAACGGTCGAATCTGCGACCAGGACCGAATTCGGTTCGGCCTCTGCTTGCAAGCGAGCCGCCAGGACCGGTGCTGTGCCGACGATCTCGTCTCCTTGCGTGGAGAATACGACAAGACCTGTGGCAACCCCGATCCGCAGCCTGAAAGCGGTGCGCGCCTTGCCCTTGGTGCTCGTTGCAAGGCCCAACAATTCCAACGAAGCCTGTACCGCACTTTCAGCCGCATCTTCGGATTGATCGGGATAACCGAAGAAACAGCATCCCCCATCACCGAGTCGCTGATGAAGAAAGCCTCCATGCTTTTTTATGATCGTCTCGGCACTCTGATGTAAAGCCGACACGGAACGAAAGAACTTCTCCGGCTCGCTCCGCAACAAGAGCTCCGTCGAGCCGACGATGTCATAGAAAATGGCAGTGACCTGTCGCCGCTCACCTGTAAACCGAATTCGCGCATCGAGGTTTTTCATGCCGGGTCGCCCAACACCACAGAAGCCTTTCTCAGGACATCCGATTTATAGCTTGCATGCAAGCTTTTCGTGCGGCGATGCTAATTTATGAATCAGTTGTTGGACTGCGGCTTGATAATCATGCGCTCTTCAAACCCGCGACGCATGCCCGGCTGCATCGCTTCTGGCTCACCATGCTGTTTGGCGTATGCTCTTCATCAAGGAGGGCCGCGAGGACCTGATCGAGAAATTCGGCATTCCGCTCGACGAATATCCGAAACGCTGCATCGAGCAGATCGAGCGCTGGAAAGGCCAGGCGGAGGCCTATCGTTCGGCCGACAAGATCGAGGTTCAGTCGTCGAAGGAATATGCCTCCTCGATCATCAATTCGGTCTGGACCGGCGAGCCCTCAGTGATCTACGGCAATGTCCGCAACAATGGCTGCATCACTTCACTGCCTGCCAATTGCGCTGCCGAAGTGCCCTGCCTCGTCGACGCCTCCGGCATCCAGCCGACCTACATCGGCGACCTGCCGCCGCAGCTGACCGCGCTGATCCGCACCAATATCAACGTGCAGGAGCTGACGGTGCAGGCGCTGATGACGGAAAATCGCGAGCACATCTACCACGCCGCGATGATGGACCCGCATACGGCAGCCGAACTCGACCTCGACCAGATCTGGTCGCTGGTCGACGATCTGCTCGCCACCCACGGCGACTGGCTGCCCGAATGGGCACGCACGACCCGCAAAGTACAGGCCGCCTGACCCCTCTCCCGGGTGAGGCGTCAAGAAGCCCCGCGGTCGCAACAACCGCGGGGCTTTTTGCGCGAGGATGGGCGCTTTGCGATTAAGGGATCTGTCGGTTGTCGATCATCTGTCTCATTCCAGATCGCACTTTCCCGAACGTCATGGTGACCTTGATGCCGGTTTTGTTGTCACAATAAGTTGCCGGCGGGCCATCGGCTGTTGCGCAGGCGAGATGGCGATCCGTCGAATTGGCGGAGCTCTTGCCGGGCGACTTGAATTAAACACAGTCCGACGCTATCTAACGGTCATCGGCGTTGCTGGTGAGTGCTCCACGCGAGCGTTCGCGACTGCCGAAGTCGCTTATCTGCTTTTGACCACGGATGTACTGGCACTGGTGTGAGAGCGATGTTGGAAAGGTCGGTGCGATTTCGCCCCGGCCTTTTTTATTTGCCCGTTAGCCAGGGCGGCAAGTGTTCCCTCAAACGACATCGGTATCGTCTCCAACAAGGTTGGCTGCGTCTTCAGGGCTCAAATTGGGTCGACCCGGTCGAGAGTCGACGTGCCTTCAGCGAACGGGGATGGTTCCGGTTCGACGATACGCTCGATCCATATGCCCCTGAGCAGATCAGCGAAAGCGCGACGGCGGCGCGCTTTCGGTGGGCGGGGACGTTGGACGTGTCTGGCTGGGAAAGGTGAGGTCGAAGTCGCCTGGAGAGAGCGGGGCGGCCCTATCGTCGAACTTCCCGCAAGTTCCGATGGGTTATGGCAGCAAACGTCTCCATCGGGCAGTCACCGTTCAGTTAGACGGTTCGATCTGCTACGACTGGACGCCGGAGGGTTGGTCGTTGTGTTTCGATTAAAGGAAAAGCGATTGTCGGTATGAACGCCTGACAAAAAGGGTGCCCTCTGTCAGAGCCCTCGTTCGCTTGCCCGGTGAACGGTTTACTCGGCGGCTTGCCGGAGAGGGTATTCTTCTGGGAGATCCACCAGAGCGATGATCTCGAAGTCCGCGGGCATAGCGTGCTGATCGGTTCCCAGGAGCGCCAGCGTCCAATAGTCAGAATCCTCCCCGAAGACCGTGGAGACCCGAACGATCGTCGGTCGTCCGTCGAAATACTTCGAGGACTTCGCCCAGTAAAATGCATCCGGAACCAAACTCGCTGCAATCATGACGCCTACCCCCGTGACCTGTGGATAATAGCGGAAAACCTGGAAATGAGAATACCTCAGCTTGTCCAGGTCGTCGTCGGGCGGAACCTTCAAATGGGCGGCTCGACTTTGCTACCATCCAGTCCGGCTAGTCCGCTGATTCAGGAGGTGTCTGGCGGTTCCGAGGCACTGACGGTGGTTCGAAGCGCGACGAGAGTCGTTGCGGTCGTAGCTTGGTGATGCGACGCAGCTCCTTTGGAAGCTCCCTGCCGATTGAGCCACACCTGAACAGAAATCCGGTTCCGCACTGCGCATCTACGGTAAGGGCCGCCGTTTGCCGCGGGCGCTGACGTCACGTACTGGCGCTGACCCGCGTGCATCCCCTTGCCTTGGGCGCCGCTTATCAAGCTTCATCCCTGCGAATGGTCGATAGCTGTGCTGCAGATGGATATATGCTCCGACGACGGCAGTCTGGCTGCCTCGGAACTTTTGATCTCGCCAGTCTGTTCGTACCGTTGAATGGAGGAGCTGACCATGTCCAGAAAGAATAATGCCCCATCACAGGGGGGCAATCCTAAAGAGCAGCCTGTCAATCGCCCTGACCGTAAGGAAGCGCCACTAGAGACTGACGATCGCAAACCCCCGGCTCGAGATACGAGGGAGGCACCGGTGCCCAACCCAAACGGCGAGCCTGTCGACAAACCTTAGCAACTGCCGGATCCTCGTGAAGCAACTTTAGGATCGAGTTTGCTGTTGTCTGGAACAACGACGATCCAACCGTCTCGCGAGGCCATCACCGATAGCGTACGTGGTTGGTATGATCCATGATCGTTTCCTCCTTTGTGGAGGAAGGATAATCGGAGCGCAAACTGAATGTTCCAGCCGTAGGCGTCAGGGTCCGCTCATCTTTCTCACCAGGTCGATAAGCGCATTGGTCTCATCGTTTGCAGACGCAGGATCTGAAGCCGAAGCTTGGCAGCTAATGCACAAGCGGTCCTTGAAAGCGATAGCGTTCGATCTCACTTGATATACTGACTTTGATTTTGAACTGACAGCTTCTTGCCAAAGGAGCTGCCGCCGGTGCTCAGCAAAGACGCCTGGTGACGTCAGGGAAACCAGCATGGCTATCATTGACCAAATTTTTGTCTCCTCCGCTCGCTCAACAGTAGGCGGATAGACGAGGAAATAGTGTTCCTTATCTTCTCAGTTCGCGGCACATTGGAACGGAGAGTTCTGATTCCGTCTGCGCGTGCTTTTGACGCGACCCGCATCTCCAATCGAATGAGGTGACTTTTGACGCAGTTCTTCGAAACCACTCAAGGAATAATGGCAATGGGAGCGCTGATTGCTGCCGGTGGCTTCACTGCCGGCGCCTGCATCCCCACCGTGATTCAGCTTGCAAGAAAGCAGATCAATCGACGCTCACGAAGCGAGGCGAGAAATCTGGCGATGATGACGGTGCTGGCGCTCGACGACTTCGTTGGCGCAAGCTATGCGGCAGTCCGGGACGTCCCAGAATTCAATCCGATGGATGAAGGCGAATTCGCGTTTCACGTTCCCGATCCTGTCCTTTCGCTTCCGAAGGACGCCGATTGGAAGCTTTTCACTACCGAGTTGTCAGACGAAATCTTGTGGCTGTCGAACCGGGTCAAGAACCTCAACTATGCGTTGGATAGCCTCGATCTGTCTCGGCCCGGGTACGATGGCTTCTTTGAAAAGCGCCAGGAAGGTTATGCGGGTCTTGCAGCGGAGGCCATGGACCTGATTGAGCGCATGCTCCAAGCGTTCGGTCTGACGCTGCCTACCAAGCCTGACTACTATCGCCAGCGTGAGGGCCTCGTATCGGCGATCCAAAGCGTGGGAGAGCGAAGCTCCGGCCGTCGACCCACTGGGACTGTCACGCAATCAAACGGATCGAATGTCCTGTACCTATTTCCAAAGACAGGCGATGAAGCCGACTGATTTAAAGGAACCGCGCTCACGAACAACTTGAGCTTAAGAATGACGAGTGGTGCTAAGAAGGTCGGCAGTGCGAGATCCGAGAGAACAAATCAAAGTGGTATCCACGCGGCCGACACAGTTTCTTTGACCAAAGACGTGTGACGCCATTTCGATCGGTCGGAGTTGGTCCCGCACGTGGTTGGCTTTGTCGATCAGATCTACTCGATAGCTCATGGCCGTCTCCCGATGATCAGTTTAGTTCGGAGGCGGTCGCTCAGCGTTCAGGAAATTGATGCGAAGCTGCTTTCGTGCTGGCAGTATGACCTCACGATCAATCAGTTGCCCCAGCCAATTTGGAACCGATCAAATCGAACCTCGCTCAACGGCTGGTTGGAGGAGCCCAGCCTTACCGAACGAAGAACGAGACGAAGCTCGGGGGAATAGTATTGTTCAAAAATAATCGGGGGCAATCCCGTCAGTTCGAGACGGCTGTTGATGGCCCAAACTTTGTAGGAACAAGACGCGATAGTTTCCTCTCCCCAGCCGTCGAACCTAATAATAGTAGCGCCCGAAACGGATTTTTGGCCATTGATGAAAAGTGTCGTCTCGGATTGCCAGTTCCTCTTCTGTGGTAGATCGTCCAACCCAATCGCATTGGCGTATTTCAGCTCATGCGTCCCGTTGGGACCAACTCTCTTTTCGACGAGCAAGGGGTGCAAATATACAGCCGACACCGGCTGCAGTGAACGGTTACGCTCCACCAGCTTTTGTTCGGTGAGACCCGGACCGTCCGGCTGGTAGAACACGGAATAGAAAGGCACTTCTCTGGTAAGCAGCACGCCCTGTTTGGTTTCTTTAGCGCTCAAGCAACTGCCAGAGGCGGGCGCCGCCAATGTTAGTCCAACCAACAGGGACAGACTTCTCAGCAAGATCGACATTCCAGCTATCCCTCATCGACCCGATGTCACAACGACAGCATGACAAGTTCGCACCTCAGCTATGAGTATGCACGGCGCGACTTTGTCGCTGTGGAGCCGCCCGTGGCAAAATACCTTCGCTTGATACCGAGCAAGGCCGCTTTCGTCCACGGAATCGGGATCTCAAAAGGGTCCTGCTTCTCTTCGAGGTGCCCGCTGCCGCTTAACAAACGCGAGAAGCCCTGATCCATGCCGCCGACGAAGCTGGCATTTCGGTGATCACCATCGTTCACTGAGTTTCGCAGCCGACGATGAAATGAGCTCAGGGGCGTGCCGCCTGCTTCTTCTTGCCGATCGCCTTCGCATACTCTGCTCCTTGATCTCCTCAAAGCGGGCCCGCTTTAACTGGTATCAAAGGCGTTGCCCAGGTTGCCAGCGTCGACATCTGTTCAATGGCCTCCTATTACTCCTTCGCGGACCCGGCGGCCGGGAAGGCATTCTTCGCCATGAGCATCGTCGCCGTTCCCGCGCGGGGGTCACCCGATCTGCCAACGCGATGCAGCACCTGCGATCCGTGGGCGGTAAACGCGGTGAGGTCTCGTCGGAGCCGTGACCGAGTCACGTAACGGGCGGAACTAGTGGCGCAGGATCTCGCCGCCGGCATCCATGAACACCACGCGTTGCGCGACCTTGCGGGCAAAGCCCATTTCGTGGGACACCATCATCATCGTCATGCCATCCTCCGCGACAGCGACCATGACATCGGATCGAGCGCCGAGGTTGGTTCGTCGTAAACAGCCAGGCGGTGTTTCTAAAGCGGTCGAAACACCCTCTATCGGCTAGTATCCGCCCATATTGCCGCGAACTGGGCCAATCCCCAGCGGCTGTGCATAGGTCGTGTTGTCCGATCCACTGGTTGCGCATCCTGAGAGTGTCATGAAGACGATTGCTGCTGCTACAAGAATGTTTTTCAGAGGCACGGCGTTCTCCGATCATGGCAGGCTGCCCAGGCCTCAAGGGCCACGCCGAGGACTTTCCGTTAAATCACCGACAATGGCAAGCGCGTGGTTAGTTGGCGGTAAGTAGCGATATGGCCTCTTCAAGCGTCTGCCTGACTGGATAGTCGCTCGGCGAGGCATCTTTCCCCAGCACGCTGACATAGATGTGGGTGCTGCTGGTGAACGCCCTGACTTAAGTCCCTTGGGGGCGTCGTCGGCCAGCGCAGAAAACCTGGACCCGCCAGTTGACCAGCAGGAACCAACTGCTCCAGAAATCTGCCCCCTCAAAATGTCAGCGATAGTCTATGCCGCAGGAGCAGCGACCCGACGGTCCGGGTTAGGCGTCGCGCGTGCCACCCGCGACGGGGATCGATGCATCCCCGACCAGCACGTCAGATGGTGGCCTTTAACTTCAATCAGCCAAAGAACGCACGAAGCTGAGCGAAAAACCCGCTTGGTTTGCAGCCTGCCATCTTTCGCAAACGGCGAGCGACGACTGCCGCGCTGACGCGTTCACCGAAATGGCAGAAGCACACAAGATCATGCAATTGCTCATCGCCGAGTTCGAAGAACCGTTTGGCCTCTCCATAACTGTCGTTTTCCATTCCTGCCGCCCGCAGCATGGGATCAGCGAATGCAACAGAGATCGGCGTGCCGTCAGCCCGCAGAGCAAGCCGATCGGCCATCGGCTGATACTCGGTTTCGTGAAGTGTCTTGAGAAACGGTCTGGGGCTGTCTTCGAGACTTTCGGCCCAGCGTTCAAGCCGTTCGCGCCAAGTCATTTCAAGGCGCTTGCAGGTCGGGCTGACAGTTGCGATGCTTTTCAACTGGTCTAATGCGTACTGTTCCATTTCGGCCTCCTATCTCCGGAAAAATAGATGGTCCGCCTCCCAAAAACAGCGTCGCTCAGGTCGCAGCCGATGTCCAATCACGATTGAAAACGGCACCTGCGTTGAAGTGGAACGGAAGCCGGAATCGACGACACGCCGTTCGCGCGGCTGCCTTTAAGGCGTCGCTGAGTTGGCGGTCTCGGGTCATTTTCAACTGGATTTGCAACCCGCCGCGAAACGATACATCGCACCATCGCGCGTTCTCAGATCCCTGACCCGTAGAGCTCCTGGTCATCGTCGCCTTCCCAGGGGGAGGGCATCGAGGTGCGATTGAGGTTGGCCGAGGGCATCGGCATCCAACACTTCAATTCCGGCTCGGCATATTCGATGACATGCCCGGGCGAGGAATCAGAGGCACGCCAGCCTTCTGCACCGAACTGATCGCCATGCGACCAATAGGCGAGGTCAACCTCGGCCGGCCCCTGTTCGGACGGGCGAATCGTAACGAGGATCCGGCTACCATCTCTCGGTGCGCTTGCCATGTCGCGCCAGCGGTCTGTGTCGTCCATCGTTTTCCTCCTGCCTCGCTACAGCTTGCGAGTGTCGCCTCGCCATCGAAAACGGTCAATTGAAACTTTGCAGGACCACAAAAGAGAGGAAAGCCCTTACCCGTGGCCTTCATCGACGGACGAGGTAAGCAGGTCGCGGCGGCCATCCGAAAATCAACTTCGTCTCCTCGTTTGCCGGGCAAAGGGATTACGGACTCCGAGTGGGCCGATCCCCAATAGCGTAAACATCCACAGGGTCGCGCGAGTGTGGCGTGATCCTTCGTGACTGGAAGCACCACAGCCTTACCAGCCGCCGGTCCCGCGAATGCTTCTGCAAGCCGACCGTCCGAAGATCGGACGTCGGCACGGCGATGATCATCTTCGCCTGCAGAGCGACAATACTTGGAAATCGCGACAGCCGCATAATCGGCTGTCGCCATCGCCTTTACCGTGACGTAGGGCGATCCTATCCGGGGAAATCGTCGTTCTCGTCGGGATAGGACTTGCGTTGCACGGGCGCCTCGGTCTCAGGCGACGGACCATCCACCGTCCACCAGCAGGTTCGCGCCAGTGATCAGGCTCGCGGCCGGTGATGCAAGGAAGACTACGGCACCCACCACATCATCGGTTTCACCGATCCGGCCGAGTGGAATATGGCCGAGCGTCGCTTCGCGATTGTCGGCATCCGATAGAAAAGGTGCTGTACCATCCGTGTAGATGAAGGTCGGCGATACTGTGTTTACGGTGACATCATAGCGGGCCCATTCGGCTGCAAGGCAGCGCGTGAGGTGATTGATTGCCGCCTTGCTCATGCAATAGATTGCCTCGCCGCGCAGTGCCACGGTGCCAGCCTGTGAGCTGATGTTGATGATCCGGCCCCCATTGCGCCTGATCATGTGCCGGCCCACAGCCTGCGTCATCAGAAAGGTGCCCTTGATGTTGACATCGAGTATCTCGTCAAGATCCTTCTCTTCGACGAGTTCCGCGAGATTGCCTGGAGCCACGCCGACATTGTTGACGAGGACGTCGATCCGACCAAATGTCGTTAACGCTGCGTCGACGGCCTGTGCGATATGGGCCTTATTGGGAATGTCCAGTTCAACAGTGAGGACCTTTCGTCCCGCGCCCTCGAGTTCGGCAACCAGACCCGCCGACGCTGCGACATCGCGGACCCCCAAAACAATGTCGGAGCCTGCTCTGGCACAGGCAAGCGCGCAAGCTCGACCGATGCCACGGCTCGCTCCAGTCACCAAAGTCACCTTGCCCTCAAGGCTGAAGTCCGGCGCATTCCTCTGCATCATGATGCCTCCGTTGATGAAGCTCCCTTATCGCATGCGATGCAATGAGATCCCTGAAAAAGCTCGAGATCCTGCCGTCGCAGCTCGCGGCTCGCGTCCTCTGCCTCCCAGCCGAATTTCCATGCATCGTGGCGCGCGCCAGTCTCCAGGCGCTGGCGTGTCCCTGGTCGGCATTCTCGCGGCCGCGAGCTAGGGACTTTCGTGCGGCTTAATCCCCAGCACGCACCCGCGCTCGTGCGCCTGCCTCCTGAATGTCAACAAGCTCCTCGATTGTCATGTTTTCCCCCGAGAGAGCGAATTTAGCATCGAGTTCGCTGTTCGCAAGATGTTACTAATGGACTCGGCTGGAATTGTTGGCGCCATTCAGAGGCTCGCGGTGGCATTTGATCTTTGTCAGATGTAAGGTCGAGGAAGTGCAGTGAGTGCGCATAGACAGCCACCAGATGGAGCGGTGACCGCTGTGAATCGAAAGCTTGCAGCCATTCTCTCCACTGATGTCGTGGGCTTTAGCCGCCTTACGCGCTTGATGAGGAGACCACCGTTCGTGAACTCACCCTTTGCCACGATCAGATAGCGGCACGGGTGCTCGAGCATGGCGGCCGCATCTTCGGCAGCGCGGGTGACGGCCTTGTCGCGGAGTTTCCAAGTGCGGTTCAGGCTGTCCGGTGCTCGGTTGAAATGCAGCGCAGCCTTCTCAGCCGCTCAAATGACCTTCCACAGGATCGCCGCCTGGAATTTCGCATCGGTATCAATCTGGGCGACGTGATCGTGTCTGGCGACGATCTGCTGGGCGACGGCGTGAACATCGCGGCGCGCCTGCAGGAGATGGCTGCTCCCTCAGGCATATGTATTTCTGGGTCGGTGCGCGAGCATCTCGATGGCAAGGTGCTGTTCACACTCACCAGCCTGAGAGCGCGTCCTGAAAAACATCCCCAAGCCAGTTTCTGTCTTTCGCGTGGATTGGCCGGAAGAGAATGGGGAAGGGAATGAGGCAGGGTCGGTGCGATCGTTTTCGGCCCGTTTTGGCAAGGACCAGCCATCGATCGTGGTCATGCCCTTCGACAATCTCAGCGGCCAGAGCGATGAGTATTTCGTGGACGGCGTCGTGGAGGAAATCACCGCTGCTCTATCTCGGGTTCGAAATTTCTTCGTGATCGCACGCCAGTCTGCGTTCACGTACAAGGGTCGCTTCGTCGATGTGCGTGGTGTCGGCAGGGAACTTGGCGTGACCTATGTGGTCGAAGGTACCGTCCGACGGGGAGGGGACCGGCTGCGTATTTCGGTGCAACTTGTTGAAGCTGAGATGCGGACCCAGCTTTGGTCCGAGCGCTATGAGGGCGCGATCCAGGACATCTTCGAGTTCCAGGACAGGATCGCGGCGCAGGTCGCGGGCGCAGTCCATCCAGCCATTCGCAGCGCGGAAATCGAGGTCGCGATGCGCAAGCCGCCCAGCAGCCTGCGCGCCTACGACCTCGTCATGCGCGCTTACCCGTACCTCTGGGGTCACAACAAGGACGCTATCAAGCGAGCAATCCCGCTCCTTCAGGACGCCATCGGGATCGATCCTACGTACGGCCGAGCCCATGCTTTCTTAGCCTGGTGCCACGCCCAGAACCTTGGCTACATCTGGACTGAAGAACCAGAGAACGACCTCGAATGCGCATTAAGTGCCATCGAGGCTGCAGCGGCCTCGATTGACGATGATCCGACTGCCTTGACCGCTACCGGAGGAGCGTTGAGCCACTGCGGCGATCAGGAGAGTGCGTCGGCCTATCTCGAAAGAGCATTGGCGCTCGATCCAAACAATGCCTGGGGATGGGCTAGATATGGATGGGTCGCGAGCTACAAAGGCCAGCCTGATCGCGCGAGGGAGCGTTTCGAGCGGGCGATGACGCTTAGTCCGGCGGATCCACTCGCCTTCAATATGAGAATGGGCTTGGCCCTATCCTTGGCGTTGGCAGGCGACCTTGCCGAGGCAGTCTCCATCGCCCGGGAGGTGGTCAACAAACACCCGGAGGTGACGTGGCCATACCGGATGATGACTGCCTGGTCGGCTATGAGTGGTGACGTGGACACAGCTCGATGGGCGGCGAAAAAGCTGCTGGCAGCCGAGCCGGGCTTTACGATCCAGCGTTATCTGACACGGCCGGTGTTTCGAGCCGCACCGCAATGGGCAGATCAAATGGCCGAGG
This sequence comes from Rhizobium leguminosarum, assembly GCF_019798305.1. Classification (GTDB taxonomy): domain Bacteria; phylum Pseudomonadota; class Alphaproteobacteria; order Rhizobiales; family Rhizobiaceae; genus Rhizobium; species Rhizobium leguminosarum_U. The sequence goes on from NZ_JAAXDD010000003.1 coordinate 315,328, forward strand.
GCTTGCGGCAAGCGGGGTTGCCCGAAGGCTGACTGCAAGCGAGAAGTTTAGATTGACCCGCTCATTGCTCGTCGATCTCGCCCCCATATCCTTTCATCGAATGAAGGTGTTGTCGCCGAGGGACTTGAACATCCCGATGCGCGACCCGCGCGCGCATGATCACGGCCGACTCAATCCAGCGATCAGCCTGACCTTGCTCCCGCCGCAGCGCGACGCCGCATCGAACCGCTTTCTGGCTCCGCGACATTTTCTCGAGCATGCGCCCGAAACGGACAGGAGCTATCGGCCTGCCTCTGTCATTCCGTTGTCCCTTACATGGCAAAATTCAATCAACTGCTCCGAGGTCATTGGTCGTGCCAGAGCGTAACCTTGCAATATATGGCAGCCGAGATCTTTCAGGATCTTCGCATGCTCCATTGTCTCCACGCCTTCTGCAACGATATCGATGTTCTGCGATCGGCCGATTTCGATAATGGAGGAGACCAGGCGGCGCTGCGATGGAGACGCGATAATCGGCTTGATAATTTCGCGGTCGATCTTCAGTCGTCGCGGCTCAAATCGAAGCAGGCTAACGATACTGGCATGTTCGGTGCCGAAGTCATCGATCTCGATTTCGATGCCAAGCTTTTTGACGGCGGGAATGATCTCGTTGAGAACAGGTTGAAGAGCATTCAAGGAGATTGTCTCGAGCAGCTCGAAACACAGGCGACCCTTCTCTATGGGAAGCTCGGACAGCTCGGCAAGCAGATTGGCCTGCGCCAGCCGACGCGCTGAAATGTTGACCGAGACACGGGGAATTTGCATTCCCAGACTGTCCCATCTTGTCAGCTCGAACAGGGCCTTTTGCAGGATCAGCCTATCCATGTCGCCGGTGCGCCCCAGCTTTTCCGCCACCTCCAGAAATTTGTCCGGGGCGAGCAGACCTTTTTGCGGGTGATCCCAACGGGCAAGTGTCTCGACGCCGACAATATCCAATGTGTCTGCATCGAACTGCGGTTGGAAGAATGCAACGAGTTCATCGCGATCGAGCGCTTGCTTGAATTCGTCCGCCAATTCTTTCGCATGGATTGCGGCGCTGCGAAGCTCTTCTGTAAAAACCGCCGCTCGGCCGCGGCCCGCCTTCTTCGCCTCGTAGAGAGCCAAATCGGCATTGAGAAGCAATTGGCCGAGGTCCCGCCCGAGGGCACCTTCACTCTCCCAGGCGACCCCGACGCTTGCACCGACAACACAGGCCGCACCGTCAATGAAGAGGGGTTGGTCGAGCGTATCGACAATTTGCCGGGCCAATGCGTTTGCCTTCGGCTCCGGATCGACACTCCAGTTGGCGAAGATGAACTCATCTCCACCGATCCGAGCCGCGACGTCGTTTGGACCAGCCAATTCGGCAAGGCGCGAAGCCGTTGCTTGCAAGACCGCGTCACCGCCTGCATGCCCTTTCGTGTCGTTGATCTCTTTAAATCGATCCAGGTCGATATGAATGAGGATCAGACAATCTTTTGGACGCGGTCTCGGCGGTTGCGAGATCATCTGGTCGACAAATCGTCGATTGGGAAGCCCCGTCAATGCATCATGCAATGACAGGTACTCCAGCCGCTGTCGTGCTCGAACGAGCTTTTTCTTGTGAAGGCGAAGCTTTTCGATCGTTCTTTGGCGTGATTTGGTCAGGAAACCGATCCAGACAATCGGCGCAACGACACAGAATGCCAACAGGCTCGCGTAGAATTCAAAAATGCCGATCCCGGTATTTTGGCCCCATCCCTGCTTTGGCAGTGCGGCGAGAGTCCATCGGCCATAGGCCATATCGACGGACGTCTGGACTGGTTTCCTGGAAAAAGTTGCCAGGTTGCCGAAGAAAACCTGTTTTGGCGCATTCGGCTCCGGTACGGTGCTGATAGCAATCTCGAGCTCAGTCGAAGCAAGGCCACTTGCCTGGTAAAGCTTTGGTATGTCTACTATCCCGGAAAGCAAGCCCCAAAAAATCTGGCTTTTTCCGTCATTGATGTAGATCGGGTACCTGACCACAAAACCGGTTCCACCTTGGACAAGCTCCACCGGGCCTGTCAGAACGATATTGTGCGTGTTGCGCGCCAGCATCGCGGCAGCCCGTTGCTTCTCATTGGTTCGGTAGTCGAGCCCGATGGCCTTTTCGTTTCCTTTCTCCGGATAAACCCACCTGACCACCATGTCGGGCGCGGCGGCGAAACTTCGCAATTGTGAATCGGGCTTCAGGATCTCAGCGGCAAGTTTGGAAAATCCGTTTTGGTCCATCGCCGGATCGACTGCGATGCCGGCGGCCAGCCCTTGCAACAGCTTCACATTGCTGTTGAGGTTCGTCTGAAGCCGGGAGGATATGGTGGCAAGCTCGCCGGCAACGATCGATCGCTCATCGGCCAGCGATCGCTCCAGCCGCCAGTTCGTTGCCACCCAGACGACGATTGCCGCAATAATGGCCGCAAATATTGCCGGAGCGAATGCGGTGGTATGGCTTATGACAGAGCGAGCGAGATTTCTTCGAAGTTTCATTAGGTTGCCGGCATGGATGAGAAGCCCTCATCCTTGCACGGTTTCTTTAAGGCAACGCTAAACCTGCCGGCGTCCCATAAAGGAAAACTGCCTATTCGTCCTGGATCCGGGGTAACAGACGTAGCATTACAGCATCTTGCCCGCAGCGCTTATGTCGCCGGGCTGAAGTCCGCCGCCAGCACCGCGTCCTTGAGCGCCCGCGAATAGGGATGCTGCGGGTTGTCCAAGACACTGCGCGCCCGTCCTCGCTCGACGATTTCGCCTTTGCGCATGATGATAATGTTGTCGCTGATATAATAGGCGGTGGCGAGGTCGTGGGTGATGTAGACGATCGAGAGCCCGAGCTCGTTTTTCAGGCGGCCGAAGAGATTGACGATCGCCATGCGCAGCGATGCGTCGACCATGGAGACCGGTTCGTCGGCCACCAGCAGGCGGGGTTGCGGGATCAGCGCGCGGGCGATGGCGACGCGCTGAAGCTGGCCGCCCGACAATTCGTGGGGAAACCGCCCTTTCACTTCTTCAAGGGTCAGGCCGACATGGACGAGGGCTGCATCCGCCATCTGCTCCGCCTGCTGCCGGTCCGGCCGGTTTCCCGAGAAGGAAAAATTGCGGGCGGTCTCGAAGAGATAACGATCGACACGTTTCAGCGGATTGAAGGCTTCGAAGGGGTTCTGCAGAACCGGCTGCACCTCTTTCATGAAAGCCTTGCGTTCGGATCGGCTATGGATGGCGACGGTCTTGCCGCTGAATTGAAGCTCGCCTTCCGTTGGTTCGGTCTGGCCGAGGATCATCGCCGCGATCGTCGATTTTCCCGAGCCGGATTCGCCGACGATCGACAGGATCTCCGGCTCCGCTCCGAGTTCAAAGCTGACGTCCTTGACCGCCGTGATCAGCCGCCGGCCGAGCATGCCGCCCTGCCGGTAGACTTTGGTGACATGCGAGAGGCGAAGAAGAGCGCTCAAACCGGATCTCCCGTAACGGCAAAACACGCCACGCGCCGGCCCGGCTCGACGGTGACGAGCGGCGGAACCTTCTGTGAGCATATGTCCATGCGCTTCGGACAGCGCGGGTGAAACCGGCAGCCTTCCGGCGGCATGGCGAGGTTCGGCGGGCGCCCCTCCAGCGAAGGGCGGGCCGTCGCATCGCCGATGCGCGGCAGGCTGCCGACGAGATGCTGCGTATAGGGGTGGAGCGGTTTGCTGAAGAGCTTGGCGGTCGGCGCCTCCTCGACAAGACGCCCGGCATAGACGATGCCGATGCGGTCGGAGACCGTCGCGTGAACCCCCATATCATGGGTGACGAACAGGAAGGACGAGCCCATCTCGCGCTGGATTTCGCGGATCATCGATAGCACGTCGCGCTGAACGATGACGTCGAGCGCGGTCGTCGGTTCGTCGGCGATGATGAATTCCGGCGTCAGGATGGTGGCAAGCGCAATGGTCATGCGCTGACGCATGCCGCCGGAGAGTTCATGCGGGTAAGCGTCGAGCAGCTGCGGATCGAGCTTCAGCCGCTGCAGGTGGGTGGCGACCTTCTCGAAAAAAATCGCCCTGCTGACCTTCATGTGGCGAAAGGCGAAATCGGTGAAGGAATGGCGGATCCGGCGCACCGGATTGAGCACATTCATCGAGCCCTGCATGATATAGGACAGATGCCGCCAGCGCAGCGCCAGGCGCTCTTCCGGCTTCATCGCGTAGATATCCTGGGTGCCGCCGTCGAAATGGAATTTGACGGTGCCGGAGACGACCCGGAGCGGCGGCCGGATGGCGCCTGCGATGGTCTTGATCAGGGTGGTCTTGCCGCTGCTCGATTCACCGGCGACGCCATAGACCTCGCCGCGGGCGATCGTCAGGCTGATATCGTCGACGGCGCGCACCTCGCGATCGACGCCGAAGAGGAAGGCACGGTAATAGGCTTTCAGATTCTGGATTTCGACCAAAGGATCCATTCTAACTTCCCATCCGGTTCAGCCGGCTACGCGGATCATTGTATTCGTTCATCGACATGGACAGCAGGAAGAGCGCCAGGAAGAGGACGACGATGACGGCGACGGGGGCGGCCACCCACCACCATATGCCCGATATCAGCGCCGAATGCGCGTTGGCCCAATAGATCATCATGCCCATGGTCGGCGTCTCGATATCAGTGAAGCCGAGCACCGAGAGGGTGATCTCCATGCCGATCGACCAGATCATGTTGTTCATCGTGGTGGCGAAGACGATCGGCAGAACATAGGGCAGGTGCTCCTCGACGAGGATCTTGCGCATGCTCATGCCGGAATAGACGCTCTGGGTGGTGAAGGATCTCGTCTTCAGGCTGATTGCGACCGAACGGATGAGGCGTGCATCGTAGGACCAGCCGAGCGAGGCCATGATGAGGATCAGCGCCGTCCAGGTCATGCTGTCCTTCAGCACGAAATAGAACAGGATCAGCAGCGGAAACTGCGGGATGACCATGACGCTGTCGTTGATGGCCATCAGCACCCGGTCGACCGCACCGCCGGCATAGCCGGCGACGAGGCCGACGACCAGCGAAATGATGCGTGAAATGAAGGCGACGCCGATGCCGAAAAACAAGGTGTTCCTGAGGGCGGTCGTCAGCTGCCAGAACACGTCCTGGCCGCGCGAGGTCGTGCCGAGCCAATATTCGCCATCGGGCGGCATGTCAGGCGGCAGAAGATAGATGTCGGTCGCGCCGTAGGGCGAGAAATACGACAAGATGACGAAGCCGACGATAACGGCAAAGAGCAGCAGGCCGCAGAGGAATTCCATGTTCTGGCGCGCGAGGTCGCGGATGATGGTAAACATGCTCTATTCCACCTTGATGCGCGGATCGATCAGCGGGCTCAGAATGTCGATGATGAACACCGCGGCGGCGACGCCGACGATCGACAATGCGCTGAGGCCGAGCACCAGGCTATAGTCGCCGGCATGCACCGCTTCGATCAGCAGGTTGCCGATGCCCGGATAGCCGAAGACGATTTCGGTGATCACCGTGCCGTTGAAGATTGCGCCGAGCGACATGGCAAGCCCGGTGAACTGCGGCACCATGGCGTTGCGGGCGATATAGGAGCGCAGGATCTTTCGCTTCGGAACGCCGCCAAGCTCGGCGAAGACGACGTAATCCTCGGTGATGATGTTGGAAACGAGCGCGCGCATCCCGATCAGCCAACTGCCGGCGCCGACCATGATCAGCGACAAGGCCGGCAGGATCGAGTGTTTCAGGATATCGAAGACCAGGGCAAAGGAGAGGTCAAGGTTGGCGTTCATCTCGTAGCCACCGTTGATCGGCAGCACCGGCCAGAGATAACCGAAGACAATCAGCAGCACGAAGGCCAGAATGTAATAGGGAATGGGAAGCAGGGCGATGAAGACGAGGCTGACGGCCTTCAGCACCATGTCCTTGCGGTAATAGCCGGCGAGCGCGCCGATGGCATTGCCGAGCACGAAGGTGAAGAGGGTCGACACGGTCATCAGCCCGATGGTCCAGGGCAGGGATCGCAGGATGATGGTGGAAACGGGTGTGGGAAAAGCCGACAGCGAGGGACCGAGATCACCGGTGGCTAGCCGAAGCCAGAAATGCAGGTATTGCTGCCAGATCGAGCCCTCCATGCCGTAAAGCTCGCGAAGTGACTGGCGCATCAGCTCGATCGCGTTGGGATCGGACTGACCCATCTGCGTTATCGCGCCTATGCTTTCTTCGACCGGATCGATCGGGGTCAGGTGGGTGACGAAGAATGTGATGGTCACGCCAAGAAATACGACAAGCAGAAACTGACCGAACCGCTTCAGCACAAAGATCAGATAGGACGTCATAGGGCGGTGGTTCCTCTCTGGTTCCCTTCATCGAGTGGAAAGGATCGACGGACATGCCACATGCCCGTCGATTAGGGGGCCGGCGCGCAACACTCGCGCCGGCGTTGGGAGGATTATTTCGGTTGTGCCGGCTTCAGCTTGACCATCATCAGCCTGGAGTTGGCCCAATTCGGCACCGGATCGGTGTAGGGATCGGATATCGTCGGATAGCCGGTCCAATAGGTCGTATCCATCGAGGTGAAGACGTTATACGACATCAGCGGGATCGTCGGCATTTCGCGGGCAACCAGCTTCAGATAATCCTTGCCGAGCTCGACGCCCTTGGGATCGTCGGCGCTGATGCCGCGGATGCTTTCGATGATCTTGTCGAGCTCCGGATTGCTCCAGCGCTGCCAGTTGCGCGGCGGCTGATTGTCACCCTTCTTGGCCACGAACTGCGAATGCCAGCTGTCGAGGAAGAACGACAGATCGGGATCGCCGCCCCAGGTTTCGACGCTCCAGGCGATCGCCACCTGGAAATCGCCGGGCTGTAGCGCTGTCTGCCAAAGTTTCGCGGCCGGCACGGCCTTGGCGTCGATGCCGAATGCGGCCCATTGCTGTGCGATCAGCGTCCCGGCGCGAGTGAAGACCGAGCGCGTGTCGCCTTCCACCGTCATCCGGATCTTGAAGGGCTGTCCATCAGGGGTCAGCCATTTGCCGCCGGATTTCTTGAAGCCTGCCTTCTCCAGCAGTTCGCCGGCCGCTTTCGGGTTCGGTTTCCACCAGCCGTAGCCGAAGGCACCACTGATCGCTTCCGGATCGGTTGGGATCTGGTCTTTGAACTTCGGCTGCTTGCGCAGGATATCGGCGATCTGTTGCCCGACTGTCGGATCATATGGCTTGATCTTGCTCTTGCCGGTATCGATCTCGAAATCCTTCAGCCAATCCTGCATCGGCGCCTGATAGTCCTTCATCGTGGCCGCCGTCGGCGGCACGCCGAGCGCCGACAGCGTCGCAGCGCCGCGGTAGCTCGCCATATCAACCGCCTTGATGTCGATCAGCAGGGCAAGCGCCCAGCGTACATCGGCGTTGTCGAAGGGCGGATTCTGGGTGTTGAAGATCACGGCCGGAAGCGTCGGGTCGGGATGGGCGAAGGGGAAGCCTGGGAACCAGGTTTCGACCGACTTGGATTTCTCCTTGAGGGTGAACATGCCCTCCGGTGTATTGTCGTGGATGATATCGAGATTGTGCTCGAGCTGAGCGATCGTCCGCTTATCCGGCGGGCCGGGATCGGTATAGGTCACGTATTTCGGGGCCGGCTCGCCGAAGCGGGCAAGCGAGGTCCGCTGCCAGTCGTCACGCTTCTCCCAGGTGTACCACTTGCCCTGGGGGTCGAATGCCTTCAGCTTATAGGCGCCGAGCGAGACGGGATTGGCGAAATCATAGCGAAGCGGATCTTCGACTTTCTCGAAGACATGCTTGGGCATGATCCAGGCGCCGTTCCAGCGAACGGTGAAAATGGCGTGGAAGCGCGAATTGGGCTTCTTCAGCTTGAACACCACAGTCGAGGGGTCGGTCGCCTCGACGCTTGCCACCTGCACCGAGAAAGCAGCACTCCAGACCATGCCGGGGTGATCCATCTGCGTCTTCACGGTATAGACCACGTCGTCTGCCGTGAACTCCACGCCGTCGCTCCAGAAGAGCCCCTTGCGCAGTTTCACGGTCATCTCGGTGAAGTCGGCATTATATTGCGGCTTGTCGGCAGCCAGCGAATTATCCCAGGTCGCGCCGCCAAGTCCTTGTTCGGGGTCGATATACCAGAGCGTATCCATGGTCAGCTGCTGCAGGCCGGTCGATACACCGCCGCCGCCGTTGACCCAGATGTTGAACCAGCCGGGATTTTTGATCGTCCCTTCCGGATTTTCGACGATGAGCGTCTCCTTGCGCGGCAAGGAGGTGTAGTCATCGGCCTTGGCCGCCGCTGTCAGGCCGAGTGCGGCCAGCGCGACGCCAAATGCGAGCCTCTTCCACTGTTGCATGAACTCCTCCCTAGAAAGCGACGATACGGCGGCCGTAATGGCACGCATGGGCACGTCGCGGTTGTCGGTTCGCAGAAGCCTCAGGACTTGAACAATCAGGTCCAGGACCTCGGTGAACCATCCCTCCGGCTCCCTGCCTCCTCGCGGCGAGCCGAATATCTTCAGCCGGGGCGTGCCCCAATGGGCTACCCGGCGGTAGCTATCACACCGACAGCCGAATGACGTTGTAGGAGAACGGTTTCAGCGCCGCCCGCAGCCTTCCATCCTCGATCTTTCCACTTTCGACATTGACGGGGGCGACCGTCTTCGGCCGCGCTGCCGTGTTGACGGCTTCCAGGTCGCCGTGGGTCATCTCCACCTGCTCGACCACCCGGGCATTTCCGAAACCTTCCAACCGCACATCGAGATCGAGCGCCGTGCTCGGATGGCGGTTGACGGCAAAGAAGGTCAGGGTCTTGCCGTCCTCGGAATGGACTGCCGATACGTCGAGATAGGGGACGTCGTTCTCCTCGTCGCTGTCATAGGTCGGGCCATCGACGACCAGCTGCAGTGCCGTTCCACGGCCATATCTGGAGGCGTAATAGAACGGGTAATAAATAGTCTGGCGCCATGCCGCACCGCCGTCCTCGGTCATGATCGGGGCGATGACGTTGACGAGCTGCGCGATGCAGGCGATGCGCACCCGGTCGGAGCGACGGATGAAGGTGTTCAATATGCCGCCGACCTGCAGCACGTCCTCGAAATTATAGATGTCTTCCAAGAGATGCGGCGCATCCGGCCATTCGTCGCGCGCCAGGATCTCCTTGTCCTGCTGGTTGGAATGATACCAGACATTCCATTCGTCGAAGGAAATGCCGATCGTCTTATTCGAGCGTTTTTTCGCCTTGATGTAGTCGATCACGCCGCCGATCGTGGTGATATAGCGGTCGAGCTTCGTCGCGCGTGCGAGATAGTTGAGGGTATTTTTCTCGCGGTTGGCAAAATACATATGCAGCGAGATATGGTCGGCGCTGTCGTAGCACTGCTCGAGGACTTGCGCTTCCCACTCGGGATAGGTCTTCATGTCGGAATTGGACGAGCCGCAGACCACGAGTTCGAGCGATTTGTCGAAGCCGCGCATGGCCTTCGCCGTCTCATCCGCCAGCCGGCCATATTCATAGGCCGACTTGTGGCCGACTTGCCAGGGACCATCCATCTCATTGCCGAGGCACCACAATTTGACGTCGTGCGGATTGGACCAGCCGTGCTTGCGGCGCAGATCCGACCAGTAGGTGCCGCCGGGATGGTTGCAATATTCCAGGAAATTGCGGGCGGCATCCAGGCCGCGTGATCCGAGATTGACGGCAAGCATCGGCTTGGTATTCGCCTTCTTGCACCAGTCGACGAATTCATTGACGCCGATCTGATTGGCTTCGCGGGTGCGCCAGGCAAGGTCGAGGCGAACCGGACGCTCGGCACGCGGGCCGACGCCGTCTTCCCAATTATAGGCCGAGACGAAATTGCCGCCGGGGTAGCGGCAGTATGGCGTGTCGAGCTCACGCACCAGATCAAGGACATCCTGGCGGAATCCGTCCTCATCGGCCGTCGGGTGACCGGGCTCATAAATGCCCCCGTAGATCGCCCTGCCGAGGTGCTCGAGAAATGAGCTGTAGAGCCTGGAGTCAATGGTCGCGATGCGGAAATCGCGGTGGACAACGACGTTCGTCTTCAACGGATCCTCCCGTTTATATATCAGATTTCTTGTTTTCTTGCCCCTAACTTGATATCAGGAATGTTGTTCTGTCAACCGCGTTGCGTTTTTAATCATACTAATGCGGTTTTCTGGAGAAAATTATTTTATTCCAGTATGTTGTCCTATTTTATCGCTCATCGGAACTGGAAAGAAGCGTGATATTTAAATCAAGATTTCCGATTTTGATTTTTTCAGACGTGCAGTCGCATGATGATATCGCGTCCGTGATTTCCGAAGCCGCGGCCGAAAATATTCACGCCGCCGGTATGGCCGGCATTCTCGGCGATGCCGACCCGGAGCCGGATGGAGGAATGCTGCGCAAGCGCGAGATCGCTGAGCGTGACATTCGATGCGGCGATACCATCGATGAAGGTTCCGCGCGTGGAGATCCGCCAAGTCTTCATCATACCATATTGCGAGCCTTCGAGCTTCCACCATGCCGGCGTGAAGGCGCCCCGCTTGTCGCCGTAGTCGCCGGGCGACGTCCAGGTGCCGATCGCCATGCCGTTGACCCAGAGCGTTATGTCCGAGGGCCAGTCCGGATTGGTGCCCGGCACCTCAGACGACAGCTCCATGGAAAACTCTATGGCGCGGATATCCTTGTTCAACACCTTGGCGTTATTGGGGAATTTATATTCCACATATCCCCTGCCGAACCAGACGAGTCCGGCCTGCATGCGCTGCGGATCGAGAAAATAGTCGGGAACATCGAGGGGGCCGATGACGCTCTCGGTGGAGCAAAGACCGCATGGCGCATGGACGTCACAGCTGGTGTAGAGCCCGACCGGCATCTCGACTTCGATGATATTGTTGGCCCTTTGCGCGGCACTTTCCTCAAAGCTGATCAGAATTTCGCTGTAGATCGCAGAGCAGATCTTCTGGTTTCCCTTGCGCGCCTTCGTCAATTGGGAATCGACAAGCCGGGCGTCTTCCAAAATCTGGATCCCGGTGGCGACAGTCGATTGAGGAAGAGAAAGAGCACGCGCGATGTCGTTGATATTCATCGGCCCCCTGGCGCAGAGCAGCTTCAGCATCTCAAGCCGCGCCGGCGCCGAAAGCGCGCGTATCGCATCATTATTCTCGCCGGCGGCAATCGTCAAAAACGAGCGTTCCATCATTCCCCCACTATTTCCGATGAAATGATGTATATCGGAAATTGTGATACATCAAGTGGGAAAGCTTCAACGGGTTGCTACGATAGCGGCCTGGTTTCAAGCCGCCATGAATGAACGTTGAAGCCCTTCCGGCTTTCGATACGACGTTGGGTCCGGGAACGTTACGCATCAAAGTCCGGCGCGTCCCGGATCGGCTGGCGGGGCGGAATTTCGGGTTCAATTCCCCGACCAATCTGAAGCGGGCGCGAATGGCCTCGGCGAGATTCCTGATCGTCATGCTGCGAGATGCGTTTCCGCCCTCAGACTGGCAGAGTGGTCCGCCGGCCCGGGTCAATGCCCGATGAGATTGCATATGGCATCGGTCAAGGTTTTCGGGACCGCTGCGGCCTTTGGGATCACGTCGCGCCGCCGAAGGCCGATCAGTGGGTCGAGCGGCCCCAGCCCTAGCTCGGGCCGCTCTGTCGCCAGTCGTCACCGCCGCAGCAGCGGCCGCAACGCGGCCTGTGTTTCCTTCAGCAGCGGCAGATAGCGTTCCTTCATCTCGGCCGCCGGGACGAGGGCGGCCGGCGCGCCGATATTGATCGCCGCGGCCGTTTCGCCGCGGTCGTTGTCGATGGGCACGGCAATGGAGCAGAGGCCGATCTCCAGCTCCTGATCGATGATGGCGTAACCCTCGGCGCGGACCCGACGGAATTCGGCGATCAGCTCGTCCGGATCCGTCCTGGTATTCGCAGTATTTTGCTTCAGCTCGCTGCGGGCGAGGATGGCGCGTGCCTCGCTTTCGCTAAGGGCTGCGAGCAGCACGCGGCCCATCGAGGCGCAGTATGCGGGCAGGCGGCTGCCGGGGGTCAAGTTGATCGACATGACGCGGCGCTGCGAAGCGCGGGCGATATAGACGATGTCGGTGCCATCGAGCACCGAGGCCGAGGCGCTCTGGCCGGCCTTTTCCGAGAGAAGATCGAGATGCGGCTGCAGCATCGCCGGCAGCGGCGTCGCTGCGAGATAGGCATGGCCAAGGCGCAGGATCTTCGGCGTCAGCGTGAAGAACTTGCCGTCGTAATCGGCATAACCGAGTTCGGCGAGCGTCAGCAGCGAGCGTCGCACGGTGGCGCGGTCAAGCTCCGTCAATTTCGACGCCTCGGCGATGGAAAGCCGCTGCCGCGTTTCACCGAAAGCTTCGATGACCTTCAGGCCGCGGGCAAAGCCGCTGACGAAATCCGTTTCGCGCATGGGTCCAGTCTCCAATGGGTTCATTTCATTTTGTGCGATATATGAACAAATGTCAAATATCGCACAAATGCATTGCCGGCTGGCTTGCCGCGCTTTATGTCTACGCCAGAGTACGGGATGGAGAGTTCCCGACCGCATCTAGCCAAGGAGAGATCCCGCATGGACAAGACAGTCGGGAGCACGGCGGAAGCCGTCTCTGAGATCGGTGATGGCGCGACCGTGATGATCGGTGGTTTTGGTGGCTCGGGCGCCCCGATCGAGCTCATTCATGCCTTGATCGACAAGGGCTCGAAGAACCTCACCGTGATCAACAACAATGCCGGCAACGGGCGCATCGGCATTGCAGCGATGATCGATGCCGGCATGGTCAGAAAGATGATCTGCTCATTCCCGCGTTCGTCGGATCCGCGCGCCTTCACGGATAAATATCTGGCCGGCGAAATTGAGCTCGAACTGGTGCCGCAGGGAACGCTTGCCGAGCGCATCCGCGCCGGCGGAGCCGGCATCCCGGCTTTCTATACGCCGACCGCCTACGGCACCGAACTGGCCAACGGCAAGGTCATCGCCGAATTCGACGGCCGCCACTATGTGCAGGAGCGCTGGCTGAAGGCCGACTTCGCGATCGTCAAGGCTGCGATCGGCGATATCCAGGGCAACCTCACCTACAATAAGGCCGGCCGCAACTTCAATCCGCTGATGTGCATGGCGGCGGCGAAGACCATCGTTCAGGTCTCATCCATCGTGCCTGCCGGCGGCATCGATCCCGAACATGTGGTGACACCGGGCATTTTCGTCGACCGCGTCGTCACTGTTCCCAGTCCCCAGCAGGAAGAAGAGCTCATTCGAGCCGGAGTGGCCTACGTATGACCATCGATCACAGCTTCATCAACACCCGCCCCATCAACACCCGGGAAGACATCAAGCTTTCCAATGCGCAGATCGCTTGGCGCGCCGCGCAGGACATTGCCGACGGCGCCTATGTGAACCTCGGCATCGGCTTTCCGGAAATGGTCGCCCGTTATCAGCCGCCCGGTCGTCAGGCAATCTTCCACACCGAAAACGGCATCCTGAATTTCGGCGAGCCGCCGGCGGCAGGCGAAGAGGACTGGGATCTGATCAACGCGGGCAAGAAGGCGGTGACGCTGAAGCCGGGTGCTGCCTTCTTCCATCACGCCGATAGCTTCGCCATGGTGCGCGGCGGCCATCTCGACGTCGCCATCCTCGGCGCCTATCAGGTTGCCCAGAGCGGCGACCTTGCGAACTGGCGGGTGGGCAGCAAAGGCGTGCCGGCCGTCGGCGGCGCCATGGACCTGGTGCACGGCGCCAAGCAGGTCTGCGTCATCACCGAGCACGTCACCAAGACAGGCGAGCCGAAGCTGGTCGAGACATGCACCTTCCCGCTGACCGGCGTTGCCTGCATCACCCGCGTATATACCAGCCATGCCGTCATCGACATCGTCAAGGGACGCTTCGTCCTGCGCGAGAAGCTCGCCGCGATGTCGCAGGAGGAATTGCAGGCGATGACCGGCGCGCCGCTGCACGTCGAGGCGCCGGTTACCGACCTCGTCGTCCCGAAACTCTGAGGAAAAGCCATGACCGAAGCCTTTATCTGCGACTACATCAGAACGCCGATCGGCCGCTTCGCCGGCTCGCTATCCCAGGTGCGCGCCGACGACCTCGGCGCAATCCCGCTGAAGGCGCTGATGCAACGAAATGCCGCCGTCGATTGGGAAGCCGTCGACGATGTGATCTTCGCCTGCGCCAATCAGGCGGGCGAGGACAACCGCAATGTTGCGCGCATGTCGGCCCTGCTGGCCGGCCTGCCGATCGCCGTACCCGGCACGACGATCAACCGGCTCTGCGGCTCCGGCATGGATGCGGTGATCACGGCGGCGCGCGCCATCCGCTCCGGCGAGGCCGAGCTCATGGTCGCGGGCGGGGTTGAGAGCATGTCACGCGCGCCCTTCGTCATGCCGAAGGCAGAGACGGCCTTTTCACGGGCGGCCGAAATCCATGACACGACGATCGGCTGGCGCTTTGTCAACCCATTGATGAAGAAGCAGTACGGCGTCGATTCCATGCCGGAGACTGGTGAGAATGTCGCCGAAGACTATCATGTCAGTCGCGAAGACCAGGATGCGTTTGCGGTGCGAAGCCAGGCGAAGGCGGCCGCCGCCCAGGCGAACGGACGGCTGGCGAAGGAGATAACCCCGGTGACCATCCCGCAGCGCAAGGGTGATGCTGTTATCCTCGACAAGGACGAGCATCCGCGCGCAACGACGATCGAAACGCTGGCGAAACTCGCGACACCTTTCAAAAAGGAAGGCGGCACCGTGACCGCTGGCAATGCCTCCGGCGTCAATGACGGAGCGGCGGCGCTGATCGTCGCTTCCGAAGCGGCAGCGCGAAAATACGGCCTGACGCCGATCGCCCGCATTCTCGGCGGCGCGGCTGCCGCGGTTCCGCCAAGGGTGATGGGCGTCGGGCCGATCCCGGCCTCACGCAAGCTGATGGCACGGCTCGGCATGACCGCCGAGCAGTTCGACGTGATCGAACTCAACGAGGCCTTTGCCAGCCAGGGGCTGGCGGTGCTGCGCGCGCTGGGGATCGCCGACGACGATGCGCGGGTGAACCGCAATGGCGGCGCGATCGCGCTCGGCCATCCGCTTGGCATGTCGGGCGCACGCATCACCGGCACGGCAGCACTCGAGCTTCTTGAGACCGGCGGACAATATTCGCTGTCGACCATGTGCATCGGCGTCGGGCAGGGGATCGCGATCGCGCTTGAAAGGGTTTGAGGTCGCGACGCTTCCAGCTTTTGCCGGAGGCTGCCGAGCCGTTGCGCGGGGCGCCCGGTTTCGTTAGAGATCGGGCATGCTAATCCGACCGGCAGACAAGAACGATCGAAGCGCCATCTGGAGGATCATCGGCCCGACGATCCGCGCCGGGGAGACCTATGCGCTCGATCGCGATCTCTCGGAAACCGATGCGCTGGCCTACTGGATGGGACCGGACCGCGAGACCTTTGTCGCCGAAGAGGATAGCGTGATCCTTGGCACATATTACATCAAGGCCAATCAGGCAGGCGGCGGCCGGCATGTCTGCAATTGCGGCTACATGACTGATGCTGCTGTAAGCGGCCGCGGCGTCGCGCGGCTGATGCATGAGCATTCCCTCGAGCATGCCCGCTTGCGGGGCTTTCGGGCGATGCAGTTCAATTTCGTCGTCAGCAGCAATGAACGCGCGGTTGGGCTGTGGCAATCTCTCGGCTTCGATATCGTCGGCCGGCTTCCTGATGTCTTCCTTCATCCCACTCAAGGCTATGTCGACGCATTGGTGATGTTCCGCACGCTTTAGCGGCCGCATCGCGCGGCGAAAAAAGATGGGAATGCGCTGTCGAAATCGCGGCGGTTCAAACGTCTTAAGATAGCAGGCGCGGATTGCGGCGGTGAGCCGCGTGCCTCGCGATCACTCTGTCGGCATGGAGGTTATGAAGCCATGAGTGTTTCTTATCGTTGGGTCATCGTCGCCGTCGGCGCTCTGATGTCATGCGTGGCAATCGGCGCGATGTTCTCGCTGGCGATTTTTCAGGAGCCGATCGCATCCGCGACCGGCTGGTCGCATGTCGGTATCGCCAGCGCGATGACGCTGAATTTCATCGTCATGGGCTTCGGCGGTTTCTTCTGGGGGGCGGCAAGCGACCGGTTCGGCCCGCGCGCGGTTGTGCTGATAGGCTCCGTGCTGCTTGGCCTGGCGCTGGTGCTGGCAAGCCGCGCCGAGACACTCCTGCAATTCCAACTGACGTACGGTGTCCTGGTCGGACTGGCCGCCAGCGCCTTCTTCGCGCCGATGATCGCGGCGACGACCGCCTGGTTCGACGAGCACCGCGGCCTTGCCGTGTCGCTGGTCTCCGCCGGCATGGGGGTCGCGCCGATGACGATCTCGCCCTTCGCGCGGTGGCTGATCTCGGCCTATGACTGGCGGCCGGCCATGTTGATCATCGGCATTGCTGCCTGGGTGCTGCTGGTGCCAGCCGCCCTGCTGGTCAGGCGTCCGCCTGCCGGGACCGCAGATGCCGACACCGGATTTGCTGCGGAAGGCGCCAGGCCGCAGCTGTCGAAAGTCTTCCGGTCGCCGCAATTCATCGTGCTCGGCCTTACCTTCTTTGCCTGCTGTGCGGCCCATTCAGGCCCGATCTTCCACATGGTAAACTATGCGACGATCTGCGGCATCGCACCGATGGCGGCGGTCAGCATCTACAGCGTCGAGGGGCTGGCGGGGCTCGGCGGCCGGTTGCTCTATGGCAGCCTCGCCGACAGGATCGGCGTAAAGCCGGTGCTGGTTGCCGGCCTGCTGGTGCAGGCGGCAGCCCTCGCGACCTATCTCTTCGTCAGCCAGCTCGGCGAATTCTACGCGCTCGCAATCGTCTTCGGCAGCGCCTATGGGGGCGTGATGCCGCTTTATGCGCTGCTGGCGCGGGAATATTTCGGCCAACGCATCATCGGTACGGTCCTGGGCGCGGCAACGATGCTATCCAGCCTCGGCATGGCCTTCGGCCCTCTGATCGGCGGCTGGATCTTCGACACATTCGCCAATTATTCCTGGCTGTTCATCGGCTCCGCAATGGTCGGGCTGGGGGCTGCGGCAATAGCGCTGGCATTTCCGCCTCTCGCCCGCCAAAAGCCGCAGCCGGCCTTTGGCGTGGCTCCGTAACGAGACCCTTTTCGGTTCTTGCAGGCAAACTCAGGCGGCCATCGGTGACGATGGCCGCTTGCATGAGCGACGCAAATCTCCCGCTTTCGTGCATTGCCCTTCGTCGATTTCCCCTGATAAGACTTCTCCTATTCGTTTCATCACCTATGTCCTTGGTTTTTCGGGAGGCAATCGTCGCCATGGTCGAACTTGCGCAATCGCTCGCATCCATCAAGCTGCCGGACCTGTCCGGCAAGGCCGTGCTGATCACCGGCGCCTCGACCGGGATCGGCGCGGCACTCTCCCGCGCCTTTGCGGCTCAAGGGTCCAAGGTCGGCGTGCATTACAATGCCAGCCGCGAACCGGCGGAGAAGCTTGCAGAGGAAATCCGGGCTGCCGGCGGCACCGTGCATCTGATCCAGGGCGACGTGTCGAGGGAAGGGGAGACCGAGCGTGTCGTCGACGAGACGGCAAAGACCTTCGGTCATCTCGACGGCCTCATCAACAATGCCGGCGGCATGCTCGGGCGCAAGCCGACCTCGGAATATACCGATGCGCATTATGCCGCGGTCATGGACCTCAACGCCCGCTCGGTGCTGGCGGCAACACGTGCGGCGCATCCCTGGCTGAAGAAGCAGGGCGGCTTCATCATCAACACAACCTCGATCGCCGCGCGCAACGGCGGCGGCAATGGTGCGATCCTTTATGCGGCGTCCAAGGGATTCGTCTCGACGATCACCCGCGGTCACGCCAAGGAATTCGTCGCCGACAGGATCCGCGTCAACGCGGTGGCGCCGGGTGTCATCGCGACACCCTTCCACGAGCGTTATACCAATGACGAGCAGATGGAGCTGCAGCGCAAGTCGATCCCGATGGGTTTTGTCGGCACGTCGGAGGATTGCGTCGGCGCCTATCTCTTCCTCGCCTCGCCGACGTTGTCGGGTTACATCACCGGCCAGATCATTGAGGTCAATGGCGGCCAGCTGATGCCGTAACCGCTTCGATCGGCGAGCAAGATCCTTCGCTTTCCCTTTTAAAAAGGGAACTTTCGAACCGCCATGACGTTTCCCGCTTGGTCTTTTCAGCGAGCGGGGCACCATGAGCTTTTCATTTTCGGAACTCGACTTCCTCAAGCCGGAGCTGGGAGCGGAGTATACGGGTTCTGGCACCCATTTCGCGGTATTCTCCGCCCATGCGGAACAAATGGAGCTCTGCCTCTTCTCGCCTGACGGAAAGAACGAGATCGCCCGGCTGCCGTTGCCGAAGCGCGAAGGCGACATCTGGTCGGGCTATATCGCCGGCGTCGGGCCGGGCACTGTCTACGGTTATCGCGCCCACGGCCCCTATGACCCGCAAGCCGGCCATCGCTTCAATCCGAACAAGCTCCTGCTCGACCCCTATGCCAAACAGGTGACGGGCGAGCTTAAATGGGATGACGCGCTCTTCGGTTATCAGATCGGCGAGGACGACCTTTCTTTCGACGAGCGTGACAGCGCGCCATTCATGGTCAAGGGCGTGGTGCAGGATCCGGACTTCGATTGGGCGGGTGAAGAGGCGATCCGCCGCCCCTGGCCCGACACCATCATCTATGAGGCGCATGTGCGCGGCCTGACGATGACCCATCCGAAGGTGCCAGACCGGCTACGCGGTACCTTTCTCGGCATGTGCAGCGATCCGATCATCGACCATCTCGTCAAGCTCGGCATCTCGGCGATCGAGCTGCTGCCGATCCAGTATTTCCTCGACGATCGTTATCTCCTGGAGAACAACCTACGCAATTATTGGGGCTATCAGACACTCGGCTTCTTCGCGCCGCAATCTCGTTACATGTCCGGCGACAAGATCACCGAAATCAAGACCATGGTGAAGAAGTTCCATGCCGCCGGCATCGAAGTCATCATGGACGTGGTCTATAACCACACCGCCGAAGGCAGCGAGAAAGGACCGACGCTGTCCTTCCGCGGGCTCGACAATGCGAGCTATTACATTCTCTCCCCCGACGATCCGCGCCACACCTTTGATACCACGGGGACCGGAAACACGCTGAATGCCGCCAATCCAATGGTGATGCGCATGGTGCTCGACAGCCTGCGCTACTGGGTCGGCGTCATGCATATCGACGGCTTCCGTTTCGACCTTGCCAGCACGCTCGGCCGCCAGGATATGGAATTCGATCGGCAGGGCCTGTTCTTCGGCGCCATTCGCCAGGATCCGATCCTTGCCGGTGTCAAGCTGATCGCCGAGCCCTGGGATGTAGGCGATGGCGGTTATCAGGTTGGCGGCTTTCCACATCCCTTCCGTGAGTGGAACGACAAGTTTCGTGACGACGTGCGTCGCTTTTGGAAGGGCGATGGCGGCATGGTCTCGGAGATCTCGCAACGCATCACCGGCTCGGCGGTACAGTTCAACCACTCGGACCGCGGCGCGACGTCATCGATCAATCTCCTGTCGGCCCATGACGGCTTCACGTTGATGGACACGGTTTCCTTCGACGACAAGCACAATGACGCGAACGGCGAGGATAACAGGGACGGACATTCGGACAATCATTCGGACAACATGGGTGCCGAAGGCGTGACGGATAACGAGGACATCAACAGCCTTCGGGCGCGCCGGCGCCGCAACATGATGGCGACGCTGATGCTCTCCCAGGGCGTTCCAATGATCCTTGCCGGCGATGAGGTGGGCAACAGCCAGGGCGGCAACAACAACGCCTATTGCCAGGACAACGAGATCGGCTGGACGGATTGGTCGGGGCTCGACGACCCCTTCCTCGATTTCTGCCGGCAGGCCGTCGCCTTCCGCAAGGCCCATCCCGTACTGCGGCAGGAGCGGTTCCTGACCGGCGAAACCGGCGAGGACGGCCGCATCGAGATCGCTTGGTACAGACCGGACGGCGGCTTCATGGATGACGGTGCCTGGAACGATGATGAACTGCGGGTGCTCGGCGTCTATCTTTCGAAGAGCGCGAATGCGCCCGAGACCGAGACCATGGATGACCTCTTCCTCATCTTCAATGCCGGCGGCGACTGCGAATTCCACGTGCCGGAGGTAAACGGACTGGCGAAATGGTCGCGGATTGCCGACACCGGGGCGGAGAGGGATGCCTTTAAGGTTCGCGATCAGGATAATCCGGTCATGGTCTATGCCCAGAGCGTTGCCGTCTTTGCGCCGGAGGGGCAGACCGAGCCGCTGAAGGACATGACCAAGGCCGGGCGCCGGTGGTGGTTTCAGTTCGGGCGCAGGAGCAAGTAACGGGTCGCAGAGAACATGAATGCCGAAGCCATCACCGACCTTGGTCTCGTCTATGTCAGCGATACTGAACCAGGCATCCGCAGGCGAAGGAAGGGTAAGGGCTTCAGCTATGTGATGCCCGACGGCACGACGCTTGCCGACGAATTGCAGCGGGCGCGCATCCGCGCGCTCGGTCTGCCGCCAGCCTACGAGAATGTCTGGATATGCCTCTACGACAACGGCCATCTGCAGGCGACAGGTTTCGATGCACGTGGGCGCAAGCAATACCGCTACCACAAGGATTGGCAATCCTTCCGAAGTGCGGGAAAATTCCATCAGCTGATTGAGTTCGGCCGGGCGCTGCCTCGGATCCGCCGGACCGTGCTGCGCCATCTCGACACCGGTGCGGAGGATGTGAACGGCGTGCTTGCGGCTTTGACGACGCTGCTCGACGAGGCGCACTTACGCGTCGGCAACCAGGCCTATGTCAGGGAGAACGGCACCTATGGCGCAACGACGCTGCTGAAGCGCCACCTGAAGATCGTTGACGGTCAGATAGAGCTGAAATTTCGCGCCAAGGGTGGCAAGCGCGTCCAGCGCAGCCTCAAGCATCCCAGGCTGCAGAAGATCCTGGAGGAGATAGCCGACCTGCCAGGCCGCCAGCTCTTTGTCTGGAAGGACGAAAGCGGGGCGCTGAAACCGATCGATTCCGGGCGGTTGAACGCCTATCTGGCCGAAATATCGGGCATTCCGATTTCGGCGAAAACCTTCCGGACCTGGGCCGGATCGCTGGCGGCCTTCGGTGTGGCGCGTGAGACGATCCTCAGTGGCGGCCGACCGACGGTAAAGCAGATGTCGGAGGCCGCGGCCGAGGCGCTGCACAACACACCGGCGATCTCGCGCTCGAGCTATATCCATCCCGCGATCATCGCGCTCGCCGGCAACGATCACCCGCTGATCGAGAGCGGCAATGAGCCGCTGCGGGGCTTGCGGGCCGAGGAAAACAGGCTACTTGATTTCCTGACACGCGAGATCGAAGAATGAGCCTGGCCAATCCGCCGAAATCAGACGTATCACTGACCCACCCCGACCGGCTTTACTGGCCGGACGAGGGCGTGACCAAGCAGGCGCTGGTGGACTACTATGCGGCGGTGTGGCCATTCATGGCGCCTTATGTCGTCAACCGGCCGTTGGCGTTGCTGCGTCTACCGGACGGGATAAAGGGCCAACAACGGTTTTTCCAGAAACATGCCTGGAAGGGCATGAATCCGCATATCGAGGAGATCGCCGACCCGCAGGATGCGGACGGCGAAAAGCTGCTGCGCATCGTCGATTTCGATGGGCTCGTGGCGCTGGTGCAGTCTGCCGTGCTCGAAATTCATCCCTGGGGCACGACGATCGACAATTGGGAAAGGCCTGACATGATCACCATGGACCTCGATCCCGGCGAGGACGTGGCTTGGAGCGCGGTGATTTCGGCAGCGCTTGAATTGAAGACGCGGCTGGAAGCCCGCGGCCTGGCTGCCTTCGTCAAGACGTCGGGCGGCAAGGGACTGCATGTGGTGACGCCGCTTGCGCCGAAGGCCGGCTGGGCGGAAGTCAAGGATTTCGCCCATTCGCTGGCCGAAAGCATGTCGGCCGACGCGCCGGACACATATCTGGCAACGGCGACAAAGGCAAAACGCGGTGGACATATCTACATCGATTATCTGCGCAACGGCCGCGGCAACACGGCGGTCGCGGCCTATTCGACGCGGGCGCGATCGGGTGCGCCAGTTTCGACGCCGCTGGATTGGTCAGAATTGAACGAGGTGAGCGGTCCCGCCGCTTTCACGCTCGGCAACGTGCCGCGGCGATTGGAGACCCGGCCGAAGGACCCATGGGGAAATTTCTTCGATGCGGCCGTGCCGCTGGAATGAACGGCTCTATCCTTTGCTTTTATGCAATTCCCGGCAAAACCGCTTCGCGCTTTGCCTGGGAAAACCGCTTCGCACTTCTTCTGGAATTGCTCTTCACTCATCCCGCACTGTCGAGTTCGGGATAGTGCCTGAAAATCCCTTCCTCATTGAAGGCGAGGCGGCGGCGGGAGGCGAGATAACGGGCAATGTTTGGACGCTTAGCCACCGCATCATGCAGAGCCAGCAGGGCAGGATATTCCGCCTTGCATTTCGTCATGGCTTTCGGAAAGGCGTAGGTCATGCCCTCGATCACCTGGAAGAGCGAGAGGTCGACATAGGTGAGCGCATCGCCGACCAGATGGTTGGGGCCTTTCGGATTCTGCCGCAGCACACGCTCGAAATAGCGGAGGAATTTCGGAATGCGGTCGCGGATGAAGGCGGCTGAGCGGGCTTTTGCCTCTGGCTTCTGGTCCTCGTAATAGAGCGACATGTCGATCGGGTGATGCGTATCGTGCACTTCGGCGACGAAATCGGTGACGGTCAGCTGCAGGCCGTTGACGACATGGCGAAGGCCTTCATCCTCGGGCGCAAGGCCGAGCTTCGGACCGAGATAAAGCAGGATGTTGGCGACATGTGGGATAATGAGGTCACCGTCCTTCAGGAAGGGCGGGGCAAAAGGAATGTGCGGTTCGCTTTCGCTCTCCATGATGTCGAACATGGCGCCGGTGCCGCGCCCGGGCTGGCGGGTGATGTCGATATAGTCAGCGCCGGCTTCTTCCAGCGCCAATCGCACGAATTCGCCGCGGCCTTGAATGCCGTCCCAATAGTAAAGTTCGTATGCCATGGCTGCTCAATCCTTCGGTTGGCGACCGAAGTCTTTTCGCAATTCGTCCTTGGCTTTTTCAAGAGTGCCGCGCCGCTTTTTCGTCAGCTGGTCGCCGGCGCGGTTGATGTAGAAGGTCAGCATCGACATGGCGGCGCGAAAGGGGCTCGACTTGCGGCGATCGCTCTCCTCGGCGGAGTGCTTGACGGAGCGGGCAATCTTCTTCGGGTCGTCCGATTTGAACACGCCTTGCTTCAGGTCCATCGCATCGCTGTGTTCGGTGACGTCCTGCGACCATTTCTTCTTCGATTTGGGCATGTCGAAAATCCTTTCGCCGGATGCGGCCGGCGGCAAGCCACCGCCTGTCCAGTTAATGATGGCTGTGGTGTTCGTTGCGCTTGCGCGTCGCAGCGGCCTTCTTCGCGGATGCGGAACGTTCCTCCTTCGAGCGTGCGGCGGAGGCCGCGCCGCCGATGCGGCCGCCCTTTTCAGAAGATTCATGCGTATCCTTCTTGCCGCGGCCGGAACCGGATTTGTTGCCGCCTCCGCTTTCCTTGTTGACGGTCGCCCAGGCACGCCTTTCGGCTTCCTTCTCGGAGACGCCGCGATCCTCGTAGCCCTCCTCGATATGCTCGGCCTTGCGTTTCTGCTTGTCGGTATAGTCAGATTTGTCACCTCTCGGCATTTTTGCCTCCTCTGGCTTTAAAAGGGAGTGAACCGATACGGAGGCCAAAAGTTCCGGTCATACGATCATGGTCTGCAGGCCCAGGATTCGGAACAAAAGCCGGTTTTATCAGGTATCCGATGGGAAAAGCCTGCATGAGCCCGCACATAAGAAGGAGCCGAGAACATGGAAAAACACATCGTCAAAGCCGATGGAAACGGCGCGATCGACGTGAACGGTCAGGTATGCCGGTCACCTATACCCCGATCCTGCCGGCACGATCTCGATCGAACTGATGTCGCGTGACGACAGCTGCACAAGTGAGGTGGATCTGATGCGCAAATATCCCGAGTTCGACGGCGCCGACGCATAAAGCAGAAGTTACAGCATTTCCGCGACCGGCAGAAAACAGAAATGCTTTAGCCGACAGGTCGCTGCTGGACGGCGTTCCTGACCGCTTGGTCGAGCGCCGTGCTGCTGAAAGGCTTCGACAGCAGCACTGAACCGGGGAGACGGTTTGCATCCGGCAGGCTGCTGTTGCCGGTGGCAAAGACCAGGCCGACCGACGGAAAGGCCTCGCGCGCCTTGGCGGCAAAAACCTGGCCCGACATGCCGGGCAGGCCGACATCGGCGACGATGATGTCGACAATGGTGTGTCCGAGGATTTCCACGCCCCTTTCGCCGCTGTCAGCTTCGATCACGTCATAGCCGAGATCCTGCAGAATCTCGGCAGCATCCATCCGGATGAAGGCGTCATCTTCCACGAGCAGCAGCTTCAGCTTTTCACCGGTGATATCGGGCTGTTTGGGAACGGTCACCGCGGCATCGCTCGCCCCTTGGCGGCGTTGCGTCCGGTTGGCAAGCACGTGGCTGATCTTGCGGGCGAGTTCCTCGCGTGTATAGGGCTTGGAGAGCAGTTCGAGGCCGGGATCGAGCCTGCCGCCATGGACGATCGAATTTTCGGTATAGCCCGATGTGTAGAGCACGGCGATATCAGGCAGGCGCTCGCGCGCCATGCGTGCAAGCTCCGGGCTCCTCAACGGGCCGGGCATGACGACATCGGTAAAGAGCAGATCGATATGGGCGCCGCTTTCGATAACGGTGAGCGCGCTTTGCGCATCCTTGGACTTCAGCACGTAGTAGCCGAGATCCGTCAGCATCTCAACGACAGTCGTGCGCACACCCTCGTCATCCTCGGCGACAAGGATGGTTTCCGTGCCCCCTATTGCCGGCACGCTGTCGACATTGGTGATACGATCCTCGCTCTGGAACGAGCGGGGCAGGTAGAGCTTGACAGTCGTGCCTTCGCCGATCTCACTGTAGATCTTCACATGGCCGCCGGACTGCTTAACGAAGCCATAGACCATCGACAGGCCAAGTCCGGTACCCTTGCCTTCCGGTTTCGTTGAGAAGAAGGGCTCGAATGCCTGTTCTATTACCTCCTGCATCATGCCGGAGCCGGTATCAGTGACCGCCAGCACGACATATTGGCCGGCGGTGACTTCAGGATGGGCGCGGCTGTAGGAATCGTCGAGGAAGGCGTTGCCGACCTCGACTGTCAACTTGCCGGCGCCATCCATCGCGTCCCGGGAGTTGATCGCAAGGTTGAGCAGGGCGTTCTCGATCTGGGTCGGATCGGCAAAGCTGTTCCAGAGGCCACCGGAGACGATGGTCTCGACTTCGATCTCTTCGCCGAGCGCGCGGCGCAGCATGTCGTCCATGCCGGTGACGAGCCGGCCGATATTGACGACCTTCGGTTCCAGCGGTTGGCGGCGGCCGAAGGCGAGCAACTGGCTTGCCAGCCGCGAGCCCCGTCCGACGGCGGCAAGCGCGTTGGAAATGCGTTCCTTTGCCCGGCCGTTATCAGCCACGTCCTTGCCGAGAAGCTGCAGGTTGCCGGAGATCACTTGCAGCAGATTGTTGAAATCATGGGCGACGCCGCCGGTAAGCTTGCCGATCGATTCCATCTTCTGCGATTGCTGGAGTGCTGCTTCGGCTTGCTGGCGCTCGGCAATCTCTGCCGCGACGCGGACCTCGAGCATTTCGTTGAGTTTCCGCAGCTGATCTTCCATATCGCGGCGCTGGTCGATTTCGACTTTGGCGGCACGGAAGAGCCGGATATTGTCGATCGCGACGGCTGATTGGCCGGCGAGGCTGACGAGGCTCGCCTCGGCCGCTTGGGAAAAACAGCCGGGCTGGCCGTGGCCAAAGAACAAACCGCCGATGACGCTGCCGTCGCGTGATTTCACCGGCACGGCAAGATAGCTCCTGACCGGCAGATGCCCCTTCGGCATGCCTGCATGCGGCGCATTCTGCCCGTAGCGCGGGTCGAGCAGGATGTCGTCGGAGCGCACGATGCCTTCGCCGTTGAAGGTCGGCGCGAACACCTTGGTATTGCGTGGCATCGGGAATTTCTCGAAGTTCTTCCGATCGACACCGGAGAGCGCGTAGAGCATGTAGCTGCCGCGCTCGCCGTCATCGACATTGTAGAAGAAGGCGCCGAATTCCGCGCCGGTCAGCGTCACGCCGGCATCGACGACAATCTGGGTGAGGCGTTCGATATTGGGCTCGGCGGTGATCGCGGCACCCGCCTGGTTGACGACTGCAAGCGCCTCCGATTTTGCACGCAGCTCTTCCAGCGCGATCTGTTCGCCGCGCTTGGCCGACACCTGGTCTGTGACATCAAGGGCCGCACAGAGGATGCCGGCAACCATGCCGTCATCGTCGCGCAGCGGGGTGTAGGAGAAGGTGAACCAGGTGTCCTCGGTGCGGCCGTCGCGGCGCATCGGGATGAGCAGCTCCTTGAAGAGCTGCGAACCGCCTTCCAGAGTGCTGGCGATGATTGGCGAGAACTGTTCCCAAATATCAGCCCAGACCTCGCGGAAGGGTCTTCCGAGCGCACCCGGATGTCGCTCCGGGAAAACAGGCACATAGGCGTCATTGTAGAGAAAAGCGAGATCCGGACCCCAGGCGACGAATTTGGGCTGGCGGGAATTCAACACCATTTCGGCGATATGCTTGAGAGATGCAGGCCAGCTTTCGACCCGACCGAGACCGACGGCGTGGAAAGCCGGATGCCGCAACAATTCACCGATTTCGCCGCCGCCTCTCGGCCAGCCGTTCGCGACGCTTCCCATTCAAAATCGCTTTCTTGTCGTCAGCCGCGCCGGGGTGATTGGCCACCTCGGGGTCAGCCCTTCCAAACCGTCAACATAGAGGCTTCCGATAGGAGGGAAAGGGCGCGGTCGAAATATCCTTAACCGCCGGGCGTTCAACACTTTTAGCCGTCTGCGGACGGCGCCTGCGGGCTGTTATTTTCGATAGAGTTTTTGCGATGCGGCGAAGGCGCGGCCGATGTCGAAGGAGGGCCGCTGCACCGGCGCGCGCGGATCGCGGAAAACCAGCCCAACGAGATTGTCGACGACAAGAATGAACCCAAGCGCGAGACCGAGATAGAGCAGCGCGGCGATGATGAGGAGCGACATCTCCATCCCTCACACGATCGTGGTCGAAGCGCAGCCGCTGGCTGCGCAGAGCGGGAGGGAAAGGATTTCGATACGACCGTCGTTCATGGCAACTTCCCCGGTTTCGCCATAAACAGCCATTGGATGTTCTTGTTCCCGATTATCGGGCGAGGGAACAACTTTATTTGGAAGCCTCAAAGCTTGCAGCGTCATCCGGCCTCTGTTCACCCCCGCATGGAAGCCCACCTCTCAAATTCCATAAAGCACAACTAATTCAGGGATATGACAAACAGGGATCAAAGGGCGTCGCGACGACGCCCTTTTAATCGAGATGCTCGGTATTCCAATGTTCAGGACGCCGTCTTGCGGCTCGCAGTCCGCTTCGCTGCCGGTGTCACGACGCCGTTCGTCTTGCTGCCCGTCACGCTGCGTTTCGCTTTGGGATTGGCTTCCTTACCATTGGAAGACGCAGCAGAGCCCTCAAGCGCTTCGCGCTCGCCTCGTGCCTGTTCCCAATGAATGGAATCTCGCCCTATCGGATATCCCTCTTCTTCCCAGAGGGTGTATGCACGTTTTTTGATCCACTCTTCCCGAGTTTCTGCCATCGCTGATCTCCAGTCACATGATGCCGTCGTTCGAACGCGATACTGCTGAGATGGTTCCAGAGGAGGGGCGCTGTTTCAAGCGAAATCGCGCCGCAACCGGAAATATTTCGCATCGCAGCATATTAGGGTTGAGAATCGGCACTCATGAGGGCCGAAATGCCGCCGCCTTGTGCAGATCTGACACGAACTCCCGGCGCTGCCGGTGCTGCTCTTCCTCGTCGCGGATGCGCAAGAGATAGGAGGGGTGGATGGTGACCAGAACAGGCGGGCGGTTTGCCGGATGCAGGATATGGCCGCGCTCCGGCGTCAGCTTTGCTTTCGGGCCGAGCAGCGCATAAAGAGCGCTTGCGCCGAGCGTCACGACGAGCTTCGGCTGCAGGATATTGATCTCTGCGCCGAGCCACCAGGCGCACCGCCTGATCTCGCCGGCATTCGGTTTCGAATGCAGCCGCCGTTTGCCGCGTGGCGTGAACTTGAAGTGCTTGACCGCATTGGTGACATAACAGCGTTGACGATCGAGACCTGCCTCTTCGAGGCAGCGATCGAGCAGCCGGCCGGCGGGGCCGACAAAGGGCCTGCCGGTCAGATCCTCCTGATCGCCCGGCTGCTCGCCGATGAGGACGATCTCGGCTTTTCCAGAACCTTCGCCGAAGACGATTTGCGTGGCATTCCTGTAGAGATCACAACGGGTGCAATCTTCGGCCTGATGCCGGAGTTCGGCAATGCTGTCAGCGTCCGCGACTTCGAGCGCCAAGGCGGGACCGACGTTTGCGGCTATGTTCATGATGGCGATCCTCATTTCCTTGGGGTCAATCGATCTGTGCCGGGATTGTTCCCGTTCGGGAATGGGCGGCGCGCTTTCGTTGCGGGCCTATTCAGGAACTTTTCACGATCGGTCCCCGGGCTGGCAAAATGGTCACGGTGAAAAATTTCGCCTCATGGGAGAGCGGCAGTGTGATTGAACGTCGCGGTTTCGCGGCTATATTCGCCAGCGATGTTCTATCTCCTATCAACCTACTGGCCGCATATCCTCTTTGTCGTTTCGATCGCCATGGGGGCCGCGGCGGCGATCCATGCCGCCATGACCAAGGAGGAGGTGCGTGCCGCGATCGGCTGGGTCGGCGTCATCATTCTGTCTCCGATCATCGGCGCGGTGCTTTACGCGATTGCCGGCATCAACCGCATCCGCCGCAAATCGTTGAGCGTCCGCCGCGACGCGCTGCTGCTTGCGGCCGAATTCGACGAACTGGAGACATTTGATGCCGAGGCCGAGACGGTGATCAGCCAGTTCGGCCGCCGTTTTGCCGCGCTGCAGACGCTGGGCGACCGGGTGACTCGCAATCCGCTGACGACAGGCAATACGATCGACGTGCTGGAGACCGGCGACGAGGCCTATGCCGCGATGAAGACCGCCATCGACGAGGCGACGCGCAGCATCCTGCTCGAAACCTATATTTTCGACCGCGATGCGGCTGGCCTTCGCATCGCTGATGCGCTGATTGCCGCGGTCAGGCGTGGTGTGGAGGTCCGGGTCCTGATCGACGCGGTCGGGGCGCGTTATTCGGTGCCGAGCATTCTCGGCCATCTCAGGGAGAGCGGCGTCACCGTTGCCGTCTTCAACGGCAACGTCATCATGGGCTTGCGGCTGCCTTATGCCAATCTGCGCACCCACCGTAAGATCCTGATCGTCGACGGGAAAATTGCGCTGACAGGCGGGATGAACATCAGGGCGGGATTCAGCGAGGAGGCGACAGGCGAAAACTTTGCCCACGACACGCATTTCAGCGTCACGGGCCCTGTCGTGGCCGACCTCTTCGACCTCGCCGCCGAAGACTGGCGCTTCTCGACGCAGGAGTTGTTGAACGACGAGCCGTGGCGCATCGAACCGCCAGAGCGCAGCCCCGGTGATCCCATACTGATGCGTGTCGTCGCCTCCGGCCCGGACCGCAGCGTCGAGACCAACCATAAGATGCTGATGGGCGCTTTTTCCGTGGCGCGCCAATCGATCCGCATCATGTCGCCCTATTTCCTGCCGGACCGCGAACTCATCAGCGCGCTGGTGACGGCAGCGCGGCGCGGCGTCGAAGTTGATATCGTCGTGCCTGCGGTCAACAACCTCGTCCTGGTCGACCGGGCGATGACGGCGCAATTCGACCAGATCCTCAAGAATTATTGCCGCATCTGGCGCTCCACCGGCAACTTCAGCCATTCGAAGCTGCTGACGATCGACGGCACCTGGGCCTATGTCGGCTCTTCCAATCTCGACCCGCGTTCGCTGCGGCTGAATTTCGAGGTCGATCTCGAAGTGCTGAACGAGGGCTTCGCCGCCGAGATCGACGAGCACATCGAGGAAACCTTGAAAACGGCAGCGCCGGTGACGCTTGAGGGGCTGCAGGCGCGACCCTTCGCGGTGCGGCTGATCGAAAAGATGCTATGGCTGGGGTCGCCCTATCTCTGACGGATTTTTTGTTGATCGGACGTGGCAAGTCCGGCTTGCCTGCCTATACTGCTGAGACAAGCCTTTTCGATCAACGGAACAAGTGCGCCTGCCGATGCACGCCAGAAAAGATAGCCTTCCCGCCAGCATTCTCGCCTCGATCAGGAGCAGGAAAAAGCGGCTCGACGCAGCCTATACCGAGGCAAGGCCGCGCAGCGCGGGAACGCTGATCGCCTCCTACAACGTACACAAGTGCATCGGCACCGACCGCCGCTTCGATCCGGAGCGCACCAGCCGGGTGATCCATGAAATCGGCGCCGACGTGATCGCGCTGCAGGAGGCCGATACGCGCTTCGGCGAACGCACGGGCATTCTCGATCTCGGCCGGCTGGAGCGGGAGACCGGACTGATCCCGGTGCCGATTGCCGGCATGGCGAAAGCGCATGGCTGGCACGGCAATGTCGTGCTCTTCAAGAAAGGGCTGGTGCATGACGTGCATCAGGTCAAGCTGCCGGGGCTGGAGCCGCGCGGGGCGCTGGTTGCCGAAATCGAACTCGAGCAAGGGGTGCTGCGCATCATCGCCGCGCATTTCGGATTGCTGCGCCACAGCAGAGCCCAGCAGGCCCGCACGCTGGTCGAACTGATCAACGACAGGCACGAGATGCCGACCATCCTGCTTGGCGACCTCAACGAATGGCGGCTCGGCGACCGCTCTTCGCTCAACACCTTCCAATCCGCCTTCGGCGAGCTGCCGGCCGCCGTCCCGAGTTTCCCCGCCGGCCTGCCGCTTCTGGCGCTCGACCGGATCATCGCCAACCGCAAGGGGATCATTTCGGAGGTGGAAGCGCATGACACGCCACTGGCGCGCATCGCCTCCGACCACCTGCCGATCAAGGCGCTTGTCGATCTGGAGCCGGTGCCGGTCTGATGTCACGGCGACAGGGGTGCTGTCGCCATTGTCACTTCGCCCGGCGCTTTCACTCAGGCATGGCTGAAACGTCACCAGTCGGATGACGTTCAATATGATCTCGAATATCCGCCTGCGCATCGATATCTCTCCTTCGCGTCATATGCCGCCTCTTGCCTGGCGCCTTCAAACGAGCTTATCGTTCCCTCGAATGACTTGAGGTTATGGATGAAACGCGGGCGCCTGCCATTGACGGCTTTGCGGAGTTTCGAGGTCGCCGGCCGCCTCGAAAGCTTCACGCTGGCGGCGCAGGAGCTGTTCATCTCGCAGGCAGCGGTCAGCCGGCAGATCCGCGAGCTGGAGACGTCGCTGGGCGAAGCGCTCTTCGAGCGCCGCCATCGCAGCGTCCATCTCACCACTTCCGGGGCCAGGCTGCTGGCGATCCTGACGTTATCCTTCGACCGGATCGATGAATGCCTGGAGGAGATCCGCGGCCGGTCGACGGCTGCCGCGGTGACGATCAGCGCGGAACCTTCCTTCGCGGCATGCTGGCTCGTTCCCCGCCTGCCGGAGTTTCGCGAGCGGCATCCCGAGATCGAGGTAACGATCGACTCCGATCCACACCTCGTCGAGTTCCGCAGTGGCCAGGCCGACATCGCCATCCGCCACAGCGCGGTCGCCACCGTCTGGCCGAGAACCGAGAGCAGGCATCTCGCCGATGTCAGAATGATAGCGGTCGCAGCGCCTGCGCTGCTTAAGATGGGGCCGGCGATCAAGCGGCCGGAGGACATTCTGCGCCACACGCTGCTGCATGAGGAAAATCGGGACGTGTGGTCGAGATGGTTCCAGACGGCTGATGTCGCCATGCCGGAGACGGCGCGGGGGCCGATCTATGCCGATGGCGGCCTGGTGATGCAGGCTGTCCTGCGCGGGCAGGGCGTAGCGCTGATGGACGAGATCTTCGCCGAGGAGGAGATCAAAGCAGGCCGGCTGCTTCGCCTCTTCGATCTTGCCATTCCTCACGGCGCCTACTGGCTCGTTGCGCGCAGTTTCGAACGGCTCAGCCCATCTGCCTCGCTCTTCGTGCGCTGGATCGCGTCCCGGATCAGGGGATTCTGAAGGGGCGGACGAGGGCGATCTATTGTCTGTGCCGCTCGACCTCGGTCAGCACCGTGATGAAGGCCCCAAACCCTGCGGTTGGCGTTGTCGTTATACGCGTCATGGACGCAGGCGAGCGTACGCGACAGAAGATCAAAGGTCGGCATGCCGTGCCATCCCGATCTCCGCACCGAGCCCGATGATCCGAAGTTTGTTGGCCCTTTGGGAAAGCCTGAGTGCTTTGTCCTTGAAGGTTTCGGGTGCCACCGCCAGTAGCCCAGAGGCGATGATGGCCACGTTCCGGTGACTGGCTCGAGGAATACTCAACTCGGGTCAATCGGCTGCGCATAATCCGTCCAGCTTTGCTGGCCGAATGGCCTTCGGCAGATTGCTAGACACGCGCATTAATACCGCCTTTTGGCGAGTGCCAAAGTCAAGCACACTAACTGCGGGTTTGACGTTTAATTAAACAGAAATCCCTAAAATTCATACAATACTTACCAAGAGCCAAGTTTGTGACCTGGCCTGACATCGTTCCAAGGAGTGAATACATGCGCAGGCCTACCGTCCGAACCGCCCTGATCGTCATCAATCTGACCTTTGCGTCCATCTTTCTCGGCTTCGCAATGTTCTCGCTGAGTAGCGTGCGAGCGGTAAATGAGGACACTACTGCCATTGCCAGGAATTGGCTGCCAAGCGTTTCCGTTGTCAGGAACATTCAACTCCAACTTCAGAAGATGAAGTTCACATATGCCAATCATATCATGTCCCTCAGTGACGAAGCGATCGCGGCGGCTGAAAGGCAGGTTACCGCACAGAGAGAGGAACTGGCAAAAGCGATCGAAGCCTATAACGCGTTGATATCATCGCCTCGCGAGAAAGAAGTACTGGAACAGATCGCAAAAGGCGCAACCGACTACGCGAATGCAGCAGAGCCGATGCTCGAGAAATCTCGTAAGAACGACAACGATGCGGCGAAGGTCATTTTCTACAATGATATGGAGCCCATTATCCAAGAAGCCGACAAGGACGCTAGCGAGCTGCTTTACATCAACGTCAAGGGTTCGGATGCCTCATACGAGAGCAGCGAACTAACTTATAGTACGATCCTCTGGAGCACCTGGGGTCTTATTGCGTCAGTCTTGGCGATCGTCGCTGGCGCGATTGTCTACGTCGCCTCGCAGATCGCCCGTCCAATCAACGCGATTACGGGTTCGATGATCGGGCTTGCTGCAGGCGACACAGCGGCAATCATTCCTTATGCCAGCCGAACGGACGAAATCGGCTCGATGGCCGGGGCGGTCGAAGTTTTCAGGCAGACGGCATTGGCCAAGATCAAAGCTGATCAGGAGATTGAGGTAAGTCGCGCCCTTTCAGAAGGTGAACGCCAGAGACGTGAGGAAATTGACCGTGCGCGAGCGGTGGCGATGGCCCAGGCTACGAACGGATTGGCCGGAAATTTGAAGAAGCTGGCTGATGGCGATCTCACAATCCAGATCAGCGAGCCATTCGATGCTGATTTTGAGGCGCTAAGGAGCGACTTCAACAGTGCAGTGGCCCAGCTCTGTCGAACACTGACCAAAGTGGCCGGCTCGACAGTGGGTATCGACAGCGGATCGAACGAGATCGCCAACAGTGCGAACGACCTCGCAAAACGCACCGAGCAGCAGGCGGCGGCTTTGGAACAAACGGCGGCCGCGCTAGACGAAATCACAGCAAACGTCGCCTCATCTTCCAAACGCGCCGAAGAAGCCCGGAAGGTTGCCGCTGAGGCCAACGCTAGCGCAGCGACGTCCGGCCAGATTGTCACACAAGCAGTCGAAGCAATGAGCCGCATCGAGCAATCTTCCAACGAGATATCGACCATTATCGGTGTCATTGACGAAATCGCCTTTCAGACGAACCTCCTCGCGTTGAACGCAGGTGTTGAAGCTGCACGCGCGGGCGAAGCTGGCAAGGGCTTCGCGGTCGTTGCCCAGGAGGTACGCGAGCTGGCGCAGCGCTCAGCTAAAGCGGCAAAGGAAATCAAATCACTCATTCAAACATCGAGCGGAGAGGTGGCAACAGGTGTCGAGCTGGTCTCGAAAACCGGCAGTGCCTTGAAGCAGATCGGTGAGCTCGTGGTAGCAATGAACCAACACGTCGAAGCGATCGCAGTATCGTCGCGCGAGCAGTCGACGGGTCTCGCTGAGATAAACACGGCAGTTAACAGCCTCGATCAGACGACCCAACAGAATGCTGCGATGGTCGAGGAGGCGAGTGCCGCCTCCACGTCGCTGGCGAACGAGACCGTCACGCTACGCGAGCTGATTGGACAATTCAAAATGGGTGACGGAACGGGACACCAAGCCTATGCTTTCCGCAAGACTGCATAGTTCACCTGTCATCGATCCGACTAAAAGTTCACTCGACGATACGTCGCCGTGAACGCACCGTTGCGTCTGTCAAATCTGGGATTCGGATGCCGATTCTCGGTCAAAGGGCGTAGAAATTGGCAATTGATAGGATGGTAGCGTTCCGCGTGATGTCCAGCTAAGCCGCTTTTTGGCCCGGCGCCCAACCCACACATCGATACGAATGCACAATGACACCCGCAACCTCCCAATAAGAACGGAGAACGGGCTTGCCACCATGCATGTTGGCTGAACCAACGCGAGTTCGTTGCCAACAAACACCCCTTGACGCTTTCCCCACTTTGAGAAATGCTAAGATGTCAGACCAATTTCAAGCTCTGACTGCCTGAGAAGAAAAATGGGGAGCCATGAAGGCAAATCGCAGCGACAGGCCGGTGATCCGGCCGCTTCCGGTCATGGACCGCGCGCGTCAGGTGACCGATGCGCTGGCGGACTATGTCGAGGAAGCCAGGTTGAAGGCGGGAGACCGGCTGCCGGCCGAGCGCGAGCTGATGGCGGCCCTTGCCGTCGGCCGCTCGACCATTCGCGAAGCGATCCGCCACTTCCAGGCGCTCGGCGTCATCGAGACGCGCAAGGGCAGCGGCACCTATCTGCTGAAGCCGGTTTCCAGGGCGACGATCCACATGCCGCTGTCGCTCGACACGGTCCATTTGCGCGACGCGCTGCTGCAGACGCTGGAGGTTCGCCGCGGCATCGAATGCGAGGCGGGCATGGTTGCGGCCCGGCGGCGCACGAGCACGGATCTCGTCGTCATCGAGGAAAAGCTGGACGCGATGGAACGAGTGCACTTGGAGAAGGGCACCTCCGGGCCGGAGGATCTGGCCTTCCATCTCGCCGTCTACGACG
Organism: Rhizobium leguminosarum; assembly: GCF_019798305.1. GTDB lineage: Bacteria > Pseudomonadota > Alphaproteobacteria > Rhizobiales > Rhizobiaceae > Rhizobium > Rhizobium leguminosarum_U. Next base: position 350,843 of record NZ_JAAXDD010000003.1, read on the forward strand.
CCACCCACAATCCGCTGTTTCGCCAGCTTCTCGAACAAATGCGCGAGACCTTCGAGCGCTTCTGGGAGCATCCGTTCGACCGGCAGGATTTCGCGCGTCGGTCCTTTCCCTTTCACCGCACCCTTTTCGACGCGATCACTGCCGGGGACCCCGAGGCGGCGCGCGCCGAAACATTGAAAATTCTCGATATCGTCGAGGAAGACATCAAGGAAATGTCCAAATGAGCAGCGGCTCTGAACCGTTCGATCTTGCTTCCCTCATCACGGCTCACGACGAGAGCAACTTCGCTGACGCCGTCGTGCCGCCGATTTTCCAGACTTCGCTTTTCACCTTTTCCGATTACGACGACATGATCGCCTCTTATCGCGGCGAGAAGGTGCGGCCGATCTATACGCGCGGCCTGAACCCGACGGTACGCGCCTTCGAGGAAATGCTGGCCAGGCTTGAAGGTGCCGAGGATGCGTTGGGTTTTGCCAGCGGCATGGCGGCGATCTCGTCGGCGGTCTTAAGCTTCGTCGAGCCGGGCGACCGCATCGTCGCGGTCAAGCACCTCTATCCCGATGCCTTTCGCCTGTTCGGCACCATCCTGAAGCGGATGAAGATCGAGGTGACCTATGTCGACGGGCGCGACGAGGAGGCGGTCGCCAAGGCGCTGCCCGGCGCCAAACTCTTCTATATGGAAAGCCCGACGAGCTGGGTGATGGAGGCGCATGACGTCGGCGCGCTCGCAGCACTCGCCCGACAACAGGGCGTCGTCTCGATGATCGACAACAGCTGGGCGAGCCCATTCTTCCAGCGGCCGCTGACGCTCGGCGTCGATCTCGTCATCCATTCGGCCTCGAAATATCTCGGCGGCCACAGCGATGTGGTGGCGGGCATCATCGCCGGCTCGAAGGCGATAATTGCGCGGGTCAAGGCCGAGGCCTATCCCTATCTCGGCGGCAAGCTTTCGCCGTTCGACGCCTGGCTGCTGATCCGCGGGTTGCGCACGCTGCCGCTGCGCATGCGAGCCCACGAGACATCGGCGCTTGAAATCGCCAGGCGCCTGCAGAAACTCGACGTCGTGGAGACGGTCTGCCACCCGGGGCTCGCCAACCGCCTGCCCGCCGGCCTCAACGGCACCTCGGGCCTGTTTTCCTTCATCTTCCGCGACGGCGTCGATATCCGCACCTTCGCCGATCGCCTCAAGCTCTTCAAACTGGGCGTAAGCTGGGGTGGACATGAAAGCCTGATCGTACCGGGCGAGGTGGTGCTCCAGCAGAAGGCACAGCCGAATTCCGCACATGCCTTCGGCATCCATGCGCGATCCGTACGTCTCCATGTCGGCCTCGAAGGAACCGAGGCTCTGTGGAGAGACATCGAGGAGGCGCTCGCCGCCGCCTCACAATCCTGAAACCCGAGAGAAACCTAATAAGGGGGAACTGAGCCATGAAAAAACTAATAATCTCGACGCTCTTTGCTTCGATGATGGCGGGAACGGCCTTTGCCGATACGACGCTCAAGCTTGTCGAAGTCATCACCAGCCCGGAGCGCACCGAAACGCTGAAATCGATCGTCGGCAAATTCGAAGCCGCCAATCCCGGCACCAAGGTCGACATCATCTCGCTGCCCTGGAACGAAGCCTTCCAGAAGTTCGCGACCATGGTGTCGGCCGGCGACGTGCCCGATGTGATGGAAATGCCCGATACCTGGCTGTCGCTCTATGCCAATAACGGCATGCTCGAGAGCCTGGAGCCCTACCTCGAAAAGTGGGAACACACCAAGGAGCTGACGCCGCGCGCGCTCGAACTCGGCCGCGACGTCAAGAATACCGCCTATATGCTGCCCTACGGCTTCTATCTCAGGGCGATGTTCTACAACAAGAAGCTGCTTTCCGAAGCCGGCGTCGCCGCGCCGCCGAAGACCATGGAAGAATTTACTGCCGCTTCGGAAAAGGTTTCCAAACTGTCCGGCAAATACGGCTACTGCATGCGCGGCGGACCGGGCGGCCTCAACGGCTGGATGATCTTTGCGGCCTCGATGGCCGGCTCGAACAAGTACTTCAACGATGACGGCACCTCGACGATGAACAGTCCCGGCTGGGCCAAGGGCATCGAATGGATGGTCGATCTCTACAAGAAGGGCTATGCGCCGAAGGATAGCGTCAACTGGGGCTTCAACGAAGTCGTCGCCGGCTTCTATTCCGGCACCTGCGCTTTCCTCGACCAGGATCCGGATGCGCTGATCGCCATCGCCGAACGCATGAACAAGGATGATTTCGGCGTCATGCCGTTGCCGAAGGGTCCTGACGGCAAGTCCTTCCCGACGATCGGCTATGGCGGTTGGTCGATGTTCACGACAAGCGGCAACAAGGATCTCTCCTGGAAGCTGATCGCCACCCTCGAAGGGCCGGAAGGCAATATCGAGTGGAACAAGCGCATCGGCGCGCTGCCGGCCTATACGGCGGCCGAGAAGGACCCCTTCTATGCCGGTGACCAGTTCAAGGGTTGGTTCGAGGAACTGGCGGACCCGAACACGGTTCCAACCGTCATGCCGACCTACCTCGAGGAATTCGCCTTCTTCAAGGATTCGCTGGCGATCAAGACCTCGCAGCAGGCATTGCTTGGCGATATCTCGGCAAAGGATCTGGCCAACCAGTGGGCGGAATACCTCACTAAGGCGCAGCAGAAGTTTCTTGCCAAGAAATAAGAGGGCTTTGAGCCAGAAGCCCCCTCATCCGACCCTGCGGGCCACCTTCTCCCCGAGGCGAGAAGGGAACGGAAACGTTGCGGCATATTCCCTTCTCCCCAGCGGGGAGAAGGTGCCGGCAGGCGGATGAGGGGGCTCCGGTCTCTCCATTCAAAAGCACCACAAATTCCCAACCGGGTAAGACAATGGAAATTGCAGACCGATGACCATATCCGCCGATACGCTCGACATGCGCCGCGACCGCAGGCCATGGCTGCGTCGCGTTGCCGATGCTTCGGAGCCCTATCTCTACAGCGCGCCGTCGCTGATCCTGATCATTGCGATCATGCTGGTGCCGCTGACGGTTGGGATTTCCTACGCCTTCCGCGATATCCAGCTGCTCAATCCGTTTTCCGGCGGCTTCATTGGGCTCGATCATTTCCGCGAGCTTGCCGGCGACGCCGCCTTCTATGGCGCGCTGCGGAACACGCTCTGGTGGACAGGCGCCTCCGTCGTCCTGCAATTCGTCTTCGGGCTGATCCTGGCGCTGCTGCTCGACAAGCCGTTCAAGGGCCGTGCAATCGCGCAGGCTCTGGTCTTCCTGCCTTGGGCCGTGCCTTCCTTTCTTGCCGGGCTCAACTGGGCCTGGCTGTTCAATCCCGTCATCGGGCCGATCCCGCACTGGCTCTTCGCCCTCGGGCTGATGCATGAGCCGGGCAATATCCTCTCCGATCCCAACTATGCGATGTGGGGGCCGATAGTCGCCAATGTCTGGTGGGGCATTCCGTTTTTCGCGATCACGCTGCTTGCCGCCTTGCAGGCGATCCCGCGCGATCTCTACGAGGCGGCGTCGATCGACGGCGCCGGCTGGTTCCAGCGTTTCCGTTCGATCACCCTGCCGTTTCTGGCGCCGACAATCGCCATCACCGTGCTACTGCGCACCGTGTGGATTTCCAATTTCGCCGATCTCATCGTCGTCATGACCAGTGGCGGACCGGCCGACCGGACGCAGATCGTCGCCAGCTATATCTTCACGACAGCCTTCAGGCGGCTCGATTTCGGTTATGCCTCGGCGATCGCGCTGGTGCTGCTGGTACTGCTGCTTGCCTATTCGATGCTGATCATCCTGCTCCGGCAGACGCTGCTGAACAAGGATTGAGATCATGAGACGATCCGTCATTCCCACCATCGCACACCGTCTGGCGATCCTTTGCTACATCGCCTTCGCGCTCTTTCCGCTGTTCTGGCTGCTCAAGGTGTCGGTGACGCCGAACGACCTGCTCTATAGCGAGGGCGTGCGCATGTGGCCGTCGCGCACGACATGGGATCATTATGCCTTCGTGCTGCGGCACAGCGCCTTTCCGACCTTCTTCAAGAACAGCCTGATCGTCTCGGCCTCGACGGCCGTCACCGTGACGATCTGCGCCTCGCTGTCCGGCTACGCGCTGTCGCGCTTCAATTTCCGGGCAAAATACGGGATCATCGCCCTGATGCTGCTGACCCAGATGTTCCCGCTGGTCATGCTGGTGGCGCCGATCTTCAAGATCCTGTCGCCCTTACATCTGACCAACAGCCTGACCGGGCTCGTCATCGTCTACACCGCCTTCAACGTGCCTTTCGCCACCTTCCTGATGCAGTCCTTCTTCGACGGCATTCCGAGGGATCTCGAAGAGGCGGCGAAGATCGACGGGGCGACGCAGTTCACGGCGTTTCGCCAGATCATCCTGCCGCTGACCCTGCCGGGAATCGCCGCCACCCTCGGCTTCGTTTTCACGGCCGCCTGGAGCGAGCTGCTCTTCGCGCTGATGCTGATCAACGGCAATGATGCGGCGACCTTCCCCGTCGGCCTTCTCACCTTCGTTTCGAAATTCTCGGTGGATTTCGGGCAGATGATGGCGGCGGGCGTCATGGCGCTCATTCCGGCCGGCCTCTTCTTCCTGCTCATCCAGCGCTATCTCGTCCAGGGCCTGACGGCCGGCGCGGTCAAGGGTTAATCAAATGGCATCGATCGATATCCGGAATATCCGCAAAGCCTATGGTCATGTGCAGGTGCTGCACGGCGTCGACCTCGAAATCCGGGACGGCGAATTCGTCGTGCTCGTTGGCCCGTCCGGCTGCGGCAAGTCCACGCTGCTGCGGATGATCGCCGGGCTGGAGGAGGTCACATCAGGCGAGATTCGCATCGCCGGCAATAGGGTGAACGAGCTGCATCCTAAGGACCGTGACATCGCCATGGTGTTCCAGTCCTATGCGCTCTACCCGCATATGAACGTCGCCGGCAATATGAGCTACAGCCTGAGGCTCCGGAAGGTGGCAAAGGAGAAGATTGCAAGCGCGGTGGCTGCGGCTGCCGCCAAGCTCGGCCTCGATCCGCTGCTCGAACGCAGGCCGAAGGCGCTTTCGGGCGGCCAGCGCCAGCGCGTCGCCATGGGTCGCGCCATCGTGCGCCAGCCGAAGGCCTTTCTGTTTGACGAACCGCTGTCCAACCTCGATGCGCGCCTGCGCGAGCAGATGCGCGCCGAAATCAAGAAACTGCATGGCGACCTGAAGGCGACCTCGATCTACGTGACCCACGACCAGATCGAGGCAATGACGCTGGCGGACCGGATCGTCGCCATGCATGGCGGGGTGGTCCAGCAGGTCGGCAGTCCCCTGGAACTCTACGACCGCCCCGCCAATCTCTTTGTTGCCGGCTTCATCGGCTCGCCGGGGATGAATTTCCTCGAGGCCACCTATGATGCCGGCGGCGCGAGGCTGAAGGACGGCACGATCCTGCCGCTTGCAAAGCCTTTGCCGCTTCCAGACGGCGCAAAGGTGACGCTCGGCATCCGGCCGGAGCATGTGCTGATGAGTGACGGCGGGGCTGGGCTTGCCGCGGATGTGGAACTCGTCGAACCGACTGGCTTCGGCATCATCATGCACCTCGCGCTCCATGGTCTGCCATTCAAGATCTTTACGCTGAACCGCGACGCGCTAAAGGCCGGTCCGAAGGTCAATGTGACCTTCCCGGCTCAATATCTGCATGTGTTCGACGGCGAGGGAAAACGCGTCGATTGAACAGCAGAGCCGGTGGCCCGTTGCTGTCGGCTTCGGCATACTCTCTTCGGCAGAACTGAGAGGCACAACATGCTCATTGCGCAGATATCCGATATCCATGCGGGGCCGGACCTTTCGTCGCTCCGGACGCTGGAGTGGGCGATAGGCTGGCTGAGGTCGTTCCGCCCGGATGTGCTTGTTGTCACTGGAGATCTGGTGGACGACGAATGGCGGCAAGGCTATCGCCTGGTCGCCGAAAGCCTGCGGTTGCTGGATTTCCCCGTCTACCTGTTGCCGGGCAACGGTGACGATGTGCAATTGATGCGCTCCGAATTTGCCGCCGTCGACACCTGGATCAAAGCGACGGGACCGATGCATTTCCGGGTAGCCGTCGATGGGCTGGCCCTCTTCGGTGTCGATGTGACCGTCGCCGGTCAGAGCCACGGCGACGTCCTGCCGCATCTGCCGTGGCTGATGAGCGCGCTTGCGGACGTGACGACCCCTGCTCTTCTGTTCATGCATCAGCCGCCATTCGCGATCGGCATCGAGGCGCTGGACCGGGTCGGATGCAGGAACGGCAGTGCCCTTCTCAGCACCCTGGAGACAATCCACAGGCTGCCGCTGGCAATTCTCTGCGGCCATGTTCACCGACCTGCATTCGGTCGGCTGGGAATAATCCCTGTCCAGACCTGCGGCACCCTCTGTCCGCCCAATCCGCTTCTGCTGGAAGGCCGGACCGATCTTCCGGTGATCGACGCTCCGTCCTTCCTCGTGCATGAGGTCAGTGACGGCGGGCTGGTTTCACATGTGGTATCGATTCCAGCATCCGATGGCAGAGCATGAAGTGGATTGAATGCGGAAACTCTCCCGCGCTGCGAGCCGAAAAATCTTTTACCGCATCGCCCATGAGGGCTATATCCTTTGCATGATCTTGCTGGACTGGATGCCATGACCGACACTGTTTTCGACCGCTTTCTCCGTTATGTCGTTATCGACACGCAATCCGATCCTGCCTCGTCGACGCAGCCGACCACGGGCAAGCAGAAGGATCTCGGACGGGTTCTGGTCGATGAACTGCTGAAGATCGGTCTTGCCGACGCGCATCTCGATGAACACGGCTATGTCTACGCGACCATTCCGGCCAATAGCGACAAGACGGTGCCGGTCATCTGTTTCTGCTCGCACATGGATACGGCGCCCGATTTCAGCGGCACCGATGTCAAGCCGCAGATCGTCAGGAACTATGCTGGCGGTGATATCAAGCTTGCCAGTGATACGAGCCGGGTGATCCGCGTCAGCGACCATCCCGAACTGAAGAACCAGATCGGCAACGATATCGTCACGACCGACGGCACGACATTGCTCGGCGCCGACGACAAGGCCGGACTGGCCGAAATCATGACCGCGGCTGAGATGCTCGTCGGCAATCCCGATATCAGGCACGGGACGATCAGGATCCTGTTCACGCCCGACGAGGAAGTCGGGCGCGGCGTCAACAAGGTCGACCTGAAGAAACTCGGTGCCGACTTCGCCTATACGATGGACGGCGAGACTGCCGGCCATATCGAGGATGAGACGTTTTCGGCCGACGGCGTCGAGATCAGCATATTAGGTGTGGCAATCCATCCCGGCTTTGCCAAGGACCGCATGGAAAACGCCATCAAGATCGCAGGCGCCATCATCGACCGGCTGCCGAGGGATCTTGCCCCCGAGACCACCGAAGGCAACCAGGGCTTCATCCATCCGACAGGCGTGACCGGCTCGATGGAGAAGGCGTCGCTGAGCCTCATCATCCGTGACTTTACCGACAAGGGGCTGACGGAAAAGGAAACGATGCTCCAAGCCATCGTTAAGGACGTGTTGGCTGGCTATCCCGGCTCGACCTATCGTTTTGAGGTGAAGGAGCAGTATCGCAACATGAAGGTGGTGCTCGATCGTCACCCGGAGATCGTCGAGAACGCGATTGAGGCGGTGCGTCGGGCCGGCATGACGCCGGTGCGCGGAAGCATCCGCGGCGGCACGGATGGCTCGCGCCTTTCCTTCATGGGACTGCCGTGCCCGAACATCTTCGCCGGCGGCCATGCTTTCCACTCGCCGCTCGAATGGGTGAGCCGCCAGGATATGGAAAAGGCCGTCAAAACGATCGTGGAATTGGCGAGGGTTTGGGAAGAGCGCGCCTAAAGCATGTCGCGCAAAAGTGTGCAGCGATTTTGAGATCGCGACGCGCTTAGGCACGCTTCCATCTAACTCATACCGGAAGGGCGGTTTAACCGCCGTTCGTCGGAAGGCTTTCACGCAGCATCACGCTGTCATAGGCGGGCCGGGGAATAGGGATCGCAATGGGCATTCCCGGCTCGGGCTCGACCGATGTTACCGGCGATGTTTCCGGCGCGGTCACCGGCGCCATTATCCGCATCTGCCCCGTGCTAGCCGTCGCCATGGGGTCTGGAGCTGGCAAAGGAACGGGAACCGCCGAGGGTATCAGTGCCTCAAATTGCGGCGGCAGCATGCTTTCGCCGGGCACATAGTTCATCGCCACCTCGTAGGAGGGCAGCGGCGGCGGCGTTTCAAGCATGCCGTTGGAGTCGCGCTTCTCATAGAAGGCGTTGCCGCCGGCAACCGTCACATAGTGCATATTGTCGTAAGGGAATTTCAGCCCATCGGTGTGGAAGAACATCGCATCCTTCACTGCAGGATGGCGTGCGCCCTTGATAAGGATTGCATCGGCCGCGCTCGCGAGCTCCGTTTCCGCCTGCGGTTTGACTTCGCGCGTCATCACGCCGGGCGCGAACTGCCTTTTCTGGGCCACCACGCCGCAGATCGATGCGGGATAGGCGCCGGAGGTGAGCCTGTTCATCACGACGGTCCCGACCGCCATGTAACCGTCCTCGTCCGAATGCTGCGATTCGAAATACATCGCGCGCTGCAGGCACTCGCGGTCTTTGGCCGTATAATTGAACGTGACTTTCGCCGCTTGGCCCTGCTTCGTCTTGGTGTTCGCCGCCGTTGCCGCCGGTTTCGATGTCGTCGTGCAGCTTGCCGCTGCCAGTCCTACCAACAAAATCCCGATCAGGGATTTTCCAAAGGAAATCTCCGCCCTCAACGCCAGGTGCCTCCTATGGGATTAGTCCAGCCCTTAATGATCAAGCGAAAACGTTTTACTCGTCATATGACTGAAATACAAACAACCTTAGATAACAAAAACCTTAAGGGCTCTCGCCAAATACGATTCCGGCGATGAGCCATTCCTTAATTCCTGAGATCGGAATCGATCCAAGGGATAAAATTATGCAGAAATTCAAAGTGTTAGAGCGTCTTTTGCGGCTCTCGGAAGACGCGCGGCGCTGTGGGCGGCAGGCCCAATCTCCATCAGCTGCGGAACAGTTTCCAGCGGGTTGGCTTGAAAGCTACCCGGTTGCGGTCAAGTCTGTCGGCCTCGCTCGGCGGCAATTCGATCTCGATATGCGGGCGGTCGTTGCCGATATCCAATTCGATATGGCGGGTGCCTGCCACACGGCGGCTGGAGACCGGCTGGCCGGCGATACAGCTTTCAGCTGATTCGCAGAGCCTGACGTCATGCGGGCGGAAGTAGAGCTGCGCAGTCCCATCCGGTTCGTCATCGGCATTGAGGCCGAGCGAGCGGCCTTCGAAGCGAATGTCGCCGTCTGATATCTCGACCTCAAGGCAGTTCGATTGGCCGATGAAGCCGAAGACGAAGGGAGAATTGGGATTGTCGTACACCTGGTCCGGCGTGCCGACCTGTTCGATCGCGCCCTGGCTCATGACGACGACGCGGTCGGCAAGCTCCAGCGCCTCATCCTGGTCGTGGGTGACGAAGACTGTGGTGTGTCCGGTACGGTCGTGGATATCGCGCAGCCATTTGCGCAGATCCTTGCGCACCTGGGCGTCGAGCGCGCCGAAGGGTTCGTCGAGCAGCAGCACGTTCGGCTCGACAGCCATGGCGCGGGCGAGCGCCACACGCTGGCGCTGGCCGCCGGAAAGCTGGGCCGGGTAGCGTTTTTCGAGACCGGAAAGCTGGACGAGGTCGAGCAGTTCGAGCGCCCGCCTGCGGATATCGGCCTTCGGCGGCCGCCGCGCGCTGTTTCTGACTTTGAGGCCGAAGGAGACGTTTTCGAGCACCGTCATGTAGCGGAAAAGCGCATAGTGCTGGAAGACGAAGCCGATATTGCGCTGCTGTACCGATTTCTTCGAGGCATCCTCGTCGCCGAAGAAGATCAGCCCCTCCGTCGGGCTTTCGAGGCCGGCGATCAGCCGCAGCAATGTCGTCTTGCCGGAGCCCGACGGGCCGAGCAGTGCGATCAGCTCGCCGGAGCGGATATCGAGCGAGACATCGTGCAGCGCCGGAAAACGATCGAATTCCTTGCGTATGTTTTGAACGCGTACTTCCATTCCAAATCCTTCAGTGCCGCCGGCTGGCGGCGATTTCAGCGCTATAGCGCATTTCCAGCAGCGTCTTCAAAACAAGAGTCAGGAGCGCGAGCAAGGCCAAAAGCGTGGCGACGGCAAAAGCGCCGGTAAAATTATACTCGTTATAGAGAATCTCCACCTGCAGGGGCATCGTGTTGGTCTGGCCGCGGATGTGGCCTGATACCACCGAGACGGCGCCGAATTCGCCCATGGCGCGGGCGTTGCAGAGAAGCACGCCATAGAGCAGGCCCCATTTGATATTCGGCAGCGTCACGTGCCAGAAGGTCTGCCAGCCGCTGGCGCCGAGCGAAAGGGCCGCCTCCTCGTCGGCCGTTCCCTGTTCCTGCATCAGCGGGATCAGCTCGCGGGCGACGAAGGGGAAGGTGACGAATATGGTGGCGAGGATCAACCCCGGTACCGCAAACAGGATCTTGATGTCGTGAGCGCTGAACCATTGGCCGAGCCAGGTATTGGCGCCGAACAGCAGAACGAAGACCAGACCCGATATGACGGGCGAGACCGAGAAGGGCAGGTCGATCAGCGTCGTCAGGAAGGCCTTGCCTTTGAACTCGAACTTGGCGATTGCCCAGGCGGCGGCGACCCCGAAGACGAGGTTGAGTGGCACGCTGACGCCGGCAACGATCAGTGTCAGGCGGATGGCCGAGAAGGTCTCGGCGTCTGCGAGCGCCTCGAGGAAGGGGCCGGTGCCCTTGCGGAAAGCTTCTACGAAAACGGCGGCTAGGGGCAGCAGCAGGATAAGCAGCAGGAAGACGAGTGAAAGGACAATCAGGCTATAGCGTGCGGTCCGATGTTCAGTCGTCACCGAGCGCAGTTTTGTCGGTTGAGCGGTCGCATCAAGCGCCATAGCCGTACCTCCGCCTGCTCCAGCTCTGGATGAGATTGATGACGAGCAGCAGGGCGAACGAGAGGACCAGCATGATCGCCGCAATGCCGGTCGCCGCCGCGTAATTATACTCTTCGAGTTTGATGATGATCAGCAGCGGCGCGATCTCCGATTTGAACGGCAGGTTGCCGGCGATGAAGATGACCGAGCCGTATTCGCCGACGCCGCGGGCAAAGGCGAGCGCGAAGCCGGTGAGCACGGCGGGCGCCAGCCCCGGCAGCAGCACGCGGAAAATCGTCTGGAAGCGATTGGCGCCGAGCGTTGCCGCGGCCTCCTCCACTTCCTTGTCGATTTCCTCCATGACGGGCTGCACGGTGCGCACCACGAAGGGCAGGCCGACGAAGATCAGCGCCACGACGATACCGGCAGGCGTGAAGGCGATCTTGATGCCGAGCGGCGTCAGGAACTGGCCGATCCAGCCGTTCGGCGCGTAGAGCGTCGCCAGCGCGATGCCGGCAACGGCGGTCGGCAGCGCGAAGGGCAGGTCGACCATGGCGTCGATGATGCGTTTGCCGGGGAAGCGGTAACGCACCAGCACCCAGGCGAGGATGATGCCGAAGATGGCATTGACGATCGCGGCGATGAAGGCGCTGCCGAAGCTGATACGCAGCGCGTTCAGCGTGCGGGAATCGACCGCGATCGACCAGAATTTCTCCCAGCCGAGCGCGCTCGACCGGACGGCAAGGCCCGAGAGCGGGATGAGGATCAGAAGGGTGAGCCAGGTCAAGGTAAGGCCGAGCGCCATTCCGAAACCCGGAATGACGCTCGGCCGTTTGAACCGCCACCGCGTGGGGCTATTTGCTTTCATGAAGTCTATTATTGGGCCGGCTTGTAGATTTGGTCAAATACGCCGCCGTCGCCGAAGAATTTCGGCTGTGCGCTCTTCCAGCCGCCGAAGTCGTCGATGGTCGCAAGCGTCAGCTTCGGGAAGCGGGCGATGTCAGCCGGATCGGCGGCTTCCGGCTTGAACGGCCGGTAGTAATGCTTGGCGGCGATCTTCTGGCCTTCGTCCGAATAGAGGTAGTTGAGATAGGCTTCGGCGACCTTGCGTGTTCCCTTCTTGTCGACATTGCCGTCGACGATGGCGACAGGCGGGTCGGCGCGGATGGAGAAGGTCGGTGTCACGATCTCGAACTGGTCGGGACCGAGTTCCTCGAGCGAAAGATAGGCTTCGTTTTCCCAGGCGAGCAGCACATCGCCGAGGCCGCGCTGGACGAAGGTGGTCGTGGCGCCGCGGGCGCCGGTGTCGAGAACCGGAACGTGCTGCAGCAGTTTCGCAACGTAATCCTGCGCCTTGGCTTCGTCGCCGCCGTTGGCCTGCTTGGCCCATGCCCAGGCGGCGAGGAAGTTCCAGCGTGCGCCGCCCGAGGTCTTCGGGTTCGGGGTGATGACCTGCACGTCGTCCTTGACCAGGTCGCCCCAGTCCTTGATGCCCTTCGGGTTGCCCTTGCGGACGAGGAAGACGATCGTCGACGTATAGGGCGTCGAATTGTTGGGGAACTTGGTCTTCCAGTCGGCCGGGATCTTGCCGGTCGCCTTGGCGATGGCGTCGATATCACCTTCGAGGGCAAGCGTCACGACGTCGGCGTCGAGGCCGTCGATGACGGAGCGGGCCTGGGCGCCGGAACCGCCATGCGAAGCCTGGATCGTCACCGTTTCACCGCTGTCCTTTTGCCACTTGGCGGCAAAGGCGGCATTGAAATCCTTATACAATTCGCGGGTCGGATCGTAGGAGACGTTAAGAAGCGTCTGATCTGCGAATGCCGGAGCAATGCTTCCGATCGCGAAGCTGCCTGCCATGACCGCCGCCGCGAGGAGCCGGGTGAGCCGTAGTGTGTGCATGGGAACCCTCCTGTTTTTCTGTCTTAACTCTATCAAATCAGTCGTATAATGAAACAAAGGTTCTTCCGGTTCCGGCTTGGCTGTTAGAATGCCATTCCATTTAACAGGCAATTTGGAAATGGACGTGCCGAAGTTGGCCGCGGCCAATTGGCCGCCAAGCCGTCCTGCCGCAGGGCCGTGTTTTTTTGGCCACAGTTCCTCCACGAAAACAACATGGTACTGCTGATTTTTGCCAGGATTTTGCCGCGATGGCACTTGCGGATTCCTATATGGCCTCCGTTGCGGCCGTATTCGCCGACCGCAACGCGGGGGCAACCCTTGAAGTGCGCCTCGCATTCCAAACCTGTTAAGGGCCGTTCAAAATGAATATCAGGACTATCCTTTTTGCCTCCGTTGCCGCCCTTGCCGCGGCATCCGGAGTTCGCGCAGCCGACGCCATTGTGGCGGCGGAACCGGAGCCCGTGGAATATGTTCGCGTTTGCGACGCCTACGGTACCGGCTATTTTTATATTCCGGGGACGGAAACATGCCTTTCGATCAGCGGTTACATCCGTACCGAAGTGCGCTTCGGTGACGATATTTCCGGCGATTCCGACGTAGACTTCTGGACTCGCGGTCAGGTCACCTTCCAGACCAAGAACGACACCGAGTACGGTACGCTCACCGGCGTTATCACGCTGCGTTACAATGTCGACGATGCCTCCGATCAGGAAGCATTGCTCGATGAGGGCTATCTCGACATTGCCGGTTTCCGCGCCGGTATGATGTATAGCTGGTGGGATGACGACATGAGCGGCGAGACCGATACGCTCGCCAGCAACGAGACGAACCACAACTCGATCCGTTATCAGTACGAGAATGGCGCTTTCGCAGCCGGCATCTCGGTCGACGAACTGGAAGAAGACTACGCCACCAAGCCGGGCGACGGCCCGAACAACTATGGTGTCGCAGGCCAGGTCTCCTACAAGGCCGGCGCCATCAGCGCTTACCTGCTTGCCGGTTATGACACCGACACCAGCGAAGTCGCTGTCCGCGGCATCGTCTATGCCGACATCGGCCCTGGCACGCTCGGCATTGCCGGCGTATGGGCAAGCGGCGCCAACTACTACTACGAAGAGTCCGAGTGGACGATCGCAGCACAGTATGCCTTGAAGGTCAACGACAAGTGGTCGGTCACCCCGGGCTTCCAGTACTTCGAGAACATCGCTCTCGAGGCTGACGGCAACGGCTTCACCGGCGGCAGCGCCTATACGACCGGTGTCACCATCGACTACCAGATCGTCGAAGACCTGCGTTCGAAGCTCAGCGTGCAATATCACGATGAGGACGAAGGCGACGACGAAGTGTACGGCTTCCTGCGCTTCCAGCGCGATTTCTAAGATAGTCTGATTGCAGACGAGCGGGCGCGACCTTCGGGCCGCGCCTTTTTTATGATGCCGAAAAGTGTGAGCGGTTTTCGGACGACATCATGCTCTCGCTATTGAATTTGGACGTCACACCCGTGAATCGGCGATGAAATCGGAATAGAATTCGTCGACCGTTCCTGCCTTGCGCATGGCGGCAAGCACGCCGTCCGATTGCAGCCGCCTGGCGATGGCGGACAGCACGTTCAGATATTCGCCGCGATTGTTTTCTCCAAAGAGCAGCACGAAGGCGATATCCGTCGGGATATCGTCGATCGCCTCGAAATCCAGCGGTTGGGCGAAGCGGAGGAGAAGGCCGCGCGGGCTGGTCATGCCGTCGATCGCCGCATGCGGGATGGCGATACCGTTGCCGATCCCCGTCGAGCCGAGCTTCTCACGCGCTTCGAGCGCCTTCAGGATGGTCTGGCCGTCGACGGAGAACGCCTTGGCGGCCTTGTCCGCGATGGTCTGCAACGCTCGCCATTTGGTCGGCGCCGACACGCCGATGAAGGCGTGTTCCGGCCGGATGATGTTGGGAAGGTTCATGTCATTCTCAATACTGTTCGGCTCGATACTGTTCGGGCAGCGGGAGGGAAGGGAGGTCAGTCCGGTTCCCTGAGCCGGTAGCCGACGCCGGTCTCGGTGGTGATATAGTGCGGCTGGTCCGGAAGCTGCTCGACCTTTTGCCGCAGCTGCCTGATATAGACGCGCAGATACTGCACATCCGCCGCCGGCCCCCATACCTGTTTTAAAAGAAACTGGTGTGTCAGCACCTTCCCGGCGTGCTGGGCGAGCACGCGCAGGATGTCGTATTCCTTCGGCGACAGCTTTATTTCCATGCCGTCGACCTTGACGATGCGCTTGACGAGATCGATCGACAGCCCGCCGGTCTGGAAGATCGGCTTTTCTCCCTGCTGCTGCAGGCGGTGGCGCAGCGCCACGCGGATGCGGGCGCCGAGTTCGTTGATGCCGAAGGGCTTGGTGACGTAATCGTCGGCGCCGCTTTCCAGCGCCTTGACGATACCGGCCTCGTCAGTGCGGCTGGACAGAATGACGACCGGCATGGAAAGCCCTTCCTCGCGCCACGCCTGCAGCAGGTCGTGGCCTGATGTGTCGGGCAGGCCGAGGTCGAGCACGATGAGATCGGGCATGTCGTCGGCGACCGACTGGCGGGCAGCGCTGGCGTTTGGCGCCTCCTGCACCTCGTAGCCTTGCGCGCTCAGGCCGACGCGGAGCAGCTTGCGGATCGGAGGCTCGTCGTCGACGACGAGGATTTTGACGGCTGAACCGGTCATTTGAGTTCATCCAGTTTTGGAATGTCGGTGGGTTTCGGCAGGCGGATGGTGAAGACGGCGCCCGGACGGCCCGTCCGGTTGCCGGCAGTGATCGTGCCGCCCATCGCCTCGATGAAGCCGCGGCAGATGGAAAGGCCAAGCCCGGTGCCGGCGCGCACCTGATCGCCCTTGCGCACGCGGTAGAAGGTATCGAAGACGCGGTTAAGATCGGCCGGCGGAATGCCTGGGCCTTCGTCCGAAATCTGCACGACCACGTTGTCGGCATCGGCCCAGCCCTCGATGTGGATCACCGATGCCTCGGGCGCGTATTTCGCGGCATTGTCGAGCAGGTTGAAGATCACCTGCTCGAACAGGACGGGATCGACACGCACCATCGGCAGCTCGGCGGGAATGCTCATCTCGGTCTTATGACCGTCGAGGATCTTTGCCGCACGGCGCAACGCACTGCCGATGATATCGCCGGCATAATGCAGCGCATGGTTCGGCTCCATCGCGCCGGATTCGATCTTGGTCATGTCGAGCAGGTTGGCGATGAAGCGATTGAGGCGTTCGGATTCGTCGACGACGGTCGACAGCAGGTCGCTGCGGTCCTCCTCCGGCATCGAGGCGAAATAGTCGCGCAACGTGCCGGCGGCGCCGAGAATGGCGGCTAGCGGTGTCTTCAGGTCATGCGAAATCGACGTCAGCAGCGCCGAGCGCAGCCGGTCGGCTTCGGCTGCCAGCCTTGCCCGGTCGACATCGGCGACGAGCTGAACGCGCTCGATGGCAAGGGCTGCCTGGTCTGCCAGCGCGTCGAGCAGCCGCTGCCGCTCCGGCGTCAGCAGCGGGCCGTCGCGGCGGTCACTGTCGAGGCCGATGACGCCGACAGCGGTGCGCCCGGTTCTGAGCGGCACATAGAGGCGCTTGGCGCCGGGCAGGGTGTCGGCTCCGCGGCCGGCGGCGTGATTATGCTCCCAGGCCCAGCGGGCCGCGGCGATATCGGCATCGTCGAGTGTGTCATCGGGGGGATAACCGGCCTTGACGGCGATGGTGCCGTCTTCCGGCAGCAGCAGCACGACGCGGACCTTCAGCATCGAGGCGAGTTGGAAGGCCGTCGCCCAGAGCACGTCGTCGAGCGTGCCGGTGCCGGCGAGCTTTTTCGAGAAGAGATAGAGATCCTCGGTCGTGCGCGCCCGCTGGCGGGCGGCGGCGGCCTGGCGCTGCACGGTTGCGGTTAGGTTGCTGGCGATGATGGCGACGCCCAGGAAGAAGAACAGGGCAAGCACGCTTTCCGGATCGCTGATCGTCAACGTGTAGCGCGGCGGCAGGAAGAAGAAGTTGAAGGACAGCGCGCTGAGGATGCAGCTGTAAAGGGCCGGCCGCAGGCCGTGGAGGACGGCCGAGGTCAGCACCGCCATCAGGAAGACGAGGGCGAGGTTGCGCACGTCGAGCACCTGGTCGAGCACGACGCTGACGCCGAGCGCGATAGCGACATAGCCGGTCGCCAGAAGATAGGCCCTGAAATCCAGTTGCGGCGGGCTGGCGGCCGCCCTGACGCCGCGCGCGGTGGTGCCGTCCTTCTCATTGCCTGAAATGACATGGACGCTGATCTCGCCGGTCTTGCGGATCAGCTCGTCGGTGATCGAACGGCTCCACCAGTCGCGCCATGTCGGCTTCTTCGGGGCGCCGATGACGATATGGGTGACGTTGTTGGCGGTGGCATGACGAACGAGCTCCTCGGCCACTTCGCGGCCGGGAATGGTGATCGCTTCGCCGCCGAGCTGCTCGGCAAGGCGCAGCGTGGCGGCGACGATATCGCGCTCGGCTTCCGTCAGATTGATCGAGCGGTTGGTCTCGACATACACGGCAGCCCAGGGCGCGCGCAGCCGCGAGGCCATGCGGGCGGCATAACGCACCAGCGAGGCGGAGCGCGGATGGTGGTCGACCGAGACGAGAACACGTTCGCCCGCCGCCCAGGGGCCCGATATGGCGTGGGCCTGCATATGGGAAAGCAACTGGTCGTCGACGCGCTGGGCAGTCCTGCGGAGCGCAAGCTCTCGCAGTGCCGTCAGGTTGCCCGGGGTGAAATAATTGCTCAGCGCCCGTTCGGCGGTGCGCGGCATGTAGACCTTGCCGTCATGCAGGCGCTTGATCAGATCATCCGGCGTCAGGTCGATGATCTCGACGTCGTCGGCAAGGTCGATGATCGAGTCCGGCACCGTCTCGCGCACGCGGATGCGAGTGATCTGCGAGACGACGTCGTTCAGGCTCTCGACGTGCTGGATGTTCAGCGTCGTGTAGACGTCGATGCCGCGATCGAGCAATTCCTTGACGTCGAGATAGCGCTTCGGATGGCGGCTGCCCTCGGCATTGGTGTGGGCGAGTTCGTCGACCAGCACGAGATCAGGCCGGCGGGCGAGGATGCCGTCGAGGTCCATTTCCTCGAGCGGCCGACCCTTGTAGCTGATTTCGACGCGAGGGATGATCTCGAAGCCGGCGACGAGCGCTTCGGTCTCCTTGCGGCCGTGGGTCTCGACGACGCCAATGACGACGTCGAGACCGTCGGCTATCTTGGCACGGCCGGAGACGAGCATCTCGTAGGTCTTGCCGACGCCGGGGGCCGCTCCGAGAAAGATCTTCAGACGGCCGCGCATTTCGGCCCGGGCCTTTTCGAGAAGCGCATCGGGCGAGGGCCTGCCGGCCTGGTCGCGGTTGTCGTCTGGCATGCGTATGGTCTTTCCTGTCGGCGAGGCTTGCTCCACCTTCCCTCATCCCTGTGCTCGTCACAGGGATCCAGCAGCGCCGCGTCTGCGGCGCGGAAGACTCTTTTCACGCGAAGGACTTCGCGTGGCTGGATTCCTGTGACGAGCACAGGAATGAGGGAGGGGTTGTAGCCCGCAACCTTCATTCAGTCATAGAAGCATCAAGGCTCTGGTTCAACGCCAGAACATTGACTGTAGGTTCGCCGAGAATGCCGAGTTCGCGGGCTTGAACGGTGCCGTCGACCAGTGCCTTGACCTTGGCTTCATCCATGCTGCGTGCCTTGGCGACGCGCGGTACCTGGAAATAGGCCGCTTCCGGTGAGATCTCGGGATCGAGGCCGCTGGCCGAAGCGGTGGCAAGGTCGGCGGGCACGTCAGCCGTCGGGTTTGCCGCCTTGGCTGCCTCGTAGTCACCCTTGACACGGTCGATCAGCTTCTGGCTGGTCGGGCCGAGGTTAGAGCCGCTGGAGGCAGCCGCATTGTAGCCGTCGCCGGCGGCCGAGGGGCGGCCGTGGAAATACTTGTCGCTGGTGAAGGCCTGGCCGATCAGCGTCGAGCCGATCACCTGGCCGTTCTTCTCGATCAGGCTGCCGTTCGCCTGGGTCGGGAAGAGGGCCTGGGCAGCACCCGTCATGGCGAGCGGATAGAGAAGGCCGGTTATGGCGGTGGTAGCGACGATCATGACGATTGCCGGACGAAGTTCTTTCAACATTGACTTACTCCTTGGAGTGTTCTTTTGCGAAGAGCTCCGGTTCCGATCCTCTCGGAACCGGGATGGCTCCAGGCCTTAGAGCGCCGTGCGTCCTTTCGGACGCACAAAGGACGCTCTAACTCTTTGAATCTACGCATCGTGCTTTCCGAAAATCGATTCCGATTTTCGGGCCGATGCGCTAGGCGAGGCCGAGGGCTGCGACAGCCATGTCGATCGCCTTGATGCCGATGAAGGGGACGATGATGCCGCCGGCACCATAAATCAGCAGGTTGCGCGACAGTAGCGCGCCGGCGCCGATCGGACGGTAGCGCACACCCTTCAATGAAAGCGGGATCAGCGCGATGATGATCAGCGCATTGAAGATGATCGCCGAGAGGATGGCGCTTTGCGGCGTCGACAATCCCATGATGTTGAGCACGCCGAGCTGCGGGTAGAAGGTCAGGAACATCGCCGGGATGATGGCGAAATACTTGGCAATGTCGTTGGCGATCGAAAACGTCGTCAGCGCGCCGCGCGTCATCAGGAGCTGCTTGCCGATCTCGACGATCTCGATGAGCTTCGTTGGATCGCTATCGAGATCGACCATGTTGCCGGCCTCGCGGGCGGCGACCGTGCCGGTGTTCATGGCGACGCCGACATCGGCCTGCGCAAGCGCCGGCGCATCGTTGGTGCCGTCGCCGCACATGGCGACGAGCTTGCCCTTCGACTGCTCCTCGCGCATCAGCGCCAGCTTCATCTCCGGTGTTGCCTGGGCGAGGAAGTCGTCGACCCCGGCTTCGGCTGCGATGGCGGCTGCCGTCAGCGGGTTATCGCCTGTTATCATCACCGTGCGGATGCCCATGCGGCGAAGCTCGGTGAAGCGCTCGCGGATGCCGCCCTTGACGATATCCTTCAGCTGGATGACGCCGAGCAGCCTGCCGTCGCGGGCAACCGCCAGCGGCGTGCCGCCTGATTTGGCGACTTCGTCGGCGATCGACTGCAGTTCGCGCACGACCTCGCTGCCGTTTTTCGAGGATGAATCGCCGTTGACATAGGTCAGCACGGCGTCGACCGCACCCTTGCGGATCGAGGCTCCTTCGAGATCGACGCCGCTCATGCGGGTCTGGGCGGTGAAGGGCACGAAGGTTGCTTTCAGGCTTGCCATGTCGCGGCCGCGGATCGCGTATTTCTCCTTGGCGAGCACGACGATGGAACGACCTTCCGGCGTTTCGTCGGCAAGCGAGGCGAGCTGCGCGGCATCGGCGAGATCCTGTTCGGGAACGCCGCGTACCGGACGGAAGGTCGTCGCCTGGCGATTGCCGAGCGTGATCGTGCCCGTCTTGTCGAGCAGCAGCGTGTCGACGTCGCCGGCGGCTTCGACCGCACGGCCGGACATGGCGAGCACGTTGAAGCGGACGAGGCGGTCCATGCCGGCGATGCCGATTGCCGAGAGCAGTGCGCCGATCGTCGTCGGGATCAGGGTGACGAAGAGGGCGACGAGCACGATGATCGGGATCGAGCCGCCGGCATAAATGGCAAAGCTCGGGATCGTCGCGGTGGCGAGCACGAAGATCAGCGTCATGCCGGCGAGCAGGATGTTAAGCGCGATCTCGTTCGGCGTCTTCTGGCGTTCGGCGCCTTCGACGAGCGCAATCATCCGGTCGATGAAGGTCGAGCCGGCAGCGGCGGTGATGCGGACACGGATCCAGTCGGAGAGTACCTGCGTGCCGCCGGTGACGGCCGAGCGGTCGCCGCCGGATTCGCGGATGACAGGGGCGGATTCACCGGTGATCGCCGCTTCGTTGACGGAGGCCACACCTTCGATCACTTCGCCATCCGAGGGGATGATGTCACCGGCCTCGACGAGCACGATATCGCCGACCTTGAGGCTGGTGCCCGGCACCATGCGGTAGCCGCTGCCGTTGTGGGCGGTGAGTAGCTTCGCCTGGGTTTCGGTGCGCGCTTTGCGCAGCGAATCCGCCTGCGCTTTGCCGCGGCCTTCGGCGACGGCTTCGGCGAAATTGGCAAAGAGCACCGTGAACCAGAGCCAGAGATTGATCTGGAACGAGAAGCCGAGATTGCCGTTGCCCGCCACCAAATCGCGCAGGAAAAGAACGGTGGTCAGCACCGAGACCGTGGCCACCACAAACATGACCGGGTTTCTGGCAAGCGCCCGCGGGTTGAGCTTCTTGAAAGCGTCCCCCACGGCCGGAATGAGAATGCGAGAATCCATGATGCTCGCGGATTTTGCCTGGCTCATAAGAGACTCCAGCTTTGAAACGAGGATGGCGAACCGGCGGCCGGTCAGCCCTGTGGGATCTTGAATGCGGCGGCGATGACGAGGAGGCCGGTCATCATCACCAGGATGATGTCGGAGGCGCGGGCCGTCGGGCCATTCCCTCGTCCCGGCGCACCGGGACAAGGGTGGAAGGCGTTGCGAAGCCTGTGACGGAGGATCATGGCGTCGCCTCAGAAGGTCTGGCCGGCGATCATGACCAGGTGCTCGACGATAGGGCCGAGCGCCAAGGCCGGGAAGAAGGTCAGGCCGCCGACGATCAGGATCGTGCCGACGAGCAGGCCGACGAAGAGCGGTCCATCGGTCGGGAAGGTGCCTGCCGAGGCCGGAACCGTCTTCTTGGCGATCAGCGAGCCGGCGATGGCAAGCGCCGGGATGATGACCAGGAAGCGGCCGGCGAGCATGCCGATGCCGAGCGTCACGTTGTACCAGGGCGTATTGCCGGTCAGGCCGCCGAAAGCCGAACCGTTGTTGGCCGCAGCCGAGGTATAGGCATAGAGGATTTCGGAGAAGCCGTGCGGGCCGGCCGTGCCGATCGAGGCGACGGCGGAGGGCAGCACGGTGGCGATCGCGGTAAAGACCAGCATGGCGAGCGGCAGGCAGAGGATGGCGAGAACGGCCATCTTCATTTCCTTCGCCTCGATCTTCTTGCCGAGATATTCCGGCGTGCGGCCGACCATCAGGCCGGAGACGAAGACGGCGACGATGATGAAGAGAAGGATGCCGTAGAAACCCGCGCCGACACCGCCGACAATGATTTCGCCGAGCTGCATGTTGATCAAAGGGATCAGGCCGCCAAGCGCGGTGAAGCTGCCATGCATGGCATTGACCGCGCCGCAGGAAGCGGCCGTGGTAATGACCGCAAAGAGCGAAGACAGGGCGACGCCGAAGCGGACTTCCTTGCCTTCCATATTGCCGCCGCCGAGACCGAAAGCGTGCATCAGCGGGTTGCCGGCAGCTTCGGCCCAATAGGTGACGATGACACCTGCGAGGAACAGCACGCCCATCGTGGCAAGGATCGCCCAGCCCTGGCGCTGATTGCCGACCATGCGGCCGAAGACGTTGGTCAAAGCCGCGCCGATCGCGAAGATCGAGACCATCTGGATGAGATTGGAGATCGCGTTGGGATTTTCGAACGGATGGGCCGAATTGGCGTTGAAGAAGCCGCCGCCGTTGGTGCCGAGCATCTTGATCGCAAGCTGCGAGGCGACGGGTCCGACGGCAATCGTCTGTTGCGCGCCTTCGAGCGTGGTCGCATTGACATAGGGCCCAAGCGTCTGCGGCACGCCGAGATAGACGTAGACGATGGTCAGCACGATGCAGATCGGCAGCAGGATGTAGAACGTGCCGCGGATCATATCGACCCAGAAATTGCCGATCGCCCTGCCCGACGCCCGTGCGAAGGCACGAATAAAGGCGACAGCGATCGCCATGCCGGTCGCGGCCGACAGGAAGTTCTGCACCGTGAAGCCGGCCATCTGGGTCAGGTACGACATGGTGCTTTCGCCGCCGTAATTCTGCCAATTGGTGTTTGTGGGAAAGCTGACGGCGGTGTTGAACGAAAGCTCCGGCGGGACGGCGGCCATGCCGGCCGGATTATAGGGCAGGATGTCCTGCAGGCGCAGGAGCGCGTAGAGGACGAGGACGCCGAGCAGGTTGAACATCAGCATCGCGAAGGCATAGGAGGTCCAATGCTGCTCCTCGCGCTCGCTGGTGCCCGCAATACGGTAAAGCCGCCGTTCGATCGGAACGAGGACCGGGAAGAGGAATGTGCGCTCGCCGTTATAGACACGCGTCATGTAGCCGCCGAGCGGTTTGACGAGCACGAGGACGATCCCGCAGTAAAGCAGGATCTGAAGCCATCCGTTGAGGGTCATTTGGGGTAACTTTCAATACCCGGCTGCTTCTGAGGTCACGCATGCGCGACCTCAGAAGCGCCAGTTCTCTTCAAAAGCGTTCTGGGCGAAGGAGAGCGTAGGTGAGGTAAACGGTGAGAAACACGGTCACGGCACCGCTCAAGACATAGTCGAGGGTCATCGTCGGTTCTCCTGTCAAAGCCTGTCGCAGGCTCGGGTGTAGGCAAAGCACAGCGCAAAGAATATGATCGCCGTGCCAAGTAGAATGATATCCATCATGATCGTGACTCCTGTTGTTCTTGGAGTCAGACAAGACAAAGGGCGCTGGGAGGCCGCCTTTCATGCTTTCTGGCGTGGAGATGACCTTTCGATCTCTCGGCGATCAATATGGAGCCGGAGAGCATAAAGGTTCGAGACGGACGACAGGCCATCTATATAAAAATCTTATAAATGCCCTTACGGGGCCGCTCGTCGTCGGACCAGGCTGGCGCAGTTTTCGGGCGGGCCGCTGCCGGCACTGAGCCTCGGCAAATCTGCGTGAGCATTTTATCATGTGTTGAGCAAAAGCCTTCTCAATCTGGTTGAATTGGGAGGGCTTCGGGCTTTATAGTCGGTTTCAACGGTGCCCGATGGAGTCATGGGCAAGCCAATAGGGAAGGAAACCGACGATGACCAAAGTCCGCGCGCTTGTCCTCGAGCGCCAGCATGAGCTTGCGCTCCGCGATATCGATCTGCCGCTCGAAACCGGCCCCGGCGAGGTGAAGGTCAGGATCCACACGGTCGGCGTCTGCGGTTCGGACGTGCATTATTACACGCACGGCAAGATCGGCCCCTTCGTCGTCAACGCGCCGATGGTGCTCGGCCATGAGGCGGCGGGCACGGTGGTCGAGGTCGGAGCCGGCGTCACGCATCTGAAAGTCGGCGACCGCGTCTGCATGGAGCCTGGCATTCCCGATCCGAATTCGAAGGCAAGCCGTCTCGGCATGTACAATATCGACCCGGCCGTCACCTTCTGGGCGACCCCGCCGATCCATGGCGTGCTGACGCCAGAGGTCGTGCATCCCGCCAATTACACCTTCAAGCTGCCCGACAATGTCAGCTTCGCCGAAGGCGCCATGGTCGAGCCCTTCGCCGTCGGCATGCAGGCGGCCGCCAAGGCGAAGATTACGCCTGGTGATACTGCCGTCGTTCTCGGCGCCGGGCCGATTGGCACCATGGTGGCGATCGCGGCGCTTGCCGGCGGCTGCGCCCGCGCGATCGTCGCCGATCTTGCCCAGCCGAAGCTCGATATCGCCGCACAATACCAGGGCGTCATCCCGGTCAATATCCGCGAGAAGAACCTGGCCGAAGAGGTTGCCCGGCTGACCGACGGCTGGGGCGCCGACGTCGTTTTCGAATGCTCCGGTTCGCCGAAGGCCTGGGAGACGATCATGGCGCTGCCGCGCCCGGGCGGCATCATCGTCGTCGTCGGCCTGCCCGTCAACCCGATCGGCTTCGATGTCTCGACGGCATCCACCAAGGAAATCCGCATCGAGACGGTGTTCCGCTACGCGCACCAGTATGAGCGCTCGATCGCGCTGCTCGGCTCGGGACGCGTGGACCTGAAGCCGCTGATATCAGAGACCTTTAGGTTCGAAGATTCGATCAAGGCGTTTGATCGCGCCGTCGAGGCACGGCCGAGCGACGTGAAGCTGCAGATCGTGATGGAATAGAGCAAGTCTGCTCTCATGAGTGCCTGGCACTCAGTTTCATCTTGCGAAAGGCAAGAGCCGCGCCTGCGACGACAGCCGCGGCTCCGACTGCGATCAGCAGGTGGCGGTGCAGGGGAAGGTGGCCCAATGTCTGTTCGATGCCATGCCCAAACACGTAACCGAGCCCTGTGAACAGCTGCCCCCACACCAACGCGGCCGCGGCATTCAGGATAATGAATTTACCGGTCGCAATTCGCGTTGTCCCGATGACGATCGGGCTGATCGTCCGCAACCCAACCAGGAAACGAAACGCAAGGATGAAGCCTGTGGGATATCTTTCCAGAAGCCGGGTTGCGCGCGCCAGCGTCGGTGTTTCCATCAGCCGGCGGACGAGACCCCATCGAGCGGCATAACGGCCGGCGAAGAACCAGAACTGATCGCCGGCGAAGGATCCTGCCGTTGCCGCAAGCGACGCCGACCAATAGGTCAGCAGCCCGCGGTGGGAAATCACGCCGCCAAGGAAGGCGGCTGTTTCGCCTTCGAAGGCTGCACCCAGAAATATCGCCAACAGGCCGTAGTGCTCGATCAGCAGTTCGATAGACACGTAGCTGTCCTCGGCCCTGGGTTTCTACAGCTAAACCGGCTTCAAATCCCCAAGCAGCGTCGGGATCAGCTCCGACACCGTCGGATGGATCGGCACCGACCATTGCAATGCGGGATACGTCGTTCCCGCATTCATCGCGTCTATGATGCCGTGGATCACCTCGTCGCCTTCGATGCCCAGGATTGCCGCACCGAGGATTTTTTTAGTCTCGGCGTCGGCGATCACCTTCATGAAGCCCTTAGTCTCGCCGCGCTCGTTGGCGCGGCCGACGCGGCTCATCGGCCGGGTCGAGATCATGATCTTGCGTCCCGAGGCGCGCGCCTGCTTCTCCGTTATGCCGACGCGGCCAAGCGGCGGGTCGATATAAAGCGCATAGGCCAGTATGCGGCTCGAGACCTTGCGATCGTCGCCGTCGAGCAGATTGGCGGCGGCGATCTCGAAATCATTGTAGGAGGTGTGGGTGAAGGCGCCGTGGCCGTTGCAGTCGCCGAGCGCCAAGATGCCATCGACATTGGTGGCAAGCCTGTCGTCGACGGTGATATAGCCGTGCTTGTCGGTGATGACGCCGGCGGCATTGAGGCCGAGATCGTCGGTGTTCGGCTTGCGGCCGGTGGCGATCAGCACATGGCTCGCATCGATCCTCGCTGAATCGGTGGCGACCGTTATTCCGTCGCTGCTCTTGGCGAAGGCGATGTCGCTGGCGCCGGTATGAATGTCGATGCCCTCCGAGCGCAGGACATCGGCGATCGCATCGGATATATCCTCGTCCTCGCGCGCTGCGAGCTTCGGGCCATGCTCGATGACGCTGACTTCGGCGCCGAAGCGGCGATACATCTGTGCGAATTCCAGCCCGATGTAACTGCCGCCGATGACGGCCAGATGCCGCGGCAGCGTGTCGAGATGGATGATCGAGGTGCTGGTGAGATAGTCGATATCGTTGATCCCGGGCAGGTCGGGGATGATCGGCCGCGCGCCGACATTGAGGAAGATGCGCGGTGCGGTCAGCATGTCGCCGTTGACGCTGACCGTCTTCGGGTCCTCGAAACGGGCATGGCCGTAAATCACGGTCATGCCGTCCATGCCGGCGAACCAGCCGATCAGGCCGTTGCGGGCGTTCATGGTCACGGTTTCGGCACGGGCTTTGACCACCTTCATGTCGATGGCGATCTCGCCCTGGAGATTCACGCCGTAAACGGCGCCGTTTCTCGCGACATGGGCGGCGCGGGCGCTGGCGACCAGCGTCTTCGTCGGCATGCAGCCGGCATTGACGCAGGTGCCGCCGAGGAATTTGCGCTCGATCAGCGCCACCTTCATGCCCTTTTCGACCATGCGGGCGGCGAGGAAGGGGCCGGCCTGACCGGCGCCGATAACGATGGCGTCGAAGCTCTTCATGACACGGCCACGATCAGCAGCGCGCCGATGACGGCGACGGCATCCTCGATAAGGGCGGCCGGCAGATCCTTGCCGAAGGACGCTGCGAGCCTGCCGCGGACGGCAGCACCGCCATATGTGCCGATCACGGCGCCGATTACCCCGACGATCAGCCCGCCGAAGAGCAGGCTGTTGGCCGCGCCGATCGTGGCACCTGCCAGCGCGCCCATGACGATGCGAGCGCCGAACTGCACCGGCACCTTGCGCGATGGCGTCGATGGTAGCTGGTCGGTGATCAGTTCGACGACGGCGAGAAGCGTGAAGATCCACGGCGTCCAATGGTAACCCATGAACGCAAGCGGCGTCTGCGAGACATCGAACCAGCCAAGCGCCGCGCCCCAGGCGACGGCGGCCGGCGCCGTCATGGCGCGAAGCCCGGCAATGACACCAAACAGCAATGCAAGAAGCAGAAACATGCATGATCCCCCTTTTTGCCGGCTCTTGCCGCCGTCAGGGAAAGTTGCACATTGTCAGGCGCGTGGCAATTCGTCCTTTCGCGCCAAGAGGCTAGTTCGCAAAGGCGGCAATGCCGGTGATCGCCCGGCCGATGATCAGCGCGTGGATGTCGTGCGTGCCCTCATAGGTGTTGACCACTTCGAGGTTGACCAGATGACGGGCGATGCCGAATTCGTCGGAGATGCCGTTGCCGCCGAGCATGTCGCGGGCCGCCCGCGCAATCTCCAGCCCCTTGCCGCAGCTGTTGCGCTTGAGGATCGAGGTCAGCTCCACCGGCGGATGGCCGTCCTCCTTCATGCGGCCAAGCCGCAGGCAGCCCTGAAGGCCGAGCGAGATTTCCGCCGCCATGTCGACGAGCTTCTTCTGGATCAGCTGGTTGGCGGCAAGCGGCCGGCCGAACTGCTTGCGCTCGAGCGTGTATTGCCGGGCTCGCGCATAACAATCCTCGGCAGCACCGAGTGCGCCCCAGGCGATGCCGAAACGGGCCGAGTTGAGGCAGGTGAACGGTCCCTTGAGGCCGGTCACATCAGGCAGAAGGTTTTCCTCAGGCACGAAGACCCCGTCCATCACCACTTCGCCGGTGATCGAGGCGCGCAGTCCCACCTTGCCGTGGATCGCAGGCGCCGAAAGCCCTTTCCAGCCCCTTTCGAGAATGAAGCCGCGGATGAGGCCATCCTCGGTCTTTGCCCAGACGACGAAGACATCGGCGATCGGTGCGTTGGAGATCCAGGTCTTCGAGCCGGCCAGGCTATAGCCGCCGTCGACCTTTTTGGCACGTGTCGCCATCGAGCCGGGGTCGGAGCCGTGATCCGGTTCGGTCAGGCCGAAGCAGCCGATCCATTCGCCGGTGGCGAGTTTCGGCAGGTATTTCAGCTTCTGCGCCTGCGACCCGAAGGTTTCGATCGGCACCATCACGAGTGAGGACTGCACGCTCATCATCGAACGATAGCCACTATCGACCTTTTCGACCTCGCGGGCGATGAGGCCGTAGGCGACGTAACCGAGTCCGGCGCCGCCATAATCCGGCGAGATCGTCGGGCCGAGCAGGCCGAGTTCGCCCATTTCGCGGAAGATCGCAGGATCGGTCCTTTCATTGCGGAAAGCGTCGAGAACGCGGGGCGCAAGCTTTTCCTGCGCATAGGCGTGGGCTGTGTCCTGCACCATGCGCTCTTCGCTGGTCAGCTGCTCCACCAGGCGGAACGGATCGGCCCAGTCGAAAACTTCGCGCGTATGCTGCATAGCGGCGTCTCCTCATCCCAGTTCAGGCTTGCCTCGCTCAAGTTGGCCATAGACCCGCCAGCCGACCGCGTCAACAGAAGGTCGTCGCGCCGAAAAGACGGGCCACGCCATCTTTTCAAAAGCGTCGGCATGATCCACTCTGCCCGCGATCGATTCTGGAACGAGGAGGCGGAAATGTCGTCAAGCGATCTGTTCGTATCGGCCGAAGGCGCCGAATGGGTCAATCCCGAGCCCGGCGTGGTCAGGCGCATCATGACCTATCTGCCCGAGATGATGATGGTGGAAGTGGCCTTCGAAAGCGGTGCCGTGGGTGCGGCCCATTCGCATCCGCACATCCAGGCCAGCTACGTCGCCGAAGGCAGTTTCGAAGTGACGATCGATGGCCGGACCGAGGTGCTCAAGCAGGGCGGCAGCTTCATCGTACCCCCCAATCTGGTCCATGGCGTCAAGGCGCTGGAAAAGGGCAGACTGATCGATGCATTCACCCCGCACCGGGCCGAATTCCTGAAATAGCTGGCATGATGCCACTCATGATCTAAACGTCCGCTCTTGTCCGGCGCGCCGGGCTGGCGGCGGTGACATAGGGCGGCACGAAGCGCGCATCCTCGCCGCGTACCGCCTCGCGGAGGAAATCAATCACGGCGCGCACGCGGGGCGCCTGTTTCAGGTCGCGATGGCAGGTGATCCAGTAGTGGCGCTTGAGGTCGATTTCGTCTGGCAGCACGCGCACGAGTTCGGGATAACGGCTGGCGAAGAAATAGGGCAGGATGCAGAGACCGAGGCCGTTTCTCGTGGCGGTCAGCTGCGCGAAGATGCTGGAGCTCTGGAATTGCGGCTTGATGCGCGGGTGCACATCGCCGAGATAATCCAGGCCCGGCGCGAAAATCATTTCCTCGATATAGCTGACGAAGGGATGGCTGAGCAGGTCTTCGCGGGAGTTGATGTCAGGCGCCTTGGCTAGATATTCCCGAGAGCCGTAGACCTGCAGGTGGTAATCCGTCAGCTTCTCGGCGAAATACGCCCCGCCCTTCGGTTCGTCGAGCACGACGGAAAGATCGGCCTCCTTGCGCGACAGCGACATGATCTGCTGGATCGTCACCAGTTCCAGCGCCAGGTGCGGATGCTGGGCGGCAAACTGCGGCAGCACGGTTGCGAAGAAGAAATTGGCAAAACCTTCCGGTGCGCTCAGCCGCACCAGGCCGCGCTGCGCCATCGAGCCGTCGGCGAGGTCGGCACGCAGCCGCTCGGTCTCCTGCTCCATCCTTTCGGCCGTCTCGACGAAGCGCGTGCCCATGGCGGTCAGCACGTAGCCGCGCGGATTGCGCTCGAACAGCTTTACCTTGAGAGTGAACTCCAGGCGGTCGATGCGGCGCGAGACGGTGGCATGGCTGGAGCGCAACTGGCGAGCCGCCGTCGACAGCTGTCCGGTGCGGGCGACGGCTAGAAAAAACTGCAGATCGTCCCAAGTAAACTGCGACGGATTGTTCATCGCGATCCTCTCTGTTCAAATATGAACAGATACTGTTTGGAATTAGTTGTAAACCACCCGTTGCCTCAGGGCGGAATTTCCGTGATCGTAGGGTGAGGGTCCGTCGTTCTGAGGAGGACGGCTGGCCAAATTTGAACAGATCCGCAATCTGGCCAATCTCTGGGAGGAGAGAATATGCGAAAGAATCTCATTGCATCAGTTGCATTTCTGCTTGCAAGCAGCACCGCGGTGCTCGCGCAGAGCGCGACCGACGGCAAGGTCAAGATCGGCATCCTGAACGACCAGTCGGGTGTCTATGCCGATTTCGGCGGCAAGTCTTCCGTCGAAGCCGCCAAGATGGCGGTCGAGGATTTCGGCGGCAAGGTGCTTGATGTGCCGGTCGAGATCGTCGATGCCGACCACCAGAACAAGGCGGATATCGCCTCCAACATCGCCCGCCAGTGGTACGACACCGAGCAGGTGGATGCGATCATGGAACTGACGACCTCGTCTGTGGCGCTCGCCGTGCAGGCGATCGCCAAGGAGAAGAAGAAGATCGACATCGTCACGGGTGCTGCGACGACGGATCTGACCGGCAAGGCCTGCTCGCCTTATGGCTTCCATTGGGCCTATGACACCCATGCACTCGCCGTCGGCACCGGCGGCGCGCTTGTCAAGCAGGGCGGCGACAGCTGGTTCTTCCTGACCGCCGACTATGCCTTCGGCTATTCGCTGGAGCAGCAGACCAGCGATTACGTCAAGGCGAGCGGCGGCACGGTCGTTGGCGCCGTCCGCCATCCGCTGTCGAGCCAGGACTTCTCGTCCTTCCTGCTTCAGGCGCAATCGTCTGGCGCCAAGGTGATCGGCCTTGCCAATGCCGGCCTCGATACATCGAACGCCATCAAGCAGGCGGCTGAATTCGGCATCACCCAGGGCGGCCAGCATCTGGCGGCGCTGCTCTTCACATTGGCCGAAGTCCACGGCCTCGGCCTCGACGCGGCGCAGGGGCTGACGCTGACGGAAGGCTATTACTGGAACCACGACGACGAAAGCCGCGCCTTTGCCAAGAAGTTCTTCGCCCGCACCGGCAAGATGCCGAACATGATCCATACCGGCACCTATTCGGCGGTGACGCAATATCTGAAAGCCGTGCAGAAGGCCGGCACCGACGAGACGGAAGCCGTCGCCAAGCAGCTGCATGAAATGCCCGTCGACGACGTCTTTGGTCGCGGCGGCACGGTCGGCGCCAATGGCCGCATGATCCACGACATGTACCTGCTGCAGGTGAAGAAGCCTTCCGAAAGCAAGGAGCCGTGGGATTACTTCAACGTGCTCGCCACCATTCCCGGCAAGGAAGCTTATATCGATCCCGCCAAGAGCGGCTGCGATCTGGTGAAGTAGCAACGATGGCGGTTTCCGCAATTGAAACTCAGGAAAAGCCGCGGGTGGTCTTGTCCGCTCGCGGCCTGCGTCGCGATTTCGGCGGCTTCACGGCCGTCAAGAACGTCGATCTCGATGTGCATGACGCACGCGTGCATGCACTGATCGGCCCGAACGGCGCCGGCAAGACGACGGTCTTCAACCTGCTGACCAAGTTCCTGCAGCCGACCTCAGGCACCATCACCCTCATGGGCACCGATATTACCAGGACGCCGCCCGACAAGGTGGCGCGCATGGGGCTCGTTCGCTCCTTCCAGATCTCGGCGGTCTTTCCGCACCTGACCGTACTCGACAATGTCCGCGTGGCGCTGCAGCGGCCGAACAATCTTTCCACACAGTTCTGGCGGCCGCTTTCGGCACTCGATCGGTTGAACGAGCGCGCCGAGCAACTGCTCGCCAGCGTCGGGCTTTCCAAGGAGCGCGATCATATCGCCGCCGATCTTTCTTATGGCCGCAAGCGGGTGCTGGAGATCGCCACCACGCTGGCATTGGATCCGAGAGTGCTGCTGCTCGACGAGCCGATGGCCGGCATGGGGCAGGAGGATGTCGGCGTCGTCTCGTCGATCATCCGCGAGGTCGCCCGTGACCGGGCGGTGCTGATGGTCGAACACAATCTCTCCGTCGTCGCCAATATCTGCCAGCACGTCACCGTCCTCCAGCGCGGCGAGATCCTCGCCGAGGGCGATTATGCCACCGTCAGCCAGGACGAGCGAGTGCGTGTGGCCTATATGGGCACGGAGGAGCATTGATGGCCGCTCTCCTCGAAGTCCAAGGCCTCAATGCCTGGTACGGCGAAAGCCACATATTACATGGCGTCGACATGCGTGTCGGCGAAGGCGAGACGATCACCATTCTCGGCCGTAACGGCGTCGGCAAGACGACGACGTTGCGCACCATCACCGGCATCGTGCGAACCCGTAAGGGCAAGATCAGCTTTGCCGGCAGCGACATGATGCAGGTGCCGCTGCACAAGACGGCGCGTCGGGGCATCGGCTTCGTGCCGGAGGAGCGCGGCATCTTCTCGACCCTGACTGTTTCGGAAAATCTGCTGCTGCCGCCTGTCGTGGCAGGCGGCGGCATGACGCTCGACGAGATCTACGAGCTCTTTCCCAATCTTTACGAGCGCCGCGGCAGCCCGGGCACCAAACTATCAGGCGGCGAGCAGCAGATGCTGGCGATCGCCCGGATCTTACGCACCGGCGTCAGGCTACTCATTCTCGACGAACCGACGGAAGGGCTTGCCCCGGTCATCGTCCAGCGCATCGGCGAGGTGCTGAAGACGCTGAAGGCGCGCGGCATGACGATCCTGCTCGTCGAGCAGAATTTCCGTTTCGCCAGCCGTATTGCCGATCGCTTCTATCTGATGGATCATGGGCAGATGGTGTCGGAATTCCCGGTCGGTGAACTGCCGCAGCGCATGGACACGCTGCACAAAGTTCTGGGAGTGTGACCAGATGACGATGATCTTCGGCATTCCCCTTCAGGCGCTGTTCGGCCAGCTGCTGATCGGCCTGATCAACGGCTCGTTCTATGCGCTGCTCAGCCTCGGCCTGGCCATCATCTTCGGCCTGCTTAGGGTGATCAACTTCGCCCATGGCGCGCAATATATGCTCGGCGCCTTCGTCGCCTACCTGCTGCTGACCTATGTCGGCATCGGCTACTGGCCGTCGCTGATCCTGGCACCCGTTATCGTCGGCCTCGCCGGCGCTGTCATCGAGCGGCTGTTCCTGCGCCGGCTCTATGATCTCGATCCGCTCTACGGGCTGCTCTTCACCTTTGGGCTGGCGCTCGCGGTCGAGGGCACCTTCCGTTATCTCTACGGCTCTTCCGGCCAGCCCTATGCGACGCCGGCAGCGCTCGCCGGCGGGGCCAATCTCGGCTTCATGTTCCTGCCGATTTATCGCGGCTGGGTGGTCGTCGTCTCGCTGGTCGTCTGCCTCGGCACCTGGCTGCTGATCGAGAAGACCAAGCTCGGTGCCTATCTCAGGGCCGCCACTGAAAATGCCGTTTTGGTGCAGGTCTTCGGCGTCAACGTGCCGGTGCTCTTGACGCTCACCTATGCGCTCGGCGCCGGTCTTGCCGCCTTTGCAGGCGTGCTGGCGGCGCCGATCTACCAGGTCTCGCCACTGATGGGCTCGAACATGATCATCGTCGTTTTCGCCGTGGTCGTCGTCGGCGGCATGGGATCGATTTTGGGCGCGATTATCACCGGTTACGTGCTCGGCATTGCCGAGGGCCTGACCAAGGTCTTCTATCCCGAGGCGTCCAACATCGTGATCTTCGTCATCATGGCGATCGTGCTTCTCATCAGGCCCGCGGGCCTCTTCGGACGGGATGCTTGACATGGCCGACATCACCGACACCGTTGGAACGGAAAAAAGCCGAACCGCCCTTTCGGTGCAGGCGGGTTTCCTGCTGGCCGGGTTGCTGCTCCTGCTGCTGGCACCGTTCTTTTTCTATCCGATCTTCCTGATGAAGCTGCTCTGCTTCGCGCTCTTTGCCTGCGCCTTCAACCTGCTGCTCGGCTATACCGGCCTGCTTTCCTTCGGCCACGCCACTTTCTTCGGCGGGGCGGCCTATTTCACCGCCTATACGGTGAAGGCATGGGGCCTGCCGCCGGAACTCGGCATCCTGATTGGCGTGGCGGGGGCGGCCTTTCTCGGGCTCGTCATGGGTTTCTTCGCCATCCGCCGGCAGGGCATCTATTTCGCGATGATCACGCTGGCGCTGTCGCAGATGTTCTTCTTCTTCTGCCTGCAGGCGAAGTTCACCGAGGGCGAGGACGGTATCCAGTCGGTGCCGCGCGGCCATCTCTTCGGCTTCATCGATCTGAACAGCTCGACCAACATGTATTATTTCGTGCTGGCCGTGTTCATCATCGGCGTGCTGATCATCTGGCGCTTCATCAATTCACCCTTCGGCATGATCCTGAAATCGATCCGTGAAAACGAGCAACGGGCGACCTCGCTCGGTTATTCCGTGGCGCGCTACAAGCTCGGCGCCTTTGTCATGTCGGCAGCGCTTGCCGGGCTCGCGGGTGCTGTGAAATCGATCGTTTTCCAGTTTGCAACGCTGACCGACGTCGCCTGGCAGATGTCGGGCGAGGTGATCCTGATGACGCTGCTCGGCGGCATCGGCACGCTGATCGGCCCGCTGTTTGGCGCCGGCCTGGTGGTGGCGTTGGAAAACTACCTCGCCACGTCGGAATTCCCGGTGACGATCATCACCGGCATCGTCTTCATGGTCTGCGTGCTGATCTTCCGCCGCGGCATCATCGGGGAATTCTACGCCTCTCGGCTGGGGCGGAAACTGGGCTTCGTCTATCGCCGCTGAACGGGCGGACCTCTCTTTCCGGAAAGAATTACTTTTCCCGGGAAGAGAGACGGACGGCGGCGCTGCGACTCTTCCTCTCCCCGTGCTGCGGGGAGAGGGAAGCGGCAAGCATCTGGAGTCTCGTGCGCGGCATGGATCGTTACGACTACATCATCATCGGGGCAGGCAGCGCCGGCTGCGTGCTCGCCAACCGGCTGTCTGCCGATGGCCGGAACCGGGTGCTGCTGCTCGAAGCCGGCGGCAGCGACAACTATCACTGGATCCATATTCCGGTCGGTTATCTCTATTGCATCAACAATCCGCGTACCGACTGGTGCTTCACCACGGCGCCGGAAGCGGGGTTGAACGGCCGGGCGCTGAGTTATCCGCGCGGCAAGGTGCTCGGCGGCTGTTCGTCGATCAACGGCATGATCTACATGCGCGGCCAGGCGCGCGATTACGACCTCTGGCAACAGATGGGCTGCAGCGGCTGGGGCTGGGATGATGTTCTGCCCTTCTTCCGCAAGTCGGAGGATTTTTATCGCGGCGAAGACGAGATGCATGGTGCCGGCGGCGAATGGCGCATCGAAAAAGCGCGGGTGCGCTGGGCCGTGCTCGATGCCTTCCAGCAGGCTGCCAGGGAAGCCGGCATCCCTGAGACGGCGGATTTCAACCGCGGCAGCAACGAAGGCTCCGGCTATTTCGACGTCAATCAACGTTCCGGCATTCGCTGGAACACCTCGAAGGCCTTCCTGCGCCCGGCGGTGAAACGCTCCAACCTGACCGTCCTGATCAAGGCACAGGTCCGGCGGCTGCTGGTGGAGGAGGGCGCCGTTGCCGGTGTCGAGTTCCAGCACGGCGGCGTGGCGAAACGCGCCTATGCGGCGAGAGAAACCGTCCTTTCAGCCGGTTCGATCGGTTCGCCGCATATCCTGGAACTATCAGGCATCGGCCGGGGCGAGGTTCTCCAGCGGGCGGGCGTCGATGTCGTCACCGAGGTCAAGGGCGTTGGCGAGAACCTGCAGGACCATCTACAGCTGCGTCTGGCCTACAAAGTCACGGGCGTTCCGACGCTGAACGAGAAGGCGACGAAGCTGATCGGCAAGGCGGCGATCGGGCTCGAATATCTCGTCCGCCGCTCCGGGCCGATGGCGATGGCGCCGAGCCAACTCGGCATCTTCACCCGATCAGGCCCGGACCGGGAAACGCCCGACCTGCAGTATCATGTGCAGCCGGTGTCGCTGGAGAAGTTCGGCGATCCCGTCCATCCTTTCCCGGCAATCACCGCGAGCGTCTGCAATCTGAGGCCGGAAAGCCGCGGTTCAGTCCACCTGTCGAGCCCGGATTTTGCCGCCCAGCCGACGATCAGCCCAAAATACCTCTCGACGCAGCGCGATCGTGACATAGCTGTCCGTTCAATACGATTGACGCGCAAGATCGTCGCGCAGCCTTCGTTTGCCCGTTACAGGCCGGAGGAATTCAAGCCGGGGCCTGCCTATCAGACGGAGGCCGATCTGGAGCGGGCGGCGGGCGAGATCGGCACGACGATCTTCCATCCCGTCGGCACCTGCCGCATGGGCGCCGACAGGGATAGCGTCGTCGACCCCAGGCTGAGATTCCGGCCACTCGGCAAGCTCAGGATCGCCGACGCCTCGGTGATGCCGTCGATCACCTCGGGCAACACCAATTCGCCGACTATCATGATCGCCGAAAAGGCGGCAGCAATGATCCTCGAAGACAATCGATAGGAGAAGACCATGGCAAGGATCGCATTCATCGGCCTCGGCAACATGGGTGGGCCGATGGCGGCCAATCTGGTCAAATCAGGCCACGAGGTCTTGGGCTTCGATCTCGCGGCTTCGGTGCTGAAGGCGGCCGAGGAGAGCGGCGTCAAGCCGGCAAGCCATGCCAGCCAGGCGGTCAAGGACGCGGAGATCATCATTACCATGCTGCCGCAGGGCAGACACGTGCTGACGGCCTGGACGGATATCCTGCAGTCTGCGGCTCAGGGCACGCTGGTCATCGATTGCTCGACCATCGATGTCGAAAGCAGCCGCAAGGCGCATGAAATGGCCCAGGCCACCAGTTGCCTGTCGCTCGACGCCCCGGTCTCCGGCGGCACGGGCGGGGCGACCGCGGGCACGCTGACCTTCATGGCCGGCGGCACGGTAGACGCCTTCGCCAGGGCAAAACCAATCCTGGAGGCCATGGGAAAAAAGATCGTCCATTGCGGCGAGGCCGGCGCCGGCCAGGCGGCGAAGATCTGCAACAACATGATCCTCGGCATTTCGATGGTGGGCGTCTGCGAGGCCTTCGTGCTCGCCGAGAAACTTGGTCTCTCGCATCAGGCGCTGTTCGACGTTGCCTCGACCTCGTCAGGCCAGTGCTGGTCGATCAATACCTATTGCCCGGTGCCGGGACCGATCCCGACCTCGCCGGCAAACAATGACTACAAACCGGGTTTTGCCGCGGCACTGATGCTGAAGGATCTCAGGCTGTCCCAGGAAGCGGCGCTGGCAAGCGGCGCCTCCACCCCGCTCGGCGCGGAAGCAGCGCAGCTTTATGCTCTCTTCGAAAAGCAGGGCAACGGCGGAAGGGACTTTTCCGCCATCATCGAGATGTTCCGCGAGAAGGCGTGAGCGCCGCGGCGTCAAATCAACCCTTCGACACCGAGAAGCTGAGGTGGGCCTTGCCGAGTTCGATGTCGATCTCGCCGGGTTCGGTCAGTTCGATCGCGCCGCTCAACGTGCCTGTGGTGATGAGCGCACCCGTCTTCAGCGATGTCTGTGGGCGCAAGCCGTCATTGGCGTAATCGACGAGCCAGGTGAGAACATCGCCCTTCGGATGCTGTGCTGGACCATTATAGATCGTGCGGCCGGCATGGGTGACCTTGAGCGGCGTTGCGGCGGCGGTGTCGACGACGCTTTTTTCGACCTCCGGGCCGAGCACATAGCCGCTGTTGCCGAGCCGGTCGGCGACGAACAGCAGAAACGAAACGCTGCCGCTTTCCCTAATGGCGCTCACCAACAGTTCAGCGCCAACATAGACAGCGGAGATCGCCTCGACCACCTCGGCGCGGCTGTAGGAAGCGCCTGTGCGGACCGGCAGATCGCTGCCGAGACGGACGGCGATCTCGGTCTCGAATTTCAGGCCCGGATACCAGGGAATGTCCGCGCCCGAAACGCCTTCGGCATACGGATGCAGCGGAGCGGTGACCGCCTGGCCCTGCGGCGAGACCGTGACTTTCCACGCATTGCTCGAAATACCGTCCGCAGCGGCAAGCAAGTCCTGCGCCTCCATCGCCTGATCGAGATCGGCTGGCAGCGCGAAAGTGCTCGTTGCCTCCTGACGGCCGGACTGTCTCAGGCTATGAAGCCCGGCTGCAAGGGCGCGCGGATCGAAAGTCTCTGTCATGCTATCTCCTCGACCTGATTTTCGAGGAGCCACACTAACCAGAAGGCACGGATGAACAAGGCCGCTTTTGGAAAGACTCCTATTCCATCGCCGCGTACCAGCAGGTGCGATAGGCGGTCAGCCCCGGGATATCGGTCGGCGGAACATGCGTCTCGGCGCCCGACACCGGCCGGATGCCGGTCAGAAGGGCGGCACCCTGGCTGGTGCCGGTCGAACCCGGAAGGGCCATGACCTCGCGGCCGGTTAGGGTGGCCAGCAGCTTGAGATAGGTCTCATTCAGCGCAAAGGGCCCTTCGACGATAACCGGGCCTTTGGCGCCGATCAGTCCGAGGCAGGCATCGGTCATCAAAGCGAGATAGAGACAGGCAGCGGCAGAGCGCTCGTCGAGGCTTGCCTCTTCGGCGCCGATCCAGCGGCTTGTCTTTCCCGGAAAGGGCCCGGAACCCGGGGCGATATTCGGAAGCAGCATCACGCCTTTGCCGATGACCCGGCCGATTGCCGCTTGTGCGGCTTTTTCGTCGACAGGGCCGATTTCGGCCGACAGGATTTCGAATTCACGGCCGCCCATGAAACGGGAGGAGGGGACGGCCCGGCCATAGGCATCGACATTGGCGAGCGCATCGCGTTTCGGATCGAGATGATCGAGATCGCCGCCGACGCCGAAATTGATGACCCATGTGCCGGTGGAGACGACGGCAAAGGGTGCGGCCCGGTGGACCAGATGCGGCAGCAGCGAGGCATTGGAATCGTGAATGCCGCAATAGACCGGCACGGGTGCGGCAAGGCCGAGCTCAGCGGCGATATCCGGCAGGACCGGGCCAAGCGCATCGAAAGCGGAACGGATCGGCGCCATGAGGTCGCCGATGGCGAGCCTGTCGACGAGTGAGGAATAGCGGCCGGCCCTCGGGTTCCAGAGGTCGGTATGGCAGCCGAGCGAGGTCAGCTCATTGGCGGCAACACCCGTCAGCCGCGCCGTCCAGTATTGCGCATAGGTGAGGATGGTCGCCACCCCGGCAAACTCCTCGGGAAAGGCGCTCTTCTGGTAGTGCAGCTGCGCGCCGATATTGAGACCCATAGCGAGGTGCGGCGAGAAGGTTTCGTCGAAGGAGGGGCGCAGCCGCGTATAGGCGTCGCGGATTTCCTGAGGATATTCGTGTTCATAGTCGACGACAGGCATGGCAAGCGTGCCGTCCCGGGCAAGGAGTGCCGCGGAGGCGCCATGGGTGGTGATCGAAATGGCGTCGAAGCCAGGCTCGCGCGCAAGGTTCTTCAGCGCATCGAGCGCAAAGGACCAGAGAGCCTCTACGTCGTAGTGCGGATAGAGACCGGTTTTGATCGAGATATTCGGCCGTTTCAACATGGCGATCTCGGCGCCCGTCTCGCTGTCGAGGACGACGACCTTGGCGTTGGTCTTGCCGATGTCGAGGACGGCGATGCGGCGATAGGAGGTGGCGTTCATGGCATATGGAAGACGGTGACCAGGTCGCTCTGGACCGGTGAATTATCGGGATTGGTCGCCATGATATCGGCCATATAAGCCCACCATTTTTTCACGACCGGATGCTCTGGCAGGCTCGCCATCGTGTGGTCGGCCGGCCGCGTCAACACGCCGAACAGCGTGTTGGTCTCGCGGTCGAGATGGATGGAATAGTCGCT
The DNA here is from genome assembly GCF_019798305.1 of Rhizobium leguminosarum. Classification (GTDB taxonomy): domain Bacteria; phylum Pseudomonadota; class Alphaproteobacteria; order Rhizobiales; family Rhizobiaceae; genus Rhizobium; species Rhizobium leguminosarum_U. The sequence goes on from NZ_JAAXDD010000003.1 coordinate 390,713, forward strand.
GGCCCCTGACTTGTGCAGGAGATCGACCAGTTCCGGCCAGATCTCGTCATGCCGCCGGCGGTATTCGGCTTCCATGCCGGGATTGAGCTGCATCTTGAAGGCGTGTTTTTCTAAAGTCATCGGGAGCTCATGACCTTGATGCGACGGGCGATGATCGGGATGGCGATGGTGATGATGAGAAGCAGGCCGATGAAGATCGACATGACGATGCCGGGCACGTTGAGCAGGCCGAGGCCGAAGGTGACGAGGCCCATGACGAAGGCAGCGATGACGACGCCGACGATCGTGCCGGAGCCGCCGAGGATCGAGATGCCGCCGAGCACGACCATGGTGACGACCTCGAGTTCCCAGCCCTGGGCAATCGACGGCCGGGTCGAGCCGAGGCGTGAGGTCAGGCAGACGGCGGCGATGCCGCTCATGACGCCGGTCAGCAGGAAGAGGATGAATTTGACGCGTTCGACCGGAATACCCGAAAAGCGGGCGGCGAAGTCGTTGTTGCCGATCGCATAGACCTGCCGGCCGAAATTCGTCGCATGCAGCAGCACGGCGAAGAGGATCGCCAGCACGATGAAGAGCACGAATTCGAAGGAGAATACCCAGACGACATAACCCTGGCCGAAATAGGCGAAATCTGCCGGGTATTTGCCATAGGCCTGGTCGCCGAGGACGATATAGGAAATGCCGCGGAAAAGGCTCATCGTGCCGATGGTGACAACGATCGACGGCAGTTTCAGCACCGAGACCAGAACGCCGTTGAAAATGCCGCAGGCAAGGCCGGTGCCGATGCCGATCGCGACCAGACCCGGTGTGCCGATGCCGACCTGCGCTGCCGCGCCCATTGCCGTCGAGGCGAGCGCGATGACCGCGGCGACCGAGAGATCGATCTCGCCTGATATGACGAGCAGCGCCATGGCGAAGGCAATCATTGCCTTTTCGGTGAAATTGAAGGTGGCGTCCGAAAGGTTCCAGGCATCGAGGAAATAGGGCGAGGCGAGCGAATTGAAGATGAAGATCAGCACGGCGACGGCAAAGAGCAGCACTTCCCAGCTCGCGAGGATGCGGCGGAAGGGTGTGCCGAGGCGGTCGGGAATGACCCGCTTTTCGTGGGTGGACACGGTGCTCATGCTGCGGCCTCCGTTCTGATCTCGGCCGCGGCGCGGTCGCGCAGGATGATGCGGCCGCGGTTGCGCTCACGCCTGGCGTTGAAGGCGACGGCGAGAATGATGACGGTTCCGGAGATCGCCATTTGCGTGAAGGGTGAAATGCCGATCACCGGCAGCGCATTCTTGATGACGCCGAGGAACAGCGCGCCGAGCACGGTGCCGGCGACCGAGCCGACGCCGCCGGCAATCGAAATGCCGCCGATGACGCAGGCCGCGACGCTGTCGAGCTCGAAGCCGTTGGCGATATCGACATAGGCAACAGCATAACGCGACACCCAGAGATAGCTCGCAAGACCGGCCAAGGCGCCCGACAGAACGAAGGCCAGGAATTTCGTCCAGCCCGTATCGATGCCGGCATAGACGGCCGCGGTCGGATTGCCGCCGGTGGCATAGGCCGAGCGGCCGAATTGGGTGTATCTGAGCAGGACATACATCAGCAGCACGATGACGATGCCCACCCAGCCGAGAACCGGCAGGCCGAGGATCGGCGTGCGCGGCACCGACAGGAAGACCGGCGTCATCTGGTGGGCGTTCACCCACGCCCCGCCCGAGAGCACGAAGGCCATGCCGCGATAGATGGTCAGCGTGCCGAGTGTCACGACGATCGGCGGGATTTCGAGCGCCCAGACGAGAAAGCCGTTGATGGCGCCGAGGCAGGCGCCGATGACGATCGCGGCAAGGATGAGCACGACGAGCGGCAGGTCGGGATAGGCGGCATTCATCATGGCGATCGCCATGCCGGTGAAGGCGAGGTTGGCGGCGACGGACAGGTCGATCGATTTCGTCAGGATAACCGTCATCTGCGCGAGCGCCAGGATGATCAGGATGGAGGTATCGTTGAAAATGCCGGCGAGGTTCTCCGGCGTTGCGAAATCGGCAGCGCGCGTCGAAAAGATCGCGATCATCACGACGATGATGAGGAACAGCAGGGTTTCGCGTTTTCTGATCAGTCTTGCCATGCTTTTACCTTGTGCATTGCGAGCCTCATGCATTGCCGGTGGCGGCGCGCACCAGCGCTTCCGGCGACAACTCGGCGCGGTCGAAAATACCGGCGGCGAGACCCTCCTTCATCACCAGGACGCGGTCCGACATGCCGATGATTTCGGGCAGTTCGGACGAGACCATGATGATCGACAGGCCCTCGGCGGCGAGTTCGCTGATGAAGCCGTGCACGGCGGCCTTCGAGCCGATGTCGATGCCCTTTGTGGGTTCATCGAGGATGATGACCTTCGGCGCCGTCGCCAGCCATTTGCCGATGACGACCTTCTGCTGGTTGCCGCCGGATAGCGTGCCGACCGGGACGGAAAGGGCGGCGGCCCGCAGATCGAGCCGCTCGGCATATTTGCGGGCGAGGGCGAATTCTTCTGCCGCCCTGAGGAAGCCTCGGCGCGAGGTGCGGCTAAGCGAAGGCAGCGTCATGTTTTGGAAGATCGGCATCGGCAGCGCCAAGCCGTGGCGGCCGCGCTCCTCCGGCACATAGACGATGCCGGCCCGGATCGCGTCCTGCGGCGAATGGATGGTGATTTCGCGGCCTTCGAGCATCATGGTGCCGGAGAGTGGCCTGGTGATGCCGAAGAGCGATTGGGAAAGTTCCGAACGGCCGGCGCCGATCAGGCCGTATATGCCGAGAATCTCGCCCTGGCGGAGCGTGAAGGAGATGTCGCGGAATTCGGTGCGATGGCTGTAGTTGCGGATCTCCAGAACCGGGCCGCCGATGGCGACGTCGACCTTCGGGAAAGCGTTCTCGACGTCGCGGCCGACCATCATGCGGACGATCTCGTCCTGTGGCGTCTCCTTGAGTCGGCCTTGGCCGACGGCGCGGCCGTCGCGGAAGACGACGAAATCGTCGGCGATCTCGTAGACCTCGTCGAACTTGTGGCTGATGAAGAGGATCGCCTTGCCCTTTTCCTTCAGGCCGCGGACGATGCGGAAGAGATCGTCGATCTCCTTGCGGGAAAGGGCTGCCGTCGGCTCGTCCATGATGACGATGCGGGCCTCGATCGACAGAGCGCGCGCAATCGCCACCAGGTGGCGCTGCGCGATCGAGAGGTCCTTCAGCCGGATCGTCGGGTCAATATTGCTTTCGAGCGCGATCAGCAGTGTCTTGGCGCGGCTGTTCATCGCCTGCCAGTCGATGGTGCGCAAACGCGTGCGCGGCGCATGGCCGAGGAAAATGTTTTCGGCAACCGTCAGTTCGTCGAACAGCACGGTTTCCTGATGGATGGCGGTAACGCCGGCATCGATCGCGGCCTGGGCGCTGGCAAAGGTCACCGGCTGGTCGTCGACCAGGATCTCGCCTTCGTTCGGCCTGTAGATGCCGGTCAGGATCTTGACCAGCGTCGATTTGCCGGCGCCGTTTTCGCCGATCAGCGCAGTGACCGTGCCGGGATGCAGCGCGATGCTGACATTGTCGAGCGCCTTCACGCCCGGAAAGATCTGGGAGATGCCGCGCATTTCCAGAATGGCGGGCGCATCACCGGTTTTGCTGTCCGTGGCGGTTTGTTGAAAGGCGGCGTTCATCGAGCTTCTACCAGTGTCGAATGAGAATCCCGGCGGCCATCAGGCCGCCGGGCTTTAATGCGGTGGTTCCGGATCAGAAGACCTTGGAGAACTGGTCGATGTTCGAAGCATTGTAGACGAAGGGATCGGCCATGGCGGCTTCGCCGTTGTCGCCGACCTTGATCTTGCCCATGCGGCCGACTTCGATCTCGCTGCCTGGCTTGCCGTCGGTCTCGCCCTTGACGAGGCGATAGGCGATCTGCGTTGCGGAGTAGCCGAGATCGATCGGGTTCCAGATGGCGAATTCCTTCGTCGCGCCCGACTTGATCGCGCCGGCCATTTCGGACGGCAGGCCAAGGCCGGTGACGTAGACCTTGCCGACAAGGCCCTTGTCTTCGACAACCTTTGAAGCGGCGAGAACGCCGACTGTCGTCGGAGCGACGATGACCTTGATGTTCGGGTTCGCCTTCAGCAGGCCCTCGGCTTCACGATAGGACTTGTCCGAGAGGTCGTCGCCATAGACCGTGGTGACGAGGTTGAGGCCTGGGAAATCCTTGAGCTGCTTCTTCATCTGGTCGATCCAGATGTTCTGGTTGGTCGAGGTGGTCGTTGCCGACAGGATGGCGAAGTCACCCTTGCCGCCGTCGAGATGGTCCTTGACGAGCGTCAGGCACATCTTGCCGATCAGCTCGTTGGACGACGGGTTGAGCTGAAGGATTCGGCCTTCAGGTGCGACGCCGGAATCCCAGGAGATGACCTTGATGCCGCGCTGTGTCGCCTTCTTCAGCGCCGGAACGAGCGCGTCGGGATCGTTGGCCGAAACGGCGATGGCGCTGACGCCCTGAGCGATCAGCGAATTGATGACTTCGATCTGGCCTTCGGCCGTCGTCGTCGTCGGACCGGTATAGATGACCTCGACGCCGCCGAGTTCCTTGGCGGCTTCCTGCGCACCCTTGTTGGCAGCATCGAAGAAGCCGTTGCCGAGCGACTTGACGACGAGACCGATCTTGATGTCGGCAGCACTTGCCGTTCCGGCCATCATGGCGACGGCAAATGCCACGCCGATTGCGAGTTTCTTTGCGAGTTTCATGCTTCATCCTCCCACTTGATTGACACTCTTCACACCTCCCCGGCGCCTTATGCGACCGACGAGGAATCCTCCTTGATTGCCTGGGCGACCGGGCTCGCGACAATGAGTCTGATGCCGGCATTCTCGATCATCCTGACGGCTTCCTCTGGAATGCCGTCATCGGTGATGATTGTAGACACACGCTCGAGCGGGCACAGAATGAGGCTCGACCGGCGATGGAACTTGCTGGAATCGGCCATGACGACCAATTCGTCGGCCTGATGCATCAGCTTCTGTTCGCTCTGGATGATCAGCGCGTCGGCTTCCATGATGCCGAGCGGGCCAATACCTTGCGCGCCGATGAAGAAGCGGCGGGCGTAGAAATTGCGGATCGCATCATTGTCGAAAGGGGAGAGGATCAGGCTCTGTTCGCGATAGATCGCGCCGCCCGGCACCGTTACCGTGTTCTTCGAATGCTTGACCAGATGTTCGGCGATCGCGAAGGAATTGGTCATCACCTGCAGGCGGTGCGCCGCCATGAAATGCACCATCTGGAAGGTGGTCGTGCCGCCGTTGATGATGATCGCGTCGCCCGGATCGCATAGCTCGACGGCCTGGCGGGCGATTGCGCGTTTCTTGTCGATATTGACCGATTCCGAAACGCGGAAGGGGCGGCCGGCGAGATTGCCGAGCTGCGGCGGATGCACGGCCTCGGCGCCGCCGCGCACACGCCGGATCTTGCCCTGGACATGAAGAGCCGCGATGTCGCGCCGGATCGTCGCCTCGGAAGCCTCCGTCAGTTCGGAAATATCCTGAACCGTCACGACGGACTTTTCCTGAACGGCGCTCAGAATGATGCGATGGCGTTCGCGTTCGTGCATAGGGCTCCTCCTTGGACCGTTTATTTCGCACATATGACAATGTGTCAATCAAAAACGATCATAGATTTTCATATTGCGCTGCACAATAATCGAATTTGATCGTTTTCGATTGACAACCTCCATTTTGATGAGCGATACCGTCAGCGAAAAGGGGCGCGAACTTTGCGTCTCGATGAAGATTTCATATGGGAGGATGACATGGCGGCGAACGTCCGGCTTCTGGAAAACCGGTGGGATGATGCTTACGCGGCAGGCCTCGATGAGCCTGGCAAGCTGCTCTATCGCTCCAACCTGCTCGGCGCCGACAAGCGCATCACCAATTATGGCGGCGGCAACACCTCGGCGAAGGTGATGGAAACCGATCCGCTGACCGGCGGCAAGGTGAAGGTACTTTGGGTCAAGGGCTCGGGCGGCGACGTCGGCACGATCAAGCTCGACGGTTTCGCGACGCTCTACCAGGACAAGCTGGAATCGCTGAAGGGCATCTACAAGGGTGTCGAAGACGAGGACCGCATGGTCGGCTTCCTGCCGCACTGCACCTTCAACCTGAATGCCCGTGCCGCCTCGATCGACACACCGCTGCACGGTTTCGTGCCTTTCACCCATGTCGACCACATGCATCCCGACGCGATCATCGCGATCGCCGCGTCGAAGAATTCCAAGGAATTGACGCAGCAGATCTTCGGCGACGAGATCGGCTGGCTGCCCTGGCGCCGTCCGGGCTTCCAGCTCGGCCTCGACCTCGGCGCTTTCGTTGCAGCCAATCCGAATGCAAAGGGCGTCGTGCTCGAAAGCCACGGCCTCTTCACCTGGGCGAATGATGCCAAGGCCTGCTACGAGCTGACACTCGATGTCATCAATAAGGCGATCGTCTGGTTTGCTGAAAAGACCGAAGGCAAGACGATTTTCGGCGGCGCGGTCACGCAGAACCTGGTCGTTGCCGAACGCCGCGCCATCGCCGCCCGGCTGATGCCGGAGATCCGCGGTCGCATCGGCAAGCAGGAGCGTAAGCTCGGACATTTCGACGATCAGGACGCCGTGCTCGAATTCGTCAATTCCAGCGATTTGCGTCCGCTCGGCGCGCTCGGCACCAGCTGCCCGGATCATTTCCTGCGCACCAAGATCCGCCCGCTGATCGTCGATTTCGACCCGGCCAAGCCGGATGTCGACGCGATCGTCGCCGGTCTCGACAAGGCGCTGGAGGACTACCGCGCCGACTACGCCCGCTATTATAACGACTGCAAGCATGACAATTCGCCCGCCATGCGCGATGCCAATCCGGTCATCTTCCTCGTTCCCGGCGTCGGCATGCTATCCTTTGCCCGCGACAAGGCGACGGCCCGCATTGCCAGCGAATTCTACGTCAACGCCATCAACGTCATGCGCGGCGCCTCGACGGTCTCCGAATATCAGGGCCTGCCCGAGCAGGAAGCCTTCGATATCGAATATTGGCTGCTCGAAGAAGCCAAGCTGCAGCGCATGCCGAAGCCGAAGAGCCTGGCCGGTCGCGTCGCCTTCGTCACCGGCGGCGCCGGCGGCATCGGCCGGGCGACGGCCGCGCGGCTCGTCGGTGAAGGCGCCTGCGTGGTGCTTGCCGATATCGACCAGGCAGCACTCGAGGGGACCGAAGCCGATTTCGTCAAGAAGTTCGGCGTTGACGCCGTGCGCAGCGTCCGGCTCGACGTCACCAAGGAAGATGCGGTGATCGCCTCCTTCGCGGAAGCCTGCGTCGAATTCGGCGGCATCGATATCCTCGTCTCGAATGCCGGCATTGCCTCCTCCGCACCGATCGAAGCGACCGAACTGTCGACGTGGAACCGCAATATCGACATTCTGGCGACCGGCTATTTTCTCGTCTCGCGTGAAGCCTTCCGCCTGCTTCGCCGTCAGACGCTCGGCGGCAACGTCGTCTTCGTCGCTTCGAAAAACGGTCTGGCCGCTTCGCCGAATGCGGCTGCCTATTGCACGGCAAAGGCTGCCGAAATCCATCTCGCCCGCTGCCTGGCGCTCGAAGGCGCGGATGCCGGCATCCGCGTCAACACCGTCAACCCGGATGCCGTCCTGCGCGGCTCGAAGATCTGGAGCGGCGAATGGCGCGAGCAGCGCGCCGCCTCGTCCAAGATCGAGGTGGACGATCTCGAGGAACATTACCGCAAGCGGTCGATGCTGAAACTCAACGTGTTTCCGGAAGACATCGCCGAGGCGATCTATTTCCTCGCATCGGACCTTTCGGCAAAATCGACCGGCAACATCATCAACGTCGATGCCGGCAACGTGCAGAGTTTTACGCGCTAGAGCAATTCCAGCAGCAGTGTGCAGGGGTTTTGCGTCCGGAATTGCGTAGAGCAAACGGAGGGAGCTATTTCCGGAGGATCACCCATATCGCGTGGATGATCCCCGGCACATAGCCGCAGAGTGTCAGCAATATATTGAGCCAGAAATGCAGGCCGATCCCGACCTGCAAAAATACGCCAAGGGGCGGCAGGATGATCGCAAGAAGAATGCGGACAACGTCCATCGTCGCTCCTTAGTTTGAAGACTTGTAAGCGTTTGAACGCGAACCGTGCCCTATGGTTCGCGACCAGGGAGGAATAGATGACAGAATCCAGGATTGCGCCAGATCTGGTCGCGACGGACAACGACAAGCGGGCAATCGCGCTGAAAGCCGATTACGAGGCGCTGGGTGCGACGCTTGCCCGTCGCGGCGTCGATATCGAAGCAGTCACCCGGAAGGTTGGGGAATTCTTCGTTGCCGTTCCCTCCTGGGGCGTCGGCACCGGCGGCACGCGTTTTGCCCGTTTCCCCGGCACCGGCGAGCCGCGCGGCATCTTCGACAAACTCGACGATTGCGCCGTCATCAACCAGCTGACGCAGGCGACGCCGAACGTCTCGCTGCATATTCCCTGGGACAAGGCGGATGCCAGCGAATTGAAAGCCAAGGGCGACGCGCTCGGCCTTGGCTTCGATGCGATGAATTCGAACACCTTTTCCGATGCGCCCGGCCAGGCCCATTCCTACAAATACGGCTCGCTCAGCCACACCGACGCGGCGACGCGGGCGCAGGCGGTCGAGCACAATCTCGAATGCATCGAGATCGGCAAGGCGCTCGGCTCCAAGGCGCTGACGGTCTGGATCGGCGACGGCTCGAACTTCCCCGGCCAGAGCCATTTCACCAAGGCTTTCGAGCGTTACCTCGCTTCGATGGCGGATATCTACAAGGCGCTGCCCGACGATTGGAAGCTGTTCTCCGAGCACAAGATGTACGAACCGGCCTTCTATTCCACAATCGTGCAGGATTGGGGCACCAACTACCTGATCGCGCAGACGCTCGGGCCTAAGGCTTACTGCCTCGTCGATCTCGGCCACCATGCGCCGAACACCAATATCGAGATGATCGTCGCCCGCCTGATCCAGTTCGGCAGGCTCGGCGGCTTCCACTTCAACGATTCGAAGTATGGCGATGACGATCTCGACGCCGGCGCGATCGATCCCTACCGGCTGTTCCTCGTCTTCAACGAACTGGTCGATGCCGAGCAGCGCGGCGTCAACGACTTCAACCCGGCCCATATGATCGACCAGTCGCACAACGTCACCGACCCGATCGAAAGCCTGATCAACAGCGCCAACGAAATCCGCCGCGCCTATGCGCAGGCGCTGCTCGTCGACCGCAAGGCGCTCTCCGGTTACCAGGACGACAACGACGCGCTGATGGCGTCGGAAACGCTGAAGCGCGCCTATCGCGCCGATGTCGAACCGATTCTGGCCGAAGCCCGCCGCAGGGCCGGCGGCGCAATCGACCCGATCGCCGTCTACCGCGCCAGCGGCTATCGCAGACAAGTGGCGGCCGAGCGTCCGGCATCCGCTGCCGGCGGCGGTGGAATCATCTGAACGACTGATTGTCTCGCATGGCCTGAAGCCATGCTGATCAGGGATGAGGGTTGCCGGCAGCGCAGGGGTGACGCGCTGCCGGCAACCTCGCCGTTTACGGCTTCCAGGCCCCGGCGATCTGGCGGGTGGCGATGTTCAGCCGGTTCCAGACATTGATGTTGGCGATGGCGATGACGAGTGCCGCAAGGCTCCTGCCGTCATAATGCCGGGTCGCCTCGTCCCAGATATCATCCGGCACCGGGTCGGCGCGGTCGCTAATGCGGGTCACCGCCTCGGTCAGCGCAAGGGCTGCCCGCTCGGCATCGCTGAAATAGGGCGAGTCGCGCCAGGCGCCGATGGCAAAGAGCCTTTCGTCGGTTTCGCCGAGCTTCTTTGCAATGCGGGGATGACCGTCGACACAGACGCTGCAGCCGTTGATCTGGCTGGCGCGCAGGTTGACGAGTTCGAGCAGCTTCGGTGAAAGACCGGTTTCGGCCGGCACCTTGCTGAGAGCATTGAGCGCCTGCATGGCTGCGGGAAGAACCAGGGCGGGATTTCCCATTCGCTCCTGCATGACCATTTTTTCCTGCATGGTATGTCTCCTTGATGCGTTTATGGTTCGACGATCCGCCGGCGCTGTCACATCGGCCGGGTTTCATTCGTCATGGCCTTGACGGAACGCAGCGGAGGAATGTGACAAATGGACGAGAAAAAATGGCTGGCCGATGAGTTCGAGGCGAACAGAGCGCATCTGAGGGCCGCAGCCTATCGCATGCTCGGCTCGCGCAGCGAGGCGGAGGATGCTGTTCAGGAGGCCTGGCTGCGGCTCAGCCGCACGGACACGACAGGGGTCGGCAATCTCGGCGGCTGGCTGACGACGGTGGTGGCGCGCATCTGCCTCGACATCCTGCGCACCCGCAAGACCCGGCGCGAGGAGCCGCTGGAGGCGCCGGTTCATGGCGGGATCGCCGATCCCGCGAACGATCCCGAGCGCGAAGCCGCCTTTGCCGATTCGGTCGGTCTGGCGCTGCTCGTCGTGCTGCAGACGCTGGCGCCCGCCGAACGTGTCGCCTTCGTGCTGCATGACATGTTCGATCTGCCCTTCGACGAGATCGCGCCGATCATCGGCCGTTCGTCCGGTGCCACCCGTCAGCTCGCAAGCCGCGCCCGCCGCCGGGTGCAGGGGGTGGACGAAGCGCCTGATGTCGATTTCGGCCGCAAGCGGACGATCGCCGAGGCCTTTCTGACGGCCTCGCGCAACGGCGATCTGGAAGGGTTGCTCGCGGTGCTTGCCCCTGATGTCGTCTTCCGGCCGGATGCGACGGCGGCCCGCTTCGGCACCATTGGCGAAACCCGCGGCGCGGCTCACGTGGCCGAAGCCTTCAAGGGTCGGGCGCAGGCGGCAGAAATCGCCATCGTCGACGGCGATCTCGGATTCGTCGTGCAGATCAAGGGCCAGCTCCGCGTCGTGGTGGCGCTGACGATCGCCGATGGCAGGATTGCCGCGATCGACGCCATCGCCGATCCGGATCACCTGGAACGGCTTGACTATTCGATTCTTCGGGATTGAAAACAAACAGGAATTTATCGGATCTTCGAGACAGGTGCGCTTCGCAAGGAGCGTGCCGTTTACGTTTCCTCGATGGCGACGACCGCGTCATTTTCCTTGACAGCTTCGTCTTCGGCTTTATTCTATTATAAAGCCTTATGTATCATAGTTATGGAATTTCCGGTACGGCGCCCTGAGAGGCCATCTCTAGCTTCCCCATTACTCTTCCATAATGACCCGCAGACGGATGGCCGAGGCGTGATCCCGGTCCGAGACTTCGAAAGGAATGCATGTCATGCCCGGCGACCAGACGAAGAAGCCGCTTCTCCTCACCAATGTCAAACCGATGGCTTTTGGTGCGGGCACACAAGAGGGGGCAATCGACATTCTCGTCAATGCCGACGGTAGGATCGCCGAGATCGGTCCGTCGCTCGCGGTTTCGCAGGATGTTGCGCGCATCGACGGCAAGGGCGCCTTCATTTCGCCGGGCTGGGTCGATCTGCACGTGCATATCTGGCACGGCGGCACCGATATTTCCATCCGTCCGTCCGAATGCGGCGTCGAGCGCGGCGTCACCACGCTGGTCGATGCCGGTTCGGCCGGCGAGGCGAACTTCCATGGCTTCCGGGAATATATCATCGAGCCCTCGCGCGAACGCATCAAGGCCTTCCTCAATCTCGGCTCGATCGGTCTTGTGGCCTGCAACCGGGTTGCGGAATTGCGGGATATCCGCGATATCGATCTCGACCGCATCCTTGAAGTCTATGCCGAAAACAGCGAGCACATCGTCGGCATCAAGGTGCGCGCCAGCCATGTCATCACCGGGTCCTGGGGCGTCACCCCGGTCAAGCTCGGCAAGAAGATCGCCAAGATCTTGAAAGTGCCGATGATGGTGCATGTCGGCGAGCCGCCGGCGCTCTATGACGAAGTGCTTGAGATCCTCGGCCCCGGCGACGTCGTCACCCACTGCTTCAACGGCAAGGCCGGTTCGAGCATCATGGAAGACGAGGACCTCTTTGCTCTCGCAGAGCGCTGCGCCTCCGAAGGCATCCGCCTCGACATCGGCCACGGCGGCGCCTCCTTCTCGTTCAAGGTCGCCGAGGCGGCGATCGCGCGCGGGCTTCTACCGTTCTCGATCTCGACCGACCTGCACGGCCATTCGATGAATTTCCCGGTCTGGCGACGACGATGTCGAAGCTGCTCAGCGTCGGCATGCCCTTCGACAAGGTGGTGGAGGCCGTCACCCATGCGCCGGCATCCGTCATCAAGCTGTCGATGGAGAACCGGCTTTCGGTCGGCTCGCAAGCGGAATTCACCATTTTCGACCTGGTCGATTCCGATCTCGAGGCGACGGATTCCAACGGCGACGTCTCGGTCCTCAACAAGCTGTTCGAGCCGCGCTATGCAGTGATGGGCGCCGATGCCTTCACCGCCAGCCGTTACGTGCCGCGGGCGCGTAAGCTGGTGCGCCACAGCCACGGCTATTCCTACAGGTAGGATCGGCTGACGCGGCAAGCGTCAGCGGTTGCGCCAGCCCATCAGCTTTTCGATCCGTTCCGCTGAACTGCGCACATGCGCCGTATAGTGGTTCTCGTCGGAAAAGGCCTTCTGTTCCGGCAGCACGATGGAAATGGTGGCGATGCACTGGCCGTCGCGATCGCAGATGGGCGAGGCGATGCAGGCAACCGCGTAATCCGATTCCCCCGCCTGAATCGACAGGCGCGACTCGAAGGCCTTGCCGGCGGCTTCCGACAGCGTGCCCGGATCGATCTCGGCGCGGCCGGTCGGTGAAGAGCGGGCACAGCGCTTGAACAGTTCGATGCGCTCCTCCTCCGCCAGGTGGCCGACGAGCAGGCGACCGGAGGCCGTCCAGTTCAGCGGCACCCTTGTGCCGACGCGGGACGCCACCTGAAAATGGCTCGGGCCGTCGGCCATGGCCAATACCAGCATATAGTCCCCGTCGCGGCCGCAGACCTGCACGGTTTCGCCAGCCTGGCGGCAGAGATCGTGCATTTCGTGGGTGGCGATGCTCATGAAATCCAGGGACCTGGCATAGGCAAGGCCGTAATGGTAGAGCCGCGCGCCGAGCCAGATCGAGCCGTCCGCCTGACGTGCCAGCATGTTCTTCTCGACGAGATCGTCGACGATGACGTAAACGGTCGATAGCGGCGCCTTCACCGCCTTGGCGATGGCATAGACGCCGGCAGGCGATCCGGTCTCGTAAAGATGGTCGATCACTTGAAGCGCCCGGTCGATACCGCTGACACGCGCGCGGCGCGCGCCCTTGCCAGCAGCCTCGTCGGCAACGCCCTCATCTTCGGAGTAAACCGCGGGGGATGTCTTTCCGTCCAATTCCACGCACCTCATGAAAAATGCCATTATGTTACATTACTATGGCATAGTTGTCGCTGTGGCAAATCGCAACATCTTGTAGGTTGATCGTGTGGGCTAATGTGACGGCGGTTGAATCCCGGAGGCTGTGTGATACCCACGACACCGTCCATTTCATAACAACCGATGATATGCGCCGGCGATGCCGCAAGCTTTTGCCAGCCCCTTGTCCAGGGTGACGAGCGTGGCGTCGCTGCCGATCGCGACAGCGAGATGCAGAGCATCACCGGCGCGAAGACCGATATTAAATTGATCGGTCATTCGTGCCGCTTCGACAAAGTGCGACCGCGATATCGGCAGAAGTTCGAAGGTCGTCGAACATAGTTCCTTGAACAGCGCCAAAGCCTTGCAGCGATCGTCCGGATCGATCTGTCCGTTTCTCGCCTTAAGCGCGATGGCGCTCGAAAACTCGGTGATCGTCCAGCCGCTGACCGCGATTTCTTCGGATCGAAGCGTTGCCAGCCATTGCTGCACGTCGTCCGTGCGGGTTTCGATCGTCCAGGCGGCGACGAGGACTGACGTGTCGATATAAAGCATCAGTAACGATCAGTGTCGCGCATGTCGCGTATGAAGGTCGCGGAATCGACCGGTTTGGCCGGCTTCATCGAGGCGGTTAATGCCTTCAGCTGCTCGACATCGATCGGTTTTTTGCGCGTCTTGACAGGCACGAGCTGCGCCACCGGTTTGCCATGCCGCAAAATCTCGACGGTCTCGCCGGCTTCGACGCGATTGAGCAACTCGCTTAGATGAGCCTTGGCTTCCGCTAGATTGACACTTGCCATCACGGCCTCTCGATGACCAATTTCTAGTCATTTTAATCTGAAAACCAAACTGCCGCAAGACCGCTGGAACAACAAGTCCTGGACCGAGTTTGACCCCCTGAACCCAGGAGGTCATGATGCCAAATTATCCCACACCACCTTTCCCCTCTCAGAAACAGCCGATGCCGGGTTTCACGGCACAGATGGACCCCGTTCCCGATCATGGCGAAAAAAGTTATCGCGGTTCCGAGCGGCTGAAGGGCAAACGTGCGATCATCACTGGCGGCGATAGCGGTATCGGCCGGGCCGTGGCGATCGCCTATGCCCGTGAAGGGGCCGATCTGGTGATCTCCTACCTCGACGAGGACGAGGATGCCGACGAGACCAAGCGGCTCGTCGAGCAGGCCGGGCGCAAGGCCATTCTCGTCAGCGGCGACATCCAGGATCCCGCCCACTGCAGGCAGATCGTCGAGACGGCGGTCAAGGAGCTCGGCGGTATCGACATTCTCGTCAACAACGCCGCGCATCAGGCGAGTTTCAAGAGCATCGACGAGATCAGCGACGAGGAATGGGAATTGACCTTCAAGGTCAACATCCATGCGATGTTCTATCTGACCAAGGCAGCCGTCGCCCACATGAAGCCCGGCAGCGCCATCATCAACACGGCCTCGATCAATTCGGACAATCCGAACCCGACGCTGCTTGCCTATGCGACGACCAAGGGCGCGATCCAGAATTTCACCGCCGGCCTTGCCCAGCTTCTGGCCGAGAAAGGCATTCGTGCCAATGCGGTGGCGCCAGGGCCAATCTGGACGCCGCTCATCCCTTCGACACTGCCTGAAGAAAGCGTCAGCAATTTCGGCAAGCAGGTGCCGATGAAACGGCCGGGCCAGCCGGCCGAGCTTGCGACAGCCTACGTGATGCTGGCCGATCCTTTGTCGAGCTATGTCTCCGGCACGACAATCGCGGTCACCGGCGGCAAGCCGATCCTCTAAAGCGCGTCGCGGTCGTTCAGATTCGCTGGCTGCACACTTTTGCGCGACATGCTTTAAAGCGGCAAGGGCCGCCGTCTGGTTGTGACGGCAGCCCTTGACGGGGGCAGGGAGAGATCCCCAAGCTGTTCAGGCGGCTTCTTCAGCCAAAGCAGGGCATTGCCGGTAGATTGGCGCGGCTTGCAAGTGCTCCGATCATATTGCCCACCGAAGTCGAGCGCGGTTCGCGTTTGCGGGCGGCCGTCTCCAGGAGTTGCTTGAAGTCTTCAAGCTTTACGCCGTCGGCGCGCAACACCATGGCGATCAGGGGGTCGTGAAGGGCTTCGGATATCGTCAGGTCGTCTCTGGTCTTTCTCATGGTGGTCCTCCTTTCGTGGGCGGTCGCCCGTGTTCCACTTTCCGCCGCCATGCCCTCGGCATTGACTTTCGCGTTTCGTGGTGTTACCGGTAAGTAACAATGCATTTGTTACCGATCGGTCACATTGATGTCAAGGACTACGTCCGCAAAAAAATCAGAAACTTCGAATGAAATCTCCGCAGCCGTTCCAGAAGATCGCATCCCGCCGCGGGAGCGTATCGTCTCGACCGCCTCGGAGCTTTTCCGCGAACGCGGCATCCGCGGCATCGGCGTCGATGCCATTGCCGACGCGGCTCTGACCAACAAGATGACGCTCTACCGGCACTTCGGCTCGAAGGACGAGCTGGTCTGCGAAACGCTGCGCCGGGCCTCCGAAAAGGCGGGTGCCATCTGGCGCGATCTGGAAGCGGCCTATCCCGGCAATCCGCGCGCCCAGCTGGACGCGTGGGTGGAGCTGCGGGCGCAATGTCTGAACGGCGAGCCCGCCGGCTGCGATCTCGCCAATGCCGCCATCGAGCTGAAGGGCGAGGGCCATCCCGCCCACGAAATGATCGAGCGGCACAAGGCCGAACAGCGTGATCGCTTGGCCGCGCTCTGTTCGGCGGCCGGCGCGCGCGAACCCCAGCTTCTTGCCGATACGTTGACGCTGCTGCTCGAAGGCGCGCGCGTCAGCCGCCAGGCCATGGGCGCTGCCGGCTGCTGCGGCCATTTCGCCAAGGCCTGCCACGCGGCGATCGCGTCTTTCGCCTGACCGCCGCTTTCGGGGGAACCTTACCGCTTCCATGCCGTTTTTCCATCACCGGGGCGATGTGGAGGCAGGGAGATGAACTACGTCTATCTCAAGCGCCTATATGACAAACGCGCGGAACTCGAAGCCAAGCTGGAACTTCATGATGCGCGTTATTGTTTCGGCGAGGAAGAGGTCGATGATGGCACCGACAGCGATCTGCGTCAGCGGTTGAGCGAGATCTCCGAGGAAATCGCCACGCTGGAGAGCAGGCCGGGCCGCTAACTGTTTCATTTGGGAACGGGTTCAGATTTCAGGCCGGCCTGGCTTAAAGTCATCCTGTGTTGGCACTGAGGATTTCCATCGTCCGTTCGTCGAATTTTCCCTGATAGAAATGCACGATCACCCGGTGGAAGGGCGAACCGTGATCGCTGATCGCGGCAAACAAGGTCATCGACGAGCGCAGCTTGAGGTCGTCGGGCGAGCCCAGGATTTCGTGCGCCGATCTGCCGCCAACAGACAGGATCGCCTCGACGCAGCGCAGCAGCCGGCTTGAGAGAATAGGATCGGCGAGATAGGCGGTGGCTTCCTCGGCCGAGCGGATCGCATATTTTTCGGCCATCACCGACGTGCCGAGACCGGCGATCTGCGGGAAGATGAACCACATCCAGTGGGACGTCTTGCGTCCCGCTTTCAGCTCTGAGAGCGCCTGTTCATAGACGCCGTTCTGGGCATCGATGAAGCGATCGAGATTATAATCGATTTCACCGGCCATGGTCCTTTTCCCTTTTCCTGCTGTCGATGCAGCCTGGGCCAAGGTCTCCATGCCCGGCGATCTACAGCGCCGCGCGTCTTTTGAGACGCGCAAAGGACGCTGTAGCACTTTAAATTACCGCATAATTTTATCCTTAAATCGATTCCGATTTAAGGAATGATGCGGTGGCTTTCCTGTTAGCAGACCCTCTCAGCGTAGGGGCTGCTGTCGCGGCAATGGCCGTAAGCCGGATGCGGCGGCGTGTTATCGCCGGCGGGGGCGGCAATGGCCGATGTCGTCATCGGGTCCGTATTGCCGGAAGAATAGGCGGCAAAACCCGCAAAGCTCAAGAGAACCAGCGCTCCGACCACGACAATGCGCTCGAAGGCCGAAAGTTTCTGGGCGCTGACATGGTCCACATAATCGCGCTCGCCTAAACCGGCGGTTTCATCCTCTTTTACATGGAGGGTCACCATATCCTGGCGACGGCTTAAAGTTTCACAATCTGTCATTTCAATTACTCCTGCAACACATGCGGCGCCGGTCTCTTAAGAGCAAACTCTCACCCTCGTGCCGAACCGCGTCCGCATGCGAGCAGCATGTGTGTCTTCGATCGTGGCAATTGAAGGGGCGATATTCAAACTCAGTGTTCAAAAAATCGTACCAATAAATGCAAAATATCGTGAAGCTCTGGTTCACCGGAATGATCCGGGGTAGTCCAGAGAGGAACATCTTTCTTCTGGATAGTCTCATGAGCAAATCCTTCGGCGCGATGTCGGTCGCGCAACTTTCCGCCCTCATTCAAGCTGGCGCGGCCGATCCGACCGAGGTGGCCGAGGCGATCTTCGAGTCCATCGCGAATTATGCCGACAAGGCGGTCTTCACCACACTGCTCGAAAGCCGGGCGATGGCAGAGGCGCGTGCCTCTTCGCGACGTCTGCGGGAAGGGCGCTCGCTTGGATTGCTGGACGGCATTCCGATTGCCTGGAAGGATCTTTTCGACATTGAAGGCCTGCCAACGACAGCGGGTTCCGTCGTTCTGGCAAAGGAGATGCCGGCCAAGCGCGATGCGGTTGTCGTCGCTTTGCTCAGGCAGGCGGGCATGGTCGCCGTCGGGCGCACCAATATGAGCGAATTCGCCTTTTCCGGCCTCGGCATCAATCCGCATTACGGCACGCCGGTAAATCCGCGCGGCGCCGATCTCCCACGCATTCCGGGCGGCTCGTCCTCAGGTGCTGGTGTCGTCGTCGCGGCTGGGTTGGTTCCGGTCGCCATGGGCACCGATACCGGCGGCTCGGTGCGTATTCCCGCCGCCTTCAACGGCATCGTCGGCTACAAGGCGACGCGCGGCCGCCACGCGATGGCAGGCGTCTATCCGCTGGCAAAGAGCCTGGATTCGTTGGGACCGCTCTGCCGCAGCGTCAGGGACGCGGTCTGGATCGATGCGGCGATGCGCGGCTTGACGGCGCCTGATGTCGCCACGCGTCCCCTGCAAGGGCTGGAACTCATCGTGCCTGAAAACGTCGTCTTCGACGGAGCGGAAGCCGGCGTCGTTGCCGCGTTCGAGGCAGCAGTGGAACGTCTTCAAAGGGCCGGCGCCCATGTTGCCCGCACCGTTATCCCCGCCTTCGACGAGATATTCGAGCTGATGACGAAATATGGTCCGCTGGTGACGGCGGAGGCTTTCGCACTTCACCAGGAACGCTTGGCCGGACCGGACGCGGACAGGATGGACCACCGTGTCGTCATGCGTACTCGTCTCGGAAGCAAGACGACGCTGCCCGATTACCTCAGAATCCTCGAGGCGCGCAGCCGCCTGATCGCCGATGTCGAGCGCCTTGTCGGCGACCGGCTGCTTGCCTTTCCCACCGTTGCCCATGTCGCGCCGCCGATCGGGCCGCTGGCGCAGGATGACGAGCTGTTCTTCGCGACGAACAACAAGACGTTACGCAACACTGCGCTCGGCAATTTCCTCGACTGGTGCGGCGTTTCCATTCCCTGCGGCACCGGCGAGGTTGGCATGCCGGTCGGCCTGCTGCTTTCGGCCGCCGCCCATCGCGATGAGGCGCTGCTGGGGATTGCCCTTGTCGCCGAGCCGGTCATCCGCGACGATTTTGTCTGAATTGGCAATTGAACCGCCGGGATTTAGTTGCCATTGATGGCATGAGGAGATCCCGGAGGAAAGCAAGTGCAGGTTTTGCAAAACGGACGTTTCGCGGTTTCGACATGGTCGCTGCATCGACTGCTTGGCGCCGTTCATGCCCATAGTCCCGATCCTGACAAAAGCGCTGCGGCGAAAGAACCCTATGGCCCGGGTGCTGCGGCACTGATCGACGTGCCGGCGGCGCTCTCGGCACGCGGCGTCAACCGGTTGGAGGTCTGTTCCTTCCATCTGCCGAGCCTCGATGCCGCCTATATAAGCGAATTGCGCGAGGCGATGGCGGCCTCGAACGTGCTGTTCCAGACGCTTCTCATCGAGGACGGTGATCCGAGCCATCAGGAGACCGCCGAACGCGACGTCAGATGGATGGCGGAGTGGATCGACATCGCCGCGGCCCTCGGGGCGCAGAGGATGCGCGTCATAGCCGGCAAGCAGAAGCCGACGGAAGAAAATCTCACCCGCGCCGCCCGCCATCTGAACTGGCTGGCCGAAAAGGCGGAAGGCAGCGGCGTGCGTATCGTCGTCGAGAACTGGTTCGACCTGCTGCCGTCGCCCGTTGAAATGAACTGGCTGCTGGACCGGCTGGACGGCAAGGTCGGGCTCAACGGCGACCTCGGCAACTGGCCGGCGCCAGCCAAATATGAAGGCCTTGTCGATATCATGGGCCGGGCGGAAATCTGCCATGCCAAGGCCGACTACGGCGTTACCGGCCTCGATGCCGAGGATTACCGCACGTGCCTGGAGATGTGCGAGAGAGCCGGTTACGCCGGTCCCTTCACGCTGATCTACGACTCGCCCTTCTTCCCTGATGAATGGGACGGCATCCTGCTGCAGAAGACGTTCATCGAGGACTTCCTGCGCGAGGCGCCACGCGTAAGACGGCTCAAATCAGAAGCACTTCTTGCTCATTCCTAGAGCATGATGCCGAAAAGTGTAAGCGGTTTTCGGACGACATCTGCTCTGACTACATAATGTAGAACAGGATTCAGATTTTAGGCCGACCCGGCCAAGAATCATCCTGTTCTAGCGCGGGAACCTTTGGTTTTCCTCCAGCACGTTCAGATCCATGTGATTGCGCATGTAGCGTTCCGAGGCTTTTTGCAGCGGCTGATAGTCCCATGGATAATAGGCCCCGTTGCGCAGCGCCGCATAAACCACCCAGCGGCGCGCCTGGCTTTCGCGCACGGCTGCGTCGAAATCGGAAAGATTCCAGCGCAGGCCGGCCTGTTCGACAAGCCTTGCCAAGATCTCGGCATGCGCCGGGTCGGCCGCCAGATTGTCGAGTTCCTGCGGATCGGTCTCGAGATTAAACAGCATCGGCGGGTCCTTCTCGCAGAGCGAGAGCTTGTATCGTCCGTCCCGGATACAGACGAGCGGTGCCTCGGAACCCTCTGCGGCATATTCCATCGGCACCGGGCTGCGGCTGCCGGTGCCTTCGGCAAGCGCTGCGAGATCCTCGCCCTCGGTCCATGCCTTCAGCGAGGCGATATCGATCCCGGCCAGACCCGCCAACGTCGGCGTCACGTCGAGGGTAGAGACAGGCTGGTCGATCCGTCTCGGCTTCCAGCCGGGTGCCGCGATCATCAGCGGCACGCGGGCTGATCCTTCGAAGAAGTTCATTTTGAACCAGAGGCCGCGATCGCCGAGCATGTCGCCATGGTCGGAGGCGAAGAGGATGATTGTGTTTTCGGCCATGCGGGTCCGTTCGAGGACGCCGAGAATGTCGCCGATCTTCTCGTCGACATAGGAGATATTGGCGAAATAGCCTCGCCTTGCCCGCCTGATCTGCTCATCGCTGATGTCGAAAGCGTCGTGGTCGCAGGCTTTCATCAGACGCTGCGAGTGCGGGTCCTGCCGCTCAAAGGCAATCGGCGCTACCGCCGGGCCAAGTGCCGGGCAATCCTCATAGAGGTCCCAGAATTTGCGGCGCGCGACATAGGGGTCGTGCGGATGGGTGAAGCTGACGGTCAGGCACCAGGGACGCTCGTCATGGCCGCGCGAGAGATCGAACAGCTTGCGGCCGGCGTGGTAGGCGACCTCGTCGTCATACTCCATCTGGTTGGTGATCTCGGCAATGCCGGCGCCGGTGACCGAACCCAGATTGTGATACCACCAGTCTATGCGCTCGCCGGGCTTGCTATAATCCGGCGTCCAACCGAAATCGGCCGGGTAGATGTCCGTCGTCAGGCGCTCCTCGAAACCATGCAACTGGTCGGGGCCGACGAAATGCATCTTGCCGGAAAGTGCCGTCTGGTATCCGGCGGCGCGTAGATGATGCGCATAGGTCGGAATGTCAGAGGCAAATTCCGCCGCATTGTCATAGACGCGGGTTCGGCTCGGCAATTGTCCGGACATGAAGGAGGCCCGCGCCGGTGCGCAGAGCGGGCTTGCGGTATAGGCGTTGGTGAAACGCACGGAACGCTCCGCCAATGATTTCAGATGCGGCGCATGCAGAAAATCGGCCGGGCCATCGGGAAAGAAAGTGCCATTCAACTGATCGACCATCAGGATGAGGATATTCGGACGCGTCATGTGAAATTGTCTCCTGTGGTCTCAGAGGCCGGGGGCCGATGAAGGGAACGTCCCCCTAGCTATTTGCAGATCTTATCAAAGCCAGTATCATCCTGCCTGTAAAGCCGGCTTTTTTCGATGATTGCCAAAAGGAAATTTTATGCCAGACCGCCCGCCTGAACTCGGATGGATGCGCATCTTCGCGGAGGTCGCAAGGCTCGGCAGCTTTTCGGCCGCGGCGGCAGTTCTCGGCTTTACGCAGCCGGCTGTCAGCTATCAGATTCGGCGGCTGGAAGAGCAGTTCGGAGTCGCTCTGCTGCGCCGCCAGCATCGCGGCGTCGAGTTGACCGCGGAGGGAGAGCGGCTTTTCCAGGTCGCGGCCAAGGCGGTCGGTGACATCGATGCCCTGGCGCGCAGTTTCCGCACTGAGGCTCAAAGGCCGGTCGTCAGACTGAGAACCGACTATGCTTTTTCAGCGCTTTGGCTGATCCCGCGCATGCACGGCTTTCGCCTGCTTCACCCCGAAACGGATATACAGATCGTCGCGACCCAGAGGCTCGAGCCCGGCTTTCGTGACGACGCAGATGTGGTTGTGGTTTTTGGCACGCGGACGGAATTCGGCGCCATCGGATCTCTCCTGCTGCAGGAAAAGGTCGTGCCCGTCTGCACGCGAGGCTTTCTCGATCGCAACGGCCCCTTCGACGATCCGCAGCAGCTTGCCAAAGCGATCCTGATCCATCTCGACTCGCCAATGCCATCGCCCTGGTTCGATTGGCGAAGCTATTTTGCCGAATTCTCCGTCATTCGCGATCTCCATGCCGGCTGCGGGGATATCAGCTTCAACACTTACTCGTTGGTCGTCCAGGCCGCGCTCAGCGAACAGGGCGTGGCGATCGGCTGGATGGGGCTGGTCGATGCGCTTCTCTCCACACATATGCTGGTGGAAGCCGGGCCGCCGCTCGATGCACCCGACCGCGGTTACTGGGTGATACCGCCGCGATCGGCAAACATTCACAGCGAGAGGCTCAGCACTTGGCTGGTGGAGGAAGTCCGCAGGACCTGACATTCAGACCGAGCCGGCGCGTCATTGCATCCGGAATATGTTCGCGCTCAGGAGAGAAGCCTTGTCATGACCGGCGCCGATCGACATTGTGGCATCGATTCATATGGAAGGGCCGAAGCATGTCGCGAACCGTCGGATACGCCGTTGGATTGCTCATGATCCTCTTGGGACTGATCTGGATCGCACAGGGAAGCGGTTATTTTCCCTATCCCTCATCCAGTTTCATGATCAACCAAAGCATCTGGGTTCTTTGGGGAAGCATCATGGCTGTCGCGGGGATCGCCGTGACGGTCATTATTTCACGGCTGCGCCGGAGAGGATGAGCCGGCAACCCGTGCATTTGAGGGAATTCGACATCGAAGAGTTCCCCGAGGTGAAATATCTGGCCGCAGGCGGCCTGTCGAATTGAGGAGAATGGCATGAGCGCAGCTGAAATCGACGGCTTTGCGGACCGGATCAGGCAACACCGGGGCGGCATGATCTCCGCCGACTCTTAGCCGATTTTTCTCGTCACAAAGAAACTCATCGCAACTTTTTCGTCACCATTTGGCATTGACGTGAACGGCGCTCGAAATTCCTTCCGTCCTAGTCCGTCCGTGCGGACGTACTGGAGTTCCGCAAGGATTTCGAAGCCGCTCTCCTGCATCAGATTGATGTGATGGCTGCGCCACTTCCGATTTATCAGGTAGGGTCGTCGTCCACGCATCATCGTCCACGTGGGCGCGCTCAAAACCCAGTGCCCATTCCAGTCGCTTGACAGACCGTGAGATTGGAAGTCGATCAGGTGCGTCGCAAACCCTCCTGGCTTCAGCCACCGGGCAATAGCGATATAGGTATCAACGAGGTTGTCCACGTGTTCCATGACTGAATGCGTCATCAGCCAGTCAGCCACACCCGCCTGCAGTACGTTGAAATCGGTCCATGGTGCGACGAACTTTAATCGTTCGCTGCCATTCACGAGGTCCGCCTTCAGCGCGTCGATTGCCTCCGCACTGAGGCGCTGTTGCACGATCCCATCTATCCGAGCCCAGGCGAAGTTTGTCGGTGACGGCGGAAAAAAGATGTCGCCCGATACGGTGTTATCCCAAAATGCGGCCCGCTCGCCGAAGAGTTCAATCAAACCGTTCAGGACTTCAAGATCGTGCTCGATGCTCCGGTGGTCTTGCAAATCCAGCCCGATGTACGTGTCGACGCCCGCAAGCAGTGCGGCAAGCCCAACGCCAAGCGAACTTCCGGGGCCGACCTCGACCAATACTTCAGGTCTTTTGCCGTTCAGCCAAGGCGCTAGGTGACCGTAGTGGCGAAAGAAAAGGTCATAACAGTGGCGCGCAGAAGCAGTGCCCCCTTCTACGTGCGTATTTCGCAGTTGCGGAAGGACAAAGGAACCCACTCCCTTGGCTAGGGAGCGAAGTGCAATATGGGTCATGGCGCCACCTTTTTCATCGAAACTCCAGCACGGCAATGTCCGGCGTACTCTACCCAGCAGAATTCGCGTGCAACATCATCAGAGATCAAAGAAAAGCCAAGCAATATGGTTCGGCCTTGGACTCGATAGTTGGGATTGTACGCGGCTCATAGTGATTGATATTTTCACGAATCTAAAGTCATTCATTGGGCGTACAGCAATAATCACTATGACCATGGCTGGGTTGCTGAAGCGCATGAGAGGCTGCCTCAAAAAGAATTGAGTGATTTCAGCGAGTTGTGATTCCTTCGGATTTGCGAGATTCGATGGAGTTCTTCCTCCCGTACTGGATCGTGGCTTGCTAGCGATCTATGCAACATGAGTAATAGAGAGGGCATTCGGTAAGTGGGCGGGTGTATCTCGTTCTCCTGGTCTATATCGGGATTTCAAAAGCGCCGCATGGATGCCTGCCGATCTGGGTGGCTAGCAGCAGCCTTGCGGCTCACCACGCCTCAACGCCGACGTTTGTGCCCAGGAGAAGCCTTGTCATGAACGACGCCGGTCGCCATTGTGGGATCGAATCGATAGGGAAGGCGGCTGAAGCATGTGGCGAACGATCGGATATGTTCTCGGAGTGCTTATGATCATCTTCGGACTGATCTGGATCGGCCAGGGAAGTGGCTATTTTCCCTATCCGTCGTCCAGCTTCATGATCAGGCAAACGATCTGGATCCTTTGGGGAGCCATCCTGGCGGGACTGGGAGTCGTGGTCATGATCGTCCTTTCGCGGCTACACCGGAGAGGATGAGGCCGTGAACCCTTCTGATCGAGCCAATGAACTGAGGAGAATGGCATGAGCGCAGCTGAAATCGACGGTTTCGCGGCGCGGATCAGGAACCACCAGGGCGGCATGATCTCCGCCTGGGTGGGTATTCCCGACGCCACGCTCGCCAACCACCTGGCGCAGGAGGCCTTCGACACTATCGTGCTGGATATGCAGCACGGCATGTGGGACATGCCCTCGGCCGCGAACGCCGTCGCCCAGGTGCGGCTTGCCGGCAAGCCAGCGCTGGCGCGCATACCGGTCGGTGATTTCGCCTCCGCCTCGCGCCTGCTCGATGCCGGAGCCTCCGGCATCATCGCGCCGATGATCAATTCGGCCGAAGACGCGCAAGCCTTCGTCAAGACCGCCAAATACCCCCCTCTCGGCGAACGCAGCTGGGGACCGTCGCTGGCGCTCAACCATACCGGGCTGTCGGCCGATGATTATCTGAAGAACGCCAACGCGCTCACCGTCGCCATCGCCATGGTCGAGACCAGGGCGGCACTCGAGGCGATTGACGGCATCCTCGGCGTTGCCGGCATCGATGGCATTTTCATTGGTCCTTCCGACCTTTCGATCGCACTCTCGAACGGCGACCAGGTGGCGCCGAACGCCGCCGAGATCGACAGCGCCATGCAGCATGCGGTTTCTCGCTGCCGCGCCCACGGCAAATTCGCCTGCGCCTTCGCCGGCGACGGCGAGCGGGCCGGAGAACTGCTGAAATTCGGCTTCGATCTGGTCATTGCCGGCGCGGAAACCGCGCAGCTGCGCTCCGGCGCCAGGCGTGCCATCAATGCCGCCCGCCGGATCGCTTCGGCTTGAACGTCATTTCACCGCCTTCACCGCCAGCCAGATGACGTGGCGGGCGCCACCGCGTTTGCCGTTGGCGCGCGTGTTGACCGCATCGACGGCAAAACCGCTGCCCTTGAGACGCCGCGTGAAATCGGGGTCCGGACCGGACGACCAGACGGCGAGCACGCCGCCGGGGCGCAGCGCGTCGCTGGCGGCGCGAAGGCCAGCAAATTCGTAGAGCCGGTCGTTGGATTTGCGGGTCAGGCCATCAGGACCGTTGTCGACATCGAGCAGGATTGCGTCATAGGCGCCGTTACTGGAACGGATCGCCTCGCCGACATCGCCCTGATGGATGCCTACCCGCGGATCGTCGAGACAGCCCTTGAAGACCGCGGCCATCGGCCCGCGGGCCCAGGCAACGACGGCCGGCACCAGTTCGGCGACGGTGACGCCGGCATCTTCGGGAAGGACGGCGAGAGCGGCGCGCAGGGTAAAACCCATGCCGAGCCCGCCGATCAAAATCCTTGGCTTGGTGTGCGACTTGATCCGATCCCAGGAAAGGGTCGCCAGTGCTTCTTCCGAGCCGCTCAGGCGGCTGTTCATCAGCTCGTTGGCGCCGAGCATAATCGAAAATTCGCTGCCGCGCTGCTTCAGCCGCAGTTCACCGTTTTCACCGGGAATGGTCGCGGAATCGAGCTGGATCCAGGGCAGCATGACGGTATCGCCTCATATGAAAGAGACCGTCCCCTAGCATGGGCCGCTGGATGAGGCCAGCAAGCCGGCTTCAGATCATCCGCACCGACAGGTCCACCCAGCTCTTGTAAAGCTCGCCCAACGGCGGGCCGTTCGATCGGCATGGTTGGTTGAGCGAGTGCCTATTCGCCGTCTTTCCAGAGTGCATGAAAATGCTGCACCGGGCCGTGACCGGAGCCCACGGTGAGGTGTCCGGCAGCCGCGACCGCGCCGGCGAGGTAATCCTTGGCGATGGCGACGGCCTCCTGCGCCGAGGCGCCCTTGGCGAGCTCGGCCGCCAGGGCGCTGGAGAGCGTACAGCCGGTGCCATGGGTGTTCTTGGTCGGCACGCGCCTGGCTTCGAACCAGTGCAGGCCGGCGGCGGTGGCAAGCACGTCAGGGCTCTCGTCGCTATCGAGATGGCCGCCCTTGACCAGCACTGCGGCCGGGCCAAGCGCCAGCAGGCGTTCTGCCTGCGCCGCCATCTCCGCCCGGTTTGTCGCCACCGGCTGGTGCAGCAGCGCGGCGGCTTCGGGCAGGTTCGGGGTCAGCAGCGTGGCAAGCGGCAGAAGCCGGCGGGTCAACACGTCGACCGCTTCAGGCGCCAGCAGGGCGGCTCCGCCCTTGGCGATCATGACCGGGTCGATGACGATCGGCATGTTGCGGTGGTTAGTCAGCACACCGGCAACGGCGTCAGCGATCCCGGCATTGGCGATCATGCCGATCTTGACGGCATCGACGCGGACATCGGCAAGGACGGCATTGATCTGATCGGCGACGAATTGCGGCGGCACCAGATGCACGCCGCTCACTCCTTGCGTGTTCTGCGCCGTCAGCGCGGTCAGCACCGCCATGCCGTAAACGCCGCGGGCGGAAAAGGCCTTGAGATCGGCCTGGATGCCGGCGCCGCCGGAGGGATCGGAGCCGGCGATCGAGAGAACGTTGCGGATCATGCGCGCACCTTTCGAATTTCTGCAGCGATGCGGCGCGAGGCCGCTTCGGGGTCGGGCGTGCCGCAGATGGCGGAGACGACGGCAAGCCCCCTGGCGCCGGCGGCGAACACTTGGGCAACATGATCCGCCTTGAGCCCGCCGATCGCCACCGACGGCACCGGCGAGGCCTTCACCAGCTTGGCAAGACCGTCAAAGCCGATCGGCTGCTTGTGATCGGCCTTGGTCGGCGTCGCAAACACCGGACCGACGCCGGTGTAATCGACCAAGCCAGGATCGACCGCGCCGGCAAGCGCCTCGCTCTCGACCGAAAGGCCAAGGATCACCTCAGGGCCGATCATCGCCCGTGCTCTCATCGCATCCACGTCCTCCTGGCCGATATGCAGGCCGTCGGCGCCGATGGCGATGGCCGCCTCCACGTCATCGTTGACGATGAGGAGGGCGCCGGTTCCATTCAGCGCCTGTCTCAAGGCGCGGCCGGTCTCGATCATCCTGATGGTGCCGGCATGTTTGTCACGCAGCTGCACCATGGTCGCGCCGCCGGCAACGGCGAGGCGCGCCGTTTCGACCATGCCGATCCCGGCGCAGAGATCGGGGTCGAGGACGAGATAGAACGAAAGGTCGAAGGCCTTCATGCCGCCGATATCCTCGCCCGGGCGTCTAGCGTTTCGGCGTCGAGCGCAGCCAGCGCATCGAGGAAGCGCCAGGAGAAGGAGCCGGGGCCGGCGGCGCCGAGTGCGGCCTCTTCGCCGGCGATGGCGAAGGTTGCAAGTGCTGCGACCGTCGCGTCGAAGATATCCTCTGGCGCCGTCGCGGCAAAGGCGCCGACGAGGCAGGTGAGCGAGCAGCCGAGTGCGGTGACCTGAGGCATCAAGGCCGATCCGCCTTCGATGCGCACAGCACGCTCGCCGTCGGTGACGAAATCGACGGCACCGGTGACGGCGACGACTGCCTGCTGCCGCTCAGCCAGCCATCGCGCCGAACCTTCCGCCTGTTCGACCGGGTCGCGGCTGTCGACGCCCTGGCCGCGGCTCTCTCCGCCGGCAAGCGCGATGATCTCGGAGGCGTTGCCGCGGATGATCGTGGGCTTGAGGGCCAGCAGTTCGGCGACCGCATTGCGGCGGAAGGCCGTCGCATAATGGGCGACCGGATCGAGCACCCAGGGCTTGCCGGCTGATGTCGCCGCCTTCGCCGCCGCCTGCATGCCGTCGATCCACTGCGTCGACAACGTGCCGATATTGATGGTCAGCGCACTGGCGATCGCGGCGAATTCGCCGGCTTCTTCGGCGGCATGCACCATGGCGGGCGAGGCGCCCGCGGCGAGCAGGACATTCGCGGCGATATTCATGGCGACGTAATTGGTGATGCACTGAACGAGCGGTGGCTTCTCGCGCATCGCCTTCAGCATCGCTCCTGGTGTGGTCATGGTCTGCATGTGGCCCCTTTCAGGCGGGGGCGGGCACGGGGCGGTTCGTGCGGGCGATGCCGCGACCCCGAGCGACTCCCTCCGCCGGCATTATCCGGTTCAGGTTCGAAGGGTGCTTCTCAGCCCGTCTGTCGACGAACGCCCCTGTCTCTCATCGCGCTCTTTTTCGCAGAGAACGGGCCCGATGTCATCCTGAAAATGACAATCCTGCGACCGACGCGGCGGCGCGTCTCTATTACGAAACGCGGTCAGCCGACGAGGCGCTCCTCGTCGCACATTCTAGTCAGTCTAAAACCTTCAGTCACGCATGCGCTTCCCTGCCGCGATAGGCCTCCGGATCGGGGATCGGAACCGCGGCGATTAGTGCGCGGGTGTAGCCATCCCTCGGGTTCTCGAAGATATCCCGCCGTGTGCCGGTTTCGATGATGTGGCCGGCGCGCATGACGGCGACGTTGTGGGACATGAGCTCGACCACCGCCATGTCGTGGGAGATGAAGAGATAGGCAAGCCCCATGGTTTCCTGCAGTTCGAGTAGCAGGTCGAGCACTCGGGCGCGGACCGAGACGTCAAGGGCTGCGACGCTCTCGTCGGCGACGATCAGCTTGGGCTCCAGCGCCAGCGCCCGGGCGATGCAGATGCGCTGGCGCTGGCCGCCTGAAAACTCGTGCGGATAGCGCGTCGCCGCATCAGGCGTCAGGCCGACCCGGCGCAGCAGTTCGGCGACGCGGTCCTGCCGTTCGCTGTGGTTGCCGATGCCGTGGATGAGCATCGGTTCGCCGATCGCCTTGCCAACGGCCATGCGCGGGTCGAGCGAGGCATAGGGATCCTGGAAGATCATCTGCGCCGAGCGGCGCACGGGTCGCATCTCGCGCTGGCTGAGCCCGGCGATATTGCGGCCGTCGATCAGGACATTGCCCTTGAAGGGAATGAGACCGAGCACGGCCTTGCCGGTGGTCGATTTGCCGGAGCCGCTTTCGCCGACGAGGCCGAGCGTTTCGCCCGGCAGGATATCGAAGGAAACGCCATCGACGGCTGCAACTGGCGGCTTGCCCTTGAAAAACCGGCTTGCGGCGTTGCCATAGGTGACGGTGAGGTCGCGCACGTTGAGCACCGGCGTGCGGTCCGGATGCAGCGTCTCGACGGCGCGCTGGGTGATGCGCGGCGGACGGTCGGTGCCTGCAAGCGCGCCGAGCCGCGGGACGGCGGCCAGCAATTGCTGCGTATAGGCCTCCTTCGGCCGCTGGAAGACGGCGAGTGCCGTTCCCTGCTCGACGATCCTGCCATTCTGCATGATGACGACGCGATCGGCCATTTCGGCGACGACGCCCATGTCGTGCGTAATGAGGATGATCGAGGCGCCGAATTCGCGCTTCAACTGGCGCATCAGCCTGAGGATCTGCGCCTGCACGGTGACGTCGAGGGCGGTCGTCGGCTCGTCGGCGATCAGCACCTTCGGCCGGCAGGAGAGCGCCATGGCGATCATCACCCGCTGGCGCATGCCGCCGGACAGCTCATGCGGATATTGCTTCAGCCGCCGGGCCGGCTCGGTGATCTGCACGGCATCGAGCATCTTCAGCGCCACCGCCTCGGCATTGTCGCTGCCCTGGTGCGCTCGGATTGCCTCGGTTAGCTGGTTGCCGACCGACATGACCGGGTTGAGCGAGGTCATCGGCTCCTGGAACACCATGGCGATATCGCCGCCGCGCACTGTGCGCATCGCGCGATCGGAAAGCGTGAGCAGGTCGCGCTCGCCAAGCAGCACGCTGCCGGAAGCGACCCGCAGCGAGGCCTTCGGCAAGACCCCCATGATCGACAGCGACGTGACCGACTTGCCGGAGCCGGATTCGCCGGCGATGCAGAGCGTTTCGCCGCTTGCAAGTTCGAAGCTGACATCCTGGAGCACCGGCTTGCGGCCTTCGGGTGTGCGGGCATCGACGCTCAGATTGCGAAGGCTGAGCACCGGTGCTGCGGCGGGCATGGCTTCGTTCACGCGAACACGATCCTCGGGAAGTAGAAGGAAACCACCCAGTTCGGCTGGTCGACGATCTCGCTGATGCGCAGATCGCCGCAGACCGAGCAAAGCAGATAGGCATCGACGGGGCTCATGCCATGTTCGGCGCCGAGAAGATCGATCATCCGCATGACGCTTTCGCGCGCGCCGGTCATCAGGTCAGGGCCGATGCCTGTCGTGACCTCGTAGCCGGCGCCGTCGAGATGGCGGGTCACCGGTTCGGTCGTAGTGAAGCGCGGCGTCTGCAGCTTGGCGTCCTTGACGAGCTCGATCGTCGCTTCGACGTTCATCTGGCTTTCGATCGCCGTGCCGCAGACTTCACCATCGCCCTGGGCGGCATGGGTATCACCGATCGAAAACAGCGCGCCGTCGACCTCGACGGGCAGATAGAGCGTCACGCCGGCCGTCAGGTCGCGGATGTCCATATTGCCGCCGACGCGACGTGGGGGAACGACGGAGTGGGTGCCGGGCTCGGCGGGTGCGACGCCGATCGTGCCGGCAAAAGGCTTCAGCGGCACGCGGCCGCCCGGACCGTAAAGAGCGGGCACCATGCTATTGGCGTCATAAGACCAGACATGCAGCGCCGGGTCCTTGAACTGATCGGCAAGCAGGCCGAAGCCTGGAATATTGGCCGTCCAGCCGACACCCGAGGGAATGAATTTCCGCAGCGTCACCTTCAGCGCATCGCCGGGTTTCGCGCCTTCGATATAGACCGGGCCGGAGACCGGGTTGATCTTGCCGAAATCGAGCGCGCTCAGCGTTTCCAGCGTCGCGTCGCTTCCGAGCTGGCCACCTGATGAATCCATGCATTCGAAGTGGATCGTCTCGCCAGGCTTGGCGACGACGGCGGGGGCGAAATCCTTGTTCCAGCCGAAATTATGCTGGGCGCGGTGAATGGTGTGGGTGCAGGCGATGCACATGTCATGTCTCCCTCGATTTTATGATGCCTTCCCGGCGTGGACCGGGAAGGCTTTGTTTCTTCAGGGCTTATTGCTTCACGTAGATCGCGTCGTAATTGATGACGCGGGTCGGATCGATGTAGATGTTGTCGGCACCGCCCATGCGCAGCGACTTGGCGACGACGCGGCGTTCGTTGATGACAGGGATCCACGGCGCATCGGCCATGATGTCGGTAAAGATCTTGCCCCAGGCGGCGGTGCGCTCGGCTGCCTTTGCCGGATCGGACATGGAGTCGGCGGCAACGGCGCGCTTGTCGAGATCGGCGTTGCAGTACCATGACCAGTTCCAGCCGCCCGGAACCGCGCCGGAGCAACCGAGGATCGGGCCGTAGAAGTTGGACGGGTCCGGGAAGTCGGCGATCCAGGCCATGCCGCCCGACCAGATCATCGGCGCTTCGCCGTCCGTGCCGCCGGCCGAGATGACGTTTGCCTGGGCCAGCGCCCGGACTTCGGCCTTGACGCCGACAGCGGCCAGATCCTGCTGGATCGCCTGGGCGATACGCGGCTGCGGGTCGGTGTTGGTGGAGTAGAGCACGGTCTCGAAGCCATCTGGATAACCGGCTTCGGCAAGCAGCGCCTTGGCTTTCGCCACGTCATAGGCATAGCCGGTGAAGGCCTTGTCGTAGCCCGGCATCAGCGGAGGCAGCGGCTGGTTGGCAGGCGTTGCGCGGCCGTTCAGGATGCGGGTGATGCGGTCCTTGTTGATTGCCATGTTCAGCGCCTGGCGAACCTTGACGTTGTCGAAGGGCTTCACCTTGGTGTTCAGCGTGATGTAGCCGGTGTGCAGCTGTTCGCCGTCGACGATCATCTGTGCGCCGTCGGCCGAGTTCTTGATTTCGAGGAATTTCGCCGGCGGAATGCCGTCGCCGGCAATGTCGACCTCACCCTTCTGCAGGCGCAAGAGCGCCACAAGCGGCTCCTGGCCGACCTCGACCTTGAAGCTGTCGATATAGGGAACGCCCTTGACGAAATAATCCTTGTTGCGCTCGAAAACGAGCTGCTGGCCGATCGTCCAATCCTTCAGGATGAAGGTGCCGGAGCCGACGGGCTTCTTGCCGAAGTCGCCGGCGGCCGCCTCGACGGCTTCCTTCGGCACGACCGAGGCGAAGTTGATCGCAAGCACGTGCAGGAAGGTGGCGTCGGGACGCGAGAGGTTGAAGATGACGGTGCTGTCATCCGGCGTCTCGATGCCGGAGAGCGTCGTCGTCTTGCCGCCGGTTTCATCCTCGAAGCCCTTGATGGCGCCGAAGAAGCCGGCGCCGGGACCTTGCGTCTTCGGGTCGACGGCGCGTTCGATCGAATATTTCACGTCGGAGGCGACGACCTCGCGGCCGTTCGAGAACTTCACGCCCTTGTGCAGCTTGAAGGTATAGATCAAGCCGTCGGGCGAAACGGTGAAGCTCTCGGCAAGCGAGGGAACCGGGTTCGGCGTGCCGGGGGCATAGTCCATCAGGCGGGAATAAAGGCTCTTGATCATCGACCAGTTGACCCAGTCGTAGCCGATCGCCGGGTCGAGCGTGGTGATGTCGTCCTTGTAGGTGACGACGACATCGCCACCCTGCTTGGGCGTTTCCTCAGCCATGACGGACAATGGCGCGAGCGCCACCATCGTTGCCATGATCGTCTGTTGCAGCCAGCGTTTGAACATCTTGGTTCCCCTTCTTTGGTTGCTGTCAGCGTGTGCGGATGCGCGGATCGATGACCGGCGCGATGAGGTCGGCAAGCAGGTTGCCGATGATGATGGCAAGCGCCGAGGTCAGCGTGACGCCCATGATGATCGGGATGTCGATCTGCTGGATCGCCTGCCAGGCGAGCTGGCCGATGCCGGGCCAGCCATAGACCGCTTCGACGACCACCACGCCGCCCATGAACTGGCCGATATCGATGCCGATCATGGCGATGATCGGCAGCACGGCATTGGGCAGCGCGTGGCGCAGGATGACTCGCTTCGAGGAAAGACCCTTGGCGCGCGCCGTGCGGACATAATCCTGGTTCAGCACGTCGATCATCGACGAGCGCACCATGCGGGCGTACCAGCCGGCGCCGCAGATGCCGAGTGTTACGGCCGGCAGGACGAGATGCGAGAAGCTGCCGTAACCGCTCATCGGAAACCAGCCGAGCGTTGCCGCCAGCAGGTAGAGCAGCAGCAGGGCAACAAGGAACTGCGGCGCCGAGGTGCCGACAAAGGAGGCCATCATCACCAGCCGGTCGACGAAGCCGCCGCGGCGCACGGCGGCGATGGTGCCGAGCGTCAGGCCGAGCACCACCTCCACGACGATGCCGGCAAGCATCAGCGTCAATGTTGCCGGCAGGCGGGCAGCGATCAGCGTCCAGACATCGGTTTTCTGCGCATAGGAGCGGCCGAGATTCCCGTGCAGCAGATTGCCGAGATAGGTGCCGAACTGGACCAGCAGCGACTGGTCGAGGCCGAGTTCATGGCGGATGTTGGCGACCGTCTGGGCGGTGGCGCTGCGGCCGGCGATCATGCGGGCCGGGTCGGCCGGAAGAGCATAGAGCAGCACGAAGGTGATTGCCGCGACGCCGAGCAGGATGAGGGCCGCCTGCGCCAGCCTGCGGAGAATGAGTGACGCCATCAGCCCCTCCCGCGCTGGGTCGGGTCGAGAATGTCGCGTAGCGCGTCGCCCACCAGATTGAAGGAAAGCGCCGTCAGAAGGATGATCGCGCCCGGAATGAAGACCAGCCAGGGGGCGGCCTGGAAATAGCTTTGGCTCTCGAAGATGATGTTGCCCCAGGAGGGCTGCGGTGGCTGGACGCCGACGCCGAGAAAGGAGAGTGTGGCCTCGAGCAGCACCGTCGTGGCGATGCCGAGCGTGCCCCAGACGATTGCCGTCGGCATGAGGTGCGGCAGGATATGCATGAAGAGCACACGCATGTGGCCGGCGCCGAGCGAGCGCTCCGCCATGATGAAATCGCGCTCCACCAGGCCGCGAGTCTCGGTATAGACGATGCGGGCGACCTGCACCCAGTTGACCAGCGCGATCACCATGGCGACGATCCAGAGGCTCGGCTTCAGCATTGCGGCAAGCACGATGGCGAGCAGCAGCGCCGGAAAGGCCATCATCAGATCGGTGAAGCGCATCAGGATGTTGCCCGGCAGTCCGCGGAGATAACCGGCGACGATGCCGACGAAGAGGCCGATCGCCACCGCGATGCCATTGGCGACAAGGCCGATGATCAGCGAGGTGCGGGCGCCAAAGAGCAGGCGCGAGAAGAGGTCGCGGCCGAGCGTGTCGGTGCCCAGCAGATAGGGACCACCCGGCGGCAGCGGCGCGCCTTCGAGCGAGAGGCCGTCAAACATCTGCTCGTCGGGGCTGAACGGCGCGATCCACGGCGCAGCAATTGCGAGCCCGATGACGAGGGTGACGACGATCAGGCCGAAGAGCGCCGTCGGCTGGCGGATCATCTGTTTCAGCACATGCATCAGCCGGCCTCCGGCAGGGGTTCGGCACCCGCCAGGATGAAGGCTGATATCTGCTCCATCGGCAGGCGGCGGCGCATGGCAGAATTGCGCAGGATTGCGTAAGCGCTCTCCTCGTCGATGCCGTGTGCGGCCTGAAGCTTTTCGACGGCGGCGTGAACAAGCGGCCGCAGCCGGACGCGCTCTTCGAGATATTGCAGCTTTTCCGCAGTCGCCTTGCGCTCCTGATGAATGGAGACGGCCATGACAAGCGCCGGATAGACGGCCGATGTGGCGATCGGCTTGGCGATGATCGCGCCGGCGCCCTGTCCGAGCGCCCAGGCGATGCGGCCGGGCGCTTCCGAACCAAGCAAGGCGACGACGGGGCAAGCAGGCGTTTCGCCCTTCCAGGGCAGCAGATCGTCCCAGCCCTGGTCGGCATCGACGATGACGAGATCGGGCAGTGCCGCAGCCGAAAGCGGCGCCCATTGCAGCGTTGCATGGATGCCGAGCAGGCGAAGCTGGCGGATCAGCTTTTCGGTGTTGCCGTCCTCGCGATGCAGGACCATCGCCTGCCAGCCGGTGAAATTGGGTGTCTCTCTCATGACACCACCCTTAACCGCGGAAAGGCCTGTCGGTTGCGGCCGGTCAGATAGGGGTCGGCGGCGAGCGGCGGCCGCGAAGCGACGACATCGAAGCCGTTGTCGGCGTTGATCCGACCGAGATGGAAGGGCAGGGCGGCATGATTGGTCTCGCGGTCGATCGCCAGCGCGCCGAACAGGGTCGGCCAGAATCGATTGTGGAGCTCACGCCGGACGGCGTCGGGCTCGTCACCGCCGGCAGCGACGATCGCGCCGACGCAGAGCCGGACGGCGGTATAGGCGCTGGCAAAGACGCTGGAGACACGCCGCTCGGCGCCGTGACGCTCTGTGACGCGGGCCTTGAAGGCGGCATTTTCGGGGGTCGCGATACTGTCGAAATAGGAAGCGGCGCAAAGCTGGCCGGCGGCAGCGCCGGCGGCGATATCTTCGAGTTCGCATTCCATCAGGTCGCAGCTGACCACCGGGCAGTTTTCCGCGCGAAAGGCCGGGTCGCGATCACCGAGGGCCTTGATCGCCTCCAGGAAGGCGTAGCTCGAGGGGCCGATCAGATTGTTGAGGATGAAGCTCGGGCGGCGTTGCGCGATCTCGGCGACGATGCGTTCGACGGCGGTTTCCTCGAGCGGAAGATAGCGTTCGCCCAGCACCTCGCCGCCGGCATTGGTAATGAGTTCGCGGGCGAGCCGGTTCATCTCCCAGCCCCAGACGTAGTTGGCGCCGACGAGATAGGGCCTTGCCCCGTACCGCGGGATCAGGTGCTCAAAAAGCGGCAGCAGATGCTGGTTCGGGCAGCCGCCGACATAGATGACGTTCTCATTGGCCTCGAAACCTTCATAGGGGCACATATACCAGAGCAGGCCGTCATGTTTCTCGACGAGCGGGATGACTTCCTTGCGTGCCGCGGACGTGATCGTGCCGACGATATGGCGGCAGCCGGCGCGCAGAAGATGGCGGGCGCCATCGAGATAGGCGGCAAGATCGGCATGCGGATCGAAGAAGACGGGCTCGATCGCCAGCCCTTCGACGCCGGCATATTCGGCCATCGCAAAATCGGCGCCGTCGCGCGCGTCGCGGCCCATCGAGCCGTAGGGCCCGGTGGTCGAAAAGAGGATGCCGATTTTCAGCGCGTCGTTCATGAAGTGACCACATCAAAAAACCCCACGACGCTGGTCCCATCGAGCGATGAGGCGTCATGGGGCGAAACTGCCCAGAGACTATCGGAGTCATGTCAATGCGGCCGGCATTTTGCCTAATCCGCAGGCTTGAGTAAAATACAGGCAGCTTGTCTTTGTCAAGTGTGCTGCGCTGCACTCGCAGTCATTTGATCTTGTTCTTTCGTTAGAGCCGCGAAAGGACGCTCTTCTAGCTCAAGTCATGCAGATCCTTGGCAGTCGCCGGCCCAATCGAGAATTCGCAAAAGCGGACCGTTAGTCCGCTACGCTCCGGCGTGCAGGCCGTGGGTCCGACCTCGTAGTGCGCTGCAGCCGGGAAGGGCGCTAGCCGCAGCAGCGGCCAGAAACTGCCGTCGCGCGAGGCCTGGATGCGCATCGCGCCGTTGGCGACGGTGACGCGGATGTAGAAATCCTCCAATTCCCTGAAGGGCTGGGCGACGGACCAGTCGGACTTGCCGTCGGTGACGACGGTGCTGAGGAAGGGCTCGCCGTCCGTGAATTCGACGCCTGTTTTCACCCAGCGTTTCTCATCAATGCGCACCATCAGTCCGGCTTGATCGTAGAGCGTTCGGAATTCGCCTTGGATGCGAATTTGCGCGGTGAAACCGTCATCGGTGGGAAAGCCGAGGAAATGGCCGCTGTTGCGGGTGAAGCCGTAATGGGTCTCCCGCCAGAAATCGGTTTTCTCGTCGGTCGTCAGGGTGAGGCCGGCGTCGTTCGCCAGCCACTGTGCCGGCTCGTTCAGCCATTTTCCGTCGTTGAAATCAATGCTCATCCTGTTCTCCCGTTCCCTTGAAGCCTGACTCAGGGCGATCGCCTCACCATGGCACAATGCGCGGCCGTGGTGCAGGTGGGTGCAGCCGAAGATTGTGTATTTTTCCGGCGTCCGGGTATCCGCCCCGGCATAATCCGTCGCTCGTGCTTGACAGGATCGATCCATCTCATATTCTGTTACAAAAAGATGAGTTACATAATTGTGGAACTAAACGGGAGACCTCACATGAAAAAACTGGTCGCATTCCTTCTCGGCACTGCGCTCGTCGCCCTGCCTTCGACACTTCTTGCCCAGGAAAAAGGCGGCGTCATCAACGTCGCGACGATCGGCGAGCCGCCGACCCTCGATCCGATGTCGTCGACGGCCGATCTGGTCGGCATCGTCACGCAGCACATTTTCGAAACGCTCTACACCTTCGACAGGAGCTGGAACGTTACGCCGCTTCTCGCCGAAAGCCTGCCAGAGATCAGCGCCGACGGCAAAACCTATACGATCAAGCTCAGGACCGGCATCAAGTTCCACGACAATACCGACATGACCTCGGAAGATGTCGTCGCCTCGCTTGGCCGCTGGATGAAGATCGCTTCGCGCGGCAAGCAGGTGGCCGGCTTCATCGATAAGGTCACCGCCGTCGATCCGGCAACCGTCACGATCACGCTGAAGCAGCCCTATGCGCCGCTGACCTCGCTGCTCGCCTTCAACAATTCGGCCGCCATCATCATCCCATCCGAGAAGCAGGACGAGCCGATGAAGGACTTCATCGGCACCGGTCCCTACATGCTGAAGGAGCGCAAGGCCGACCAGTATATCCAGCTTGTCCGCTTCGATGGCTACAAGTCACGTGAAGGCGACAGCGATGGCTATGGCGGCGCCCGCCACCAGTATCTCGATGAGATCCGCTTCGTGCCGGTGCCGGATCCGAACACCCGCGTCGAGGCCGCCGTTTCCGGCCAGTACGACTACGTCGACTCGATCCCGGTCGAATCCTACGACAAGCTGAAGGCCTCCACCGCCTCGCAGCCGATCATCCTGAAGCCCTTCGGTTATCCCGTCTTCGTCTTCAATACGAAGGAAGGTATTGCTGGGAATGTCGAGGTCCGCAAGGCGATCCGCCAGGCGCTCAGCATGGAAGACATGCTGGCCGCGGCTTTCGGCAGCACGGATTTCTACGCGCTCGACGGCGCCATCTATCCAAAGACCTTTGCCTGGTCGACGGATGCCGGCGTCGAGGGCGCCTATAACGCCGCCGATCCGGAAGGGGCTGCCGCCGCCGCCAAGAAGGCCGGTTACAACGGCGAACCGATCCGTATCCTGACCAGCCGCCAGTATGAGTTCCACTATAAGATGGCGCAGGTCGCCGCCGAATATCTGAAGCTTGCCGGCTTCACCGTCGATATGCAGGTTGTGGACTGGGCAACGCTGACGCAGCGCCGCACCGATCCGAAGCTTTGGGATATCTACATCACCCATAGCCCCTTCCTGCCGGAGCCTGCTCTTATCGGCTCGCTTTCGACCAGCTCGCCGGGCTGGTGGGATACTCCGGCCCGCAAGGCCGCCGTCGATGCCTTCACCTCGGAAGTCGATCCGAAGAAGCGCGTGGCGCTCTGGGCCGATGTCCAGAAGGCGATCTATGCCGACGCACCCTTCATGAAGATCGGCGACTTCAACGCCGTTTCGGCGGAATCGACCAAGCTCGAAGGCGTCGATCCGGCTCCGTGGCCGTATTTCTGGAATGCTTCGATCAAGAAGTAAGCATCGCCACCGATACCGGCCCGCCGTGGCCGGTATCGATCTTCTTTTTTGTCGCATCTGCAAGGGTTTGCCAGGCATTCATGATACGCTACATCCTCCAGCGCCTGTTCGGCATGATCGTCGTGATGTTTCTCGTCGTCACGATCGTCTTCGTCATCGTGCGCGTGACGCCGGGAGATCCGGCCGCCGTCATGCTCGGGCCGGATGCGACGCCGCAGGATATTGCCGACCTCAGGGCTCGCCTCGGCCTCGATCAGTCTCTCGGCCTGCAATATGTCTATTACATCGGCCAGATGCTGAGAGGTGATCTCGGCCAGTCGATCTTCCTCAACATGCCGGTCACCTCGGCCTTGCTCGACCGGGCCGAGCCGACCTTCTTCCTGACTTTGTTTTCGCTCGCAATCGCCAGCATCATCGCCCTGCCGATCGGCATTTATGCCGCTTATCGGCGCGGCTCCTTCATCGATCAGGCGGCAACGACGCTCGCGATGTTCGCCGCCAGCATTCCGAGCTTTTGGCTCGGCCTGATCCTGATGCAGTTCTTCGCCGTCAGGCTCAATCTCTTCCCGGTCTCGGGTTATGGCGGTCCGGGCTCGACCTTCTTCGAGCGCATGTATCACCTGACGCTGCCTGCCTTTGCGCTCGGCATCGTCTCCTCGGCGCTGATCCTGCGTTTCACCCGCGCGTCGATGCTCGATGTGCTCGGCGACGATTATATCCGTACCGCCCGCGCCAAGGGATTGATCGAGCGAAGGGTGATCCTCAAGCACGCGCTGAAGAATGCGCTGATCCCGATCCTGACGGTGATCGGCCTGACGGCAGCGGTGCTGATTTCGGGCGCCGTCGTCACCGAGACCGTCTTCGGCCTGCCTGGTGTCGGCAATCTCGTCGTCTCCGCGGTTCTGCGCCGCGACTATCCCGTCATCCAGGGGGCGCTGCTCGTCATCGCCGCCCTCTATGTGCTGATCAATTTTGCGATCGACATGCTCTATCTGCTGATCGATCCGAGGGTGCGCTACTGATGGCCGATATCGCAATCAAGCCAGTCGAAGGCGAGGGCAGCAAATTCGCCAGGCGCCTGCTGAAGCGCAAGACGGTCGCCTGCGGCCTGCTGATCCTGACGATCTTCGTGCTTCTGGCGGTCTTTGCACCTGTTGTCGCGCCCTATTCGCCGTCGAAGCTTTCCATCGTCAACCGGCTGAAGCCGCCGAGCGGCATGTTCTTCTTCGGCACCGACGAGTTCGGCCGCGACGTCTTTTCGCGTACGATCTTCGCCGGCCGCCTGTCGCTGCTCGTCGGTGTTGCGGTTGTGACCTTGTCGGCAGTGATCGGCGTGACGCTCGGCCTGCTTGCCGGCTTCTTCCAGAAGCTCGACACGCCGATCGCCCGGCTGATCGACGCGATGATGGCGTTTCCGGATATTCTGCTGGCGATCGCGCTCGTTGCTGTCCTCGGCCCGTCGTTGACGACAGTCATCATCGCGCTGTCGATCGTCTATGCGCCGCGGCTTGCCCGCATCGTGCGCGCTTCGACGCTGGTCATTCGCGAGCTGCCCTATGTCGAGGCGGCGAGGGCGCTTGGCATTTCGACCTTCCATATCATGACGCGGCATGTGCTGCGCAATCTGCTGTCGCCGATCCTGGTGCAGGCGACGTTCCTTTTCGCCAGTGCCATGCTTGCCGAAGCCGGCCTGTCTTTCCTCGGCCTCGGCGTCAGCCCTGAGATCCCGACCTGGGGAACGATGATCGCCGCCGGTCGGCAGTATATCGGCCAGGCCGACTGGATGACGCTGTTTCCGGGTGTCGCCATCATCCTCTCCGTGCTGTCGCTGCAGATGGTCGGCGATGGCCTTAGGGACATGCTCGATCCAAGACTGCGCAAGGATCTTTAATCCGCCGACCAAGCGTCGGCCCAATCGAAATTCGCCAAATCGAAAATTGCATGACAGGAGTTTGCGTGAATCAGTTTCCCACCGCCGCCGGTAAGGTCGAGAACTCGCCTTACGAACGGCTTGCCGCCCTCGGCATTGCGCTGCCGCCGCCGCCGCCGCCGATCGCTAATTTCGTCACGCACGTAATCGAAGGCAATATGCTCTATCTCTCCGGCCAGGGACCGCGTGAGGCCGACGGTTTCATGCATGCCGGCAAGGTCGGCGGTGGAGTCAGTATCGACGAGGCCTACGGCCATGCGCGGCTGACGGGCATCAACCTGCTTGCCGTCATGCAGGATGCGCTTGGCGATCTCGCCCGGGTCAAGCGGGTGGTGAAATTGCTCGGCATGGTCAATGCCGTGCCTGAGTTCGAGGATCATCCGAGCGTCATTAACGGCTGCTCGGATCTGCTGATTGAAGTCTTCGGGCCGGCCGGCGAACATGCCCGCTCGGCCGTCGGCTTCGGCTCGCTGCCCGGTAACATCACCGTCGAGATCGAGGCGATCGTCGCCTTGCACGGCTGACGGGAGCTCGACACAGTTGATCGACCGCCCCATGTTTCGTTTTTCGACCCAGAATCCTGGAGATCTCCATGTCCACTGATATCCGCCCGTCGCTCGGACTTCGCCCTGTCATCAATGTATCGGGCACGATGACCAGCCTCGGCGCCTCGATCGTCGTTCCCGAAGCGATCAGCGCGATGGCATCGATCCTGCCGCACTTCGTCGAGATCAACGACCTGCAGCGCAAGGCAAGCGGCGTCATCGCCCGGCTGACCGGCGGCGAGGCGGGCTTCGTCACCGCCTCCTGCTCGGCCGGCATTTCGCTGGCTGTTGCCGGCGCCATCACCGGCAACAATCTGCTGGCGATCGAGAGGTTGCCGGATGTCGTGCCGGAGAAGAACGAAGTGCTGGTGCAGATGGGGCATGTGGTCAGCTACGGCGCCCCGGTCGACCAGGCGATCCGGCTTGCCGGCGGCAAGGTCGTGCTTGTCGGGCAGGCGACCTCGACGCATCGCTTCCACATGGAAAACGCCATCACCGACAAGACCGCGGCTGCCGTCTATGTCGTCTCCCACCATGTCGTCGATTACGGCCTTTTGAACCTCAAGGAATTCGTCGAGATTGCCCATGCCAAGGGCGTGCCCGTCATCGTCGACGCCGCCTCGGAATATGATCTCAGGATTTTCCTGGAGCAGGGGGCCGATATCGCCCTTTACTCCGGCCACAAATTCCTCGGCGGTCCGACTTCGGGCATCGTTGCCGGCAGCAAGGAGCTGGTGCGTCATGCCTTCCTGCAGAACATGGGCATCGGCCGCGGCATGAAGGTCGGCAAGGAGAGCATCTTCGGCGTCATGGCGGCACTCGAAGCCTGGGAAAATCGTGACCATGCCGGCATCCGGGAACGCGAGACCGGCTATCTCAACTTGTGGAAGCGCACGCTCGACGGCCGCCCTGGCCTTACCGCGCTGATCGAGCCCGATCCGACCCACAATCCGCTCGAGCGGCTGCGCCTGATCGTCGATCCCGAGCAAGCCCATATCACCGCCTGGGATCTGGCCGATGCGCTTGCCAAGGGCAGCCCGCCGATCATCGTGCGCGATCATGAGGTGGAGCACCGCTATTTTTATCTCGACCCCTGCAACCTGCACCCGGGCGAGGAGACGGTCGTCGCGGAGCGCCTGGCGCAGGAGCTCGACAAGGCGCGCGCGTCCAATGAGATCATCGCAACGCCCATCGAGAACCGTAGCAGGCACCGCTTCGACGGTGCGCTGCGCTGGCCGGATTGATCCGCCGCTTACCTGTCGCAAGAGGAACCACCATGGCCAGTGCCCAAACCCAACCGATCCAGGCGACGACCGACGTTCTTTCCGTCGAAGGTCTGACGACATCCTTCCTGGTGGACGGTGTCTGGAAACCGGTCGTGCGCGATGTGTCTTTCACGGTGGCGCCAGCGGAGACGGTGGCGATTGTCGGCGAATCCGGCTCGGGCAAGAGCGTCACCTCGCTCTCGATCATGCGGCTGCTGCAGGCGGATACGAGCCGTGTCGAGGGCCGCGTCATGCTCGGCGGACGCGACCTTCTGGCCTTGCCGGAAAATGCCATGCGGCAGGTGCGCGGCAACGAGGTGGCGATGATCTTCCAGGAGCCGATGACATCGCTCAATCCGCTCTTCACCATCGGCGACCAGATTTCCGAAGCGCTGCTCTGCCATTCCGACATGAGCAAAACCGATGCGAAGGCGGAGACGATCCGGCTCTTGGAAAAGGTCCGCATCCCCTCGGCCGCCTCGCGCTTCGGCGAATATCCGCACCGTTTTTCCGGCGGCATGCGCCAGCGGGTGATGATCGCCATGGCGCTCGCCAGCCGGCCGAAACTGCTGATCGCCGACGAGCCGACGACGGCGCTCGACGTCACCATCCAGGGCCAGATTCTCGACCTGATCAAGATGCTGCAGGATGAGGAGGGGACCTCCGTTCTCTTCATCACCCACGACATGGGCGTCGTCGCCGAGATCGCCGACCGGACGGTGGTGATGTATCGCGGCGAACAGGTCGAAAGCGGCGCCACCGCCGATATCTTCCACCGCGGCAAACACCCCTATACGAGAGCGCTACTATCAGCCGTGCCGGTGCTCGGCTCGATGCATGGCAGGCAAAGGCCGCTGCGCTTTCCCGTGGTCAATACCGCAACGGGTGAATCGGATATTCCCGCCGAGGTCACCGATACGGTGGCAGCGACGCCTGTCCTACAGGTGAAGAACCTCACCAAGCGTTTCGA
The DNA here is from genome assembly GCF_019798305.1 of Rhizobium leguminosarum. GTDB lineage: Bacteria > Pseudomonadota > Alphaproteobacteria > Rhizobiales > Rhizobiaceae > Rhizobium > Rhizobium leguminosarum_U. The sequence goes on from NZ_JAAXDD010000003.1 coordinate 434,983, forward strand.
CATTCATTCCGGCCTGTTCGGCCGGCTGACCAGCAGGGTGCATGCGGTCGAAAACGTCTCCTTCGATCTTCATGCCGGCGAGACGCTGTCGCTCGTCGGCGAATCCGGCTGCGGCAAGTCGACGACCGGCCGCGCCATCATGCGCCTGATCGAGCCGCAGGCCGGTTCCGTTCTCGTCGAGGGCAGGGAGGTGCTCGGCCTCGACAGGAAGGATCTGCGCGAGATGCGCAAATCCGTACAGATGATCTTCCAGGATCCCTTTGCCAGCCTCAATCCGCGCATGACCGTCGGTGCCGCGATCGCCGAACCCTATCTCGAACACAGGATGGGCAGTACGAAGCAGGCGAAAGACGTCGTCGCCGATCTTTTGGTGAAGGTCGGCCTGTTACCGGAGATGGCCGCGCGTTATCCGCATGAGTTTTCCGGCGGCCAGCGCCAGCGCATCTGCATTGCCCGCGCGCTTGCCTTGCAGCCGAAGGTCATCGTCGCCGATGAAAGCGTCTCGGCGCTCGACGTCTCGATCAAGGCACAGGTCATCAACCTGATGCTCGACCTGCAGCAGAGCCTCAACCTTGCCTTCCTGTTTATCTCGCACGATATGGCGGTGGTCGAACGCGTCAGCCACCGTGTGGCGGTGATGTATCTCGGCGAGATCGTCGAGATCGGCCCGCGATCCGCGGTCTTCGAAAATCCGCAGCACCCCTACACGAAGAAACTCATTGCGGCGGTGCCCGTGCCGGATCCTGACCGCCGCCATGAGAAGCGGATGGTGGCGAATGACGAGATCAAGAGCCCGATGCGCCCGGTCGACTATCAGCCTGCAGGCACGTCCTATCGCGAAGTCGGGCCGGGCCACCTGGTGATGGCCGACCGGTAGACTTGCCATCGCGTTTCGGATCTGACGGCGCTACTCCATCGCCAGGATCATGTTGCGCACGACGGGGTAGATTTCCCCCTCCCAGCGGCGGCCGCTGAAGACCCCGTAATGTCCGACATTGGCCTGAAGATGATGGCGCTTCAGATGAGGGCGCAACGAACGACAGAGATCGTGCGCGGCCGACGTCTGGCCGAGCGCGCAGATGTCGTCGCGGCCGCCCTCGACGGTCAAAAGCGCCGTGTTGCGGATCTGGCCCGGGTCGACCTTGCGGCCATGATGGGTCAAGTCGCCGGTCGCGAGTTCCGCCTTCTGGAAGACGCGTTCGATGGTTTCGATGTAGAATTCTTCGGTGAGGTCGAGCACGGCGAAATATTCGTCATAGAACTTCTTGATCTTGCCGGCCTCGGCCGTCTCGCCCTTCGCCAGATGGTCGTAGAGCCTGCGATGGGCGTCCTGGTGGCGCTGCATGTTCATCGACATGAAGGCGACGAGCTGGAGGAAGCCGGGATAGACCCGCCGCCCGGCGCCCCGATAACGCCAGGGAACGCCCGCGATCAGCGAGTTCTCGAACCAGGCGAGCGACTTTGATACGGCAAGTTCGTTGACCTTCGTCGGGCTCTCGCGCGGGTCGATCGGCCCGGCCATCAGCGTCATGGTCCGTGGGGTGGCGGGATGCCGCTCTTCCGACATCACGGCAACGGCGGCCAGCGCCTGTACGCAGGGCTGGCAGACGGCGAGGATATGAGCGCCGGGGCCGATTTCCTCCAGGAAATGCATGATATAATCGACGTAATCGTCCATGCCGAAGCGTCCGGCCGACAGCGGCACGTCGCGGGCGTTCGCCCAGTCGGTGATGTAGACGTCGTGATCGCGCAGCAGGGTCTGCACCGTGCCGCGTAGGAGCGTCGCGAAATGGCCGGACAGCGGGGCGACGACCAGCACCCGCGGCCGCTTTGCATCGGTGTCCGTTGCAAAGCGCAGCAGCGTGCCGAAGGGCATGTCGAGTACGGTCTCGACGGTGACGGGCACCACGCGATTGCCGATCATGACCGAGTCTATGGCGAAATCCGGACGTTGGTGGGTGATCTCGAAGCGTGAGATCATCTCCAGCGCGGCGGCGAAGTGCCGTCCCATTTCGCTGCCGGATCCCCAGAGCGCTGTCGCGGAGAAGGTTTGCAAGCGCCGCGCCAGATCGCGCAGCGGCGCGATGAGATCATCCTGGAACTGATAGGCCTGGTAGAGCATGGCCGAAGTCTCCCGCACTGCCGCATCGATGCGGCGGTGCAAAAAATGCTAGTGGAATATGTCCTGCCATGCGAGAAGATTATCGAGGAAGAAGCAACATTGTCCGACAAGGATACGAGCCCGATGTCGCAAGCTGCACTGACGATTTCCTCGAAGAACTACTCCTCATGGTCTCTGCGCGGCTGGCTGCTATGCCGGATGGCGGGGCTAGACTTCGCCGAAGTTCTCGTGGAGCTGGATGACGAGGCGCGCCAGGAACTGCTTCTGCTTTCACCGTCGGTCCTGGTGCCGAGGCTGACGCATGACGACGTGACGGTCTGGGACACGCTGGCGATCGCCGAATATCTCCACGAAGTGACGCCCACTGCCGGGCTCTGGCCCGCCGAGCGGGCGGCGCGCGCCCGCTGCCGGTCGGTCTCGGGCGAGATGCATTCGGGTTTCCATAACCTGCGTTCGGCATTGCCGATGAACCTCAAGGCGCGGCATGCGAGCTTCAAGATATTCTCGGGCGCGCGGCCCGATGTCGAGCGCGTCAAGGCGATCTGGGCCGAATGCCTCGAGGCAAGCGGCGGGCCGTGGCTTTTCGGGACCGCGCCGACCGTGGCCGATGCGATGTATGCGCCGGTCTGCACCCGCTTCCGCACCTATGCGGTGGAGCTCGAACCGCAGCTCGAAGCCTATGTCGAAACGGTGCTGTCCTGGCCGCTGATGGGCGAGTGGACCGAAGGAGCGATGGTCGAGCCGGACGAGATCGTCGAACTGGAAGTCGAGTTCTGACGGAAACCCGGCCGGGCGGCTCCCCATCGATTTTCACGGGCCGAATTAAGAGTTGCCTGGACGATGAGCGGCGCATAAAGCAGATGCAGTGCCACATGCCGCGAAGCCTGGACCGATGAACAGAGATTATTATTCCAAACTCGGCGGATTGCCGCCGCAAACCGAGCTGCTTTCCAGCAAGGCCGTCTTCACCACGGCCTATGCGATCATCCCGCGCAGCGTCATGACCGACATCGTCACCAGCGTCCTTCCGCATTGGACGGGGACACGGGCATGGGTTCTCTCCCGGCCGCTCTCCGGTTTCTCCGAGACCTTCTCGCAATATGTGATGGAGGTTGAGCCCGGCGGCGGAAGCGATCGGCCGGAGCCCGACAAGCGGGCCGAAGCGGTTCTGTTCGTCGTCGAAGGCGAGATGACAGTGGAGCTCGATGGCGTCAGTCATGCGCTGCGCTCCGGTTCGTTCGCCTATATTCCGGCGGGTTCGGTCTGGCGCCTGAACAACGGCGGTTCGACGGCGGCGAAATTCCACTGGATTCGAAAGGCCTTTCAGGAGGTCGAGGGGCTGGAGCCGCCGCCGGCGATCGTAACCCATGAGGATGAACACGCCATCTCGGCAATGCCCGACACCGATGGACGCTGGGGGACGACCCGGTTCATCGATCCGGCCGATGTCCGCTACGACATGCACGTGAATATTGTGACTTTGGAGCCGGGTGCCGTGATCCCCTTCATGGAAACCCATGTCATGGAGCATGGTCTCTATGTGCTGGAGGGCAAGGCCGTCTATCGGCTGAACCAGGATTGGGTCGAGGTCGAGGCCGGAGACTTCATGTGGCTGCGCTCCTTCTGCCCGCAGGCATGTTACGCCGGCGGCCCCGGCCGTTTCCGCTACCTGCTCTACAAGGACGTCAACCGTCATATGACGCTCTGGTAGGAGCGATGGTGAGGGATGATGCAGCTCGAAACTGAGCGCCTGATTTTGAGACCCTGGCAGCAACAAGATCGCAAGCCCTTCGCTGCGATCAATGCCGAACCCGACGTTGTCAGATATCTCAATCCTCTGACCGACGAACAGTCGGATGCGATGCTCGACCGTATCGACCGGCACTTCGAGGATCATGGCTGGGGGTTTTGGGCGCTGGAGGAGAAGGCAAGCCGCCAGTTGATCGGCATGTGCGGCCTCGCCAAGGTTTCACCTGCTTTGCCATTTGCTCCGGCAGTCGAAATCGGTTGGCGGCTTTCAGCCTCTCGGCACGGCGCCGGATATGCGCGCGAGGCCGCGGAACGGTCTCTCGACTTTGCATTCAACGAGCTGAAGCTTGATCGCATCGTCAGCTTCACAGTGCCCGCAAACAGCAATTCCTGGGGTTTGATGACGCGACTGGGGATGAGCCGGATCGGGGAGTTCAATCACCCCAATTTGGCCGAGGGGCATCCATTGCGCTATCACGTGCTCTACGAGAAGGTCAGCTAGAAAGAGGGCTTTCATGAAGTGATGAGAAGGCGCAGATCGTTTCCGAGGGCCTTCGGCCCGGCGCGATGGTGAATGTTTACCGCCAATCGAACCACGGTGTCAGCAAGCCCGTCTTGCGCCGATAGGCTTCGTATTCGGATGCCAGCGGTGATAGGGAGAACTTCCTCTCCTCATTGCGGGCTGCAATCACGTAGACAACCGTAAAAAATAGGACCGGCACGATCGACGATATCGACCAAGATGCCAGCGCCCACCCCGACCAGAAGAGCAGGTAGGACGTGTAAAAAGGGTGCCGCAGGTAGCGATAGGGACCGTCGGTGACAAGACTATCTGGGTGATCGGGGTCGAACACAAAGCGCAGCCTGGCCTCTCGCGACGCCGACACCGCCCACCAGAACAAGCTCGCCGCGCCGATTTCAAATCCCAGTCCTGCTACCTGTACCCATAGCATCTGCGTCTCGGACCAAATCAGGTACAGGAAAAACGCCGTCGTCGCGATGACGCCGACGGTGATCAGCTTTGCTCCGGCTTCCATCTTCGGTGAGTTGAAGTGGCCTCGCAACGACCACGCCCAGAACCCGACGATAGTCAGGCTGGTGATCGAAATAATGAAGTCCAGAAGAAATTGCATCTCGATGCCCACCTTGAAAGGCTGGTTACAATTGCTGCTGCGACAGACCTAACCCGTATACAACGCCTAGGCAAATGATTGATGTATGATACGCAACCGCACTGAAACGTGTCGTGGTTGCACGACCTGGTTTAGATCTGGTTTACGATAATCATGCACCTGCCGTAGATATTTTCGTGCAAGACTTTGGCTGCGCTTGAGGGGTCGCAGCTTATGGACGTATTTCACTGTACAATCGACACCAGCCACGGCGCTGTGTGCATCAGTGACACCATTGATGGCGCTGCACCACTGGTTATGATACACGGTTCCGGCAGCTCACGGACGGTCTTTTCACGGCAACTACACAGCCATTTGTCCCGGAATTGGCGTCTGATTGCGCTCGATCTTCCGGGACATGGCGAATCGAGCGACGCTCGAGATCCGCAGTCAACTTACACCGTCACCGGTCTTGCCGACTGCATAGGAGAGGTGGCAGCCCGCCTGGGGCTTCATCGCTTTGCCGTGCTGGGATGGTCGCTTGGCGGTCACGTCGCGATTGAGATGGCGGGCAGCGGCAACGGCATTTCGGGCCTGATGTTGTGCGGCACGCCACCGGTCCCCAGTGGCCTCCTCGGAATGCTGCGGGGATTCCATCCGTCATTTGATATTCTTCTGGCATCAAAACAGAACTTTACATCGCGTGACGTGGAGCGGTTTCAGTCTCTTTGCTTTGGAGACACGAGCAACCTCTCCTTTCGCGATGCTATAGAGCGCGCAGACGGGAGACTAAGGAGCGTTTTTTCTCACGCAATGTTGCGGGGGCAGGGGGTGGATCAGCGCCGCACCGTCGAACAGGCTGATATACCCATTGCTTTTGTGAATGGATTTCATGATCCCTTTGTCAAACTCAGCTATTTTTCGGGCCTGAAGATCCCGTTGCTCTTCGAAGGCAAAGCGCATGTAATGGAAGGTGCTGGTCACGCACCCTTCTGGGAAAAGCCGGAGAGCTTTAACTCGATGCTCGACCGGTTCCTGAACACAGTCGCCGCTCATGAAGCCAATATCGATCTGAAAAATCATCACTTTCTTTCGAACAGATCAGTGTTCTAAAAGCGATACGCTCGGCAAGCTTCTCGGCCGCCAATGTCGGCCTGAGGTCCGCATAGCGTTCATGAACCAGCGTCACCGCATAATCCTGAACACCGTCGCTGATCCGGTTGTTCGACGGCCGGCCGATCGCCTTGTGCCGGATCGACGCCGCACCCCCAGTGCTGATCCGATCCAACAGCCGTCGCACTTGGCGCGTACTCAGATCAAGCACATGCGCCGCCGACACCAGCGTCATCCGGCCGGCGATCACCTTCGATAGAATCTCGATCCGTTGCAGGTCGCGCTCGCTCATCGCCGTCAGTCCCATCGGCAATCTCCACCGTCATCAAACCCGGGGAGAGTGACATTCCAACTTTGCAGAAACAGGACACTTCAACTTTGCAACTACTGTAGTATCAAAGCTGGTTAGAGCCGCGACGGTTCCAGCCAATTAGAAACGCGACACTTGTTCCTCGGATCAGCCCCCGATCCGACCGGCTGGGCCGGGTTGCTAGGGAGGAGCGGGGGCGGATGATAACATTCCCCTTCGGCTTTAGCTTTCTCACTGGCAATTGTTCTTTTGCCGCTCGATACTCTCTGGCGCCTGCATGGCGCAGGATGGGGATCAAAGCCGCACGATGCTTCCGGAGATCAAGCTGCAGGGTGACATCGACGTCGCCGCGCTGTCACCACTTCTTCGCGGGATGATCCTTTCGGTTGCCTTGCTGACGGTGAAGGTGGCATAAGATTGACGGCGACCGGCGCCATGAACCGCAAGTTCGTGCATTGGGCCGCTGTGCACTTCCTCTGGCCAGGGTTCACAGCCGAGGACCTCTACAGCATGAACAAGGTGCTCAATGAAAGCGACATGCCGCCGCTTTGGGTCGTGCGCGACATGACCCGCAACCTGAAGCTTCTTCGCCGGAAAAAGGATGTGCTGCTGCCAACCAGACGAGGCCGGGAGTTTTTGGCAAAACCGCAAGCCTTCTTCGATCTGATCGCCACGGATTATCTCTACTCGTATGTCCACGAAACCGATCGTGAAGAGGAGGTGCGGGCGCGGTTACGCTGGTGGCGCCTGTTCCTCAATCTTCTCAATATCACGGCCAGAGAAGGTTGCACACCAATGGACGTTGTGAAGATCCTCTATCCAGACCTGGCGCCTCTGTCGGACACCGAAATAACCCTGGAAGCCTGGGAGTTGAAATCCGATCTCCAGTACGGCGTCTTTCGACGCTTATGCTGGCTCGGCTTGCTCTATGAGGCACGCGAGGGGCTCACTCTTCTCCAGGACGGATCCTTCCACAAGACGCCACTTTGGGCCGCCTGCCTGCAATTGGAATTGGATACCCAAAGCGACATCGGCGTGCATTGACGAACTTCATTCCGCTGGCTGCCTCACCAACGCCTTCTGCCTTTTGGCAATCACTTCCGGATCATTCATGAAGTCCGTCCGCCGGCCAGGCTTGCGGCCACGCTTCTGATAACCATTGCCCTGGCTGCCATCGGGAATACCGAACATATGATCCGTCTGGCCAGTGCGGCGAGGGCCGCTCT
>NZ_JAAXDD010000030.1:0-33219 GCF_019798305.1 Rhizobium leguminosarum
CTCAGCCCTAGCCACCCATATTCATCGGATCCGCGCCATGGCGCAGTGGAAGGCCGTGACCGCTGCAATTGCCTGAGTTTACCGCCAAGCGACTTTTCGGCCGTTGATCAAACAACGTGACATCGCCGTCTGCCTCAATATAGGTGAATATGGCGTCGCGATCCGACAGCGCGAACGCAGACCATGTTAGCTTCACGACTTGACGGCACCCGCTTTGACGCGCGCTGTCGCCCGGCGCTCGGCGAAGTGCGCCTCGACTTCATCATCAGACACGTCCGGCCGAGTGTCGTTTAGTGCTTCGAGCACCTTCGTACGAAACCAATCGTCGTGAGCCTCGCTTCCCGAGAAAAGTTCAAGTGGCAGCGCACCCTCATTAGCCGTCCGCGTGAGCAGGATGCGGACCGCGTCCGAGACCGTCAGGCCCATGTTCTCAAGGACGGCGGAAGCACGATCCCGAACTTCGGCATCGATACGTGTTTGGACAAGTGCGTTTGCAGCCATGGCTATCTCCAAGTTTAGACGCAAGGTAATGCATTGAATGACAAAATCCATAGCGAGTTTCAGGGTCGCGAACGCCCCTATTCAGATCATCGACGCGCGATTTTCCTCGTGCGGCATATCGTTCATTTATGGAACTGGCGTTTGAAGAGGCGAATGGCCAGCCCAGCAATCGACATGGCTACTCATTGACCAACAATCAAACCCACAGTACGGCTAAGACGGTATCAACGTGCCAGGATCGGGCTGCGTGTCCTCGAGGATAAAGTTGACGGCATATTCTTTGCCGCCGATATCCAGCCTTGAGCGCCTCGCTGACCAGGCCGAAATTCGTCTGCTTCGGAAAATGGCTCAGCGGCCTGGATCGGGCGTTCGCCCAGGCGACATTGATCGTCTTGACACCCGAGGCGAAGGAATTGCGGACGCTCGCCGGTATGGCAAATGCTGCAGCGGCGCCTCCCGCGATGCTGGCGGTTACGCGCAGAGACCGCGCCGTGTGATATTCAAATGCTTGCCCATATTGTCATCCCAGACCAAGAGCGTTGGATAAATCGTCAGACCGCGACCTCTCTCTCCATGCTGGATCGCAGGCGGTTGCGGAGAAAGCCGCCGGCTTCCTCAATCGACTGCATGCCCTCGTCAAGCATCGGCGCGAAGAGCTGCCAAGAATGCACCATCCCCTCGAAGATATTGAGTTCGGCGGACACGCCTGCGGCCCTGAGCCTTTCGACGACGGTCACCGAGTCTTCGCGCAGGATCTCCCAGGACCCGATTTGTACGAGCGTAGGCGGCAGGCCGGTAAAATCGCTGTAGAAGGGAGTCACCGTCTCCGACTTGCGGTCGCCGGTGCCGACATAGGCCATGTTGAAAAGTTCCATGAGCTGCGGTGTCAGCAGCGGCGCATCGGTGACGGAATGATGAGAGTCGCCTTCACCTGCGAGGTCGAGCGCAGGCGACATCAGCACAAGAGCGTCGGGCTGCGGCAGGCCTTCCTTCTTCGCCCGGACGGCGACCGAGAGCGCGAGATTGCCACCGGCGCTGTCTCCGATCAGCGCAATCGCCGCAGGATCATAGCCCTGTGCCAATGCCCATTTGTAGACGGCGAACGCGTCGTCATGTGCAGCCGGCGCCGGGTTTTCGGGCGCCAGCCGATAGTCGGCTGCCAGCACAGCAGCGCCCGACGTCCGGGCGAGATAGGTTGCGATCACCCGATGCGACCGGCTCGATCCGAAGAAGAAACCGCCGCCGTGATAGTAGATGACCAGTCTGCTTTCGTCAGTCTCGTCACGCCGGATCAGGTCACCGCCGCAGGGGCCGGCCGGCACCCGCTCGATCATCGAGCCGTCGGCGATCGGCGTTTCTGCGTTGATGCCCTCGAACCACTCCCGCATCATGGCAGGCGAAGCGTTTTTGGGCGGCGGGTTTTGGGCGCTGATATTGAGTATGAAATCGAGTTGGGCTTTTGACATGGTTTCTTACCTGAAATGCCGGATGGGAAGGGCCGGCGCGGCCATCCGCACCGGCTACGGCATGCGCACGATCGGCTTGATGGTCTTGCCGCTCTCGGAATCGTGGATTGCCTGGTTAATCTCGTCGAAGTCGTAGAATTTCACGAGCTTGTCGAACGGGAAGCGGCCCTGGGCGTAGAGCTCGGCCAATATCGGAATGAAGGTGTCCGGGTTGGATTCGCCCTCGACGATCCCGATCAGACGGCGACCGCCGCTCATGAAGTGCACTTCGTCGAGATTGATCTCGGTGCCCATGGCCGACGCGCCGAGAATGCCGCAGGCGCCCATCGGCGCCAGCGCCATCACCGCGCTGCGGATAACGCTAGAAATCCCCGTCGTATCGAGCGCGAAATTCAACCCGTAGCTCGTGATCGCTATGATCTCAGCTGTCGCATCCATCTTGCCGGGATTGATCGTGTGAGTGGCGCCGAGTTCGCGCGCCATGGCCAGCCGCTCGTCATTCATGTCCACCGCGACGATGGTTGTCGCGCCGACGACCTTGGCGGCCATCAGGGCGGAGAGGCCGACCGAACCGGAGCCGAATACGGCGAAGGATTTGCCCGCCGAAACCTTGAGCGCGTTCATGACTGCGCCCGCACCGGTCTGGATACCGCAGGCGAGCGGTCCCAGCAATTCGAGCGGCGCCGTATCCGGTACCCTCACGACATTCACCTCATGGCAGATGGCGTGGGTGGCGAAGGATGACTGGCCGAAGAAGTTACCGTGAATACGCTCGCCGCCTGCCGAAAGCGCGCTCGAGCCATCCGTGCGTGCGGCAAAGAAATTGCGCGGGAAAAATTCATGGCAATAGCTGATGTGGTGATCCAGGCAACTCGGGCAGTGGCCGCAGGAATTGAAGGTCATAACCACTTTGTCCCCGGCCTTCACCTTCGAGACGGCGCGACCGACTTTCTCGACAATGCCGGCCCCCTCATGGCCGAGTACCACCGGCAGCGGCGTCGGCAGCATGCCGTCACGCACGACGATGTCGGTATGGCAAACACCCGTTGCCACGACCTTCACGAGGATTTCGCTATCCCTCGGCTCCTCGATATCGATGGTTTCGAGGCTGAGGTTGGCGCCTCGCGCGCGGGCAATGGCAGCTTTTATCTGCATGGCAATCTCCGACATGAACTGGCAGGCGCGGGGGATGCGGGCCACGACGTCGCATCCCGGTCCTGGGAGTGATCAGAAGGGATAGGGGGTCGCGACGTCCTTGACCGAGATCCACTTCCAGGTGGTGAATTCCTCGATGTCGGCCGGCCCGCCGATGCGGGTTCCGTTGCCGGATTTGCGCGGGCCGCCGAAGGGAGCGAAGGGGCCGCCATTGACCGTCTGGTCGTTGACATGGACCATGCCGACATCGAGTTCGTCGGCGATCCGCACTGCGCGGCCGGTATTGGCGGAAATTACCCCGGCGGCGAGGCCGTAGTCGCTGTTATTGGTGAGTTCGATCGCCTCTGCTTCGGTTGCGAAGGTGACAATGCAGGCGACCGGGCCGAAGACTTCCTCATCGAAGGCCCGCATGCCGGGCTTGACCCCAGACAGCACGGTGGCAGCATAGAAGCGACCGTCATGGGTGCCACCAATCAGCAGCTTCGCGCCCTTGGCCACCGCATCTTCTACGATCGCCTGAATGCTCGCCACCTGACTGTCCGAAATGATCGGGCCGAGCGCCACCTGATTGGTGGAGGGATCACCGGCGGGGAGGTGTGACGCCTTCATAACCAGTTTGGCTGTTAAGGCTTCGGCGATCTTTTCATCGGCGAGGATTAGGCCCGTCGCCATGCAAATCTGGCCCTGATGCAGAAAGGCGCCCCAGGCCGAATTGGAAGCAGCGATGTCGAGATCGGCGTCGTCGAGCACGATAAGCGAGTTCTTGCCGCCAAGCTCTAGCTGAATCTTCTTGAAGTGCTTGCCGGCAATCTCGGCGACCTTCGAGCCGGCCCTGGCAGATCCGGTGAAGGAGATCATCGCGATATTGGCATCGGTGCACATCGCCTCGCCGGCGTCAGCTCCACCGGGCACCACCTGCAGCACGCCCTTGGGCAGACCGGCTTCCTCGAAGATGCGGGCGATGATGATGCCGCCCGAAATCGGCGTGCGCGGATCGGGCTTGTGGACCACGGCATTGCCGAATGCCAGCGCTGCGGCAATCGAGCGGATCGAAAGCACGAGCGGGAAATTGAAGGGCGAGATCACGCCGACGATGCCATGTGGCACACGCTTAGCATAGTTGGCCCGGCCGTCCATCGACGGGATCATCATCCCCATCGGTGCTGTGGCCAGCGATGCTGCATGGCGGATGAAGAGTGCGCCATGCTCGATCTCGATGCTGGCCTTCGGATAGATCGAGCCGGATTCGCGCATGATCCAGGGGATCAGTTCCGTGCCATTCTGCTCGAGCAGGTCGGCGGCTTTGGACAGGATGCGCGCCCGCTCGGTCGGCAATGTCTTGGCCCAGATTTTTTGCGCGGCGCGTGCCTCGGTGGCAGCACGGGCGATATCGGCGGCGCCACCAACGCCAACCGAGGCGATCACCGCGCCGGTCGCCGGATCGGTCACATCCATGACGCCCGCTGCCGTCGTCTGCCAGTCGGCAAAGAAGGCACGCCCCTGCCAGCGTTCGGTGTCCAGGAAATTCTGGTTCTGATTGTTCATCATCTTCCTCCTCAAAAATATCGGTCGGCCGTTTGCAGGTGCGGGCACAGCTTCGCGGTCGCAAGATCGAGCGCTTTTGTCCGGACTTGCCGCATTGCCGTCACATGGCTGTCTGTCGATGTCCTCCTGCCGCCTCTTCACGCGGTTCGAGGTTAAAGTCGCAAAGGCCGTGCCAGAATTTACGGCGAGCTAGGCAGCCGTCCGAGATAGATCCTAAGGCCTTGAGCGGGTGTCATTTTTAAGGCAAGATCCTCACGCGCGGCGCCTTTAGCGAAGTCGATACCGGCGCTGCGCCCACCCTCACCGAACTCACCGAAGCGCTTCACTTCGCGCTCGGCGACGGCGGCCGGATATGGCTCAACGACCAGCGGATGGTGCTGATCCAGTCCCTCGTGCTCGGGCGGCTCAGGTAGGAGATCATCGACGCATTCGGCACAGGGACCGCCAAGGCCTCTTCATGGGCGTGGGCTATATGCAGGGCGTTCGCGATGCCGAACTGATCCAGTAGAGCCTTGGTGCACGGATCGTTTAGCGGTCGTGGTGTAGGCGATCGGCAACCTCAATAACCGATCTGTGACCTTGATGCCTTTCAAACATAACGCCGCCCGCCGCCATCGCATCGGCAGGATGAAATTCAAGGTGACGAACTGGCCGGAATATGAGGCGGGGTTACGGCGACGTGGCAGCTTGACCCTGTGGCTGACACCGGAGGCGCTTGCCATGTGGCTTGCTCCACGCCGAACGACGCGTGGTGGCCAGCCTCGTTATTCCGATCTAGCCATCGAGACCGCCTTGACGCTGGGCCTGGTGTTCGGCTTGCGGCTGCGTCAGGTCGAAGGATTATTAGGATAGGTGCTGCCCTTGATGGGCTTGGCGCTCGCTGTCCCCGATCATACCACCCTGAGCCGTCGGGCGCGAACATGGCAATCGCCTAACAAGGCGCATGACCTCCAGGGTCGCCCGGACGGGCCAGTGCATATTCTTGTCGACAGCACTGGACTGCAGGTCTACGGCGCGGGCCAATGGTTGGAGGAGAAGCATGGCGCCAGATCCCGCCGTGGTTGGCGAAAGCTGCATGTGGCACTGGATGCCGATAGCAACGAGATCATTGCACATACGATGACCGACCAGGACGCGGGCGACGCATCGCAGGTGGAGCCGTTGCTCAACCAGATCGATGGTCGGATCGGGCAGTTCACAGCCGACGGCGCCTATGACGGGAAACCCACCTACGACGCGGTCACCGACCACAGTGTGGCTGCCGTCATCGTCATTCCCCCGCGCGCCAACGCGATCGAACCAGCCGGCGATCAATCTCCCGGACAAAGGGATCAGCAGATCGCTGCAATCAGCAGAGACGGGCGAATGAAATGGCAGGCCTCCACCGGCTACGGCAAGCGCTCGCTGGTCGAGACTGCCATCGGCCGATACAAGTCCACCATCGGGCGGCGTCTGCGGGCTCGGTCGTTTCACGCTCAGCAGACGGAAGTGGCCATCGGGTGCGCCGCCCTCAATCGTATGCTTGCATGCGCACGCCCTAAATCCATCCGCCGCAATGGACCGACCACATAGATCGCCCCATCGCAGATCCAGATCCGCTCAAGTCCCGATCCATGCACCAACGCCCTCCGGCATCTCTAACGGAGAGTCAGTTGTCTTTACGGCGCAAGGCAACACCATCGACGGCTTCATGACGTTTCGCTTCGATGTGACCAGAGGTGTCGTTCCGGCTCGGACGTGCAGAGCCTCGTTGAGCGTCAACTATGATCCGGCGACCGGCCAAGCGCTTTCACTTGCCGGAACGCCGGCTTGGGTCGCCGTTTCAGGTGGAACTCAGCCCCCTACCTGCACGCAGACCTCCGCTCCGACAATCTCCGGTGGCAAAGTCCTGTGGAGCCTCTCTTTCGTCGCCAACTGAGGATTTCTTCCTCTGGCAGGTCCGTTTTGAGCGGGCCTGCTCTTCCTTTCGTTGCCACCGCCGTCTCGGCTGCGACGAAGGCTTCGTCGGCTCGTGCCTGGGGGAGCTCTACCTCCCGCAGGGCCTGTCGCGTCTTCTTCCGCCGCTCTTCGGCTTTGACAAGAGTTGCCCGGACAGAGCGTGGGATCCTCCTTCAATTCGACGGTCTCTGCGCTGATCGACTCATCCGCGGCAACATGGAGATTGAGGTGAATATAGCGATGCGCCCGCTCCATAAGCCCCATATTGGTCTGTTCCTGACCTCGATCCAAACTTGTGGACGATGCAGCGCATCCAACGACCATATCGCCGATCGTCCGTATGATCCGCGGCACCTCCTCCACCGTCAAATTGCCCAGGTTCGCTTCCAGGCCGTTGATATAGCTGACGAGCAATTCAGCCAAGCTACCCGAGAGGGCGATGTTGTTGGCGTTCTGTGGAAGACTCGCATCACGGGTCAACAGTTCATACGGCAAGAAGACGAGCACAGCGACTGAATCGGTCATCCGCCCGCGGTAAGGATAACCAAGAGACCTGAAAAATACCTCACCTGGGCCGGTCGCCGTTACATGCCGATTGGCCTCGGTCCACGCCCAGCCGCTGCGCATTACGCCGACGTTCCAGTGATCAATTGGCTCGATCGCAGCATGGCCTGATCGCGAATATAGCTGCATGCCTGCGCGCGCTGCTGAACGATGAGGATATCGCCAAGATGCCATCCGGTCTGTTCCGCAAGAAAACCGTCGCCCTCTGATTTTCCATCCGGCAGATGAACATCCACAAGCGGCGCCATATGTGATCGCCAGGACTGGAACTGTTCTTTCGGTGGCAAGGTTATGCGTCGAAAATCGCAAGGGCACCAGCGCCGCCGCTCCAGGTGCGCCGGCCATTCCTGTCCCGCACCGGGGTCATCTCCAGACTCCGTAACCATCAATTCCTCCAGCGCATAAGCCGATCCGGGCTGCTGAAACTGAAGCAAACAATCGTTTTCGCGGCTGAACCGCTGAGCCATCTGGACTTTCCGAAGGTGCTGCCGACAAATATGCCGAGTCCGTTCGCATATCCGTCGACATGAGGACACGTCCCAAATGTACCGGATCGACAAAAGCCTCCTGACGCTTCTCCAGCGCGACGCATCCAAGACGAATTTCGAGACAGCCGAGGAGGTCGCGCTGTCTCCATGCCGTGCCTGCGGCTCATCCGCCAATCATACAAGACGGTCGACCGCATTGTAGCCAATCTCAATCCGGCAAGGCCCGGACGCGTATTGAACGCTGTCGTTACCGTGGAGGTGAAAGCCCACGGCCGAGCAACACATGCGTCGCTTCTTGGTCCTTGCAAGCTCGGAGGACGCCGTCTCGCGAGCCTATTCTGTGACAGGCGGAGCGGACGTGGTCTTGTTCCTTCACCTGCGTGACATGTCAGAGTTTGAGACCTATGACAGACTGTTTAGGGAACAGAGCGATGTCATACGCTTCGTTACCATGATGGTGATCCGCACCGCGAAAGAGGAGACGGCGATTGCGATTTGAACCAAGAACGGTTGTTCTCCGGCGCGATCAACGCCCGGGCCAATACGGTCGAAAGCGATTCAGATCCTTGAGCATCGTCTACTGAACGATGCCACGACGCTTGCCAGGCGCTCCGGATTGAAGACCGCATCGGTCTCCGCCCGCGCCTAGTCCGCAGGCTTCTTCACCGACAGCACCGCTTCGGCGATCGCGCTTGCGGCGGCGACGTGATCCATCGCGGCCCGGTAAGCCTCCTCGCCGTCGCCACGGCGGATAGCGTCCACGATCTTCGACATCTGCAGAGGTCCTTCGATGCCGCGTCTCTCCGTCTTGATCGTCATCGAGCGAAGGTGGTTTATGCGCACGGTGAGGACATCGACGACACGCCAGGCAACGCTCCTGTTAACCATCGTGAACAGCGTCTGGTAGAAGGAAGAGGTGTTCGTCAGCACAGCCGACATGTCGTTGTCGCGGTAACTGTTGCGGATCCCGGCCAGAGATTCCTCCAACGCAGCGACCATCTCCGGGCTGCGGCGCTCCGCACACAGCCGCGCCGCCATGCCTTCCAGCGCGCCACGGATCTCATAGATCTCCTTGGCTTCCTCGATGTCGAGCTGCGCGACGATCGGCCCCTTGTTCGGCAGATTGGCGACAAGCCCTTCCGATTCCAAATGCCTTAGAACCTCGCGCACGACTGTTCGGCTGACGCCGAGCTGGGCGCAGAGGTCACGTTCGACAAGGCGATCTCCGGGACGGAAATATCCATTGACGATGGCCCTGCGGAACTTGTCGAGCGCCAATTCCCGCAAGGTCTTTGCAGGACGCTCGACTTTAATTGCGTCCTTCATAGCGCCCGCTCATTCTGTACCTCAGTGTTGGACCTTGCACGACAACTTCCTTCCACCGCGGCAGCTGAATGCAAGAATCGTATTATGGTGTACCATCTACTGTAGCTGGCAGCGCCCGGCAATTCAACCGGCTATGCAATGAGCCTGCGCTGCCGCAAGCGGATCAAGGAAGCTCCACCCCCACCGTGACGCTGCAACCGGGATACCGGTTCGACGCGCTCGTCCTCTTTCCGGCGGCTGGCGACTATTGCGTTGTCAACGAGCCGGTTCCCGGCACCGCAAGCGTGACGCGTGCCGATCAGGACCGTCAACTGCTCGCCACTGTGTCGGTCGCGGCCGGAACGCCGGTCAGCAATATCGATACGGCCCTGATGGACACGCTCGTCGCGGCCGCAGCGGCGAGCGCCAAGACGCTGGCCCTGAATGATAAGCTCACATCCGTGATCGCCGCGACGGCGGCCAATGCCGCGATCGCGGGCTTGACGACCACCTCGACGGAAAACAGCAAGACGGCGACGGAAAACGCACCGCTTTCGCTGCCGTTCAAGATCCCGGCGGGCGCCTTGCAGAATATCTTCAGCCAGCCGCCGCTGCCCTCCGGCATGGACACGATGGACTTCGGCGCAGCGCAGGAACAGGCAGCTTCCGCTCCCCGTGTTCTGGCGTTCCTTCGTGATGTCGAAATTACCAGTGCCAGCACGACGAGCGTTCGTGTCTTTCTCGGCAAGAATGAGCTCAAGGCCGATACGCCGGTCACCGATCCGCATTATGTCGGCTCCTTCGCCGTCCTCGGACATAACGGCGATCATCATGGCGGCGTTCATCCGACTCCGTCCTTCGTCCTCGACCTCACGGACGCTATCCAGCGCGTTTATGGCGCAAGAGGACAGGCGGATGGCGAGGCCATCGACCTGCAGCTGGTTCCCGTCGGAGCCGGGGCGGGCAAACCCGGCACCGTAAAGCCCGCGAAACTAGAAATAGCCATAGTGTCCGCCTAACATTTGGGCGAGGCTGAGTTGTGGAGACATCGATGCGCTATCATCGTTGGGTGCTCATCGCTATTTGTGCGGCGGCGTTCTCGGTGCTGTGCGTCGTCAGCCCGGTCCAAGCCAACGAGGGCAACATGCAGGCGACGGTCGGTAAGCCGGCGACGATAGCCATCTCCGGCGCGTCAGCGCACCTGCCGGTCGATGGCAGCGCGCGGATCGTCGTCACCGTCAACGCCTACGAGCCATCGAAAACTGGGCCTGTCGCCACGGTCGTCTCGGTGCGTTGCAGCGAGGGGCTGCGGGAAATCGGCCGTTTTGGCATTTTTCCGAACGAAGCGTTTTCCGTGCCGGGCGGGGCCAAGCCTCAGCGGTTTGGCTTTCTGTTGCCCGACGAGCCCGCCTGCCGCCAACCGCAGACAATCGAAATCAGCCTCGAACCTCAAACCGGCGATGGTGCCGGTGCCAGTATCACTATCGGCGGCGCAAGCATCGAATAAATCGGCGATCGGGGCGGATTTGCCGCTTGCTGCGGAAGCATTCCTTCGGCAAATGAACTCCAGCCGCAAAGAATAATGGCTCTGTAATGGACCGTCGTTGTCAAATGCCCGACGAACAGCGCTGCGGGCCTGTCGCAAATTTTTGCGCTTAACGGTATGTTGACCGTCGGAGGAGAAATTTCGCTCCAAATGTTGTGGAGCGTACGGATGATTCTGAATGCTATTGCCGAAAAGCTGAAGCGGCAGTCGAAGGATGATTTCAAAGGCAGGCATTTCGAGGCATGGCTGATCGTACAGGCGGTCACCTGGTATTTGAGATATCCCCTGAGCTATCGAGATCTGGAAGAAATGTTCGAAGAGCGCGGCTTCGAGGTCGATCATAGCACGATCAACCGCTGGGTATTGAGCTATGCGCCGATGATCGAGAAGCGTCTTCGCCAGTTTCGCCGGCCGCATTGCGGATCGGTTCGGATTGACGAGACCTGCGTTAAGATCCGCGGCAAATGGCGCTATCTGTACCGAGCCATCGATAAGCATGGCAACCCGGTGGATTTCCTGCTTTCTGCAAAGCGAGATCTCGAAGCCGCCAAGCGGTTCTTCCGCAAGACGCTGAAAGATCAACCCTTACTGTCGCCGAACAAGATCTGCACAGATGGTGCCAATACCTTCCCGTCGGCGATCAAAGCTTCGGTTGAAGACGGGCTCCTACAGCCCGACCCCGTGCACTATGTGACCAAGCACCTGCAACAAGGTATTGAGAGCGATCATTTCCGTGTGAAAAAGAACATGCCGAAGATCGGCGGCTTCCAATCCTTCAACACGGCGCGGCGAACGATTGCCGGTTTCGAGGCGATGCTGTGGTTGAGAAAAGGCTTCGGCTTTTCCGGCGGCTGGACGATCAACGATCAAAACAATTTTGGTTGCGCGCCTCTTCGGACTTACAAAGGTTAACAAAACATGAAAATAGCATCCTTCAGGGGATAGCCGCGGCCTCTGTGGAAGTTTGCGCCAAGCCAGCGCGGACCTTCGGCTGTTTATGGGTCGCGTAGTTACCGAGAATGACGTGGACGGCCTTATCCTTTGGCAACTCCGCCTCTATGGCGTTGAGAAAACGGATGAACTCCTGATGCCGGTGACGCTGCATGTTTCGACCGATCACCGAGCCGTCGAGGATATTGAGGGCGGCAAACAGGGTGGTGGTGCCATGGCGCTTGTAATCGTGAGTCATCGTGCCGGCGCGCCCTTTCTTCAGGGGAAGTCCTGGCTGCGTCCGGTCGAGTGCCTGGATCTGGCTCTTCTCATCGACGGACAGGACAATGGCTGGGCCGGTGGCGAGACGTAGAGCCCGACGACGTCATGAAGCTTCTCGGCAAAGGCCTTGTCGTTCGATAGTTTGAAGGAGCGCCAGCGATGCGGGGCAAGGCCATGCTCATGCCAGATCGGGACTGTCAGGAATTCTGTGCGGAGGGCCGGTTCATTAGTTGAAGAACCGCTCGCCGAAGATGACGGCGAACTGTGTCTTTGCTTCGACCCATTCCCGCGGCGCGCGCTTCCATTGCTCTGCGGCGTTGTTGAGCACCAGATATAGCAGCTTCATGGCGGCTTCGTCACCAGGGAAATGCCCACGCGAGCGCACGGCCCGGCGAAGTTTCGAGTTCAAGGCCTCTATGGCGTTCGTGGTGTAAATGATGCGGCGGACACCTTCCGGGAAGGCGAAGAAGGGAACGACGTGTTCCCAATTGCGCCGCCAACTTTGAGAGATGGCAGGGTATTTCTGGCCCCAGTAGCCTTCCTCGAAGGCCTCCAGTGCCTTCAGGCCCGCCTCGGCATCTCTGGCACGGTAGATGGCTCTCAGCGCCGGCATGAGGGGCTTTCTATCCTTGTAGGAAACGAACTCCAAGGAATGCCGGATCAGGTGGACAATGCAAGTCTGCACGATCGTTTGGGGAAAGACGGCAGTGATGGCTTCGGGAAAGCCCTTCAGGCCATCGACCACAGCGATCAGGATGTCCTGGCAGCCACGGCTCTTCAGTTCGTTCATCACCCGCAGCCAGAACTTTGCCCCTTCCGTCTGCTCGATCCATAGCCCGAGGATTTCCTTGGTGCCGTCCGCAAGAATAGCGAGTGCGACATAGACGGCCTTGTTGCGAACGAAACCTTCGTCCCGGATTTTGACCCGGATGGCGTCCAAGAACACAGGGGATAGCACAGCTCAAGCGGACGATTCTGCCACTCACCAACTGCCTCCAGAACGGTATCGGTCACCGCCGAGATCAGGTCTGGCGATACTTCGATGCCGTAGATTTCTTCGAGATGACCCTGGATCTCCCGCACCGTCATGCCGCGGGCGTACATGGAGATGATCTTGTCGTCGAAATCGGGAAAGCGGCGCTGGTATTTGGCGATCAGCTTCGGGTCGAACTGGCCAGCGTCATTTTCGACGTTCCGGTCAAAACTGTCTTCCTCGAGGAGCAATTGCGCCGGTTGGCACAGGTCCCCTCGCTACGCTCAACATCGAGATGCTCGTCTAGCTCGGCATTGAGAATGCGCTCCGAAAGCGCCCTCTTCAGGTCATCCAGCAAGCCGTCCTTGCCGAAAACCTCGGACGGATCACGTCCCGCAAGAAGCTGGTCCAGAAGTTCTTTTTCGATAGCCATGTGATGATTCTCTCCTTTTCATCATCATGGCCCCCCGCACAGAATCCCTGACAGTCCCTCGGCGGCTTGCAACGGTTCATATCGATCTTTTCGGCACTCCGAAATCTCTTCGTCCCCGCACCAGAAAAACTCAGCCCTCGCCATCCACATCCATCGGATCCGCGCAATGGCGCAGTGGAAAGCCGTGACCGGCGCAACCGCCTGACGTCTCAGACAAGCGCCCTGTTCCGACCTTGATCAAACAACGTGACATCGCCCGCTAAAGGGCCTTACGCCTTACGAGTTCATCTGTAGACGATGGACTTTGGAGCCGGATCGATTCATCATCGATCCCATCCATCAAATGCCGGGACTAACACATCACCAACTTGGTTCCGGCGCTTTCTTGGGAACCGCATTGGATTCCAATCCTTCGCTACCGGAATATCGATGGCGTCATGATAATAGGCGTCATGTCCGCTGTGTTGAAGACACCGCCCTACAGGCCTACATAGGCGCCGCCAGCACCGACGGCCAGGATGGTACTTCCGTGTGTTGCAGCGTCTTCCGCTTGACAGCCGGTGCGGTCTCGGCATGCTCGTTGGGCGAATCCGGAAACGGAGCCCAGCGCCTGTCACAGGGCGAGACAACACTATCCCCCGCGGGCGCTGCGAGACCAGGAGGGCGGGGCACCGCGCCGCCCGGTCCAATGGCTAGATTCGCATACTCGACCTGCCATGTCACATCCGTGCCGAAGCGCACACCATCGAACTTTACGCCGAGCGCGTGCGCCTGGTCTTGGCCGCGAATGACGAGCGTTCCGCTCTCTCCCACGACGTCATGCAAGACGATGTCGCGATAGATGGGGATGCTACGCCCCCGCGCTTTTTCGTCATAGTGCGTGTCGAAGTCGATCGGCTTTCGATTGCCGCGCAAACAGACATTTTCATAGCGCACATTGCTAACCGTTCCACCACGGCTGATGTCGCTCTTGATCCTGAGGCCCGAAGTCGTGCCGTCGAGCGTCACGTCACGGACGAGAATGTCACTGACACCTGCGACCGTCTCGCTCCCGATCGACAAGCCGTGTCCCCAATACAGATGAACGTCCACGATCGAAACATGGCTGGTCGGGCCATTCCCTGCCTTGAGCGCGATATTGTCGTCGCCGGTGCGGATGAAGCTGTGAGCGATGGTGATGTCCTGCGACGCGCCGGGATCAATGCCGTCGGTGTTGCGGCTATCTGCGGGCGTGTCGATCTGTACTCCCCAAAAAGTCGCACCTTCAACCCTATTTAACACGACGTGAAAATTAGGCGAATTGCGCAGCTTCACCTTGTAGAAGCTGATCTCTTTCGCATGATCGACCTCGATCAGTCTAGGATTGTTCTGCTCGCCCCCCTTCGCCTGAGCGCGACGGGCAAGCTGCCACCAAGTTTCATCATGGCCAGCCATAGTCGCGCCGCCCTGGCCGTCGATCACTCCGTCGCCAACGATGCCGCCGCCCCGCGTTCCGGCAAATAGGATGAAGGGACGGCAACCATTGCCTTTGTCATCGATCGTTCCGCAATGCCCGTCGCGATCATAGGCACGCGGATCGGCAATCGCCGCGAGTACCACACCGTGCTCAAGCCAGAGGGTGATGCCGGACTTAATGGTCAGCGGTCCGCTGACAAAACGTCCACCCCGATCACCCGCGACCAAATGGACGGCTTCACCCACCGCGCAGTGATCGATAGCGGCCTGAAGACGGCGGGTGTCGGCTTGATCATCTCCGCCAAACGAGGCGATCATCGGCGACAGCGTCGCACACACATGTACTGGCAAGGCCGGTTCAGAGACCGTCCTGCGATCCTGCGCCCAAGCAGGAACGACATTTACCACCAAGAAGAAAAGGACGACATTTGTTAGAGGGGATGGAAAAAACGATATCAGTTCGTACCTGCGTTCAGTGGTCATTACATCCTCACACTTGATGGCATATGCTGCCTTCGATCGTGTCGCGTAGCGTGGTTTAGCTCGGTTAATCATCGAGCTCTCCGGCCGGGCCGGGAACAGATCAGCTTGCGGCAGGCAAGTTGATAGGCGGATCATCGGGCGGTCATTGTGGCGATGGTTTCCAGTGTCATCGGTTGCCTTTGAGCCTGCTGATGGTCGGGGAATTCTGTTCCATGAAACAACCAGTGACATCGCCAATATGTCGCGCCGTTGGTCGTCGCCATAATTAGCCCGCCAGTATCCTATTGAGAAGATTGCGCTTGACCGTCTGCACGGTCTGCCAGTCATCCTTCAACATGCCGCCTGTATCGCCGCTGTTGGGGTTGAGTGCCCAGTACGCGAATGAGATTCCCAGTTTACCGGCAGAAAGGTCATTGCTGCCATCGCCGGCGAAATCGCCGTTCAGGTATTTGCAAAGGTTCGCCGTCCATTGTTTTTCAAGGTCGCCGTGGGGCGAGAGTGTCGGATTAACCGCGCCGGTGCCGTCCAAGCCGTACTTGCCGCCGAACTCGCCCACCCAGATAGGCGCGATACTCTGCTCGAAGATGAAGCCCCAGTGAGCCCGCCAGACGGCGTAGAGATTGTTTGGCCATCCTGCCGGTGCTGTCTGGCCATCGTAGGCAAGCCACGACTGCACGACGACGCTCTGGCCATATTCGTGCGGGCTGTAGGCCAGCCGCCCGGAGTGGGTGAGCACAACCGGGCGTGTCGCTACGCCACCAAGTGCGCCACCCCACCAGAAAGCGCCGCTGGCATCACTACCGACGCCTTCGCAGAAGATGATCCAGTCAGGGGCGATGGTGTGGATTTGATTGCCGCACTCCTCGACGTACCCGGCCCACGTCGCCCAGTTCAGGTCATGCGGCTCGTTATGCACGTCCGCGCCGACAACGTTGATTTTGCCACCATAGCGGTTAGCCATGATTGCCCATGACGCTTTCCAGTTCGCCAGCGTGTACCCGATACCGACTGGTGAACCGTCCGCACCCACGCCTGCAGTGCGCCGGTGATGGTCGAGGACAACATAGATTCCGCTCGCGAGGCAGTAGTCTATGATTTTGTCGAAGATCTGCAGGGCTGTCAGGCCCAATAAATCCGGGTTGGCCGATGCGCTGATGACGGATGACGGCGGTACCGGGTTGCTGGTGGCCATATACCCGGAGAACGGCAAACGGATGCAGTTAAAGCCCAATTGCTTAATCTGATCGATGATGCCGCGCCATGACCGCCCCCAAGTGCCGTGCGGGGTGTAATTTTCCCCTTCTGCCCCAAACCAGTTGATGGACTTGAGGCGAATAGCTACGCCGTTCGACTGCACAAACTGGTTGCCGCTGGTGTGTATACGGCGCAGGCCAGTGATGGCCACGCCGGTGCTAGACAGCGCGATGGCATTGGCCAGACCGCTATCGATATCGAGCCGCAGCGCGCCGGTGCGAACGCCTATGCCGCCGGACGGTGTGTAGGTCGCGTTGTGGGCGTTGGAGCCGGTAAGGGTCTTGGAATGGTCGAGAGAAAGCGCGCGTGCGGCAGCTGCAGGAACGTCTTCACCTTCTATCAGGCGAAAACCCTCCCGTATGCGCAGGAGGGCGTTAGCGTGGCCTTGCACGTCGACTTCGGCCACATGCGGGCTTTCGTGCTGACCGTCTTCCGGCTTGAAATGGTACGTGCGTTTCGGCGCGTCCATATCGACCAGCGTGCCGTCCTTGCGCTTAATAAGTGACTCGATTTTCATGGAATAACCTCCTAGGAGAGATAAAGGGAGGGCTAAGCCTGAAAGCTTCGCGGTGATTTCTGCTTCGCGACCGCGACCACCATCGTTTCCGTCGTGTAATTCATGATGTCCTCCCCAATGCAAAGACCCGCCTCGCGGCCGGCTTTCTCGTCGTTGGAGGCAGAACTGTCACGAAGACGGCAACTGATCCTTGATCTACATCAATCAGAAAATGACGACTGTGGGAGCTTTCCGCCTGTGTGCTCCGCAGCCAGGTTCCCTATCCGTTGGCATGCGAAGCTGCCTCGGCGATCGATACAGCTGGCCACCTTTTCCAGCCGGACTGCTTGCCCGATCTTTCCGACCGGCTGAGCGAGATATTACGGCGGCCGCTGACTGCGACCGGGCGAAGCTATCGCTTTCCTGGCGCGCGAGCGCGGCAGCTGGCGGCGACCAAGGAACGTGTCACTGATCGGTTCGGCACGCTTAGCGCCCTCCTGATCGGTTGCCGCCCGTAGCTGACCCGTCAACTGCGCCGAGGCTTGGCTCGAAGCAGGCGGGCATGTTCCTCCGCAACAGCGGCTTCGGCTTGCGAACTCGCAATCCAGGCATGCCCTGAACTACATGGAACTTTCGGTCCCGCGAATATATCGCGCCTGAAAATCATCGAAACGGATACCGCACCCGGCTTTTAATCTAATTTCCACGGACGGCTATTGGGCCGAACTCTCAGCAAGTGACCAACTTGCGGTGATCGACGGCCGCGAAGTAACACTAGATGGAGAGCTCGACGACTGGAGCCTGCTAAAGGCTCGCCATTACGGATATTACCGCTCAGCAATTTATTGTCGATGTTGGCGGCGTCTCCCCGAATTTTACACGGCCAAAGCATTACGCCTTTGATCTGCTTAAGTTCCCGACGTTCGTTGGCCGGATGATACGCACTCTGGAAGGTGGCGTCGCCTTAATGGAAGCCAGGACCGACGGTCAGGATGGTGCTTCCATGTGTTGCAGCGGCTTCCGCTTGACAGCCGGCGCGGTCTCGGCGCAGTGCGCCTCGTTCTGTGGAGCGATGATCTTTATCGACACTGCCCGTCAACCCGGACATGCATAAAATACCTCCCAGCCGTTTGTTCCGAATGGCCCAGGCCCTTTGCTTCGCCGCATAATGTACAAAGTCGAGCTCAGAAGTTGGAGGCCTACGGCAAACCCGGTGCGGTTCAAAGGCTTACGCTGCCGTTGAATGACAGAAATCGAGATGAACCTGATCAAAGTGCCAAGCGACACCAGCCTTCTGGGCGCACTCACGGCAGGTCTTCGATAAAGGCTGTGGAGAGTTTTACGTCGTCGCGCTGCGTTCGCACAGCCGCGGCGGCAGAATATGCACCCGCAACCGGCCTGCTCCAGAAGTGCCATGTGCTGCCGTCATCACGTTCGTCACCGACGACGCGACATAGGCGATTACCGTCGAAACCGGAAAACGAGATATTACGGATGGGATAGGATATGCCCAGCCCCCGCCCCTTAAGATAAGCTTCCTTCAGTGTCCAGATCTCACAAAAGCGACCCGGTCGGTCCGCCTCCGCCAGCCCCAGCAGCGCCGAACGCTCCTCTGGAGCAAGCACAGTCGGCATCAGATGTCGGTAGTCGACCCTGCCGATCTGCTCGACATCCAGCCCGCAATCGGCTTTTTGCGTGAGCACGCAGCCCACCAATCCATCGGCATGAGAGAGGTTGAAGCGGAACGGAGCAGAGGACGGCGAGACGAGTTCGGGCCGTCCCCCGGATGCAGAAGCAAAAGTCAGTTTACTCGGATGCCGCCGCGCCACAGAGCACACCGTCACGCCAGGCTCGCAACTTTCCGCAATGATCTGCGCCTTCTGATCGTCGCTCCATTCGCGACGACGGCCATTGCCAGTGAACACCTCAAACCGGCGTACCGGTTCATCCTTGGATTTAAGCGTAAGCTCTGAAATCGACATATGTCCAAGCCCTCTTTCGAGGTTGAACATCAACGATCAGACGGCGATCCGGAAGGTGGGATCAGGACAACCCTTACCTTTCACCTAATGACAACCGCAACATCTCCCAGTCCAGCGTCAGATCTGCGACCCTCCGTTTCAACTAGGCATTTTCGCCTTCGAGCTGCTTCAGCTTCTTCATTCCGGAACGGCATCACTCGCGTCACGAGGCGTGGCCGCTTCTGGCGAAGACTCCTCTACTTTGAGGATTTCGCGAATCGCCGAAAACTTGCGTTCCTGCGCTACGACCGTCTGTTTCAAACGGGCGATTTCGTGTTTGAACTGCTCCCGTTCCTTCATTTCCGGAATGGCATCAATCGCGTCCCGAGG
Organism: Rhizobium leguminosarum; assembly: GCF_019798305.1. GTDB lineage: Bacteria > Pseudomonadota > Alphaproteobacteria > Rhizobiales > Rhizobiaceae > Rhizobium > Rhizobium leguminosarum_U. The sequence goes on from NZ_JAAXDD010000030.1 coordinate 19,166, forward strand.
CGTGGCCGCTTCTGGTGAAGACTCCCCGAGGTTTTCGCGGATCCCCGCGGTGGTCAATCGTCTGCCTGCTCTAAGCGATGCGATACGATCTAACCGCGTAACTTGGTCAGCGTCGTACCGCCGGTGGCCCTTTTCCGAACGAGACGGTACGATGAGACCCTCCTTCTCCCAAAGCCGAAGTGTCGATGGAGAAACGCCGGCTCGACGTGCAGCTTCCGCAATGTTGATATATTTTTTTTTGTGGTTCATCTCAGCACTTTCGTCCATGTGCAATTTCCCGCTTATAAGCACGCTCGATCCAAGGAAGCGTCTTGGACGCTGCATTGGGCATCGTAAAGTTAACCGGGCATCGATCAAAATGTGGGATCTGGCGGCATGACCCGACTTTCCCGTGATCCTCTTTATCGTCGCCACCGATTTCCGGCGCAGGTGATTGCCATGCCGTTTGGCTCTATTTCCGGTTTCCGCTCAGCCTGATGGTCGAGGATATGCTGGCAGCTCGTGGCGTCATCGGGACTTTGAGCTGAGAAAAGCGGATCGCCACGCAGCCAGTCCTGCACTTCGATCGACGGGGCTGGAGAGCCGAGATTTAAACTAGAAGTCACTTCTTTTTCCCCACAATGTTTTATCCGGTGTTTCGTGCGCCAGGGATGAGCTTGTCCTGCCAAGTATCAGGTCGAGTTGTTTTGAAATTGAAAGGCCATCGCGGCGAACGTTCCATCGGTTTGACAATAGACGTTGGTGATTCTTGTGAAATGGCTTCTGCGGGTTCGAGACATTTCAACTTCCTTCTTCTGAAAGCGTGACGATAGTCACTCTCGTGACGGGAATATCCCGAACTCTAATGCAGATGGAGCAGGAGCGACGCTCCGACGGTTTGGTATCCATACGACGTAATTACACCGTCTAAACGGATAAAGCCGTTGTTCACGCCCGTCAACAGTCAATAAGCTGCCACGCCAACAAATTTACCGCCCAATCTGAAGGCCTTTCGTGCCTCATTCACGGGTTTGTTCTCGACGTGTTGGTGCAAAGCCGTCGCAATGCCAAGGCGGCAAAGCGCTTGATGCGAAAGCCTCTGAAAGGGCAAGGCCGTTCGCCGCGTGTGATGATCACCGATAAGCTTCGATCCCCGCTTCAAGTCAGCGCGGCCTCTTCAGCGTTTCGTATCCGCAGTTTACCCAATGGCGCCACGTTCTTGACGTGGAGATGGGAAAGCCGTTGGCCGAGGCAAAAGGCGAGGTCCTCTATGACGCGCCCTATGTCGAATGGTTTGGGAAGGCAGCCAGCGCGTTTACGGCGGCAGCAGCCGGACAAGTGGATCATCGCAATCAAGCAGCCGATCGGCGTCGTCGCCGCAATCACGCCGTGGAACTTCCCAACGCCATGCTAGCCCGCAAGTCCACACCGGCAGTGACTAACGGCTGCTCAATGATCTTCCTGCCGCTGAGAAGCCGCTTTCGGCACGTCGCTCGCGCTGCTTGCAGAGCGCGGCCACCGGCTGGAGTCTTCAACGTCGTGCGCGCCAAGGATTCCCCATTTATCGGCACGAAATTCACGGAGAACGAGAAGGTGCGCAAGCTCACCTTCACCGGCGCGACCAATGTCGGCAAGATCCTGATGCTCCAGGGCGCCAACGAGATCATGAAACGCGGCGCCGAGCTTGGCGGCAACGCGCCGTTCATCGTTTTCGATGGCGCCTCGCAACGAGTGAGAGCGTAGCGGACCACCTCGGCTGTCTTGGACTTGCCGGAGACCACTAATTTTCCGATTTATGGACCCCGAGCACGGCGGGTGTGGCCGACTACAGCCACGACGACGGCAGCATCTGCTGGCTCGGCTTAAGGAAAAGGGAGGGCCAGGCCCCGCCCGCTCCTACTTGACCTCAAGAAATGCTCGAATTCGCTCTCCTGCCTGAGCAATGCTCAACACGCCATCCATGTGCCCTCGCGTGCCTTCCAGTTCGACGAATTCGACTGGCGTACCGTCGGATTTGATAATCGTTCCTGTCTCTCGCACTGCATTTCCAGGAAAAATCAGGTCTTCATCGGTATAGATCAGCATCACGGGCACCTCGATATCCAGGAGCCCTTTGTACAGGCTGTCTTTGGGATGTCCAGCGACGAACAATTGATTGGCGCGCACCAGATAAAGGAAATGGTTCGCATCTAACTGGGCTACGCGTGCTGCGCCCGCCTCGTTCAGCTTCGTGACAACTTCATAGTCATTCGCCCAACTCTGCCCGGGATCCGCACCTTCTCTGGCCCAGTCACGCCCGAATGTGCCGTCGGTCCATTCTGCCGAATTTGCCTGCAGTGTTAAAGTCTTCATGGCTTGAGCCAGCCCCGCTTTTGGCGCCTGGCCGGTGTAATAATCTCCACCGTTCCAGTTTGGATCCAGTTTGATCGGCGACGCCCATACGTCCAGCCACGCGATAAGATTCGCGTCTGCCCAACCAGAGGAAATGACTGGAATCACCCGCTCCAACTTGTCGGGATAGCGTGCTGCCCATTCATAGCTTTGCAGCCCCCCCATGGAAGCGCCCATGACAGCATGCCATTTCTCAATCCCCAGTCGCTCCATCAGCCCTTTCTGCGTATCAACGAAATCGCCGATCGTCATGATTGGAAAATCCATACCCCAAGGCTTTCCTGTTTTGGGATTGATCGTCGCCGGTCCGGTGGTGATGACGTTCGGATCGTTGGCACCGAGATTGACCGGTGTGTCGACCGACACGACAAAGTATTTGTCCGTATTGATGGGCTTGCCGGACCCGATGATCGCATCCCAATAGCCGGCGCTTACATCCGCCTCCTTATATTTTCCCGCTGCGTGACTGCTTCCACTGAAATAATGCGGAATCAGGATGGCATTATCTTTGGCGCCGTTCAGCGTGCCATAAGTTTCGTACCCCAGCCGCATTTCGGGAACCGTCCTGCCTCCACGTGTCACGAAGTTTTTTAGGGTAAATTCCCGCTTCTCAACCAAAGGCTCATACGCCAATGCCGGGCCGGCCATCATGGCGACAGTGATAAGTATTTTCAGGCGCATTTACTTCTCCTTGGTCGGGATTACCAACGAAACAAAGCGGTGGCCTCAACCTTTCAAAGCCCTATCCTGGTCACCGGATTTCACATTGACCCAGGTCAAAACTTCTCAGCTTCTAAGGGGCTTATTCGCCCCTGTAGAATCATGTCGCGGCCAGACCGCAGCGACTTCTCAAGAGTAATACTCTGGTGCCTTCTTGAAGGTCGACCACGCATCCGGGTCGTGACCGGTGACGACGTTTGCCCCGGTTCTTTCCGCGATTGTGCGCAGCTTCTGTACAGAGCGAACAGTATCCACCGTCGATGCGAGGAAGCCCGGCAGCGCCTTTTCATCCCAATGGTCGAGTGTGTAGGCGGCATCGATCGTCAGAAGCAGCGGCTCACTATTGGGAAGGCGGACGAGAAAGGATTGATGGCCCATCGCATGGCCAGGACTGAAGATCGTCGTCAGCGTTCCGTCGCCATAAACATCATAAAAATCGTCTTGAGTGCCGTTCAAAAACTGCCATTTCAGACCAGGGCGATCGAAATCCTTGCGGATATATCCGCCATCGGCAAACCAGTCGGGCGTGAAGGCATATTCATATTCGGCCCTCTGCACGATATGCGTGGCATTCGGAAAGCGGCCGATCGCGCCGGTATGGTCGAGATGCAGGTGGGACTGCACGACGTATTTAACATCCGCCGGGTCGAAGCCGAGAGCTTTGACCTGATCGACGCATCCTTTGTCCTTGTCAAGCACCGGCCAGTACACATCGCAAATACCGCCCCAGTGGCCGCGCGGGTCCGTCGCGACTTCAATGGCGTTTCCACCGTCGATGATGGTGTGACCGTCGGGATGGGTGATCAGGAAAAAAGGAACCGGGATTTCGTAATCCGCACCATTTCCCTGATTCATTTTGATGTTGTGCACTTTGCATTTCAGGGTGCCGGACTGAAGCATGTAAAGTCGGATATCCGTCACGTTGGATCCTCCCGTAGTGATATGAACGGTGAATTTCTGCGGAATATCTAGAAGGCTTCCCGATACAGCGCCAGCGCATCCTCTTCCCGAACCTCGACCGGATTGTTGACGAGCAGGCGCCCCTGGTTTTTTATCGCATCCGTGGCCAGCATGGCGAGGCTGTTGTCGGTTACCCCGACATCGCGGAGCCGGCGCGGCGCGCCGCTTTTATCCATCAGCACCTGCATGTGGGTAACGAAGTCCTCGGAACGGGCCGCAGTGTCGCCGCTTCCCTTGACTCCAAGCACATCGGCGAGCTCGGCGTAAAGCGGGGCAGCCGCCTGTGCATTGTAACGAAGGACTGGGCCGAGCATCAGAGCGTTCGAAAGACCATGCGTAATGTGATAATGTCCACCCAGCGGATAGGCCAACGCGTGGACCGCAGCCACCGGGGAATTGGAGAAAGCCTGGCCCGCAAGCATTGCACCGAGAAGCATGCCTTCGCGAGCGTCCCGGTTTGTCGGCTCCTTGCAGCCAGCGATTAGATTGCTGCCGAGAAGCCGCAACGCCTCACGCGCAAGCGCGTCCGAAAGCGGATTTTTTTTATGCTTACTTGTATAGGCTTCGATGGCATGCACCATCGCATCGATGCCGCTTGCTGCGGTGTGAACCTGCGGCAAACCAACGGTCAATTCCGCATCCAGGAGCACGAAATCCGCATAGAGTTGCGCCGACACGACTCCCATCTTGGTCGTCTCGCCGGTGGTGATGATGGAAATGTTGGTGACTTCGGAACCGGTGCCCGCAGTTGTCGGAACGAGAACCAGTGGAACACGCCCCCCCTGAACTTTGCCGATGCCATACATTTCGGCGAGCGGTTGTGCCGACGAGAGCAGCACCGCCGCGAGCTTTGCTATGTCCAAGGACGAGCCACCACCGAGACCAATGACAATATCGGCTGCGACTTGCCGCGCCTCCAAGACACAACCATACAAAACACTTTCCGGTGGATCTGGCACAACCCTATCGAAAATCGCCGCGCTGAAGCCAGCCGCCTCCAGACTGGCGGCAATGGGCGCAATCAACCCAGCCTTCACAAGGCCCGCATCGGTGACCAAAAGCACCTTGCGCGCGACAAAACGCGCAGCGATGATTTCACCTAATCGCTTAGCTCCGCCCCAGGCCATTTCAATGGATGGGACAGTTCGAAACTCGAACGGATTGATCGTCATTCAGTCCTCCCTTGTCGTCAGCTGCTTAAGCGATCGCCGAGCACAGATATTTGATTTCCAGGTAGTCATCGATCCCGTAACGGGAGCCTTCCCGTCCGAGGCCGGACTGCTTGACGCCGCCAAATGGCGCTACCTCGTTCGAGATCTGACCGGTGTTGTGACCCACCATGCCGTACTCCAGCGCTTCGGCCACTCGCCATGTCCGACGGACGTTTTCAGTATAGAAATAGGCAGCCAATCCGAATTCCGTATCGTTGGCCATAGCGACCGCCTCTTCCTCTGTCTCAAAGCTGAAGAGAGGCGCGACTGGCCCGAAGGTTTCCTCGCGTGCGACCTTCATCGACTGTGTCGCTCCCGTCAGGACGGTTGGTTCGAAGAATGTCCCGCCAAGGCTGTGTCGCTTGCCACCTGCGACCACTTTCGCTCCCTGCGCGACCGCATCGCTAATATGGTCCTCGACCTTGGTAATGGCGTCAGCATCAATCAGCGGCCCGATCGTTACGCCCATCTGCGTACCTTCACCGACTTTCAGTGCAGAAACCTTCGCGGCAAGCTTTTCAGCGAAGACAGCGTAAACACCGGACTGCACGTAGATACGGTTTGTGCAGACGCAGGTCTGACCAGCATTGCGGAATTTCGAAGCGACGGCACCATCGACAGCGGCATCGAGGTCCGCGTCGTCAAAAACAATAAAAGGTGCGTTGCCGCCGAGCTCCATTGATAATTTTTTTATCGTCGGCGCCGACTGCGCCATCAGAATTCGCCCCACCTCGGTCGATCCGGTGAAAGAGAGTTTTTTGACAATGTCGCTTTCCGTCAGCACCTTGCCGATCTCGCGTGCTTTTCCTGTCACAATCTGGAAAACGCCGGCGGGAATACCTGCCTGATCGGCCAGAATGCCGAGAGCAAGCGCCGTGAGGGGTGTCTGCTCAGCCGGCTTAACCACCATTGTGCAACCGGCAGCCAGCGCAGGCGCCGCCTTGCGTGTAATCATTGCTGCCGGGAAGTTCCAGGGCGTGATCGCAGCGCAGACACCGATCGGCTGCTTGAAAACCAGGATGCGCTTGTCGGTGGTGGGTGCGGGTATGATGTCCCCATACACTCTCTTTGCCTCCTCGGCAAACCATTGAATGAAGGAGGCAGCATAGAGTATTTCCCCCCTGGCTTCGGAGAGGGGCTTACCCTGTTCAGCCGTCAACAGCGCGGCGAGATCGTCTGCATTTTCTACTATCAGATCGAACCAGCGAAGCAGGACGGCCGCTCTTTCCTTGGCTGCAAGCGCGCGCCACGATCGGAACGCCATCTCGGCCGCTGCGACCGCCTGCTCAATATCTGCCGTCTCCAGCGCAGGGACGGTGCCGACAATCTCCCCCGTCGCGGGGTTCTTGACGGCTAGGTTGTTCTGAGAGCTCGCAACCCACTTGCCATTTATCAGGCATCGATCGCGCAGCAGTTCCGTTTTTTTTAGATTGACCATGACCTCTCCCCAGCGTAGAGTTCAATTTGTTGAACCAATATCGTTATATTGAACTAGCCTGACAGGAGGTATCGAAAGTGTCAAGTGCAAGACTCGCCGCAGTGGAAGACACTGCGATCGGCAAATCCGTCGACTCTGTTCCGGCGCTCAGGCGCGCGGTCTCGATCCTCGATCTTGTCACCAATTCCAGCGACGCAATGTCGGCCGCCGACATCACACGGGCGATGTCGTTGCCAAAAAGTACGGCTCACGGCCTACTAGGCGTGATGGTAGAGCTTGGCCTTCTTGTTCGCAAACAGGACGGCACGTTCCGGCTCGGCCCGCATCCTATGCGTTGGGCGCACGGTTTTTTATCCGAGATGGACATGGTGTCAGTTTTCCGGAATTATTTCGCTTCCGACACCACATTGTCTCCCTACACGGTCACACTGACGACTCTTGACCGTCACGAGGTCGTCTATATTGATTGCCGTAATTCCGACCAGCCCCTGGGGCATACTTTCCGGATAGGAATGCGCCTTCCTGCCACCTTTACCGCGACAGGCAAAATGCTGCTTTCCGAAATGCCGGAGGATAAGCTCGATGCTCTCTTCAGAGCGAACTTTCCTTTGCCCCTCACCTCTAGAAGCGTCAAAAATCTTGCCGCACTAAGGCAGGAGCTGGCTGACATACGTATGCGTGGTTTTTCGATCGATAACGGTCAGGTTCGCGAAGGGATGATCTGCATCGGCACCGCTCTGCGAGATCATACGAGATGCGCGGTTGCCGGCATTGCCATCAGCCTTCTGGAAAGCGAAACGACTCCGGCGCTTATCGAGTCACTCGGAGAGACGATGCGCAAATCAGCCGCCATTCTTTCCGAGCAATTGGGGCATAACAGCTCATCACGCATCAGTGTCGAAGGATAGCGTAGCGTTTTGAGAGAGCGGAAATTTACTGCCGACCAAAGGAGACCAGGTGGGGTTGGCTCAGCTTGAGCAACGTGGCTGCTCTTTGACCCTAAGGCAGGCCGTCGCAGCGTCGAACCGAATGGCTGCGAAAATCGTGCATTTGGGCTCACCGTCAATCCGATGCAAGTGTCAATGTCGCGGTTCGCTCTCCAGGCGAATGGCTACATAAGCAGCTGACGAAAATCCTCTCCACGTCGACTTGCTGATGGAGGTTTTGCCAAAAGCGAGCTTCTGGCGGAGTTCAGGAGAAGTCGTCCTCAGTGATTCTTCGTGAGGCTGACGGCGCCCGTTTCCCCTTTAGGAACAGTTCGCGCCGCTGATTGTACTCGCCTTCTGGCTGAACAGCCGCTCCTCCATCTTGACGCTGGTTGCAATACTCACTATACACAGTAATGAACTGAGTTCAACATAATGAACTCGGTTGCGTGGCCGCAGCGTGAGAGGACGCTTTCGGCCTACCACGCAAGCGTGTCATTGCACCGGAACAGGCAATTTGCCGTAGAGGAGGAATCTATGAAAAAGCCGTGGTCTCTGACCATTGCAGCCATCTTTCTGTCTGCCACCGCCCCCGATGGCCTCTCGGCTCAGGAGCCAAAGCCCTTCACTATTGGTGTTGTGACGTTCCTGTCCGGTGCACCGGCTGGTCCCTTCGGCATTCCCGCAAAGATTGCCGCCGAAGTCTTCGCCGAGCAGGTCAATGCCGGTGGCAAGCTCCCGGCGCCGTATGACAAGGTCGGCTTCGGCGGCCGTCCGATCGAACTCGTCGTCATCGACGAGGCCGGTGGCACCACCAAGCAGGTTTCCGAACTACGCAACCTCGTCGAACAGCAGGGCGTAGACATGATCGTAGGCTACACGTCCTCGGGCGATTGTCTTGCGGTCGCGCCTGTTGCCGAAGAACTGAAGACCATGACACTTCTCTTCGATTGCGGCACGCCGCGCATCTTCGAGGAAGCTGACTACGAATATGTATTCCGCCCCGTTGCAACCGCGACGATGGACAACGCCGGTGCCGCACTCTACGTCAACGAGACAGTCAAGAAATTCAACACCTACGCCGGCATCAACCAGAACTACGCCTGGGGTCAGGACGCCTGGAACGACTTCGAGGGCACACTGAAGAGCCTTCGCCCCGAAGTGACGCTGACGACCTCGCAGATGCCGAAGCTCGGTGCCGGTCAGTACAATACTGAAATCTCCGCAATTCTCGGCAGCAAACCCGATATCATTCATTCGAGCTTCTGGGGTGGCGACCTTGAGGGCCTCGTGCTTCAGGGAGCGCCGCGCGATCTATTCAAGAACGCCACTGTCGTTCTGACGGCAGGCGAAACGGCGATTCATCGCCAGGCCAAACAAATCCCAGATGGCACCATCATCGGCGCCCGCGGTCCAAACGGCATCTTTGCACCGGACAACGCCTATGACGACTGGTTCAAGACCGCTTACAACGCCAAGTCCGCCACGCCCCCCAGCTATCCGTCCTACCACATGGTGCAGACGCTTTTTGCGGCGAAGTTCGCTTATGAGAAGGCACAGGGCGGCGACACCGCCAAGACGCCGACTACGGAGGAGATCGCCGCTGCTCTCAAGGGTTCCACCTTCCAGGGTCCCTCGGGCGAAGTGAAGATGTCGCTGGGCAAGGGCAACCAGGCTGTGCAGGAAATGGTCTATGGCCGCACCAAAACCGTCGATGGCAAGCTGACCTTCGTCGATGTGATCCGTTACGCTCCAGAAAGGGTGAACCCACCGGAAGGCATGACCAGCCATGAGTGGATCAAGAATAAGCTGAAGTGACTTGTCCACCGCGGCATCGCTTGCGCGGGGTTTCCCCGCGCGTTTGGCGCCGCAATCCCTTTGAAGCGGTTTTCACTCTTCGCGCGCCAACTGGCACCGAAAGATGGATCCGCCCCTCCTTTCGAAACGGTGTGTGGCATGAACGCGTTTGTAGGCGCCGTTATTGACGGCATTTTGTATTCCGCATGGCTCTTTATCATCGCGGTCGGCCTGACGCTGATCTACGGTGTGATGAAGATCCTCAACATGGCCCATGGCACGTTCTATGCCATCGGCGCCTACATGTCGGTTACTCTGCTGGGTTACTGGTTCGCCCAGGGGCTGCCGCCCGCGGGCAGCATTCCGGTCATGATTGTCGCGGCGCTGATCGCCGGTACGATTGTCGGCCTCGTCGTCGAACGGGGCGTCCTGCGCTACTTCGCGGGGCGCGATCCCGTCGTGCTGCTGCTGGTAACCTACGCGCTCTTCCTCATTCTGGAAGACGTGGTGAAGCTCATCTGGGGTGTCGATCCATGGATAGCCTCCGACCCGGTGTGGGCATTCGGCAACGTCTATCTCGGCCCCCTTGTCTATCCGACCTACAACCTCATTATCGTCATCGTGGCGATCGTCAGTGGTGGTTTCCTCACGTGGTTTCTGCAATTCACTGCCAAGGGGAAGATGCTGCGCGCCGTCATTCATGATCCGGAAGTATCGCAGGCGATGGGCATCAATGTCAGCCGCTGGAAAGTGTCGGCCTTTGTGGTCGGCTCGATCCTCGCCGCACTCGGCGGCGCCTTCACAGCGCCGACCATCTCGGTGGCGCCGGGCATGGGCGTCGAAGTGGTCGTCATGATGTTCGCAGCGGTGGTGATCGGGGGGCTTGGATCGATTCCTGGCACCACTGTCGGCGCCCTGATCGTCGGCTTCGTCCGCTCACTTGCGGTCCACTACTGGCCCGAAGTCGAAGTGTTCAGCATCTATGCAGTGATGGCTATCGTTCTCGCCATACGTCCGCAGGGGCTGTTTTCCGGTGTGGAGTTGCGCAAGATATGATGAACAAAACCAAAACCTTTGTGCCGGTCGCCGTCGGCGCGGCACTTTTCCTAATCGTCGCGGCCTGGGCGCTACCCACCTGGAACTTCGTCATCTCGATCGGCCTTGCCAAGGGGCTCGCGGTTCTCGGCCTCGTGCTGATGATGCGCGCTGGGTTGGTCTCGTTCGGCCAGGGACTCTATTATGCTATCGGCGGCTATTCCGTCGGCTTGATGGTCAATCTCTGGAGAATCAACGAAGCGGTTCTCTTGCTCATCGCCCCGGTCGTCATCGCCGCGGCGACTGCAGCAGTCGCCGGTCTCCTTCTGTCGCGTTACCGCGACATCTTCTTCGCGATGCTGACGCTCGCCCTGTCGATGCTTCTCTATGGTCTTCTGGTGAAGTCGGTGGAACTTGGCGGCACGGACGGCTTCAACATCCGAGGCGTGACTTTGTTCGGCCTGCCGCTGAGCGGTACTGCGCGTTTCAACGGCCTCGTTATCCTCGTCCTGATCTGTTTCACAGCGGTGATAACCGTCTGGTACTTCGGCAAGACGGCGCTCGGTCGCCTGCTGCCTGGCATCAAGGATAACGAGATTCGCGTCGAGTATCTCGGCGCGTCTGCAAGCAAGACGATCTATCTCTCCTACATCCTTGCGGCAATTCTAGCCGCCGTAGGTGGCTCCATGAGCGGCATTCTCGTCGCGCATGTGGATCCGGAAATGGCCTTCTGGGCAACCTCGGGCGAATTCGTGGTGATCGCAGTCCTTGCCGGTACTGGCAACATCTTCACGCCCTTCATCGCCGCGCTTGCACTCGAATTTGTCAGGACGTTCGCCTATCAGCATGCCCCCAACACTTGGCAACTGGTACTTGGCGTCATCATCCTCTCGATGATCCTGTTCCTGCCGACAGGCCTGGGCGGCATCCGTTTCGGTAAGCGCAACACGACCACCGTCGAGGCAGGAGAAAAAGCATGAAGCCGATTATTGAAGCAAAGAGCCTCGTCAAGCGGTTCGGCGCGGTAACTGCCGCAAACGACGTGAACGTCGACATCATGTCTGGAACGATTTCGGGGCTGATCGGCACAAACGGCGCCGGCAAGACGACGTTTATCAATATGATTACGGGCTACCTCGGCCCGGACTCCGGTTCGATCCTGCTCGACGGACAGGAAATCGTCGGGCTTTCACCTCGTCAGATCACTCGGCGCGGCGTTGCCCGGTCCTTTCAGATTCCGCAATTGTTCAACTCGCTGACAGCGATTGAGAACCTGATGTTTGCCTACAGCGCCACGGACAGCGTTGGCGTCAAGGGCTTTTCAATTCTTTCCGACGACGAGCTCGCGACCCATGCTGACGAGAGGCTCGAGGTGTTCGGACTTGGAGCGTTCCGCAACTCGATTGCCGGCACGATGCCCGAAGGCATCCGCAAGCTTCTCGACATTGCAATTGCCATGGTTGGCAAGCCGAAGGTTCTTTTCCTGGACGAGCCGACGAGCGGCGTCGCCAGCGAAGAAAAATTCTCGGTCATGGACCGCATTATTGATGCGACCCGTGTCGCAGGTGTCAGCGTGCTCTTCGTCGAGCACGACATGGAGATCGTTGGTCGCTACTCCGACCGCGTGCTCGCTTTCTTCGAAGGCCGGGTGCTGATTGATGGACCTCCGGAAACGGTCCTCAGCGACCGACAAGTGCGCGAACTCATCATTGGTGAAGAACATTGCGTTCCCAGGGAGGATAACCATGCTTGAAGTGAAGTCAATCAACGTCTCCATCGGCGGGGTACCTATTCTGCGTGACGTTTCCATGAAGGTCGAAGCCCGCTCGATGGTCGGAATCGTCGGCCGCAATGGTGCCGGCAAGACCACGTTGATGCGTGCGATAATGGGGCTCTTGCCACTCCGGGCAGGTTCGATCCATTATGAGAAGAAGGACATTTCCCGTGAGGCGCCGCATCTGCGCGTGCACCACCAGATGGGCTTCGCGCCGGAAGACCGGCGCCTTATTCCCGAACTGACTGTTGAGGAAAACCTGCTTATTCCGGCATGGGCAGCTGGCGTCACAGATGCGCAGAAGCGGCTCGACGATGTCTATGCGCTCATTCCGGAGGCAGCGGACTTCCGCCATCGCCGCGCCCTGCAGCTTTCAGGCGGCCAGCAGAAACTCGTGGCCATCGGTCGCGCACGCATGACTGGAACCCAGCTGTTAATGCTAGACGAGCCATTCGAAGGCGTCGCCCCCGCTCTTTCCAAGCGCATTTCCGAGGTAGTTGCATCCCTGCAGCCGCTTGGTCTTTCCATCCTTCTTTCCGGCGCCGATCTTCGGCATGCCGGTAAGGGGCTCGATATGGTTTATCGCATGGACCGTGGCCAGATCACTTCTATTTGACCGTCATTGGCAGCGCCTGTGCATCTCTGCTGCGTCCCAACCGCCGCATACGAAATTGTGAACCACTTCGGTAACCTGTGGTTTCGACGGTTGCTCTTTCAAGGCTGCGTTGAGGCATTCGCGCGGGCTTAGGAGCGCGGGTCTAAATACTGGTCATTCTTTGTTCTTCATCATTGCCGCCTGAAGCTGTGGGCAAGTGGGATCCTATCCCAAGGAATGGTTTAGCGGGATAGCACTGGCCTACCAGTGTTTCGGGTGGGTCAGTTGTTGATGACAATCAACTTACGACATCGTCGTCACCTTTTCGGCTTCGCGAGACGAATTCTTCCTCCCCCAATCGCGTATTTTTCGCCCTGAAGCCTATCGAACCGCCCCTGCGTTTGCGGTGGTGATCGGGACGGATTGCGACACGACATGTCGGCAACCCTACAAAACCCCTCCGCATGGCGACAACGAAACATGTGCAATCTCGAAGGCTTACCGGCGCAACCTGATTGGCACGAGTAGTGCTCAGAGTAAGCCGGGTCGCTAAAGCCCGATCGTGGTCCCGACCTGATTGGCACGAAGGGAGACTGACATGGCAGAAATGCAAAAAAAGATCACCTCCAGCCCTGAGGGCGAACAGCGCGGGGTCAAGGGGTCCGACCTCTTTGTCCGGGCGCTTGAAAACCAGGGGGTCACGTGCATCTTCTACATCCCCGGCGAGGAAACCATCGACCTCTTCCATTCGCTGAGCAACTCGACGATCAAGGTCGTGCCGACCCACACCGAGTGGGCCGCGGCCCTTATGGCCGCCAACTGGGGTCGGCTCACCGGCCGCACTGGCGTCTGCATCACCACCTGCGGTCCGGGCGCGCTCAACGTCCCGAACGGCGCGGAATATGCCCGGCTCAACGGCATGCCGGTGCTGCTGATCGCCGGCCAGAAGGCGATCAAGAACCGCCGCCAGGCGGGTTTTCAGAGGTCCGCCACCGTCGAGGTGATCAAGCCTGTGACCAAGCACGCAATACAAATCACATCGGCGGAGATGATCCCGCCAACGGTCAGTGAAGCATTCCGCATCGCCCAGGAGGGAAAGAGGGGGCCGGTGTATATTGAACTTCCGGAAGATATCGCGGCCGAAAAATGCGAGGAGGTAGCGCTGATTGCGCCGCACAAGCGCGAACTGCCGATAGCAAACGATGCGGCCCTCGATCGCGCCGCCGCC